>CAVUJM010000024.1:0-133132 GCA_963741795.1 uncultured Chloroflexia bacterium
TGCGCCCGACCGTGCCGATGCCCCCTAGCCTCTCCGACCGCGTCCTGGAAGGCGACCGCGCCGCGCTCGCGCGCCTGCTGACCCGCATTGAGAACGACGACGAGATTGGCCAGCAGGCGCTGGACGCGCTCTATCCACACACCGGCCGCGCCCACATGCTCGGTATCACTGGCCCTCCCGGCGGCGGCAAATCGACCCTCGTTAACGAGATGATCCGCGCCTATCGCGCGCGAGGTCAGAAGGTCGCCGTCATCGCCGTCGACCCCAGCAGCCCGCTGACGGGCGGCGCGACGCTCGGCGACCGCATCCGCATGCAGGAATGGCACGCCGATGAGGGCGTTTTCATCCGCAGCATGGCCTCGCGACGTTTCGGCGGCGGGCTGGCCCAGAACACCCTCGCCGTCGCGCACGTTTTCGACGCAGCCGGGTACGACCCGGTGATCATCGAGACGGTCGGGACCGGGCAGGACGAGGTTGCGATCGCGTCTCTTGCGATGACGACCCTGCTCGTGCAGGTCCCGGGCACCGGCGACGGTGTCCAGTCCTTGAAGGCCGGCTCGCTGGAAATCGGCGACATCCTTATCGTGACCAAGGGCGATCGTCCGGAAGCATCCCAGCTCGCGCGTGACCTGCGGAGCCTCAGCTCGCTCGGGATCGCGGCCGGCTCGCCGCAAGGTGGCTGGCAGGCGCCGGTCGTCCGCACCAGCGCGCTCCGTCAGGAGGGGGTCGAGGACCTGCTCGGGCAGATCGATCGTCACGCGGCATGGCTGCGCGAGTCGGGCGCGTGGGTCGAACGGGACCGGGAGATCATCGGTTCCGAGGTTGCGGCGCGCGTCCAGGCAGGGTTGCTTCGCCGCCTCCAGGACACGACCTCCGGCACCGGTATCGACGAGCTGATCGATAGGGTCGCCGCACGCCAATTAACCCCGCAACGCGCGGCAAAGCGAATTCTCGACCAACTCGGATAGGCCCGGTTCCGGGCCCATCCGGGCCGGTGCTATAATTGCAGGCCGATTATCGTTCTGCCCTCGTCTACCGGGAGTCTCTACCGTATGTCCGGACATTCCAAATGGTCCACGATCAAACGCGCGAAGGGCGCGGCCGACGCCAAGCGCGGCCAGCTCTTCACCAAGCTGGCCCGGGAAATCACCGTTGCAGCCCGCACCGGCCTGCCTGACCCGGACGCCAACGCTCGTCTCCGCATTGCCATCCAGAAAGCGCGTTCGGAGAACATGCCGAAGGACAACATCGACCGCGCCATACAGCGCGCCACCGGTGGTGCCGATGGCGTGCAGTATGACGAGATTTCGTACGAGGGTTACGGCCCCGGCGGCGTCGCGCTCTACATCGAGGCGATGACTGACAACCGCAACCGCACGGTTGGCGAAGTCCGCGCGGCGATCACGCGTTCTGGCGGCTCCCTCGGCGAGTCCGGTAGCGTTGCCTGGATGTTCGACCAGACCGGCCTGATCACGATCGATGTTGGCGACAATGATCCGGACGACCTGCAGATGGCGGCGATCGAGGCCGGCGCGTCCGACGTCTCGCTCGAGGACAACACGCTCGAGGTCTACACCGACCCGACCGAGTTGCACACCGTCAGCCAGGCGCTCACTGATGCCGGCTACGAGCCGAAGTCGTCGGAACTGTACATGCGCGCCAAGACCCCGATGACGCCGGATGCCGACACCGCGGTGAAGGTGATCCGCCTCATCGAGAAGCTCGAGGACCTCGATGACGTGCAGACCGTGTACTCGAACCTCGACATCACCGACGAGGTCATGGCGCAGGTCAGCTAACGCCATCCCGGCGTAGGGGCGGTCGGCCGAAGGCTCGCGCCCATCGACCTAGGTCGATACCCCGTGACGCGAGTATCGAACGGGGCGTTGCCGCTCCCCTTCCCGGAGGCCATTCCCCATGCCGGTCGCGCGGCGCACTGAACCCGTCATCCTCGGCATCGACCCCGGCACCGCCCGCCTCGGTTACGGCGTGATCCGCGGTGGATTGCAGCCCGCCGTGCTCGATGCTGGCGTCATCGAAACCTGGCCGGACCAGGACATGCCTGGCCGCCTCGTCACCCTCTACGAATCCATGCAGGAGTTGATCACGGAGTTCGAGCCTGACCGGCTTGCCGTCGAAAAGCTCTTCTTCGCCCGCAACGTGACCACCGCGATCGCGGTCGGCCAGGCGCGTGGCGTCGTGCTCCTCGCCGCCGCGCAAGGCAACGTCCCGGTCTACGAGTACAGCCCCTCCGAGATCAAGCACGCCATCGCCGGGTACGGCAAGGCCGACAAGCCCCAAATGCAGGAGATGGTGCGTTTGATCTTGAACCTCCGCGCGATTCCGCAGCCGGACGACGCCGCGGACGCGCTCGCGGTCGCGATCTGCGACGCCCAGACCCGCCCGTTCGCCGAACGCGCCATGCCCGGGGAGATCGCCCGATGAGTTCTTCCCAGCGGCTCGACCATGCCCTCGTCGAACGCGGCCTGGCGGACACCCGATCGCGCGCGAAGGCGCTCATCATGGCCGGGGATGTCCTGGTCAATGACCAGAAGGAGACCCGCGCCGGGCGGAACATTGCCGACGCCGATCGCATCGCCCTCAAAGAGAAGCCCCGCTTCGTCAGCCGTGGCGGCGAGAAGCTGGACAAGGCGCTGGACCAGTTCGGGATCGACGTCACCGGCATGGTGGCCGCCGATCTCGGTTCCAGCACCGGTGGCTTCACCGATTGCCTGCTCCAACGCGGCGCGACGAAGGTCTACGCGGTCGACGTCGGCTACGGCATCCTCGACGAGCGCATGCGGACAGACCCGCGCGTGGTTTCCATGGAGCGCACCAACGCGCGGCATCTCGATTCCCTGCCGGAGCCGGTCGACATCGTCGTCATCGACGTCTCGTTCATATCCCTTTCGCTGATGTTCCCGGTCGTGAAGCGGATCCTCAAGCCGGGCGGGATGTGCGTGCCGCTGATCAAGCCCCAGTTCGAAGCCGGGAAGGAGAACGTCGGCAAGCGCGGCGTTGTGCGCGACCCTGCGGTGCACGAGATGGTGCTGCGCAAGACGCTCGGCTTCGCCCGCGAGCACGGACTTTCGGTGCAGGCGCTGACCGCGTCGCCACTGCGGGGGCCGAACGGCAACATCGAATTCCTCGCCCACATCGTGAACGACCCCGACCTGATGGAGGCCGCCCCCGACACCCTCGTCGCCACGGCAATGGCCGAGGCTGCCGCAATCGGCACGGATGACGCCTGACCCCTGTCCGTACGCCCCACGGATATGACGTCATGCCAATACTGAGCGACATTCATCGCGCTCGGCGGATATTCTGTATGCAAACCCCTTGAAATGGCCTGACCCGGCAAACTACACTCATGGGTAGGTGACAACGAATCAAGGAGACGGGAGGTTCCATGCGCTGGACGGACGTCACACAACCAAAATGGTAGACGAGGCACCCCTGCATTCACTGTAGGGTATTTTTGTGCCGCCCCTGCCATTGTGACGTCGACACACGTTGGGGATCCGCCGCCCCCTTCCACTGGCGGACAACACGACAACTGCAACAATGTCGCATTTCGCGCAACGCCCTGAATGTCAATGGCGACTCCGAGAGTGCTGCGCTCGCCCGAGAGGTGGAAACGCTTCAATGGATACGAGCCTTATGTCCAAGGGGAAAGACCAGGGGTATCTCCTGTCCGACGAGATCACTGCCGCCTTTCCGGATGCCGACGAGCAGGATGAGCCTCTGCAGAGCTTCTACTCTGCACTGGTTGCCGAAGGGATCGACGTTGTCGACCAGCGCCCGACGCCGAAGAGTGGCAAGAGCAGCCGCGCGGCGAAGACCGCGGCCGACGAGCTCCACGGCGCCAGCGTCGCCGACTCCGTTCGCCTCTACCTCCAGGAAATCGGCGAGACCAGCCTCCTGAGCATGGAGGAGGAAGTCTGGCTCGCGACGCGCATGGAGCGAGGCAAGGCCGCCGAGAACCGCCTCCGCAAGGACGGCCTGCAGGCGGATGAGCGCGCCGATCTCCAGGCCGACAAGGACGAC
Organism: uncultured Chloroflexia bacterium; assembly: GCA_963741795.1. GTDB lineage: Bacteria > Chloroflexota > Chloroflexia > Thermomicrobiales > UBA6265 > UBA6265. Next base: position 4,048 of record CAVUJM010000024.1, read on the forward strand.
GGCGAGGCCGCCCGCGCGCACCTCATCCAGGCGAATCTCCGCCTGGTCGTCTCCGTTGCCAAGAAGTATGTCGGTCGTGGCCTTTCCTTCCTGGACCTGATCCAGGAGGGCAACATCGGCCTCATGAAGGCCACCGACAAGTTCGACTACCATCGCGGCTTCAAGTTCAGCACCTACGCGACGTGGTGGATTCGCCAGGCGATCACCCGCGCCATCTCCGACCAGAGCCGCACGATCCGCCTCCCCGTCCACGTCGGCGAGACAATCAACCGCGTCAAGAAGACATCGCACCGCCTGCAGCAGATCCTCGAGCGTGAGCCAACGCAGGAGGAGATCGCGAAGGCGATGTGCATCACGGACAACAAGGTCCGCCAGATGCTCGACGTCTCGCGCCACCCGATGTCGCTGGAAGCGCCAGTCGGCTCCGACGGCGACGCGTTCCTCGGCGACTTCATCGAGGATGAGGGCATGCCGGCGCCGCTGGAGATGGCCGCGCAGCAGATGCTCCGCGCGCACATCGGCGACGCCCTCGACCGCCTCACCGAGCGCGAGCGCCGCATCGTCGTCCTCCGCTACGGCCTGGAGGATGGCAAGTTCCGCACGCTGGAAGAGGTCGGGCGCGACTTCGGCATCACCCGCGAGCGCATCCGCCAGATCGAGGCGAAGGCCCTGCGTAAACTCCGCCAGCCCGAGTCCGCCGCCCCGCTTCGCGGCTATCTCGACTAGCGACAATCACAAGGCAAGCAACACGACAGCACCCCGGTCATTGGACCGGGGTGCTGTTCGTTAACCGCGACATCGGCCTGGCACCGTCCCAGTTGTGCACCTTCGCGGCCCAGGAAGGTACCGGCGCGCGCCTACTCCTCGGCCACTCTAGAGGCACGCCAAGGGTGAACCTCCTGTGTAGTCCCGGGCCCTGTGCCCGGGACCGGGCACCGCAGGTGCCGCGAAGGAGATCGACCTTCGGTCGATGTCTCGCCCACAGGGGGCGAGACTACAGGTGCCTCGCGATGATGAGTGACACATTGTGCCCGCCGAAGCCCATCGAGTTCGACATCACGACGCTCACGTCGGCCTCCCGCGCCACGTTCGGCACGTAGTCGAGGTCGCAGTCGGGGTCCGGCTCCTCCTGGTTGATCGTCGGCGGCAGGACGCCCGTCTCCAGCACCTTCACCGAGAAGATCGCCTCCAGCGCCCCCGCCGCCCCAGCAGGTGCCCGGTCATCGACTTCGTCGAGCTGATCGGCGTGGTGTACGCCTCGTCCCCGAACGCCCGCTTGATCGCCTCGGTCTCCAGCTTCTCGTTCAGCGGCGTGGAGGTGCCGTGGGCGTTGATGTAGCCGATATTCGCCGGGACGAGCCCTGCGTCCTCCATCGCCAGCACCATTGCACGAGCGGCACCCTCGCCGCCCGGCCCGGGCTGGACCATGTGGTTCGCGTCGTCCGTCGTGCCATAGCCCACGATCTCCGCGAGGATCGTCGCGCCGCGCGCCAGCGCGTGCTCCCGATCCTCCAGCACGAGCACCGCCGCGCCCTCGGCGAGCACGAAGCCGTCACGCCCCTTGTCGAACGGCCGGCTGGCGCCCGCGGGATCGTCGTTGCGCGTCGAGAGCGCGCCCATCGAACCGAACCCGGCGATCCCCATGCGCGTAATCGGCGCCTCGCCACCGCCGACGACCATCGCGTCCGCGAGGCCGTTGCGGATCATCAACGTTCCCTCCCCGATCGCGTGTCCCGACGCCGCGCAGGCCGAGACCGGAGCGTAGTTCGGACCCTTCGTGCCGAGATCGATCGCGACGTTGCCGCTCGCCATGTTTGCCAGCATCATCGGCACGAAGAACGGGGAGACTCGCCGTGGTCCGCCGTTGAGCATCGCCTCGGTGCCCGCCTCGAACGTCTCCATGCCGCCCATGCCGGTCGCGATCAGCGTCCCCACCCGTGTTGGCTCGGCGGCGATATCCAGCCCCGACTGCTCCACCGCCTGGCGCGCCGCGACGATGGAGAGTTGCGAGAAGCGGTCCATGCGCCGGCTCTCCTTACGCCCAACCATCGCCGCCGCATCGAACCCCTTCACCTCGCCGGCGAAGCGGGTCTCGAAGCCCTCGGCGTCGAAGCGGGTGATCGGCCCGATGCCCGATCGACCCGCGATTGCGGCGTCCCAGATACTCGCGACATCGTTACCAATGGCGCACAGGGCGCCCATGCCGGTTACGACGACGCGGCGACGCGCGACGCCACCCTGCTCGGCGGACGTGGTGTTCAGGACATCGGACATGAGGCGAGTTCTCCGTAGCGTGGCGAGCGTTCCCACCCCGGCGACATGCGTCCGGGGCGAGCCATCGAGCCCTATCATACCCGCCGCCGGGGCCGACCATCGGTGTTGAAGCCGTGGCGCGCGGAGTGCTACGCTTGCCGTCCGACCGGTCTCGTCGGATGCCGAACTGCTGATGTGGTCTTGAGCCAACGTTTTGTGAGCCGGGAGCCGCTCGCGGCATGGGCCGTGGTCCATGCCCGTCCGTGGCACCCACCTGATGTGTCAGGTTCAAGGCTCCGCATCGAGCGCGGGTCCGTGAGACCGGTCTCTTTTCGTTCACGGACACACCCCGGGAGCGCCCCTGTGATCAGCATCATCCTCGGCCCGGACTACGCCCTCGCCCATCAGCGCCTGAAGGAGATTCGCCAGCAGCGGGATCCGTCAGGCGATAGCACCTCGTTCCTCGACGGCAAGAGCGTGGCGATCCGCCAGGTGATCATGGACATCTCCAGCATCGGCTTTTTCTCTGCGGGGCGGGTCGTGATCGTCGAGGACCTCATCGCCCGGCTCGGCAAGCAGGGCGCGAAGGACGGCGGGCAGACGCCGGACTGGCCAAGCCTGTTTGCGGCCGTCCAACCGGAAAGCACCCTCGTCCTGATCGACACGTCGCTTGCGTCCCTTCCGGCGATGGTCAAGAAGGCGCTACCGAAGGACGCCATGGTCGACGTCTCCAGGCCACCGCGCGGCCCGCAGCTCCTTGGCTGGATCCAGAAGACGGCCAAGGCGAACGGGTCGGAGATCGACCAGGCGGTCGCCCGCGACCTCGCGATGTCCCTCTATCCGCAATCCTGGGCGCAAGAGCCGCGCAATCCGGCCTATGACCGCCCGCCGGATATGGAGATGCTGGCCAACGAGATCGCCAAGCTCGCCCTCGCCGCCTATCCGGGACCGATCACGCAGCAGCACATCCGCGAGATGGTCGCCCGCGAGTCGGACGACAAGCTCTTCACGTTCCTGGACGCCGCATCGGCGGGAAACGTCGGCGTGGCGGTCGTTGAGCTGGAGAAGTTGCTCGATGCCGGGGAGGATCCCGCCAAGCTGCTCGCCCAGCTGAGCCAGAACGTCGAACTGGGTGCGGTGATGAGCGCGGCCGGGCGTCGTAACCCGGCGGACGTCGGCAAGGAGATCGGTCTGGCCAACGCCAATCGCATGACGTCTATCCAGCGCGGCCTGCAGGGGCAGTCGATGTCATCGGCGCTGCGCCGCGTTCCAGTCGCGGCAGACGCCGACCGGAAGATGAAGACCGGCGCGCTCAAGGAGCCGCTCGACGCCCTCTACGACGCCATGCTCTCGATCGCCGCGAGCCGCCGGGCCCGCTAGCCATCGCCCCCTTCGCATCCGTAGTGGAGGACTTGCGGCATCCCGAAACCCTTCCACGGAACCAATGTGCCGCAATGTCCTCCCCATGGAGCCGGCATGATGACTGTCGGCCATCCGCGCCGCCGGAAAGGAGGACATTTCGACCAGCCAGATCGCGGTTGATATGGCGATCGTTGGTCGAAAGTCCTCCGCTACAGATGATGGCTCACTTCAAGAATGGATTTGGTTAACGCCAAACGCCCCGGTGGGAATCCCACCGGGGCGACCCTGTCCGCTTTGCGCAAGACGGGGTTTACGCGCTCGCGGAGCCGTTGAACTTCGCCATCAGGCGGCTCTTGCGGCGGGCGGCGTTGTTCTTGTGGATGATGCCCTTGCTGGAGACGCGGTCGAGCATGGCGATGGCGCGCTGGACGGCCGTCTGGGCCTCCGTAGACGTCACCACTCTGGATCGCGAGCTCCGCCTTCTTCACGAGCGTGCGGGCAGCAGAGCGATACGGGCGGTTATGCAGGCGGTTGCGCTCGGCAACACGGACACGCTTGAGAGCAGACTTGCTATTCGCCAAAGTGGACCTTCCTCAGTATCTACGGATCGTGAATCGTCACGAACAGGGTGGCGCATTCATGTACACAACAAAGCGACCCGCTCACGGGCGCAGCGGCTATTCTACCAAAGAATTGCCGCCGGCTCAACACGCCGCGCCGGCATATGCCTCCGACGACGCACTGCGCGAACGCCCCGCGCCATGGGATAATCCGCTTCATGAGTCAGGCCAGCCAGGTCTTCGGACACCGCTCCACCGCCACCACCGAGACGACGGACGAGACGGCGCGACCGCGCGGGTCCGGGATGGCGCGCAACGCGATCATCGTCAGCATCGCCTTCGTGCTTTCTCGCGTCCTCGGCCTGCTGCGCGAGATGATCCTCGCCCGCCAGTTCGGCACCGGGCCGGACATGGAGGCCTACGTTGCCGCCTTTCGCATCCCGGACCTGCTTTTCCTGACGATCATGTCCGGCGCGTTCGGGGCCGCGTTTATCCCCGTCTTCGGCGGATTCGTCGACCGTGGCGACAACGCGAAGGCGTCGCGCCTCGCCTCCTCGATCCTGACATGGACCGGCATCGCCGTCTTTATCCTCGCCGGGCTGTCGTGGATCTTCGCCCGACCGCTCACCAATATCGTCGCCCCGCGCTTCGACACCTATACCGAGAACCTGACGGTCGAGCTGATGCGCATCCTGCTCCTCTCACCGGTCTTCCTCGGCCTCGGCATCGCCTTCAAGGGCATCCTGGAGGCCCAAAGCCAGTTCACCCTGCCGGCGCTCTCCCCGCTTGTCTACAACGCCGCGATCATCGTCGGCGCGTGGTTCTTCGCGCCGGACTACGGTATCCAGGCGGTCGCCTGGGCGGTCATTCTCGGCGCCATGCTGCATATGGGCGTGCAGATGCCGGGCGTCATCCGCAGCGGGCTCAGCTTCCGCCCGACCATCGACCGCTCCGTCGACGGCCTTGGCGAGGTGTTGCGCCTTCTCGGGCCGCGCGTGCTCGGCCAGGCCGCGTTCCAGATCAACTTCATCGTCATGACGGCGTTTGCGACTGTCATCGGCGCGCAGAACGTCGCCGCGTTCAACTACGGCTGGCAACTCCTGATGCTGCCGCACGGCGTGCTCGCGCTGAGCATCTCGACGGTCGCGTTCCCGTCGCTCGCCGCGCTCTACAGCCGGGGCGACCGCCCCGGATTCGCCTCGCTCCTTGACCGCACGATGCGGCCGATGCTCTTCCTGTCGATCCCGGCCAGCGTCGGCCTGCTGATGCTCGGCACGCCGATCATCACCGTGATCTTCGAGGGCGGGAACTTCACCTCCGGCTCGACCGAGCTCGTCTCCGCGGCGCTGACCTGGTTCGCCGCCGGTCTCGTCGGCTATGGCCTGACGGAGATCGTTACCCGCGTCTTCTACGCCACTCGTGATACCCGCACGCCGGTGATCACGGGCGTGCTGACCATCGTCCTGAACATCATCCTCGCGTCCCTGCTGATCGACTCGCTCGGCATCGAGGGGTTGGCGATCTCGCTCAGCGCCACGACGGCCGCCGAAGCGATCATCATGATGCTCTTCCTCCGCTACCGCTCCGGGCAGATTTTCTCGCCCGGGTTCTTTGGCTGGCTCGTGCGAGTGATCCTGGCGACGGCGATGATGGCGGTCGTCATCCGGGTCACCGAGGGCTGGCTTGCGCGCGTGCTCGACGCCGACGTCGCGATCGCGATCCACCTCGCCTACTTCGGCCTGAGCATGGCGGTCTATGTCGACCACGTTCGTCCTCACCGCATGGTTCCTCCGTATCCCGGAGCTGGAACAGTCGGTCGCCAAGGTCACCGCTCGCATCCCGGCGTCGCTCCGAAGCCGCCTTATCCGCTAGGTCCCGCCGGTCCGCTATAATTGCCCGGTATCAGGTCGGGGACCCCCTCCCCGGCCGCCTTTGTTCTATCGCCTGAGCCACAGACGGGAAACGATCCCTCTCCATGACGAAGAAGCCGATCGATACGTCCCACATCCGAAATTTCAGCATCATCGCGCACATCGACCACGGGAAGTCGACGCTCGCTGATCGCCTCCTGCAGGCGACCGAGACGATCGCCGAGCGCGACCTGCACAAGCAGATGCTCGACTCGATGGATCTCGAACGCGAAAAGGGCATCACGATCAAGGCTCGCGCCGTCCGCATGACCTACAGCGCGGAGGACGGGCAGGACTACGAGCTGAACCTGATCGACACGCCCGGCCACGTCGACTTCTCCTACGAGGTCAGCCGCAGCCTCGCCGCATGCGAGGGCGCGATCCTCGTCGTCGACGCCGCGCAAGGCATCGAGGCGCAGACGATGGCGAACGTCTACCTCGCGCTCGAGCATGACCTCGCGATGATCGCCGTCATCAACAAGATCGACCTCCCCAACGCCGAGCCGCAGCGCGTCAGCAAGGAGGTCGGCGACTTCATCGGCCTCGTCGACGACGAGATCATCCCGGCGTCCGCAAAAACCGGCCAGGGCGTGCCGGAGATCCTCGAAGCGATCGTCCAGCACATCCCGCCGCCGGACCCGGAAGGTGGGCACCGCCCGCTGCGCGCGCTGATCTTCGACTCCCACTACGACGCCTACAAGGGCGTGATCGCGTACGTGAAGATCGTCGATGGCAAGCTAACCAGGGACCAGCGTGTCCGCGTCATGGGCACGAAGAAGGAGGCCGATATCCTCGAGGTCGGCTACTTCTCGCCGCTCATGGTCGAGGCCGACGAACTCAACACCGGCGAGGTCGGCTACATCGCGACCGGCCTGAAGGTCGTCAAGGACTGCCAGGTTGGCGACACGATCACGCTCTCAGAGTCGCCGGCCGAGACGCCGCTGCCCGGTTACCAGCCGGCCAAGGCGATGGTCTTCGCCGGACTCTATCCGGTTGACAGCGAAGACTTCCCGCTGCTGCGCGACGCGCTGGAGCGGCTCCAGCTCAACGACGCCTCCCTGACGTACCAGCCGGAATCGTCGATGGCGCTCGGATTCGGCTTCCGCTGCGGGTTCCTTGGCCTTCTGCACATGGAGATCATCCAGGAGCGGCTCGAGCGCGAGTACGACCTCGATCTGCTGGCGACCGCGCCAAGCGTGGAGTACCAGGTCGAGCTGCATGGCGGCAAACTCGTCGAGGTCGACAATCCCTCGGACATGCCGAACTTCGGCGAGATCGAGGAGATCCGCGAGCCGTGGATGCACCTCAACATCATCGCGCCGTCCCGCTACATCGGCACGATCATGGAGCTGACGACCAACAAGCGCGCGACGTTCGTCGAGATGATCTACCTCGATGAGGACCGCGTACAGCTGAAGTACGACATTCCGCTCGGCGAGCTGATCGTCGAGTTCTACGACCAGCTCAAGAGCCGCACGCAGGGCTACGCCTCGCTCGACTACTCGTTCGCGGACATGCGCGCCGCCGACCTCGTCAAGCTCGACGTGCTCGTCAACGGCACGCCGGTCGATGCGCTCTCGGTCATCACGCACCGTGACGATGCCTACTACAAGGGCCGCGAGCTCGTCCAGAAGCTGCGGGGGCTGATCCCCCGCCAGATGTTCGACGTTCCGATCCAGGCGTCTATCGGCAGCCGCATCATTTCCCGCGAGACGGTCAAGGCGATGCGCAAGAACGTGCTTGCCAAGTGCTACGGCGGCGACGTCAGCCGCAAGCGCAAGCTGCTGGAGAAGCAGAAAGAGGGCAAGGCGCGCATGAAGATGGTCGGCTCGGTCGAGATCCCGCAGGAGGCCTTCATGGCTGTCCTGAGCCTCGGCAGCTCCGCCGACAAGCCGAAGTAATGGCGGATATCACGATCGTCGGGCTCGGCATCGGTCCGCGCGAGGAGCGCACGCAGAAGGCCCAGCGGGCGCTCGAGGCAGCGAAGACGCTCTTCGTTCGCTCGCACGGCGACCGTGTCGACATGCGGGACCTGCTCGACCGCGACGGCACCATCGATCTCGCCAGGCTGCGCGACGCAGAGAGGTATCCGGCGCAGCCATGGACGCTGGCGGAGAATGCCGTGCTCGACGCGGCGAACAAGGGTGCAGTCGTGATCGCCATTCCGGGACACCCGCGCTTTGGCGAAGGGCTGGTCGAGAACATCGTCGCCCGCGCGGCCCAGCGAGGGCTTTCCGTGGAGATCGTCGATGGCATCAGCGTCATCGACGTGCTGGCTACCGCGCTGAACATCGACCCGCTGCGCGACCGCGTGCAGCTTTTCGACGGCCGTGCCGTTTCCCGCATCGAAACGGATGCGCCGTTCGCGGGTGGCTCGCTTACCGCCACGCCCACCCGGCCGATCCTGCTCACGCATGTGTACGACACCACGATCCTGACCGGTATTCATGCCGCGCTGTCGCGCATCCTGCCGCAGGAGCATCCGGTCACGCGAATCGAGGCTGCCGGCAGCAGCGATCAGTCGATCAGCACCCACCGTCTTTCCGATCTTCCCGCGCTGGATGGCGGGATGCTCGTCGCCCTGTACATCCCGGCGCAGGAGCCGCTCGACGCCGCACGAGACCCGCGCACGCTCCAGCACATCGTCGCCCGCCTGCGCCGCCCGGACGGCTGCCCGTGGGACCGCAAGCAGGACCACCGCACGCTGCGGGACTCGATCATCGACGAGGCGTACGAGGTGGTCGACGCGATCGACGCCGGTGACGATGCCAACCTCGCCGAGGAGCTGGGCGACCTGTTGCTGCTCGTGATGATGCACGCCCAGATCGCCGAGGAGGCCGGGACCTTCACGCTGGAGGATGTCTACGAGGGCATCTCCCGGAAAATCGTCCGGCGCCATCCGCACGTCTTTGGGGATATGTCGGCTGAAGACGCCGGCGAGGTCATCGGCCTCTGGCAGCAGGTCAAGGCCCAAGAGAAGGCCGAGCAGCCAGGCAAGCCGGAGAAGGCCGCCGACGGCCAGCCGCACAGCATGCCCGCCCTCGTCCGCGCGCCGAAGGTGCTGCAGAAGCACCCGATGGCCGGAAATCTGCCACAATCTACGGCGGAAGAGCGGTCGCGCGCGTTACTCGCCGCCGTCGCGGACATCGTCGCTGTTGGCGACGATCCGGAGACGGTCCTGCGCCAGGCGCTGGTCGACCACGTTCAGAACAGCAATCCGTAAAGGCGGACTCTGTGTCCGCGCGGGGTCGACATGGAGTTGACCCCGTACGGGCGATCTCCATGATCGCCCCCATCCAGGGAGATTCGCGTTTCATGCACCAGATCGACGTACAGCCAGATGCCATCGGCCGCATTACCTGCGGCTCGCTCCGCATCGAGGACACCGAGCGCCTCGATCCGCACGTCGTGCTCAAGGGATGGGTCAATCGCCGGCGAGACCTTGGCGGCCTGATCTTCATCGACCTTCGTGACCGCTTTGGCATCACGCAGGTCGTCTTCAACCCGGAGATCTCGGCCGAGGCACACGAGCTGGCCAACCGCCTGCGCAACGAGTACGTCGTCGAGGTGAAGGGCATCGTCCGCAAGCGCCCCGAGGGCACGGTCAACCCCAAAATGGCGACGGGCGAGATCGAGGTCGAGGCACACGAGATCTCGATCCTCAACGAATCGAAGACGCCGCCCTTCTACATCAACGAAGAGGTCGACGTCGACGAGACGCTGCGCCTCAAGTACCGCTACCTCGACCTGCGCCGCCCGACGATGCAGGGGAACATCCTGCTGCGCCATCGGATCGTGAAGTTCATGCGCGACTTCCTCGACGAGCGTGGCTTCGTCGAGGTTGAGACGCCGACCCTGATCAAGAGCACGCCGGAGGGCGCGCGCGACTTCCTGGTGCCGTCCAGCGGCATGCCGGGCTCGTTCTACGCGCTGCCGCAGAGCCCGCAAATCCTGAAGCAGCTCCTGATGGTCTCCGGCCTCGACCGCTACTTCCAGATCGCCCGCTGCTATCGCGATGAGCCGCAGCGCTCGGACCGCCAGCCAGAGTTCACGCAGCTCGACCTCGAGATGTCCTTCGTCAACGAAGAGGACGTCATGGCGCTCATGGAGGCGCTCTTCATCGAGATCACGGAGCGCTACACGGACAAGGCGATCCAGCAAAAGCCCTTCCCGCGCATGACCTACGCCGAGGCGATGGACAAGTACGGCAACGACCGGCCGGACATCCGCTTCGGGATGCTGCTGCAGAACGTCTCCGATGCGCTGCGCGGCACCGGCTTCAAGGCGTTCGCCGGGGTGCTCGAGAACGGCGGCGAGGTGAAGGCCATCGTCGTCCCGGGCTGCGGCGACTACACGCGCAAGCAGATCGACGAGATCACCGAGCTGGCGAAGCAGCACGGCGCGAAGGGCCTTGCCACGATCGCCGTGACGGCGGAAGGCGTCAAATCGCCGATCGCCAAGTTCCTCTCCGAGGAGGAGATCGCGGCGCTGACGAGCGGGATCGGCGCGAACGCGGGCGACCTCGTCCTGCTCGTCGCGGACCAGCCGGACGTCGTCGCCAAGACCCTCTCGGCACTGCGCGCGGAGTTCGGCGAGCGCCTGGACCTGACCGACCCGAACACCATCGCCTATGCGTGGGTCGTCGAGTTCCCGCTGCTGGAGTGGGACGAGGAAGGCAACCGCTGGGACGCGACCCACAACCCCTTCTGCGGCTTCTTCGAGGAGGACCGCGCGCTGCTGGACACCGATCCCGGCAAGGTGCGCTCGAAGCAGTACGACCTGATCGCCAACGGCAACGAGCTCGGCGGCGGCAGCGTCCGGAACCACACCCGCGAGGCCCAGGAAAAGGTCTTCGACCTGATGGGCCACACCGGTGACGCAGTCGAGGATCGTTTCGGCTCGATCCTCACGGCGCTGGAGTACGGTGCCCCGCCGCACGGTGGTATCGCCTTCGGCCTCGACCGGCTGGTGATGGTCCTTGCCGGCGAGGAGAGTATCCGCGACGTCATCGCCTTCCCGAAGAACCAGCGCGGCGTCGACGTGATGTTTGAGGCCCCGGCACCGGTCGACACCGAGCAGCTCGACGAACTCGGCCTCAACCTCAAGCATGGCGTCACGCCGGAGGCGCCGGCGATCAACATCGACGTGCCGGACGAGTCGACCGAAGGCTAAGCCTTCCTGACGGCATGATGCGTGATGATCGGGAGGCCCATGCGGCCTCCCGATTCGTTGAAAGGGCCCAACCATGACGATCCTGAACGCGTTCGACGACTCGTCGGAGGAGGTCATCCGCGCAAGCGGGTGGATCGACCCGATCGAAGGATTCCCGGAGACAGTGATCGTCACCTACTCGCGGGTGAAGTTCGAGTACCTGATGCAGCACTACCCCGGCGAGCAGATCGCCGTGCTGAACACCGCCTGCGCGCCCATCCCGATCTACCGCATCGAGCATAACGGCAACGTGTATGCGGCCTACCTGTCCCTGATCGGGGCCCCGGCCGCCTGCGGCATCATGGAAGAGGTCATCGCCTTCGGGGGGCGACGATTCCTCTTCTTCGGTTCGTGCGGGGTGCTGGACAAGGACATCCTCTCAGGCCATATCGCCGTGCCGACCCATGCCTACCGCGACGAGGGCACCAGCTATCACTACCTGCCCGCCGAGCCCTATATCGAGGTGCCGACCGCGTCACACCTGGCGTCGATCCTCGACGAGATCGACGTGCCATATCACCTGACACGCGCCTGGACGACCGACGCTATCTACCGCGAGACGCGCGCAAACATGGAAAAGCGCCGCGCGGAGGGCTGCCGCGTGGTCGAGATGGAGTGCGCCGCGACGGTCGCCGTCGCGCAGTTCCGGGACGTGGAGTTCTACCAGTTCGTGTACGGTGCGGACAGCCTCGACGGTGACGAGTGGGACCCGCGCGACCTTTTCGAGAGCCATGATGAGATCGGCGGCGCGATCGTCGATGTCGCGATGCAGGTCGCCGCGCGCATCAGCTGAGCCACGTCGTTGTAGCGAAAGGCTCGCCCGTGTGAGTCTGAAGGACGAAAAGCGGAAGCGGCCCTTTCGCTTCTCGCACTCCGTGCTGGCCAGGGACTTTCGACCTCAGGGCTCGAAGTTCATTGCACCGTGGCTGGTCGAAATGTCCTCCATGGCTGTCGGATAGTCCGTCCCGATTACAGGTCGTTCCAGGAGAGGCCGCAGGTGGAGTCGATACCGTCCTCCTCGACCAACGTTTGCGAGCGGCCTACGATCTGGCCGCTGCGCACATCGACCTGGATCGCCTTCAACCGGAACTGCGATCCATCCAGCGCCAGGTATGCGATCCAGTCACCATCCGGGGACCAGGTGGCATTGCTCGCCTGTTCTCCGGAGGTGAGCATCGTCACGCTCTCGTCCAACCTGTTGCAGAGACACAAATCGCTCACACCGTTCTCATCGCGAACAGAGGCGACGATCCATTCGCCATCGCGCGAGATCGCGGGGTCATACGCCCCCTGTACACCCTCGATCATGGGATATGTCGTACCCATGTTGAGGTCGCGCATCGAGACGTATGTGGAACTTCCCGGCCCCCATCCGCCAACAAGCACCGTGTACACCGCATAGACGCCGTCGCTATCCACCGACACGTGCTCGAGCGAGCCCTCCTCCATCCCGTCCCAGGCGGCCATGTAGGTTGTCTCTGCGTTCGGGTCGAGGATCCACAGCTGCATGTCACCGGTCGACGAATCCTGGTTGCTGGCGTAGCAGACGATGCCAGAGCTGCTCCAGGAGGGGTCAATCGCAAGGACGCTGGTGGCGACGTAGTCAGGGCTCCCCTCTTCCCAGTCGCTTTCGTTGTCCGTCAGCCGACGGGTGCGGCCGGTGCCAGTGTTCGCCATGATGAGGTTGGAGTACGAGCCGCCGTCTCGCGCATAGAGCAGGTAGTCGCTCCCCGGCTGCCAGCTCGGGTCCATCGCCGCGCCGTCCTGGACGATCATGCGCACGCCATCATCGGACGACCACTGGTAGACGTTGCCGTCCTTGATGAAGGCGATCCGGCCCTCGGGCGCTCGGGACCCACGCTGCGCGAACGCCGGCCCGGCGTGCAGACGGGTCATCGCCGCGAGGCTGGTAGCTGAAGCGAGTCGCGTGAATCGACGACGATCCATCATTCCGCCGCCTCCTGATAGCCCAGCGCGGAGAGCTCTTCGCGAGCCACGGCGGCCTCATCCCACGGCCGATGCTCAAAGCCCCAGATGATACTCGTCTCATGGCCCTTGCCGGCCAGAACGACGCAATCACCGGGCTCGGCAAGGGCGAACGCTTTGCGGATCGCCTCGCGCCGGTCCGTGATGCAGTAGAGCGTCGCGCCGTCCACCGCACCCTTCTCCCGGGCGCCAACGGCGATATCCTCGATGATCGCGTCAGGGTCTTCGTTGCGCGGATCCTCGCTGGTCACGATCGTGACATCCGCGCGGTCGGCCATGACGGCCCCCTGCAACGGCCGCTTGAACGGATCACGCTCGCCGGCGCTGCCGGATACGACGATCACCCGGTGTCCGGGGTGCAGCCGGCGAAGCAGCGTGAGGATCTTGCCCAACGACTCCGGGGTATGAGCGTAGTCCACGACAACATTGAACGGCTGTCCCTGCTGAATGCGGTTCATCCGGCCCGGAACGCCCTGCGCCTCGGCCAGGGCGTGTACGGACATAGCCATGCCGACGCCCACCGCGCGGGCTGTGCCGATCGCGCAGAGCGCATTCGAAACGTTGAATTCTCCCAGCATCGGCACGGAAACAGGACGTCGCTCTCCGTCGGCGAGGAGCGTGAATCGCACCCCGTTGTCGTCCGCAACAACCGTATCCGCGTACAGGTCGGCGGCCGGGTTCTCCATGCTGAACCAGGTGATGCGGTCCTCGCTGGTGTAGTCCGCCATCGACCGTGCGCCCTCATCATCAGCGTTCAACACGACAACACCATTCGCGGCATCGACGCGCTCGACGAGGATCGCCTTCGCCCGGCGATAGTTCTCGATCGTCTTGTGGTATTCGAGGTGCTCGTGCGTAATGTTCGTGACGCCGGCGACCGCGAACTGCGCCCCGTCCAGACGGTGCATGGCGAGGCCGTGCGACGTCGCTTCGAGCACGGCGTGCGTCGTGCCGTGCTCGACCATCTCGCGCAGGTATCCCTGCAGGAGGTTCGACTCAGGGGTCGTCTGGTGCGGGAGGTGATGGCTCGTGCCGTCGCCGATCTCAATGCCAACCGTGCCGATGACACCGGTCTGGTGTCCGGCAGCCTGGAGGATCTGGCGAACGAGATAGCTCGTCGTTGTCTTGCCGTCGGTGCCAGTGAGCCCGATCAGGGTGAGCTCCCGGCTCGGGTGGCCGTAGAACTCGGCGGAGACGACCGCAAGCGCAGCGCGACTGTTCTCGACGACGAGTCCATTGCCAGCTATCGGCTCCTCCGCCAGCACCGCGCTCGCTCCCTGCGCCAGGGCCGCGTCGATGTAGCGATGGCCGTCAAAGTCGCTTCCCCGCAGCGCGGCGAAGAGCATCCCCTCACCGGCGAGGCGCGAATCGTAGGTGATCCCGGTGATGACGGTCTCCGGATCGCCCGACAGCCAGGCGCCGGGAACGTGACGCGCCAGCTCGCCGAGGGTGATGGATCGCGGCGCGGTCCGCGGAAGCCCGTTGGTCATGCGCTATCCCTGGATAATGCCCGTCGCGCGCGCAAGCCACGGCAGCACGGGCACATAGCGGCGCTCCAGCGTGTCCGGGTAGGACACGATGTCGCCGCCGAAGCCGGTCTTGAAGCGGTAGATGCCGCGCCAGTCGTCGCCTTTCGTGCCGGCGAGCGAGGCGTTGTCGTCGCCGCGCAGCGACTCCGGGTCATGCTTCGGGATACCCCAGAGGTCATACGACGAGCAGCCGCGCTCACGCGCCCACTTCATGGCCTCGAACTGGAGCAGGAACGACGCGCCATGCCCGCGGTGCTCGGTCGATGACGCGCCATACATGTACGCGGCCTCGTTGCCGAACGCCGCCGCCATGATCACGGACGATAAATGTCCGTCCCACGAGGCGAACATGAACAGGGCCTCGTCGCCGAAGATGCGCATGAAATCCGCGTAATAGGCGTGCGAGTGGATCGCGAACTCATTGCGATCAGCTGTATCGCGCATCAACGTGTAGAACTGGTCGAGCGCGGCCGCATCGTCCGGTGCCTTCTGCTCGATCTCGACCCCACGGCGCATCGCCAAACGCACGCTGTAGCGCGTCTT
Source organism: uncultured Chloroflexia bacterium (assembly GCA_963741795.1). GTDB lineage: Bacteria > Chloroflexota > Chloroflexia > Thermomicrobiales > UBA6265 > UBA6265. The sequence goes on from CAVUJM010000024.1 coordinate 19,402, forward strand.
GGAATGCATCCGTTTGAGCATGGTCTCGTCATCGTCGAGCGGCATCTTCACCGTGCGCTCCGGTTGCAGGTGGTCCGGTCCGGGCACGACACGCGCATTGCCATAGGTGCCTGTCAGGCCGAGCGGCTTGTCCGGCTCGATGATGACGGAGATCGCACGATGACGCCTGGCCGCGCGGTCGATCTCGGCGCGCAGCTCCGGCCAGACCTTGTCGGCGTTCCCGGTCATCAGCGGCCCGCGGGGGATATATCCCACGCTAATCGGTCCCTTGGTACGGAACAGGATCTGGGCGTAGCCGTCGCCGTCGGCGCCATGAACGCTCACGCGCTCCGGCTGCCAGCCATGCATCGACTTGAACTCGCCCCACTGCCACGACTGGAGGAGGTGGCCACCGTTCGCGAGCAGCGCGGCATTCCACTGCTCCTGCGGTGTCGTCACCCCGGCAGCATGCTTGTCTGGATTGATCTGGACGGAAATGACACGGCTCCTTTCGGGCGTGCGGGGCGTCTCGCTAGACGTCGTCTTCGTCATCGAGCATGGGATCGTAGACGAAGAAGTCGTCACCGGCACCCTCGTCGATGGCGAGGAACTCCTCCACCTCGGCGATGGCCAGGTCAACGGCCTCCAGTTCATCATCGCTCACATACTCGCGGAGCGTGTTCAGGTTGTGAAGGGCGGCACGGCTCCCGATCTCGCCCAGGCCAGCGATGGCCTCGAGCCGAACCGGCATCTCCTGGTCTTCCCGCGCCACTTGCGTGAGCATCGGCACAACGCTCTCGTCACCGTACTGCGACAGCGACTGCACGGCGGCCTGACGCTCATCGACATCGGTGCTGCGGAGCATGCCTTCGAGCAGGCCGATCCACTCTGGAGCGCTCGCCTGCCCCATCGCCTTCAGGGCGCCAAGACGAAGATCCGGATCGCCGGAATCGAACGCCGCGGCGATCGTCTCGCGCACCTTCGGCGTCTCCGAATCGGCCGACACGCTGACCAGCGCCGCCGCTCGGAGGCGCGGGCTCAGGGACGTGTCGTTGAACAAGCCCAGCAGCGCCTTACGCAGCCGCTGCTGGTCCTTCGGCTCGAGCATGTCGAAGTCGGCCATCGTCGTGAACGAGGCCAGCGCCTCGATCGCCGCCTGGCGCGCATCCTGATCCTCGTCGCCCTGCGCCATCGCGATCAGTGGATCGATCAACGCCGGGTCGTCGTACGGTTCCAGGCTCGCCGCCGCGACCTGCCGCACCGCCGCCGAGGCATCGTCGAGCAGCACGCGGAAGAAACGCATGAAATCGAGCCGGACATCCGCCATCCCGAGCGCCGCGACGTGCTCGGCGATCGTGCGCCGCGCCTCGGCATCGTCGATACCGTTCCAGACACGACGCAGCTCGTGGACGTCCTTGCGCGTGATGTCGGTGAAGCCCGTGAGGACCGCAGGCTCCAGCGAGTCTTCCTGGATGGCGTCAATCGCCTCCCCGAAGCTCGCGTAGCTCACCTCCTCGAGGTCGGCGTAGGCCGCTTCCTTGGGGTCGGCATCGACGGGGAGCTCATCCTCCCCGTCGATCCGGTACATGCCCAGGTTAACGTCGTCGTGCGAATCAGGATTCGCTGGCATAGGTGTATCCGTTCGCGTCGTCGCCGGTCACGCCCGCGTGCGACTCGAGCACCTCGCGCAGCATCTCGGCCGTGAACGGGCGCTCGATGTTGACCGCCGCGAGCAGGTCCTCGAAGGAGGCCAGCTTGCCGCCGTTGCCATCGTCCATGCCGACGCGCTCGAAGGTCGCCTCGACGACGGACTCGTTGCGGCGGCGGACCTTGTCGGCCAGCGGCTTCTCACCGGCGAGCGACGGGAAGCGATCCTCGGACAGCATCCAGGCGTCGTCGGTGGCGCAGGAGAACGTGGTTGGGCGGAAGTGGTAGCGCGGCGAGCGCTTGTCGTCCAGCTCCAGCAGGCGGTTGCTCTGCTCCCCGACGTCGAGGAACTCGACCTTGTAGTGACCGTCGTTCTCCGTCGCGCTGATCGTGATGATCGCGCCCGGGACGAGCGTGTCGAAGTAGAAATCGTCCAGCCCGAGGAAGAACCCGCCACGGTTCGGCGTCGGGTAGCGCAGCTCGACCAGGTAGGTCGTGTAGGTCTGCGGGATCTCGAACGTGAAGACGGCGCTGCGCTGGCCCTCGGCGAGGGGGGCCGGCACCAGCTGCTGCATCGACTCGTCGTACGGCAGAAGGCCGTGGATGAACTCGTAGAACGTCACGACATGGTCGACCGACGTCACCGAGCGGTGATCGACGGTCTCGTGGACCGCCGAATCCGCCAGGAAGCGGTAGTCGGTCCCGATGTCGTTCGGCTTGCGCAGCATCGTGCCGATCGGCGGCAGGTTCGTCGTCGCCCAGAAGCGCTGCTGGTTCGTCCCGACGAACTCGAAGTCGCGCTCCTTCGAGAGGCGGAAGTTCATCGCAAAGACGGCGGACTTGTAATCCGGGTTGTTCGGGCGAACACCGAGGATGTCCTGGACGAGGGTCTCGTCCGTGAGCGGCTGCTCCTGCTCCTCGATGTAGTCCTTGATGCGGCGAAGCTCGCCGCGCGACAGGCGATGCACGCGATCGTCGTTCGACCACTGGTCACCGAAATGGGCGACGTGCGGGAGCGACTGCATCGCGTTGGTGACCGCTGCCGCGACCGCATCATCGTCGTAGCCGGAGATATCCGTGAGCGGAGCCTCCTGCACGGCCGATGCCGGAGCAGGCGCGGGCGCCTCCTCGACGACAGGCTCTGGCTCTGGCTCCTGGACGGCCGGCTCCGGTGCCACTTCGGCTTCGACAACCGCGGGCTCTTCGACAACCGGCTCTGGCGCCTCTTCCACCACAGGCGCTGGCTCGGCGGCAACCTCGGCGACCGGCTCCGGCGCGGCCTCAGTCTCGACCACCGGGGCTTCCACCACCGGCTCCTCGACGGTCTCCGGCGCGACGGCAACCGGGGCGGGAGCCTCCTCAACCTCGGCGAGAGGCTCGGAGAGGGTGAGCTCCTCGGCTTCGGCCTCCTCGAGCTCTTCTTCCTCCTCGTCCTCGAGCCCGGCAACGGAGAACGTCGCCCACGAGGGATCGACGCGCACGCGCTCGCGAACCGGCATCGCCGGCTTCTCCGGCTTCGGCTCCGGCGTCATCAGGCGCTCGGCGAACGAGTGGGCCAGCCCATCGTCCACCGGATCCGGGCACGCGGCCGATGCGCGTGGTGACGATCAGCTCCTCGCCATCCTCGTTGGTCTCGACCGCGAACACTTCCGCGTTCGCGCCGAGGGCGGCGTCGATGTCGCCGGCGCCAATGCCGTCGCTCTCCTGCAGGAAGGCAACGAGGTCAGCCTTGCGGACGCGGATCGGCGCGTCGTCGGACATGAACATGCCACGCGCGCGGAGGATCAGGAACATCCGGTTTGCGGCGTCCTGGGCCCCCTTCGAGCCGGAGAAGATCAACTCCGGCATGCCGGTTTCGGTACTCATAGAGGATGGTGCTCCTGTCGTGAGAAGGTGTCGGCGTCAGCGCGCATCGCGATAGGGCGGCGCGGACTGCGTGTCAGCGATTAGCGGCCCGAGCGCTCGCGCAGCGCCTCGACCAACTCCGCCGTGGTTTTCGGCGAAGTGGCGTTGCGCAGCAGCGTCAGCAGATAGGCGATGTCCGCATCGTTCAATTGCAAGGTATCCGTCTGCTCGGCCATCGGGGCGCTCCTCGGGGGTGTCATCATGCGTTTCTGGTTCCGGGCACGGCAAGAAGAGTGACGCCCGGCATCACAACGGGAAAGTATAGACCATGTCGACAGGCGCCCGCCTTTGCGGCACGATATCGGCACCTGCCCGGCCACCCGGGCGACGATCGGGACCACCATCACTCCAGGACATCGCATGACGACCAGCTCGACCCGGGCCATCCTTGGTAATCGGCCCTTGATGACCCTCGCCTCCGGCCACTTCACGGTCGATATGTACTCCGGGCTGCTCCCGGTGCTGTACCCGGTGCTGACGGACCGGTTCGAGCTCGACCTGACGACGGTCGGCCTGGTCGCGCTCGCCTACTCCGGCGCCTCCTCCCTCTCCCAGCCGATTTTCGGCTGGCTCGCCGACCGCTACGGCACGCGCTACACGGGGTTCGCCCTGGCGTGGTCAGCCGTCCTCTTCGCGACAATCGGCTTCGCGCCCAGCTTCGGCGTGCTGCTCTTCCTCGCCGCGCTGGCCGGTCTCGGTTCGGGCGCATTCCATCCGTTCGGAGCGCTCAACGCCAACGCCGTGATCGGCAGTGAGCACCGCAACAAGGCGATGTCCGCCTACGTCACGGGCGGCATGCTCGGGAACTCGCTCGGACCGATCATCGGCGTCATCCTCTTCGGCGTCTTCGGCATGCGCGGCACGGCAGTCATGCTGATCCCCGGCCTGACGATCGCGCTCTTCCTTTTCCTGGCGATGAAGAACATCTCGGTCGCTGGCTCGCGCGGCCGCACGTCGGTCGACGCACCGGTCGCCCAGGCGGTTCCCTGGCTGCTCATCGGCATCATCGTCGCCGTGATGATGCTCCGCATGTTCCCGACGATCGGGCTGCAGAACTTTATTCCGCTCTGGTACAACCAGATGGGATATGACGCCTCGTTCTACGGCCCGCTCTCCAGCACCCTCATGTTCGCGATGGCCTTTGGCACCATCGGCGCCGGCACGCTCGCCGACCGTACGGCACCCGCGCGGTCATCCTGGGGAGTCTCCTGCTCAGCATCCCCGCCGTCTGGGGGCTGGCCGAGTTCCCCGGCAAGGCCGGGTTCCTCTTCGCCGGGGCGATCGGCTTTCTCGCCGCGTCGACCTCCCCGCTCTTGCTGGTCATGACCCAGCGGCTGATGGTCGGCAGGGCGGGCGTTGCTTCCGGTTTCATCCTCGGCCTCGGATTCGTCGCCGGGGCGATCGGCTCACCGGTGTTCGGCGCGCTGGGCGACGCCTTCGGCATGCAAAACGCCGTGCGCTCGCAGATGCTCGTCCTGGCCATCGCCGTCGTGGCCGCCTGGTTCCTCCCCAGCGAGCAACGGATGCAAGAGATCCAGCAGGAGCGCGAGTTCAGCCCCGCCGCCACGGCACCCGCCCGAACCTGAGTCGCAAGCAACATCCGGTGTAGCAATTCGTGCCGGTTGCCCGTTATGATGCGACCACGACCACGCAACAACGTCCATTCCGCGCGGCAGCCGCACTGTCGCGCCGGCTCTCGGCCTGCAACCGTTGCGTGACCGCACCGTGTCGGAAGGAGGACAGCCACTGACGAACGGCGTATGGCTCGCGCACCGGTCTCGACCGGGCGCGTTCCGGGACCCCGCATCGCTTCCCATCACGATCGATACGCATCAGGAGGTTCACTCATGTCCCGACTGTTCCGCATCTTCATCGTCGCCATGCTGGCTCTCAGCTCGGTCGCCACCTTCGGCGTCGCCACCGCCCAGGAGGATGACCTCCACTTCGTCATCGTCAGTCACGGCCAGGCCGCTGATCCCTTCTGGTCCGTCGTCCAGCAGGGCAGTGCCCAGGCGGCGGAGGACATGGGTGTCACCGTCGATTACCAGGCGCCCACCACCTTCGACATGGTCGCCATGTCGCAGCTCATCGATGCCGCCGTCGCCACGGAGCCGGACGGGCTCGTGGTTTCCATCCCTGACGGCGAAGCGCTGACCCCGGCGATCCAGGGCGCGCTCGACGCCGGCATCCCGGTCATCTCCATCAACTCCGGCTACGAGACCTCCCAGCAGCTCGGCCTGATGACCCACGTCGGCCAGACCGAGTACGATGCCGGGCTGGGCGGCGGTCAGCGCATGGCCGAAGAAGGCGTGACGAACGCCATCTGCCTCATCCACGAAGCGGGCAACGCGGGCCTCGAGGAGCGCTGCGCCGGTTTCGAGGAAGGCATCACGGCCGCCGGCGGCACGGTTGAGCAGCTCGTTGTCGACCTCAACAACCCGACCGAGGCGCAGCAGCGCATCGACGCCGCGCTGACCGAGAACCCGGACATCAACGGCATCATGGCGCTCGGCCCGGCCGGCGCGACCCCGGCGATCATGGCCGTCCAGGACGCCAGCCTCACCGACACGGTGAAGATCGCGACGTTCGATCTCTCGCCGGAGGTGCTGACGGGCATCCAGGACGGCACGGTTCTCTTCGCCATCGACCAGCAGCAGTACATGCAGGGCTACCTGCCGATCGTGTTCCTGACGCTCTACCAGCGCAACGGCAACACGGTCGCCCAGGACATCGTGATGACGGGCCCGGGCTTCGTCGATGCGAGCAACGTCGACCAGGTTGTCGACCTCACCGAGGCCGGAACTCGCTAGAGGTTCGTCTCAGTAGCGTCGCACTGAACTGTGCGATGCATTGACCTGAGGTCGATACATTGCCGGGAGGCGGCCGCGTGTTCGCCTCCCGGCACCCTCGACGTACCACCCGGCATCGCACTCAGATGTGCGATGCACCGACCGCAGGTTGGTAACCGGGCGGCACCATCAACCGGAGAACCACACACCCACGATGTCCCAACCCCAACCAGCCACTCCCGGCCCGCGCGCCGACGACCGCCTGCAAAAGAGCAACTCGCTTCGCCAGGCGTTGCTCCGCCCCGAGCTGGGCGCAGCGATCGGCGCCTTCGCGTTGTGGATCTTCTTCGCCATCACGGCGGGAGACTCCGGCTTCCTCTCCGCGCGCGGAACGGCAAGTTATCTCGAGGTCGCCGCCCAGCTCGGTATCCTCGCGATCGCCGTCTCGCTGCTGATGATCGGCAACGAGTTCGACCTCTCGATCGGCTCTGTTATCGGCGCGTCTGGGATGATCATCGCGATCCTCTCAAAGGAATACGGCTGGAATATCTGGCTCGCGAGCCTCGTCGCGCTCGCCGCCGCGCTCCTGATCGGCTTCATCAACGGCGTGCTCGTGCGGTGGACGCGCCTGCCCTCGTTCATCATTACCCTCGCCACCCTTTTCGCCATTCGCGGGCTGACCATCGCCATCACGCGGATCATCACCAACCGCACGAACGTTGGCGGCCTCACGGTGGTCGACGGCTACGACTCGATCAAACGCGTCTTCGCCAGCGACCTGATGATCGACGGCGCCAAGTTCCCGGTCTCGATCGCCTGGTGGATCGGCTTCACGGCCCTGGCGACGTGGGTGCTGATGCGTACACAGTTCGGCAACTGGATCTTCGGCGTCGGAGGCAACGAGCAGGCCGCCCACAACACCGGCGTGCCGGTCAATCGCGTGAAGATCACCCTCTTCATGCTGACCGCGACCGCCGCCTGGCTCGTGGCTCTCATCCAGGTCGTCGACTCGACCGGCGCCGATGTCCTGCGGGGCACGCAGCAGGAGTTCTTCGCGATCATGGCGGCCGTGATCGGCGGAACACTCCTCACCGGCGGCTATGGCTCGGCGATCGGTGCGGCAATCGGCGCAATCATCTTCGGCATGGTGCGGCAGGGCATCGTCTACGCCGGCGTCGACGCCGACTGGTTCCAGGTTTTCCTTGGCGGCATGGTGCTCTTCGCGGTCATGCTGAACCAGTTCGTCCGTCGCCGCGCGATGGGGGTGCGTTGATGGCAGCACCGTTCGACCGCACCGGCACGCCACTTATCGAGGTCCGGGACATCTCCAAGTCGTTCGGGAGCGTTCGCGCCCTGCAGGGCGTCTCGATGGCCGTCCACGCCGGCGAGGTGCATTGCCTGTTGGGCGACAACGGCGCGGGCAAGTCGACGCTGATCAAGGTACTCAGCGGCGCGCACGCCCCGGATGCCGGCGAAATGTACGTCGAGGGCAAGCGAGTGCGCTTCTCGTCCCCGCGCGATGCCCTGAACGCCGGGATCGCGACCGCCTACCAGGACCTCGCGATGATCCCGCTGATGAGCATCTCGCGGAACTTCTTCCTCGGCGCCGAGCTGACGAAGGGCTGGGGCCCGTTCCGGCGCCTCGACATCGCGAAGGCGGACGAGATTTCCCGGCAGGAGCTCAACCGGATGGGCATCGCCGTGCGCGACACGTCGCAGCCGGTCGGGACGCTCTCCGGCGGCGAGCGGCAGTCTGTCGCGATCGCTCGCGCCGTCTATTTCGGCGCGAAGATGCTGATCCTCGACGAGCCGACCGCCGCGCTGGGCGTGAAAGAAGCTGGCGTTGTCTTGCGCTACATCAACAAGGCGCGCGAGGATGGACTGGCGGTGATTTTCATCACCCACAACGCACATCACGCCTGGGCGATCGGCGACACCTTCACGCTGCTCAACCATGGCCGATCCGAAGGAACATTCGCCAAGGAAGAGACCACCCGCGACCAGGTGATCTCCCTGATGGCCGGCGGAGCCGCGCTCGAAGAGCTCGAGCACGAACTGAACCGATGATGCAATGGTTCCGTAGTCTCGGGCCACGTGTGCCCGGGACATCGACCGAAGGTCGATAACGGGCGCTTATGGCCCTGCGGGCCGATGTCCGCCCACAGGGGGCGAGACACATGGAATCCGAAGGACTACAGAGAGGCCTTAGCCCCGGATGTCCGCCAGCACGTCGCGGATCGCCTTCTGCTGGCCAAGGTAGATCGGGGTGTCCAGCCCGGTCCACTTGCGGACTTCCGCTCCGCGCAGCTTCTGCACCATCTTGATGATCTGGTTCGGGTCGTCGTCCTCGAGGGCGACGATGAACTCCTGGTCCTGCACGCCGAACGAGTTCACGGTGTTGGTCAGGATCTCCGGGAACTCCCGGCCCATCTCGCCGTGCTCCAGCATCAGCCGCCGGCGCTCGGCGAAATCGAGCAGGAACCAGTCCGGCGTCTTCGTGAACGGGTAGACGCTGAGGTACGTCTTCGAGGGGATGCCCTTGAGGAAGGCCGGACCGTGGTTCGGGTCGTACTGGCTCATGCCGGCCGCGCCGATGTAGCCCTGCGCGCGCCGCAGGCCCCGTCCGATCGCGGTCTGATCCAGCTTCACGGCCAGCTCGGTGAGCTGCTCCAGCTTCGGCGCGTGCACCCAGATGATCATGTCGACGTCCGGCCGCAGCCCGATCGACGAGTAGATGCCGCGCAGCGTCACGCCCTCGCCCGGCGCCTCCAGCACTCCGGCGAACTGCTCGACCGCGGCCTCCCAGTCGCCGTGAAGCTGCTCGCGCCAATTGTCGCGTCGCTCGAAGAGCCAGAAGGCGGTGTACTCGAATCGGGGCTGCTGGTCCATGAGGTGTACTCCCTGGGATTCGTCACGCGGCATCGGCGCCGGGCGACACGATCGCTCCCGCAATGATGCGACGCGCCTCGCCCCGATGCCAACACGACCCGGCCGTCCTTGCACAGAACTTCACTGCGTACACCCGGCCCTTGTGGCCGGGTCGAGCGCCATACACCCGGCCAACGCGGCTGCAACCGGTGGCCGGCTCGTGCGTTGTCTGAGCCGGCCACCAGGGGAGGCTGTACGAGATCGGAGATCGCTATACTTCGCATATGAGCAGCGCCACGCAACGACCAGACTTCTCCAAACGCCTCGCCGCCCTGGCCCAAAAGCCGGGCGTCTATCTCATGAAGGACGCCGACGGCACGATCATCTACGTGGGCAAGGCGATCGCGCTTCGCAACCGCGTGCGCTCCTATTTCCAGTCGCAGCGACACAAGGACCCGAAGACACGCGAGCTCGTGCGCCACATCGTCGACTTCGACGTCATCCGTACCGACACCGCAACCGAGGCGCTGATCCTCGAAAACGAGCTGATCAAGAAGTACCTCCCGAAGTACAACGTCCTGCTCAAAGACAGCAAGACGTACCCGTACATCCGGATCACGAACGAGGAATGGCCGCGCGTCATCAGCACGCGCCGGGTCGTCAATGACGGCAGCCAGTATTTCGGGCCCTATACCTCGGCCGGCTCGGCGTACAAGACGATCAACCTGCTCAACCGGCTCTTCCCGTACCGAAAGTGCGACAAGAAGATCACCGGCAACGATGAGGTCTGCCTCTACTACCACATGAAGCAGTGCACCGCGCCCTGCATCAGCGCGGTCGACCGCCCGACGTACATGAAGTCGATCGAGTCGGCGGCGATGTTCCTCTCCGGTCGCGGCGAGGAGATCGTGGTCGACCTCGAAGATGAGATGGAGCAGGCCTCCGAGGCGTGGAACTTCGAGCGCGCCGCCGAGCTTCGTGACCGGCTCAGCGCCGTGCGCCATGTGCTGGAGCGCCAGAAGATCGTCTCCGACACCGGCACCAATGCCGACGTGATCGCTGTGTCGCAGGGCGCGGGCGGCGACGCCGGCGTCCAGGTCAGCTTCCTCCGCAACGGCAAGATCGTCGGCTCGGAGTTCTTCCCGATGCAGGCGACCGTCGAGGACGCAGCCGTCGCAGGTCATCTCCGGGTTCATCACCCAGTTCTATGAGGACGCGGCCATCGTCCCTCCGCGCCTGGTCCTGCAGCACGATGTGCCGGCCGAGGAGCGGGAGATGATCGAGGAGTGGCTGGCGGACCGTCGCGGCGGCAAGGTCACGCTCCACGTCCCGCAGCGCGGGCAACCAGCGCGGGCTCGTCGAGATGGTCGCGAAGAGCGCTGGCGAGAACCTGGAGCAGGCGCGCCTGAAGTTCCTCTCCGACGAGATGAAGACGACAGCCGCACTCACCGGGCTTGCCGACGCGCTCGACCTGCCGCGCATGCCGCGCCGCATCGAGTGCTACGACAACTCGAACATCCAGGGCACCTCGCCGGTCGCCTCGATGGTCGTCTTCGAGGACGGCAAGCCGGCCAAGAAGGAATACCGCCGCTTCAACATCAAGACGGTGGTCGGCGCGGACGACTTCGCCTCGATGAAGGAGATCATCGGCCGCCGCTTCCGCCGCGCGAAGGATCACGACGAGGAGACCGAAGGCAAGTGGACGACCCTGCCCGACCTCGTGATCATCGACGGCGGGAAGGGGCAGCTCAACGCCGCCCTCGAAGCGCTGGAAGAGGTCGGCATGACCGAGGTGCCGATCTGCGGCCTCGCCAAGGAGAACGAGGAAATCTTCCTGCCCGGCCGGCCGGACTCGATCATCCTGCCGCGCGACTCGCAGTCGCTCTACCTCGTGCAGCGCGTGCGTGACGAGGCGCACCGGTTCGCCATCACCTTCCACCGCTCGACGCGCGGCAAGAAGGCGCTCAAGTCGCAGCTGGACGAGATCCCCGGCGTCGGCCCGGCCCGCAAGAAGGCGCTGATGCGCAAGTTCGGCTCGCTGAAGAACATCCGCGAGGCGTCGGTCGAGGACCTCCTCCAGGTCGACGGCATCAACCGCTCCGTCGCCGAGGCGATCAAGGCGACGTTGTAGCCCTGACCAGGCTTCGGTAGCCCCGGCCCCGTGGTGGCCGGGATGCGAGCGGCGGTCCCCGGCCACCACGGGGCCGGGGCTACGACCGGGCGTGAGCCACTCGCCCCTATGCGACAATATGGGCACGAACGTCGTGCATCAGGAGCGAGATCGATGGGCTACCTCTCACTGGAAGAAGGCCGCGCGCTGGAAGAGGCGATCACGACCATCCAGCACGGAGGCGTCGTCGCCTTCCCGACCGACACCGTCTACGGCATCGGCGCCTCGCTTTCGCAGCCCGATGCCCTCGCCCGCATCTACGACATCAAGGGCCGCTCCCACGACAAGCCGATCCCGATCCTCGTCGCCCGGCCGGACGTCATCGACACGCTCACCGACGAGCCGGACCCCGAGCTGATCGCGCTCGCCCACCGGTTCTGGCCCGGCCCATTGACCATCATCCTGCCCGGCAGGGACGGCCTCCCGGCGGAGGTTCTCGCGCCGGACGGCACCTTCGGCGTCCGCATTCCTGACCACTCCGTGCCGCTCACCATCGCCCAGCACAACGGCGGCGCCATCGCGACAACCAGCGCAAATCGCTCCGGTATGCCGCCAGCAACGACCGCCAAGGCGATCGAGGAGATGCTCGGCGACAGCCTCGACCTTATCCTCGACGGCGGCATCGCGCCGGGTGACACCGCCTCCACGGTGATTCGCCGCGAGGGTGCTACCATTTCCGTGCTCCGGGAAGGCTCCGTCACGGTCGCGCAATTGCGTGACGCCTGGTCGGGGATCATGGAGGGCGGGCACGTCGAGCTCGCCGCAAGCGGAGCCGCCGGCTAGCGCCGCAAAGACCACGACATCACCGTTCACCACGCCGCGTAACCGGCACCTGTCGTCAGCATTCGGGGGATCAGGGAGAGCTCTATGGGCGACAAGCAGCGCAATCCATTCTCCAGCCGGTCGTATGAGTCCAGCCGCCGCACCTCCCGTGAGGAGGTGTACGAGGACGACTACTTCGACGACGAGAACGGCACCGACGAGCACAAGGTGTTCGGCCTCGGCATCCCCAGCGCCGACGATCGCCAGCCCGCCTACGGGCAAGGGGTGGTCATCTCGCTGCTCAGCGCCGCCGCGCTCCTGCTGCTCGCGATCATCGCGATCGGCGACGGCGACGGCACGAATCCGCCGGTCCTGCAACGCGCCGATACGCTCTTCTGGGTCATCGCCGGGTTGGTCGTCGTGCTAACCGCAGGTGGGGCGCAGTACGCCGAGCGCGTCGCCGCCGAGGCCGCCGATGAAAGCGGCAGCGGCCGCCCGTCGGTCGGGCTTTCGACGGCCTGGGCGGTACCGCTGGTCTCGGTATTCGCCGCGATCGTCCTGACCGCGACGTTCCACAACCGCTGGATGCTGCTCTTCGGCCCGCTCATTGCGTTCCTCGGCACCGCCGGGGCATTGCTCTCGCGCGACCTGCTTGATGAGGCCGACGCCGAGTCCAGTCGCGTCGCGTCGACGATCCACACGGTGGTCGTCCACACCGTCGCCTTCCTCGCCTTCAGCGCGATCTACCTGAACAAGTTCGAGTCGTGGCTCGCCGTGCCGCTCGTCGCGCTCGTCGGCTTCGTACTCCTGCTGGAGACGCTCGAGCGGGCCGGGATCGCGGCCCCGACGCGGGTCTTCTACTCGATCATCGGCGCGTGGACGCTGGGCACGACGATGCTCGCGTTGAACTGGTGGCCGACGTGGGGCTGGACCGGTGGCGCGGTGTTGCTGGCCGTCTTCTACGCGGTCTCGGGCATCCTGCTCGTCTTCTGCGAGCGCAAGGGTGTCCGCCGGCGCGACATGATGGAGTTCGTGGGCGTCGGTTCGCTCGCCGTGCTCGTCCTCGCGTTGCGTGACGCATTCCTGTAACCGCGAGCATCCAGAACCGACCACAATCGGCGATGCCCGCGTGCAGGCATCGCCGATCTTTCGTTAATCGTCTCCGTCACGCCTCCACTAGACGACGTCTCGTCTCTGGACGAAGAACAGCGCAAGCGCGGCAGGGATCAATCCCCAGGCAAAAAGCAGCCCGAATGCTGCCGCGAGGCTCGGTTGGCCGGCGACCCCCGAGATCACGTTGACGATCGTCGTAGGCAGCCAGTCGGCATTGTTCACGAATTGCACGACCATCGGCGGGGCAATGATCAGCAGGACGACTGCGGCACTGACCGCCCCCGCACTATGCCGCACCAGCGCGCCGACGCCGGCGCCAAGAAGCGCGCCCATCCCACCGGCCAGCGCCGCTGAAGCGAGGATTCGGAGGATGGCACCAGCGGAGAGCATGAAGTCGAACTCCACCAGCGGCAATGTAACAACGGCAGCCAGGATCGTCAGGACCTCTCCGATGATCCCAAGGACCGCCCCTGCAATCGCGATTGCCGAGAATTGGGCGGTCAGCGCACGTCGTCGTCTGGGCTCCACGAGATAGGTGGGGATCACCATGAGATGATCGTAGTCGCGGGCTGCCGCAATCGCCCCGAAGAGCCCCGCGCCCATCATCGCGTTCGCACCGAAGGCCAGCAGCGATTGCTGGTCAGCAGCGGTCGAGATAAACCCCTTCGAACCATCCGCGTCAGTGCCGATAAGGATGGCGGTCGTCGTTGCAGCCACAATAAGCGCGATGATCCCGAGAAAGATCAGGGCCAGTCGGGTTGTGGTGATCTTGCGAAGCTCGGCACGGACAAGTCTGACCCATTTCATACCATTACCTCTTCCCGGTCCAGCACGCGTTTGTCGGCGCTGACGGCGGTTCCGGTCCAGGAGAGGAACATGTCCTCCAGCGAACCGGAACGGCTCGCCAGCTCATGGAGCGGGATCGCCGCGGCATAGGCTCGCTCACCGATCTCCGCTGATGTGAGGCCCATGACGATCAGCGACCCATCCGGATCCTGCTGGACAGACGCCCCGGTTGACTCCAAATCCACCTGCATGCGATCTGGCAACGGCGTGCGCACCAATACAGATGTCGCCGCTGCCAGGAGCCCCTTCACCGTTCCGGTGGTAACGACCTTGCCTTTATCGATGACGATCAGGTCATCGGCCAGATGCTCCATTTCGGCAAGCAAGTGGCTCGACACGAAGATGGTGTGACCGTCCGCCGCGCGTGCGCGCAGGAGGTCGCGCAGCCAGCGCATTCCGCCAGGATCAAGTCCGTTGCCCGGCTCATCCAGCACCAGGACGGGAGGGTCACCGAGCAGTGCGACGGCGAGCCCGAGTCGTTGCCGCATGCCCAGTGAATACTCACCAACACCCCGGTGGGCATCTCCGGTCAATTCGACGAGGTCCAGGAGCTCATCGACCCGGGCATTCGGGATCCCTGCGCCTTCCGCGAGTACGCGGAGATGATCGCGCCCGGTTCGAGCCGGATGAAAAGCGTTTGACTCGAGAACCGCACCAACAACACGGATGGGCTCTTCCAGATCCCGATATCGCTGGCCCCCGATCGCGGCGTGCCCCTCGTTGGCCGAAATAAGATCGAGAAGGATCTTCATCGATGTCGACTTTCCTGCGCCGTTCGGACCCAGGAACCCCGTCACCCTTCCAGCCTCAACGGTCATGGTCAGGTGATCGACGACGGTCTTGCGACCGTATCGCTTGGTGACATCCTGCATTGTCAGCTGGTGCATAGCGCTCTCCCTGTTGCCGTCCCTGCATGGTCGCTCTTCGCATTGCCGGCCAGCTAGCCCTGCATGCGGACGACGGGTCACTCCGACACGCCCCAGCAGCCGAGATACGCCTCGCTGTTGATGTACCCAATGCCAACCGGCGAACATCTCGGGCTAAGGAATCGACCAATCCTCCGTGGGACAAGATCGTGAGGCATCCCTCACGGGCCACAACGCACTGGTATGGTGGTCGGGCCCGTATCCACCGTAGTCCGTCGCGTGTGTCAAAGGCACAACAGGGATCGGCACAGCGTGCCAATCACGTGGCAGCGACGTTCCCTGGCCCGAATCGGGAATCAGCGTCATCACGCGACAGTGAGACCTGAACCGAGTCCATCCCCGACGCAGATACCGTCGGGGTTCGTCCGGATGTGCTGTGAGTGGGATAATGAAGCCGCCATGATACCGATGTGGCCTGGACCACGAACGAGAGAAGGTGCCCTGGCAACGTGGAGGCGCCTGCGGGCACCCGGCATCGGTGAGGTCTGCTTCGAGGATCGGCATCCCCTGCTTCGAAGCGAGAGAAGGCAGATCCGGACACGCTAAAGGGAGTGTCACACCATGAGCGACAACATCATAGATCTCGGCGCCCGTCGCCGCGCTCGCCGCACCCCTGAAGAGCTACAAGAGCTGATGGGCCGCATGGACGAGCTCGAGGAGATTCTCGAAGCCATGGATGAGCTCGGCGTACGCACGCGCGAGGAGATCGCCGACCTGCTGGAGCAGCTCGAGAAGGAATCAGGTGACGACGAGTAAACGGACACCGCAACCCGCCATGGATATGTTCGAGGCCCACAGGAGAGAGCAACTATCGTCCCGCGCCCCGTTGGCGACACGGATGCGCCCGCGGTCGCTGGACGACCTCGTCGGGCAAGACCACGTCATCGGCCAGGGCACGTTGCTGCGCAAGGCGATCGAGGCCGACCGCCTCTCGTCGCTGATCCTGTGGGGCCCGCCCGGCGCCGGGAAGACGACCCTCGCCCGCATCGTCGCGACCACCACGCGCGCCGCATTCGTCGCCGTCAGCGCGGTGACCTCCGGCGTCGCCGACCTCCGCAAGGCGATCAGCGAGGCGCAGGACCGACTCGGCATGAACGGGCAGCGCACGGTCCTGTTCATCGACGAGATCCATCGCTTCAACAAGGCCCAGCAGGACGCCATCCTCCCGCATGTCGAGGACGGCACGGTCATCCTGATCGGCGCGACGACCGAAAACCCCTCGTTTGAGGTCAATGCGCCGCTCCTCTCCCGCTCGCGCGTCATCACGCTGAGGTCACTGGCGGACGAGGACATCAAGACGATCGTCCGGCGGGCGCTCGCCGACCAGGAGCGCGGGCTCGGGCTCGATGAGCTGACGATCACCGACGACGCGCTGGACCACCTTGCGAACATGGCGAACGGTGACGCCCGCTTCGCCCTCAACACGCTGGAGTTCGCGGCGACCGGCGTCGGCGACGACAAGGTCGTCACCCAGGATCTTGTCAGCGAAGCCGCCCAGCGTCGTGCCGCGACCTACGACAAGAGCGGCGACGATCACTTCGACACCATCTCCGCGCTGCACAAGACCCTGCGCGGATCCGACCCCGATGCGGCGCTCTACTGGCTCGGGCGCATGCTGGAGCGCGGTGACGACCCGCTCTACGTCGCGCGCCGACTCGTCCGCTTCGCCTCGGAGGACGTCGGCCTCGCCGACCCGGCCGCGCTGGAGCTGGCGATGGCGGCGCAACAGGCGGTGCACTTCATCGGCCTGCCGGAGGGCGCGCTGGCGCTCGCCGAGCTGACTGTCTACCTCGCCCTCGCGCCCAAGAGCAACGCCGTCTACAAGGCCTACAACCAGGTTCGCGACGACGTCGCCAAGACGCGCAACGACCCGGTGCCGATGCACCTGCGCAACGCCCCGACTCGCTTCATGAAGGAGGAGGGCTTCGGCAAGGGCTACAAGTACGCGCACGACTTCGAGGGCGGCGTGATCGGCCAGGTGAACCTGCCAGACAACATCAAGGGCCGGCGCTACTACCAGCCGACCGACCGGGGCCTGGAGCGCGAGCTGGGCCGCCGCCTGGACCGCATCCAGGAGGTCTATCGCACGACGCAACAGCAGGAACGGGAGCAGCAGCGCGGTTCCGGAACCTCCGACAAGGACACCACATGACCTACACGATCCCGATGCGCCGCTCCTACGGCCGTGACCTGGACGAGCTGCGGCCGCTCTCGATCGAGACGAACGTCATCCCGCACGCCGAGGGTTCGGCGTACATCAAGCTCGGCAACACCCATGTCCTCTGCACCGCAACGGTCGACGAGAACGTCCCGCGCTGGATGAAGGGCAAGGGCACCGGCTGGGTGACCGCTGAATACGCCCTCCTCCCCCGCTCCACCAAAGAGCGCACCGACCGCGAAGCCGTGAAGGGCAAGCAGGGGGGCCGCACCGTCGAGATCCAGCGCCTGATCGGCCGCTCGCTGCGCGCGGTGACGGACATGAAGGCCCTCGGGGAGCGCCAGGTGATCCTCGACTGCGACGTCATCATGGCCGACGGTGGCACCCGCTGCGCCGCGATCACTGGCGCCTATGTCGCCCTTGCCATGGCCAGCAACCGGCTCGTCGAGCAGAAGTCGCTGCGGAAAGGCTTCCTCTCCTCCGCCGTTGCGGCCGTCAGCGTCGGTGTCGTGAACAACGTCCCGGTGCTGGATCTCGACTACAACGAGGACTTCAAGGCCGACGTCGACGCGAACATCGTGATGACCGACAAGGGCGAATTCGTCGAAGTCCAGAGCACCGCCGAGGGCGATCCGTTCTCGATGGACACCCTCACGCGCCTGCTCGGCCTCGCCGACACCGGCATTCGCCAACTCCTCGACGCGCAGCGCGCCGCGCTCGCCGGGTAGGCAGCCGCAACAGTCGGTACACATAACCAATAACCGGCACGCGACAAACTGATAGACTGGGGCCTCTTCCGGGACCACATCGACAGGCACCCCTTCGTCCCCCGCACCGGAGGCCCCAGTCATGTCCACTTCCTGGCGACCCTCTGATATCCCCGACATGACCGGCAAGAACGCCGTCGTGACCGGCTCCGGCCGCGCGCTCGGGCGCTCCATCGTGGAGCGCCTCGCCGAACGCGGCGCAAACGTCTTCGCCGTCTCGCGTGACGAGCTCCCGGATGACCGGTTCGGGGTGAATGTCGAGCCGGTCCACATGATCCCGACCAGCATGGAGTCGATCCAGCGCGGGGCGGAACACATCCGCGACCAGGTCGAGAAGATCGACCTGTTGGTCCACGCGGCAACCATCTCCACCGCGCCACGCTTCCGGACCACGGAGGGACACGGCCTGATGCTGGCGACCAACTACCTGGGGTTCGTCCTGCTCAGCCACGAGCTCGCCCCCGCGATGCGCCGCAGCGAACGTCCCCGCGTCGTCCTTGCCGGCCCCGGCGACCCCCTCGAGGTCCCGGTCAGCCTGGACGGTCTCGACGCCGATGCCGATGTTCCCTGGCCCGTGCTCTATCACCAGTCGCGCATCGCCGCGATGATCTTCGCGATGGAGCTCAACGTCCGGGCGACGGCACACCGGTCCCACCTGCTCTCGGCCGTCGCTGAAGGCGAAGATGAGGATCCCCTGCATTCCCGTCATCACCCGATGCGGGCGCGGGCAAGATCGGTCCTCGCGCGCATGGGTGGCGGGCCGGAGGACACCCACGCGGCCCCGACGCTCTTCGCGTCGACCGCCGCCGAAGCAGCAGGCGGGACCTACTACGCCCCGGCCGGACGCGGACGCCTGCACGCCGACCCAATCGCAGCCCGACTGCCAGCGGAGGCAAGCAGCGACGACGTGCGTGACGAGCTGTGGCAGCGCACGGAAGACATGCTCGGTATCCGGCTCGACGTCGCCTAAGCGTGACCGGCATTCCCCTGGATAGGCGATACTAGGCTCAGAAGAGACCGTGACAACATCAGGGGAAGTGCCATGTTCCACGTGATTCCGACTCCCGCGTCCCTATCCATGCGCGAGGGCGACCCGTTCGTCCTGTCCGACGACACGCCGATTATCGCGGGCCCGGAGATGGGTGGCGCTATCGACGCGTTCCTGCGCTCCCTGGAGGCCAGCACCGGCATTGTGCTCTCGCGGGAGAGCGCCGATGACCGACCGGGCATCACGCTCACCGTCGACGCGGAAGACGAACATCTGTCGGGGCTGGTGACGCCAGCCGGGCTTCGTGCCGACGATGGCGACCCGACCGCCGAAGCGCACCGCATCGACATCAATGCCGGCGAGATCACGATCACGGGGCGCAGCGCCGAAGGGGTCTTTCGGGGCTTGATGACGCTCGTCCAGCTGGCCGGCACGTCGCCCCTCGCCGATGAGGGCATCGAGATCCCGGCGCTGCAGGTCGCCGACGCCCCGCGCTATGCATGGCGGGGCATCTCCTTCGACGTCGTGCGCCGCTTCTCCACGCCCGACGAGGTGAAGGCGGTCATCGACCTCCTCGCCCTCTACAAGGCGAACGTGCTGCACCTGCACCTGACCGACGCCGAGGGCTGGCGCATCGAGATTGACAGGTGGCCGAAGCTCGCCGAGGTCGCCAGCACCGGCGCCGTGGGCGACCGTCCGGGCGGGTTCTACACGAAGGAGCAGTTCCGCGACCTCGTCCGCTACGCGGCCGACCGCTTCATCACCGTTGTCCCGGAGATCGAAATGCCGGGGCACGCGGCGGCCATCTTCCGCGCCTACCCGGAGCTGGCCGGCAACGGCGTGGACCCGAAAGACGACCAACCTCGACCGTTCGCCGTGGTTCCAGGTCATGCACCCGGACAACCCTCAGATCTTCGGCTTCCTGGAAGATGTCTTCCAGGAGGTCACCGAGATGACGCCGGGTGCCTACCTGCACATCGGCGGTGACGAGGCGCTCGGCATGGACGCGGAACTGTACGCCCGCTTCATGCAGCGCGCGAGAGAGATCGCGTCTGCAACCGGCAAGAAGGTCGTGGCATGGCAAGAGACCTCGCGCAGCGGCTTCGCGCCGGAGGACATCGCGCAGATCTGGCTTGAGCCGTCCGTCCATGACATCGACGAGGGGGACAAGCCAGAGCCGCCGAAGCAGGAAGACCTCCCGCCCGACATGGAGGAGGTCAACGCCGCGTTCGGCGAGGCGGCGCGCGTCTCCCCGTTCGACCTGCCACGCATCATCGAGCAAGGCGCGTCCGTCCTACTCTCGCTCCAGCCCGTGTCGTACCTCGACATGCGCTACCGCGAGCCGTCGGCCGATGCGGAGCAGGAGGCGATGCGCAAACACGTCGGCGCGCCGTTCTATGGCTCCCGCACGGTCCGCGACTTCTTCCTCTGGGACCCGGGCACGATCAAGCCGGAGGTAGCCCCTGAGCGCATCGCCGGCGTCGAGGCCGCCATCTGGTGCGAGACCGTCGAGACGGCGGGAGACCTGTTCTTCCTGCTTGTGCCGCGCCTCGTCGGCATCCTCGAGAAGGGTTGGGCGCCGGCGGCCGATCCGGATGCTGCATGGGACGATTACGCTGGCCGGCTCGCCGCCCACGATGCGATCTGGGACCACCATGGCTGGCCCTACTTCCGCTCGTCGCTGATCTGGGACAAGCCGGGCGACTAAAGCGGTTCTCGTTGAAATTGCGCGCCCGTTATCGACCTTCGGTCGATCGGTCGACACGCGGTCGACCCCTACCGGGTGCCTCATCAATCCTCGCTCTATGCGCGCGTATCAGGGTGGTTGATAGGTAGTCCCGGGCCCTGTGCCCGGGACCGGCACCGAAGGTGCCGCCTTGGCGCCCATATCGCCCTTCGGGCGATATGGGCGCCGCCCGGCCACCGGCACGGCAGGTGCCCCAGGCGCTGATGACTGCGTGACGAGGTGTTCGGAGAGACGGCCCTTCCCAGCCCCTCAATCTCCAGCGCGATGTCGATCAAGGCGTCCCTGAGCGCGGCCGTCCACTCGCCGGACACGGCGGAGATGCGGACGTGGTCGCGGAGGTTGGGATGCGGCGGGCGATAGACGTCGATGCCGCGCTCCGCCAGGCGGGGCACGAAGAAGTCGGCGCCACCGCGCTCGAAGCGGCAGATGAGGAAGTTCGCCCACGACGGATACGGCGCGCTGATCATGTTCAGCTTCCGCATCTGCCGGAACAGCCGCCCCTTCTCGGCGGTCACCCGTTTCAGCGTGCGCTGGACGAAGTCCCAGTCATCGAGCGTTGCCAGCGCTGCGACCACTGACAGCCGGCTGACGCCTGATGGACGTCCCCGCTTCGCGATCTCCTTCGCAAACGACGGCGGCGCGATCGCCCAGGCCAGCGGCAGGCTCGTCAGCCCGGCGAACGTCTCAAACGTCTGGACGACGATCAGGTTCTCCCACTCCCGCACCAGCGGCAGGATCGTGCGCGGGCTGTAGGCCGCGTGGCGCTCGTCGACCACGACCACCGCGCACCGACGCAGCAGCCGCACGGTCTCCTGCACGGTCATGATCGTTCCCGAGGGGTCGTTCGGGGACATCACCACCGCGGTCGACCCGCGCGGGATGTCCTCCAGCCCGGTCCGCACCGGCATCCGGAAACCGTTGAGCCGTGGCAGGTGCTCGACCTGGGCGCCGTGCGCCTCGACCCAGTCGTCCAGCTGGGGGTCGCTCGGCGGGAACGTCAGCAGCGGACCAAAGTCCGTTCGCCAGCGCGTGATCATCGCATGCAGGTCGTCGATACCGTTCGCGAGCACCACCCAGCTCGCGGGTACGCCAACGAACGCGCCGAGGCGAGCGCGAAGTTCGTCGGCCAGGCGATCCGTGCTGTCGCGACGCGGATCGTCGGCCGCAATCGCGTCCCAGACCTGCTCGCTCGGGCCATAGGGGTTCGCGACCAGGTCGAGCCTGATGCGTTCATCGGTGAAGGTGGTGTTCATGACGTGGCGTTGACCTCTAGCTGACGAGCGGCGCTTCGGCGGCGTCCTCGTGATGCTCGGCGGTCGCCGGCTCGACGACGCCCGGCAACGGCCCAGCGACGTGGGTGACCTGCTGACCGGGCCCGACATGGTACACCACGATCCCGCCAAGGTCCGGCACGGCGACATTGCGCACGGGCGTCCCGCCCGGCGTCGCACCGATCGGGTTCCCGAGGTGCGCGTGCCCATGAACCGCGAGGTCGACGCGATGGTCATCGATCACGTTGCCAAGCAGGGCATTGCCCAGCATCCAGTACTTCAGGGCCGGCTCATGGCCCAGCGTCTCGACCGTCGGGGCGAAATGGGTCAACAAGAGGTGGACATCCGCGCCCCTCGTCTCGACGTCGTCGAGCACGCGATCGAGCCGGGTGGCCTCGCGGCGGGACTTCGCCATCACTGCGCGCGCCAACCGCGCCGCGCGGGCCGTCGGGCCAGCGTCGCCGCCGAACCCGCCTCCGGTACCGGTGGTGCCGGAGATCGCGATCCGCGCCCCGTTCGGGAGATCGAGGGTGCGGAACTCGCCATCCAGGATATCGACGCCGACCGCCATCAGGAGCTTGCGCATCGCCATCCGGCGCAGGCCCCGCCGGTCATGGTTGCCGAGCACGGCGAACACCGGCACGGGCGCATCGGCGAACGCCAGCGCCGCGATCTCGACCTCCGGAATGCGGCCACCGTCGGTGATGTCACCCGCCACCAGCAACACGTCAGCGATCTCGCCCAGCCCGGCGAATGCCTCGGGCCGCGCGAGCGACGACGTGCGGATGTGGGTGTCGGACAGCGCGGCGACGCGAACGATGTCGGGAGAGCGATCGGGCACAAGAACCTTTCGGGAACGGACCGGCGTGTCGGGCCGGGCAGGCGAAGACGTATAGCGCCGTTAAGTCTATCCCACCATCGGTAGCGCCGTGCCACGGGGTGGCCTCGGCTATCGCCTGCTCCTATACTGAACCGGACCTTTCCATGCTCGCTACGGTCCGATCGCCTGACCGTGGCCACGTGGTCTGTCCTGTTGCGTCCTGCACGAGCTCACCCGGAAGTGACCCTCTCTATGCCGACTGCCGCTGCACCCGTTCGCCTGCCCATACCCACGCGCTGGCTTATCGCGATGGTTGCACTGCTCTACACCCTCTCCACAACCGCCGCCGCGCAGGATACCGGGGATTCGTTCGTCATCACCCCGCCGGACATCACGGCGAAGGCGCTCTTCGTGGTCGACGCGACGACCGGCATCCCGCTCTATACCAAGAACCCGGACGAGCACCTGCCAATCGGCTCGGTGGTCAAGATCATGACGGCGCTCGTGGTGATGAAGCACGTCGAGGACCTGGACGAGCCCGTGGTGATCCAGGAGTCAGACCTCGTCGACGTGAGCGTCTATTCGAACATGAACCTCCAGGCGGGTGACACGCTGACGGTGTCGTTCCTTCTCTATGGCCTGCTCATCCCCTCCGGGAACGACGGTGCGCGGGCGCTGGCACGGCACGTCGGCGGCAAGATCAGCGGCAGCGAGGACTCCCGCGTCGCGACCGAGGCGTTTGTCAACGAGATGAACGCCTACGCCGCCGAGCTGGGCCTGAAGAACAGTCGATTCACCGTGCCGGACGGTACCGACGCTCCGAACGCCTATTCCTCGGCCGAGGACGTCAGCATCATGTCGCGGGAGCTGATGAAGAACGACACGCTGCGACGCATCGTCCGCGAGCCGGCCTACCAGTTCTATTCGATTGGCCCGGAGCAGCGGCTCTACGCCAAGGAAACGACGAACCAGCGCCTCGGCCAGAATGGCGTGGTCGGCGTCAAGACGGGGACAACCGAGCAGGCCGGAGGCAACGTCGTGCTCGCGCGCGAGGTGAATGGTGGCTCCAATACCGTCATCATTGTCATCCTTGGTGCCGACCACAGTTACGAGACCGGTGACCCGAACACGCCGGACGCCCGCTGGACCGACGCCGACAGCCGTCATGTCATCCATGGATGCCCAGTTCGCCTGGACGAGCCCGACAACAGACGGGGTCCTTCCCGGGTTGAACGAAGAGATGGCGGTCTGGGATGTGCAGTTGAACAATCCACCGGCGATCCCGACGCCGACCATCGACGGGGTGACGATCGGTTACCAGCTCCAGATCGGTGCTCCCACCGAGCCGGGCGAGCGCGCCGGCACCCTCTATCTCTATTACGGCCAAACCGAAGTGGGCGCCCTGCCCCTCGTCCAGGCCGGCGCGGCGTCCATGACCCCGCATATGCCTATGCCCTGGAAGGTGGCCGCATGAGCAAACGACGACAAGACGAGTACCAGGACGACGACGTCCACAAGCCGACCGGTGAGCGCCTCCAGCGCGTACTGGCGCAGCGCGGCGTCGCATCGCGACGCGCCTCCGAGGAACTGATCACGGACGGCCGCGTGCAGGTCAATGGCCGGGTCGTGACCCAGCTCGGGACCCGCGTCGATCCGATGAAGGACGAGATCCGCGTCGACGGCAAGCCCGTCCGGCGGCAGAAGCCCCGCTTCATCGTGCTGAACAAGCCGAGCGGTTTTATCACCACGGTGTCCGACGAGAAGCAGCGTTGGACAGTCATGAACCTCGTCGAGGTCGAGGAGCGCGTCTACCCGGTTGGCCGGCTCGACCGCGAGACCCAGGGCATCATCCTGCTCACCAACGTCGGCGAGGTCGCAAACCGGGTCATGCATCCGCGCTACCGGCTGGCGAAGGAATACCAGGTCATCACCGACCGCAAGCCGAACGACCGCCAGATGCAGACCTTGCGCGACGGCATCCTCATCGAGGACCGCGTCGTCGTCCCGGACGAGTGCCGGCTGCTGCGCGAAACCCCGGAAGGCATCATCATCAAGATCGTCATCCACGAGGGGCTTTACCACGTGGTGCGCCAGATGATGGAGTCTGTCGGCATCAATGTTGTCCGGCTCCGCCGCGTGCGCATCGGTCCGCTATCGCTGACCGGCATCCCGAACGGTGCCTGGCGCGACCTCACGCCCGGCGAGCTGGTCCAGCTCTACGAGGCGGTCGGCTTGCCGACGCAGGATGCCGAGGAGATGAACACCCGGCGCCCGCAGCAGCTCACGCCGGTCGGCGGTTTCCAGCACATGTCGCCCATCCGCCACCCGCAGCGCCTTCGCGAACAGCAGGAAGCCCGCGCGGGAGGCAGATGAAGGCGGGGCACCGGGACGCGAGGAGCGGCACGGTGACCGTCCGGAACGGGGCGGGCGACCCGAGCGACGCGATCGTCCTGAGCGGCGAGACCGTCGCGAGGGCACTGGCTTTCGTCCGGAACGCGGTCCATCCGGGCCAGATCGCCGTGGAAGTGGAGGACCGCAGCGGGATGATTCGCGCACCAATGGAAGGAGAGATCGTGGGGACACTCGATCACCGCAAGGTCATCGCGATCGACGGCCCGGCCGCCGCCGGTAAGTCGACGGTCGCGCGGGAGCTTGCCGACACGCTCGGGATCCTGTTGTTCGATACGGGCGCGCTGTATCGCGCCGTCACCCTTGCCGCGCTTCGCAGCAACACGGACCTGACGAACGAGGACGCTCTCGCGACCCTCGCGCGCGACTGCGCGATCGAGCTCCGACCGGCGACAATCGAGGACGGCCGCCTGGTCGATGTCCTGCTCGATGGTGAGGACGTGACCTGGGCGATCCGCGCGCCAGAGATCGACGCGAATGTCTCCCGTGTCTCCGCCTATCCGACGGTACGCAGCGCCCTGCTCTCCATGCAGCGCAAGATTGCCAATGGCCGCGAGGTGGTCATGGTCGGCCGGGATATCGGCACGGTGGTCACGCCGGAAGCCGGCATCAAGATCTATCTCGATGCGAGCGTCGAGGAGCGCGCTCGCCGCCGCTACCACGACATGCGAAATCAGGGTGAAGACCTCGACTACGTCTCTGTGTTGGACGATCTGCGCGAGCGGGACTACAAGGACGCCACCCGGGCCACAGCGCCGCTCCGCGCCGCGGATGACGCGATCCGCATCAAGACGGACGGTCATGGCAATCGACGAGGTCGTGCTCCAGATCGAGCGCATCGTACGCGAGCGCTGGGATGGTGCTCGATGAGCACCTCGCGTCCAGAGATCGACGTTACGAAGGGCACAATCCGGCTCGGCACATTCCGCGTCGTGCGGAAGGCCGTGGAGGGGCTGCTCAAGCTCCTGTTCCGGCTCCGCGTCGATGGCGCGGGCAACGTCCCGGCGGACGGCGCATTCATCCTCGTCTCGAACCACCTGCACAATCTCGATCCCGTGTTCACCGCGGCGGCTTGCCCTCGCCGGGTGCACTACATGGCCAAGGTCGAGCTGTTCAAGGTACCCGTCATCCGGACGATCATCCGCTGGGTTGGCGCGTTCCCGATCAACCGCGGCAAGATGGACCGCGAAGCGATCCGCCACGGACAGGCCGTGCTGGCGGCCGGTTATGGGCTCGGGATCTTCCCGGAAGGCACGCGCTCGCTCTCGATGAATATCCATCGGGTACTGCCTGGTGCCGGGCTCTTCGCCGTACGCGGCAACGTCCCCATCGTCCCCTGCGCGATCACCGGGTCGGAGCGTCTGCCGTTCAACGGCGCCAAGCAGCACCGCCGCAGCGAGACGTTGCCGGACCCCGGTCATCCGGGCGTGCGGATTGTCTTCGGCGAGCCGTTCAGCGTTCCCCCGGAGATCGACGGCGTGCGGACCAACGCCGAATCGGCGACGCACTACATGATGAGCCGGGTCGCGGCCCTGCTGCCGGAGCCATACCGAGGCATCTATAGCGTTGCGCAATCGACAGTGATCGAGATCGACGAGTAGACCGCGTCCAATAGCCGCACCAACACGACAGAACCCCGGCCACATGGCCGGGGTTCATCGCGTACCTCATACGACCGGGGACGACTACTCCTCGTCGTCTTCGCCTTCCCAGACCTCGACCGGGGCCTCATCCTCCTCGGCCCATTCGTCTCCCGACTCCTCTTCCTCGATGAGCGCCTCGACGCGCTGCTCATCAATCGCGAGGTTCGGGTTCTCCTCGTCTTCATCGCCCCAGGTCATTTCGAAGTCGCCAATACGGACGGAATCCCCATCTTGCACGCCGCGCTTGCCCAACTCGCTGAGGATGCCGGCGCGTTCCAGCACCCGCTGGAAGCGATCGGCCGACTCCCATTGCGAGAAGTTCGTCATCCGCGCGAAGCGCTCGATCCCGACGCCGGTGACGCGGTATGTATGCTCGTCCTCCCGCTCGATCTCCCAGGCGCGCTCGTCGACATCGCCGATCGTGTAGACACGGCGCTTCGGCTTCTCTTCCTCGAGTCGCTTCTCCTCCGCCTCGTGCTCGCGGATCTCGCGCATGACCTCGGCGACGCGGTTGTGAAGCTCCTTCACGCCCTCGCCGGTCGCGGCCGAGATCTCGTATAGCTCGAAGCCTTCGCCTGTCAACGTCTCCTTCAGGCGCGGCAGGTTGTCGCGCGCCTCCTGGAGGTCGACCTTGTTCAGGGCGACCAGCATCGGCTTGCGGCGCATGGCGGGGTCGAAGTCGAACAGCTCCTCGTTGATCGTCCGGAAGTCGTCCAGCGGATCGCGCCCTTCAAGACCACCGGAGGCGTCGAGCACATGGAGCAGCACCTTCGTGCGCCGAACGTGGCGCAGGAACTCATGGCCCAGTCCGTGTCCCTCGGCGGCTCCCTCGATGAGCCCCGGGATATCGGCCATCACGAACGTCTCACCGCCCGGCCCGCCGACCTCGACCACGCCCAGGTTCGGCTGGAGGGTCGTGAAGGGATAGTCGGCGATCTTCGGGCGAGCCCGGCTGGACGACGCCAGCAACGTCGACTTCCCGGCGTTCGGCAGTCCGACGAGCCCGACGTCAGCGATCAGGCGAAGTTCGAGGCGCAGCTCGTACTCAATGCCCGGCTCGCCCAGCTCGGCGATACGCGGCGCGCGGCGGGTCGAAGTCTTGAAGTGCACGTTGCCAAGACCGCCCTTGCCGCCCCGCGCAACGACGAATTCCTCACCGGGGTCGGTCAGGTCGGCGATCTGCTCGCCGGTATCCTCGCGGAACACGACCGTGCCCGGAGGAACGTCGACGTAGACGTGCGCGCCGTTCTTGCCGTGCTTCTGTTGGCCGGTACCCGCGCCGCCGTCCTTGGCAATGTAGCGCGACGTATAGATGAACGGCAGCAAGCTGTTCAGGTTGTCCTTGACGCGGAAGATGACATCACCGCCACGGCCGCCGTCCCCGCCGTCCGGTCCACCCTTCGGCACATATTTCTCGCGGCGGAAGTGGGTCGAGCCGTTGCCGCCTTTTCCGGACCTCACATAGATTTTCGCAGTATCGACCAGGGGCATCGCTTATCCTCATCATCCAGGTGCATACGCTAGCTACGCATAAAGATACGCGCAAATGGCACGGAGCATGCCCCGTGCCATTCCCATGCGCGTTGGTGCAGCGGACAGCGTATCACGTCACTCGTCGAGATAGTCCCGCAGGATCTTGGCCCGGCTCGGGTGGCGCAGCTTCCGCAGCGCCTTCGCCTCGATCTGGCGGATGCGCTCGCGCGTCACGCCGACCTGCCGACCAACGTCCTCGAGCGTGCGGTTGCGACCGTCCTCGAGCCCGTAACGCATCGTGATCACGTCGCGCTCGCGTTCGGTGAGGGTATCCAGCACCGCCCCGACCTGCTCGCGAAGGAGCTGGCGGCCGGCGGCGTCCGCCGGGGCCGGGAGCTTCTCATCCTCGATGAAATCGCCGAGACTGCTGTCCTCTTCCTCGCCGACCGGCATCTCGAGGCTGACCGGGTCCTGGCTGAGCTTCAGGATCTCCTGGACGCGCTCCGGCGTCATCTCCATCGCCTTCGCCAGCTCCTCGCGCGTTGGCTCGCGGCCGAGCTCCTGCTGCAGCTGGCGGCTGGTGCGGAAGATCTTGTTGATCGTCTCGATCATGTGCACCGGGATGCGGATCGTGCGCGCCTGGTCGGCGATCGCGCGGCTGATTGCCTGGCGGATCCACCACATCGCGTAGGTGCTGAACTTGAAGCCCTTGTGATGCTGGAACTTCTCCACCGCGCGGATCAGGCCGAGGTTTCCCTCCTGGATCAGGTCCAGCATGCTCAGGCCGCGGCCCATGTACTTTTTGGCGACCGACACGACCAGGCGCAGGTTCGCCTCGGTGAGATCAACCTTTGCCTGCTTGCCAGCCTTCTCGATGTCCATCCAGCGGCGCTGCTGGCGAAGCTCGCGCTTCTCCCAGAGCGTGCGCACGGCATCATCGGAGGGCCATCCACCGTCGACGCCGAGCGCCACCCGGATCGACTCAGGCAACAACTCCCACTCGACACGCCGCAAGCGGAGCTCTTCCTCCAGCTGCGCCTCGGAGAGATCGTACCGTTGGCGGACGGCCTTGATTGCCGCCGGGTCGACACCGGTGACCGGGAGCACGCGATTGAGTACCTGCGGGATATCGTCCGGCGCGGCGGCCTCGATCTCGGTCCACAGGTCCCGTGCGATCGGCCAGCCCGCCTTGAAGGCATACCAGACCGCCATCCCGATCTCGGTGGCCGTCGGCTCGACCGCGCCGGTCGAGGACAGCCGCACCCGGACCGTCGCGATGTAGTCCGCGAGGTCCATCGCCATCGAGAGCTCGATCTCGCGCTGCGCGGTCAGCAGGGGCACGCGCCCGATCTCGCGCAGATACATGCGCACCGGGTCTTCGGGCGTGAAGTTGGATACATCGTGGTCCGCATGCGACCCGCGAGAGATGCTGCTGCGGTAGTCGACGGGGGCTTCGTCATCCTCATCGAGCTCTTCGAGCTCGATTTCCTCGTCGATCTCCAGCTCAGCCTCGTCTGGCTCGGTGACCAGCGTGGCCAATTCCTCCAGCCGTTGCTCGATGGCGTCGTCCGGATCCCGGGACTCGCTGTCGATGGCAAGCGAGGTAATCTCCTGGTCGTCGATCTTCCTGACTTGCCCTCGCTCGTCCTTCACGTGACTCTCCCACCTTCGAGATGGCCGGCTATCGATCCAGCCGGAGCAGATCCTCGAACGTCTCGCGCTCCCGGATCACTCGGGCCCGTCCCTCTTCCACCATGACAACAGCCGGTCGTAGTGACATATTGTAGTTGCTGGCCATGGCCAGGCTGTAGGCCCCGGCGGCCGGAATCGCGAGCAAATCCCCGCGATGCAGTGTTGGTAAGGTGATGTCCTCGATAAGGATATCGCCTGACTCGCAATATTTCCCGGCGATGGTGACCTTCTCGGTCGCCCCGTCGCCCTCCCGGTTGGCCAAAGCCGCAGTATAAACCGCCTCGTACAGCGTGGGCCGGATGTTGTCGGCCATGCCGCCGTCTACCGAAACATACGTCCGCACGCCGGGAATCTCTTTCCGCGTACCCACCGTATAAACGGCGATGCCCGCGCGCCCGACGATCGATCGGCCCGGCTCCAGGGTGACGATCGGCACCGTGAGTCCGTGACGCGCGCAACCATCCTTTACGGCTGTCGCCAGGGTCGTCGCCCACTGCGTCATGGCGGGCGGATCGTCCGCGTCGACATAGGCGATGCCAAAACCACCACCCGGCGAAAGTTGCTCCAGCTCGACGCCGTGCGCCTCGCGCATCTCCACCGCGAAGCGCAGGATCTCGTCAATCGCGTCGACATACGCCTCCGGCTCGAAGAGTTGGGAGCCGATATGCGCGTGATACCCGGCCAGGTGCAGCCCCGGCGCGTCCGCGATCAGCGCCACAGCGCGCGCAGCTTGTCCGTCGGCGATGGGCAGACCGAACTTGGAGTCGGCGATGCCCGTGCTGATCTTCTTGTGGGTATGCACGTCGACGCCGGGGTTCACCCGCAGCAGGACAGTAACCGACCCGTCGAGGTCGTCCGTCAGCTCGCGGAGCATCTCGATCTCGTCGACGTTGTCGACGATGATCTTGCCGATCCCGGCGTCGATCGCCATACGAAGCTCGTCCATACCCTTGTTGTTGCCGTGGAGCGAGAGCTTCTCGGCCGGCATGCCGGCGCTGAGGCCGACATACAGCTCGCCAGCCGAAACAGCGTCCAGCCCAAGCCCTTCCTCGACGAGCATCTGGACGAGCGCCTTTGACAGGAACGCCTTGCCGGCATAGACGACCCGGCTGCCCGGTAGCGCCTCGGCAAACGCATCGCGCACCGCTCGCATGTTCCCGCGCAGGGTGGCCGCGTCGTAGATGTAGACGGGCGTGCCGAACTCGCGCGCAATCTCGGGCACAGCAACGCCACCGATCGTCATCGCGCCCTCGGCGTTTCGTCCCGTTCCGACCGGCCAGACGTTCGACATCCTGCTCCCCTTCGCGTTCCCGTTGTCTGTCATCGTGGCATTCTCGCACGTCGGGCGGCGATCGCAACACCGGACCGTACCTCTACAATGGCCAATGCGGCGACGGACGGTCCACGCCGCACAGATCGACCCCAAACGAGGCCCCCATCGTGTCGCAGAAGAGTATCCCCATCCCTCGTACCGCCCAGGAAGAGCGCGTCCATATCGGCACGATTTACGGTTTCCTCGCCTACGGCATGTGGGGTGTCCTTCCGCTCTACTTCCACGCCCTTGCCCCCGCGACGTCGTGGGAGATCCTCGCCCACCGTATCGTCTGGTCGTTGCTCCTCACCGTGGTGGTCTGGGCGTGGAAGCGCGACCTCTCCTGGCTGCGCCCCCTTCTTCGGAATCGGCGGAGGCTCGGCCTGCTCGGGCTGGCCGCGTTCTTCCTTGCCATCAACTGGGCCGTATTCATCTACGCCGTGAGCATCGGCAACGTCGTCGAGAGCTCGCTGGGGTACTTCATCAACCCGCTGCTGCTCGTGCTCATGGGCGTGCTCCTGCTCGGTGAGCGGATGAGCCGGCTTCAGTGGACCGCGCTCGGGTTCGGCACGGTCGCCGTCGCCGTCATCACCATCGACTACGGCCGACCGCCCTGGATCGCGCTTTCCCTGGCGACAAGCTTCGCCCTCTACGGCTACATGAAGAAGCTGATTGGCGCGCATCTGGGCGCGCTGGAGAGCATGACGATCGAGACTATTGTGCTCACCCCGTTCGCCCTGGCCGGTATCGCCTGGTTCCAGATCACCGGTAACGGGACCTTCCTCAGCGAGGGACCTTCGCATACGCTGCTGATCATGGCGTCCGGCGTCGCGACCGCCGTGCCGCTCATCCTCTTCTCGGCGGCCGCGAGCCGCATTCCGCTGACGACGATGGGGCTGCTGCAGTACCTCGCGCCGGTCGGGCAATTCCTCGTCGGTGTGCTGGTGTTCAACGAGGTCGTGCCCGGTCCGCGCTGGATCGGTTTCGGGCTTGTCTGGATCGGGTTGGCAACGCTGACGGTCGACATGTTCACCCGCGCCCAGCGCTCTCGTCGCGCCCGGCGTGCTGCCTGACGCCTTCGGGAGGGGCTTTACCCCGCTGCTATACTGGTGGCTGACCCGATTCGCGGTCAGGGCCTTCCCTGACGACATCCGTACAGGATCCCCGCGTGACCGAACGGACGCAATGACGATCGCCATATGAGCCGATGCGCCTGCCGCGCCCGCGCCAGACGCCGCTTCGTCATGCCTGTTCACCCAACACGCCGGAAGACCAATCATGCCACCACTTAGCATCCTGACCGTTTCCAACCTCGCCAAGACGTACGTCACTGACGAGATCTTCTCGGGCGTCACGTTCCAGATCCAGGAGCGCGAGCACGTCGCCCTCGTCGGCGTCAACGGCGCCGGCAAGTCGACCGTGCTCCGCATCATCGCCGGCATCGAGCACGCGAACGCCGGTGAGATCGTTTCCGCCGCCGGCTTGCGGATCACGTATCTCCCGCAGGAAGCCCGGTTCACCAGCGACAACACGCTGCGCGACGAGGCCCGCCTCGCCTTTGCTCCGGTCCTCGAGATGCAGGAGCGGATGCGCGAGATCGAGCACCGCATGGCGGACGCCGACGACGATCTCGACGCCCTCATGGAGGAATACGACCGCCTCAGCGTCCACTTTGAGGCGGCCCGGGGCTACGACGTCGAGCACCGCACGGACGAGGTGCTGCAGGGTCTCGGCTTCACGCAAGACCAGTTCGACGACCCGGTCGCCCGGCTTAGCGGTGGCCAGAAGACGCGTGTGGCCCTCGCCAAGGCGCTTCTTGCCGACCCGGACCTGCTGCTGCTCGATGAGCCAACCAACCATCTTGACCTCGAGATGCTCGAGTGGCTGGAGGAGTTTCTCGGCCGCTGGAACGGCGCCTGCCTGATCGTCTCCCACGACCGCTACTTCCTCGACCGCGTCACCACCCGCACGCTGGACCTCTCGTTTGGCCGCCTGGAAGACTACCCGGCGCCCTACGCGAAGCATCTGCCGATGCGCGAGGAGCGCGAGACACGCCGCCGCAAGGAGTACGAGGAGCAGCAGGAGTACATCGCCCGGCAGGAAGAGTTCATCCGCAAATACGGCGCAGGCCAGCGCTACCGCGAGGCACGCGGCCGCCAGAAGAAGCTGGACCGGCTGGAGCGCATCGACCGCCCGCAGGACCACGACCAGATGCGGATCAAGCTCGCCGCGAACGTCCGCTCCGGCCGCCAGGTCCTGACCTCGTCGAAGATGGAGATCGGTTACCGCGATCCGGAAGGGCCCGCGGTGCTGATCCGCACCCCGGAGCTCACCATCGAGCGCGGCGACCGCATCGGCCTGCTCGGGCCGAATGGCGCGGGCAAGACGACGCTGATCAAGACGCTCGTCGGCTCGCTGCCGGCGCTGAAGGGCGAGTTCAACTACGGCACAAACGTCGTTCCCGGCTACTACGCGCAGTCGCACGAGCAACTGCGTGGCAAGGGCAACGGCACCCCGCTCTCGCTGATCCAGAGCACCCGGGCGATGACCGAGGAGTACGCGCGAACGTACCTCGGGCGCTTCCTGTTCAGCGGTGACGACGTCTACAAGCACATCTCCGACCTTTCCGGCGGCGAGCGCTCGCGCCTGGCGCTGGCGGTGCTCCTGCTGGAGCAGGCAAACTTCCTGATCCTCGATGAGCCGACGAACCACCTCGACATCATGGCGCGCGAGTCGCTGGAGGAGATGCTGAGCGAGTTCGATGGCACCATCCTCTTCGTCTCGCACGACCGGTACTTCATGGACCGGATCGCGACGAAGCTCTGGATTGTCGAGGATGAAGGTGTGCAGTTCTCGCTGGGCAATTACACCGACTACCAGCGACTGCTTGGCCGTCGCGCGGCCCAGGCCGCTGCTCCAGAGAAAGAGACGTTGAAGCCTGAGCCGAAACCGGTTGAGACCGTGGCGAACGGGACGAACGGCGCCATCGAGGTCACCGCGAAGGGCAAGCCAAAGCGGCGGACCGAGACCGATGTCCAGAAGAAGTTGGCGAAGATCGAGCGCAGCATCAGCCAGCTCGAGGGCCGCCTGAACGAGCTGGACGATGCCATCGCCGTCGCCACCGCGGACCAGGACCTCGACGCGATCGGGGCACTCGGCGCGGAATACGAGAAGGTGCAGGCCGAGCTGGACGAGGTCTACGGCGAGTGGGAAACCCTCACCGCGCAGGCGGAGGAGTTCGCGGTCGTCAATGGCTAGCCCGCGCATCGTCCTCGGCGTTACCGGCAACATCGCGACCGGTAAGAGCACCGTCGTAAGCATGCTTCGGGAGCTTGGCGCGCGGCATATCGATGCGGATCTCGTTTACCGCGATCTTGTCGCGCCCGGGCAGCCGCTCCTGGCAAAGTTGGCGGAGCACTTCGGGGACGGCATCATCGCCGCCGACGGCTCGCTGGACCGCAAGGCGCTCGGCGCGATTGTCTTCAGCGATCCGGAGAGGTTGAAGGAGCTGGACGCGCTCACCCACCCGGCGGTCATCGCGGAGAGCGACCGCCGGGTGGACGCCATCCCGGAAGGCGTGATCATCATCGACGCGGTGAAGCTGATCGAGTCCGGCCACGCCGACGTCTGCGATGAGGTCTGGTTGGTGACCGCGCCTGAGGAGGTGCAGGTCCGTCGCGTCATGCAGCGCAACGGCGTTGATGCCGACGAGGCGCGACGTCGGGTCGCGGCCCAACCGCCGCTCGAGCCCAAGCTCGACCGCGCCGACGCCGTCATCGACAACAGCGGCACCCTCGACGAGCTCCGCGTGCGAGTCATGGACGAGTGGAACGCGATGCAGGACCGGCATAGTCGTATTGTATATGAGACATCGACCGCAGATCGATAACGACGCCATTTCGCGAAGGACACAAGCCCCGTACGGCGGCCCTTGTGGCGACGTGCGACTGAGGGTCGGCCACAAGGGCCGACCGTACGAAGTGATTGCATGACCGACATCTCCCCCGACAAGATATCCGCCGTCCGCTCCGGGCTCCTGGCGTGGTGGCACGCCAACCGGCGCGACCTGCCGTGGCGGCAGACGCGCGACCCGTACAAGATCATGGTCTCGGAAATCATGCTCCAGCAGACGCAGGTCGACCGCGTCATCCCCTACTTCCACGCCTGGCTGGAAGCGTTCCCGACCGTCCATGAGCTGGCCGCCGCACCGACCGCCGAGGTGATCCGCATGTGGAAAGGGCTCGGCTACAATCGGCGCGCGGTGAATATGCAGCGCACCGCCCAGGCCGTCGTCGAGCGTGGCGGTGAGTTCCCGGAAACGGTCGAGGAGCTGCTGGCGCTGCCCGGTATCGGCCCGTACACCGCCGGGGCCATCGCGTGTTTCGCGTTCGAGCAGGACGTCGCCTTCATCGACACGAACATGCGCCGCGTCATCCATCGCCTCTTCGTTGGCGTGGATGTCCCGAAGCCCACCGCCAGCGACAAGGACGTCCTCGCCATCGCCGCCGACGTGATGCCCCAAGGGGACGCCTGGAACTGGAACCAGGGCATTATGGAGTTCGGGGCGCTGCACTGCACGGCGCGCAAACCGCTCTGCCTCATCTGTCCGCTGCAAGCCGAATGCGCCGCGTTTCCGCAGATCCAGGCCGCGCTCGCCGAAAACGGCAAGCCAGCGCGGAAGACGAAGAGCGTTCCGTTTGAGCAGACGAACCGCTACTTCCGGGGACGTATCGTCGACGCCCTTCGCGCGCACGAGGGCGAGGGCATGGCGCTCGCCGAGATCGGCCCCCTCCTGCGCGACGACTTTGCGGACGAGCACATGACCTGGCTCGTCGAGCTCGCGAACGGCCTGGAGCGAGACGGTCTTGCTGTTGTGGCTGAGGACGAAGCGACCTACAAGACCGACGAGGTGAGCGAGATCAGGCTTCGTCTTCCGTAACGAAAGGCCCCGTCGTGACCTACCTGCCCCCGCAGTTCCGCGAAGATGACCCGGCCCGCATCAAGGCGCTGATCGATGCCCACCCGCTGGCCACGCTCGTCGCCAGCACGGCAGACGGCTTGCAGGCGCATCACATTCCGCTCCTGCTCGATAATCGCCACGGTGACCACGGGACGCTGATTGGCCATGTTGCGCGCAACAACATGCTATGGAGGGATGCTGCGGACACCGAGGTGCTCGTGGTCTTCCAGGCGGCAGACGCCTACATCACGCCGAACTGGTATCCGACGAAAGCGGAGACGCACGAAGTGGTGCCGACGTGGAACTACGCCGTGGTCCACGCCTGGGGACAGCTCATCGTGCACGACGACGAGAAATGGACGCGCGGCGCGGTGGGCCGGCTAACGCAGGCGATGGAGCGGGTAAACGACCCGGCGTGGAGGATGGGCGACGCCCCGCAGGACTACCTGCGGGGGATGCTGGAGGACATCGTCGGCATCGAAATCCCCATCAACCGCATCGTCGGCAAATGGAAAGCAAGCCAGAATCGCACCGACGCGGACCGCCA
Source organism: uncultured Chloroflexia bacterium (assembly GCA_963741795.1). Taxonomy (GTDB): domain Bacteria; phylum Chloroflexota; class Chloroflexia; order Thermomicrobiales; family UBA6265; genus UBA6265. The sequence continues at coordinate 56,194 of CAVUJM010000024.1, forward strand.
GGGTGCAATCGACGGCCTTCGCGAGCGCAATGCCGCCAGGGACCTCGCCATGGCCGACATCATGGCCGAGCGCGACAGGTGACCAGAAACACGACGGCCCGGAAGGTGTTTGCGCCTTCCGGGCCGTTTCGCTTGCCAGAGTCGTGATGATCTAGCGGATCTTCTCGGCCAGCATCGCGCCGACCTCGCTCATCGACACGCGCTCCTGCGACATCGAGTCGCGGTCGCGGATCGTCACCGCGCCATCTTCCAGCGAATCGAAATCGACCGTGATGCAGAACGGCGTACCGATCTCGTCCTGCCGGCGATAGCGCTTGCCGATGTTTGCCGTCTCGTCGTAGTCGACCAACGCGCCGGTCTCGTCCTGGATCTTCTCGAACAGCTCCCAGGCGACCGACGTCAGCTCCGGCTTCTTCGCCAGCGGCAGGATCGCCGCCTTGTACGGCGCCAGCCGCGGGGCGATGCGCAACACGGTGCGCTTGTCTGCCTTGCCGTTGACGTCGACCGTCTCCTCCTCGTCATAGGCGTCGAGCAGCACGGTCACCATCGTGCGGTCGACGCCGAAGGTCGGCTCGATCACGTACGGCAGATAGCGGTCGTTGGCGGCCTGGTCGAAGTAACGCAGGTCCTCGCCGCTGACCTCCTGATGGCTCCGCAGGTCGAAGTCGGTGCGGTTGGCGAGCCCGTAGAGCTCCTTCCAGCCCATCGTGCCGGGGAAGTTGTACTCGAAGTCGATCGTGCGGTCGGAGTAGTGCGAGAGCTCTTCGTGGCTGTGCTCGCGCGTGCGGACATGCTCCGGATCCAGCCCAATCAGCTCGACCCACGAGCGCATGTCGTCAAGCCAGCGCTCGAACGCCGCCGGCGCCTCGTCCGGCTTGACGAAGTACTCGATCTCCATCTGCTCGAACTCGAGCACGCGGAAGATGAAGTTGCCGGGCGTGATCTCGTTGCGGAAGGCCTTGCCGATCTGGCCGACGCCGAACGGCAGCTTCACGCGCTGGGTGTTCACGATGTTCTTGTACTGCACAAAGATGCCCTGCGCCGTCTCCGGACGCAGGTAGACCGGCGTGGCCGATTCGCTGACCGGCCCAATCGTTGTGCTGAACATCATGTTGAACTGCCGGGCGTCCGTCAGCGTCCGGTTGCCGCAGTTCGGGCAGGCGAGGTTCGCCTCGTGCAGGATCGCCGACATCTCTTCCGGGGTCTTGCCCTCGGCATCGGTGATCCCGAGCTTCTCCTCCAGCAGGTGATCGGCGCGGAAGCGAGCCTTGCAGGTCTTGCAGTCGACCAGCGGGTCGTTGAAGTTCACGACGTGGCCGGACGCCTCCCAGACGCGCGGGTGCATCAGGATGCCGGCGTCGAGGCCGACCATGTCGCGCCGCTTGTGGACGAAGGTCTTCCACCACAGCTGCTTGATGTTGTTGCGCAGCTCCACGCCCAGCGGCCCGAAATCCCAGGTGTTGGCGAGGCCGCCGTAGATATCCGAGCCGGGGTAGACAAAGCCGCGGCGCTTGCTCAGCGCAACGATCTTGTCCATGGTGGCGGCGCGGGTGGGCGTGCTCTGTTCGCTCATAGTCGTCGGATGTCCTTGTTACACGTTGATCGGCGGTATCGAAATACCGCCGATCGTCTCCCTATCGCTCCCACAACTATAGAGCGTCTGGATTGGTGGCGCGGGTGATGGGCCTATGAGGCGGCCAGGCCCTCCGCTTCGGCCAGCTCGACGTAGAGATTCGTCGTGGATGAGCTGACGTGCCCGAGGATGCGCTGCACCTCGACGACGGTCGCGCCGTCCTGCAGGGCGTGAATGGCGAAGGTATGCCGCAGCGTGTGCGGCGTGATGCCATGGATGCCGATGTGCTCGGCGTACGACTTCAGGATGAGCCAGAAGCCCTGCCGCGTCAGGCGGCCACCGCGGTGATTGACGAAGAGCGACTCGGTGTCCTGGTCCGCCAGGTACGGGCGCGCGTTGTTCAGGTAGTCGCGCAGCGCCGACAGCGCGGGCCCGTCGACATCGACGTCACGCTCGCGGCCGGACTTACCCATGCAGTGGATGCTGCCCTGCTCCAGATCAACATCGCCCACGTTCAGGGCGACCATCTCGCCGACGCGCATGCCCGTCGCGTACAGGATCTCCAGCATGGCACGGTCGCGAATCGCCTCCGGGCGGTTCGGCTCGTCGCGCAGCGGCTCCTCGAGCAGCCGGTTGATATCCTCGCGGCTCATGATCGTCGGGGTGTACTTGGCGACCTTCGGCGAGGCGACATCCGCCCCAACCGGCTCCTCCAGCACGCCGATGTTCAGCAGGTAGCCGAAGAACGACTTGCTCGCCGCGGTCTTGCGCGCGACTGTCGCCTGCGCATACTCGCGATCCTGCAAGTACGTGAGGAACGCCGCGAAGTGCTCGTCGTTCAGCTCGGACCACGACGAGATCGGCTCCAGCCCGGAGTCATCGCCGGACCTCTGAAGAAAGTCGGTCAGCTGCCTGAGATCGTTGCGATAGGCAGAGATAGTGTTCACGGAGAACTTGCGTTCATCCTGCAACGATTCCAGATAACGCGTGACCTGCTGTTCCATAGCCGTAATTTCCTTCACAACGATCCCCAGTCTTGCCGCAATGGCGGCAGAACCCCCATGCGCATTATGACATGTCTTGTGGGATAACGCTGTCACAAAAGTGCAACGCTTGCCACATTATCTACGCAAGAGTCCTGCCGCCGACCGCGTCGTCCAGCGTCGCGAGCGGAAACCCGAAGGCCTCCGCCACCCCGCCGTAGACCACCTCGCCGTTGATCACGTTCGCGCCGAGGGCGAGCGCCTTATCGTCGCGCAAGGCCCGCTCCCAGCCTTTGTCAGCGATGGCGAGCGCGTATGGGGTCGTCACATTCGTGAGGGCCTGCGTGCCCGTGCGCGGCACGGCGCCGGGCATGTTCGTCACGCAGTAATGTACGACGTCGTTCACAACGTAGGTCGGATTGCTGTGCGTGGTCGGCTTCGACGTCTCGAAGCAGCCGCCCTGGTCAATCGCGACATCGACCATCACGCTGCCGGGCTTCATGCCATCGACCATGTCGGCGGTGACCAGCTTCGGTGCCCGCGCGCCGGGGATCAGCACGCTGCCAATAACGAGATCCGCCTTCTGGAGGGACACCGCGATGTTCTTGCGCGACGACGCCAGCGTATGGACGCGACCGTGCAGCACATCGTCGAGATAGCGCAGACGCTCGACGTTCAGCTCGATGATCGTCACGTTCGCGCCCATGCCGAGCGCCATCTTCGCGGCGTTGGTGCCGACCACTCCGCCGCCGATGATCACGACCTCTGCCTCGGACACGCCCGGCACGCCACCGAGGAGGATGCCCTTGCCGCCATTTGTCTGCTGCAGGTAGGTCGCGCCGACCTGGATCGACATGCGCCCCGCGACCTCGCTCATCGGGGTCAACAGCGGCAACTGCCGGTTCGGCAACTGCACGGTCTCGTACGCGATCGCCTGCACCTTGCGCTCGATCAATGCGCGGGTGAGCGGCTCGTCGGCGGCGAGGTGGAGGTAGGTGAACAGCACCTGCCCCTCGCGCATCCGCCCGTACTCCGCCTCGACCGGCTCCTTCACCTTCAGGATCATCTCCGCGTCGGCCCACACCGCATCGGCGGTTTGCACGATCACGGCGCCCTCGGCGGCATACTCGCCGTCCGGGTAGCCGCTGCCGGCGCCCGCGTTCGTCTCAACGAGCACGGTATGACCGTGGGAGACCATCTCGTGCACCGACGCGGGCGTCGCGGCGACGCGGTTCTCGTTGTTCTTGACTTCCTTGGGAACGCCGATGATCATCTGGAACCTCCGATTCCGGTACGGGCGCGGCAAGCGCCTTCTCTATCTTGCCGCCGCGCAACGCGCACTCGGGCCACGCAACATCCCCGTTGCTCGCCCTGCGGCCACTCCGTCCATGCGGTACCTATAGGGGACATGCGGGCACGCGTCAACACTGATTTCGTGCGCAGAATACAAACCCTGTTGCCCGCGGCCATGGTATCCGATTCAACGCCGTCGCGCCCGGGAAACGCGCATGACCGTATCGACCTCCGTTCTCAAGGAGCACATGGAGCGTTCCCCGGTCAATGGGCCGGTTTTGGTATCATTTGAAAAGCATTGGACCGCGTCGCATCCTGCCGCGCATCACTCCCCCACCCCGTTCGACACCCCGCACCCGCCGGTTCCCGGCGCGTCACCCCTGCAAGGCACATCACTGCATGAGTTATCTCGCGATCATCCCGATCCTCGCCTTCCTGATCATCATCCATGAGCTCGGCCACTTCTTCGCCGCCCGCAGTGTCGGGGTCACGGTCGAGGAGTTCGGCATCGGCCTGCCGCCCCGCGCGAAGGGTTGGCGCTGGAAGGGCGTGCTCTGGTCGCTGAACTGGATCCCGTTCGGCGGCTTCGTCCGCGTCAAGGGTGAGGACGGCAAGGACACCTCTCCTGGCTCGATGAACGCTGTTGGACCATGGAAGCGCGCCTGGTTCCTGCTCGCCGGCCCGCTGATGAATCTCATCGCGGCTGTCGTGCTCTCGATCATGCTCGTCGCCATGCAAGGCGTCCCGACCCAGATCTCGCCCCTCTACATCGGCGATGTCGCGAGTGGCTCGCCAGCCGCCAGCGCCGGATGGCAACCGGGTGACCGCATCGTCGCGGTCGACGGCGAGACGGTCGTCGACGCCAACGACGTGGTCGCGGCGGTCAACCAGCACGCCGGCAGCGAAGTCAGCGTCACGATCCAGCGCGGCAACGATACGGTCGACACCACCGTGACGCCGCGGAAGGACCCGCCGGCTGGCCAGGGTGCCACCGGCATCATGTTCACCGACGGCCGCCTCAGCGAAGTCGCGGTCCGCTCGGTCGCGCCGGGCTCACCGGCAGCTGACGCCGGCATCCGGAACGGCGACGTTATCAAGGAGATCGACGGCACGCCGATCGAGGCCTTCGCGCAGGCTCAGGGCCTGATGAACGCGGCCCAGGGCGGTCAGGTCTCGATCACGCTCGAGCGCGACGGCGAGCCGGTCACCGCGACGATGGACGTTCCCGCGCCGCGCATCCTGATTCGTAATGTCCAGTCCGGTTCGCTCGCCAGTGACGCCCGGCTCTACGCGAACGACGAGATCACCGCCGTGGACGGCGAGCCCATTGCCTCCGGCGCATCCTTTGTCGACACGCTCAAGGCGGCCAGCGGCGGCGAGGTCGAACTGACCTACGTGCGCGATACGGGCAGCGAGACCATCGAGGGCACGACGACCCTGCGCATCCCGGATCTGTCCCAGACGACGTCCGGCGACCCGCTCGTCGCGGTCGGCCTTGGCGCAGTCGCGCAGTCCGGTTTCGCCGGCACCGGCATCGACCCCATCGGGTCCATCCTCTATGAGGATGTGCCGGCGTCGCAGGTCGTCCAGGAGGGCTGGGGAGAGTTCACGATGATCATCTCCGGCACGGTCGACTCGCTGCAGGCAACCTTCTCCGGCGACGTTGGGCTGGACCAGTTCACCGGCCCGATCGGCATGGGACAACTGACCGGCGAGTTGCTGGACTCCGCGCCAGGGAGCCAGTGGCCGATCATCATCCAGCTGACCGTCCTGATCTCGATCTCGCTCGGCATCTTCAACCTGCTGCCGATCCCGGCGCTGGACGGCGGACGGCTGCTGTTCGTGATCATCGAGATCCTGCGTGGCGGCAAGCGGATTGCTCCGGAGAAAGAAGGGGTCGTCCACCTGGTCGGCATGATGCTGCTGCTCGCGCTGATGTTCTTCATCGCGTTCGGCGACGTGTCGCGCCTGCTGGACGGCCAGTCCATCCTGCCCTGACGTCACGGCGGCTCATGGACAAACGTCGTATGATGAAGAGAACGCAATTGCGGGTTTCGCACCACGCCCGCGCCCAGTCCTGACGGAGGCATCCCCATCCATGTCGCTCATCGCTCCTCGCCGCAAGACCCGCGTCCTCCACGTTGGAGACGTCGGGATCGGCGGCAACAACCCTATCCGCGTCCAGTCGATGGCCACCGCTGACACCCGCGACCCGAAGGCCACCCTTGCCCAGATCCAGGAACTGGCCGACGTCGGTTGCGAGATCGTCCGCATCGCCGTTCCGGACCGCAAGGCCGCCGCGGCGCTGCCGGACATCGTCCCCTACTCGCCCGTTCCGCTCATCGCCGACATCCACTTCGAGCACACGCTTGCGCTGAAGGCGCTCGACGCCGGCATTCACGGCCTGCGCCTGAACCCCGGCAACATCCGCAAGGAAGAGGACGTGCGCGAGGTCGTCGCCAAGGCGAAGGAGCGCGGCGTGCCGATCCGCATCGGCGTCAACTTCGGCTCCGTCGCCCCGATGACGAAGGAGTTCGTCGATGAGATGGCGGCCCAGAACGCCACGCAGGTCGAGCTGCGCGCCGAGTGGCTGGTCCGCTCCGCGCTCGGGCACATCAAGATCCTCGAGGACCTCGACTTCTACGACACCAAGGTCAGCCTGAAGGCGTTCGAGGTCCCGGTCCTGCTCGAGGCGTACCAGCGCTTCGCCGCGCTCCCGAACGACTACCCGCTCCACCTCGGCGTGACCGAGGCCGGCACCCCGCGCGCCGGCTCCGTGCGCTCGGCGGTCGGCATCGGCACCCTGCTCGCGATGGGCATCGGCGACACGATCCGCGTCTCGCTGACGACCGATCCGAAGGAAGAAGTCTTCGTCGGCTACGAGATCCTGAAGTCGCTCGAGCTGCGGCAGAAGGGCGCGACGATGATCGCCTGCCCGACCTGCGGCCGCGTCGAGGTCGATCTCTTCAAGCTCGCCAACGACGTCGACAAGGTGCTCGAGACGATCACCGAGCCGATCCGCGTCGCCGTCATGGGCTGCGTCGTGAACGGCCCCGGCGAGGCGCGCGACGCCGACGTCGGCATCGCCTCCGGCAACGGCAAGGGCATCATCTTCCGCAAGGGCAAGATCGTGAAGAACGTGCTCGAGGAGGACATGCTCGAGGAGCTTACCAAGGAGATCCATGCCGTCATCGAAGACCGCAAGAACGGCATCTTCGATGAGCCGGACGATGCGGCCAGCGCCTACAAGCCGATGATCAACCTGCAGCCGGTCTCCTAGTCCGGTCCCGGTGCGCCTGGCCACATGCGGTTGGCCGGCGCGCCGTTCCTGTGCGTTCTCCAGAAAGCGGTCACAGTTTGGGCAACGACGCCCCACGCCCGGAGGAGTTCCCCGTCCATGTCTATCCGTTCCCTAAGCCGTCGCACCTTCGCCGGCGCCATCGCGGCGTCTGGCCTTGTCGCCAACGCCGGTCTCGGCGCGGCCCAAGGCTCTCCGGAGGCCTCGCCCGCCGCGATCCAGACGGTCGAGATCCCGTCCTTCGAGGTCCCGGAGGGCGCCACGCCGGTCAAGCTCGGCTCGCTGCCGGTGATGATCTACGCCCCGATGTTCGTCGCCTATGAGAAGGGCTACTTCGCCGGAGCGCAACCTCGACGTCGAGATCAGCCCGATCAACAGCGGCACCGACCTGACTGTGCTCACCTCGACAAACGATCTTCAGGTCTCCATCTCCGGCGTCGGCGCGGCGTTCTGGAACGCGATCGACGCGGACCTGCCGCTGAAGATCATCGCCCCCGGCCATGAAGAAGGGAACCCGGTCACCACGCCGCTGATGACCTCCAAGAAGGCCTACGACGAGGGCACCATCACCTCTCCGGCCGACCTCGAGGGCAAGCGCGTCTCCGTGAACGCCCCGGGCGCGACCGAGTACTGGCTCGACGCCGCCCTGCGCACGGCGGACCTGACGATCAGCGACGTCGACCTGCAGTACCTCACCTTCCCGGACGCCGTTGCCGCGCTGGACTCCGGCGCGCTCGACGCCGCGATCATCGGCGAGCCGCTGGCGACCCAGGCCGTCCAGCAGGGCATCGCGGTCGTGATCTCCGACGACTTCCCGGTCCAGGGCATCCAGGTCACCGGCGTCTACGCGAACGCGAACTGGATCGACGAGAACCGCGACGCCGCCGTTGGCTTTGTCGCCGCCTACCTGCAGGCCTGCCGCGACCTGGTGAACGAGCCGAACGACCCGCTGAACCTGACGATCATCAACAAGTACACCGGCGTGCCGATCGAGCTGGTCGCCGCCTCGGTCCGCCCCGTCTACCAGACCGAGGGCTACATCAATGTCGACAGCCTCGTGACCCTGCAGGAGTTCTTCTCCGAGCGCGACCTGCTGGAGTTCGACGGCACAATCGACCCCGAAACCGTCATCGAGCAGTCGATTATCGACGACGCCGTCGCCCTGCTCGACGGCGAATAGCTGAATCCGGAGCCAGACGTTTCCTATGGTCCAGGCGCCTGAACGCCCAGCCACGACGACAGCGGACGGGACCGGCGCGCGAGTCATCTCGCGCGGCGTGTCCCGTCGCTATGTGACCCGCACCGGCGAGGTCGACGCCTGCGTCGACATGAACCTCGTCGTCGAGCCGGGGCAGTTCGTGGTCGTCGTCGGGCCGTCCGGATGCGGCAAATCGACCTTCCTGCGCATGGTCGCCGGGCTGGAGCAGCCGACGAGCGGCTCGATCGAGGTCGTCCTCCCGGACGGCTCGCCAGCGACCAACGCGATGGTCTTCCATGGCCGCACGCTCTTCCCGTGGCTCTCCGTGCGTGACAACGTCGCCTATGGGCTCCGTCTCTCGGGCATGTCCCGGCAGGAGCGAAAAGAGCGCGCGGACGAGCTGCTCGACCTCGTCGGGCTGACGCGTTTCGCCGGCTCCTGGCCGCATCAGGTTTCCGAGGGCATGCGCCAGCGCGTCTCGATCGCGCGGGCCCTGGCGATGGACCCGAACCTCCTGCTCATGGACGAGCCGTTCGGCGCGCTCGATGAGCAGACCCGGTTCATCCTGCAGGAGGAGCTCCTGCGCATCTGGGAGAAGAGCGGCAAGACGGTCATTTTCGTCACGCACTCGATCGACGAGGCGCTGATCCTCTCCGACAAGATCGTGATCATGAGCGCGCACCCCGGCACGGTGCGGGAGATCATCGACGTCCCGTTCCCGCGCCCGCGCAGCCTCACCGACGTGCGCTCCGACCCCCAGTTCGCCGAGCTCTTCGCGACGACATGGACGACCCTCCGCGACGAGGTCGATTCCGGCGGTGCATTTCGCGGATGAGGCGACGGCGGACCACGGAACTGCTGCTCACGGTCGCCGGCCCGGCTGGTCGTGCTCCTGATCTGGGAAGCGCTCTCGCGCGCCGGCGCGATCGACCCGCTCTTCTGGCCCGCGCCGTCCTCGTTGTGGGACACCACCGTCGAGCTCTTCACCGAGGATGACCTCCTCGGCGATATCGGGATCAGCCTCTACCGCATCCTGATGGGCTTCCTGCTCGGCACCATTCCCGGCGTCGTCGTTGGGCTCGCCATGGGCCTGTTCTGGCCGGTCCGCGTCTTCCTGATGCCGCTCGCCTCGGCGATCTACGCGATCCCGAAGATCGCGATCCTGCCGCTGGTCATCATCGCCTTCGGCATCGGCGAGCTCTCGAAGATCATGATCGTCGCCATCTCGATCTTCTTCCTCGTCGCGCTGAACACGATGAGCGGGGTGCTCTCGATCGACTCCCAATACCGCGACGTTGCGCGAAACCTCGGCGCGTCGAAATGGGAGCTATTCTGGACCGTCGCGCTGCCCGGCAGCCTCCCGGCGATCTTCACCGGCATGCGCCTCTCGCTCGGGTTCGCCCTCGTCGTCATCGTCGGCGCCGAGTTCCTCGCGGCCGACAAGGGCATCGGCTTCATGATCTGGCAGAGTTACCAGACGCTGCGCATCAAGCAGATGTTCGTCGGTCTCGTCCTGACCGGCATCATGGGCTGGGCCCTGACGCTCGTGATCGATACGCTCGAACGCGTCGTCGTGCCCTGGCGCGCCGACGACTGATCCTCAGGAAAGGCTTTCTTCGTGGCAACCGCCACCCTTCCCCGCTGGAAGATCTGGTTCCTCGCCGTCCGGCCGTGGAGCCTGACCATCTCGGTCATCCCGATCGTCCTCGCCTCGGCCCTCGCCTGGCAGGACGGCAAGATGTCGTGGCCGTTCGCGATCCTGATGCTGCTCCTGTCGATCCTGACGCACATCGGGACGAACCTGACGAACGACTACTTCGACCACGTCTCCGGCGTCGATGCCCAGCAACTGCTCGGTCCCGGCCGGATGCTCCAGCGAGGTCACCTGACCGACCGCGACCTGCGCACCGGCATGATCGTCGCCTTCGCCCTCGCCTTCGCGTTGGGTATTCCGGTCATCATCCACCTCGGCTGGCTCGGCGTGCTTTTCGCCGTCATCGGTGCCGGCGTCGCGTTCTTTTACACCGGTGGACCGTGGCCCCTGGCCTATAACCGCCTGGGCGAGCTCGGCGTGTTCGTCGCGATGGGCTGGGTGATGGTGATGGGCGCCTACTACGTCCATACGGGCACGGTGACGCTCGCCTCGTTCCTCCTCGCCAGCGGGATGGGCTCATACGCCGCCGCGATCCTCCATGCGAACAACATGCGCGACGCCGAGGTCGACCTCCGCCATCGCAAGCACACGCTGGCGAACACCTTCGGCCGCGCCTGGGCGGTCCGCGAGTACATCGTCTTCGTGCTCGCCCCGATCGCGCTGATCGTGCTCCTCATCGCCCTCCGGCCAGACTACTGGCCGCTGCTGGGCGGCATCGTCGTCATCCCGATCGCGTTCTACAACATCGAGCTCGTCAGGCGGGCGAAGACAGAGGCGGATGGCAGCGTGACCGTTGGCGCCACGACGAAGCTGCATCAGCGCTGGGGCCTGTACGTGACGCTGGGATTGATCCTGAAGGGACTGATGGGGCTGTGAGACGACCGATCCGCGACATCGGCATCGTCGCCTTTGCAACCGCCGCCGGCATGGCGATCGCCGGCGGGCTGTACTCGCGCTTCGTCCATCCGTTCCAGCCGCGCCTGAACCACCAGTTCATCCAACTCCCACGCGCCCATGCCCACCTCGATGGCGTGACGATCGCCTTCGCGACCGACCTCCATGTCGGCCCGCACTTCCCGGCGTCGGCGCTGGAGCCGTCGATCCGCATGCTGGAGCGGGTCCATGCCGACATCGTGCTCTTCGGCGGCGACTACATTTCCGAGTCACCACGCTACCTCTCCGAGGTCCAGGAGCCGCTGCGTCGCATGGCCGCAACGGCGAAGATCGGCGCCTGGGGCATGCTGGGCAACCACGATGTCGCCAACGTGCGCGACCGCGTCATGGAGATGTTCGCGTCAACCGGCATCCGCATCCTGACCAATGAGTCGGTCGAAATCGAGACCGGCAAGGGCCCACTGTGGCTCGTCAGCATCGACGACGCGCTACTTGGGTCGGCGCGGCTGGAGCAGGCGTTCGCCGACGTCCCTGCCGACGCTCCGCGCATCGCCATGTGGCACGAGCCGGATCTGGTGGAACGGGTCGAGCCCTTCGGGCCGTTCCTGCTGCTCTCTGGCCATACGCACGGCGGCCAGGTTCGCCTGCCGGTGCTCGGGCCCGTCGCGGCGCCGAAGCTCGGCAAGCGCTACGTCTCCGGACGCTATACGCTCGGCGACATGACGCTGTTCGTCTCGAACGGGATCGGCATGTACCGCCCGCCCGTGCGCTTCAACTGCCCGCCCGAGGTCGTCGTCTTCACGCTCGTCGCGTAGGCCTCGCCTCATCGCGCCCGATATGAGGCGCGCCCTTGTCGCCGGGCCGGCATGGTGACATGCTGCCAGTGACATGCGGGGCGCTCGAAACCCGCCGTGCCGGCTACAGGGCCGGCGTATGAACATCACCGGAGATGGCACAGGTGACAGAGAAAGAGCAATTGCGCGTCGGCGTGATCGGATGCGGCGCCGGCATTTTCCACCTCGAAGGCTACGCCGAGGAACCGCGCGCGAAGGTCGTGGCGATCGCCGGCCTGGACACCGACCGCTGTGAGTCGCTGTCGCAGAAATTCGACGTCCCGCGCGTCTACCGCGATTACCAGGACCTTCTCAAGGACGACGACATCGACGCCGTGAGCGTCGCGGTGCCGAATATCCTGCATCTGCCGGTCGCCCTCGCCGCGTTCGAGGCCGGCAAGCATGTGCTGATCGAGAAGCCGCTCGCGCGCAACGCCGAGGAAGGCGTGCAGATGGTCGAGGCCGCGCAGCAGCACAACAAGCTGCTCGGGATCTCGTTCCAGCGACGCACCCGCCACGACGTGAAGCTGCTGCACGACGCGGTCGCGAACGGCGAGTTCGGCCGCATCTACTACTCGAAGGCGTGGTGGATGCGCCGCAGCGGCATCCCCGGCCTCGGCAGCTGGTTCACATCGAAGGAAGCGGCCGGCGGCGGCCCGCTGATCGACCTCGGCGTGCATGTGCTGGACATGCTCCTCTACATCCTCGGCAACCCGAAGGTGACCGCCGTGTCGGCCAACACCTACGCCGAAATCGGCACGACCGGCCGTGGCGGCTGGGTCGGACGCCGGACCTCTGACGCAGGGAAGAACGCAACGTACGAGGTCGAGGACCTGGCGACGGCGTTCCTGCGCCTGGAAAACGGCGGCACGCTGCTGCTGGAGGCCTCCTGGGCGGCGTTCACCGAGATGGGCGACGACTTCGGCGTCCAGCTCTACGGCTCGGAGAAGGGCGCGCGAATCTTCTCGAAGAACTACGCGCTGACCGACACGCTGGAAATCTACGAGGGCTTTGGCGACACGACGATGGACGCCAAGCCGCGACTCGTCGCCCGGCAGGGCCACGCCGAGATCATTCATGGCTTCGTCGATGCGATCCTTGAGGGCACGCCGCTGACCCCGAGTGGCCAGGAGGGCCTCGACCGCGTCCGCCTGATCGACGCCATCTACCGCTCCGCCGAGCTCGGCCGCGAGGTCATCATCGACGAGGAGATCGTCGACACCAATATCTGATCGTGAGTCTCCTTCGCTCGCGTACTTGCTATAGCGGAGGACATGCGGCCGCCTGACGTATCGATACGTGCAGGAAATGGTCGCAATGTCCATCCATGAGCGCGATTCGCGCCACCGGAAAGGACCCATCACCATGTCCACTCCCATCCGCGTCACCGTCTGGAACGAATACCAGCACGAGCGCCACAACGAGGAAGTCGGCAAGATCTACCCGGACGGCATCCACGGCGCGATCGCCGAGGGCCTGAACGCCATCGACGGCATCGAGGCCCGCACCGCGACCCTCGACGAGCCGGAGCATGGCCTGACGCAGGACGTCGTGGACAACACGGACGTCTTCGTCTGGTGGGGGCACCGCGCGCATGGTGCGGTGGATGACGCCATCGTTGAGCGCGTGAAGGCGCGCGTCCTTGCCGGCGCTGGCCTGATCGTCCTCCACTCCGGCCACTTCTCGAAGATCTTCAAGTCGCTGATGGGCACATCCTGCGACCTGAAGTGGCGCGAGGCGGACGAGAAGGAGCGCATGTGGGTGGTGAACCCGGCGCACCCGATCGTGGCCGGCATCGGCGAGTACATCGAGCTCGAGCAAGAAGAGATGTACGGCGAGCACTTCGACATACCGGCGCCGGACGAGCTGATCTTCGTCAGCTGGTTCCAGGGTGGCGAGGTCTTCCGCAGCGGCGCAACCTTTACGCGCGGCGCAGGCAAGGTCTTCTACTTCCGCCCGGGCCATGAGACCTACGCGACCTACTACAACGAGGAGATCCGCAAGGTCATCGGGAACGCCGTGAAGTGGGCCGCCCCGGTCGACCGCCCGGAGCGCCAGTTCGGCAACCAGGACCCGATCGAGGATCTCCCCTGGTACGACCGCAAGCACGCCGTGACCGAAGGTTTCCGCTAGCGTTTCTCGACAACATCTGAACGCTGAAAACAGGAGGGGCAACCGTCGACATGACGGTTGCCCCTCCTGTTTCGACGCCGGCGTTGCTACGATTCCTGTGCGCCGTCGTGATGAAGCGCGCCGACCTTGCCGAGCAGCCATGCCCGAATCTCCGGGCTGCGGGCCGCGACACGGCGGCGAGACGATCCATGGCCCGGATGGGACGACCCCAGGAACCGGCGCGGACGTGAGTGACGTCCTCTGGACGCCGTCGCGTCCATAGGTGGATGGCCCGTGTGCATCACGCTCACCACGGTATCCAGGAAGGTCGCCAGATCGACCGGCTTCCGCAGCAGGGCGGTCGCCAATGGCGGCTGCATCGTCGAAAGCTGGTCCAGGATCGGCACGTCACCGCTGCAGACGATGACGGGAACCCGCTGAAGCGCGCCGACGGCCCGGAGCTCTCTCAGGTACTCCACCCCGCGATGATCGCCGCCGATCACGACATCGAGCAGGATCAGGTCCGGCTCAAGCCGCTCCACCTCTGGCAGATCCGGTACATCCGCAAACGGAACGACGTGATAGCCAGCGTCCGCCAGCAACTCTTCAAGCATCATACGAACGGCCGAGTTGTCCTCGATGACCAGTACGCGTGTTTCCTGTTCCTCTGTTTCCCCTGCCCTGGCCATCATTCTTCACTCCTCTAGTTCCGCATGGGGTCGCCTTCTTGCCGGCCTCACGAGGGTGAGGCCGGCAAGAAGCAACCGGGTGTATCGAGAGACATCGCCATGCGGGCGCAGTATCGTTTCCTGTCCCACCCATAAGGGTAGCAAGAACCACGCCGGCGGCGATTGACAACCCATCGAAATCCCGCGTACGCTCTTCCTGATGCCATAATCTCATACGGTCGACTGTACGCAATACAGGACACGACGACGCGAGACGCATCAGGGGTCTTTCATCGGTCGAGGGACAGCGTCGCGCCGTTCCAGGATCAGCAATCGAAAGGATCTTCAGATGTTCGATGCACATTCCCGTTTGCTCGAGTCTCGCATGTCTCGTCGCCGCGCGACCGCGCTCGGAGCCGGCGTGGCCGGGCTCAGCGTGGCCGGCAACCCGTTCGGGTTCAACGTCATGGCGCAAGACGCGAGCGTCGTCAATCTCGCCTCGAACGCCGGCGATCCGGAGCCGCGACGGCGGCTCGAAGGCCAGATCGAGAACTTCAACGGCCAGCAAGACCAGTACACGGCCGAGGTCAACACCACCGCCCATGAGGACTTCAAGCAGGCGATCCGCACCTATCTCGCGTCGGACACCCCGCCGGATGTCCTGACCTGGTTCGCTGGCAACCGGATGCGGTTCTTCTCGAATAACGACCTGCTGATGCCGCTCGATGACCTCTACGCCGAGAACGGCTGGGACACCGCCCTGCCCGAAGGCATCCGCTCCGTCTCCAAGGGTGAGGACGGCAAGTACTACTTCGTGCCGACCTCCTATTACCACTGGGCCGTCTGGTATCGGCCAAGCATGTTCGACGAGATGAGCCTCGAGCCGCCGACGACGTGGGACGAGTTCCTGACCGTCATCGACAGCGTCAAGGAAGCCGGCAAGGTGCCGATCACCATCGGCACGCAGATGCCGTGGACGGCTGCCGCATGGTTCGACTACCTGAACATGCGCCAGAACGGCCCCGAATTCCACATCAGCCTGATGGACGGTAAGGAAGCGTACAACTCGCAGGAAGTGAAGGACGCCTTCGGGCGCTGGCGCGAGCTTCTCGACAAGGACGCCTTCATCCCGCAGCCGGAAGCCTACGCCTGGCAAGACGCGCTCACCCCGCTGGTGCAGGGCGATGCCGCGATGTACCTGATGGGCCGATTCCTCTACGACAGCTTCCCGGACGACTCGCAGGATGACCTGGACTTCTTCCAGTTCCCGATCATCGACGAGAGCATCCCGGTCGGCGAGGACGCCCCGACCGACGGCTACTTCGCCTCGGCCAGCGCCCCGAACCCGGAAGGCGCAAAAGCCCTGCTCACCTACCTCGGCAGCCCCGAGTCAGAGGAGTGGAACGTCAAGGAGGGCGGCGACCCCGCCGTTCACCCGGACGTGCCGCTGGATCTCTACAACGAGCCCACGCGCAAGGGCCTGGAGATGCTCCAGTCCGCGGACTACATCGCCCAGTTCTACGATCGGGATACCCATCCGGACCTCGCCGAGCGCGGTATGGCCGCCTTCGTCGAGTTCTGGAACAACCCGGACGACCTGGATGGCATCCTCGACCGGCTGGACGAAGAGCGCAAGCGCGTCTACGAGTCCGAGTCGTAGCACCCGTTCACCCCGGGGCGTCGTCACATGGAGGCGACGCCCCGGGCGTCCCGCTGCCGCCCCGGACCAGGAACGCGACAGGACCGACATATGGCAAACCCTCCCCTCGCACCGGTGGCGACAGGCGCGGTCGCGGTTCGGCGTTCACGCCGCCTCGGCGCCCATTCGCTGACCCCGTTCTTCTTCCTCATCCTGCCGTTGCTGCTCTATGGCGTTTGGGTGATCGGGCCGATGTTCTACTCGGTCTGGATGAGCTTCACCAACGCCGACGGGCTCTCCCGCCAGGATTGGGTCGGGCTCGCGAACTACCAACGCCTGCTCGATGACGACATCTTCTGGACGTCGTTCTTCAACAACGTGCGCTGGCTGGTGGCCTACATCACGATCCCGATCGTGGCCGGGCTCGGGCTGGCCCTGCTCCTGAACAACGACCTTCCGGGAACCCGCTTCTTCAAGGCCGGGTTCTTCTCCCCGATGGTCGTCTCCACCGTCGTCATCGGCATCATCTGGTCGTGGATGTACCAGCCCTACGGCCTGTTCAACGAGCTCCTTTCCAAACTGGGGCGTGAGGGGATGCCGATCGGGTTTCTTGCCGATCCGGACCTCGTCACCTGGGCGATCATCGCCGCCGGGCTCTGGCGCCAGGTCGGATATGTGATGCTGCTCTACCTCGCCGGGCTGAACGGGGTCGACAAGACCCTCGTTGAGGCCTCGCGCGTCGACGGCGCGTCCACCGTGCGGTCCTTCCGCGATATCGTCCTGCCGCAGCTGCAGCCGGTGACGGTGATCATCGTCGTCATCTCGGTGATCGACGCGCTGCGCTCGTTCGACCTCGTCAACATCATGACCCGGGGCGGACCCTACAACCAATCGAACGTGCTGGCGCAGATGATGTATATCGAGGCGTTCAATAACTACAACATGGGCTACGGCGCGGCGATCGCGACGATTTTGGCGCTGATCAGCATGGTGTTCATCTTCACCTACCTGCGCCGGATGATTCGGACGGAGATGGAGTACTGATATGGCCACCGCATCCGTCCCGCACGCCGTTGAGCCGGAATACCGGAAGCGCCGTAACTGGCGGCCGCTCCGGATCGCGCTCTACTACGCGTTCGTCATCCCGTTCCTGCTGGTCTGGCTCGTGCCGATCTTCATGACCCTGATCACCTCGGTGCGGTCGCTCGACGACATCACCATGCATGGCCCGTTCAGCTGGCCATCGACCATCGAATGGGGCAACTTCCCGGAGGCATGGGAGAACGGCGGACTCAGCGGGTACATGCGCAACTCGTTCATCATCACGATCCCGGCGCTGATCCTTTGCCTTACGCTGTCATCGCTCGCCGCCTTCGCGCTGGCGCGATTCCGCTTCAAGGGCAACCTGATCATCTATTTCACGTTCGTGGGTGGCAGCCTGCTACCGTTCCAGATCCTGATGCTTCCGGTCTATCGACTCGCCAACACCCTGAACGTGTATGACACCTATTGGGGCCTGATCATCTTCCATGGCGCCTTCCAGATCGGGTTCTGCACCTTTGTGCTGCGCAACTTCATCCGCACGATCCCGGGCGAGATCTTCGACGCTGCCCGGATCGACGGCGCGAGCGAGTTCCGCATCTACCGGCAGCATGTCTTGCCGCTGATCCTGCCGGCGTTGGCCGCCCTGGCGACGCTGGAGTTCACCTGGATCTTCAACGACTACCTGTGGGCGCTGATTCTCGTCCAGCGCGACGCGCTGAAGCCGGTCACCACCGGGCTGGCGAGCCTCAAGGGCGAGTTCATCCAGGCCTACAACATCCAGTTCGCCGGCACGCTGATCGCCGTGATCCCGACCGTGCTGCTCTTTATCTTCCTGCAGCGATACTTCATCCAGGGCCTGACCATGGGTTCCGGAAAATAGCCCCACCGCCAAAGGCCGCGAAACCGGAGCCCGCCTCATGCCAGGCGAGAGGCATCTTCTCCACTTGTCCCGATCAGGCGATACTGGCTGGAGTCGACTGGTACACATACCGGTATCGGGCACAGAGGCAGGGGTGAAATGCAGAACCAGCGCGCAGACGTCATCGTTCTCGGCGGGGGTACCATGGGCACCGCGGCGGCCTGGGCCCTGGCGCGGCGCGGCCACTCGGTGATCGTGCTCGAGCAGTTCGGGCACATGCACAAGCTTGGCAGCCACGGCGGGCATACCCGGATATTCCGCCACGCCTACTTCGAAGGCGCGAGCTATGTCCCGTGGACGCTCGAAGCCGACCGCCTCTTCTCGGAACTCCAGGAGCGCACCGGGATCGAGATGCAGATCCGCTGCGGCTGCCTCGATATGGGAAGCGCCGATGGCGGTCATGCGCGCCGCGCCCAGGCGGCCGCCGTGGCGCACAACCTGCCGCACGAGATGCTGACCGGCGCCGAGATCAACCGCCGCTATCCCGGGTTGGAACGTCCCTGAGGATTGGGAAGGATGCTTCGATCCGGAAGGCGGCGTGCTGGTCATCGAGCCCGTCTTCCGCGCGCTGACGAAGGAGCTTACCGAGGCGGGCGGCGTGATCGTTGATCACGAGCCGGTGATGCAGTGGTCCGCCACCGACGACGGGGTGATGGTGACGACCGCGAATGGCACCTATGAGGGTGATCGCCTGGTCGTGACGGCCGGCGCATGGGCCGGGAAGATGCTGGCCGACCTCGGTCTGCCGCTCGACGTGACGCGCAAGCCGGTCATGTGGTTTCACGTCCACGACCGCTCGCTGTTCACGCCGGATGCCTTCCCGGGGTTCATCGCCAAGTCGGGCGACCATGAGTTCTACGGACTACCCGCCGTCGGCGATGACAGTTTGAAGATGGGCATCCACAACGACTACAACGTCGTCGACCCGGACCAGATCGACCGCAACGTCAATCCTGAGGATCTGCTTCCGGACTTTCGCGAGTTCTTCTCGACGCGCATGACGGGCGTCTCCGGCGACCTCGTCGCGACCAGCATGTGCATGTACACGATGACGCCGGACCAGGACTTCATCATCGACCGCCACCCGGAGCACACGAACGTCGCGATCGCGGCCGGGTTCAGCGGCCACGGCTTCAAGTTCGCGACGGTGATCGGCGAGCACCTCGCCGACCTCGTCACGAAGCCAGAGTCGGAACCGCACGCGGAATTCCGGATCGATCGCTTCCCGTAAGGCCGCAACAACAAAAGGACCACCCGCGTCGGCATATCGCCCCGGGTGGTCCTTTTGTTGACCGTCAAGTCCTAGCGACTCGGCAGCGGCTCCGGATCGAACGGCGCCGCCCCACCCAGGCCATCGGCGTTGGTCGGGTCCTGCGTCAGCGGCCATCCGCCATTCGCGGCCGCCCAGTTCTCGACGATCTCGATCAGGCGCTTGTCGCTGGTGATGTAGCCGGAGGCCGAGGTTGCCGCGCTTGCTACCGCTCTCGACGATATCGCTCAGGCCCATCCGCAGGTCGTTGACGAACGCCCGCTCCCGCGCCTCGTCGAACCGCGCCGCAAACGGGAACAGCTCAGGATCACGGGTCTGCAGGTAGGCAATGACCCGCTCCACGATGCCGTGGTGATACAGCGGCCTGGGATCGATCTGCACGGGAAACGCTCCTCTCTCGTTGCGGTATCGGCCGGACGAGCGCTCGCCCGTATCCTCTACCGTGATTGTATCCGCACGGCCGGTGCCCTGCGACGTCGGGACCCTATACTTGCCGGCAGACATCCATCCGCTCGCTTTGGCGACGACCTGAAGGACCGCCCATGCCGAATACCCCGCCACCCCGTCGCACCGTCACGCTCGATAACGGCCTCACCCTCTTCCTGCAAGAGAAGCACGACGCCCCGGTTGTCTCGTTCTGGACCTGGTACCGGGTCGGCAGCCGCAACGAACTGCCCGGCCGCACCGGCGTGAGCCACTGGGTCGAACACATGCAGTTCAAGGGCACGCCGAAGACGCCGAAGGGCGCCGTCTTTGGCGAGATCTCGCGCGTCGGCGGGTACCTGAACGCGATGACGTCGACCGACTGGACCACCTACTTCGAGACGGTCCCGGCGGACAAGGTCGACCTCTCGATCGCCATTGAGTCCGACCGCATGACGAACTCGCTCTACGCTCCGGAGGAGGTCGCCTCCGAGCGCACCGTGATCCTCTCCGAGCGGCAGGGCGCCGAGAACCGGCCGACGTATCACCTGTATGAGGAGCTGATCGGCGCAGCGTTCCAGAACCACGCCTACGGCCACTCCGTCATCGGCTACGAGCAGGACCTCCGCCGCATGACGCGAGACGACCTCTACGACCACTACCGGACGTACTACCGACCGGATAATGCGTTCGTCACCGTCGTCGGGGACTTCGACGCAGACGAGATGACCCGGAAGCTGACCGAGGCGTTCGGGTCGATCGAGAACCCCGACATCCCGGTGCCAGACGTCGTGCCCGGCGGCCCGCAGCACGCCGAGCGCCGCATCACCCTCCATCGACCGTCCCCGGCGTCGTACATGATGATGGGCTACAAGATCCCCGGCGCGAAGCACCCGGATATCCCCGCGCTGATGCTCGCCGACGCCATCCTTTCCGGAGCGAAGACGATGGGCATGGGCGGCGGAGGCGGCATGGGCCGCTCGTCTCGCCTGTACAAGGCGCTCGTGACCACCGGTCTCGCCCGCTCCGCCAGCTCCAGCGCCTCGCCAGATCTCGATGAATCGCTCTGGTCGTTCAACGCCACCGCCCTGCCAGCCGTAGAGCCGGAGCGCATCGAGGAGGCGATCGAGGGGGAGATCGAGCGCCTGATAACAACGCTGCCAAGTGACGAGGAATTCACCAAGGCCCGGAAGCAAATCCGCGCCCAGTATGTCTACTCGCAGGAGACCGTCACGAACCAGGCGTTCTGGCTCGGGAACATGGAGATCCTCGACCACGCCGCCCGCGTTGACACGTTTGCCGACGAGTTCGACGCCGTCACGCCGGAAGATGTCCAGCGCGTCGCGCAGACCTACCTCGTGAAGGACAAGCGCACTATCGGTTGGCAGCTGCCGGACGAGTCGGTCACCATGGCCGGCGCGGAGATGCCCTTGGAGGTCGCCGCCGAGCCGTTCGTGCCGAAGGTGTTCGGACTAAGCGGCGCCGAGGTCTCCTCGCATGGCTTCGTGCGTACCGAGTTGCCGAACGGCATCATCGTCCTCGCCCAGCCGAGGCCGGGCGACGGCGCGATCAACGGCACGGTCCAGATCCGCGCCGGTCACGCCGCCACGGGTGACGACATTCCCGGCCGCGCATCGCTGACCAGCACGATGCTGAACCGTGGCACGGTGAACCGAACATTCGAGGCGTTCAACAACGAGACGGACAGCCTCGGCGCGATGGTCGGAAGCTCCGCCGGACGCTCGGCGATCGAGGTCGGGTGGCACGCGCTGGCCGAGGATCTCGACCACGTGCTGGAGATCGCGGCGGACATCATCCGCAACCCGATCTTCCCCGAGGAGGAACTGGAGAAGGTTCGTCAGCAGGTACTGACCGGCATCCGCGAGACGGAGCAGGACACGAGCTCGATGGCCTCGCTCGCCCTGCAGGAACTGCTCTACCCGGAGGGGCATCCCTTCCGCCAGCGCACCAGCGGCACGACGGAATCGGTCCGGGCGATCACCCGCGAGCACCTTGTGGAATACCACGCGCGCCACTTCGGCCCGACCGCAACCACGATCGCGCTGGTCGGCGGGATCGACGGGATCGAGGAGGCGATCGAGAAGCTCACCAGGGCATTCGGCGACTGGACGAATGACATCCCCGCGCCGCAGGACGCCCCAGGGGTCGCGCCCCTACCGGAGACCGCACGAGCGATGCGCGTGATCCGCGGCAAAAGTCAGGCGGACATCGCGATCGGCTACCCGACCGTGGCACGCGCGCATGAGGATTACTACGCGCTACAGCTGGCGAACCTGATCCTCGGGCAGCTCGGCCTGATGGGCCGGCTCGGCGCTGAGGTGCGCGACAGGAACGGGCTCGCCTACTACGCGACCTCATCGCTCTCCGGCGGCATCGAGAACAGCCTGTGGAGCGCCCGCGCTGGCGTCGATCCGGCGAACATCGGCCGCGCGCTTGAAGGCATCGACCAGGAGCTGCGGCGCATTCGCACCGAGCCGGTAACCGACGAGGAGTTCAGCGACGCGAAGAGCTACCTGATCGGCTCGCTCCCGCTCGGCCTGGAATCGCTCGGCGGCGTCACCGACCTGCTCCTCACGCTGGAGCGCTTTGGTCTGGGGCTTGACTACCTGGATCGATATCCGGAGATCATCTCCGCGCTGACAAAGGATGAGCTGATGCGCGCAATGGCGACGCACATTGACCCGGACCGTCTCGCGATCGGCATCGCGGGCCCGCAAGACGTCGAGCAGGCACGATGACGACGATTCGGCTACTCGACGTCAACGTCGGCCTCCCCGCGCTGCTTGCCGAGCGGCGCGGGGAGGTCATCACCAGCGGCATCCGCAAGCGCCCGGTCCAAACGGAGACCGTGGTCGTCTCCGCGACGAACATCGCCGGCGATGGCCAGGCGGATCTCGTCAACCACGGCGGCCTGGACAAGGCCGTTTACTGCTACTCGGCGGACAACTTCCCGTTCTGGCGGGAGTCGATCGGGTACGAGGGCGACGGCGTCCACGCCGCCTTCGGTCAAAACCTGACCGTATCGGGCGTCAACGAAAGCACCATCCACATCGGCGACCGCCTACGCTGGGGCGAGGTCCTGCTTGAGGTCAGTCAACCCCGGTGGCCATGCTCGAAGCTGAACCTGCACTCCGGCGTAAAAAAGCTCTCGAACGCGCTTATCCACACCGCATTGTCCGGCTGGTACCTGCGCGTGATCGAGCCAGGCGAGGCGCCCACATCGGGCGAAATCTCGATCATCGAGCGTGACCCGCTCGGCATCACGGTGCGCGAAGCGTTCGAGGCTCGCCGCGACCCAGACTTCGATCCTGACCGTCACCGCAAAATCATGTCGCACCCGAAGCTGGCAGAGGCGTGGTCACGGTAAAGCGCACCGGTCACCCGTCGTCTCGGGCCTTGTGCCCGAGACCGGGACCGCAGGTGCCGACGGAAGGAACCTTGCTGCCCTCTGTGGTCAGGCAGCGTGGGGCCTGAGCACATCGGCCAAGTCCACAGCACCCGGATTCCCGGCAAGCTGTTTGGCAAAGGCCGGCTCCGCGTTCAGGATCTCTACCCCTACCGGTCGAGCATCGACGTCCACGTCCAGATAGACATCTTTGGACAATTCGATTGTCTCGGCAACAGCGGCATCCGAGAACTGGATGTAAAGAGCACGAATGGTCTCGTCATACGTCACTGTTGTCATCGGTGACCCCTCACCCTGATAGCGGTGATGACGTGTGCCTCGCTTCCCCGGTCCTGTATCACGATGCGGAAGCGACCGAATTCGTATATCCAGGTATCCAGGTGCCGTTCTCATCCTCATCGCCGACTCCAATGCGGAGCACAAGTTCCACATCGTCTGAAGTAATGCGACGCTGCTGCATGCGCAATAAGGCGTGCGCACTCTATGTAATGCGATCAAAGAGGGGCATGGACCAGACTACTCCACATCACCAGGTGAATGGTGTGATGGTATCACCCAGCGACATGTGACTCATCGCAATGCGGATGTCCGATCCGGGTGTTCAAACTGTCGCTACTCGCGGCGGCTCCGGCTCCCGCTGAACATGCCGAGGAATGGCGATCCGGCCCCGAGCAGGAAGCCGAAGTCATACCAGTTCCCCTGACGCAGCGCGTCGTAGACCGGCTGGCCCTCCCACGCATTGAAGACGTGGGCGATCAGCACGATCCATGCGGTCAGCCCGTTCCAGATGCCCCATAACAGGTCGTGCCACCACATCGTGGACTCCTTTCCCGACCGCGGGATTGAGCGGTGCTACGTGGCGGGAGCCGTTTCTCCCGCGTACGCCGCTTCCAGCCCCGCGACGTCGATCTTCACCATCTGCAGCATAGCCTGGGCCACGCGTCCCGCCTTCTCGGGATCCGGGTCGCTCATCAGCGTCATCAGCCGCTCGGGGACGACCTGCCACGAGACGCCGTAGCGATCCACCAGCCAGCCGCACTGCACCGGCTTGCCGCCGCCCGAAGTGAGCTTCTCCCACAGCGTATCGACCTCTTCCTGCGACTCGCAATGCACGAAGAGCGAGTACGCGTCGGAGAAGGTGAAGCCGTGGTCGTAGTCCGACTCGTTGAGGATGAACGGCTCGCCCAGCAACCGGAAGTTGGCCATCGTCACGTTGCTGTTGTCGTCCTTCGCAACATTATCGATCGCGGAATTCGGGAAGAGCGAGGTGTAGAACCGGAGGGCGTCTTCCGCCTTCCCGACGTTGTCGCCGGTCAACATCAGGAACGGCGTCAGCGACTGGGTCTCTCCCGTCAGGGAGATCTGCCATGAAAGACCAAACCGGTCCTGTACCCAGCCAAAACGCTCGCTGAAGGGGTACGCGTCCAGTGGCATCAGCGCCACGCCGCCGTCCGAGAGGCCCTCGAAGACGCGATCGACCTGCTCGGCCGTCTCGCACCCTATGAACATCGACGACGATGGCGTGAAGGTGTGATCAGGGCCGGCGTTCATCGCCTGCACGTCACGACCGGCAAGCCGTGCCGAGACGATCGTCACCTTGCCGGGGCTGCCGGGGTTCTCGTCTGGCAACCGGCTAACGTCGGTGATCTCGCTGTTCTCGAGGAGGGACGCGTACAGCGTCAACGCCTCTTCGGCGGCATCGTCGTACCAGAGGAACGGGGTGATCTTCTTCATCCAAATGTCCTTTCCTGCAATCGCTCGAAGGCCACGGCACTGCGGACCGCGCCTGTCACCACGATAGGCCCGCGCGTTCGTGCCGGCTTCTTGCATCCTGCGAAACGGATCGCTGTCACGAGCTCACCACGTTGTCCGGTCTGTTGGCCAGTCGCCAGAGCGCCAACGTGGCCCAGATCATCCAGATGAACAGCAGGACACCATAGGTGGAATAGGCTATCCCCAGCCATGGCCGCAGCGCCTCACAGATGATGCCGATTGCGCCGGTCGCGACACCGAGCCACGCCAATCCGCGAGGGAACACCCCGCGCAGCATGACGCCCGATACCAGAAGCACCCCGAGCGCCTGCATCACCCCAAGTGCGGCGGGCGCGTCGTTATAGGCCATCATCGTCTCGGCGCTGGCGACCAACGCGGCACGCTCAGCCTCCGTCGAGGCGCTTGCATACCGGTCACTCAGCATCACGAGCACGAACGACCCTTCGCCGCTGGTCGGCCAGGCGAACGTCCCGGCCCACGATGCGACGCCGATGACGCCCGAGATCAGCGCCCACGATCGGTTCACGTCCATAAGTGCCACGGCCAGGGCGAGGAACGTCACCATCAAGAGGACGCTCGGAAAGAGCCAGAGCACCTGCTTGACGATGTAGAGCGTGCGGTTGCCGTCGATGTAGCCCAGCATGTCCGCCCCGCCCGACGTCGGGGCGAGATCGGTCGCGAACACGAGCACCAGCGCGACGATGTAGAGGACAACGGCGAGTCCCGTGCTGAGCGCACCAGCACGGTAAAGGGGTCGCCACGACGAGGCGTCCGTGGCGGGAGAAGAGGAAACGACCATGACACGGTCCTTTCCGGACGTGCGGCGCGAGGCGTTCTGGTCCCGCTCCCATTGTATGCCCGCCGGGAGATATCCGCGCGCCTCTCTCACGCCTCGCGGGAGCACCCCTTGTTCTTCTCCAAGACTGAGGGGATATGTCGCTTATCTGGACCGTGGACACAAAAACGGGGAGGGCATCGTGCCCTCCCCGATCCGGTTCGATCACCCAGTGGCGTTTCGTGCGTCACGTCCTCCACCGCGCTCGCTCTTGCGAAGGCAGGAACCTAGTCGCCGAGCTTGCGGAAGTGAACCAGGTTTGTCCGTCCAGCCTGCTTGAACACCGGGATTGAGCCCACGATAAGCGCGAACTCGCCCTGCCTGCCCAGCCCGGCCTGGATGATCGCCTCGCCTGCCCCGCGGAACGCCTCGTCGGGGTCATCCGCGTAGTCCAGCACGATCGATTCGACGCCCCAGTTGAGGCCCAACGCGCGCGCGATGCGCTCGTTCTCGCAGATCGCAACGATCGACGGCTTCGGCCGGTACTTGGCGATGCGCCGAGCGCTGCCGCCCGTCTTCGTCAGCACCACCAGATGCTCCACCGGTGTCTGGTCGGAGAGCGCAAAGGCCGCCCGGGCGATCGCATCGGCGAACACCGAATCCTCGCTCTGCGCGTCGAAGTGTGGCTCCTGCGAGGCAACAGAGCGGACCGGCCCCTCCTGCTCGACCTGCCTGATGATGCGGTCCATCGTCCGCACCGCCTGCAGCGGGTACTTGCCGACCGCTGTCTCCGCCGACAGCATCACCGCGTCCGTGCCGTCCCAGACCGCGTTTGCGACGTCGCTCGTCTCGGCGCGCGTTGCCACTGGCTGGGTGATCATCGACTCCAGCATTTGGGTCGCCGTGATCACCGGCGTGCCGATCCGGTTGCAGACGCTGATAATCCGCTTCTGCGCCTGCGGCACCTGCTCCGGTGGCAGCTGCACTCCAAGGTCACCGCGAGCGACCATAACGCCATCCGCCTCGGCCGCGATCGCCTCGATGTTCGCCAGCGCCTGCGGCCGCTCGATTTTGGCAATCAGGCCGGGAATGTCGTCTCCGTGCTCTGCCGCGATCTCTCGCGCCGTCCGCAGGTCGTCTGCATCGTTGAGGAAGCTCAGGCCGAGGAAATCGACCTTGTTCTTCACGGCGAACGCGATATCCGCGCGGTCAACGTCGGTCAGCGCGCCACCCACGATCGGCGCGCCCGGCAAGGTCACGCCCTGGCGGCTCAGGAGCTGGCCATCCCGCACGACGGTGGCGAGCGCGTAGTCGCTATGAACCTCGCGCACCTGCAACTCGATAAGCCCGTCGGAGATCAGCACGCGCGAACCAGGCGAGATGACCTCCAGCACCTTGTCGTAGTTGATGCCGAGCGTTCGATTCTCGGTCGGGACCGGGCCCGCCACGAGGCGAACCTGGTCGCCTTCCTGGATCCGGACGAACTTCTTGCCCTCTGGCAACGGTCCGGTGCGGATCTTCAGGCCGCGCAGGTCAAAGAGGATCGGCACAAAGCGACCCATCTCCTCCGCCACCGCGCGCACATTCTCGATGATGTTCAGGCGATCGTCTTCGCTGCCGTGGGCCGCGTTGACGCGCACAACATCGGCGCCCGCCTCGAGCAGCTCCCGCAGGCGCTCCCGGCTGCTGACCGACGGGCCCAGCGTCGTCACGATCTTCACTCGTCGTTGCATTGGCGTACCTTCACTGCTGTCTGTGGTGCCCACCCCGTCCTCGGCGGGATGGCGATGATGGGTTCATGGTACAAGACGGCAGCCTTCCCGTGCGGACAGCAAGAGGTCATGCCCGAGTGGGCATGACCTCTTGCCAGCAGTTCACGTGGTCGGTGCGCCTACTCGTAGCGCAGCGCTTCCGCGGGCAGCGTTCTCGACGCCTGGCGCGCCGGGAACCACGCCATCACCAGCGCCGCGACAATGGCGATCGTCACGGTCACGATCACGGTTGTCCATGGCACATCGAAGTCGACCGCGATCCCACCGGTCGTCGCCGGGTCATTGACGAGGTTCCAGGACAGGATCAACCCGAGAATAGCTCCGGAGAGCGACCCGAGGATCACCACGACCGCCGTTTCGATCACGAATGCCCGAGCGACCGTGACAGTCTGGAAGCCCAGCGCCCGCAACATGCCGATCTGCTGTCGACGCTCCACCACCGCGCGATAGGAGATCACCCCCACCGCCGCGACGCCGACGATCATGCCGAGCCCCATGAAACCTTGCATGACGATCATGAAGGAGCTCTGCTGCTGCTGCGCATCGAGCATCTCCTGCTCGATATCAACCCCCTGTACGCCGTACTGGATCAGCTCCCGCTCGATCTGCGCCGCGATCACACCGGGATCCGCGCCGTCGGCCACCGACATGTAGTACGAGCTAAAGCGAGGCTCCCCTGGCGGGATAAGTTGGTCCATCGTCGGCGTGCCGATGTAGTAGCCGAACATCATCGTGTAATCGGGATCCAGCACGCCGATCACCATCAGCGGGATCACTTCGCCCGACGCGCCACGCATGCGGACGTTTGCGGCTCGAACTTCCCTCAGCGGGGATGCGTCGAAGGTCTGCCCGGGCATCTGGCCGAATGGAAGCTCGCCGTGTCCTCGCCGCCGGTCGCCAGGTACGACGGGATGACCATCGCGTTGGGCTCGCGTCTTGAGCGCTTCCCGGATCGCCTCGTCGGACTCATAGCCATTGGCGCGCGCGATGAATCGCAGGCACGTCTCGTCCAGATAGGCGGCGTCCATACTCTGGACGATGTACCCGGAGTCCCACGTCTCCTGGCCATCCTTGGCCACCACTGCTGGTCGAGCAGCGAGGCAGCCGCGTCAATGCGACCCGGGGCGCTGATCTGCGTGGTATCGATCCCCGCATCCTCGAGCGCCATGGTGAAGTCGTCGATCGGGTTCGCCATTGGCACGTCGACGCGGACCTGCATACCCGCGTTGGCGTCTCCTGCCAGGATAGCCTGGGTGAAGATGGAGTTCATGGTGCCCATCACCACGATCGAGAACACGATCAGCGCGAACATCGCGATCGTCATCCCGGCTCGTCCGGCATTGGCTCGTGGATAGGCGATGCCCAGCCGGACGGAGGAGAGCAGGCCGCGGAACCGCGGCCCAGCAGGCGAACGACCGAGAGGAGGAGCTCGATGATTCTGCACGATGATCATGGTTGACGCGGCAACGATCGAGATGCCCGGAGATAAAGAACAGCTCAATGCCTCCGGCGTCGAAACGATCGCCGAGGATGGCATCGCAGGACATCGTTCGGAAGGAGCCACCACACGAGCACAAACGTCCCAACCAGCGTCAAGACCGCCCGGATGTTCGCGCCGAAGTAGGCGAGCACGGCCGCGATGCCGAACGGGATGATGGTCGTGCCGATCAGGAACGGTGTAATCGTTCCGTTGTCCCACCCTAAAGCGGCGAACGCGAGCCCAACCAGGATCGCGACGAGGGCCCAGGCCAACTGCTTTCGATTCCGCTTTGCCCGATACACCTCCGGAATGTCGCGAATCGCCGCAACCACATTGAGCTTGCTGACCCGCCAGGACGACAGGATGACCGCCAGAAACGTGATCACCACGCCCAGGCTATAGGCGATGGCCAGCGAACGAGGGTGGACGTAAATCGATCCCGGAGAAGCCCACCGGTCAGTCCGCCCATCCCTTGGGCAATGATCCAGGCCGCTGCGACCCCGAGCGTCGTGCCGATCGAGGCCGGAGATCAGCGTGTAGCCGGCGCCCTCCGCAATGAATTGCTGGATCAGCTGGCGCCGCTGGGCGCCCACCGCCCGCTCCATCCCCATTTCGGTACGCCGCTCGGCAGCCAGCATGGTGAAGATCAGCACGATCAGGAGGATGCCAACCGCGATCGAGAAGAGCCCGAAGACAATGAACAACGTGACGAACAGGCTCGCCGTCATCTCCGCGTTGTCGGCGTTCATCTGCTTGATCGGCACAACGCCCAGGTCATGCGCCCCGAGCTCGTCCTCCAAAATCCCCGAGACCTCATCAGAATGGGCCAATCCCTCCTCAGTGTTCCCGCTGTTGGAGATCGAAGATGGCCGAGATACGCCCTTCATTCCCGGTGATCTGCTGCAGGTGATCGAACCCCACGATCATCGAAGCGGAGTTCGGGTTGATGCCACCGGCGAGGGCCGTGTTGGGCACGATGCCTCGCACAGTTGCGCCGTAGAGCCGGTTGCCCAGGAAGTACCCAATATGATCCCCGGGGGCAAGGCCCAGGTCATCGGCCGCTTCTTCGCTGATGTATGTTTCGTCCGCTCCAAGCGAGGTGACGTCGATCGGCGTCCCGTCAAGCTGGTTCAGCCCCCCGACGTCGTCATAGATCTGCTGGGGAGCGCCGACGATATAGACCTGGGGGTTGGACGCGGTGGCGTTGTTCAGGACGGCTGGGGCGACATGGAGGCGTCGACAGGGATATCCCCCAGATTGACAACCGGGCCCATCGTCAGCAACGCGCCACCGATGGCATCGACCGGCGCGTCTGCAAGGACCTCGCGCACCGTCGTCGACGCTCTCCGCCGGGAGCGTGTCCATGATCATGCGCGTCGATACTGCCTTCCCCGGACTCGTCGAAGGAGGCGACCACGAGCTCATCCACCGGGCCGAGGAGGTCATAGACCGCCGAGTTCACGGAGTTGTTCATCGTGTCGCCGGTGGCGAGCGCCGCGGAGATGATCAGCGTCGCGAGCATCAACCCGACGATGATCAATGCCGTCTGCGTCTTGCGTCGCGGGATGTTCCTGACGCCCAGTTTGAAGATGACGGGACGGCGCCAGGCCACGAAGGCGACCAGGAGCAGGCATAACCCAAGCAGCACCAGCATAACGACCATGATGCTGTTCATCGAGATGCCAAAGAGCGTTTCCATGACGATGTCCTTTGACGAACCCGTGGGCCGTGTCTCTCCCGGCTAGCTCGATCCGCTCAGGACGCCCTGGAGAGTCCGTTCAGGCGATGAGGCACGCGCCCCGGGAATGTCTTCCCCCACGATCTCGCCGTCTCGCATGCGAACGATGCGGTTCGCCATGTTGCCGACGCCCTGGTCATGGGTGACCAGCACGATCGTCAACCGCTGCGTCTGATTCAGCTCGATGAGCAGGTCCATGATCTCCGTCGCGGCGGCGGAGTCCAGCGCCCCGGTCGGCTCGTCCGCCCACACGATCGCCGGATTGTTGACGAGCGCACGCGCCACCGTGACGCGTTGACGCTGGCCACCCGAGAGCTCGGCTGGTCGATGATCCCCCCAGTCGAGCAGCCCGACCTTCGCCAGCGCGTCCTGCGCCATCTGCCGCGCCTGTGATGGCTTGACGTCGCCGACGAGCAGCGGCAGCTCGACGTTCTCGACCGCCGTCAGGACCGGCAGGAGGTTATAGACCTGGAAGATGAAGCCCATGCGCTTTGCGCGGTAGGTGGTGCGCTTCTTGTCCCCCATCTGCGAGATATCCTCGCCCTCGATGAGGATGCGCCCGTCCTCGACGCTGTCCAGGCCCGAAAGGCAGTTGAGCAGCGTCGTCTTGCCGCAACCGGATGGCCCCATCACCCCGACCATTTCGCCGGCACGGACCTCGAAGTCGATGTCCTTCAGCGCGTGGACCTGGCTGGAGCCGGTGTCGTATGTCTTGGAAACGCCCTGGGCCGAGATAATGACCCCGTCGGCCACCGGCTGGGCTGGGCTGGTGTCGCGTCGTCGAAAGAACATCTGCTGGCTCCTGGCTTCCGGGTACGGCTGTACAGGCGAAAATGGCACTCTGGTCCCTCCTCCAGTGTAGGCCGGGGGCTGTTACAGAGGTGTGTCAAAGGTGGCCAATTTCGGCGGCGGCCGTACCGACACCGTGACGGCGTAACGAGTTGCTGCCGTAATGGCACGAGACGTGTGATAGTCTCGGCATAGTTCGTTTCCCGGCGCAGGAGAATTCCTTGGACTGGCTCACCGACGTCGTTGAATTTATCCAGAAACGGCCTGATCGGTTCATCGACTTGCTGGTAGCCCATCTGCGCCTCAGCTTCACCGCGCTCGCCATCGCCGCATTGATCTACATCCCGCTCGGCGTGCTCTTCTCGCGCATGCCGCGCTTCGGGGCCCAGGCCGCCGGCGCGTTCGCCGCCGTCCGCGTCATCCCCTCCCTCGCGCTGGTCTTTCTCTTCTACCCGTTCCTCGGGTTTGGCCAGCTCCCCGCGACCGTGGCGCTCGTCGTCCTCGCGGCTCCCGCCTTGATCATGAACACCTTCGCCGGCTTGCGAAATGTCGACGCGCCGGTCCTCGAAGCCGCGCGTGGGCTCGGCATGAATGATGCGCAGGTGTTCCTGAGGGTCCAGATGCCGCTCGCCCTCCCCGTGATCATCGCGGGGCTTCGGTTGGCGGCTGTTGAGTTGCTGGCCAGCGCGACGCTGGCCTCATTCGTGGGCGCGAAATCGCTTGGTCAATACATCCTGACCGGGATCTCGCTCCTCGATACAACCTACCTCCTCGCCGGAGGTATCCCGATCGTGCTGCTGGTGCTGCTGGCAGACGCGATCTTTAATGGTGTCGAGCGACTCGTCACCCCGCCGCGAACCACGGCGACATGACCGTGGGCACGAAAGGAATCTCGAGCATGATCACCCGCCGCACATTCGTGAAGTCCACCGCGGCCGCGCCGCTTGTCGGTGCCGGCATCGCCGCCATGGCGCACTCCGTTGCCGCGCAGGACGGTGAAACGGTTATCGTCGGTTCCAAGGACTTCACCGAGCAGTTCATCCTCGCCCAGATGTACCTGAAGGTGCTCGACAACGCCGGCATCCCGACCGAGGACCGCATGAACCTCGGCGGCACGCAGGTCGCCCACCAGGCGCTCGTCGAGGGCGAGATCTCGATGTACCCCGAGTACACTGGCACCGGCCTGACCGAGGTGCTGCAGATCCCGCTGGAAGAGGTCCTAGGCGGTGGAAGCGCGACGCCCGAGGCGTCCGCGTCGATGAGCGCGACCCCTGCTGCGGGTAGCGACCTGTCGCAGATCGTTTACGACCGGGTGAAGAGCGAGTACGAGAAGCAGTTCAACCTGACCTGGCTGGAGCGCTCGCCGGCGAACAACACCCAGGCCCTCGCCGTGAAGCGCTCGTTCTCCGAGGAGAACGGCATCACCACGATCTCGCAGCTTGCGGAAGTTGCTGACCAGTACACCATCTCCGCCCCGGCCGACTTCCCGGAGCGCGAGGACGGCCAGCTCGGCCTGATCCGCGTCTACGGCCAGGGCTTCGAGTCGATGGAGGTCCTGCCGGTCGCGCCGGGCCTGAAGTACCAGGCGCTGCTCGACGACGACGCGCAGGTCGTTCTCGCGTTCGGCACCGACGGCCAGATCAGCGGCTACGACCTCGTGCTGCTGGAGGACGACATGGGCCTCTGGCCGCCGTACAACGTCGCCCCGGTCATCCAGATGGCCCTGCTTGACACGTACCCGGAGATCAGCGACCTGCTCAACAGCGTCACCACGCTGCTGACCGATGAGGTTCTCTCCGGCCTCAACTGGCGCGTCGACGGCGACGAGAAGGCCGAGCCGGCGGACGTCGCGCAGGCGTTCCTCGAGGAGAACGGCCTCCTCGGCTAATCCGCAGACGGGGGGCGAGGTGGTCGACCTCGCCCCTCGTCACCCCGACTCGTGGTGTTCCGCACCGGAGGTGTCCCATTTCAGCCGCTCCTGCACCGTCATCGACCGTCCGCGGCAGCGCGATCACGATGCGGAACGTCACCAAACGCTATCCGGGCGCGGCGGATGCCGCGGTGGACGGCGTCGATCTGGACATCTCCCCCGGCGAGTTCGTCGTCCTGCTCGGGCCTTCAGGCTGTGGCAAGACGACCCTGCTGAAGATGATCAACCGCATCTACGAGCCGACCGGCGGCACCATCTCCATCGACGGTGTGGACGTGCTGTCCCTCAAGGCGAGCGACCTCCGTCGCCAGATCGGCTACGTGATCCAGCAGACTGGCCTCTTCCCGCACATGAAAATCGCCGCCAATGTCGCGGTGGTGCCGAAGCTCCTCAACTGGGACAAGGGCCGCATCCGTGATCGCGTTCGCGAGCTCCTCGATCTCGTCGGGTTGCCACCGGACGACTACGCGAACCGCTACCCCGCCCAGCTCTCGGGCGGCGAGCAGCAGCGGGTCGGTCTTGCCCGGGCCCTCGCGGCCTCACCGCCGACGATGCTGATGGACGAGCCGTTCGGTGCGCTCGACGCCATCACGCGCAGCCGTCTCCAGGATGAGCTGCGACGCATCCACCGACGCATCTCGCAGACAGTCCTGTTCGTCACCCACGATATCGAAGAGGCCGTCCGCCTCGCTGACCGCATCGTCGTGATGCGCAGCGGGCAGATCGTCCAGGTCGGCACGCCGCTGGAGATCGTCAGCGAACCGGCCGACCAGTTCGTCGCCGGATCTCGTGGGCGCCGATGATGTGCTGCGCCGCTTCAGCCTGATGCCGGCGCGAGCCGCCATGGAACCGCTGCCGGACACGCAGCAGGATGTGCCATCGATCGACGCCGATTCCTTCTTGCGCGAGGCGCTTGGCGTGCTCGTCGAGACAGCGGCACCGTACCTGGTCGTCGAGGACGAGCAAGGCACGCCGATCGGTACCCTCTCGATGAACGCCATCACGCGCGCCGGCGCACCCGTCGAGCGGTAGCGTCATGTACCTCGACTACCTGTTCGACCACGCCGACGTCGTTTTGGAACTTGCCGTCGAGCACTTGCGGATTTCTGTCCTGGCTCTCGTGATGGCGCTGCCGTTGTCGCTCCTGCTGGGAGTGATTGGCGTCGTTTGGCGCCCGTTGCGTCAGCCGGTGCTCTGGATTGTCGGGACGCTTTATACGATCCCCAGCCTCGCGATGCTGGCGTTCCTGATCCCCTCGCAGGGGCTCGGTCTCCGCCCGACGCTGATCCTGCTCGTGCTCTACGCGCAGGTCTTCCTGGTGCGGAACATCATTACCGGGCTGACCGGCGTCGATAC
This sequence comes from uncultured Chloroflexia bacterium, assembly GCA_963741795.1. GTDB lineage: Bacteria > Chloroflexota > Chloroflexia > Thermomicrobiales > UBA6265 > UBA6265. Next base: position 91,035 of record CAVUJM010000024.1, read on the forward strand.
CGCCGTGCTGGAAGCCGCGCGCGGAACCGGCATGACATCGTGGCAGGTGCTGCGACAGGTGTGGCTGCCGATGGCGCTCCCGGTCATCCTCGCCGGCGTCCGCATCACGCTCACGACGGTCATCGGCCTCGCGGTGCTCGGTGGCTGGGTCGCGGCCGGCGGGCTGGGCGAGTTGCTCTTTTCCGGCATCAGCACGAACAACCCGGCCAAGGTCATGGCCGGCATCGTCGCGATCGTCATCCTCGCCCTGCTGGCGGACCTCACGATGCGCGGTATCGAGCTCCTCACGCCCCTCTCCCGCGCACGACGAGCTGCCGCAAGCGGATAACGCAACGGGCGGTATCGCCGCAACAACAAAAAGCGGCCCGAGGGATGCCCCCGGGCCGCATGCGTTTTCCTGATCAGGCGTCGTCGGTCTGCCGCTCGCCGCGTTGCCGCGCCTGCCGCTCGCGGAGCCGCCGCAGGGCCGCCTCGCGCCCCCCGGCTGCCGCACCGTCGTCGTCATCGGCCGGGGGCAGCAAATCCGTCGCGTCGTGCGCCTCGGGCAGGACCTCGAGCGGGTCATCCACCCCGGCGTCTTCCTCACCCGTCCTCGTACCAGTCAGGGACGTGTCAGCGACCGGCTCATGCTCATCGTCGTCGAGATCAGCGATATCCGCGCTGACCTCCTCCGGCGTCAGGGTCTCGACGTACTCCTCGATTTCCTCGACGTCGTTGTCCTCGTCCTCCGGCTCGCGCGGTGCCTCGTCGCTGAAGGCGTGCGCCTCATACTTGGCGTACTGCCCCTCGAACCAGTCGTCCTCGACAACGGTTGTCTCGTGGTCGCGCTCATCTTGTTGCTCATCGTCACCGGAAGGATGATGCAGCTCGTATTTCGACAGAGCGCGCGGCAAACTCGTCGACCTCGAATTCGTCCTCATACTGATCGTCGTCGTCGGCTTCGTGCGCCTCGTCGAACTCATCCTCGCCGAGGAACTCATCCTCGTCCTGTACCGGCTGTGGCGCTTCTTCCGGGCGGTCAGCGCGCGACACGCTGCTCTCGTAGCGCAGCGGCTGGTAACTCGACAGCGCGTTCGGGAGCGAAACGACTCCCCACGACCCGAACTTCTCGAAGTAGAGCCACGACCACACCGCGACACCGATCAGCATCAGGCCCGTGACGACCAGCGCAACAATGTTGCCGATGCTATTGCCGGGGTCGAGCAGCATAAGGAGAAAGGTCACGAGCACAAGGACAGCGCCACCGGTCGCGATCACCGCGCCGAGGCCGGCCGTGAAGCGCGTCCACGAGGCGCGGGCAGTCGCGTACTCGCGCCGATCGTAGGCACCCTCCTCGCCCTCACGGAAACGCCATCCCGGTCCCCAGGTCCGAACGGCGTACCCGATCAGCATCAGCGTCGCGCCGTAGCCTGTTCCAAAGACGACGTAATCCACCGTGACTCCCCACTCGCATGTTGACCCGCGCTCACGCCGAACGCGAGCCAGGCTTCTGGCGTGACCTTCCATCCCCCGATATCGGCCACAACTCGTCAGGGAAGAGTCTACAGCGGATGCGATAGCGGCAACACATGTCCGTACGGGCAGGACATCGCCCGAATCGGCCCTCAGACGGTCTCATCCTGTCGCATCTGCAGCCATCCGAGAAGCAGGATGAGCAGCGACGTGACGGCCACGGCGATCTGCAGCGGGCGGCCGTCGTGGATCATGAGCGACTCGACGGCGATCCATCCGAGCATGACGCCGCCACTCGCCATCGCCACCCGGCCCTGCCACCGCACGCGCTGGAGCAGCGAAACCGCGGCCGTCGCGAGGCTGCCGCCAACCGCGATCGCGAGCAGCAGACCCGGCACGAGGAAGCTGTCGAACGGCGTTCCCTCAAGCTGCGATTTCGGGATTCCGAGCCCGGTGACCAGGACCCCGACGCCACCTCCGATCGCGGTAAGCGCGGAGAACGACGTCAACGCGAGCAGGGCCGGATGCACGATCGATGCGAGCGAGCGCGCATGTTTTGGACCGTGCTCGGTCCGCAAGGCACTCATCGGGAGCCACCGTGAATCACCGGCCGGTCGTGAAGAAGCACATCGAGCAGCCCGCGCGGGTGGTCGACGCGCAGCAGCATGGCTGCCAACCCGCCGAAGAGGATCGTCGAGAGCGTATATGGCCAGATCAGGAAGAAGAGGAAGACGCTCCACGCGACGCTCAGCAGGAGCCCGTAGCGGGCCCACGGATCACGCGCAAGCAGCAGCACGCCCAGCACAAGCTCGCCGAGGATGAGCAGAACGCCCCAAAACGTTGGCGCGGACCCGATGATCGTGTCGAAGAACCACCGGTACGGGGCGAACGTCGCGTTGTCCGCGATGTTCCCCCACGCCGACTCCGCATTCGGGAGCGTCCAGATGGCGTTGACGGCGGCGCCGGCGATCCAGACCGCGCCGAGAGCCAGACGAAGGAGAAGCGGCACATCGGGACGATGGAATGAGCGCATGGCTATCACCTGCAGCCTTCAGCATGGGTGTCATTCGGACCCACCACCACTGTAGCCGTCGGCCATGTCAGGTGAATACGCGTTTGCGTCACGCGTATGCCAAAACCGTAACGATGTCAGGTGCTCTTGGGGGACTCGAATCGGTAGCCGATACCTGGATAGGTGGTGATGAGTGTCAGGCTCTGGTCTTCCGGCTCCAGCTTGGCCCGCAACCGGCTTACCCACGTTCGGAGGTACTGCGTCTCGTTCCGGTACTCCGGCCCCCAGATGCGGCTCAGGAGCTCGCCGTGCATCATCACGCGGCCAGCGTTCTCGGCGAGCTGCGTCAGTAGCTCCCACTCGCGGCGACTGAGACGGACCTCCTCGCCCTGCACGCGGACGGTCTTGCGTTCGAGGTCGATCTCCAGGCCCGGGTAGCGCAGGAGTGATTCGGTCCCGGTGGAGCGCAACCCTCCCGCGCGGCGGAGCACGGCCGCGATGCGCGCTTCCAGCTCATCCGGATTGAAGGGCTTGGTGATGTAATCATCGGCGCCGCTCTGGAGGCCCTGCAGCTTGTCGGCATCGCTCCCGCGCGCGGTCAGCATCACCACCGGCACCTGGTTGTGCTGGCGGATGCGGCGCAGCGTCTCGAATCCATCCATATCCGGCATCATCACGTCAAGCACGATGAGGTCCGGTGTCTGGAGCTGCAGGATGTTGAGCGCTTCGTCACCGCGGGAGGCGGTGATCACCTCATAACCATCGAGGCGGAGCTTGGCCTTCACCAGCCGGACGATCGGGGCCTCGTCATCGACGACGAGAATGAGATGCTTGCGTACTGCCATGGCCCTATTCCACCAGCTCCATCGTCGTCGTCTGGTTCATGTTCGCTCTCCCAATCTGGAACCATGGGCAGGTCGACCTCGAAGGTCGCGCCCGTGCCGGGTCCATCGGAGTTCGCGCGGATTTGCCCGCCTTGCGCATCCACCAGCAGCCGGCTCAGGTACAGCCCCAACCCCATTCCGCGTACCGTCGGGTCGGCGCCAGGACGCCGGAAGCGCTCGAACACGTGCGGGACATGCTCATCGGCGATGCCGAGCCCCTCATCGATCACCCGGATCGAGACCCGATCATCGTGATGCCAGATGTGCGTGCGGATCTCGCCCCCACCGGGCGAGTATTTAACGGCGTTCTCATACAGGTTCCGAAGAATCTGCTTGAGCAGTTCCGGCGAGCCCTCGGCCGGCGGCACGTCCGGATCGACAAGAAGCGTGAAGGTATGATCGGTCGACTTTCCGCGGAACTCCTCCATCATCGGCTGGACCAGCGGAGCGACGAGGATCGGCTCCGTTGACGCCTGGAAGCGTCCGGCCATGATCTCCGACACGCTCAGCAGGTTGCCGAGCATGCGATCCAGCCGCAGGCTCTCCTCGCCGATATCCTGCAGCAGCTCGCCCCGCATCTCGTCGTCCATCGCCTCGCCCTGCTGCGAGAGCAACAAGGCGCCACCATGGATCGCCGTCAGCGGGGTCCGGAACTCGTGCGAGATGAGCGACAGGAAATCGTCCTTGATCTGTTCTGCCGCTCGCTCCCGGGCAACGTCGAGGAAGAGCACGACAGCCCGCGCCACCCGCCCTTCACTATCGTAGATCGGCGTCGACTGCACCCGAACAGGGATGCGGTTGCCCGCCTTGGTCTCGAGGATCAACGCGCGGTTGCCGATGATCTCGCCCCGCAAGGCGATCATACCCGGGTGCTCGGAGCGTGGCAGTTCCGTGCCGTCCGCGCGGAACCACCGGAAGTCGCGGTAAACTTTCAGCTCGACACCCTCGTGCGTCTCGTGGGCATCCTTGCCAAGCATCGTCTGGACGGCCGTCTTGTTGGCCAGCTCGACCCTCCCGTCCGGTGGCCGCAGCACAAGCACCCCTGCCGGGAGGGTGTCCATGATCATCCGCAGTTGCGAGAGCTGTGCCTCGACCCGCCTTTGAGCGAACGCGTGCCCTCTTTCGTCGCGGGCCCGATCAAACGCCCCGGCGGCATGCCAGGAGAGCCGCTGCAAGCGCGCCAGGTCGTCGTGGCAGAAATTCCCGCCATCTTCCCGATCAATCACATAGAGGAATCCCAGGTCCCGGATCGGCGCGCCCATCACGTTTTCCACTGGCAGATGACCGGGCGGCATAGGCGCGCCGCCCCGTGTCCGCGGAGACGCGGTTGACCAGGATAGGCCTATCCGGAGCAACGCTTCCTGTCACCGGGCAGGCGCTGTCAGTCCGCCAGCCTTCGACGCCGGGAACGGGTGGCTCACCTGCCAGAACGACGGATGCTGAGCGACCCTTTCTGGCGTCGAGCATGAGCACGGCGGATCTCGCCCCGAACACGTCCTTTGCCCCGTCGACCAGTCGGCGACTGCATCATCCTCGGGGTCGGCTGGGCCGCCACGTCGAGCGCCAACTCATACATTGCCACAAAAGGTTCATCTGACCAGGATGCTGACGCGGAAGATGTCGAGATCGGGGACGCAGACGGCGGAACAACTCCGCCATGAGAGAACATGGCGGCAAAGTCGCCGAGCATATCATCGATCTGTCGTGGTGGAGGGATGTCGTGCTTATCAGGCATGTCCTGTCCCGAGTGTCCTGCGCCCGAGCGTTCGCTCCCGGTGATCCGGCACTGGGCGATAGGTCATCAACCATCGCGCAGCGATCCAGACCAGGCCGAGCGTGACCGGCGCGAGAAAAGCCGTCATGGCAAGGCTGGCCGAGGGGTCGTCCTCCAGCCACATCGCGACGCTCATGCCGAGAATCGCCCCGGCCATGCAAACGGCGTAGGGCACCATGCCGTACGCCATGCGGATCGCCAATGCGCTACTCCGGAGCAGGCCGACGCCGATCGAAAGCATCGCAGGCACGAGGAAGCCGAGATCGAGCATCTTGACCAGCCAGAACAGCGTTGGCCCCAGTTCATATTCCTCGGTCGTCTGGCCACGATAGACCTGTACGGCCTGCGCGGTCCACGACAGCGCGAAGAAGGCCGCGATCGAGAAGAAAGATACCTGCCGTCACCCGGCGCAGACCGGCTGGTGGCTCCGGCGCCTCGTATTGAAGCAAATCGGCCAGGGCAATGATCGCGACGGCGGCTCCGAGGGCGATGAGCGCGGCGTAGAGGAAGAAGGCCCGCTCGGCGTTGCCCGGATAGCGACCGTATTCCTGCCCGACGATGGCGGTGACGAACGTGTAGACCGCGTAGGCGGCTGGCCCGAAGGCTAGCGGCGCGGCCAGCGGATCTTGCCGGAGCCAGCGAACGGCGGCAAGCAGCAGCATCGGAACCACGACGACCAGGGTCACCACTTCCCCACCTTCGTACTGGACGACCAGGGAATCTGGCAAATGAAATCGAATCGTATCCGTGACAAGTGGGCCAAGGATCGCGGCAAGCGTGATCCCGAGGGCGAGGAGGAGAGAGAGATAGGCGGCGATACGATGCCGTGGCATGACGAGACTCCTGTCATCCGGGCGCGCCGGGGCACCGGTGCCCCGGCGCGAAACGATGTCTCGTATACATTCTACAATAAGGAACGTCGGCAGGCGCGTGTCCTGCCGGCGTTCCTGTCATGGAGCCACGTCGCTGGACTTACCGGCGCAACCGGTCCATAAGCATCGCAAAGCCCTCACGTCCCCGGAGATAGTCGCGCAGGCTATACCACTCGTTCGGCGCATGCGCCTTACTGTCCGGCGCGGCCCACGCCATCGTGACCGTCTCGACGCCGAGCTCATCCTGGAAGATGCCTGTCGCTGGCACCGTCCCGCCGTTCCGCGTGATCACCGGGTCGGTGCCATACAGCTCCTTCGAGCACATCGGTCACAGCGACGAACACGGGATGGCTGCGGTCGGCGGCATATGGGCGCGCCGAGCCCGGCAGGCCGACGACCTCGACCTTTGCGCCCGGCGGGCAGTGCTTCTCGGCGTGCGCCTTCAGCAGCTCGACGATCTTCGCCGGGTCCTGATCGGCAACGAGGCGGCACGTGACCTTCAGGTGCGCCTCGCGCGGGGTGACGGTCTTCACGCCCTCGCCCTGGAAACCTCCCCAGATCCCGTTGAAGTCGACGGTCGGGCGTGCCCACTGCCGCTCGCGCGCGGTATACCCGGCCTCTCCCCAGAGCGAATCGATACCGAGCTTGCGCTTCTCCTCGTTCTCGTCCATGGCGAGCTTGCCGACCTCCTCGCGCTCCTCATCGGAGAGCTCGCGGACATCGTCGTAGAAGCCCTCGACCAGCACGCGGCCATTCTCGTCATGGAACGTCGTCGCGAGCTTGACCAGCGACTGCACCGCGTTCGGCACCCACGCCCCGTAGGACCCGGAGTGCAAGTCGGTGTTCGCCGTGGTCAGGTTGATCTGCACGCCAGCGAGGCCCTTCAGCGACACGCCGAGCGACGGCGTGTCCGGGCCGAACTGCCCCCCATCGGCGGAGATGACGGCGTCGGCCTGCAGGAATTCCTTCTCCTCCTGCAAGATCGCGCGGAAGTTCGGGCTGCCGATCTCCTCCTCGCCCTCGAAAATGAAGCTGACGTTGATCGGCGGCACTCCGCCGTTCGCCTTCGCGGCCGCCTCGACGCCCTGCACGGCCGTCAGCAGGTTGCCCTTCATATCAGAAACGCCACGGCCATACACCGTGTCACCATCCACCGACGGCTCGAACGGCGGGGTGTTCCACAGATCCAGCGGCTCCGCCGGCTGCACGTCGTAATGCCCGTAGATGAGGATCGTCGGCTGGTCATCGTGCGCGTGCCAGCGCCCGACCACTGCCGGATGTCCCGCCGAGTCGACGATCTTCACCTCCGGCACGCCGGCCGTCTCGAGCCTGCTTCGCGACCCATTCGGCGGTAGCCCGGACATCGCCCTTCCGCTCCGGGTCGGTGCTCACACTGGGGATACGCACAAGCTCGAGCAGCTCCTGCACGTGGTCGTCCCGACGCGCGTCCAGCTCGTCTTTCCATGCCTTGCCAGTCATCACAATTGCTCCTGTATTGAAACGCCATCGTCGCGTGTCCGGCTTCATCCTCGCAGATCGCCGCCGGATCGCAAAGACGCGCCCCAGTCCCCTATCATGGTCAAAGATCAGGGCATTATCGCCGACCATCATCACCCATGACCGCATACGGCATGTGCCGGTACGAGCGGAGAGCACGCAAAAGCCCATGACCACCACGGCCATCGACCAGAACGAAGACGATCTGCTACTGGTGCATGCCGCGCAGGGCGGCGATCTCGACGCGTTCAACCAGCTCGTCGGCCGCCACGAGCGGGCCGTCTACAGCGTCTGCTATCGCATGCTGCGCGACGGCGCCCTTGCCGAAGATGCCACGCAGGACGCCTTCATCCGCGTCTGGAACAGCATCGACAGCTTCCGTGGCGGCATCGTCCGGCCATGGATCCTGCGCATCGCGACCAACCGCACATACGACATTCTCCGCGCGCAGGCCCGGCGCCCGGCGCAGTCGCTCGACGCCCAGCCCTTCGAGTCGGAGACGGAATGGACGTCGCAGGCCGACGCGGTCGAGCACCCGGAGAGTTTCGCGGCGCGAGGCGAGCTCAGCGCGTTCCTCGAGTCCGCGCTTGCCAGCCTTCCGGAAGACCAGCGCCTCGCCATCGTCCTTTCCGATGTGCAGGGGTACCCGTACGACGAGATCGCCGAGATCATGAACGTCGCTGTCGGCACGGTCAAATCCCGCATCAGCCGGGGCCGCTCGCGCCTCCGCGAGGTGCTGCGGGCCTCTCCCGCGGGCATGGAACTCGTCGAACGATTCGCTCGTCTTAACGACAGGTAGCCAGGACGGCTATCCGGCGCAAGGCAGGCACCTTGCGAATCGACAACGACCGACGGACCTGGAGACACGCCGCGTATGCACCACTGCGACGCCAGGACCCCGCTCGCGAACATTGTCCGGGACCATGAACGATGACAGACCGACCAGCCCATCTCGGAGATGACCTCCTCAACGCATGGATTGATGGCGTGGCGACGCCGGAGGAAGACGCGCTCGTGACGCATCACCTCGCGAGCTGCGAGCTGTGCGCCACACGTGCCAACGAGCTTCGCGCCGTCTCCGCTATCTTCAGTCAATTGCCGGAGATCGCCCCGCCCCGCTCCTTCGCCCTCACGCCCGAGCAGGCGAAGAAGCCGACGCCGATCCACGAACGCGGCACCGCCAGCACCATCGTGCGGCTGCTGCCGGTCGTTCGTGCGCTCAGCGTTGCCGCCATGCTTGCGGTCCTGATCCTCGGCGCGACGCTTGTCGTGAATCCGCAGGACGACACGGTGACGCTCGATGCCACCACGTCAATGCAGTCCGGCGAAACGTCAGGCGGCACCGACTCGTTGGGAGAGACAAACCCGGCATCCGCGCCGCAGGAGCGTGGCGAGGTGGTCGATCAGGGGCAGGCGGCGTCCGCTCATGACAGCACGAACGCGTCGCTCCAGCATCAGTCCGCCCCGGCAACGATCGAGGCCACCAACGCGGGCCTGACGAACGCGGAGATCGCGACCATCGTCATCGGCGTCGTCGCCATCCTTCTCGGCGGCACCTGGATGTGGATGTCGGCAGCCATTCGCGGCGGAGAACCCCGCCACTAGACGCAAGGAACAGCCATGACACAGTTCAGGAAAACCGGAGTGTGGCTCCGGGCGATCCCACTTACCCTGCTGACGCTCGCTCTCCTCGTGACCGCCGTTCCCGCGGCCAGCGCGCAAAGTTCCGCCCCGACAGTCGATTCGCTCCGCCTCATCTCCGTGTCCGGCGAGGGCCGCGTGACCGCCAGCCCGGACACCGCCCGCGTCATGTTCGGCGTCGAGAGCCGCAACAAGGAGCTCTCCACGGCGCAGGATGAGGTCACCGCCAACGTCGAGAAACTCTCCGCGATGCTCGTCGAGAATGGCGTCGCCGAGGACGACATCCGCACCGCCTCATACGACGTCTACCCGGTCAACGAGTACGACCGGAACGGCAACGTCGTCGGCATCGACTACTACCAGGTCACGCTGTCGCTCGACGTCACCATTCGCGACCTCGAGCAGGTTGGAACGCTGCTCGACCAGGGTGTTTCGTCCGGCGCGACCTACATCGGCGGCATCTCGTTCTTCGTCGACGATCCCTCGCCGTACATGGCGCAGGCACGCGAGGCGGCGGTGAACGACGCCCGCACCAAGGCGGACGAGTACGCTCGCCTCTCGGGCGCGATTATCACCGGCGTCTTCTCACTGGACGAAACGTCCGCCCCATCCCCGGTCGCGCAGGACTACGTGATGTCGGACGCCGTCATGGCCTCGGCCCCTGAAGAGGCGTCGCGCTCCGTGCCGGTCTCGCCAGGCACCACAGAGATCGTGGTCACGATCCAGGTGGTCTACACGATCGAGCCTGGCAACGGCTGATCACCGTGAGCTGAACGGAATCCGTCGGAAACGTCCCGAGCCGTCAGGCCTCGGGGCGTTTCCGTGCCCGGTCCCGTATCATTGCCCTCGTTGATCCGCATCCCCGCGCACCCCGGAGGTCAGCCAGCCCATGCGCCCGATCCTGAAGGACTACGCCGCCATGATCGTCATCGGGCTGCTCTTTGTGGTGGGCTTCGGTGCGGTCGCCGTTTTCATCGACCGTGAGACCGAGCCGGAACGCGTAGAACCGGTGGCCGCCACACCATTCCTGCAGGGCGAACCGGACCTGATTGTCGACGTCCCCTGGCTGGCGAACAATCTGGGCACCATTGACCTCGTTATCGACCTCTCTGACGAGGATGTCTACGCGCAAGGGCACATCCCCGGAGCGGTCCACGTCTGGTGGGAAGACGCGATGCCGTGGCACGCGGCCAACTACGGCGAGGGTGGCAAGCTCAGCGATCCCGCGGAGGATTCCCTGACGCTGGAGTACCCGCCGGACGCCCGACATCGTCGTGTACGACAACAATGCCAGTGAGCGTGCGGCGTGGTTCCTCTGGTTACTCCGCACGAACGGTTTCGAGAACTCATGGCTTCTTGACGGCGGCTATGGCGCCTGGATTGGCGCCGGCAATCCCTCTTCCACCGAATCGGCGTCGCTGGAGAAGGTTGCCGACCCGACACCAACGTGGATTCCCGCGAACGAGATCGAGACCGGTGAGCTGGCGGAGCGCATCGACGACCCGACGCTGACGATCATCGATGCCCGAACGCCAGAGCAGCAGCAGGACACGGTGAACGAGACGATCCGCGTCGGCCAGATTCCAGGCTCGTGGTCGGTCCCGGCGACGTCCGTCGTGCGCGAGGACGGGACGTTCAAATCCCCGGACGAGCTCCGCGAGGTGTTCGCGCCGCTCGGCCTGCAGCCCGACGGGGAGATCGTGATCTACGGGCGTTTCGGGACAGAGACCGGGCAGGTCTGGCTTGCGCTGCATCTCGCCGGATACCACAACCTGCGCGTCTACGACGACGGATGGGTGCACTGGGGCTGGGACAAGTCCCTCCCCATCGAACCCCTCGGCACCACGCCACAACGCTCGACGTCCCCCGCTACACCGATCGCAACGCCCTTCGCATCGCCGGCCGCCTCCCCCATCCCGTAATCTCGCCGCCTGTCCTGTAGTCTCGGGCCCCGTGCCCGAGACATCGACCGAAGGTCGATAACCGGGCGCGCAGTTTCAGCGAGAACCGCCTCAGCCCTTTGTGGCTCCGGCGGTCATGCCCGAGATGTAGTTGTCGACGAAGAACGAATAAGCGACCGCGACCGGCACCGATCCGAGGATGCCCGCCGCCATCAGCGAGCCCCAAAAGTAGACGTCCGCGCGGATGAGGTCCGTCACGACACCGACAGGCAACGTCTTCATCCTGCCCGACCCCATGAACACCAGCGCGTACAGGAACTCGTTCCATGCCAGCGTGAAGCAGAAGATGCCGGCGGAGAGGACACCCGGCATCGCAAGCGGCAGGATCACGTGCCGCATCGCCTCCAGCCGCGTCGCGCCATCGACGAGGGCAGCGTGTTCCAGGTCGATCGCGATCGTCCGGAAGTAGCCCATCAGGAGCCAGCTCGCGAACGGGATCAGGAAGGTCGGGTACGTGAAGATCAACGCCCAGTAGGTGTTATAGATGCCGAGGTTTGCCACCACCTGCGAGAGCGGGATGAAGAGCAGCGTCGGCGGGACCAGGTAGGCCAGGAAGATCACCGCGCCCATGAAGCTTCCGCCCCGGAACCGGAAGCGCCCGAGCGCGTACCCGATCAGGATGCTCGCGGCAAGCGAGATCACCGTCGCGCCGATCGTGACGATAAACGTGTTCAGCGTATAGCGCAGGAACGACGTGTCGGTGAACAGGTAGCTGTAGTGGTCGAACGTGATGCTGGTCAGGATAAAGGGGTTGATCTCCGTGTTCAGCAGGTCCGAGTTCGGCTTTAGCGAGACGACCAGCATCCAGTAGAACGGGAACAGCAGGAACGCCATGAACAGCGTCAACGGGACGTAGAGCCCCAGCCAGCGGCTTCGTGTCTTGTGAGCGCCAACCATGGCCATGCGGAAGTCTCCTCATTGACGCGCGCGAACCGATGCTAGTCGTTCGTCCGAATGAAGCGAAGCAGCAGGATCGCGAGCACTGCCAGGAACGGGAACATATAGAGCGCGATCGCCGCGGCCATCCCGAGGTCGGTGTAGCTCAGCGCCTGATAGGCGTAGGTGCCGAAGATGTGGGTGGAGTTCGCCGGTCCGCCCTTGGTCAGCACATAGATCAGCTGGAAGTCCGCGAACGTCCAGATCACCGAGAAGAGCGTCGCGATAAGGGTGATGTTGCGGATCACCGGCCATGTCACGGACCAGAACCGCTGCCAGGCGTTCGCCCCGTCCAGCGCCGCTGCCTCGTTCAGGTCATCGGGCACCGCCTGCAACCCGGCGAGGATCGAAATGCCGAAGAACGGCACACCGCGCCAAATGTTGGCGACACAGAGGGACACGATGGCGTTCACCGGATCGCCAAGGAAGTTGATGTTCCCTTCGATGAGCCCGATCCGGTCGAGTACCCAGGAGATTGGGCTGAGCACGCCGCTGTACAACATGAGGAAGGCGAGGCTGCTGATCGCTGTCGGGACGATCCACGGCAGGAGCAGGAACGCCCGGAAGAAGCGGCTGAACCGGAACTGCTGGTTCAGCACCATGGCCAGACCCAAACCGAATGCGAGTTTGAACGGCACGGTCCCGAACCCGTACACAAGGGTGTTGCGCACGGTTTTCAGGAAGATTGGATCATCCAGCAGATACCGGTAGTTGTCGAACCCGATGAACTGCTCGCCCGCAAAGCCCACGAAGGCATCGGTCATGGAGATATAGACGCCGTAGGCGAACGGATAGGCCATGAAGACGGCCAGGACCGCCAGACCGGGGAGCAGGAAAAGCCAGGCGAGTGTCGACTCGCGCTGGTGGATTCGCTTCCAAAGGGGGTCCGGCGAGCGGACGACGATGGGCTCTTTCACGACGGATGGCGCCACGGATCGGGTTGCCACAGGCTTCCTCACGGGTTACGGCCAAACGCGGGAACCGGATGGGCCGCTGGGGTCGCGGCCCATCCGGGGCAATGCATCGGATCAGCGACCGTAGACGCGCTCCAACAGGCGAGCGCCTTGCTCGATCGCCGCCCCCGCGTCGCCACCCTGCACGGCATCGGCGAACGTGTTGACCACGATGTACTGGGCAGCGGCCTGGGCAGCTTTCTGGTTGGCCGGGCCGGCGTACCCCTTGTTCCTGCCGATATCCACGATCTTCACGAACTCGGCCAGCTTTGGATCTTCCGTGAAGACCGGGTCGTCGATGAAGGTCGGCCCGGGCGGGATGATGTATCCCTCGTAGACATCGAGCCAGGACGAGTACTGCTCCGGCTGGAACCACCACTCGAGGAAGGACTTGGCCGCATCCTGGTTTTCCGAATACTTCATGATGCCCATCGAGCGGCTTCCGAGCACCGCGAACTGCCCGGCAGGACCTGCCGGCAGCGGCGCATGGTAGGTGTCATCCGCGATCTCCGGGTTCGAGTTCTCGCCTTCCGGATCCTTTGCCGCAAGGTAGATGCTGGACCCGTTCTGCGTCATTGAAATCTGGCCCGAGAGGTAGGCGCTGTTGTTTGTCGAGTCATCCCATCCGAGACCGGTCTCGTCGAAGGCGTCCGTCCATGCCTGGATAAACCGGTCCATGGCGTCGCGGAATTCAGGCGTATCAAAGGCGACCGTCGTCCCGTCCTCCTCCACCTCCATGGAGCCATACGACCACATGTACGGGTAGCAGAAGTTCGGGGGATCGCCGAGGCTTTGACCCAGCGACTGGCCAATGGGATGCCCGTTCTCCTTCAGCTTCTTGCCAAGGGCGAAGAGATCCTCCCATGTTTTCGGGAAATCTTTCTCCGGGTCTTCGAGGCCCGCCTCCTGCAGCATGCTCTTGCGGTAGGCGACGGCGATCGAGGACGTGCCGTGCGGGATCGAAAGCCATTGTCCGTCGACGGACGCGGTATTGACCACCCACTCGTAGTACCCGCCCTGCGCCTCCTCGAGCGAGCCGATCATGTCGGAGACGTCGACCAGGCTTTCGGAGAAGAGGTACGGGATGGTATCCCACAACTCGACGATGTCCGGCCCCGCCCCGGCTTGAACGGCGGAGGTCGTCCGCGGCTGGAGATCGGGCCAGTTCACGAAGTCCACAGTGACATCGACACCGTTTTCATCGCCGAAGGTCTTGGCTTGCTCGGCGAAGTACTCCTGTGCCGCGGGGACGAACGCCGTGCTCGCCAGAATGTTCAGGCTGCTGCCCTGGAGCAACGCCGGTGCGGCTCGCCTGGGCGCCGGCATCCCGGCCGCGGTCAGCACCTGGCCTGCGGCGACCGTGGAGAGCCCAAGGGCGGATGCCCGCCGGAGAATGCTGCGCCGGGACAGGCGCATGGCCTTCGCGTCCCTGATCAACTGCTGCGTTCGCTCGTCGCTCATGGTTTCGATCCTTTCTCACGCCGACCCGACTGGTGGGGATGGCGTTTCGTCCACTGATCGTCCTGTGCAGCTCTTCAGATCCGGTGCGGGCCTCTTCCCTCCTACATCGCCGACACCGCTTCCGCGAAGGAAGCGACGACCGACCCAGCGAAGACGGTATCGTCGAGGAACCCAGCACAGAAGCTGGAAAACCGAGACATCACCGAAATATGGATTGTGCGATCTGCCCGCATTCTTGCAGATTGGCCATGAAAAACGCAACCGCCGATAAAACATGCCTACGTCATCGTTCGGGAAAGTTTCTTTTCAGGCAGTCATTCGCGGACAACACAAAACCCAGCCACGAGGGCCGGGTGAACGTCGGGAGTGATTCGGTTCCGTGACGCTTTGGTGTCAGGGCGGTCAGGACTCCCGCAGCCGCATGATCTCGTGCGCGTCGATACGGTCCAGCGCCGCGCGGATGAACCAGGGCGCCCATCGTTTGTCGTGATCGACCGAGACGCGGGGCTTGATCAACGTGATCTTGCGCCCACGGGTAAGAAAGCCGCAGCCGCCGGCCGCGAGCACGTTCCTGACCCAATCGGTGTCCGAGGTATACGTCAGCGCGACGACGTAGTCCTCCCCGTCCCGGAACACCAGGACCGGGGTCCGGTAGACCTGGCCCGTGTTCCGCCCCAGGTGGAAGATCACGCCCATGCCCGGCAACAGTGCGACGAGCGGCCACGCGATCCGGTTCGTCACCCGCTTGTTGAATCGTGCCAGCCCTTTCGATCCAGGCATCTCTTGTTCCTCTCCCGAACGACAGAGGGGAGCACCGGCGAGAACCCCACCAGCGCTCCCCTCCCCGACCAGGTCGGAAGTCGGCGCTAGGCGCCGTACGTCTTCTCGACCAAGGCAACGAACTCGTCGATATCCTGCCGGATCACGTCCAGGCTGGAGCGCCAGAAGTCCGGCGTCTGGATATCGAACCCGAAGCGCCCGGCCAGCTCGGCGGCGTCCGCCATGCCGGTGGACGACAGCAGGTCGTCGTAGTTGGCGCGGAACGTCTCCGGGTCCTCCTGGTACTTGGCGTACAGGCCAAGCCCGAAGAGCAGGCCGAACATGTACGGGAAGTTGTAGAAGGCGAAGTTCGGGCTGTAGTAGTGCCCCTTCACCGCCCACATGTACGGGTGCAGGCCGTCCTTGGCGATCGCGTCGCCGTAGGTCTGCCGCTGGGCGTCGAGCATCAGCTCGCAGAATTCGTCCGCCGAGAGCTCGCGATCGACGCGGGCCTCGACCACCGACTGCTCGAACAGGAAGCGGCTGCTGATATCGACGACGATCTGGCCAGCGTCGACAAGCGCACCCTCGAGGATCGCGAACTTCTCGTTCTCGCTTCCCTTCGCGATCGCCGCCTTGCGCAGGATCGTCTCGCAGAACGTGCTCGCCGTCTCGGCCAGCGTCATCGGCGTCTCCGCCCGCTGCAGGGCCGTGCGGTTCTTCTCGGCGACGTTGTGGTAGGCGTGGCCAAGCTCGTGGGCCATGGTGCTGACGCCGTCGAACGATGGCGTGAAGTTCGAGAGCACCATCGACTTGCCGTCGCGGGTGCCGGAGCAGTACGCGCCGCCGACCTTGCCCGGGCGCGGCTCGGCATCGATCCACTCCTCGTCGATCGCCTGCTGGACCATATCCCGCATGGCGTCGGAGTAGCTGCCGAACTGCTCGAGGACGAAGTCCATCGCCTCGTCCCACGACCATGCGCGGGTATCGTCGCCAACCGGGGCGGTGACGTCGTACCACATCAGCTTGTCGACGCCGAGCGCCTTCGCCTTCGCCGCCCAGTAGCGGCGGATGTCCGGGAACGCCTCACGGGCGGCCTGCATCATCGCGTCGAGGGTCTGGCGGTCGATGTGGTTCTGGAACAGCGACTGGTCGAGCACGCTGTCCCAGCTGCGCTTGCGGGCCAGCGTCGTGTGCTCGCCCTTGACGCCGTTCAACGCGGCGGCAATCGGGGTCTCCCATTGCTTCCAGGCGGCGAGCTCCGCCTCGAACGCGCGGCGGCGAACGTCGCGGTCGGGGTCCATGGCGAGGTTGCGGACTTCGCTCATTGGCAGCTCGACGTCCTCGCCCGGACGCTTCTCGAACCGCACCAGGATCTGCGACGTGATGTCATCGTGCAGCTTGCCGAACGCTGATCCGCCGGAGAGCGTCAACTCGCTGGCAAGGGCCTCCTCGGCGGGCGCCATCAGGTGCTCGGCCTCGACCTTCGCCTGGCGCAACAGGTAGGCATGATCCTTCGCGATGCTCGACGCATCGATCATCGCCTCGACGTCCTGCTGGCCGAGCCACGCTGTGAAGCGCGTGTTCGCCTGGCGGAACGGGACCAGGGCCATCTGGGCCTGGCTCAGGTAGCGCTGGGCGAGCTCATCGCGGGAGTTCACCGAGACCACGCCGTACAGGTACGACATCATCAGCCCGACGTCCTCGAGCAGGTCGTTGAGCGAGCCGAGCGCGCGGTCCACGGCGTCGACCGGATCGGCGCTCGTGCCCTCCGCCGAAATCTCGTCGACGATGCGGGAGAATGTGCCGATCTTCGCCTTCATCTCGCCGAAGGCGTCGCGGAAGCCGTCGGAATCAAGGCCGGGGTAGTACTGGTCGAGGTTCCAACGCGGAAGGGCGCCGGTGGCCGGAGCGGTTGCCATGGATCGTGTCTCCTTATGATGAGGGGCGGCCGATGATCCGCCGCCCCGTCGTCTGCCTAGTCTAGATGCCCGCAAGCGCGGAGAACGTCACGTCCTTCGCGTTTTCCTCGGCGTAGCGAAGGTCCCACTCGGTCGTGAACAGGATTACCGGGCGACCCTCGCGGTCCTCGGCGCGCATGCGGCCGCGGCCGTTGCCGATCGAGCTGATCTCGGTATCGTCACCGCTCACCCAACGGGCAGCGGAGAACGTCAGCGGCTCCATGATCGTCTCGACGTTGTACTCCGACTCGAGCCGGGAGCGCACAACGTCGAACTGCAGCACGCCGACAGCCGCCATGATCGGCTCGCGGGAGCCGCTGGAGACCGGGTAGAAGAGCTGGATGCCGCCCTCCTCCTCGATCTGGGTGATGCCCTTCAGGAACTGCTTGTACTTGTCAGCCTTCGCGTGTCGCAGCCGCGCGAAATGCTCAGGCTGGAAGCGGGGCATGGCGGAGAACGTGCCGACATCCTCGCTACTGATCGTGTCGCCGATCGTAAACGTGCCGGTGCTCATCAGGCCGACCACGTCGCCGGCATACGCCTCCTCGACGATCTCGCGATCCTGCCCGAAGAGCCGCATCGCGCGGGAGAGGCGCACCTTCCGGCCAAGACGCGGGTGCCAGGCGTCCATGTCGCGCTCGAACTTGCCGGAGACGACGCGGAAATAGGCCACCCGGTCGCGGTGGCGCGGGTCCATGTTCGCCTGGATCTTGAAAACGAAGCCGGAGAATCGCTCGTCCGTCGGCTCCATCGTGTACTTGTTGGTCTCCTGCGGCTTCGGGCCTGGCGCGTGCTCGATGAAGGTATCGAGGAAAAGCTGGACGCCGAAGTTGGTCAGCGCCGAGCCGAACGAGACGGGCGTCAGGCGGCCGGCCAGGACCTCATCGATGTCGAACGGCGTCCCCGCCAGCTCGAGCAGCTCGATATCCTCGCGCAGCTTCCCGGCGAGGTCTTCGCCGATCTTCTCGGCGAGCGTCGGGTCGTTCAGGTCGCTCACCTGCACCGGCACGCGCTTGGAGCCGTGCTCGGTTCGCTCGTAGAGCTGGACCGTGTTCGTCATGCGGTCGTAGACGCCGCGGAAGTCCGGCCCGTCGCCGATCGGCCAGTTCAGCGGGTAGGTCGCCAAACCGAGCGTTTGCTCGATCTCGTCCATGAGGTCAAGCGGGGCCTTCGCGGGGCGATCGACCTTGTTGATGAACGTGAAGATCGGCGTATGGCGGCGGCGGCAGACTTCAAAAAGCTTCAACGTCTGCGGCTCGATACCGCGCGAGCCGTCCAGCACCATCACGGCGCTGTCGACGGCGGTCAGGGTGCGGTACGTGTCCTCGGAGAAGTCCTGGTGGCCCGGAGTGTCGAGCAGGTTCAGCTGCTTCCCTTTATAGGGAAAGGCGAGCACCGTCGAGGTGATCGAGATGCCGCGTTCCTTCTCGATGTCCATCCAGTCGGATGCGGCATGGCGCTGCGTTTTCCGCGCGGTGACGGAGCCCGCAAGCTGCACGGCGCCACCGTACAGCAGCAGCTTCTCGGTCAGCGTTGTCTTGCCGGCGTCCGGATGGGAGATGATCGCAAAGGTGCGGCGTCGATCCACTTCGCTCGCCAATGGGGCGACCGCCGTGGTCGTGTCCGTCAGGGTTCCATCGCTCATGTAGTGGGGTACTCGTCCTTGTGCTGTGTGGTCGTGATGTCGTGGTGATCGGCCAGGTCGTCGTGGCGCCCGCTAGCGCTCGTCGGCGCCCGGCAGAACCGGCTTCAGGTAGAGCAGGAACTCGTTGAGCCCCACCTTCAACACCCGGCTGATCGTGTATTTCGTCTGGCGCGCGTTATCCCGGAATGTCCCACCGGCACGAAATTGCCCGACCCGCACGTCCCGGTTCGTCCGCGAGACGATCTCGTAGGTCAGGCGCCCGCAATCGTTGCAGGTGAAGTACTGGTCGCGCTCGTCGGTCGGACCGGTTAACCCTCGCTTGTAGAACGTGGTGTCGTCGCTTCCGCACCACGGGCAGACGCGCCCGCCGTCCTGCGGCGCCTTGGCGCGCGGCTCATCAGCGGTGGCGTCGTGTCGTGGAGCGATACCAGGGCGACGTGCGGATTCGGGGCGAGATCGGTCCACCAATGGAAGGTCCTCCTGCGGGCTACCGGAGCGTGTCTCGATTGACCCGGACCCAGACGACCCCGGGATGTTCGCATGGAGCTCCGCACCCAAATGACGTCTCCTAATGGTACATCACCAGCCTGCCCGACCGGCACCGTAGAGACCGCCGGCCCGACCCGGATGCATGACAAAATACCCCCATAGGGTATAATGGAAAGGTGATAGAGCGGTGCGGGATGGCCGATACGCGGCCAACCGCCCACATGTGTTTCAACAGGGACCACCGCAATGGTGCAAGAATCCACGAAAACCGAGAACCGCACGTCCTTCCCCGTCGAGGGCATGACCTGCGCCTCGTGCGTACGCAGCGTCGAGAAGTCGCTCGGCAAGGTGCCCGGCGTCTCCGACATCCGCGTCAACCTCATCGACGAGTCGGTGAACGTTGCCCTGGACGAGGGCGTCACCGAGGAGCAGCTGCGCAAGGCGGTCGAGAAGGCCGGCTACAAGGCTGGCCAGATTCGCCTGACGGCCCCGACTGCCGCGCCCTCCCCTGCCCCGGTCGCTCCGGGAGGTGGCGCAACCCAGGGGCCGGGCACCGTTTCGTTCGACGTCGGCGGCATGACGTGCGCGTCCTGCGTGCGTCGCGTCGAGAAGGCTCTCGGCAAGGTCGAGGGGCTCTCGGACGTCAACGTCAACCTGGCCACGGAGAAGGCGACGGTCTCCTACGCGCAGGATGTGACCGCGGACGAGATTCGCCAGGCTGTCGAGAAGGCGGGGTACACGCCCGGCCAGATCAGCCTGACGCCGCCTGCCCCGGCGGCACCCGTTGCGCCCGCCACCGGCAACGGCGGCACGACCACGTTCGATGTCGCCGGTATGACCTGCGCGTCGTGCGTCCGGCGTGTCGAGAAGGCGCTGGAGAAGGTCGACGGCGTCAGCGACGTCAGCGTGAACCTCGCGACCGAGAAGGCGACCGTCACCTACGGGCCCGATGTCAACGCCGACCAGCTGCGCGACGCCGTGGCCAAAGCCGGCTACACGCCGGGCGAGATCGCGCTGGCCGCGCAGGTGGTGCGCCCCGACGCCGTCCGCACCCGTCGCGCAGGCCGGCCCGACCGATGCCGAGCGCGAGGCGGAGGAGCGCGACCGCAAGCGGGACGCCCACATCGCTGACCTGAAGCGCAAGAGCCTCGTCAGCCTGGCGATCGGCCTGGCGATGATGGTCCTGATGTACGTGCCGCTGCCGATGAGCGAGCGGACGCTGGCGCCGCTGCTGCTGATCCCGGCGACCATCGTCCAGTTCTGGGCCGGTCGTGAGTTCTACTCGGCGACGTGGGCCGCGCTGAAGCACGGTGCGACGAACATGAACACGCTCGTCGCCGTCGGCACCAGCGTCGCCTATGGCTACAGCGCGTTCGTCACGCTGTGGCCCGATCTTGCCGAGCGCTGGGAGATCCCGACGCATCTCTACTATGAGAGCGCCGTGATCATCATCGCGCTCATCCTGATGGGGCGCTGGATGGAGGCGCGCGCCAAGAAGAGCACTGGCGACGCCATCCGCAAGCTGATGGACCTTCGCGCCGACACCGCCCGCGTCATCCGCGACGGCGTTGAGCAGGATGTCCCGACCGAGACCGTCATGGTCGGCGACCTCGTCCGCGTCCGGCCGGGCGAGAAGCTGCCGGTCGACGGCGTGGTCACCGAGGGCACGTCGACCGTCGACGAGAGCATGCTTACCGGCGAGTCGATGCCGGTCACCAAGAACGCCGGCGACGAGGTGATCGGCGCGACGATTAACGGCACCGGCTCGTTCGTCTTCCGCGCGACGAAGGTCGGGCGGGACACCGTCCTGTCGCAGATCGTCCGCCTGGTCGAGGACGCGCAGGGCTCCAAGGCCCCAATGCAGCGCCTCGCCGACCAGATCTCCGGCTACTTCGTCCCGGCCGTCCTGGTGATCGCCGCGCTGACGTTCGCCGGCTGGCTGATCTGGGGGCCGGATCCGGTCCTGGCCTACGCCGTGACCGCGCTGGTCTCGGTGCTGGTGATCGCCTGCCCGTGCGCCCTCGGGCTCGCCGCGCCGACCGCGATCATGGTCGGGACCGGCAAGGCCGCCGAGTACGGGGTCCTCGTCCGCGGTGGCGAGGCGCTGGAGATGGCGCGCAAGGTCGACACGGTCGTGCTGGACAAGACCGGCACGATCACGCACGGCAAACCGACGGTGACGGCGATCCACGCGGTCGACGGTGTCGCCGAGGATGACATCCTCCGGCTCGCTGCCGCCGCTGAAACGTCGTCGGAGCATCCACTCGGCGAGGCGATCGTGGCCGCCGCGCGTGACCAGGGCCTGACGCTCCCGCCTGTGACGATGTTCGACTCCGTCACCGGCCAGGGCATCATCGCTTCTGTCGACGGCCGCCGCGTCGTGATCGGCAATGAATCGCTGATGACCGGCAACGCTATCGACGGCGTCGGGCTTCGCGACGCGGCCAGCGCGGTCGCCGCCGAGGGCGCGACGCCGGTCATGGTCGCGATCGACGGGCAGCCCGCCGGCGTGATCGGCATCGCCGACGCGCTGAAGGACGATGCCCGCGAGACCGTCGCGGACCTGCGGGCCCTTGGGCTCGACGTCTGGATGATCACGGGCGACAACCGTACGACGGCGAACGTCGTGGCGGAGCAGGCCGGCATCAGCAACGTGCTTGCGGAGGTCTTGCCGGACGGCAAGGCCGACAAGGTGCGCGAGCTTCAATCGCAGGGCAGGACGGTCGCGATGGTCGGCGACGGTATCAACGACGCGCCATCGCTCGCCAGCGCCGACCTCGGCATCGCCATCGGCACCGGTACGGACGTCGCCATGGCCTCGTCCGACATCACCCTGATCGGCGGCGACCCGAAGGGGATCGTCACCGCTATCGCGATCTCCCGACGGACGGTCGCGACCATCAAGCAGGGCCTGTTCTGGGCCTTCGCCTACAATATCGCCCTGATCCCGATCGCCATCGGCGCGCTCTTCCCCGCGTTCGGCATCCTGCTGAACCCGATGATCGCCGCCGCCGCCATGGCGATGAGCTCGGTCAGCGTCGTCACCAACGCGCTGCGGCTGCGTGGCTTCCGGCCACCGCAGAGCCCGCAGGAGATCCTGCACCCGCCGCTGGGCCAGCGCCTGCGCGATAGCGGCTACCTCGTCGCGATCGGCCTGCTGGCGCTGCTGATCGGCGCGCTGGCGATGTGGCTGGCGAACCAGGCCGGGATGGGCTTCTCGGTCAGCGACAGCACTACCGGTATGGATTCAATGTCGCACTAACGCGGGCGGCGTCCCGCCTGGGATGCCCCGCGCAGGTGCGAGCGGAATCAACGACAATCAGCCGCAGGATGGGTTCATGGCATGGACCTCGCGGCAACAGGAACGGTGGCGATCGCCATCGGACAGGAAGGACACAGCATGGCCCAGACCACGCACGAGAACATCACCCTCACCGCTCCGGACATCAGCTGCGGGCATTGCGTGATGTCGATCCAGAACCGCCTCGGCGGGCTGGAGGGCATCGACAAGGTTGTCGCCTCGGCCGAGACCAAGCGCGTCGACCTGAGCTTCGACCCGTCGAAGATCTCGCTCGACAAGATCAAGGCGGAGCTCGACGACGAGGGCTACCCCGTTCAGGAGTAGCCGCGCTTCGACACGCGACGCATAACCGGCACCCTGCCTCGCACGGAATGTGCGAAGCAGGGTGTTTGGTATATGCATCAAAGCGCACTTGCGAAATGGAGTGGTCCCGCGCATGCTGACGGTACGACACAGCATTTAACGGGGCATGACGGGCGGGAAGAGAAGGAGTCACGCATCATGGCGAACACGAGCAGCAATCCGGCATCTTTGAGTAGCTCCCCAGGCGAGCTATCGGAGACCACCGATGCTCGCATCGCGGAGATCATGAGCGAGCGGCCCCTCATCGTCGCCTCAAACCGCGGCCCGGTGGCGTTCACCCAGGTCGGCGATGACCGCTTCACCTCCCGCCAGGGCAGCGGCGGTCTCGTCACCGCCATCTCCACCGTGCTGCAGGACCAGCAAGCGATCTGGATCGCCGCCACCATGAGCGGAGGCGACCGGGATCGGTGGTCGCTTGCCCAGCGACGAGGTGAGTCGTTCGTGCCGCCCGAGGAGACCGGCACCCAATTCCGGCTCCGCTTCGTCGTGCCCGATGAGCGCTCCTACAACCAGTACTACAACGAGATCAGCAACCCGTTGCTGTGGTTCCTGCAGCACTACCTGTGGGACACGCCGCGCGCCCCTGATATCACGCACGAGACGTGGGACGCCTGGCGCAACGGCTACGTGAACGTGAACCAGCTGTTCGCGGACCAGATCGTGGCGTCCTGCCAAGAAGCCGGCTCCAGCGAGGAGCCGATCATCATGCTGCAGGACTACCAGCTCTATCTCGTTGGGCGAATGATCCGCGAGCAGCGCCCGCAAGCGATTATCCAGCATTTTGTGCACATTCCCTGGCCAGATCCGGACTACTGGCGGTTGCTCCCGGCGGAGATGCGCCAGGCCATCTGCGAGGGCCTGCTCGGCTGCGATATCGTCGGTTTCCAGACCAGCAGCCATGCCCGCAGCTTCATGTACACCTGCGAGGCCTACGTTCCCGACTGCGAGATCGACTACACGAACCGCCAGGTGATCTGGGACGGGCGCACGACGCAAGTCCGCTCTTACCCTATCTCCATTGATCCCGCTGCGGTGCGCAAGATCGCCTACAGCCAGGAGGCGCGCGCCTACGAGCGCTACTTGCCGACGCACTGGAATGAGTACACCATCCTCCGCGCCGACCGGGCCGAGCCGAGCAAGAACATCATCCGTGGCTTCCTCGCCTTCGACCGTTTCCTTGAGATGCACCCGGAGTTCCGGGACCGGGTGAACTTCATCGCCATCACCCAGCCGTCGCGCATGGATGTTGCCGAGTACCAGCAATACCTCGACGATATCAGCGCCATCGTGGGGCGCATCAACGCGAAGTACGCCAACGTGGAAACCGGCTGGCAGCCGATCCAGCTCATCATGGGCGAGAAATACGCGCGCGTGCTGGCCGCGATGAAGTGGTACGACCTGCTCATCGTGAACTCGTTGATGGACGGAATGGCGTTGGTCGCGAAGGAGGGCGCGCTCGTCAACGAGCGGAACGGCGTCCTGCTGCTCTCGGAGGGCGCCGGCGCGGTCGAACAGCTCGGCGAGCACGCATTGGTCGTCTCCCCGGCGGATATCGAGGGCACGGCCGAGGCGATCTTCGAGGCGTTGACGATGCCCGTGCAGGAGCGTCACCGGCGGGCGGCGGCACTGCGGCGGAGCATCGAGGAAGCAGACGTGAACCTCTGGTTCCGCCAGCAGCTAGGCGACATCGTCCATCTACGGCACGATGAGTTGGCCAGCGCTGAAGAGGAAGAATCCGTTGCGGACACGGCTAGCGCCGGCTAACCGCCGGAGTTCCGCCTCGGGCTTCCGTCGCCTGTATACGATATCTGAAGGAACCGTGGGGGTATTGTCGTACACCCGTGCGCCAATGCCAAGATTGTCTAATTGTTCACAACTTGGCCCCAATTACCCGATATTGCGAGGTGTTAAGCCCGGCAAATCGAAGATCGACAGGCTGTCGACGCTCTTGACGAAACCTCCGCATGTATCGCCCGGCCGGGGCGCGGGATGGTACCCTCTCACCTGAATCGCATCGCGCATGTTGCGGGAATCAGCCACACGATCTCGCGCGACCGGCCCACCACCCTACCCAACTCCGCGGATCGGCAAAGGACCGCTTCGCGCCAGAGGACGACCATCTGCATGACACGCAATCCAGCCCTGCTCTCGCCCGGCCAACGTCGTATCCCGTGGGCCCCGATCGTCTACGGCGTGATCTTCGTCGCCGCCCTTGCCGTACTCGGCACGACTCTCGCCAACCGCATGAGCGACCGCGCCGATGTCCTCACCCTTTCCGTCGTGACGGAGGAAGGAGTGCCGGTCGAGGATGCGATTGTCAGCTATAGCGAGAAGACGTACCAGACGAACGCCGATGGGAAGGTTATCCTCGACGTGCTGGACGATCGCCAGACAATCATGGTCCAGCACGAGGGCTACATGACAGTCAGCGGCGAATTCGACGCCAACTACTCCCGCACACAGGAGCTGACGCTCAAGGAAGTGACGAGCAACGTCGCCCCAACCACGCCGGAACCGGGCGCCGGATCGCAGCCGGCCGCGGCCTCCACACCAGCAACACCCGCGGGAACGCCGACGGTACGCGCGAGCGCGCCGGAGCGTCCGGGTGAGGTCGCCGGCACCGTCCGCAACAGTGACGGCAAGGCGATCGAGCGCGGGTGGATCACCGACGGCAAGACGTACGCCTTCACCGACGCCGATGGCAACTTCGTCTTCGAGCCTGGCACGATTGCCGCAAACGCCACCCTGACGGTGTTCGCTCCCGGCTACTTCGCGCAAGACCTGAAGGTCCCGGACGGCGGCGGGATCCTCGACGTGACGCTGGAGATCCAGAAGATCCACGGGCTCTACTTCAACCCCAACCTCTCCTACAACGATGAGGACATCGACCGCTTTATCGATATGGCGAACCGCACCGAGGTCAACGCGGTGGTCATCGACATCAAGGAAGAGCTGGTCTACTTCGACTCCTCCGTCGGCCTCTTCAACGATGCCGGGGTGGTGAATCCGGTCATGGACCTGCCGGCACTGCTGAAGCGATTCCATGAGAACGGGATCTACACCATCGCCCGTCTGGTCGTGTTCAAGGACAGCCAGGTCGCCGAATCGTTCCCCGACCTCGCGGTGAAGGACAGCGAAACCGGCGATCTCTGGCGCGACATGAACGGCATCGCCTGGGTCAACCCGATGGACCACACGCTGTGGGACGCCAATATCGACCTCGCCGTTGAGGCTGCCAACCTCGGCTTCGATGAGATCCAGTACGACTACATCCGCTTCCCGACCGACGGCGACCTGTCCCGGGTGAATTACGGACTCGAGAATTCCGAGGAGAACCGCGAGGCGGCAATCGAGAAGTTCCTGCAGCGGAGCTACGAGCGGCTGATCCCGACCGGGACTCGCCTCTCGGCCGACATTTTCGGCTACACCGTGATGGTCGAGGACGACCTTGGCATCGGCCAAAACCTCGACCACCTCGCCCAGCATCTCGACTTCCTCAGCCCGATGGTCTACCCCTCGCACTGGCCGAACGGCTCGATGGCGCTCGACGGGCACCCGAACGACTTCCCGTACGAGACGATCGAGATCAGCATGGGGCTGGCCGTGAACCAGCTCAACGGCAACCGTTTGAAGTTCCGGCCCTGGCTGCAGGATTTCAACATGCCGAACATGCGCGAGTATGGGGACGCGGAGGTGCGCGCGCAGATCGACGCGGTGAATGACCTCGGTCTCTCCGGTTGGCTGATCTGGGACCCGAACAACTGGTACCACGACGGCGCCTTCGCCCCGGACACAACCGAGCGCCCGGCGAATGAGCCGGTTCTCGGCACGCCGATCGCCGCTGCCAGCGGCGTCACCCGCTCGCGCACGAAGCGAGGGGGACCGATCATACGACGCTAAATCGTTGGCCGTCCTACTCGTCGGGATGCGTAGGCCGGTTCTCGTGGCACGGCTGCTCACGTGAGCAGCCGGCCACGAGGACCGGCTGTACGCAAGTAGAATCCGTGGGATGGATACCCTGCCCGACGCCGTCACGTTCGCGCGGCTGCGTCCATCACCTGTTCAACGGTCAACCATCGCCCGCCGAGCACCTTGTTGACCTGCGTGCTGAAGGAAAGCGAATCGGCCAGCACCTCGTCTGGGCGCCCCTCGGCCACCACCGAGCCGTCACCGAGCAAGACGACCCGGTCGGCAACATGCGCGACCATTTCCACATCGTGCGTGGCCATCAGGATTGCGACGCCCTGCTCGCGCACCCGATCCAGCACCCGCATCAGCTGGCGCTTGTGCCAGGGGTCCATGCCGCGCGTCGGCTCGTCCAGCACCAGCATGCGCGGGCGACCGGCGAGCACGGTCGCAATCGCCGCGCGCTGGCGCTCCCCGACGCTAAGGTCCGAGGGATGACGCTCCGCCGCCCACCCCAGATCCACCCGCGCCAGGATCTCGTCGACGTCGACCGTGACGCCCCGCTGCCGCGCCGTGTAGCGCAGCTCGTCGGAGAGGCGCTCGTGGAAGAACAGCGACGAGGGTTGCTGTGGCACGTAGGCGATCTCCCCTCGCAGCGCATCCGCCTTCGCGCCAGTGCGGTCCCGCCCGTCGAAGACCAGCTGCCCGGCCGTCAGGGGCTGGAAGCCAAGCACCGCGCGCAGCAGCGTCGTCTTGCCGCTCCCGTTCCGGCCCATCAACGCGACAAACTCGCCCTCATGCACTGACATCGAGAGCTCCCGGAACACCGTTGACCGGCCATGGGCGGTGCTCGCCCCGCGAAGCTGGAGTACCGGCGCGCCCGGCACGCGGGAGAGCGGTACCGGCTCCTTGCCGCGCAGGCGTTCGGCCAGCGCGCGCATCTCTGGCTGCGTGCGAGCCGCCTTCACCGTGAGCGGGATGCGCTCCCAGCCCAGCCGCCGGCCAAGCGCCGAGACAGGCGGCAGCGCAACCGGGTTCACGACACGGGCGATCTCGTCGGGGGTACCGTCAACCGCCTGGCCCAATGAATCAAGCAGGCGCACCGTATCCGACAGACGAGAGCACGCGCTCGAGGCGATGCTCCGCCAACACGATGGTCAGGCCGAGATCATCGTTCAGGCGCCCGACCGCCGCGATGACCTCCTCCGCACCCCAGGGGTCCAGTTGGCTCGTCGGCTCGTCAAGAACGAGGATCGACGGATGCGTCGCCATCGCCGAAGCGATCGCCACGCGTTGCCGCTCCCCACCGGAGAGCGTCGCCGGTGATCGATCGCGCAGGTGGGCCACCCCCAGCAGGTCCAGCATCTCCTCCACCCGCTTGCGCATGATGGACAGCGGGAGACCCTGCTGTTCGAGCCCGAACGCGATCTCGTCATCCACGCGATCGGTGAGCATCTGCGATTCCGGGTCCTGGAACACGAACCCGACATGCCGCGCGAGATCGCGTGGAGCGAACGCCTTCGTATCCAGCGTCCCGACGCGCACCATCCCGCCAAACTGCCCACCAGAGAAGTGCGGTACCAGCCCGTTCAGACACCGCAACAGGGTCGACTTGCCCGTCCCGGAACGACCGATCAGGAGCGCGAACGCGCCCTCGTCGATCTCCCAGGTCAGGTCGTCCAGCGTGAGATTACGGTCGCCGGGGTAGCGATAGCGGACGTTGAGCATCTCCGCCGCGAGAGCGCTCATGGCCGCCCTCCAGACACCGGCGCGATCGCCGCCGGTGCAAGCAGGAGGGCCAGGAACAGCACCATCCAGGGGTCAAGTGGCGGCATCGTGATCTCCGGATAGGGGTTGAACGCCAGGTGTGACCCGACCGCCTGGCGCCACAGGAACCCGAGCGCGGCGACAGCGGCCAACATGGCAACGGCGCGGTCCGGGACGGACCAGCGCATCGGGCGGTAGCGCACCTTGGCCGCGCCGCGTTCACCGCCACGAGCCAGCATCAGCGCGCCGACGACGGCCAGCGCCGCTCCGGCGAGCGCGATCGACACACGGCCGAGCGCGACGGCATAGGCCGCCGTGACCAGGCCAGTGACGAGGACAATGGCCGGCCAGCGCCGCGGTGTGGCGGTCGCGGCGGCATCACTGGACGCGCCAAACCCGCGCGCTTCAAGGGCTTCCGACATCGTCAAGCGCCCGCTCCAGGCCGCCCTCGATGAGGGGCACGACCAGTTGAGGCACGTCCCGCGCCCGCGCAATCGATGCCCTCGCGACGCCTGGGACTCGCGGATATCGACGAACGCGCGCGACGCCCCGGGCAGGAACGACCAGGCGACCGAGCCCGCCACCGCCAGCGGCGCGACGCGAGCCGGCAGGCTCCGCACGAGGTCTGACCACGAAAGCCCGGCGGCGATCGTCGTCCCCGTCAGCACGAGGACAAGCACGGCAACGCCCGTCACGAGGCCGTAGACAACGGCGTTGAGCGTCACGACACCGCCAATCAGCGGTACCGACGACGGAATGGTGAACAGGACCTGTCGACCCGCGTGCACCGTCAACGCGTTGAACACCACGCTGACCAGCACGAACAGGGCGGCGACCCGCGCGATCCAGCTCCAACCGTGCGCAAGGCGGCTTGCCCACGTCAGGCGCACGGCCAGCACGATCACCAGCATCTCGAGCACGATCAGGGGATGCCTCACGATCAACATCGGTAGCATCGCGGCGAGCCCCCATACCAGCCAGGCACGGCTATCCAGCCTGTCAGCGTTCATCGGCGTCCGTCGTCGCCATTCGCCGCGAGCGCAGCACCAGCACGCCCGCGACGATCACCACGGCGCCCAGCCCGGCGACCGCCCACGGCTCCCGCGAGAGCCAGCTCCCCTCTTCGCCCTTTCCGGCATCGTCACCATCCGTGCGCAGCAAGACGTCCGCAGGAGCGGCGACGTCCGGGTCACCGCCGGCGCGTTCGACCAGCTGCGGCATCGTGAGCAGCGGGAGCTCGGGCGGCGTACCCGTCCACGACCAGGCGTAGATATCGCCATCACGCACCGACGCGCCCGATGCCCCGGTCGCGACAAAGCGCCATTCGTCGCCGTCGAGCTTCGAGAACTGCCAAAACGGCGACTCGGGGTCCGATGTCTGGCACAGGCGACTTCGGCAGTCGCCGACCGGGCAGCCGGTATCGTCGACCTGGCACACGGCGTCACCCAGCCCGCCAAACCCAACCGTGACGACATCGAGCCCGCTGCGGTTCAGCAAGTCGATACCGTTGATCTCGTCCTCGTCAAAGGGGATCACCGCATAGGACACCCGCCCGTCGCCATAGTCGACGACCAGTCCGGCACGGTTGGGTTCCTGCGCGGCTACCCGAGCGGCCGGCAGGAACACCATGATCAGGATCGCGAGTACGATCCACGGAAGAAGCGGCGAGCGATGGCTCATGCGGCGTGCAGGACCTTCAGGGCCACCGGCGTCGCCATCGCGTCCGGGGACAGCGGCAGCGCGTAGCCCGCCACCGCCGGGATCACCTGCATCGTCGTGAACATGTTGTCGGTTGGGTCAGCGTACTGGTAGAAATAGGCCCCCGATGCGTTCTGGAACCGCTGCAACCCGGCCAGCATCGTGGTCGCGTCGCCGTGCGTCGCGAGATACGCCTGTGCCACGAGCGCGGTGGAGTTCGCGTCCGCCTCCGAGCCTGGCGCGTACCCGGCACCACCATCGTCGTCCAGGACCGTCAGCAAGTATTCCAGGCCGCCCTGCACGGCCGCGTGGTCACCATTCCCCGTCGCAACCAGCGCCTGGACCACCATCGCGGTCGTGTTGCTGTCGGCTGCCGTCGCATCCATTGACGCGTCGAACGCCCAGCCACCGTTGTCCGTCTGGGTCGCGGCAAGCGCCTCGATCGCCGAGGTCGGCACGTCGGACCCGGTCGCCGCCAGCGCCATCAGCGCATAAGCATGGTCGTAGATACCCGCGCCATAGAGGCCGGTGGCTTCATCCTGGCCGTTCTGCACGATCGACAGCGGGTTGGTCTTGGCGAAGTCGGATGGGTTCTCACCGGCGGCGACCAGGCCAAGGACCAGCTTCGCCGCCTGGCCGACACCGACCTGCTCGTAGACGAGCGCGACGTCTTCCGATGCGAGGTACGCCATGGCGTCATCCATCGCCGAGCCAATGTCGATACCGCGCGCG
The DNA here is from genome assembly GCA_963741795.1 of uncultured Chloroflexia bacterium. Classification (GTDB taxonomy): domain Bacteria; phylum Chloroflexota; class Chloroflexia; order Thermomicrobiales; family UBA6265; genus UBA6265. The sequence continues at coordinate 122,099 of CAVUJM010000024.1, forward strand.
TCGACGGCGGCCAGCGCGATGATCGCGTCGACCGTGGTACCGGCGTCCGCCTCACCGCTCATGCCGGGGAAAGCGCCATTGTCCATCTGCTGCGAGATCAGCCACGACGTGGCGGCCTGGACATCGCCGCCCTGACCCGGGAGGCCGTTCAGGTCCGGAGTGGCGGCGGATGTGCCGTCTTGCGCAGAGACGCTCGCCGGGATTATCACCGCCAGCGCGAGCCAAAACATGGCGATCGCTCGGAAGATTGGTCGCATGGGTGTCATCTCTCCTGCCGTTAACAGAAAAAGCCCACTCTCGCGAGCGGGCCAGACGCCGGAAACGCTCCGGCGGTCATCCCGGAGATCGTACCGGGAGACACAGTGTCCTGCACCCTCTGTTCGCGAAGGGTCTCAGACGCGTTTCGGACAGGTAGCCTGGCTTCGGCCGTCCGTGGACAGCCGTTACAGTTGCGCGACAGCGCCGGATTCACACCGGCTTCCCCTGGGGTCGAGACGCGAAGAGTGGCTTGTTCAACGTGCTGCCGGCCAACCCGGCTCGCAGCCATCATAGCGCATGACACTGGCCACCGCATCAACGTGTCAAGAGAATGGTGCGATACTTGTTCGGTTGAATCGGGACGGGCGCGAGGGGCGCCTCCCCGGCGGGTCACGCACAGAGGAGAGCTTGTGGATGTAACGAACACGATCCTGCTCGCGGTCGCCGCGGCAGGCGCATCGATCCTGGGCAGCATGCTCGGACTCGGCGGCGGCGTCTTCATCGTCCCGCTCTTCACGCTCTTTCTCGGTGTGGATCCCAAGATTGCGGTCGGTGCAAGCGCGATCGCCGTCGTCACCAATTCGGTGGTCGGCTCCACGCGCCACCTCAAGAACGGCTTCGTGAACATGCGCCTGGCGATGCTGCTGGAGATGAGCACCGCCCTCGGCGCCATTCTCGGCGCTGTGATCGCCGTGGCCGCGCCTGAGGAACTCCTCAAGGCACTGCTCGGCGTGGTGCTGGTCTACTCCGCGTGGAGCGTGCTTCGTGCCCACTCAATTGCCGTCGAAAACGTCCCTGACGACGCACCCGACCCGATGCACCTGATGGACTCGTACGCGGAGGGCACCACCGGTGAACGCGTGCAGTACCTGCCGGAGCGCATCCCGATCGGCATCGGCGTCGGCACCGGTGCCGGAATCGTCTCCGGCATGCTCGGCATCGGCGGTGGCGTGATCAAGGTGCCCGTGATGAATCTCATCATGAAGATCCCGCTACGGGCGGCGGCGGGCACCAGCTCGTTCATGGTCGGCATGACCTCGGTCGCCACGGCGGCGGTCTTTTACCAGTCCGGCAAGATCGACCTCCAGGTCGCGACACCGGCGATGGTCGGTGTGTTGCTGGGCTCGAACGTCGGCTCGCACCTGACCAAGCGGCTGAAAGTCGCCCGGCTCGTCGGCGTCTTCGTCGTCGTGATGGTCTACCTCGGGATCTCGATGGTCCTCAGCGCGTTCGGCATCGGATTCGGGGAGTAAGCACTATGCAGCAGTCCGCCGCCACACCAGCACAGCGCAAGGACATCGCGCACATCCGCGAGAATACGGTCACCCTCTACCGGATCGGCTACCTGCTCTCGTTCGCGCTGATCGGGATTGGCCTCGTCATCGCGCTGGTCCGCCAAACGCCGCTTTCGAGCAGCCTGCCGCCGCTGGACCACATCATCCAGGACATGCTCGACCTGCACCCGAACGGCTTTATCGGGCTTGGCATCGGCGTGATGATCCTCACCCCGATCGTGATGACCATCCAGACCGCGATCAGCTTCTTCCGCACGGGGACAGCCGCTTCGGGATCATCACCGGCGTCGTCGCCACCATCCTGCTCGTGACGATCGGGCTGGCGTTCCTGTGATCCGCGACACCATTCCTTTCAAGCGCAGGCAGCCGGTCGTCATCATCGTCGCGATGGAGAGCGAGCGGGTCCATCTCGATGTCCTGTTGCCCGGCATTGCGGGAAAGGACCATGACATCTGGCCGACGTGGACCGCTGACGTCGGAGACGTACCGATTGTGGTGATCCAGTGCGGGATCGGCATGGTGAGCGCCGCCGCGGCGACGGAGCACGCGATTGCGGCCTGGAAGCCGCGCGCGATCCTCAATTTCGGCTGCACCGGGGCCCACTCCCGGGAGCTGTTCCCCGGCGACGTGGTGATTGGCACGGACCTGATCCATCAAGGCCGCATGCGGTTCGCGCCGGACGGCCAGATCATCCCGCTGGACGTCCCCTTCACCGTCCCGGGCGAATCCGAGCCGCGGACCGGGCTTGCCTGCGATCCGGATCTCGTCGCGCTCGCTGGGGAAGCCGCCGAGGCGGTCGACCTCCCGTCCTGGCCGGCGGAGCACCGCCTCGACGCGCAGCCGGAAGACCGCGCGCCGCAGGTGCGGGTTGGCCCGATCGCCTCGGCCGATGTCTGGCTCCAGGACCCATCGCGGCTCGACGCGATGCATGAGCGTACTGGCTCGCTCTGCGAAGACATGGAAGCCGCCGCGATCGGCCAGGTCGCGACACTTCATTCGATCCCGTTCCTTGCGGTGAAGGACATCTCGAATAGCGAGTTCTACGTCGCATCCGTCTTCGACGAGAGCTCCTCGGCGCTGCCGGTTGCGGAGGTCGGCAAGCGCGCCGCCATGGTCATCGCGGAGACGCTCCGGCGGATGCCGTCCACAGACGCCTGATCGTTGCGGCAGTCCGTTCTGTCCGCGCGCGCACACCAGCACACTACGTGTCGCACAACCTGTTGGCACGAGAAACGCCCGGGGATCGCTCCCCGGGCGCCTCAGTCTGTCTCGCGCAATGAACGCAACTACTCGTACGCCGGCGGCCGGAGCACAATACGGTGGTCCTCAGGCAGCATCTCGAGAACGAACTCCGGATGGCTCGGGACCAACAAGGTCTCAGAGGTCCCCGGTCGCTCGCCGATGACCAGCACGTCGTGTGCGCCGGTCTCGATGATGTCAACGACCGTCCCGAGCGGCTCGCCGCGTTCGTCTTCCGCCTTCAGCCCGATGATCTGGAACAGGAAGTATTCCCCCTCCTCCAGCGGACGGGCATCCGTCGCCGCGATCCTGACCGCCAACCCGGAGAGCTTCGCCGCGTCCTCCGGCGAGTTCGTTCCCGCCAGCCGCACAAGGGCGCCATCGTTGACGAAGCGAATCGACTCCAGCGCGATCGGGGTGTCGCGATCGCCGAGATAGACGGTGCGCACGCGCTCCAGATTGTCCGGATCGTCGGTCAACAGGCGCAGTTTGATCTCACCATGCACGCCGTGCGGCCCGCCAAGGCGGCCGACCGTGAGGCGTACATCGGCGAGCGGTGTCGCGGGGTCCGGCCCGCGGGTCTCCGCCAGCGACTTCGGCGCGGATCGACGCCGGCCGCGCTTCTCAGGGGCCGGGGACGCCGACGGGGAGCCGGAATCCGGCTCCCCGCTGGTGCGTGATCCAGGCGATGTTGGGTTATCGGGACGGTTCGTGTCCTTCAATGTCCAGGCTCACTCGCATATGGTGCCGTGATCCAACGATCATCAGCGCCGTCCGGATCGACTTCGCGATGCGGCCACCGCGGCCGATGATCTTGCCGAGGTCGGCTTCCGGCAAGCGCACCTGCACTTGCACGGAGGAGCCCCGCTCGACGACATCGACGTTGACGTTCTCGGGCTCGTCGACGAGTTGCTCAACCAGCCAGGTCACGAGGCCGCGGATCTGCTCCACCGGCTCGTCACCGCTGTCCGCCACGGAGGCGACGGCGTCCTGGACGAGCTCGTCCTCATCGCCATCGTCGTAGGTCAGGTCCTCCTCAGGGAGGTCCTCCGCCACATCCTCATCGTATGCCTGCGGTGCCGTCTGCTCGTCCACGTGCCGTCCCCCGTGTGACTACCGCTCTCGCGTGACCTTCTAGGCGCCCGCTTCGGCCTCGGCCTTCGCGGCCGGCTTCGTGGTGTCGATGCCGGCGTTGCGAGCGAACTCCTTGGTGTAGATCTTGGTGCCGTCGATCGCGCCGGACTTGCGGAGCAGGCCCTCGACCGTCGGCGACGGCTTCGCGCCGTTATCCAGCCAGTGCTGCGCGCGCTCGGCGTTGACCTTGATCGTCGGGGGCTCGGTCAGCGGATCGTAATAGCCGACGACCTCGATGAAGCGGCCATCACGCGGCGAGCTGTGCTCGGCGGCGACGATGCGGTAGAAGGGGCGCTTCTTGGCACCCATGCGACGGAGTCGAAGCTTGATCACTGTGTGGTACTCCCTGGTCGGAGACGATCGGGCCCAAGGCCCGCACGATTCATCTGCATGTCAGCACCGCGGCTCCGGGCGAGGAACCCGTTGACCATCGGTGCGCCCATCATTCGGTACGACGGTCCGTACAAGCGCGGAGGTGCGGAGCGGCACTGACGCTCCCCGGTGTGCCCCATGGCACCACCCCGACCGATCGCAACGCGACCTCGGCCCTCGCGCTTCCCCGCCGGCCAAGGCGACCCGCGGAGCGCATGAAAGACGGACCGCCAGAGGCGATCTCGGTCGTTAAAGGTAGCATAAGGAGAAGAGAGGGGTCAAAAAGTGCGCCTCGCCCGAAGGGGGCGTCAGTTCCGCTGGGAGCTCTTCCCCTCGGAGTTACTGGACGAGGTCATTGCCGCCTGCTCGCGACATCGACAGCCAACGGCCGTCACGATTCGGGCGAGATCCTGCGGGATACCGAGCGCCTGCGCGCGTCGTTCCACCTGATTCAGATCGTGCCCATTGACCAGTGCTTCCGCGACAAGCGTGCTGGGGCGCACTGCTGCAGTATCGGCGTTGACAAACATGCCGCTCATGTCCCATTCACCTCATTTGTTGTATATGAATATCGAAGGATATGGAGCGAAATTCGCTCGGGAAGCGGATATTTCGTTCCCGTATCCGCCTATCGACACGAACATAGTAGCAATGTTAACGGGACACGGCAACATGTACGTACACGTTTGCGTCGACAGTTTGTCGGGAAGGGGCCGGATTGGGGGACCGCCCGGCGGCCCCCCAAGTGTCTCGTTACGAGGCCATCGCGCGCGGCAACTGCTTGCCAATCTCGTCGCAGAAGGCCTGCACCTCCGCCTCCCTGCGGGCCTCGTCCCAGCCCTGCGCGGCGGCGGCGATGCGGCTGGCCGGCTCGACCATGGGCAGGCCCGCGTCGCGCTCAAGCGCCAGCATCGACCGGCGGAGCATCACGTCCGCCAGCGTCACCGCATACTCCTTCGTGAAGGAGAACGGGATCACCGCGGCAATCGCCGGATGCCCTTCCAGGATCGGGGCGCGCAGCGACTCGTCGGCCTCGGCCATGGCGACCACGTCCTGCGCCCGCATGCCGTACACCTTCAGCAGCCAGTCAGCGGACTCCGCGCTCAACCATGATGGCGCCGACCGCTTCCAGGCGGCCTTCGCGGCATCGTAGTCTTCGGCACCGCCCGGCAGCATCGTCGAGCGAGTCGGGCTCTTGTGCGCCTTACGGCCGAGCTTCTTCTCGACCTCGTCGACCGTCTCCTCGGAGAGCGAACGGTAGGTGGTCAACTTGCCGCCGATGATCGTGAGCAGGCCAGCCACCTTCGGCTCGTGGTCCTTGATGATGTGCTTGCGCGTGATCGCCCCCGTCGAGCCCTCCGCCTGGTACGGCAGCGGGCGCACGCCAGCCCATGTGTACAGCACGTCGTCCCGCGTGATGCTCGCCTCCGGGATCGCCATGTTCGTCTCCTTCAGGAGGTAGGCGATCTCCTCCTCGCTGGCGACGATGCGGTCCAGGTCGCCCTCGAAGCGGATGTCGGTCGTGCCGATCATGTAGAGGCCGTTCCAGGGGATGATGAAGTATGGTCGACCATCCTGCCGCGCCTCGATGTAAAGCGCATCTTCCGGCGCGCCGGGGAACGGATCGACGACGATGTGGCTCCCCTTCGTGCCACCGTTGTAGCGCGGGAAGTCGCCGGCAAGATCCAGCACGCGGTCGATCCACGGGCCGCTGACGTTGACCGTCATGTCGGCGTGCGCGACGCCCGTCTCCCCCGTCTGCTCGTCAACGTACTCAATGCCGCGCACGACGCCGCCCTCGGTGAGAATACCGGTCGCCTTCGTGTGCAGCTTCAGCTCGCCGCCATGCGCCATCCCGTCGAGCACGTTCTCGACGACCAGCCGCTCCGGGTAGAGCACTTGCGCGTCGTAGTAGCGCGCCGCCGCCCGCAGGCCCTTCGGCTCGAGGCCGGGCTCCTGCTGCAGCGCCTGCTCCCTTCGTATAGACGCGCGCCGTCGGGAGGGACTTGTCGTAGGACAGGAAGTCGTACGCGATCATGCCGAGCGCGATCATGAACGGGCCACGGCTGTGCCCCTTGTAGATCGGCAGCGTGAGCGGCAGCGGCGTCACGAGATGCGGCGCGGCGTGCAGCAACCGCTCGCGCTCGCGCAGGCTCTCGCGCACCAGCGCGAACTCGTAATGCTCGAGATAGCGCAGGCCGCCATGGATCAGGCGGCTGGACGTGGCCGTCGTCGCGCCACCGAGATCATCTTTCTCGATCAGCAGCGTCTTCAGGCCGCGCAGGGCGGCCTCGCGGAAGATACCGCCGCCGTTGATCCCCGCGCCGATCACGATCACGTCATACTGCTGTCCATCGTCCGTAGCCATCGCCATTCTCTCCCCGGTACGGCGCCGTTGTCGCCCGTTCACCTTCTATATGTAAGTGTATGCGTTTTCACCATGAGACACGGGCGTGTGGAGTTGCGAGAAGCCCGCATGCGAGCGAACCCAATACCTGTCACCAAGAGCACACCCTCCTCTGCCATCCGGCCCCGATGCCGGCCAGACATGGAAAGCGATTCCTGAAACGATGATTGACGAACCGTGTCGGGCGTGCATTAATGTGGGCAGAGGGACTTATGTTTCAAATAGTTGAAGTAATAATGCTGGCACGCCGCTTTTTATGTGAGGATAAAACCTACATCGGAGGACCGCGATGACCAAAAACCTCTCCGAAGGGCGATTCCCTGTTCTCACCACCCTCATATCGCGCCGTAGCGTGATTAAGGCAGGAGCGGCTTCAGCCACAGTCGGCGCGCTCGCTTCACGTCTAGACGCATTCGGGAGCACACCGGTTCCGGCGCTCGGACGGGTCGGGCGTCCCGAGCGACCGATTGCCATCCTGGAACGATGGCGATGCCAGGGACACAATCCTCGCATTCATCGATGCTGTCGTTGAGCCCGGGAGCAGCGCCTATGTCGAGCCGGCAGCCCGCATCGCCGCGTTCGACAACGACGGCACCTTGTGGTGCGAGATGCCGCTCCCCCAGCTGGAATTCCTGCAGGACTACGCCCGCAAGCAGGCGGAAGCTTACCCCGAGCTGCGCACGATTCAGCCGTACAAGGCGGTCTGGGACGAGGATGCCGGATTCTTCAGCGCCCTCGTCGAGGCGGTGTATTCCGGTGATATGGCGACGGTGAACTCGTTCATGGAGATCATCATGGAGCCGTTCGCCGGCATGACACCGGCCGAGTATGAAGCGATCGTTCAGGCGTTCTTCGAATCGTCACAGCATCCCGAGCTTCAGGTCCCATACCGGCAACTCATCTACCAGCCGATGGTGGAGTTGATCGGCTTGCTCCAGGCCAATGCCTTCGACGTCTACATCTGCACCGGCGGCGACCGCGATTTCGTGCGCGGGATCTCGGAGGAATTCTACGGAATCCCGCGCGCCAACGTCATCGGCAGCGCCGTCGAGCTGGACTACCAGACGACCGGTGAGGGCCTGCGTCCTGGTTCGGCAGGCGGCGGTCGACCAGCCATTCACCGACGGGCCCGGCAAGCCGGTGCGCATCGAGATGCAGATCGGCCGGCAACCGATCCTGGTGGGCGGCAACTCGGACGGAGACGTCGCGATGCTCGCCTACGCGCAGGAGCAGCACCGCCAGTTCCTCGGCCTGCTCGTCCATCACGACGATGACGTACGGGAATACGCCTACGACGAGGGGGCCGAGACGGCGATCGAGCTGGCCAGCGTCCATGACTGGACAGTGATCAGCATGAAGGAGGACTTCATGGACGTGTTCCCACGCATCGAGTGACGATGCATCCTCGTTATTGACCGCGAAGAAAGGTGATCGAGATGCGCAAGCTCCTCGTCCTCGTGATGTCACTATCGTTCATGGGCGTGCAGTTTTCCGCTGTCCCGGCGCAGGAGGCCACGCCGCCTCCCGGCTGGGACATCGAGGTCATGATGGATCAGGCCCGGCAAAACCAGGTCTGCGCCTGGCCCGTCGTGGCGGCGGTCGACGCCCTGAACGTCGCCTATCCCGAGGAACAACGCGGCCTACTTCCTCATGCCGTACATGCTCTCCTCCGGGCAGAGCCTCGATCCTCGACGGCACCTACCCGTTCGCCCGCTTCTCCTCGCTGACGACCTACTACGGTCTCGGCCAGGCCGATCAGGGAATCCAGACGCTCGACTGGCTGCGGGACAACGAGATCGCGCCGGATGCCGGCAGCGTCAACCCGGTCGCTCGACGCGAACGCGCCCGATGACCCGGCGCAACGCCAGTGGACCGTACGCCTGACCGGCACGGCGCCCATCGACGGCGCGACGCCCGAGGCCACCCCGGCCACAGGCGAGAACATCCTCGCGGCGCATCCGGAGGGTGGCACGGATCAGCTCGGGCTCCTGGCCCTGCGCGTGTACGTGCCCGATGACCCGACCGATGACACGGGCGGCGTGGGCCTCCCGCAGATCACGTTCGAGGACGCCAACGGCGACAGCCGCGTGGTCACCGAATGCACGACCGAGGACCAACAAGCCTGGACGGAGGTCATCCGCCAGCTGGTGCTCGTCAACGTCGCGGCGGCTGAGCGGCTGCCGATGCCGCCGAGCGCCGACGCCCTGCCGGAGTGGGTCCATGCCCGCGTGCCAGGCCTGGCGCCCAACCCCGACAACCGCTACCTGATGGCGCCGGTCGCATGGGAGCCGGGCCGGATCGTCGTGATCCGTGGCCAGGCACCGACGTTCCCGGACACTGGCGCCGGCGACCCGCAGACGACGCCAGCCGACGTGCGCTACTGGTCGTTCTGCACCGGCTCCAACACCATCGACCCCCCGCTGGCCTACCCCACGATGGATTGCGTCGGCGACTTCGAGATCCCGCTGGACGCCGACGGCTTCTACACGATCGTCGTGTCCCAGGCCGGAGGACCAGCCGGCCAACGCGACGGCCGGGAACGGGGTGGCATGGCTGCGAGGGGGCCGACCCGAACCTGCCGGATCTCGTCATCCTGCGCCACATGCTGCCCTCCGACGAGTTCTTCGACCAATCGGTCTGGGCGGTGCCGGAGCGGACTCCAGGCGCGGCGGAGGAGATCATGGGCCCGTACTTCCCGCAGACGGTCTACTGCGACACGGCCACGTTCGAGCAAGGCGGCGCGGACGCCTGCTTCGCGCCGGGCGAGGCGGCCACGCCGGCCGGTTGAGTTCACGCGTGTGGCGAGGTCGCATTACGCAGTATGTCTGTCAAAGAAAGGAGACCGAGATGCGAAGGATTCTCATTACTGTCGTCTTGTTTGTTCTCATGGGTGGTCAAATCCCCGCGGTGCTCGCCCAGAAGATGCCACAGCTGAATCCGAGGGCATCGGAGGTTTTGATGGGCCAGATGCAGCGCGGCGAGACCTGCGCCTGGCCGCTGGAGCTGGACACGTCGAGGGCTTCAATGTCGGCTTCCCCGACGCCCAGGCGCTCAGCTATGCCATGCCATACATGCTCGAGCCCGGACAGCATCTCGTCGTCGAGGGAACCTATCCATTCACCCGCTTCTTCTCGCTCGACGACCTATCAAGGACTCGGCATTCCCGGTCAGGGCATCGATCTTCTCGGCTGGCTGCCGACAGCGAGATCGTCCCGAATGCCGGCAGTGACAACCCTCCGTCGACCCAAACGCCTCCACGGATCCGGCGCAGCGCCAGTGGACGTCCGCGTAACGGGCACCGCGCCGGTCGGCGATGGCGAGTCCGAAGCCGCGACGCCGCGGGTGGACGGGCAAACGTCATGCCGGCCTATCCGGAAGGTATCGACAACTGCGATCGGGGTCCTGCTTTTGTTCGGATGTACGCCCCGACGACCCAAGCCACAGCCGCGGGGTCTTGCCGGTGCTTGAGCTCGAGGACGCCGCCGGCGGCAGCCGCACCTTGACGGCGTGCACGGCGCGGAGGAGGGCAGGCAGGAACTTTTCACCCCGCCAGATCCTCAAGATACGATAGCCGAGGCGCCCCGCCCCTGCCGACTCCGCCGAGCGCCGATGCCCGCCGCAGTGGGTGCACAACACTTCCCCGGGTCTGGTTCCGAACCCAGACAACCGCTACCTGATGGCGCCGATCGATGGGAGCCCGGGCGCATCTCGTGATCCGGGCCAAGGCGCCGACATTCCCCGATATCCGTGCCGGCGACCCGCAGACGACCCCGGCCGACCTGCGCTACTGGACGTTCTGCACCGGCTCCGAACACGTCATTCCGTTGGTTATCCGAGTCCGCGTGCGCACCGACTTCGAGATCCCATCGACGATGACGGCATGTACACGATCGTCGTCTCGCAGCCGGAGGACCGGCCGGCTAACGCGACGGCCGAGAACGGTGTGGCGTGGCTGCAGGCCCGGAGACCCGGGCCAGCCGGACCTGGTCTGCCTGCGCCACATGATGCCGTCCGAGGAATTCTTCGACCAATCGGTCTGGGCGGTGCCGCGAAGGATAGTCAGGGCAGCGGAGGCGATCATGGGCCCCTACTACCCGGAGACCACCTACTGCGACGCGGCCACGTTCGAGGAAGGTGGCGCGGACGCCTGCTTCGCCCCGAGCGAGGCGACGCCAGCCGGCTAGCAGGTGGTTGACCGGGGAACGGGCGATCGGTTGCGATCGCCCGTGTCGGCCAGAAAGGAGTCCGATATGCGAAACCTGCTCATGCTCGTGCTTGCCCTCACATTCGTCAGCGCGCAGCTCCCCGGAGCGCTTGCCCAGAATGGCA
>CAVUJM010000025.1:0-19947 GCA_963741795.1 uncultured Chloroflexia bacterium
ACGCCGGACCGTCCTCGTGCCGTTTCCCCGTATGGGACAATTTCAGGGGTCAATCGCCCGGACCACCATGCGCGTCCGGGCATCTGTTGGAGGGCTGAGTGCACGTTTCGTTTCTGGCATGGGTGCTGACGTTCGCGTTGTTCGCGGTGATCCTCGGGTTCGAGGTCTGGTACGCCGTGAGTCACCCGCACACGCCGGGCCTGAAGTCGTCGGCGATCTGGTCGGTGATCTACATCCTCGCCGCGGTGCTGTTCGGTGGCGTGGTCTGGGGATTCTGGGGGCAGGACCGCGCCGTCGAGTACGTGGCCGGGTATGTCACCGAGCGTGCGCTCTCGGTCGATAACCTCTTCGTCTTCATCCTGATCATGACGGCCTTCTCGGTGCCGCCGAAGTTCCAGCAAGAAGTGATGCTCGCCGGCGTTGCGATCGCGATCATCCTCCGCGCGGTCTTCATTGGCCTTGGCGCGGCGATCATCGAGCGCTTTAGCTGGGTGTTCTTCATCTTCGGGATCTTCCTGATCCTGACCGCCTGGAAGCTGCTCTCCGCGCAATGACGACGAGGACGAGGAGTACGAGGAGAACGCGTTCATCCGCATGGTGCGCCGGGTGGTGCCGGTGACGGCCAACTACGAGGGCGCGAAGGTCTGGGTGCGGCAGCACGGGCGGATGATGCTGACGCCGATGGCGATCGTCATGCTGGCGATCGGCTCGACGGACCTGCTCTTCGCGTTCGACTCGATCCCGGCGATCTTCGGCCTCACCAGCGAGCCCTACATCGTCTTCACGGCGAACGCCTGGGCGCTGATGGGCATGGTCCAGCTCTACTTCCTGCTCGGCGGCCTGCTGCAGCGGCTGACCTACCTCTCGTACGGGCTGTCGTTCATCCTCGCGCTGATCGGCGTGAAGCTGATCATCCACGCGCTGCACGAAAACAGCCTGCCGTTCATCAATAACGGGCATCATGTGACCGCGATCCCGGAGATCTCGACGGGCATGTCGCTGCTGCTGATCGTGCTGGCGATCTCCGTCGCCGCGGCGTTTTCGCTGCGGAGCACGAGCGACGATGGGTCGCCCGCCACGTAGCATTGCTCGAAGCACGCAACCGTCCGAACCCCGGCTGCTGGTTGGCGGCCGGGGTTTTGCGTGTGATCCCCGACGAGGCTTTGCACGCCATGGAACAATAGGGAGTAGGTAGCCGCCGGCGGCGCGGCCACCAGGAATCATTCAGGAACGGATATCCATGCAGAACTACGCTCACGGGGCGATGCGCAGCGCGATGCGCGCGCAGGATGAGACACGCCCCATCACCCGCGCGACGCTGAAGCGGATCGGCGGGTTCGCGAAGCGCCACCAGCGCAACCTCATCCTGTTCATCATCGCCAGCGTGATCACGGCGATCATGGCGGTCGCGACGCCGGTCCTCGCCGGTCGCGTCGTCAACGCGATCGTCGATGGCGAATCGAAGGACGTCGTGATCCGGCTCGCGCTACTGATCGGCGTGATCGCGCTGCTCGAAGCCGGGATCGGGCTCTTCTCGCGGTGGCTTTCCTCGAGCATCGGCGAGGGGTTGATCTTCGACCTCCGCACGGCCGTTTACAACCACGTCCAAAAGATGCCGATCGCGTTCTTCCTCCGCACCCGCACCGGCGCGCTCGTCAGCCGCCTCAACAGCGACGTCATCGGCGCGCAGCGGGCGTTTGCCTCAACGCTCTCCGGCGTCGTCAGCAACTTCGTGATGCTCATTCTCACGCTCGGCGTGATGGTCAGCATCTCGTGGCAGATCACCGTGCTGGCGTTGCTGCTCCTGCCGATCTTCTTCATCCCGGCAAGCCGGATGGGCTCGCGTCTCGCCGCCCTGCAGCGTGAATCGGCGAACCACAACGCGACGATGAGCACGCAGATGACCGAGCGCTTCAACGCCGGCGGTGCGACGCTCGTCAAGCTCTTCGGCAACCCGGATACGGAGTCCGAGGCGTTCGCCAACCGCGCCGGGCGCGTGCGCGATATCGGCATCCGCACGGCGATGACGCAGTTCAGCTTCGTCACCGCGCTGACGCTGGTCTCGTCGCTCGCGCTGGCGCTTGTCTACGGGCTCGGCGGCTACTACGCGCTCGATGGCGCGCTGGAGGCCGGCTCGGTCGTGTCGCTCGCGCTGCTGCTGACCCGGCTCTACGCGCCGTTGACCGGCCTGGCCAGCGCCCGCGTCGACGTGATGAGCGCGGTCGTGAGCTTCGAGCGCGTGTTCGAGGTCATCGACCTGAAGCCGCTGATCACCGAGAAGCCGGATGCGCGGACGCTGCCGGAAGGGCCGCTCGGCGTGGCGTTCGACCACGTGCGCTTCAGCTATCCGAAGGCCGACCAGGTATCGCTGGCCTCGTTGGAGGAAGGCGTGGAGCTCGACACCCGTGGCGGCGTCGAGGTGCTGCACGACATCTCATTCGATGTTGCGCCCGGCAAGATGGTCGCCCTCGTCGGCAGCTCCGGCGCCGGCAAGTCGACCATCGTCCAGCTCATCCCGCGCCTGTACGATGTCGATTCCGGCGCGGTGACGATCGGCGGGACCGATGTGCGCGACCTGTCGTTCGCATCGCTTCGCCAGGCGCTCGGGATGGTGATGCAGGACGGCCACATGTTCCACGAGTCGCTGCGCGACAACCTGCGGCTGGCCAAGCCGGAGGCGAGCGACGACGAGCTGTGGGACGTCCTGCGCCGGGTGCGGATCGACGGGTTGGTCGAGCGCTTGCCGGACGGGCTGGACACGGTCGTCGGCGAGCGGGGCTACCGCTTCTCCGGCGGCGAGCGCCAGCGCCTCGCGATCGCCCGGCTGCTGCTGGGCCGCCCGCGCGTCGTGATCCTCGACGAGGCGACCGCGCATCTCGACTCCACGTCGGAGGCGGCGGTGCAGGCGGCGCTGGCCGAGGCGATGGAGGGCCGCACCGCCGTCGTCATCGCGCACCGGTTGAGCACGGTCCGCGCGGCCGACGAGATCCTCGTCATCGAGGCCGGCGAGGTGCTGGAGCGCGGCACGCACCGCGAGCTGCTGGCGAAGAACGGCCGCTACGCCGAGCTTTACCGCACCCAGTTCGCCGAGGACGCGGAGAAGAGCGCAGCGGATTAGCGACACAGGACAAAGCCCCCAGGGAGAGCAATCTCTGGGGGCTTTTTTGAGATTCGTTTTGGTTTCAAAAGACTGTAACGTTCTGTCTACCGCTGGGGCGACGATTCCAGTCGGCTGGAATCCCGCTAACCCTGGTTGCCATCTCCGGCAAGCGGGCAGATCTCGATCGGTTTGCCGTACTCATCGTACCCGTTGTACCGCTCACCGGTGAAATCAACGCCGGGGTGCATGCCCGAGAGGTAATCCGCCACCATCTCTGTGGTCGTACCACCGTATATCTTCGGGTTCTGAAGCACATACAGGAGGGTGGGGTTCCCGGCCAGATCGGGATCGAAGACGTCGTTGTACTTCGTATCAAGGCTTACCGGCCACGTCGTGGAGTTGTTCTTCCAGAACCCCGGCGAGCACCACTCGTTGACTGGAGGTGGCGGGCAGCCGTGGCTGATGACCAGGTTGCCGGTGTTCGGCGACGTTACGTCGGCCGCGAGGGAGCTCAGGTCATAGTAGCCGCTGTAGAAGTGGGCCGCACCACCTCCGGCTCCCATAACGTACATGTCGCCAGATTCGACAAGCGTGCCATTGGAGTAGATGGAGATCGAGGCCGGGAGACCTCCGGTGAAGATCCAGTGCAGATAGGCCCCTTCAGGGGTGTTTTCGTCTGCATTCGGATCACCAAAGCAGATAACGGTGTCGAGAACCCCGTTTGTGACGCCATTCCCTTCCCAGACAGCGTCTGCTGAAGCCATTCCCATGGCGCCGAACATCATGCCGATGACGGCTATGAACACGACAACGGGCCGAAGAAGTTGCGGGGTGCCTTTCATGATGAGCCTCCAACGATCGGGGACGAATCCCTTTCTCTCCACAAAGCGTGTGGTGCTTGCCTCTCATTGAGGTCTGGCATCACTGTAGGGAGCGGAGGTTGCGCGGCTGGTTGCAAAGGTATCAGTTGGGTTACGATTTATGTAAATATATCGGTGTCTCGAGATCCTAGTCCGCCATCCATGTCACTCGATCTTCTCGCCGGGAGGGCCGCCATGAACGTCCTCATCGCCGACCCCGATAGCCATAGCGCTGACATGTTGTCTCTCGCTATCCGTATGCACTGGCCAGCCGCTGTGGTTCATCACGTGACCTCCGGCAGAAGCACGCTGGATACGTTCTTCCGTGACACACCGGACCTCCTGATCCTCGCCGTTGACCTGCCAGATCGACCTGCGCCCGATGTCCTTGTCGATATCCGGCGGCACTCCGATCTTCCGGTGTTCACCCTCTGTGACCACCCCGACGAAGTTCGCGAGGCCCAGATGCTGCAGCACGGGGCGGACGGGTGCCTGACCCGGTCCATGTCCCCGCTCGTTGTCGTGGCACGGATCAACTGCGTGCTCCGGCGAGTCCATGCGGTCGCCCACGCGGACGACGCTGCCGATTTCGTCTGCGGTGATTTCAAGATCAGCTATCGGAATCGTTGCGCGATGGTCGGAGGCGAGGTGATCGATCTCTCACCGATCGAGTTTCGCCTGCTCGCAGCGTTGTCGCGTAATGCTGGCCGCGTGTTGACGCATCAGACACTGATCGACAAGGTATGGGGTATCGATGCGGATGCCACGACGGAGCAGCTCAAGGTTGTCATGAGCCGGATGCGATCCAAGCTGAACTGCCCGGTGTGCGCTGCCCGATCGAGACGGTCCGCGGGGTCGGCTACCGGATCGTCATGCCGACGTCCCGCGTTATCCCCATCCCGGACCTTTCAATTGAGGCATCTGGTGTCGCCTGATCGTGCGCGAGTAACCTCTGTCCCTTGCCCGTATGTCTGCCGGCCGGAAGGGCGAATCAGCGATCGCGATGACTCGATGCGCTCCAGAGCTCTTGAAGCTCCCGGTAATCGACAAGGATGATGCCTTCCTCCTCGATGACACGTCTCGCGTCTGGCGACGTCACGAAATCGAGATCCGCGCGGCGGACGCGCCACGACCCGGGCTCCAACGCCCGGGTCTCATCGTTTCCGAGACTTGGGTGCACCGCCCATTCGCTCAGCCCGGTCGGGAGCTCCCGCAGCAGGCGGATGTAAGCTTCATGCTTCGTCGCCGGATCCATGCTGTAGCTATCGAGGACCGGGTGATCGGTCGACCGGCAGGCCGAGCGCGCGGATTGCCGCCTGGTGATGAGCGAAATGCGCCCGGAGTGCAAGCCCATACTCCCGCCCGAGGCGGAGGGTGAGCTCGAAGATGTCCTCCCGCCCGCCATCGGGCAGGCAATGCCAGTCGAGATGCGACGGCGCGAGGCCGGCCTCCAGGACCGCGTCGATCTGCGCCCGGAACTCGATCTCCACCTCGTCGATATCTGCCTGGGTGAGAAGCTGGTCGCTCTGCTCAGCTTCATACAGGAAATGCCCGCGCTGGTCGACCAGCGACGGAACCTCGGTCACCGGCGCGACCGGTCCCCACCGGTACGGATCGAATTCCCGGATGAACGTCAGGTGCACGCCGAAGGGGAGGTCCGGGTTCTGGCGCAGGATCTCCATCGCGTGCGGCGCCCATGGGCAGGGCACCATCAGGCTCGTGGAGGTCACGATGCCATCGCGCCAGGCGCGCAGGGTCGCTTCGTTGCTGCCGTGGCAGAGGCCGAAGTCGTCGGCATTGACGAGCAGCAGGCGGGCGTCGTCCGGGTATCCGAGAAGCCGATTGGTCTCCCTGGTCTGCACGGTGGTGGAATCCTCTAGGTAACCGGCGTTGCCTGCGGTGACGCGCCGGGCGTCGCCGGGGCATCGTACGGCACAAGGGCGAGGCGGGTGGCGTCGAACCGGTCGGACGCCTGGTTGATGATGACGCCCTCGGCGTCCATGTGGGTCATCCTGGTGATCGCCGAGGCGGTGTCTGCGGCAGGGTCGAACCACCACCGCTGGCGGATCGTCATCGTCGTGTCGTCCGTGGCGTCTCCCCAGGCGACGTAGACCACGGCGTCGATCGTCGTCTCGTCGAGCGGTTGCCAGATGACGATGCCGGACATCGGCAAGGTGAGGTCGCTGATCGTGGTGAAGTAGGCGGTCCCGGCCGTGTCGAACGTCCCGGTGCCGTCGCCGTGGAACACGATGGTGGCGGGCGGCTGGTAATCGCCGAACTCCGCAAGCCAGGCGCCCACGGCCTGGTGATCCGCGGAGGGAGCCGCGGACTGCGCTGTCAGCGTGGCCACCGTGCCAAATGCGGCGGGGCCGGTCACCATGAGGGCGGCCGCCACGCGGATGCCGGCGCGCCGGGAGAAGCGGGGAGTAGGGGTGAGATGTGCCATGATCCAGCTCCTTTCGTTCCCCATCATGCTCCTCGCGATCGGCGCGTGTCTACGGGCGCATGAGCCTATGTGCCTGGTGTGAGGACCTGGAACATGCCGGTCATGTCGCCGGAGGTGAACCCGTTGCGCTCGTAGAGGGGGAGCGCGGCGTCGGTGGCGAAGAGGCCGACGAACACCGGGCCGGTCGCTGATGTGCGGATGTGGCCGAGCAGCGCGGCGACGATCCGCTGGCCGATGCCCCGGCCCTGATAGTCCGGGTCGACAGCGACATCCTGGATGTAGGCGTACATGGCGCCGTCCCCGACGATGCGACCCATCCCGACCGCCTCGTCGCCGTCGATTGCCACCACACCGAAAACGGACGACTCCAACGAGGCGGGAAGGGCGTCCCAGTTGAAGGCGTGCCCCCATCCAACGCGCTCCGACAGATGGCGATGCTCCGACGGTGTAGGGAGACGGTGCTCGATATGAATTGGACCGTCCGATGCGGTGCTCATGCCCGCTGCCTTTCCTCTATGATTGCCGACAATTCTGATGGACCGCGTACCGGAGAGAATGATCGCATGTCCGAGGTGCAGTGGATGCCGTCCACGGAGATGTGCGGAGACGAGGGGTGACGGAGGGGTATGGTGCAGGGAATGCACGGTGAAGACCGGATAAAACAGCTCGGTCGATCGCCCGCCGTCCAGGTCGTCCTGTTTGCCCTGGTGACCCGCCTGGCGCTGGCGTTCATGGACTGGTACGTCCTGAAGCTGGTGCCGCCTCCATGGATCGGCAACCCCTCATCGCTGATCGCATGGTCCCAATGGGACGCCGCGCATTACACGCGTATCGCCGTCAACGGCTATGACCATCCAACCGACCCGGGAAGCCCGGCGTTCTTCCCGCTCTACCCGCTGCTCACGCGCGCCTTTGGCTGGCTCACAGGTCTTGACGCGAGCTGGATCGGCATGCAGGTGGCCGGCGTCATCGTCGCCTGGATCTCCTTCTTCGTCGCGGTCTTCCTGCTCACGACGCTCTTCCAAGACGTCGCTGGGGACGAGGTCGCTCGTCTCGCCGGGGTACTGGTGGTCGTCTCTCCGTTCAGTTTCTTCCTGACGGCGGGGTACACCGAGTCCCTCTTCCTCGTGTTTGTGGCGCTCGCGTTCCTGCTGGGGTTCCGGAAGCGATGGGGGTGGGCCGCTGTTGTTGTCGCTCTCGCCACCGCGTCGCGCGTCACCGGGGTGTTCCTGATCCCGGCGCTCCTCCTGCTGGCGTGGCGGGGGAAGGCTTCCTTCAGGCACCTGGCGTGGATCGCGGTTGTCTCGCCGCTCGGTATCCTTTCCTATATGGGGTATACGTGGCGGGCGCTCGGTGATCCGCTGGCATTCCTTCACGCCCAGGAAGGGTGGGGAGGGTGGTATGACCGCACCGGGGTCTACATCGTCGGCTTCTTCGATAACCCCATCGCCTGGTTCTTCGGCGACCCGGCCGATCCGATCATCTCCGTCAACGTGCTGATGCTCCTGATCTGTCTGGTGACGCTCGTCCCAATGGTTCGTGTCGCTGGCTGGGAGATCGCGCTCTTCTCCGCCCTGATCACGCTCCAGGCCTCAACCTCGTTCCACTCGCTCGGGCGCTACTTGCTGCCTGCCATCGGGAGCTACCTCGTGCTTGCGACCTGGCTCGAGTCACCACGCGTTCCCCGTCTCGTGCGGGATGCCGTCATTGCCTGCTCGGTCGTTCTGATGACGGGCTTGCTGCTGCTCTTCTCACATGCCGAGTGGGTTGTGTGAGGTGGCAGGTGATCGTGGATGTCTTCCAGCCCGTTCGTATATCCGAGTGGTATAATCGGATATACGAACGGGGACCTGTCTGGTGGCTACGTCGGGAGGTGAACGAAATCCGACCTCGGTGCTATAATTCCTAACCGGGAACGAGACTCATTCTCAACAACGAGTTTGAGGCCAGTTCCAGACGGGAACGCGATCGCGTCAGGATCCAGGGCGAGGGAATTCGTGTCAGGCGAGATGAAGGGCAGTTATCGGAATACCGCGCAGCGCGCGATCATCCTCGAGGAGGTCGAGAACGCGGAGGGTCACCTCACCGCGGGCGCGATCTTCGAGCGGGTGAAGAAGCGATACCCCTCGATCGCCTACGGCACGGTCTATCGCACGCTCCACCTGCTGGCGGAGCACGAGCTGATCCAGGAGTTGACCTTCGCCGACCAGGCGAGCCGCTTCGACAAGCGGACCGAGCGGCACGACCACGTCTACTGCGTGGACTGTGGCGAGCTGATGGACGTCGAAGTCCCGGTTGCGCTGCTGGCCGAGCGGGTCGCCGCCGAGCAGTCGGGCTATGCGATCACCCGGCACCACACCCTGTTCGAGGGGCTTTGCCCGGCGTGCGCCGCCGCCCGTGATGGGCGACCGGCGGATACCAACGCCGCAAGCAGCCCACGTTCATAACCCTGTGACCAGGCCCGCGTTGGGCGGGCGTTGAAGAGCGGCAGGGGCGCGAGCCGCGCCTGTACGCACCTGTATTTCCGACACATCGATGTCCACGCGTCGCCACGGAGCCGCGCACGGGCCATCGGGAGGACATGAAGAGAGACCATGACGGACAACACCAACGTGCCGATGCTCGAGATCGAGAACCTGCACGCCTCGATCGAGGACACCGAGATCCTGCGCGGCGTCAATTTGACGGTCAACCAGGGCGAGATCCACGCCATCATGGGCCCGAACGGCTCCGGCAAGAGCACCCTCGCGAACGTGATCGCCGGCAACCCGGAATACGAAGTCACCGAGGGATCCATTCGTTTCTTCGGCGAGGACATCCTGGAGCTCGAGCCGGATGAGCGTGCCCAGCTCGGCGTCTTCCTGGCGTTCCAGTACCCGACCGTGATCCCCGGCGTCTCCATGTCCAACTTCCTGCGCATGGCGGTGAAGAACGTGCGCGAGGCCCGCGCCGAGCGGACGGAGGGCGAGTCCAAGCCGTTCACCCCGCGCGAGTTCCGCAAGCTGATGCGCGAGAAGATGGCGCTCCTGAAGATGGACGAGTCGTTCGCCACCCGTTACCTCAACGAGGGCTTCTCCGGCGGTGAGAAGAAGCGCGCCGAGATCCTGCAGCTCGCGCTGCTCGAGCCGTCGCTCGCCGTCCTCGACGAGACCGACTCTGGCCTGGACATCGACGCCCTGCGCGTTGTCTCCGAGGGCGTGAACAACCTGATGAACCCGGAGATGGGCGTCGTCCTGATCACGCACTATCAGCGCCTGCTCGACTACATCAAGCCGAACATCGTCCACATCATGATCCAGGGCCGCGTTGTCCAGAGCGGCGGTCCGGAGCTGGCGCTCGAGCTCGAGGCGAAGGGCTACGAGAAGCTGCTGCAGGAGTTCGCCCAGCCGGCGTAGGGAGTCGTTCCCGTACGTCTCGCACCATGTGTGCGAGACATCGCCCGAAGGGCGATACCGCGGTCCGACGCCTGCGGGTGGGGCCCGGCCACGAGGGCCGGGTGTACGCAAGCACCGCCGCAGAACCGCACGTCGCCATAGCGATCCATCCCCGGATGGATCCTCAAGGAGAAACAGCATGGTTGCGACGCCAAAGCCACAGATCGATCTTGGCGATTACAAGTACGGCTTCCGTGACGAAGAGGATTACGTCTTCAAGTCCGGCAAGGGCCTGAGCCGCGAGGTCGTTGAAGAGATCTCGAAGATGAAGGGCGAGCCCGACTGGATGCTCGAGTATCGCCTGAAGTCGCTCGATCACTTCATCAAGCGCCCGATGCCGAACTGGGGTGCCGAGGAGCTCGCGGAGCTCAATTTCGAGGACATCTTCTACTACATCCGTCCCTCGGAGAAGATGGGCAAGACGTGGGATGAGGTCCCGGCCTACATCAAGGACACGTTCGAGAAGCTCGGCATCCCGGAGGCGGAGCGCAAGTTCCTCGCCGGTGTCGGCGCCCAGTACGAGTCCGAGGTCATCTACCACTCGCTGCGCGAGGACCTCGAGAAGCAGGGCGTGGTCTTCCTCGACATGGACTCCGCCGTGCGCGAGTACCCGGAGCTGGTCAAGCAGTACTTCGGGACCATCATCCCGTACAACGACAACAAGTTCGCCGCGCTGAACTCGGCGGTCTGGTCCGGTGGCTCGTTCATCTACGTGCCGGAGGGCGTCCGCGTCGAGGTTCCGCTGCAGGCCTACTTCCGCATCAACGCCGAGAATATGGGCCAGTTCGAGCGCACGCTGATCATCGCGGCGCCGGGCTCCTACGTGCACTACGTCGAGGGCTGCACCGCGCCGACGTACAGCACGAACAGCCTGCACTCGGCCGTGGTCGAGATCATCGTGCAGGAGGGCGCCCGCGTCCGCTACACGACGATCCAGAACTGGTCGAAGAACGTCTTCAACCTCGTCACCAAGCGCGCCGCCGCCTACAAGAACGCCACCATGGAGTGGGTCGACGGCAACCTCGGCTCGAAGGTCACCATGAAGTACCCCGCCGTCTACATGATGGAAGAGGGCGCGCGTGGTGAGGTCCTCTCCGTAGCCTTCTCCGGCGACGGCCAGCACCAGGACGCGGGCGCGAAGATGGTCCACGTTGCGCCGAACACCTCGTCGCAGATCACCTCGAAGTCGATCTCGAAGGGCACCGGCCGCTCGTCGTACCGCGGTCTCGTGAAGGTCCACAAGGGCGCCGAGAACGTGAAGAGCAACGTCGTCTGTGACGCGCTGCTCCTCGACGAGACGTCGAAGACCGACACGTACCCGTACATGGAGATCGAGGAAGAGCGCGTTTCGATCGGCCACGAGGCGACGGTCTCGAAGGTCGCCGAGGAGCAGATCTTCTACCTCATGAGCCGCGGCCTCTCCGAGACCGAGGCGATGAGCATGATCGTCAACGGCTTCATCGAGCCGATCGCCAAGGAGCTCCCGCTCGAGTACGCGGTTGAGCTGAACCGGCTGATCCAGCTCGAGATGGAAGGTTCGGTCGGGTAGACCAGCGCACAGCAACCGTATGGGCCTGCCGGACATTCCGTCCGGCGGGCTCCTGCGATGAGGGAGTTATGGACGCAACATTGGATACGAATGCAACTCTCGCGGCTCTTCAGCCGCGACGCGGTTGAAGCGCTGTCGCGCTCCCGCAACGAGCCGGAGTGGATGCGCGAGCGTCGCCTGCAGGCCTGGGACACGTGGGAATCCCTTCCCATGCCGTCCCGCCAGGACGAAGAGTGGCGTCGCACCGACCTGCGCCGCCTGAAGCTCGACCGCTTCACCCCGGCGACCGCCGCGAACGGCAAGGTCGACTCGCTGGAGGCGCTGGTCGCCGGCTCGGCGGACCAGATGCAGTTCGGCGCGCCGGACCAGCGCGCGGGCATCTCCGTCGCGCGCGATGGCGGCACGGTGTTCCACGACACCGACGCCTCGTTGGCGGAGAAGGGCGTGATCTTCAGTGATCTCGCGACCGCCGTGACCGAGCATCCGGACCTGGTCGAGAAGTACTTCATGACCGAGGCCGTCCCGGCGGACTTCGGCAAGTTCGAGGCGCTCCACGCCGCGATGTGGCAGACCGGCGCCTTCCTGTACGTGCCGAAGGGCGTCACGGTCACGCTGCCGTTCCGCTCCTTCGCGCTTGCGCAGCAGCCGGGCAGCGCGCTCTTCACGCACTCGCTGGTCGTCGTCGAGGAGGGCGCGGAGGCGTTCTTCGTCGACGCCTACCAGTCCGAGACGCAGGAGGAGCAGGCCTTCACCTCCGCTATCGTCGAGCTGTTCGTCGGTGACGACGCGAAGCTCCGCTATGTGCAGGTGCAGGACTGGGGCCGCCACGTCTGGAACTTCATGACCCAGCGCGCGGTGCTTGGCCGCGATGCCGAGCTGAAGTCGCTCGAGGTTACGCTCGGCTCGAAGTTCACCAAGAACTCGATCGGCTCGCACCTCCGTGGCGAGAACGCCCTCGCCGAGATGCTCGGCATCTTCTTCGGCGACCAGGAGCAGTTCTTCGATCACCACACCTGGCAGCTGCACGAGTCGCCGTACGCGACCAGCGACCTGGAGTTCAAGGGCGCGCTGAAGGAAGGCGCCCGCTCGGTGTACTCCGGCCTGATCAAGGTGTTCGAGGGCGCGCAGAAGACCGACGCGTTCCAGCAGAACCGCAACCTCGTGCTCGACCGCACGGCCCGCGCGGACTCGATCCCGAACCTGGAAATCTCCGCCAACGACGTGCGCTGCACGCATGGCGCGACGGTGTCGCAGGTCGAGCCAGAGCACATCTTCTACCTGCAGGCGCGTGGTATCCCGCGCGCCGAAGCCCAGAAGTTGATCGTCGAGGGCTTCTTCCGCCCGGTGATCGATCGCATCCCGGTCGAGGAGATCCAGGATTTCCTCCAGAGTGCGATCGCCCGCAAGGTCGGCTACTAGACGGAGGAACCGGCCCTGCCAACAGGAGGCGGGGCCGAACCCTTTCGTAGTCTCGCACCACGCAGCCGCGACGGTGTGCGAGACATCGCCCGGAGGGCGATACCCGGGGCGGCGCCTCCGGCGCCGGTCCCGGACACATGGTCCGGGACTACGCACACCGCCGTCCGATGTGCATTGCACACAGGCATCCTTCCCATGATCTCTCCCGCCACCGCTACCACGCCCATCGATGCCGCAGCGCTGAAGGCGGATTTCCCGATCCTGAACCGCCCCGCGGAGAACGGTCGCCCGCCGCTGGTCTTCCTCGATACCGCCGCGTCCTCGCAGAAGCCGCAGGCGGTGATCGACGCGATCGTCCGCTACTACACGGAAGACAACGCGAACATCCACCGCGGCGTGTACGATCTCTCCGAGCGCGCCACGGCGGCCTATGAGGGTGCCCGGGCGCATGTCGCGCGGTTCATCAATGCCCATCGCGCGAAGGAGATCATCTTCACGCGCAACGCGACCGAGGCGATTAACCTCGTCGCCCGCGCCTGGGGCGCGACGAACCTGCGTGAAGGTGACCTCGTGGCCGTCACGGAGATGGAGCATCACAGCAACTTCGTGCCGTGGCAGATCATCGCCGAGGAGACCGGCGCGGAGGTTGCCGCCGTGCGCCTGACGCCGGACGGGCAGCTCGACATGGCGTCGTTCGATGCGCTGATGGCGCGCGGGCCGAAGATCGTGGCGATGACGCACGTCAGCAACTCGCTGGGCACGATCAATCCGGTGAAGGAGCTGATCGCGAAGGCGCACGAGGCGGGTGCGGTGGCGTTGATCGACGCCGCGCAGAGCGCTCCGCATACGCCGATCGACGTGCAGGACATGGACGCCGACTTCCTCGCGTTCTCCGGGCACAAGATGCTGGGGCCGACCGGCATCGGCGTGCTCTACGGCAAGCAGGCGCTGCTGCAGGCGATGCCGCCGTACCAGGGCGGCGGGAGCATGATCCGCAAGGTCACGCTCGAGAAGACGACGTGGGCGGATATCCCGGCGCGCTTCGAGGCGGGGACCCCGGCCGTCGCGGACGCCGTCGGGCTCGACGCGGCGATCACGTACCTGGAGAACGTCGGATTGGATCGGATCCTCGCGCATGAGCATGCGTTGGTGACGGCGGCGATGGAGCGGATGGCCGCCCTGCCGGGGGTCACGGTGCTCGGCCCAGGTCCGGAGATCGAACGGGCCGGCGTGCTCTCGTTCACCGTCGACGGGGTACATCCGCATGACGTGGCCGCGGTGCTGGACGAGCACAACGTCGCCGTCCGCGCCGGGCACCATTGCACCCAGCCGCTGATGAAGGCGCTCGGCGTGCCGGCGACGACCCGCGCGAGCTTTTATCTCTACAACACCGACGAGGATATCGATCGTCTCGTCGACGCAGTCCAGGCCGTCCAGCGCCTGTTTGCCTGACGCCGGGAAGGACACTCCTATGACCGACAGCATCTATCGCGAGATTATCCTCGAGCACTCCAAGAACCCGAACAACTTCGGCACGCTCGATCCGAACGATCACACCTATGAGGACACGAACCCGCTCTGTGGCGACGAGGTCCGCATCGATGTGCGCATGGACGGCGATCGCATCGCGGAGATCGCCTTCTCCGGGCAGGGCTGCGCGATCAGCCAGGCGTCGGCGTCGCTGCTGATGGAGATGGTCGAGGGCAAGACCCTGAACGAGGTGCGGGCGCTCGGAAAGGACGACCTGCTCGACGAGATCGGCATCGCCCTCAGCCCGGCGCGGCTGAAGTGCGCGTTGCTGAGCCTGTCGGTGCTCAAGTCGGCGCTATTCGGCCCGGATTACGCGGCGGCGGAGCTCGAAGACGCGTAACGAGCGTGATTGTAGCTCGTACCGCCGGACCTTGTGTCCGGCGAGGGCACTGGCCATGCCGGCACGACAAGCTCCGGCGGTACGGGGCGGGCTGCTGGAGGAGACAGGAGCGATGGATCAGGGAGCAGATGTGGCAGAGAAATGGGTCACGGTCGGGAAAGCGGATTACCTGGAACCGGGCGAGCTGATGTACGTCGAGGTCGATGACGAGCCGGTGTGCCTCATCAACCTCGAGGGCGAGATCCACGCCCTGAACGACATCTGCACGCACGAGGAGGCATCGCTTGCGGACGGCACGATCGTCGGCGACGAGATCGAGTGCCCGCTTCACGGTGGCGCGTTCTTCATCCGCACCGGCGAGCCGGCGGCAATGCCGGTCGTCGTGAAAACGGAGAAGTACAAGGTCCGTATCGAGGGCGACGAGCTGCAGGTGTCGCTGACGTAGCGTCGCGCTTCATCGACGGTATACGGGAGAGAGCAGGGTGAGCCGCAAGGTTCGCCCTGTTTCGTGTTTGCCGTCGAAACGGTTGCCAGTCTCGCCGCGTTTGATCACCAGAGCCTCAGCCCGTGTGACGGGCTCAGGTGGAAGGAGGAGCGTATGCGACGAGCCGGGTTGATCGCGGCCATCTTGATTCTGATGTCGAGCGCGTTCGGCATGCCCGAGGCGAGCGCGGAAGATGCCGAGCCCGCACGATCCTTTGCCGCGTGTGTCGCTCGCGGTGGGGACGTCCGGCGGTCGGGAGATGAGCTCCTCTGCCGTCACATCACGTCCTACACCATGCGCACGTACCTGAGCGGCACGACGGCCTGTGGTGAAAGCGTCCAGTACGAGATTTGGGACGAGATCCGAACGGGCACCGTCACGTCCGCATTCGCCCCGCAGCGCGTCGTCCAGTCTGCCGGAGGTTGGGGAGACCTGGCCGCAGGCGTCCGCGACGCCCATCCCGTGCGCCGATCCGGACGCGTGATCGTTCTCAGGCGTCCGACGTGCGGCTATCGTTCACGCCGACGGGTACCTTGCGGTCGTCGGGCATGGAGGTGATGACCGAGAACGACCCGTCGGTTTCGAGGACGACCGCGGCGACCTGCTCGAGGGCGCCGTTACCCTGTTCCCGCGCCGCTGCCTGGACTTCCGACTCCGTGACCCTGCTGCGCTTCATCTGTGATGAGAGGAATTGTCCCCGGTGGTAGAGGAGGGCGGGCTCTCCTTTGACCAGCTCGCTGACCTTCTTCGATCGGACCGACAGCCACGTGATGATGAACTGCAACAGGATGAGCGATCCCATGCCGATCACACCTTCCAGCCAACGCCGTCGACTTCGAGTTGATTGTCGATGCGAGCAGCGAGCCCAGCGCGACCGTGACTACCCAGTCGAACATGTTCATCTTCGCAAGGGTTCGTTTGCCGGAGATCCGAAGCATGATGACCAGCGCGATGTACGCGAGCGGCGCAATCACCAGGACCCGGATGATGCCGTAGTCACTGCTGTAGATCATGTTCATTTGGACTGCGCCTCGGGAGCGACTGGCTCGCCATCGATCACAACCTCCTCAAGCCCCGGCTCCGGCGGCGGAAACTGCGGATCCATGTCCTCCAGTGCGTCGGCGATGATCCGCGCGACGGCGAGGTTCCGGTACCACTTCTTGTTGGCGGGGATCGCGTACCACGGCGCGTATTCGGTCGAGCAGCGCTCCAGCATCTCCTGGTACGCCGCGCGGTAGTCGTCCCAGAGCGCACGGTCCTCGAGATCGCCCTTGCGGAATTTCCAGTTCTTGTCCGGGTTGTCGAGACGCGCCTGGAGTCGCTCCTTTTGCTCATCCTTCGAGATGTTCAGGTAGAACTTCAGTACCCGGGTGCCGTGGTTGTGGAGGGCGAACTCGAAGTTGTTGATGATGTCGTACCGCGGGCGCCACCGCTCCTCCGGCACCAGCTCCTGGACCCGGGCGATCAGCACATCTTCGTACTGCGACCGGTTGAACACGCCGATCATGCCGTTTCCCGGCGTGCGGCGATGGATACGCCAAAGAAAATCGTGCGCCAGCTCTTCCTCGGTCGGCACGCCGAACGACCAAATGCGCACGCCTTGCGGGTTCGTGCCCTTGAACACGCCCTTGATCGCCCCGTCCTTGCCGCCCGTGTCCGTCGCCTGGAAGATCACCAGCAGGCTCTGCTTGCCCTCGGCGTACAGGCGTTTCTGCGCGTTCTGGATGCGTTCGCGCTCCACCTTCAGCAGGGCCTTCCCCTGCGCCTTGTCCGGGATGTCGCCCGTATCGTTCGGGTCCCAGTCGTCGAGGTCGACAGACGAGCCGGGCTTCACCAGATAGTTCTGCGGGTCGATCAAATCGTCCTCCCTGCGAGCGGGGCCGTCGGGGCCCCACGAATCGCATCGCGCCGTCGGCGGATGCACACCTTGGGGAGGGGCATGCAAAAAGCGCGCCGCCGGGGTTTGCCGGCATGCGCGCTTTGGGTTTGCTCAGTTGCTCTTCGGTTGTGGTCTTATCGGAAAGGTCCTGATCGGCCGGGGCGACCGTGGTGCAGTCCCGCCGGGGTCGTGATGTGCTGCGTTCGAAACGCTAGGGGTTGACGATCAGCAGCAAGCTCAGGAACGACGCGATCATGCCGCTCGCCACAAGAATGCGGCGGACAACGTCTTCGCGGGTAAGCACGTCTTGCGCGCGGCGCTCGTTTTCCGTCATGGGTACCTGGTCCTCCCTCCAGAATGTCCCGACCGTCCGCATCCAGCCTGATGCGTTGAGAAACGGCCTACGGAGACACGGGCAACATTCATGCCGGGCGGCGTCTTCGCGGTCACCATCCTGACCGGTCAGCGGGTGTACGTACGCCCTCCGCGCTCCGTAACGATCATAGCCGGTTTTGTGTCCCCGTGTCAAACGCGAAACAGGGCATGAAGGCGTTTTTCCCGACCGGACAGGCGACCGTTCGCGGCCACCGCCTTTCCTCAGCAAATCGCTATGGATTCAACGCGTTTGGCCGGTGTTTTGCCGGACATTGTCGACACTGTGTCGGGAAAACGCTTGACCATAGAAAGGTGGGGTGAGAGGATTGAAAGGTTGAGATCACGCGGTGCCTCGGCGAGCGCCGAGACCGCATGTTCGGAAAGGACCTCTATAACGATGGGCAAGAGCGAGCTTTCACGGCGTCATTTCCTGGCGGCGTCCGCAGCCGGTGCCTTTGTCGTCGGCACCCGCGCGTATGCGCAAGACTCCGCGACACCGGAGAGCGGGATCCATGGCAGCGAAGATGCCGGCGCGACCCCGGTTGCGGCCGGGCCGGCGGTTCCCCCGGAGTTCGAGACGCCGACCAACTGGCCGACCGAGAACTACGACCTCAAGGGCACCCGCAACGCCCAGGGCAGCAACATCAGCACCGAGACGATCGACACGCTGGGCGACGCCTGGAAGTTCAACGTCGATATCTCGGCCCCGTTCGGCGCCCTCACGGCGTACCCGGCGGTGGTGGATGGCGTCATCTACCAGCAGGACGCGATGAGCAACGTCTACGCGATCAACCTGGAGTCGGGTGAGGTCGTCTGGACGGTCGAGCACAACGAAGCCGTTCCGTCTGGCGGCCCGAACGGCACCTCGGTCGCGTACGGCAACGTCTACTACACCGTTGGTGGCCCTGGCGACGTGATCGCGGTCACGGCCGAGACCGGCGAGCAGATCTGGTCGACGAACATCCTCGGCCCGAAGAATGAGGGCATCACGATCGCCCCGGCGGTCTACGACAACGTCGTTTACGTCTCGACGATCCCGGGCACTGCCGACAGCTTCTACAGCGGCGGCGAGCGCGGCATGATCCACGCGCTGGATGCCAACACGGGCGACGTGCTGTGGTACTTCGACACCACGACCGGTAACCTGTGGGGCAACTCGATCGTCAACTCCGGTGGTGGCCTGTGGCATCCGCCTTCCTTCGACGATGACGGCATGGTCTACGCCGGCGTCGGCAACGCGGGCCCATACCCGGGCACCGACGAGTACCCGTCCGGCTCCAGCCGCCCGGGCGACAACGACTACGCCAACGCGCTACTGAAGATCGACCCGAGCGTCGGTGGCCTTGTCTGGTACCTGAACATCACCGGGCGCGACCTCTTCGACCTCGACAACCAGCTCACGCCGATGCTGACGACGGCGGAGATCGACGGTGCCGAGCGCAAGGTGGTCATCACCTCCGGCAAGCACGGCTTCGTCGTCGCGGTCGACCAGGAGTCCGGCGAGGAGCTGTGGCGCACGCCGGTTGGCGAGCACAACGACAACGCGGAGCTGCAGGAGCTGCCCGAGGGCGAGTCCACGACGGTCCTGCCGGGCACGCTCGGCGGCGTCGAGACCTCGATGGCGGTCGCCAATGGCCGGGTCTTCGCGGCGGTCTACAACATGGCGTCCGTCTACACCCCGACGGGCATCGATCCTTCGTCGATCGACTTCCTCGGCGCGACGGGCAACCTTGTCTGCCTCGATGTGAACACCGGTGAGGTCATCTGGGACGTGCCGACCGAGAAGGGTCTCCTGGCCGCCGCCACGGTGGTCAACGACATCGTCTTCACCGGCGGTCTCGACGGCATCGTCCGCGGCTTCAACGTCGAGATCGGGCGAGCAGGTCTTCATGTACCAGGCGAGCGCCGGCCTGAACGCGCCGCTCGCGGTCTCGGGCGATTACCTGCTGATCCCGGCGGCGGGTCCGTTGGGCGCGTCGTCCGACACCTTCGCCGAGGTCCCGGATGCCGGCGCGAACCTGATCGCGCTGAAGCTGGGTGGCACGGTGCAGGAGGCGGGCGCCACCGCGTCGCCGGAGGCTACCCCGGCCGAACAGGCGGCTGGCGGCGAGGCGACCACGGTGAACGTGACCGCAATCGACATCGCCTTCGAGGAGAAGGAACTGTCGATGCCGGCGGACACCGATGTCACGGTCGTCGTCTCGAACCAGGGCATGCTTCAGCATGACTTCGTGATCGAGGACACCGACTTCCGCACGGATCTCCTCAACGGTGGCGAGAAGGCCGAGGTCGTGGTCAACCTGCCGGCCGGTGAGTACACCTACTACTGCGACGTCGCGGGTCACCGCGAGGCCGGCATGGTCGGGACGCTGACCGTCGGGTAGCGCCCGCTCGGGAACTGTATACACGCAAGCAGGAAGCGGGGACGTCATCGACGTCCCCGCTTCTGCGCATTGCTCGCTGCCCGGACTTCGCCAGTTTCGCAGGCCGTGTATTCAGCATTGGGCATCATGGACCCCAAATTGCGTGGA
>CAVUJM010000026.1:0-19503 GCA_963741795.1 uncultured Chloroflexia bacterium
TACTAACCGCGAGGAATGCGAGGACGAGCAGGTGCATCGGCGCGTCCTGCCAGTGCCATGCGGCCAGGGCCACCAGCAGCAGCGCCATCAGGAGCAGGAGCGCCCCGCTCCCGAACATGAACGCGGCGACGATACCACCTCCGGCGACGAGCATCGTAATGGCAGCGGCCGCCCGCCCGGGGAGACCCTCCTCGCGGCTCTCACCCAGCACCCGAGCGGCGCCGGCGAGCACGTAAGGCGTGGCGATGAGCAACAGGGCACCAACGGTGATCGCCAGTCGATTCATGGAGAGCACGTCGCCGGTCACCGCATTGCGCTCCGTGACGACGTACCCCGCGCTGAAGGGCAGGATCGCGATCCGCGCGATCGCCAGCATCGCCAGGACGTGCAGTGCCAGGTCGCGCGCCAGTGGCCACGGCTCGCTCCACTCCCGCGTCGCGACGAGCCGGATGACGATCGCGGCGCCGATGAGCGGGGCCGCCACGAGCATGCCCCAGGTCGCGCTCGCCGACATTATGCCGGTCGCGATGCCGCCCACCACCAGCAGGGCGCCGTAGGTCAGTCGGGAGGAGCGATCGCCGCCTACCTGCACGATCGCAACGGCAACCGCGAGCGCGAGGACGAGGATCGGCAGCGTCGTTGCGACGGCCGAGAGGTCGCCGGCGATCATCGCGCCGAACGGGGTTAGGAAGCGGGCATCGCTGGATGTCCCGAGCGCGTCATCGAGGAACGTCGCCGGGCGTTCTGGCTGGCGCGTCAGCACGTTGCCGATGCCGTAGAGGATGTCGCCCACGACACCGCCGATCGGCCAGCCACCGGGCCGCGCGGGGTAGCCCCACGCGCCTTGCCCGGCCCGCGCGACGACGTCCATGGTGCCGGCGATCCCGGCCAGGAGCGGCGCGAGCAACGCCACCGGCCCGGCCGGGAATCCGTCGCGGGTCACGCGGCGAATGATCGCGGTGGCGACGCTCCAGAGCCCGACGATGAGCAGCGCGAAAATCCCGGCGAAGGCGAGCGTATAGGCCGTCTCAGGAACGACGCCCGTCAACCGGGCGAGGAGCACCCACGGCATCATGCCCCAGTAAGGGAAGTGCAACTGCCCGCCGGAGAGCCAGGGATCGTAGGGCGGGAAGAACGGGCTACGGGACGCGGCGGTGAAGAGCGCGAGCCAGAGCGGCCGCTCGTCCGTGCCGCCGGGCGTCCAGAATGCCGCGTTGTGCGACCTGAGCCAGGCCATCGCGCCATACGCGACAAGGAACAACGTCTCCGTGGCGATGATCCAGCGCCAACCGGACCGTATCCACGCGAGGCCCTCCCGTATCCGGCCCCGCGCGAGCAGGAGTCCGGCGGCGAGGGTGATTGCCCAGGCAAGGACGATCACCAGCGGCCCGAACGGGAGGAGCCTGGTGCTCCC
Source organism: uncultured Chloroflexia bacterium (assembly GCA_963741795.1). Taxonomy (GTDB): domain Bacteria; phylum Chloroflexota; class Chloroflexia; order Thermomicrobiales; family UBA6265; genus UBA6265. The sequence continues at coordinate 1,415 of CAVUJM010000026.1, forward strand.
AAGCAGCCAGGCCACCCATGTCACCAGCAGCACCCCGAGCACCTTGGTGATGCCGTATCCCCGGTCCGGGAAGCGCCGGAAGAGCGCCCACACGAGCGGCAGGGCCGGCACCGCGAGCACCTGCAACCCGATGTACCACCACAACGCTGGCGCGTTCTGCACCCAGCCCGCGCGGTCGTAGATCGATGACCACGTGCCGCGCGCGTTTGCCTCAGTTGATTCATCGGCGGTGAGGAACATCTGGTCGCCGACCGGGTCGCCGGGCAGGTAATTGACGCCGCCGTAGCCCATCGCCGCGTCCAGCTCGGCGTATACCTTCCGGATGTCGAAAGCATCCGTCTTCTTGAAGATGCGCACATAGGGGTGCTCGTAGACGGTGATCGTCTCCTCGGCGTTTGTGTCGTTGAAGTTGATGCCGAGCAGCTCCGGTGTCTGCGAGAACTCTGCGACGAGCTCGAAGCCGAGATCGCCGTTCAGGAGCATCTCGTAGTAGTGCGTCGCCATGGGGTAGCGATCCGGCTGGCGTGGTACCGACCCGATGATCCGGTTCGAGCTCAGGACGATGTAGTCTGCGGCGTTGAGCTGGCCGATGATCCGGCTCAGCTTCGTGTTGTCCGGCCCTTCATAGCCGTAGAGGTCGAGCACGATGCCGTTGTACGCCCACGGGTCCTCGCCCTCGAGCGCGATCGGGAGCGCGTCGTCCCAGTATTCCGAGGTGATGGTAGCTTCCGGGTGGGACGTTCTCGTAGATCCACGCCGACGCCTGCACGCGGGAGAGCGGCCGCACGTAGAGCGTGTCGAACGCGATGCCGTAGAACGCCGTGTAGAGCGCAGTGATGCCGATCAGCACCGGTCCCATGAACATGTGCGCCGGGCCCGTCGAGATCGACGCGTAATGCCTTCGCCGACCGGAGACCTGTCGGCCTGGGATACTCCACCAGCAGCCCGGCCGCAAGGGCGATCAGGAACGGGTAGATCGGCAGCAGGTAGCGCTGCGCCTGCGCCATGTTCGTGCCGTAGAGCACCAATTGCGCGATCGACCAGCCGAGCATGCCGAGCATCCACCAGCTCGGCCAGCGTGGCGAGCGGATGATGCGCCATGTCCCAATGGCCAACGCGGCGAGGGCGGCGATCCCCAGCGGCGGCCCCATGCCCCAGGCCACCATGTTCTGCACGATATAGAGGATGGGCGTCCGCCCCACCCACTGCACGCTGGATTTGATGTCGATCAGGCCGGATTGGGCGGTCTGCCAGTAGCGCAGGTCGGCGGTCCATTGCGGGTTCAGGCGCACGTCCCAGACATGCGGGCCGGCGAAGGCGTATGGCTGGCCGAGGCGGAACGTCCAGAAGGCGACGATGCCGGCGACCAGGACGGCCGGGATCACCTGGAAAACGCGTCGCCGCCGGGATGGGAAGAGCCCGTCGATGCCATGCAGCCGGATGGTCTCCAGCACCGGCAGGGCGAAGAATCCCAGCGCGATGAGGTAGTTCGGCTTGCTGGCCCCGGCCAGACCGGCCATGACGCCCGCGACCGCGAACCACGGGATGCTCTTTCGGTCCCAGCCTTTCACGACCGTGACGAACGTCGCCGTCGCGAAGAACACGGACATCGCGTCGACGGTGTAGAAGTGCGCCGACTGGACGTGCAGCATGGTGAAGGCGATCAGGAACCCGGCGAGGAGCCCGGCGCGGTCGCCGAAGAAGCGCCGCGCGATCCAGGCGACAAGGAAGACCGTGCCTGTGTCTGAGAGAGCGGAAAGGGCGCGCCCGACGATGTGGATGTTGCCGTAGACGTCGTGGCCGGTCAGGTCGCCGAGCGCTTTGGTGAGGAAGAGCGGGAAAGTGCCGTAGACGAAAGTGCCGTGGCGGGTGTTGTAGGGATTGAGCGGCGAGTTCGCGCTATCGAAGTAGCCGCCGATGGAATCTGGCCAGGCGGTGTCGTCCGTCACCATCACCATGAACCGCTCGTCGGGGTGCAGATAGCGCCCGTTGTCCCAGTCGAGCCCCGTGAAGCGCAGCACCGCCGCGACGATGAGGATCAGGACCAGGAGCAGGCCGTACGACACGCGCGATCGACGCGTCGAGGGCTCGGTTGTCGGCGTCGCGTGAAGTCTCACCGGGCGTCCTGCGAGAGATGATCGGCGGGCGGTTGGTCGTACGCGTTTCAGCATACCGCGACGGTCCATCGTGGTCGCCGGTTAGCCGATGCCGAGCACCGCCGTGATCGCCAGGGCCGACGCGACGAGCAGCGCGGTGAGGATACTGACGACGCCGATGACGCGCGAACCCGTTTGCCCGACCGCGCGGATGTCGACTCCGAGTCCGAGCCCGGCCATCGCGACGGCGGTCAACAGGCGGCTCGTGTTCGTGGCGCCCGTCGCGAGCCCGTCCGGCACCAACCCGGCCGTGCGCAGGGTCGCCGCGATCGCGAACCCGACGACGAACCACGGCAGCATTTTCTTCAGCGAGAGCGACTTCGTGGTTCCGCTGCCGGCCTCGGTGGGCTCACGGAACAGGATCGCGAGCAGGGCGACGACCGGACCCAAGAGCACGACGCGCGAGAGCTTGACGAGGCTGGCGACCTGACCTGCCTGCGCGCTGACCGTGAACGTCGCCGCCAGCACCTGCGGCACCGCGTAGACGGAGAGGCCCGCGACGACGCCGTATCGCTCGTCGGTCAGGGACAGGAGCGGCACGAGCAGCGGCAGGACGAGCACGACGCCGACGCCGAACACCGCCGTCAGCGAGATCGCCGCCGCGACCTCCGTCTTCTTCGCGCGGATCGCCGGAGCGACCGCCGCGATCGCCGAGTTGCCGCAGATCGCGTTGCCGACCGCGACGAGGACGGCCAGGCGCGTTCCCAGGCCCATCGCGCGTCCGATGAGCGTCCCGAGGATCAGGGTCATCGTCACCAGCAGCAGCACGGAGATCACGATCTTCCACCCGGCATCGACGATCTGGTTCAGGTCGAGCGTCAGCCCGAGCACGACGATCGCGACTTCCAGCAGCTGCTTCCCGGCGAACGCGATGCCTGGCTCGGCGGTGGTCGGTGGCGTCCAGGCTGCCCGCACGACAAGCCCGAGCAGCAGCGCGAGCACCAGCGGCTCCAGCACGGCGTGCCCGAGCAACGCTTCCTCGACCTGGGCGATACCGACCGCGATCGCGGTGATGGCGGCGGCGATGAGCAACCCGGGCAGGAGGCGAGCGGTAAGATGGGAACCAGGTAATCGGGACGAAGAGGTCACGGGCGGCGGTCTCCCGGAAGCACAGATACGCGTCGTCACCGGGCGAGCCCCGGAGCGTGACCATTGTACGGGCGAAAGGTGGCATATGAACGAGCAGCGGCAGCGCAAACGGGTGGTTGTGACCGGGTCGGACGGCCTGATCGGACGGCTCCTGATGGACGCCTGGCGGGATTCCCGTTCCTATGAGGTAGTCGGCCTGGGCCGAAACGAAGGGCCATATGTCGACGTGCTGGCCGATGTGACGGACCTCGATACGCTGGTCGACGCCTTCCAGGGCGCGGACGCGGTTGTCCATCTTGCCGCGACGTCGGCCGTCGATTCGTCGTGGGAGGCGGTACTGCAGAGCAACCTGATCGGCACGCGCAACGTCTTCGAGGCCGCGCGGCTCGCCGGTGTGGCGCAGGTCGTCTTCGCGTCGTCGAACCACGCCGTCGGCACGTACGAGACCGAGAACGTGCCGGAGCTCTGGGACCTCGGCGACCTGCGCCAGTGGGACCATACCGCCGAGATTCGGCCAGACTCCTACTACGGCGTCTCGAAGGTCTACGGCGAGGCGATGGCCCGGTACTACGTTGATCACCACGGTATGCGCGCGGTTTGCCTGCGGATCGGCGGGGTTCGCTCTCCCGAGGACCCGACGCATCCGTCGCAGCTCTGGAACCGCGAGCGGGACGGCGAGGAAGGCATACGGGAGATGCGCCGGCGCATGCGCGCGGTCTGGCTCAGCGAGCGCGACTGCGTGCACCTGATCGACGTGTCGCTGAAGACCGAGCTCGACTGGGCGCTCGTCTACGGCATCTCCGACAACCCCCGCAAGATCTGGGATATCGAGCACGCGAAGAAGGTACTCGGTTACGCCCCGATGGACGCCGCGCCGGAGGAGATCATGCCCGGCGAGCACGAGGAGCGGAAGGTTTACTGCTAATCCTGCCGATCCCCGAAACTCATCGTCATCCCGACCAAGCGGCCCGCGAAGCGGGACGCGCATGGAGGGATCTGTGTAGGGGCAGGGCGGTGTTCAGGCTGAACCAAAGCATCCCTCGACACGGACCGGTCGCTTCGCTCTCGTTCCGGCTCGGGATGACGGTTCGGCTGAAGGAGTGGCAATTGGGGAATCAGTTCCACGTCTACATCCTCGCCAGCTACACCCTGCGGCTCGACATCGCCTGAAGAGCGACCTCGAAGGCCGGCTATGGCAGCATACGAAGGCGGACCCGGGCCACACGGCGAAGGACAACATCGACCGACTGGTGTACGTCGAAGAGTTCACTCTCGCGGATGACGCGATCGCGCGGGAACGAACAGCTTAAGGGCTGGTCGCGACAAAAGAAGGTCGACCTGATTGTGCGGGAGAACCCGACGTGGAAGGACCTCGCGATGGAATGGTTCGACTGGTCGGAGAATGAGTTTCGGGACTAACGGTCCACATACTTCTCCATTCGTCATCCCGACCAAGGGGCCCGCGAAGCGGGACACGCGTGGAGGGATCTTTGTAGGGGCAGGGCGGAGTCTTGGCTGGAGCAAAGATCCCTCGACACGACACGCTCACTTCGTTCGCGCGTCGGCTCGGGATGACGTTCGATGGTGAAGTGAGTGGCGGTCTCTATGACCCACCATCTTCGTCCATTGGCGCCGGTCGGGTAAGGTAGGGGAGGCGCATCACCGCGCGCTCACCTGATTTCCGGACCATCACCAACGAGGCTTCCCACGTGCGCAATCTCCCCTTTGACCGCCCAGGCTCCTTCTATAAGGGCAATCTCCACATGCACTCGACGAACTCCGACGGGCAGAAGACCCCGGAGGAGGCGATTCGGCTGTATCGCGACGCCGGGTATGACTTCGTCTCGATCACCGACCACTACATGAACCGCTTTGATTGGCCGGTGACCGACACGTCCGAATTCCGCGACGAGCACTTCACGACGCTCTTTGGCGCGGAGCTGCATGGCGGCGGCATGGAGAACGGCGAGCTCTGGCACATCGTTGCTAACGGCCTGCCGCTGGACTTCGAGCCGCAGAGCCCGAACGAGGACGGCGCCGAGATCGCCGGGCGCGCCATTCGCGGTGGCGCGTTCGTGACCGTCGGGCATCCGGGCTGGAATGGTGTCACCGTCCAGGACATCGATAAGCTGGAGGATTTCGACGCCGTCGAGATCTACAACCACGGTCACATGAACGATTGCGATCGCGGCAACGGCTGGATGCTCGCCGATGTGCTGGCGACGCGTGGCATGCGCTTCTCGACCACGGCCGCCGATGATGCCCACTTCAAGACGACCCGGCCGGATACGCTCGGTGGCTGGGTGCACGTCAAGGCGGAATCGCTGGAACCGGACGCGATCCTGTCGGCGTTGAAGGATGGCTCCTACTACGCCAGCACGGGCCCGCAGATCCACAACGTCGAGTTCACCGACGAGAAGATCGTCATCGAGTGCGACCCGGCCATCGCGATCTACGCTGGTGGCCGCGGCTCCGTCCGCGCCTACACGCGGGGCGACGGCATCACCCGCGCCGAGCTGCCGCTGTCGCCGTTCCTGAACGCGTTCTGCCGGATCACGGTGCTGACGGCGGAGGGCACGCGCGCCTGGACAAGCCCGATCTGGCTGGACGAGCTCAACATCACCTGATCACCACGATCCGCGAAACTGGTGCAAGATACATGGGCGCGGGACGTTTCCGCGCCCGTTCCATCTCGACATTAACGAGGAGCACAGACCCCATGGCGGATGAAGCCACCCGGCAATTCACCCCGATCTTTGACGGCCACAACGATACGCTGTTGAGCCTGATCGATACGGGGCGGGACTACTACCAGCGCTCGGACATCGGCCACATCGACGACGTCCGCGCAAAGGAAGGCGGCCTGGTCGGCGGCTTCTTCGCCTGCTTCGTGCCGAACCCATCCGGTGCCCATGCCCCGGCGCAGGAGCAGCTGGACCGCATGTTTGGCTCGGGCCTGAAGGGCGTCGAGATCCAGAACGAGTGGGGCGGCCCATCGCTCCCGTTCGCCCAGCAATTCACCAATGCGATGGTCGCGCGGTTGCTGAATCTCGAAGCCGGTGGCGGCGGGATGCTGGGTGACCGTGATGAGGGCGAGCAGCCGACGTTCTCGTCCGATCCGCTGACGATCATCCACTTCGCCGAGGACCTCCTGGAGAACGTCGAGCAGGGCAACTTCTCGGCGATCCTCCACTTCGAGGGCGCGGAGATGATCGACGAGAACCTCTACGCGCTGGAGATGTACCACTCTGCCGGGCTGCGCTCGCTCGGTCCGGTCTGGTCGCGGTCGAACATCTTCGCCCACGGCGTGCCGTTCCAGTTCCCGTCCAGCCCGGATACGGGCCCGGGGTTGACCGATCTCGGCAAGGAACTGGTTGTCGCCTGCAATATGCTCGGCATCATGCTCGACGTCTCGCACCTGAACGAGAAGGGCTTCTGGGATCTCGCCGGGATCACCCAGGCGCCGATCGTCGCGACGCATTCCAACGCGCACGCGCTCTGCCCCTCGGCCCGCAACCTGACCGACAAGCAGCTGGACGCGATCGCCGAGTCCGGCGGCATGGTCGGCGTGAACTTCAATGTGCCGTTCCTGCATCCGGAAGGCGCGCGCGACGCCGATATGCCGCTGAGTGTGATGGCCGACCACGTCGATTACCTTGTCGACAAGCTGAGCATCGACGGTGTCGCGCTCGGGTCGGATTTCGACGGCGCGATGATGCCGAACGACCTGTCGGACGCCAGCAAGCTGCCGAACCTCGTCGCGGTGCTGCGCGAGCGCGGCTACGACGACGCGGCGCTGCGCAAGATCGGCTACGAGAACTGGGCTCGCGTCCTTGGCATCACCTGGGGCATGTAGACAATCAAGGGCATGCGTAGGGGTCGGCCCCAAAGGGCCTGTCGGCCCGATCGACAGGACGGAGCCGGAAGGCCGCCGTCCTGTCGATAAATGTGGGTCTTTCGAGCCTGCCTCACCCCGCTGACGGTGTCGGCATCGCGAGGTCCGTTCGTCCGGCGAAGCGCTCCGCCGAAAACGCGTCCAGCGGGATCGAAGGCGCGCCGTCCAGCACCAGCTCTGCGACAAGCTGCCCCGTGATCGGGCTGAGCGCGAACCCGTGACCGGAGAACCCGGCGGCAATGGTCAGTCCTTCGTACCCCGGCGCTGGCCCGATAATCGGGACCTCGTCGGCGCAGATTCCCTCGACACCGACCCAGCTCCGCTCGATGCCGGCGTCGCGCAGGACCGGGAAGATCGATGATGCGGTCTCCATGCTCCCGGCGATGCTCGCTTCACGCGTCCTGCCGACGCCGGCGACCATGTCGACATCGCCCGGCCAGCCGCCGCCAATGAGGTAGTTGCCGTCGCGGAGCTGCTTCAGGCTCAGACCCCTCCCATGCGCGCCGACGACCTGCCGCAGTAGCTTCGGCATCCGCTTCGTGAGGATCATCTGCAACCCGGCCGGGACGATCGGGAGGTCGACGCCGAGCGGGACGAGCGCGTCCCGCGTCCAGGCGCCCGTCGCGAGCACCACGTGATCGCCGGAAATGTCGCCATCCGGAGTCGTCACGCCGGTCATGCGCTCGCCGGATCGGGTGAAGCCGGTCACGCGCACGCCGGTGCGGATCTCCGCTCCGTTGCGCTGTGCTGCCGCTGCGAATGCCTGGGTGGTGAGAACCGGGTTGGCGTGACCGTCATTCGCCGTGTACGTGCCGGCAACGATATGCGGGGCGATGCCGGGCACGAGGCTGTGGATCTCCTGCCCCTCGACGAGAACGATTTCCAGGCCGAGCGCGCGCTGGTCCGCGACGCTCTGGCGGGCGATGGGGAGATCGTCCTCCCGCTCGTAGAGCTTGATATGCCCCTCGCGGTAGTAGTGGATGTCGGCGTCGAGCTCCGCCTCGAGACGCTCCCAGCGGGCGATCGCGGCGATGGCCAGCGGCATCTCCCGCGGGTCCCGTCCCTGCTGGCGGACGCCGCCCGCGCTGGCCCCGGAGGCCGCCGCGGCGATGGACCGCTCCTCGACGAGCACGACCTCCGCGCCCTTCCGCGCCAGGTGCCAGGCGATCGAGCACCCGACAACCCCACCACCGACGACGATCACCCTGTTTCCGGACATGCGCGCTCCTCTACCCACATCAAGACGTTTTCAATGGTGTGATTGGAGACGTGAACGGGATGGGCGTCAAGCCCGAGTGCAAAACACGAATGCGTCATCCCGACCAAGTGTCCCGCGAAGCGGGCCGCGCGTGAAGGGGCCGCTCCGCTCTCGAATCCTTCGGAGTCGCCCAGGGGATCTTTGCGTCAAGCCCGACGCCTTGTCGGGCCAGCGCAAAGATCCCTCGACACGACGCTCTCGCTTCGCTCGAGCCGTCTGCTCGGGATGACGTTAGGTGGAAGTCGCGTATCGGCGAAGCTCGGCCTAGTACCGAACGAGGCTGTGGATGTTCTGGTCACCAACGAGGGGCGGCCATTGAGGTCGACCAGCTCCGCGAGGACACTCACGCCGGCGATCTCGCCGCCGAAGCGCTTGGCGAGGCGGATCGTCGCCTCGACCGTACCGCCGGTGGCGAGGAGGTCGTCGACGATCAGCACGCGTTCGTGGTCATGGATCGCGTCCTGGTGGATCTCCAGCGAATCCGTCCCGTACTCCAGGCTGTACTGCTCGGCGTAGGTCGCGGCCGGGAGCTTGCCGGGCTTGCGCACCGGCACGACGCCGGCCCCGAGCACATAGGCGATCGGCGTGCCGAAGATGAACCCGCGGCTCTCGATCACGATCACCTTGTCGATCCGCTCGTTCCGGAAGGGCCGCGCCATCTCCTCGATGGTCAGGCGGAACAGCTCGGGGTTGGCCAGCAGCGTCGTGATGTCGCGGAAGAGGATGCCGGTCTCGGGGAAGTCGGGCACGTCGCGGATGTTCGCCTTGAGCAGCGCCTCGAGCTCCTGCGGGGTGTGCGCCTGGGTCATGGATGGTCCTGTCCGTGTTGGTCGGGTTGAGGGGCCATCGCGGATGGCCACCCATGATTGTAGCGTTCCCGCGGGCGGGCACGACGAGGGGCGACCCGGTGCACGGGCCGCCCCTCCTGCCGTAAGGACGCGCCGGCCGTCAGATCTCGACGCTGAATCCCATGGCCACCCATCCGCTTACCGACGGATCGTTTTCCAGGTAGACCGGCATCCACGTGTAGCCGTCAGTCGAGACGAACGACGCGTCGGAGATCACGAAGATCGTCCCAGTCGGCAACGTGGTCGATAACCGCGGCGCCCAGGCTCCCCGACTCGCGCAGGTTCAGCGGGCCGTCGGTCACCTCGTGCCGCGAGCCAGTTGGCTCGAAGCGCGCGAGCTCAAGATAGGCGCCGGCGACCCAGCCGGTCGTCGCCGCCTGGTCCCATAGCTCGATCTGGTACCACGCGTACATGCCGACCGTCTGCGGGCCACCGACACCGTCGCGATATCCGCGGGTGAGATGACCTTGATCACGGCGTTGTCCGTGCCGGCTCCGGTGCGGAGGTTCAGCGCATCCGTCGGGCGGACATAGCTCCCATGGTGAACTGGCCGGAACCGGGGACGGGACCATCGACGTAGCCCACGACGAGGAAGGCATCCGCCATCCAGCCGGTCATACCGGCGATCGTGATGTTGTACCAGTCGTATCCATCGGCCGAGCGAGGGCCGTCGTTGACGATCGCGGGGGTATGGGCGTCGAAGTTCCCCACGACGCTGTAGCCGAGGCCTGCCCCGGAACGGAGGTTGACATTGTCCGACGTCACCACCACAGAGGTTCCGCGGATCCAGCCCGTGGAGCCGCTGGCGTTGGTGAAGAACTCGCTGGCCACGAAGCCGTTGATGGCCAGCCCATGGACGAAGACGGGAATCCAGCTGTAGCCGTCGGCATAAGTTGTGGGGCCGGTTACGCTGGCGACATCGCCCGTGTTGGCGACGCCGATGATCGACCCGGAGAGACCGGGTGCGTTGCGGACGCGGACGCCGTCATAGGCGCAAACAAGCTCGTAGTCGCCGTTCTGCGCGGCGGCGTCGCGACGCCGGGGGATGGCGATTGCGCCCGCGGTGATGGCCATGGTGGCCGCGGCACTTCGCTGCAAGAAGGAACGGCGAGAAAATCGTTCGTGAGCGTTCATGATGAACACCTCTCCGTGCTTGGCCTTCGCCTGTGCTGGATCTCCCACTTCCCATTGGGTGATGGACGGCGACTCGCGACTGGTGTAGGTTCGCGAGAGACCGCCACGACCGGCTCATGCCGCGAAGGCTCAATACGTTTGTCCCTTCCTTCTTCCTTACCTCTAGGACGAGCGGAGCTTCGGATTGGTTTCTCAGTCGATGCCGAACACGGATCCCAAGGAAAAAGCCGCAGAATGCCCGCCATGACCACACGATCGGTGGCCTTCACGCGCCGGGGCGTTCTCGCCGGGGTGCGGGTCGCCGCGCCGATGGCGGTCTCCGTCGCCGTCTACGGCGTCGTCTTCGGCGTGCTGGCGCGGCAGGTGGGAATGAGCTTGCTGGAAACGGTGCTGATGAACGTCATCGTCTTCGCCGGGGCCGCCCAGCTCGCCGCGCTGGATTCGTGGGTGGCGCCGCTGCCTATCGCCGCGCTTGTCATTACCGTGGTGCTCGTCAACATGCGTCTCATCATGCTCGGGGCGGCGTTGCGGCCATGGTTGCGGACGCTGCCGGGGCGGCAGGGTGTACCCGATGCTCTTCATGCTGAACGACGAGGCCTGGGCCGTCGTGATGACCCGCTATCGCGCGGGTGAGCGGGATGCCGGCGTGCTGCTTGGCGCCAACCTCACGATCTACGTCGCCTGGAATGTCGCCGTCGCCGCCGGGTACCTGCTTGGCAGCCAGGTCGGGGATCCGGCCGCGCTCGGGCTGGACTTCGCCTTCACCGCCGTGTTCGCGGCGATGCTCTTTGGCGGGTACAAGAGTCGCTATGATCTCATCCCGTGGGCGGCGTCCGGCCTGGTCGCCTGGCTCGTCTCGTGGCTTCTGCCCGGCACCTGGTATGTGATCGCTGGTGGGCTCGCCGGATTCACGATCGCCTTCCTGCGTTCGGAACGGCCGTTGCCGGCCACCGAGCCAGACATTGACGGGAGCATGCCGTGACGGTGCATGGAGACGCCCTGCTCGCCATCCTGCTGATGGGCGCGGTGACCTACGCGCTCCGTGCTGGCGGGTTCTGGCTGATGGGGCGGGTGACGATCTCGCCGCGCATGGAAGCCGCGCTGGCGTACTTGCCGGGATCCGTGATCACGGCGCTGGTCGTGCCGGCGACGATCGAGGCGGGGCTTCCCGGGCGTCGGCGCGGTCGGGGTTATCGCGCTCGTCACCTGGAAGCGACCGGGGTTGCTGCTCGCGCTACTCTTGGGATTGGGGACCGTTGTGCTCTTGCGTTTCATCTTCCAGGAGACGATATGACGACACGCACGGACCATGTCCGGAAGACGCTGACCCGGCGCGCGTTTGCCGGGGCCGGCGCGATGATCGGCCTGCTCGGCGCAGTTGCTCCACGCGCTTCCCTGTTCGCGACACAAGCAACCCCCGCCGCGCTGGAGCAGAAGGACGCCTACACCTTCCTCGTCGGTGGGCTCGACACCCGCACGCGCGACGAGGACCAGAACACCGACACGATCATGATCTCCCGCGTCGACCTGACGCAGCACACGGTCAGCACCGTGTCCGTCCCGCGTGACCTTTGGGCCCAGTACCCGGATGGCGAGTGGCACAAGGTCAACGGCGCCTATAACGTCGGCATCCGCGAGAGCGATCACGACTGGAACGTTGCCGTGGCGCGGTTCCAGGAGGTGATCGAGCTGAACTTCAACCTCACCATCGACGCTGTCGTGACGACGGACCTGCGGAGCATGCCGCGCGTGGTCGATGCCTTCGGCGGGGTGACCGTGCAGAACCCGTATCGGGTGCGGGACGAGGAGTACCCGACGATCGAGTACGGCACGAAGACGGTCGACTTTCCTGAAGGCGAGCTGCGCCTGAACGGGCAGGAAGCGCTGGAGTTCAGCCGCACGCGTCACCAGGACGGTGACGACGGGCGGATCATGCGGCAGCACCTCGTGCTGGAAGGTTTGCTGCGCGAGGCCCAGCAGCCCGGCATGGTGGAGCGCTTGCCTGAGATCGTCGACGCGGGCCGGAAGTTCGTGACGACGAACATTCCGCTCGGGATCCAGGGGCAGCTGGTGGCGGCCGTACCGGACATGCCTTCGGAGGCGCTGGCCTGGGATCGCCTCACGTACGAGCTGTGGGGCGCCTACACCGACACTGGCGAGTGGATCTGGGAGGCGGATTGGGAGACGCTGCCGGCTTACGTGCGCGGTGTCCTTGGCGTCGATCCGCGGGATTCGGCACGATCGTAGACATTTTTCAGTCTTGGTAGCACCGCGGCCGTAGAAGCGCATTAGCGCTTCGGAGTGCCCGGTGTCCGGACGTGGGAGCCCGCCCCTTCGCGATAAGCCGGAACGCCGCCCACTCAGTGGGCGGCGTTCAGTGGATGTACCCGCTCATGTATCGACCTGCGGCCGATGGGGTCGACACGGTCGTGGCTACGACGGTCGACCCCTACGCAAGCACTTGCACCGTTCGGCTCTCTACCGGATGGTGATGCGCTTGAAGCGCTTCTTGCCGGCGCGGAGGAGGAGCGCTTCGCGCTCGCCGGCGATGTCGGCGAACGGGACGTCCACGTCGGACACCTTTTCGTCGTCGACGGAAAGGCCGCCCTGCTGGGCGAGGCGGCGGGCCTCGCCGCGCCCCTTGGCGAGCTCGGCGCGCACGAAGGCATCGGCGAGCGTCATCTCGGCGATCTCGCCGCGCGGGATCTCCGTTGTCGGGAGCGTGTCGTCATCGGCGGTCACGGCGTGGCGATCCGTCGCGAAGAGCGCCTTCGTCGCGGCCTCGGCCTTCTCCGCTTCCTCGATGCCGTGGGCCATTGCGGTCGCCTCGAAGGCCAGCACGCGTTTGGCCTCGCGAAGGGCCGCGCCCTCGACCGACGTGAGCTCGTCGATCTCATCGTTGGAGATGTAGGTGAAGCGCTTCAGGTACGTCTCGACGAGCGCGTCCTCGGTGTTCACCCAGTACTGGTAGTAGTCGTACGGGGAGAACATCTCCGGATCGAGCCAGACGCGCAGGCCGGTGCCGGTCTTGCCCATCTTCTCGCCGCTCGGCGTAGTGATCAGCGGCTGGACGAGCGCGTACGCCTTGCCGCCATCGGCGCGGCGGATGAGATCCACGCCACCGAGGATGTTCGACCACTGGTCGGAGCCGCCCATCTGCAGGAGGCAGCCCTCCTCGCGGTAGAGATGCAGGAAGTCGTACCCCTGCACGAGGCGGTAGTTGAACTCGACGAAGTTCAGGCCGCCGGTCTCGTAGCGGATGCGGTAGGTCTCGGTCGCGAGCATCTCGTTGACCGAGAAGTGCCGCCCGATGTCGCGCAGGAAGGGGATGTACTGGAGCTTCAGCAGCCAGTCGGCGTTGTTCATCAGGACGGCCGCCGGGTTGTCGCCGAACTGCCCGCCCTGGAAGTCAAGGTAGCGCTCGAGCTGCGTCGAGATGCCGGCGACGTTGCGCTCGAGGTCTTCTATCTGGATGATCTCGCGCGCGGAGGTGCGTCCGGTTGGGTCGCCGACCATGGCGGTGCCGCCTCCGGCGAGCGCGATGGGGCGATGCCCGAAGCGCTGGAGGGTGGCGAGCAGCATGATCGTCGCCATATGGCCGGCGTGCAGCGACGGACCGGTCGGGTCGAAGCCGATGTAGTAGGTGACCGGCCCCTTCTCTAGCTCGGCCTTCAGGCCAGGCTCGTCGACGACGTCATGGACGAAGCCGCGGGAGCGCAGATAGTCGATCGGGTTCATCCCCTCGGCGCGGGCAAGCTCCGGCGCGCTCAGGCGCCCGGTGGGTGTGCGGGGAATGGTGTTCTCGACGTCTGCGGCCTGGGTCATCGTCCTCATCTTTCCTGACAAATGCCAATGGGTGCTGTCGCGGCATGCGCGACAGCACCCATTGTACGGAATAAGGGGCTTCGTACACCCGGCCCTTGTGGCCAGGTCGATTGCCGCGGAACCCGGCCACCGGTCTCAGCTGCGAGGGCCGGGTGTACGAGGTGGCCGCTAGATTTCGCCGTTCAGGAAGCCCTGGACGTAGCCCGGCAGGGTCGACCAGTCGCCCTGGTAGACCCACATGCCGGAGTCAGTGGTATCGGCCCAGAGATAGTCCGTCATCGTGCCGAAGATGACGTTCTCCGGGTCGATCGTCGGCACCGCGGCGATGAGCTGGGCCTGCACGGCGTCCGGGATGTTCGTCACCACCGCGTCGTGCGCGGCGTCGACCAGTTCCGGCAGCTTCATCAGCGTTTCCGGCTCCTGCGCCTTCTCGAGGAGGCCGGTGAGTACCAGCTGTTGGCGCATCACGCGGCCGTCATCGCCGTCCTGGTGGCGGGTGCGCGAGAATTCCATCGCCTGCTCGCCATTCAGGACCTGCACGCCGGCAGGGTAGAAGATCTCCTTGTACCCGAAGTTGGCCGTGGGGAACTGGGCGTCGTAGAGGTCGTAGGGGTTATCGACGGTGATGCCGCCAAGCGTATCGACCACCTTTGCGAGCCCGGTGAAGGTCGTGGTGACCGCCGCGTCGACGTCGATGCCGAAGTTGTATTCGATCATCTCGGTGACCTTGGCGATGCCGGCGTTCCAGTCATCGTTGCTGCCCATCGAGCCGTAGTCGTAGGCGCGGTTGATCTTGTCATACCCGATGCCCGGGATCTCGAGGTAGAGATCGCGCGGGAACGACATCGTGCGGACAATGCCGTTGACGAGGTCGACGCGCGAGACCATCAGCACGTCGGTGTTCTCGGGCTCGTCGCGGGAGCGGGTGTCCATCCCGGCCGCGAGGAAGGTGTAGCTGTCTTTCACCTCGATCGGCGCCGGGGTGGCGACGACATCCTCGTACTGGGCGGCGCCGGGGATCGCGCGGAGGGCGCCGGCACCGGCGAGCGCGGCGGCGGCAACGATGGTCTTGCGACGGGAGAGGCGAAGATCGAGCAATTCTGGCATGGTCGGTTCCTCTGCGGGGCAGCGTCGGTTACGTTATGGAGAGTTGTACGTTCGCACGCGCACCAGATTACCACGCGGTGCGCCGTGATTTGTCTCCCCTTTCCCAACGGCCCGATGGCTCTTCCGGTTTCATATGAGGCGCGCTGGTGGCTCGCCGCTGGCATACTTGGAGCAGCATTCGCCAACGTCTCATCAGGAGATGGACACATGACAGATACGATGACGATCAACTGGCTCACGGATTGGGATGAGGCGCAGGCGCTCGCCCGCACCCAGAAGAAGCCGATCCTGGTCTACGTGTATCAGGACGACTGCGGTGGCTGCGATCGGATGAAGGACGAGACGTTCGCCGACGCCGACGTGATCCGGGTGATGAGTGAGCGCTTCGTGCCGCTGAAACTGCACCTGTTCCACGACCGCGCCGTCGTCCGCGCGTGGGGCCTGTTCTGGACCCCGACAGTGCTCTTCGCCGACCGTAGCGGCAAGGTGCGGTACGAATCGGTGAACTACCTGCCGGCGCCGGAGTTCCTCGACATCCTCGACATCGGCGAGGCTCGGGTCGGGATGCGCTGGAAGGAGTTCGAGCGCGCCATCGGGCTCCTGAAGGATGTCGAGGCGCGGCATCCGGATGGCCCGTTGACCGCCGAGGCGATCTACTGGCGCGGGATGGCGGAGTATTTCAACGAGAAGAGCAGCTCCGCCGCGTCGAAGCGCGTCTGGGCGGAGCTGGTCGAGAAGTTCCCGGATTCGATCTGGGCCAAGCGGCAGCACTTCTTCTAGCGCCGGCTGATCGATCGCCTGCGGTAGCACCGGGCCGAAGGAGCACCGCAGCGCTCCGGAGTGCCCGGTGTCGTGGCGAGAACTGGCTGTGGGCCTGTACCTCCCGAAGCCGACCACTACGGGTCGGCGCTACCGGAGCGAGCGACGTGCTATGACGTTCCAGCGCTCTCGTACGCGAGGTGGAGCACGCGGTTGGCCTCGACGCCATCCCGCACGGCGACGCGCGGCTGCGCCTCCCCGCGCCAGCAGGCGAGGAAATGGGCGAACTCGCGGTCGAAGCGGCTGCCGGACTCGACCGCCACGTCCTCCGTCGTGCCCTCAGCGTTCGTGAAGCGGAACGCTCCGGTGCCGTAATCGACCGTTGCGGTGCCCTTCGTACCGTAGACGGTGACGGTCCATTCGCCGGGCGGCGTTCGCCAGCTTGACTCGATCACGCCCAGCTCGCCGCTTCCGTTCGCAGCAGCATCACGCCGCTGTCCTCGACGTCGAGCGCCGGCCCGTGCTCCGTCTCCCGCGTGCTGGTCATCGCCTGCACGCTGGCGACATCGCCGACGAGATAGCGGAAGAGGTCGATGGAGTGGATGCTGGTGTCGGCCAGCGCGCCGCCGCCGGAGATCGCCGGGTTGCTGAACCACGTCTCGTGCGCGTTTGCCATCAGCCCGGCGAAGCGGTTGCGGAACGTGATGACCTCGCCCAGCTCGCCGCCCTCGATCATCCCCTTCAGCTTCTCGATCGCCGGCTCAAAGCGATGGCAGAAGCCGACGCTGAAGAGCGTGCCCGCGCGCTCGACGGCCTCGGCGATAGCCTCGGCGTCCTCCAGCGTGCGCGCCAGTGGCTTCTCGCAGAGAACGGCGACGCCGGCTTCTGCGGCGGCGATCGCCAACTCCCGGTGGAAGCGGGGAGGGGTGCAGATGCTGACGATATCGACCTTCCCGCTGCGGATCAGCTCGACGCCGTCGCTGAACGACTCGCCGCCATGCTCGGCGACGGTCGCCTCCAGCGCGGCGGGCACGGCGTCGGCGAAGGCCACCGGCGTGACGCCGTTCGCTTTCCATGAGGCGATATGGGTGCGACCGATGCTGCCGAGGCCGATGACGCCGACGCGCGGGGTGGTGTGGTCGCTCATGCTCAGGCTCCCGTGATCTCGGAGATCATGACCTTGCGGCCCTCGTCGGCGCTCGTGTTCCCGGCGTGCAGGATCGCCATGACGGCGAGGGTCTGCTCGCGGCGGAGCGGCATCTCGCGCGTCTCCATCATCTGCCGTGAACGCCTTCATCTCGTTGGTGTAGAAGCCCATGAAGTCGTCCACCGAGAAGTCGAGGTGACCCTTCTCGCCATAGACGTTGATGTGGAAGAGGTAACCGGCGTCGCGCAGCGTCATGATCACGGCGACGAGACCGGTCTCATACTCGACGACGGCGACGTCCTTCTCCGGGAGCGCGAAGCGCTGGACGGAGACCGGCTGATCGTCCGCCACGGCGCCGGTGACCTCCACGGCGTGCACGCCGTAGTAGAACCACTCCTCCGGGCCGACGCTGACGATCGTGCTGAGTTTGCCGAGCGCGGCGATGGCGTCCTTGTCCAGCTCGGCCGGGAAGCGTAGAGCGGAGGAGCTCATCAGCGGCGCGTTGTGCTTCTCCGCGAGGTCGAAGAGCTCGACCGCGTCGGCGTAGACCGTCGTCATCGGCTTATCGACGAAGACGGGCATTCCCGCTTCGAGGAAGGTGCGAGCCAACTCAGCGTGCATCGCGCCGCCGCCGGTATCGTCGACGACCAGCACGCCGTCGACCGTGCCGACCAGGTCGTCGAGATCCTCGACCTTGTTGTCATACGGGCCGAACATGCCCTCCAGCTCGGCGAGCCGCTCCGGGTGACCGCCAGCCCAGACATGCGTGATGCGGGCGCCCTCGATGCGTGGCGCCTCCTCCGCGCTGCCGTTGAAGATGCGCGTAAACGCCTCCGCGTGAAACGTGTTGACTCCTACGAGCCCAATCGAT
>CAVUJM010000027.1:0-72260 GCA_963741795.1 uncultured Chloroflexia bacterium
CGCTCACCACGCTGCCGATGACGTGGCAGAAACCGAAGGACTGGGAACGGGAGCCGTTCCGCTGGCTGGGTGTCACGTTCGTGCGCAAGAGCCGCGTGCGGATGCTGAAGGATGTCGAGAGGAAGGGCGGGTACCCGGCGCGGAGGACGCTGGCTCAGCGCATCTACGACTACTGACGGTTGACCTTGCGCTGGAAAACCGATCGCTCATTCGGCATGCTGGCACCAGGACCCAACATAACCCTTGGTGCGTTACTGCTGTGAAGGAGGCTGCTATGCCTACGGAGCAAGGTTCCCTCGCCTTACTTGACGACCCGGTTGCCCAGCGCCTGCTGCAATCAACCATCCCGGCCAGGTTTGCCTACACCTGGACGGACGGGACACCGCGGGTTGTCCCGATTGTCTTCCACTGGAATGGGCAGGAGATCGTGCTGGGCACGCCGCCCGATGCGCCGAAGATGAAGGCGTTGCACGACGGCGACAAGGTGGCGCTTTCGATCGACAGCGACTCGATGCCCTATAAGGTCCTGCTCATCCGGGGCGGCATCCGAACCGACGTCGTCGACGGCATCTCGCCGGAGTACGAGGCCGCGACGGTTCGGAATCTCGGTGCAGGACGCCGGACGCGCATGGCTAGAGAACCTGCGTCCGATGTCTCCCCAAATGGCCCGCATTTTTGTGACGCCGGAGTGGGTCGGCATCCTCGATTTCGAGACCCGCTTCCCGAGTGCCATCGAGCGCGCCGTAGAGGCCGCCCAGGCTGGGGTCGCGGACGACTAGTACACCCGGGCGCGGCCGATGTGCTGGGTCTTCTCGAAGGCGTCGAGCATCTCCTCGAAGGGGGCGTCCGGCGGCAATGCGGCGCGATGACGCGAGGAGATGTCGCATCGTGCGCGGCGCCCCACTTCGCGCCGAAGAAGATCCCGGCCGGGATCAGCGCAGTGAAGATGTACTGCCCGCTGGTGACGACATGCTGCCAGATCGGGGTGCTGATGTAGGTGTCGCGAATCCATGGAATGATCAGCCAGATCACCGCGACCGCCAACACCCCGCCGATAAACCCGAGCAGCGCCCCCGGCACGCGCGCCGACCGCTCATACGGGTTGGCGAGCCCCTGCACCGCATTCGTGTGCCGGCTCAGGAACTCCGACAGTTCGCGTTGGGCCAGGGCGGGGTCGACCGCGGCGACGCGCTCCCAGTCACGACGGGTGCCGTTGCCTCGGGCCGAGCGCTCGCGCGCGGCCTGGAGGAGCGTCTCCGGTGACGTTGTGGCCATGGGTCTGGTTTCGGTGCGCATGTCGGTCATTGTGAGGTGGGTCCTGTGCGATTGGCTTCGATGTGCGGTTGCAGGTCAGTCTGCCGAAGCGGGCGAGCATGCTGGGGACGTGCGTCGGGGCAGTATTGAAACGCCCGGTGTGCGGCGTGGCTCACCGGGTCACGGTGTCGAGCAGATATTCCCAGATGCGCACCAGTGCCAGCGAATCCTGATGGCAATAGGCGTCCAGCGCGGCGAGGATGGCGCGGCGTTCGGTGCCGGTGATCGTGTTTTCATCGTCGATCATCGCCTGCACCCAGCGCTCGGAGGCGGTACCGCCATCGCCGATCTCGAGCTGGTCATACGCCAGCTCGGGCGCGACGACCGGGAGCACGGATTTCAGGCTCCAGCTCCCCTTGAAGCTCGGGTGTGCCCACCAGCCTTCCTTGACCACATCCGCCAGGTCGACCATGCGGGCGTTGACGTCCTGCAGGAAGCCCGCATAGGCCGGGTGCAGCTCGGCCATTTCCTCGTTGCGGGCCTGCTCGAAGGCCCTGTTCCAGACGAGCACGGAGCCCTCCGGCCCGAGATCCTGCGAGAGACGTGCGAGCAGGTCCGGCACCGGGTCGGCGCCACGCGCGGTGTGCAGGTAGGCGTGGTGGGCGCGTCCCGTGCCGGGCGACACGCTGTGCAGCGAGTACTGGAAGGGAATCTGCTGGTGCGGCGCGTAGCCGCTCCAGCGCGGCACCGGCTCCTGGAACGTCTCGTAGTCGAGGAACCAGAGCGGCGCGCGTAGTGTGCCGAGGAACGCGGTGATCGCCTCGTGGTCGATGTGCTCCCGCTCGCTGCGGGCGATCTCGACCTGGCGGCGCTGCTTGCCGTTGAGCGGCAGGTCGTCCGGCCAGTCGACCATCGCGATGATGCCGCGATCCAGCGCCGGGAGCAGCGCGTTCCGATGGATTCCGGAGATGTGATAGACCGTGCCGTTCCCGGGGATTTCCGGGTGGAAGTGCGTGAAGAGGTCGCAGCGGTTCGATCGCGTCGTGCGATGGCATTCGCACGGTGCGGGGTGGTCGGCGTTTTGCAGCACTGGGATCGCCTGTTCGAGCTCGCGCTCGAGGGCGGACATCTGGGCCGTGACCTGTGCGGTGATGTCCGTCAGCGCGAGCATGCCGCGTGGATCGAGGGAGCCGTTGCGGCGATAGCGCTTGTCGATGTGCATGAGCGAGACGCGGTTGATCGGGATGCCGGCCTCGCGGAAGGCGAGGGCCTGGAACGAGGCGTCCGGCAGGTATTTCTTGACCAGCGCGCGGGGCTTGCGCGGGTCGGCCGCCGAGCTCTTGATCTCGATGAGATGCCAGCCGTCATCCTCGCGCACGAGCAGGTCGGCGCGGGCGAGCAGGCCGCGATCGGAGATCACCGTCGGCTGGAAGATCGCGGATGCGCCCGAGACGAGGGCCTCGGCACTGAGCGCGGGACCGGTATCGGGGTCGTCGATGTCGATGGAGTGGGCGTCGGGGTACAGATGGCGGACGAGCGCTTCGACCTGCTGGCCATCCAGCTCGCGGCGGCGGCTGGAAGCGTCGTCTGGTGGCGCGAGGTGCGGTTGATGAATCATCGCCCAGGCATAACC
Source organism: uncultured Chloroflexia bacterium (assembly GCA_963741795.1). Taxonomy (GTDB): domain Bacteria; phylum Chloroflexota; class Chloroflexia; order Thermomicrobiales; family UBA6265; genus UBA6265. The sequence continues at coordinate 2,888 of CAVUJM010000027.1, forward strand.
CGGGCAGATGCGCCAGTTGGAATAATCTGTTTTCGAAACCGTCGTTACGCGAACCTGCACGCTTCGTCCCTGAGCATCCGTGGGCATGGCCCCAACGTTTCCATAGTATAGATGTATCTTGACATTCGCCGCCGGACGGCCAGTATGGAAGCAGAGCGTGCTCCGGTTTTCCACGGTCTCGAGAGGACCGGTTTCGTGAGGAGACGCGGCATGGACCATGAAGCGACACCGTCGGAGGATTCGGAACGATCCGGGCAGGAACTGCTGGATTGCATATCCGGCAGGAGTTTGCGATCCGGGCGCGGCCGCAGGCGGTCTGGGGCATCCTGACGCGCCGGGTGGACGATTGGTGGCGGCACCCTTATCGGATCCAGGAGGATGGCGGCACGATGCGCCTCCAGCTCGGTCCGCAGGGAAGCCTCTCCGAGCACTGGGGCGACAGCGGCTTTGCCTCGTGGGGGCATGTGTCGCTGCTTGACCCCGGGCACACGCTGGAGTTGACCGGGCCCTGCGGCATGGGCGCCGTGCATGGCGTCTTCAGCTTCCACCTCGAAGACCGTGGCGACAGCGTGCTGCTGACCTTGTCTCATGATGCGTTCGGCGTGATCCGGGAGAGCATCCAGCGCGATTATGAGGAGGCGTGGCGTCTGATGCTTACGCGCCTGAAGGACCTTGCGGAAGGAGAGCTTGCCTATGGGGCGGACGCCCGCACGATCTGACGAATTGCGCGCCATGTACCGGCGCTGGATCGAGATGTGGAACGGCGAGATCGGGCTCGCGGATGAGCTGATGGCGCCGGACTGCCCGATCCACCAGCCGCCGAACGACTTCCGTGGCGCGGAAGGGCTGCGGCAGATGGTCGAGATGGGCCGGGCGCCGTTCGATGATCCCGTTTTCGCAGTCGAGGTGGAGCCGATCGTTGAGGGCAACCGGTTGGCCGCCCGATGGACGATGACCGGGCGGTATCGAGGTGGCATCCCCGGCACGACCGCGCCGGCCGGCACGGAGATCACGTTCGGCGGCATCGACATCTGGCGCGTTGAGGACGGGAAGATCGTCGAGTACTGGATCAGCTCCGACGGCCTGCACCTGATGGCCCAGCTGAACCCTGAAGAAGGCTAGCGTTTCAACAGCATCAAGGGCCGCTCAGCGGACCGTTCATTCGCGACCAGGCGCGGTGACAGGTCCGGAAGGTGCTGTTAGGGTGAAGCGACGCCTCGCGTGCCAAGTGGAGGATATGCCGTGACACCTCTGCAACAATACGGACTGCTCCTGGCGTTCATTGCCAGCACCATAGGGCTGGTGGTCGTGCTGCACTTGCTGGCGCGGGCGCTGCGTCCATCGCTAGATGAGCCCGGCAAGGATGTCCCCTATGCCGGGGGAAGCCTGGAGCCCAAACCGGCCTGGGTCCGGTACCACTTCCACTACTACGGCCTCGCGCTGCTCTTCCTCGCGTTCGATATGGAGATGGCCTTCATGTACCCGTGGTCGGTGGTCTACCGCGAGCTGGGCATCACTGCCTTGCTCGACATGGGGGTGTTCCTGACCATCCTGTTCCTTGGTGTCCTCTATGCATGGAGCCAGGGAGCCCTGCGACGCCAATGAGCGTGACCCACGACCATGCCTCCACCGGCTGGCGCCGGCTGATTACCCGGGCAAGCGCACGGAGCGTTCGCGCCTTCGTGGTGCCCGACGCGCGGCTGGCGCGACACGCTGGGCTCGATCTGGGGGCCGCTGGTGTTCGGCTGGCGTCTTCCCCTCGTCATGCTTCCCTCTTGCTGGTGGTCGGCGACTTGCCTCCCGGGTTGCTCGAGGCGACGACCGTTGTCTACGCCCAGATGCCACGGCCACGCGCCATCCTGGCGCTTGGCACGGGGGCGATGGATCCACTTCCGCCCGCTGATATCACCTCGTCGCTGGACCAGGCAGGACTGGAGAGCGGCCTGGCGCAGGTCCGGGAGCTCTTCGCTGCGCGGGTGGGATCCATGGCGGACGAGCCCTTCACCGCCCCGGTGTTGGAGCAGGCGTCGGATGCTGATGAGGGTATGGACCACAGCGCGCATGGCGGCCACGACGAGATGGATCACGGTGGCATGGATCACAGTGCACGACGAGATGGATCACGGCCAGGATTCGCCAGAGCCTGACGAGCATGCACACGACGCACATGACGACATGCAGACTCACTCGGCCGAGGACGACCATGGCGGTGGTGACGAGCACGCCGGGATGGATCCTGACATGTCCGGCATGGATCACGACCATGGAGCAGAGCAGACAGGGGATGGACCATGGAGGCATGGACCACGGTGCGATGGGCCACGACATGTCGGGCATGGACCACAGCGCGATGGGGCACGACATGTCAGGCGGGTTCATGTCGATGGTCTCCATGACGAAGGATCTCCCGCGCAGCCCGGACGGATTGCCGATGGAGTGGGTCGAGGCGCCTTTTGGCCCCCTGTTCCCGGGACTCCCGGCCGGGCTCGCCCCGACGCTGACGCTCGATGGCGACACCGTCGTCAGCGCAGAGCTCAGGACGGGCGTCACCCACCGGGGCATCATCGGGACGCTTCCCGGACCGGCGGGGTCGTTCCCCGACCGCCTCGCCGCGCTCGACCCCTTCGCCCCGGCGAGCTACCGCCTCCTCGCGATGCGGGGGCTGGTCGCGGCGGGGGCTTCTGCCCCGGACGAGACGGGGTGGCTCGCCGCATCACGCCGGGAGCGAGCGGCCAGCCACCTCGCCTGGCTCGCCGCGTTCATGGCCCTGCTTGGGTTGGACCGGCTGCATGACCGCGCTGCCTCGCTGCACCGCGAACTCCTGCAGGCTCCGGACGTCGCGGCCGTTGCCAGGCTGCAATCGCGGGTCGATCGCCTGCTCCGGGACGTCGATCGGACCCCGCTGCTCCGGCGGCGCCTGACGGGGATCGGTGTGCTCCAGGCAGGTGACCTCGACGGCGTCTCTGGGCCCGTGGCCCGTGCCTCCGGCATCGCCCCGCGAGGAGACGATATGGAGCCGCCCGTTGTTCGTGAGGGCGGGGACGCATGGGCACGGCTGCAGGTGCGCCTGGAGGAGATCCGCCAGGCCCTCAATGCGGTCTCTGAGGCAGGCTCCCTCGTGGCCAGGGAGCCTGGACATCCCTCCCCATCTCTCCGGTTCCGGCATGGCGTCGGTGGAGACGCCGAGGGGCACGGCGAGCCTGCACCTCGAGGTCGCGCATGGGCATGTTCGGGTCGCGCATGTCCAGGTCGCCGTCGACCGCGCTCGCGGCCCTGGTCCCACGCGTCGTCGAGCAGGCCGAGCTGGCCGATGCCCTCGTGGCGATCGCGTCGCTGGATATCTCGCCCTGGGAGATGGACCAATGACGGTGGTAGCGGTGCTCGTGGCGCTGGCCGTTGGCGTCTACCTCGTGGCGGTGCTGGAGGGGTGGGTCACCACCGGGCGATTCCGGCCGGCCGGTCCCCTGGAAGATGGGTTGGCGCTGCTTGGCCAGGAATCGCTGGTACCCCGGCGCCCGGACCGGCTGCTCTTCGAGCTCGGCTCGCCGATCCTGCTCATCGCGGGGGTGGCGGCGGCCATGGTGCTACCCATCGCGCCGAATGTGATCCTGGTCGATCTCGCGGTCGGGGCGCTTTTCGTCAATACGGCCTGGGTGTATATCCTTGTCTCCCTGATCATGGCGGGATGGGGTCCCGACGGCGCCTACGCGATGGTGGCGGGGTGGCGGTTCCTGGCCCAACTGATCGCCTACGGCATGCTCATCGTCATGCCGATCACCGCGGTCGCGATGCGGGCGGAGTCGCTGTCGATGACCGTGATCGTGGAGTCGCAGGCGAGCGGCTGGAACATCGTGACCCAACCGCTCGGGTTCGCGCTGTTCTGGGTCGCCGCCCTGATGGCGTGCTTCCTGCCGCCGTTCGACCTCCCGCTCGCGCCGGGCGAGCTCGCCGGTGGGGTGACCGCCGAGTACACCGGGGTGCGGCTCGCCGTCTTCCGTCTGGCGCGGTTGCTTCTGGTCCTCACCCTGGCGACGGCCGTGGTCGTGTTCTTCTTCGGTGGGTGGCGGGGGCCCTGGCTGCCGGCCTGGGCATGGACAGCGGTCAAGACGCTCGCCGTTGTCGCCACCATGTTGCTGGCGGGTCGGGTTGTGCCGCGCCTGCGTTCCGATGACGTGATGGCATGGGCGTGGAAGCTCGGGGTCCCGCTCGCCCTCGTCAACATCCTCTGGGTGGGCATCACGTTGTGGATGGTGGACCGATGATCCAGGCATTCTTCGTCGCGCTCTTCGGGGCCGGAGCCATCTGGTTCGGCATCCGCGTCTTCCGCACGTCGTCGATGGTTCGCTCGGCCCTGTCCCTGCTCGGCGCGATGGTCGCGATCGGCGGGATCTTCTTCGCGCTGGAGGCGGAGTTCCTCGGCGCCCTGCAGGTCATGATGATGGCCACCGAGATGAGCATCATGGCGATCTTCATGGTGATGTACATGATGGACCCCGGCGGGCTTGGCCAGATGGAGATGAGCCACCAGAAGCGGGCCGCCCTGATCGCCGGGATCGCCGCGGGCGTGACGGGGATTGGCGGGGCTATCCTGGTGGACTGGGGCACCATCGCAGACGCCGTCGATGCACCGGAGGAACAGATCCGGCGGTTGGGGCTGGAGTTGATGGAGCGGTCGATGCTGATCTTCGAGACGGCCGGGGTGGCGATCCTGGTGTCGATGATCGCGGCGATCGCGGTCGCAATCGCGAGGAGCACGCAGGAATGATGACCCTCGTCCTGACCCTGGTGATCGGCTCCGTGCTGTTCGGCGTCGGCGTCTACGGGGCGCTGAGCCAGACCAACCTCGTCATGATCATGATGGGCGTCGAGTTGATGCTGGGCGCGGCGATGGTCACGACGGTGGCGTTCTGGCGGTTCCTGCATCCGGATAACTACCAGCTTCAGCTCTATGTGCTTATCGTCATGACGGTCATGGCGGTCGAGGCGGCGGTCGGGTTCGGCCTTGGGACCGCCCGATTCCGCGCGCGAGGATCGGTGGAGATGGAAGAAGCCACCGACCTGAAGGGCTGAGACCTGGTGATCGTTGCCGCACTTCCCATCCTGGCTCCGCTGGCCGTTGCCGTGCTGGTGCTTGTCCTGCGCCGGTATGCGGCGGGACTCGCGCTGTCCGGTGCGGTGGTCGCGCTGGCCGGCGCGATCGTCACGCTGGCGCGGGTCGCCGACGGAGACCGCTTCTCGGCGACGCTTCCTGGCCTTCCGGGGATGCCGCTCCTGCTCGCGGTGGATCCGTTCGGCGCGCTCTTCAGCACGGTCGTCGCGGTGACCAGCGCGTTCGTGCTCGTCTACGCCGTCGGGTACATGGCGCATGACGAGGACCAGGCACGCTTCTATGCTGGCATGGCGTTCTTCGTGACGGCGATGCAGGTGTTGGTCCTGGCCGGGGACTGGCTGCTGCTGCTCGCCGCGTGGGAGCTGATCGGGCTTGCGTCGTACCTGCTGATTGGTTTCTGGTACACGCAGCCGGGCGTCGGCGCGGCCGCCACTCGCGCATTCCTCGTGACGCGTGCGGCGGACCTCGGCCTGTACGTGGCCGTCTTCATCCTGATCGCCGATCGTGGCACCTCGAGCATCGCCGCCAGCGAGGATGCCGGGGGGACCACCGCGGCGCTCGCCGGGGTGGCGTTCCTCCTCGCCGTGATGGGCAAATCGGCGCAGGTCCCGCTCCAGGGGTGGCTGCAGGACGCGATGGCCGGCCCGACGCCCGTCTCCGCGCTGCTGCATGCCGCCACGCTGGTCGTGGCCGGCGTGGTCCTGCTCACCCGCGCGTTCCCGCTCCTGCCGGACGGCGTGCTGCTCGCCATCGGGCTCCTCGGCGGGCTCACGGCGGTCATCACGGGCATCATGGCCTTCGCCCAGGGCGACCTGAAGCGGTTGCTGGCCGGATCGACGTCCAGCCAGGTGGGTCTGATGCTGCTCGCGTTGGGCGCAGGGTCGCTCCCCGCCGCGGTGTTCCACCTCGTCACCCAGGCGGCGATGAAGAGCACGTTGTTCCTCGGCGCCGGAGTCTTCCAGCATGACGAGGAGTCCACGGCGTTCGAGGACCTGCGCGGTATCGGCCGGCGGCGACCCGCGGTCTTCGCCGGGTTTGTGGTGGCCGGGCTGGCCCTCGCCGGGGTGCCTCCGCTGGCCGGGTTCTGGTCCAAGGACGCGATCATCGCCGCCACCATGAACGCCCACACGGGCATCCTGCTGGTTCCGCTCGCCATCGCCGGGTCGGCGACGACCGGGCTCTATATCGGCCGGTCCTGCCGTCTGCTCTGGCAAGGGGATGCCGCGGCTCGCGGTCCCGCCCATGTCACCGGGGACACGCGCTGGATGGGCGCCGGGATCGGCGTGCTTGCGGTGCTCGCCGCCTTCCTGGGGCTGGCGACCGGGCCGTTCGGGCACCTGATCGACATGGAGCTGCCGGAGCAGGTGTCCGCCACCGTGGCCGGGCTCCTCGCTGCCGCTGTCGGGCTTCTGCTCGGATGGAGCGTGGCGCCTGCGCGGCTCCTCGGCGGCGTCTCCGGATGGGCGCGCGACGGTTTCCGGATTCGCGGAGGATGGGATGCGCTCGCTGTTCATCCGGCGCTCGCGATCGCCCGCCGTGCCGATGCGCTGGACGATGCCATCCACGGCGTCGTGCTCCGTGTCGGGCTCGGCGGGCGCGCTGTCGCGGGGGCCGCCGGCGCCGTGGACAGGAGCATCCACGCCGGCGTGCTCTCCGTCGGGCACGCGTCTCGCCGTGTCGCGCAGGCTAGCTCGTTCGTGGACGAGGAGGGCATCAACGGGGTGATCCGGCGCCTCGTCGAAGGGACGCGGCGGCTGGGTACGACGGGGCGGCAGCTCCAGTCGGGTCTCGTCCATCGCGAGCTGCTCGTCGCGTTCGGGGGGACGGCGGCCGTCCTGGTACTTGTGCTTATCGTATGACCGTGTGGGGGTGGGGATGCCATTGATCACGTTGACCGTTTTCGTCCCGCTGATCGGGGCGATCATCCTGCTCCTGTTGCGGGAGCGATCCGCGCGGATAGCGCACGCCGTCGGGCTCGTGGCGTCGGGCCTGGCCCTCGTCGGCGCGCTCGCGATGTGGTTCCGCGGCGTTGACGGTCCCGGGTTCGCGCACGTCGAGGAGGTGGAGTGGATCCCGTCGCTGAACGCCGCGTACCGGGTTGGCGTGGACGGCGTAAGCCTGCCGCTTGTGGTGCTGACGGCGGTGCTGGTCTTCGCGTCGCTGGTCTACTCGGTCCGGATCAGCGAACGGTCGACGGCCTACGTCGCACTCTTCCTGCTCCTGGAAACCGCCTGCCTGGGCGTGTTCGTTTCGCTCGACCTCGTGCTCTTCTACGTATTCTGGGAAGTCACGCTGGTCGGGATGTACTTCATCATCGCCGGGTGGGGGCATGAGGATCGCCAGCGCGCCGCGCTCGTCTTCTTCATCTACACCCTGATCGGCAGTCTCCCGCTGCTGCTCGCGATCCTCACCCTGTATCTCGGCTCCGACCCCCGCACGTTCGACATGCGCGCGATCATCGACGCCCCGCCGCTCTCGGGCGTCGCCGCGTGGTTCGCGTTCGTGACCTTCCTCATCGCGTTCGCGATCAAGACACCGATCTTCCCGTTCCATACCTGGCTTCCCGCCGCGCACGTCCAGGCGCCGGCCGCCGGGAGCGTGGTGCTTGCCGGGGTGATGCTGAAGCTTGGCACGTATGGGCTCGTACGGTTCGCGCTCCAGATGACGCCGGACCAGTTCCGGACCGCCGCACTGGTTGTGGCCATCATCGGGGTCTTCTCCGCCCTCTACGGCGCGTTCGTCGCCCTGGCCCAGCAGGACCTCAAGAGCATGGTGGCCTACACCAGCGTCAATCACATGGGGTACGTCGTGATCGCTGTCGCCGCGGCCGCCGCCACGCACGATATCGATGCCCGGACCTTTGCCATCGACGGAGCGGTGCTCCAGATGGTGAGCCACGGTCTCGTGACCGGCGCGTTGTTCCTGCTCGTCGGGATGCTCCAGGACCGCACCCACACGCGCGACATGGACGCCCTCGGCGGGTTGCTCCGGCCCGTCCCGTATCTCGGCTGGTTCTTCATCCTCGGCGCGTTCGCCTCGCTCGGGCTGCCCGGCCTCGCCCACTTCCCGGCAGAGTTCCAGATCTTCCTCGGCACCTTCGAGGTCTGGCCCGTGCTGGCGGCCATCACCGTGATCGGCATCGTTATCACGGCTGGGCTCTACCTCCGCGCGATCCAGCAGGTCTTCTTCGGGACCCTGCCTGAGCGATGGTCGAAGATACCCGACCTGGCCCGCCCGGACGCCATCGCGATCGTGCTCCTGCTGTCGCTCACCGTCCTCATTGGCCTGGTCCCACGGGTGGTGCTCGACGTGATCCACCACGCATCCGAGGCGATCCTGCCGTGAGCGACGGGATGGCGATGGGGATGGATATGGGGCACGATCTCGGGCTGGTGCTGCCGGAGATCGTGGTCGTGCTCACCGGGGTCATCGCACTCATCACCGGGATGCTGAACCAGCACCGCCTGGCGATGCCGGTGACAGTTGTCGGCAACCTGCTCGCGACGGCGTTGACCATACCGCTCGATCGGCGATGACACGCTGGTCTTCCTCGGCACCTACCAGATCAACGATCTGAGCGTGTGGGCGAAGCTGGTGCTGCTGCCGACGGTTGCATTGATCGCGCTCCTCGCCGTGCCGGAGATCCGGGGAACGGACCGGGAGGCGACGGTCTTCGCGCTCCTGTCGTTCACGACGGTGGGGGCCCTGGCGTTGGCCGGGGCCGGTGATGTGATCTTCCTGGTCCTGGGCGTGCTCATCAGTAGCCTCGGGTCCTTCGCGCTGGTCGCGTATCCGCGAGACGACCGGTCGACCGAAGCCGCGATGAAGTACTTCGTGTTCGGCTCCGTGACGAGCGCGGCCATGATCTTCGGGCTGACGTTCTGGCTCGGCGGCATGGGCTCGACACTGCTGGCGGACCTCCCCGGGCTGGAGGGGAAACCGCTTGCGGCCGCGGTGGGGCTCGTCGCGGTGACGGTCGGGCTCGGCTACAAGGCGGCGCTGGCGCCCTTCCACTTCTGGGCGCCCGATGCCTACGATGGCGCGCCGGTCGTCGTCGCGGCGTATCTCTCCATCGTTCCCAAGATCGGCGCTGTCTTCGCCCTCGCGGCGGTCGCTCAGGCCCTGCCGGCCGAGATCATCGACTGGCGCCTGCTCTTCGCGGTGTTGGCCGTTGTCTCCATGACCTACGGCAACCTTGTGGCCCTGGTCCAGACGAACGTCGTGCGCCTGCTCGCCTACTCATCGATTGCCCAGAGCGGGTACTTCCTGCTCGGGGTCGTGGCTCTCGGGCGGGACGAGCTGGCTGTCGAGTCGTTGGTGACCTTCGCCGCCGCCTATGCCGCTATGAATCTCGGGGCGTTCGCCGTCGTCCGCCAGGCGGGGCGTGACCTGGATGCCTTCGCCGGTCTGGGCCGATCGAACCTTTGGGCCGGCCTCGCGATGACGGCCTTCCTGCTGTCGCTGGTCGGGATTCCGCCGTTCGCCGGGTTCTTCGGGAAGCTCCTGCTCTTCGGCGCCGCGATCGAGGCGGGCTATACGTGGCTCGCCATCGTCGGGATCGTCAACAGCGTACTCTCGCTCGCGGTGTACCTGCGGATCATCGTCCCGATGTATCGCGCGACGGGGCATAGCGCCCAGAAGGAGCAGGCCCCGGCCGTGGTCTGGGGAGTTGCACTTGGCGTCACCCTGCTGATCGGGCTTGTCATGGGCCCGCTGACGCAGGCGCTGGGGTAGAGGGTGACGGACCGCTACTTCAGCCAGCCGTTGCGGCGGAACCAGGCCCACATCAGCCACGACACGGCGAACATCAGCAGCAGCGAGAACGGGTAGCCGTATCGCCAGTGCGTTTCCGGCATGTCCAGGTTCATGCCGTAGACCGTGCCGATCAGGGTTGGGGCGAAGAGGATCGCCGCCCATGCGGAGATGCGCTTGACCTCGTCGTTCTGCGAGAGCGATGCCTGGGTCATCGCCTTGGTGTCCTCGTTTTGCTGGAGGCTGACCACGGCGATGTTCGTGTTCAGGATGTTCTGCAGCAGCTCGCGCATGCCCGAGACCTGGTCCTGCACCTGGATGGCGTGGTCCTGGACGTCGCGGTAGTACTCGACCAGCTCGTCCGGCGTGCCGTACTTGACGGCTCCGGCGATGAGCTGCGCCATCATCCCGACGAGCGGCTTGGTCGAGCGCTGGAACTCGATGATCTCGCGGGTGAGCTCGTAGGTGCGGCGGGTGATGTCCATGTCGCTGCTGAACATCTCGGTCTCGATCTCGTCGATGTCGTTCTCGAGCCCGCGCACGACCGGCGCGTAGTCGTCCACCACGCGGTCGACGATCGCATAGAGGATCGCCTCCGGGCCGAGCGCCAGCAGCTCCGGATCCGACTCCATGCGGCGGCGCACGCGCGTGAGGTCGCTGCCCTCACCATGACGCACGGTGACAACGAAGTCCGGTCCGACGTAGACGTGGAGCTCGGAGAACTCGATCTCTTCACGACGGTCGATATAGCGGGCGGCCCGGAGGACGACGAAGAGGATATCGTCGTAGCGCTCGATCTTCGGGCGCTGGTGGGCGATGATCGAGTCCTCGATCGCGAGCTCGTGGATGTTGAACTCGCGCGCCATGTCGCCAAACTCGGTCGGGTCCGGCTGTTTGAGGCCGATCCAGGCGACGCCGCCAACCTCTTTCGAGGCGTCATAGGCGGCCTCGATCGACTCCGGCTCAAGCACTCGCTTGCCATCGATGTAGACGGCGTTGTCAACGATCATGGGCGATCCCCCGGGAAAAGCAGGAATAGCGCCTTCCGCCTGGGCGGCGGGACGCGGAACCGTACAAGCATGATGCGCGTTGCCCCTAGTCGGCAACTTCCGGAGAATTGGCCGCGATGTCCTGCCGGACGGCGGCGGACGAGCGGTTGCGCGCGAGGTCGAGCAGGGCGATCCCGCCGCCGAGGAGATTGGCGCAGACGGCGATCGCGAGCATCAACGAGGGCGGCGCCCCGCTGATCCAGCCCGCGAGCGCCGCGCCCATGGCGGCGAAGGTCGTTTTCAGGCTGGTCGAGAGCGTGAAGACCTGCGTGCGCACCGGTGGAGGGGAGAAGCGGTCGCGCACGGCGAACTGCCCGGCACCCTGCGGGCCGCCGAGGAAGCCGGCCACCGTGAAGAAGGCCAGGGCGATTGGGGTGGAACCGGTGACCGTGATGAACGCGATCGGAATGGCGACCGCCATCGAGACGATCGGGACGAGCCGTTCCGGCTGGTCCATGCCGAACGGTCGCGCGGCGAAGGAGAGCGAGCCGATGAGGGCGCCGACCGCCATCGTCGAGAGCAGCACACCAGCGTTCACAGAGAACCGGTCGGCCGCAAGGAGGGTCGCGGCGACGGGCAGGATGCCGTTGCCGATGTTCGCGATGCTTGTCGCGGTCGCGGTTGAGCGCAGCGGCGCGATGGTCGCGATCGCCTTCAGGCCGTCGAGCGGCGAGGAGACGGGCAGCGTCCCGGCGGTGCCGTCCCGGCGCATGGCGATGCGGAGCACGGTGAGCGAGGCGACGATCATCAGCGCGGAGAGCATCAACACGGAGGCGAGCGGGGAAACGAGGCTGGCGACGGCGGCGACGATGGCGGGGGAGAGGATCGCGGAGACGTTGTAGGTGACGACGTCGAGCGCGTAGCCACGGTGCAGCGCGTCCTTGGGCACGATGGATCCGACGAGCGCCGAGAGGCCGCCCTGCAGGAGCGGCCCAACGGTGCCGCCCAGCGCGGCGAGCGCGAGGATCAGTGCGGGGTGCACCCCCCACGTGATCATGAGGCCGGCGAGGGCGATCGCGATGCCGTTGAAAGCGAAGGCGGTGCTGTAGAGCCGGGTTGGGTGGCGCGCCTGGTCCGCCAGGCGGCCGACGAACGGCGCGGCGATGACGGCGGGGATGAGGAATGCCGCGACGAGTAGTCCGCCCAGGCGCAGGCCGCCCGGGGAGTCAGCGGCGGCGAGGATGAGGGCCAGCTTGAGGCCTTCGTTGGCAAGGCGGGCGAGGGTGGCGGTGAGGAGATAGATCGGGAACCCACCCGGAACGGGCAGTCGGAAGGAGGGGCGGCTTGGCATGATGAAGACGTGGTCCTTATGGGGTGGGTCGCGGGCACCGCGACCCGCGATGTCTGGGACGAATCGTGCCCCAATCACTACCGCAGGTCAACGTCGGGCGCCGGTCGGCCCAGGCGTTAGCGCATGATCAACATCGGCACGGTGCTCTTGCGGAGCAGGGCGGTGGTCGTGCTGCCGACGATCATCGTGCGGATGCGGGAGTGGCCATAGGCGCCGGTCATGAGCAGGTTTGCGCCGATCTCCCCGACCCGCTTCGGGATCACCTCTTCCGGGGTGCCCGGGACGATCTCCTCCGTGACGGTATAGCCGTTTGCGCGGAGGCGTCGTGCGGCGTCCGCCAACTGGCTTGCCCGGCGCGGGTCGCGGTCACCCGCCATGAGCAGGTGGATCGGGGCGTCGATGAGCTCCGGCCGGTTGATCAGCATCGCGATCGCCTTCCCGGTGGTCTCGCCGCCGTCGAACGCCAATACCACGCGCTCGATCGGCGCCAGCGGGCCGACGGTGACGAGGACCGGACGGCGGCTTGCGCGGATCGCCCGTTCGAGGTTCATGCCCAGCTCGTGCGTGGCGTCGCCCTCGCCCTGTTTCCCGATCACGATGACGCGCGTGTCGTCGCCATAGTCCCGCATGTGGTCGGCGATGGAGCCATGGACGAGGCGCTGGTGCACCTCCGCGATGCCATGCTCGCGCAGGAACGTGGCGGCGTCGTCGAGCAGGTGCCGCCCGGTCTCCAGCGCGAGCCGGTTGCGTTGGGCGTCGAGGTCGGCGAGCTCCGCCAGCAGCGCCTGGCGCTGGTCGACGCCCAATCGGCCGCTGTGATCGGCGGAGGTGACGGCGGTTGGCTTCTCGATCGCGTGGAGGATCTCCACGGATGCCTTCAGGCGCCGCGCCACCCATGCGGCGTGGTCGAGCACGTCTTCGGCGTGCCGGGAATGGTCGATACAGGCGATAACCTTCATGGGAATATCGACCTCCGGTCGATCGGGCCGAGGGCTCGCTCCGCTTCTCGGCGGCGGCGGTGCCTCGGCCGGCATTGCTAGCAAGTACGGCCCCTACAAAGCGGACCTACGATCGTGATGCTAGTGTCCCGGGACGAAGTCGAGCGCGTCCACCTTATCGTGGATCGCGATCCGGTCAACGATGGTGGCGCTGGCCTCGTTGAGCCCGATCAGCTTCACGTCCGCGCCATCACGACGCAGCCGGAGAACGACCTTGTCCAGCGCGGCGACGGCGGATGTGTCCCAGAAGTGGGCATGCGAGGCGTCGATGACGACCTCCTCCAGCGCTTCGTCGACGTTGAACGAGGCGAGAAAGCGGTCGACGGACGCGAAGAAGACCTGGCCGGTGATGACATATGTGCGGCGGCGCCCATCGTCCGACAGATGCGAGGTGATCGCGAAGATCTGGCTGATCTTCCAGGCGAAGAGCATGCCGCTCAGGAGCACGCCGAGCACGACGCCATAGGCAAGGTTGTGGGTCGCGACGACGACGATCACGACGGCGAGCATCGTCGCGCTGGCGCTCTTCGGGTTGGTGCGGAGCTGGCTGATGGATCGCCAGTCGAACGTGCCGATCGAGACCATGATCATCACCGCGACGAGCGCGGGCATGGGGATGAGCGCGACGACATCGCTCAGCCCGACGACCATGATCAGCAGGACGACGCCAGCGATAAAGGTCGACAATCGTCCGCGTCCGCCGGAGGAGACGTTGATCACGGACTGGCCAATCATGGCGCAGCCCGCCATGCCGCCCATGAAGCCGGTCGCGATGTTGGCGATGCCCTGGCCCCGGGTTTCGACGTTCTTGTCGCTGTCGGTGTCCGTGAAGTCGTCGATGATCTGGGCCGTCAGCAGCGATTCGAGGAGCCCGACGATGGCGAGCGGCAGCGAATAGGGCAGGAGGATCGTCAGCGTCTCGAGATTGAACGGGACGTCGGGGATGAGGAAGCTCGGCAACGATGACGGCAGCTCGCCCATGTCGCCGACATTGTGGACATCGAGGTCCAGCAGCACGGTCAGCGCGGTGAGCACGATGATGGTCACGAGCGGCGCGGGAACCGCCTTTGTGAGATACGGGAAGCCGTAGATGATACCTAGCCCGGCGATCACCATCGCGTAGGTCACCCAGGTGACGTTCTGCAGCTCGGGAAGCTGCGCCATGAAGATCAGGATCGCGAGGGCGTTCACGAAGCCGGTCATCACCGGCTTTCCGACGAACTGCATCAGCCGGCCAAGCTTCAGGATGCCGAAGATGACCTGGATGATGCCGGTCAGGATCGTCGCGGCGAACAGGTATTCGATCCCGTGGTCCCTGACGAGGCTGACCATCAGCAGCGCCATCGCGCCGGTCGCGGCGGAGATCATGCCCGGTCGCCCGCCGGTGAACGAGATGATCACGGCGATCGAGAACGACGCGTACAGGCCGACCTTCGGGTCCACGCCCGCGATGATCGAGAACGCGATCGCCTCCGGGATGAGGGCAAGCGCCACCACGAGGCCGGCGAGGATGTCGGCCCGGATATTCCCGAACCATTCCTCGCGCCAGTTGTCCAAAGTCATGCGTTTTCCTGCTTTGCTCGTCGGAAAGCGGCGTCCGGTTCGGCCAGGTCGTGACACCGCTTTGTTTTCGTGTGATCAAATCCTGTTGGGAATGGATCCCGGGCGTCGTGTACGACCTGGCCCCTGCTCGTTAACGGTGTGTTTGGAACGGAAAGCGGCGTCCGGTCCAGCCAAACCGTGACGCCGCCATGATTTCATATATGAACCCTTCGGAGGGGTGGCTCCGGTCGGGATGCCGCGCATACCTTACCAGCTATCCGCCGTCTTGCACAGCCCCGGAACCGGCGGGCCGATCATGACGTCCTCTTTTTCGGGAACAGACATGCGCGCGAAGGCACACCCACGTTGAGCCCGGAGCTTCCGGGCCGGCGTCCGGTGCCAACGGATGCCGTGCGTGTTGGGCCTGGGGGGCGAGTGAGCAGACCGGGCGGGGGCCCGGAACCATGATCGAGGTAGGTGAAACGATGGAACGGCAGGACCTGTTGCAGTTCGACGTGGCCTATCCCGGGCGTCTCCGGCGGTGGCTGATCTTCTTCCGCGGGATCTTCATCATCCCGCACAGCATCATCCTCTATATTCCTCCTTCTCGCGTTGGGTGTCGTGACGTTCGTGGCCTGGTGGGCCATCCTCTTCACCGGCCGGTACCCCGAGGGGATGTGGTCGTTCGCGATGTCGGTGATGCGCTGGAGCGCGCGGGTCCAGATCTACACGATGAACCTGCGCGACGAGTACCCGCCGCTCGGCGATGCGCCGTATCCGATGACGTTCTCGCAGGCGCGTCCGGTGCGTCAGTCGCGGTTGCTGCTCTTCGTACGCCCGTTCATGCTCCTGCCGCACTACATCTGCCTGGTTTTTGTTGCGATGGCGGCGAGCGTCGTGGCGCTGGTCGCCTGGATCTCCGTCCTGATCCTTGGGCGCATGCCGCGGGGAATGTTCACGTTCATCACCGGCACGCTGCGCTGGATCTTCCGCGTCTATCTCTTCCAGATGTTGTTGACCGACGCGTACCCACCGTTCTCGCTGGACAACGGGACGCAGGTCATGGATGCGCCCGCGCCAGCCTTCGCCGGCAACGCCTGACACGACTCTGGATCAGGGCGATCCACCTGTACGAATACGTTGTGCGCGACGTCCAGTTAAGTCGTACCGCCCCCGGACAAGTTGTCCGGGGGCGGTACGGTCGTTTCGACGGAAGAGTCGTTACGGGTGGAGCGTCTCGCGAACCTTCTTCGCCGCTTCGACCATGTGCCGAAGCGCGGCGGTAGTTTCGGGAGCCTTGCGGGTCTTGAGGCCGCAGTCCGGGTTGACCCAGACCTGGACGGGATCCAGGACGGTCAACGTCGCCTTCAGGTTCTCCACGATCTCCTCGGTCGGCGGCACGCGCGGGCTATGGATGTCGTAGACGCCCGGGCCGATGCCCTTGTTGTACCCCTCATCCCGGAACGTCTGCAGCAGGTCGAGACCGGAGCGGGCGTTCTCGATCGAGATCACGTCGGCGTCCATGTCGCTGATCGCCCCGAAGATGTCGCCGAACTCCGAGTAGCACATATGCGTGTGGATCTGTGTCTCCGGTCGCGCGCCGGAGGCGGTGATGCGGAAGCACGCGATCGCCCAGTCCAGATACGACTGCCAGTCCTCGCGCCGGAGTGGCAGCCCCTCGCGCAGCGCCGCCTCGTCGATCTGGATCATCGCGATGCCGGCCGCGTCGAGATCCGCCACCTCGTCGCGGATGGCGAGCGCGATCTGGCGGCAGGTGTCCGCGCGCGGCTGGTCGTCGCGGACGAAGGACCAGTTCAGGATCGTGACCGGCCCGGTCAGCATGCCCTTCACCGGTTTGTCGCTGAGGGATTGCGCGTAAGTCGCCCACCGCACCGTCATCGGCGCCGGTCGCGAGACATCGCCATAGATGACCGGCGGGCGGACATAGCGTGAGCCGTAGCTCTGGACCCACCCGTTGCGGGTGAACGCGAAGCCGTCGAGCTGCTCGCCGAAATACTGCACCATGTCGTTCCGCTCGGGCTCGCCGTGTACCAGCACGTCAATGCCCAGCGCTTCCTGGTGCGCGATGACCTCGCGGATTTCGCCTTCGATGAACGCCTCGTATTCGTCACGCGAGATCGTGCCGCTCTCAAAGGCGCGGCGCATCTTCCGGATCTCCGGCGACTGGGGGAATGACCCGATCGTGGTGGTCGGCAGGGCCGGGAGGTCGAGCCGCTCCTGCTGGAGCCGGACGCGTTCGGCGAACGGCGTTCCACGGTCCGTGACGTCTGGCGGGAGGTTGTCGACCCGTTTTCGCACGGCCGGGTTGTGCCGCCGGGCGGATGCCGCCGCGCTCGCGATGAGCGTCGCGTTCGCGTCCAGCTCGGCGCGAATGGCATCCTCGCCCTCGCCAAGACCCGTCGCGAGGGTCGCGACCTCGCCCAGCTTCTGCTCGGCGAACGCCAGCCAGCTGCGGACTTCCGGGTCCAGATCCGTCTCGCCGGACACGTCATAGGGGACGTGCTGGAGGGAGCAGGAGGTGCTGACGTGAATGCGGTCGCGGTCGACCGAGCCGGCGAGCTCGACCAGGGTGTCGAGCGCTTGTCGGAGATCGGCAGCCCAGATGTTCCGGCCGTCGATGACCCCGGCGACGAGCGTCTTGTCGCGCGGGAATCCCTGATCGGCGATGAAGCGGGCGTTCTGCTCGCCGCGCACGAAATCCAGCCCGATGCCGTCCACCGGCAGGTTCACCAATGTCTCGTACGCGTCGCCAACGTGGTCGAAGTACGTCTGGACGATGATCTTCGTGTCACCCTTCGCGGCGGCGATGGCGTCGTAGGCGCGCTCTAGCCCGTCCAGCGCGGCTCCGTCGACGCCCGTCACGAGGATCGGCTCATCGATCTGGATCCACGCCGCGCCCTGGGCGGCCAGCCGCTCCACGATCTCGACGTAGACGGGGATCAGCGCGTCCAGCAGGGAGAGGCGGTCGAACGCGTTATCGTGCGCCTTGCCGAGCAGGAGGAAGGTGAGCGGCCCGATCAGGACGACCTTCCCGTTCACGCCGGCCCCCTGCGCCTCCGCCAGGGCGTCGAACGGCTTGGTGCCGGCGAGCCGGAACGTGGTCTCCGGGCCGAGCTCGGGGACGATGTAGTGGTAGTTCGTGTCGAACCACTTCGTCATCTCCATGGCGTGGGCGTCGTCGGTCCCGCGCGCCATGGCGAAGTATGTCCCGAGGTCCACCTCACCGTTGACCGGCCCGAAGCGCGCGGGCACCGCGCCGAGGAGCGTGATGGTGTCCAGCATCTGGTCGTAGAGGGAGAAATCGTTGACCGGCAGGAGGTCGATCCCGGCCGAGAGCTGGGCGTCCCGGTTCCCGCGCCGGATGTCCGCCGCGGTGTGCAGCAAGTCGACCTCCGTCGTCTTGCCAGACCAGTAGCCTTCGAGGGCTTTCTTGAGTTGCCGGTTCTTGCCGATCCGGGGATAGCCGGGGATGGTCGCGATGGCCATGCACTACTCCGTGAGTATGCCCCTCCGGCGAACGGCGCCATGCCGCCACCGTGGCGAGAGGTCGTGAAGGCTCGCGGCATGACCGCGTGTGCGGTCAGGTCGCCAGGTTGTGGCGTCCCTTGAAGAGGACGATGTCCCAGTATACCTATTCAATGATTGAGTAGGGGCAGCGGGAGTATCGGCGACTGGCACGCGGCCTCCTGTCGGGAGACAGCACGCAACGACGCCGACGAGACGTGCAGGGACACGCCCATGCACTGACCGCGACGGCGTTGTTGCCAGGCAGAAGATACCCGCTTCATGCCCGGGAATAGATTGTTGAGTGCGCTAGAAGGTTCGTCCGAGGGCCTGGTCCCATGGCTGGGGTGCGGCGACGCGGACGACCTCTTCCTCGAAATCCCGCACGTAGAGGTAGAGGTGGGCGAAGAACTCCATCTCCGGCAAGGGGTAGAGCGGGTTGATGCAGAGGTAGGGGTAGCGCCAGGGACACGGCGTGCCCGGTGCGCAGCGGACCTCGATTCGGCGCCCGACCCGGAGCCGATAGGTCACGCCCGGGTAGAGGTGGGACGGCACGTCGAGATAGCCGTTCCGCTGGAGCTGCATCCAGCGTTCCTCCCCGAGGGTCGAGCGCGCGACCTCGGCCGCGCGGGTGCGAGCCGCCTCATATTGCTGGCGGGTGAAGCCATACCCGGCGGTTCGCTTCGGTAGATGGTGCCAGGATTGCTGCCAGGGTAGCTCCACCGGTACCTCGGCCTCGACGGAGGCGTCCGGCAGTCGGAAGAGCTTTTCGGGAAGGTCCTTCCACCACGGGGTCTCCGGCTCCCGACGGTCATCGGGAGCCGGGTGCGGTGGCCAGTCGAACATGCTCATGGCCGGGTCTATCCGCCCGCGATGGGCGAGACGATCTGGTATTCCTCGGCGTTCGGGTCGAACGGATTCCGGTCGAGGACATGCTCGCCGTCCACCTTCTTCGAGATGGCGCAGCCGTTGGCGCGTGCCTCTTCGATGATGCGCTCGGCGTCAGCGATCGCCTTCCGAGCCTCCTCGGTGTCGGTCGTGGTGTCCCATTCGACGAGCTGGTGGCCGTGGCGGTTCGCAACGATGATGCGGCCCATGGGGAACTCCTTCCGTATAACCGATTCCCGGCGTCAGGAGTGGTGCCGGGGCCCCATGCTACTCCTGACGATGACGGAAATCAAGAAGGGGATTCCCTTACACATCAACCGCCCGAGATGGCGCCGACGATCCAGAACGGCTCTCGGCCGTCGGCGACGCTGGCGGGGAGCAGGGCATCGAGCGATTCGTGGGACCAGTCCTGCTCCTCGATGAAGAACCGCACCATCGGTCGCCGCTGCTTGGTGCGGTGATCGCGGATCGTGCCGCGCAGCTGCGGATACGCCGCTTCGACAGCGTCGATCACGCGTGCGCTGGGTGACGTCGCCATCGACGTTCACCTCGATCTCCTTGCCGGCGCCGGCGAGGCTCTGGAGATGGGCAGGGAGGATGACCCGGATCATGAGAGCGTCTGGACCTCCACCGACATCACCGACGGCAGGTCGTGCGCGAGGGCTTGCCAGCTGTCGCCGGAGTCGGCCGAGGCATAGACCTGGCCGCCGGTGGTGCCGAAGTAGACCCCGCACGACTCCAGCCGGTCGACGGACATCGCGTCGCGCAGGACGTTCACGAAGCAGTTCTCCTGCGGCAGCCCGTTCGTGAGCGCTTCCCACTCGTTGCCGCCGGTGCGGGAGCGGTAGACCCGCAGCTTGCCGTCCGGCGGGAAGTGGTGGCTGTCGCTCTTGATCGGGACGACGTAGATCGTCTCCGGCTCATGGGCGTGGACGCCGATCGGGAAGCCGAAGTCGCTTGGGAGGTTGCCGGAGACCTCGACCCACTCGTCGCCGGCGTTATCCGTGCGCATGACGTCCCAGTGCTTCTGCATGAAGAGGGTGTCCGGTTGGGAGGGGTGCATGGCGATGTTGTGAACGCAGTGGCCGACCTCGGCGTCCTCGTCCGGGATGTACTCCGAGCGCAGGCCCTTGTTGATCGGCAGCCAGGTCTCGCCACCGTCATCCGTGCGGAAGGCGCCTGCCGCCGAGATCGCGATGAACATGCGGTCCGGGTTCGTGGGATCGAGCAGGATCGAGTGGAGGCACAGCCCACCGGCGCCCGGCATCCAGGTATTGCCGGTGGAATGGTGCCGGAGCGCATCGAGCTCCTTCCACGTCTGGCCGGCGTCGGTCGACTTGAACAGCGCGGCGTCCTCGACACCGGCGTAGACGGTATCGATGTCGTGCAGCGACGGCTCGAGATGCCAGACGCGCCGGAAGTCCCACGGGTGCGGGGTGCCGTCGTAGAACTGGTGGGTGCCGACCTCGCCCTCGTAGGCGAACTCGTTGCCGACCGTCTCCCAGGTCTGGCCGCCATCATCCGAGCGATGCATGATCTGGCCGAACCAGTCGCTTGCCTGGGAGGCGTAGATGCGATTCGGGTCGACCGGCGACCCCTTGAGGTGGAATATCTCCATGCCGGGGAAGTGCGGCCCGGTCATCTCCCAGTCCGTGCGCGCCTCATCCGAGGTGAGGATGAACGCGCCCTTGCGTGTCCCGACCAATACCCGAACGCTTGCCATAGGGTGCTCCTCTGCGCGTGAGCCGCGCGTATGTACGTACATCAGCAGGCTCGATTCTAGCAGCGCGTGAGAGTCGGTGGCTTCTCCGATATTGCGGCAAAGAGATCCGAGGCGGCATGGAGGACATTTCGGCCAGCGATCACCTTGGATATCGGGTGGCAGGTGGCCGAAAGTCCTCCGCTACAGCCAGGCGGAGAAGCATCGTACAGACGCCCCTTGTGGGCGGCTCATCGGTAACCAGGGAACCGCCCACCGGTCGCGGCTGTACGCAGGGCATTGCCGCGGCAGGTGAACCACGGATACGATGCAGGCACTTAACCAATTGCGACACGATCACCGGAGGAGCGCCCATGCGACCGATGCGATATGGCTTCAAGACCGCGCAGCAGCACTCGACGTGGGAGGAGATCCTCGCCACCTGGAAGGAGGCCGACGAGATCCCGGCCTTCGAGCACGGCTGGTTGTTCGACCACCTGAACCCGATCGACAACGACGAGGGGCTGGGGCGCTGCTTCGAGGGCTGGACGATGCTGACGGCGCTCGCCGCGCACACGAAGCGACTCCGCCTTGGCCTGCTGACCGGCTGCAACACCTACCGCGATCCGGCGCTGCACGCCCAGATCGCCGCGACGGCGGACGTCGTCTCCGGGGGGCGGATCGACTTCGGCGACGGCGCGGGCTGGAACATCTACGAGCATCGCAGCCGCAATATCGAGCTCCCGACGCCGGGCAAGCGCTTGCGGATGCTGGAAGAGGCGATCGAGATCACGAAGGCGCTGTGGACGCAGGAAACCGTCGATTACGACGGGACGTACTACCAGCTCCACGGCGCGCGGCTGGAGCCGAAGCCGGTCCAGCAGCCACGCCCACCGATCCTGATTGGGGGCAGCGGCGAGCAGGTGACGCTGAAGATCGTCGCGAAGCACGCCGACATCTGGAACTACTCCGGCGGCGACATCGAGACGTTCAGGCACAAGGTCGAGGTGCTGAAGGGGCACTGCGCGACGGTCGGGCGCGACTTCGACGAGATCGAGCTGTCCGCGCAGCGCCGGATCGACTTCGACAACCTCGATGCGAGCATCGCCGACGCCCAGGCGTTCATCGACGCCGGCGTGACGCACATGGTGTTCTACCTGACGCCGCCATATGCGCCCGGCATGGTGACGGAGTTGGCGGAGAAGGTCATCCCCCGGCTGGAGCAGCGTTAGCGACGCGACCCGCCGGAATGTCGATAAACACGGCGCGCGCGTTGCCATAATTGGCCCCGGACCTGCTACAGTGCGGCTACCGTCACATGCTCATGCGTCGGGTGGAGGCATCCATGTCGGCTCAGGCGGTCCTTGGCTCCGGGTCTCGCGTGCCGTCCGAGCGGCAGCGCACGGCGATGCGCGCGTTCTGTATCGCCGTCGTGCTGATTCAGATCCCGGTCGGGATCGGGCTCTTCCGGCAGGCGAATTGGGCGACGGCACTCTGGCCGTTGCCCGATGTGCGGATGACGTACATCTTCCTCGCCTCGCTTGTGGCGACGACCGCGACGCTGGTTATCTGGCCTGTGCTGCGGGACGATCTCGGCGCGCTCGTCGCCCCGGCGATCAACCTATCGCTCGCCACGCCGTCGATCGGGCTGTATCTGCTGTGGCTCGCGTTTCGGCGGAATGATGGCGGCCTTGTTGTGCCAGGTGTGACGTTCATCACCTTCGGTATCGTCTGGGCGGCGATCGGGCTTTGGGCGCGTCGCGTACCTGTCCGGGATCAGCGCCAGCTGCCAGGATGGGTGCGGGCCGTCTTCGTCGGGTTCTGCGCCATCCTGATTCCGGCTGGGGTCGCGCTCCTAATCCAGGTGGACCGGGTGTTCCCGTGGGACATCTCCCCGGAGAACTCCACGGTGGCAGGCGTGGCGTTCCTCAGCGCGGCGGTGCTCTTCGCCGTGATCATTGCGAGGCCGTTGTGGATCTTCGGGGAGATGGCACTGGCGAGCTTTCTCGCCTACGACGTGGTACTCGCGTTCCCGTATCTCGACTTCTTCCGGAACCGGGATGATGCGGATACCGTCGCGTCCTACTACGGTGACGTGACCTATGCCCCTGCCGCCGGCGAAACCGGCGTCAGTGAGCTGAGTCTGGTCATCTATCTCGCCGTGCTGGCGATCAGCGCGGTCGCTGCGCTCGCGTTCTTCGCCGTGGGTTTCAGGGAGCGACGCAGCGGGCGCATGGCTGTCGCGGATATGCCAGCGTAATCGGGGCATGGCACGGAATGCGCGCAGGCTGAGTGTAGAGCGGGGATCCGGCGGGCTGGCGGACCCGTGCTGAGTGCAACCGGCCGCAAGCAATGGAGCGTGCATGACAGACGAGTCCCAGGCATCGAAACACATCCTTGTCGTCAATGACGACCCAGCCATCTTGGGTCTGTTCGAGGACCTGCTTGGAGAAGAGGGGTACGACGTCACGCTCGACAAGTTCGGGCGGCAGACGGGCGAGCTTCTGGAATCGATCCGCACGCTGAAACCCGATCTGGTGATCATGGACTTCCTCATCGGGCATGAGGACAGCGGTTGGCAGTTGCTTCAGGTGGCGAAGATGGACCGGGAGACGCGCGACATCCCGGTGATCGTCTGCACGGGGGCGGTCAAGCAGGTGACGGAGTTGAGCCATCATCTCGATGAGATGGGCGTGCAGGTGGTGATCAAGCCGTTCGATATCGATCACCTGCTCGAGATCATCGACAAGACGTGGGCATCCCTCGAGAACCCGATACCGGGGCTGGACACGCTTCCCGCGAATGACGACGGAGAGAACGAGAACGCCTGATCGACGTTACATGATCTCCTTTCGACACCCCGCTATTCCGTGATACACGTGCTGAATCATCTTCCTTCCACCGCTGCTACGATGCGGGTATTCACCCATGTGCGGTTCGCGTAAGGACCAGGAGCGAGATGATGCGCGTGCAAACGGTCACCGTCGACATGCTGAAGCGGGTGCTGGACGCCTTCAATCGGCATGACCTCGATGAGATCATGTCGTATTTCGCGGAGGATGCCGTGTTCGAGGGGCCGCGCGGGTCGGAGCCGTATGGCACACGCTACGTCGGCAAGGCCGCTGTGCGCGAGGGGCTGGCCGGGCGGTTCACCGGCATCCCCGACGTCCACTACGGCGATGACCGGCATGTCGTCTCTGGTGATCGGGGAGTGTCGGAGTGGCTGCTGACCGGGACGACAGCTGAGGGCCAGCGCATCGAGGTGCGCGGATGCGATCTCTGGGAGTTCCGCGACGGGCTGATCGTGCGCAAGGACTCGTACTGGAAGATCATAAGCTGACACGGAATTCCGCCACGATGGGAAGATGGTCGCTGAGCATAGGACTGGGGTCAAACACGCGATTGGCTGCACCGACGTCACAGGTAACCAGCTCGCCCAGTAGCGTCTCCGTCATGTACATATGATCGAGCTGATGAGTGATGTATCCCCCGCGCTAGGTGCGGAACGTCGGGGTCAGCGCGCCCCGCGATTGTAGGAGCACCTCGGTCAGCCTGAGGTTGTTGAGGCGGTCCATGATATCCCGGTTGCCGCGCGGCTTCGGGTTGTCGAATGTCCCGGACGAGTTGAAATCTCCCGCGACGATAACTCGCTCCGTGGGCTGGATTTGCATGGCCTTCAGGGTTGCCCAGAGGAGTTCCGTCCCGAAGATCTTCGTGTGCTGCGATAGACGGATGCTCGATGTATCGACGTCATCGAGACGAGGGGTATCGAGCGCGAAGGCTGGGCTATAGACCGACATCGCGGTGAGGTGGATACCGGAACCCAGGGTCACGTGTCTCGCGGTGAAGAAGTCCCTGTACGCATCTAGTTCCCGTTTGATCCATTCCTCGGGAGCGGGGAGATCGAGCCGCCGGGATATGGTGCCCTTGGCGAGAATCTCGGCGAAATACTTTGGCTTTCTCCCGGTGTCGTAGGCGGAGGTCATGTCCCGCGCGGTCGCGGAAATCTCGAGGACGCGATCGGGGATGGTGCCGAAATCCTGGAGGATGGCGATGTCAGGATCGAGCTCCACCAAGTAGTCCCACGCCGGGCTGGAGAGCGACGCACGGCGGAGATTCCATGTGAGGACGCGGAAAACATCATCCATGCAGGACCCTTTGACGTGCTACGGCTCGATACGCTCGACGCCGGGATAGCGGCCCATCTTCTTGTCGAAGGTGTAGATCTCCGTCATGCCAAGGTCTTTGGTCAGCGCGAGATGGTAACAATCGGCGAAGGAGAGCGGTCCTTGAGTTCTCCAAAACTCGAGCGCGTCGATCAATGCTCGTGAGTTGTCCGTGGTCACGCCCGGGAAGTGAAGGATCTCAAGAAGCACATCTGCAAGCGCCTCGTTCGTTACCTCACGTTCCGACTGACATGTGTAGATACACTCGAAAACCACGGTCGCCGGAATGTATGACCTCTCACTATCTGCTTTCAAGCGGAGCATGAGCGCAGAGGATCGTTTCGACAGGTCGCCGCTCTCGCCAACGAGGTGATAGACGAGCACATTCGTGTCAATCGTCCTCATGTTCGCGCTCGATCTGCCTGAGAGTCGCAACATTCTCCGTAGCGATCTCGTCGGCCGCTCGCTCATGCAGTTGATCGGGGGGCATGGATCCCAGCGTTCGGGCGTACATGGACAACGCGCCGGCTGTGCGGTCGACGAGTTCTTTTTCAGGGATCAAAGCGATGTACTCTCCCCGATCCTCGAAGACGAGTCGAGAACCGGTGTGAAGCTCATGGTTCCGGCGGATATCGGCCGGAACAGTGATCTGGCCCTTATCTTTCATCTTCGCGCCGCGCGAAACCATAGTGTTACCTCCAGGATGATAGTCGTACTCTATCATCAGGGGTGCCACTCCGCCACTCTTGATGGCTATCAGCCGCCTCTTTGCACGACGAAAAGGGCGGAGACTCGATGTTCCCCGCCCTATGGGTCCCTGCTAGTCCCCGGCGGCGGCAACCGGCTCAGCCGCCGCGTCAGCTGCACCGCCCGTGCTGAGGAGCGCAAAGTACTTCGCGTCCGGGTGGTGGATGACGATCTCGGCGGTCGTCTGCTCGGGGATGATCTCGTACCCTCCGGCTCGATGCCTTCAGAGTTGAGCGATATCCAGGTCCTAGGAGGCCATGGTGAGCACGACGCTCCCGTGCTTCTCTCCGGCGGCGACCCGCTTATGAGCGTCGATGGCCTGCTCGAACGGGAATTCTCCGCTGATCACCGGCCTAAGCTTGCCTGTCTCGACCAGCTCCCTCACGTGCCCGAGGTCTTTGGCACGGTCTTGTGGCTTGCGCAACCCGGTGAACGCGATCGCGGCGCGCTTGCCGCCCCGCACCGAGGTCAACAGCATCTGCGGGAAGATCGCCAACGAGGGGACCGTGGTCATGTAGATCCCGCCCGGTCGCAACGCCTTGCGGCTCCGCAGATACGAACTCTTCCCGGCCGCATCGAAGATCACGTCCCACGTATCGCCGGAGGTTGTGAAATCCTCGGTCGTGTAGTCGATGGCGCGGCCCGCACCGAGGGATCGCAGGAGATCCTGGTGGCGGGTGCTACTTACGCCGGTGACCTCGGCGCCAAGCGCCTTGGCGAGCTGCACAGCCGATGCTCCCACTGCTCCCGACGCCCCGTTGATCAGCACCGTGTGTCCCGGCTGCACCTTGCCAATGTCACGCAGGAACGGCAGTGCCGTTAGTGCTCCTTCGGCAACCGCAGCTGCTTCCTCGCAGGACAGGGATGGCGGCTTGATCGCGATCGCGCCGCTCTCGGGAAGCGTGATGTAGCCGGCATGTGCCCCGAAGCCGGTGGCGCTGGCCGCGAAAACCTGGTCCCCTACGGAGAAGCGGGTCACGTTTTGCCCAACCGCTTCGACCGTGCCTGCGAACTCGGTGCCGAGAATCGGTGTCTTGGGCCGGCGAATCCCGAAGGCGAGACGAGAGAAGAACGGTTTGCCCGATCTCGCGGTGTTGTCGGTGGTCGAGACGGTCGCGGCGTGGACGCGGATGAGAAGCTCGTTTGCGGCTGGAACCGGGGTGTCCACCTGTTCGATCCGGAGAACGTCAGGGCTGCCGTAGGTTCGCGCGGTAATGGCCAACATCTGGGTCGCGGGGTTCATGGAACGGATGTCTCCTGCCGGTATGGGGCGGCGCGTTGAGGACGATGCGGACGGTGAAAAGGGATGCGGCCTATGCCGTCGCGGGGACGAGGGCAGCGTCCCGCTCCTGATGGCGCATGCCCTTCACGATGAGCCAGACGATGAAGGCGAACTCAACAAGTGCCGCCGGGGTGATGACGATCGCGCTCATGATGCCGGGGTAATCGGCGAACAGGAAGTTGCCGAAGCTGTCGATCAGGTAGCCGCCGGACACGACGAGCATGAGGAAATAGCCGAGGACCTTCGGGAAGAAGCCGGAGGTGATGACCAGATAGCCGAGCACGATATTGTGGAGCCCGAAGAAGACGAGGCCGATGAAGTAGCCGTAGCTGTGAGCCTCGAGGAAGAGCTGGGCGAGGGCGTTAACCTGGGCGGGCTCGAATGCGGCCAGGGAGCGGTCGCCGTTCAGCAGCAGGATGACGAAGAACTGCATGAGCATGTTGATGGCGAGCACCGCGGCCTGCCCCAAACGGAAGAGGGCGGCGAGCATGGCGAGGGGCGCACTAACCGGACGGAAGATGGTGAAGACCACCACCGCCAGCACAACCTCGGCGGAGAACGCTACCAGGTCGCTGGAGAAACCGAGTCGAAAGAGTCCCTCGGCCTTGAGGACGTTCTCGGCGGTGGCTGTCGCGTCTCCGGCGACCATCATCTGCGTGCGGACGATCTGGGCGAAGCTACCGGTGATGGCAACAATGAGATAGATAACGCCGGCGATCCGGGCAAGCGTGTGTGGGGTCATGGAAGCGAGGTTCCGGTTCATGATCACGCGGTTCTCCCTGGTGCAGATATGCGCTGAACGTTTTGATGGTGTCCCGGAGATGGGCGGCTCGTGACGATGCGCGCCTCTGCCACGACGGTTCGATGCCCGGCCGCGGCATCGATTCTGTCCGGCTTACGATGTAATCCTATAGCTTACGGTGTAAACTGTCAATACCCCGCGATGAAGCGTGGATGTTGGACGCTGACGAAGGGACACTGGACGTGACGACGAGGGAGGGTGCTGCCGGGAAGCGGGCGCCACTGAGCAGGGAGCGGGTGCTGCGCGCAGCGATGGTGCTCGCCGACGACGAGGGGCTCGAGGCGCTCAGCATGCGCAAACTCGGGAAGCAGCTTGGCGTGGAGGCGATGTCGCTCTATAAGCACGTCGCCAACAAGGATGACCTGCTCGACGGCATTGCGGAGCTTGTCGCATGCGAGATCTACCTGCCCAATCCGGAGACGCATTGGAAGATCGGCATGCGCGAGCGTGCGATCTCCGCGCGCCGGGTGTTCCAACGGCACCCATGGGCGGTTGGGCTGATGGAGGCGCGTGCCAATCCCGGCCCTGCCTCGATGCGCTACTACGACACCGTGATCGGCAGCCTACGACGCGGAGGGTTCCCGATCAGGTTGGCGGCGCGCGCATTCTCGCTGATGGATGCGTATGTGTTCGGATACGCGGCGCAGGAGATCAACCTGCCGTTCGGGTCGACGGAGGACCTGTCGGTGATCGCTGAGAACATCAGGGAGCAACTCCCCGCCGGGGAGTTCCCCCACTTCACGGAGATGATCCTTGACTATGTGCTCCGACCGGAGTGGAACTTCGAGGAGGAGTTTGCGTTCGGGATCGATCTCATCCTCGACGGGCTGCAGCGTGCGCTGGATGAAGCTGAGAAGGGTGCGGATGCGCAAGGGTGAGTTGGCCCGGCGCCATGCAGGATCACTCCCACAAACGAGTGATGCATGCACGGCGCCGGTCTATCTGATGTCCTGTCAGTCCCCGGCGGCAGCCACGGGCTCCTGGGCGGCATCCGGCGCGCCACCGGTGCGAAGGAGGGCGAAGTACTTCGCGTCCGGGTGGTGGATGACGATCGCGGCGGTCGTCTGCTCCGGGTTGAACTGGTAGCCCTCGGTGACCTCGACGCCGATCTCGTCGATCGAGAGGAGCTTCTCGACCAGCTTGTGCTGCTCGAGGTCCGGGCAGGAGGGGTAGCCCCACGAGTAGCGCTTGCCGCCCTCCTCGCCGATGCCGAGCATCTCGCGCTCGCGCTGGTGGACCAGCTCGGCGAGGCCCTCGGCGGCCGCCACGCTCAGGCCGTGCGTGAAGTAGGCCCCGGAGTAATCGCCCTTGCGCCTGCAGCTCGTCGATATGGTGCGTGGCGACCTTGCCCATCGTCACGATCTGGAAGGCGACCACGTCCTTCTTGCCGGAGCCGACCGGCAGGAAGTAGTCGCTCAGGCAGAGGCGCTCGCGCGCGGGCTGGCGCGGGAAGGTGAACCGCTCGATCTCGCGATCCTGGTCTTCCGGATCGTAGATGACCAGGTCGTTGTTCTCGCTGTTGCAGGGGAAGAAGCCGAAGCGCACGCGCGGCTGGAGCCAGCCGTTCTGCTTCGCGTCCTCCTGCATCCGCTTCAGGCGGGGCTCGAACTCGTTGGCGAGCAGCGCGTCCCACTCCTCGCCCTTGACGCCCTTGCCGCCCCAATGGAGCCGGTAGAGCGTCTTCATGTCCATGTGCGGCCAGATATCGTCCAGCTCGAAGTCGGTCATCTCGCGGACGCCCCAGAACGGCGGCGTCGGCACCTCGTCGAGGATGCGCGTCTCGGAGCGCTGGGTGTCGTTCGGGTCGGCAGCGTTGAGGAAGGACTCGCGGGTCGGCTTGTTCAGCGTCTTGCGCGCCTTCTCGAGCGTGACTTCCTTCAGCTGCGCGCGCTTCTCCGGCACCACGATCTGGTCCATGATGCTCAGCCCCTCGAACGCGTCCTTCGCATAGAAGACGCCCGGCTCGTAGGCAACGTCGTCCTCCGGGAAGAGGGCGCGGTGGGCGTAGGCCGGGTTGATCGCCGCGCCGCCGATCATCACCGGGAACTGGTGCCCCTGGTGATGCAACTCCTTGACCGCCGCCGGCATCTGCTTGCTGGTTGAGACGAGGAGGGCGGAGAGGCCGATCGCCGTGGCGTTCACCTCGACGGCCTTGTCAATGATCGTGTTGATCGGCACCTGCTTGCCGAGGTCGTGCACCGTGTAGCCGTTGTTCGTCAGGATGGTGTTGACAAGGTTCTTGCCGATGTCATGAACGTCGCCGTAGACGGTCGCGAGCACGACGGTGCCCTTGGTGGAGCCTTCCTTCTTCTCGAGGTAGTTCTCCAGCTGGGCGACAGCCTTCTTCATCGTCTCGGCACTCTGCAACACGAACGGCAGGATGAGCTCGCCGGCGCCGAACTTGTCGCCGACCTCCTTCATCGCCGGGAGCAGGACGTTGTTGAGCACCTCGACGGCGTCGCCGTCCGCTTCAACGACGGCCTGGTCGATATCGGCCTCGACGCCTTCCTTCTTGCGGTGGACGATGCGGTAATACAGCCGCTCGCGGACCGGCATGTCGGCCATCGGGTCGACGCTACTCGATGTGTCCTCGGTGCGGCCCTCGTAGTGTTGGATGATGCGGGCGAGGGCATCCTCGCGGCGGTTGAGGACGAGATCGCGCGCCAGCTCGACCTCCTCTTCCGGGATCTCCGAAAGCGGGAGGACGTGCGACGGATGGATGATGGCCATCGTCAGCCCGGCCTTGATGCATTCGTTGAGGAAGACGGCGTTGATGACCTTGCGCGCGGCCGGGTTGATACCGAACGAGACGTTGGAGACGCCGAGCGTGAAGTTCACCTCCGGCAGGGCCTCGTGGATGAGGCGGATCCCCTCGATCGTCTCGACGGCGGACGGCTTGAACTCATCATCCCCCGTCGTGAGCGGGAAAGTGAGGGCGTCGAAGATCAGGTCGCTGGAACGGAGGCCGTATTCCTCGGTGACGATCTTGTGGATCTTCTGGGCGACCTCAAGCTTCTTCTCGCGGGTCTTGGCCATGCCGTCCTCGTCGATGGTGAGGGCGACAACCGCGGCGCCATGAGCCATGGCGAGCGGCATCACGCTTTCGATGCGCGTGCGGCCGTTCTCCATGTTGATGGAGTTGATGATCGCGCGGCCCGGGTACTGCTCCAGCGCCTCCTGCACGACGTTCGCCTCGGTGGTGTCGATCACCAGCGGGCCGTCAACGGAGAGGGCGAGTTTCTTGACGAGCCGGCGCATGATGTCGGCCTCGTCGGCTTCGCGCTCGGTGGTTGCGACGGAGACGTCCAGCAGGTGGGCGCCTTCCTCCATCTGCCCGACGGCGATGTTGACGACGCTGTCAAGGTCGTCGGCCAGCACGAGGCGCTTGACCTTGCGGGAGCCGAGCGTGTTCACGCGTTCGCCGATGATCGTCGGCGCGGGCTCCTGGGCGATGTCGACAGCCTTGATCATCGAGGAGACTTGCTTCAGTGGCTCCTTCGGCAGGGAATGGACCGGCTGGGCGCCGACTGCCTTGATGATCTGGCCGATGTGGTTCGGCGTGGTGCCGCAACACCCGCCGACGACGGAGACGCCGAAGTCGCGCACCATCTCGGCGAGATCATGGCCGAACGGTTCCGGGGTCATCGGGAAGACGGCCTTGCCGCCCTCGTTGTGCGGGATGCCGGCGTTCGGGATGATCGAGACCGGTTTGGTGCTGTTCTCGGTGAGGTAGCGGGCCGGCTCGCGCATGTAGTCGGGGCCGGTCGAGCAGTTGAGGCCGATGATGTCGACGTTCAGGTGCTCGAGGATGTTCAGGGCGGCGGCGATATCGGTGCCGAGCAGCATCGTGCCGGAGGGCATGAGCGTGATCGACGCCTGAATCGGGAGCTTCCTGCCCGTCTCGGCGAAGACCTCGCGCGCGGCGAAGATCGTCGCCTTGAGCTCGAGGATGTCCTGCACGGTTTCGATGATGAGATGGTCCACGCCACCATCGACGAGCCCGCGGATCTGCGGCACGAAGAGGTCTTTCACCTCGCGGAACGTGTTGTTTCCGAGCATCGGATCTTCGGAGGCGGGCAGCAGGCCGGAGGGGCCGATGGAGCCGGCGACGAAGCGCTTGCGGTCCGGCGTGCTGTATTTGTCGGCCATCTCGCGGGCGAGCCTGGCGCCGGCGAGATTGATCTCGTAAGCCTGCTCGCCGAGACCGTACTCTTCGGCCTTGATGACGCTGGAGCCGAAGGTGTCGGTCTCGATCACGTCCGCCCCGACCTCGAGGAAGGAGGCGTGGATCTGTCGGATGACGTCCGGCTTCACGACGGCGAGGTAGTCGTTATACCCCTCCTTGCCGCCGTAGTCCTCGGCGGTGAGCTCCATGTCGAGGATCGTGGCGCCCATCGAGCCGTCGTAGAAGACCGGGCGTGTTCGAATGAGGTCGAGGATGGTGTCCATTGGGGGCGTTACCTCCGTGAGGGTTGCCAATATGAGGGCCGGACGTCGCGGTCATCCATTAACGCGACCGCACGTATCTCGCACTGTACAACATCATCCGTGCCAACGAACGATGTTATGGCTCGACCCGCTCAACACCCGGGTAGCGGTTCATCTTGCGATCGAACGTGTAGATGCGAACAAGCCCTTGTTCTTTTGTGAAGGCGAGATGGTAGGCGTCCGGGAGCGACAAGGGACCGTTCTCTGCCCAGAGCGAGATCGCCTCGAGGATCGTGTCACGGAAATCGAAGTCGATGGTGGGAATTGAAACAAAATCGGCCAAGGCACGCGCGACGAGATGGCGAGGAACGCGCATCGTGCGTTCCAGCACGAACGCCGTCTCCAGGATGACGGTGCTGGTGCACAGGGCCGTTTCCTCTCCCCGATCAAGGCGGTCGACCAGGGCCGCGGACCGGGGGCTGTGCTCCGGGTGATTATCGGCGAAGTAGTAGACGAGGATATTGCTGTCGACAAACGAGTGCGTCATGAATTGTCGCCTTCGACAATATCCAACTCGGATTCCACATCGTTCAGCCATGCTTGTGCTGCGAGCTCGCGGATTTCCTCCGGCTCGAGGGACGGCATGTGGGCGGCATAGTCGCGGAAGATGCCGGCAGTTCTTGCGACGAAGCTCCCGGGTGTCCGGATTTCGATCCCGCGCTCGCCTTTGACCACATACAAGACGTCACCTTCCTCAATCCCGAACTCCTTGCGCAGCTCGGAGGGAAGGGTGATTTGACCTTTACGGGTGACCTTCACGGGCTTCGCAACCATGGTTGTACCTTTCATGTTCATGTACAACCTGAGTATATCAATGGCGTCTGAAGCAGAGGTCGGTTGTACTGATGGAGTTGGTGGCCGTCTGCACGAGCCTCTGACAGAGCATCAATGGGAGAAGCCATGCACGAGCGAAATGAGATCGCTGCGAAAATCACCGGCATCCTGGACGCGGTCAACGCGGAGTACCGGGTCTACGAGCACCGCCCGGTGCTGACGTATGAGGACATCGAGGCCGTTGCGAAGGAGACCGGCTGGCAGGGCATGGAGATGAAGAACCTCGTGATGAAGGCGGGGGATGACTTCGTCGTCTACGTCACACTGCAGGGCGTGCGGTCCGACACCAAGGCGATGAAGAAGCACCTTGGGGTGAAGAAGCTGCGGATGGCGACGGACGACGAACTGGAGGAAGGATTCGGCGCGGAGCCGGGCAACGCCTACCCGTTCGGGTTCGACGCGGCCGTGCGGATCATGGTCGATCCGGCGGTGTTCCTGCAGGAGTGGCTGCTGTTCAGCCCTTGCCGGCCTGACCGGACGGTGCAGGTGCGTGGGAGCGACCTCCAGAACGTGTTCACGTCGTTGCCGAACGAGGTCGAGACAATTGACCTCAACAAGGCACATGTCGCGTAGTTTCGTACACCCGGCCCTCGCAGCTGCGAGGGCCGGGTGTACGCATGCATCACAATGTGACGGTGCCAGATATGCCGATGACGGTGTTGCCGCCGATCCAGATGCGGTCGCCGTCCTTTTGCACGTGGATGCGACCGCGGCGGTCCAGCGCGGTGCCCTGGTGGACGAGGTAGCGCTCCGGCGCGAGTCCCTCCGGGATGAGCCAGGTCGCGAATCCGGCGGCGAGGCTGCCGGTCACCGGGTCCTCCGGGACGCCGAGCTCCGGTACGAACGCGCGCGTCTCGTAGGTCGGGATGTCGCCGGTGCCTGACTCATACGGCCCGATGACGCCGACGGCGAGGTCGCCGAGCAGTGCGTGGTCCGGCGTTATCTCCAGCACATCTTCCGCGCCGAGCAGGAGCAGGCCAACCCAGCCGGGGCCGTTGTCGACCCAGTTCGCCGCTTCCACGACGTCCTTGTCGATGCCGAGCGCCTTGGTGATCTGCGCCATCACGGCGATATCGACCGGACCCTCGCGCATCAGGGGCGGTGCGGCGAAGGCGAGGCGATCGCCGTCCTGTTTCAGCTCGATCAGGCCGGCCGCGCATTCCTGTCGCAGCGTTCCGGACATGCGGGGAGTGTTGCCGGCCTCTAGCCAGGCGCGGGCTGAGCCGAGGGTCGGGTGTCCGGCGAAGGGAAGTTCGCCGCCAGGCGTGAAGATGCGCAGGCGGTAGTCGGCGAAGTCGTGCGTCGGCTGGAGCAGGAACGTCGTCTCGGAGAGGTTGGTCCAGCGGGCGAAGGCGGCCATGTCGTCGTCGCTGATGCCGTCCGCGTCGTGCACGACGGCGACCGGATTGCCGTACATGAACTCGTCGGTGAAGACATCGACCTGGGTGAAAGCGCGCACGGGTCATTTCCTTTCAGCATCGTGGGTCGTCTCATCTGGACGGATTGTAGACCGGCTTACTGGTTGTCGCGTCAATCCGCGAGCACCTCGGCAAGGACCCGGCGTGAGTCATCCGCCTTGGCTGGGTCCATCTCGCGGTTCCCCAAGATCGTTATAAGCGCCTTCCAGAGGGCCCAGCCCCGTCCGCGCGCCCAGGTGGCGTTGTCCATACCGAGCGTGGCGCGGAACGCCTCGCGGCTCTCGCCGGTGAAAAGGGTCCAGGCGATCACGGTGTCGCAGGCGGGGTCGCCGACGCCGGACGAGCCGAAGTCGATCACGGCGGAGAGGCGCCCGTCGCGGACGAGGAGGTTGCCGACCGCGACATCGCCATGGACCCAGACGGGCTGTGCCGGTCCACGAAGCGGCGAGGCCCGCCTCCCACAGGGCCATGGACGCGTCCGCATCGATCTCGTCGTGCAGGGCCTCTATGGCCTCCCGCGTCTCCGCGTCATAGACGGTGAGCGGCCCGCCTCGCCAGAAGTTGTGCGGTCCGGCGGCAGGTCCATCTGTGGCGTCGATGCGGTACAGCGCAGTGAGGAACCTGGCCAGGTCGACGGCGAACCGGCGAAGGTCGGCGATCGGGGACGAGGCAGCCGGTTCACCCTCGAGCCAGCGATAGACGGACCATGGCCACGGGTATCCGTCGCCGGGTGCGCCCTTCGCGATCGGGACGGGGATCGGGAGCGGCAGATGCGGCGCCAGCTCCGGTAGCCAGCGATGCTCCTTTTCCACCTGCGGAACGTATCCCTCGGCGCTTGGCATGCGGACGCTCATGTTCGCGCCGAGTCGAAACGTGCGGTTGTCCCAACCGTCGAGATCGACCGGCCGCACGGGCAGCCCTGCCCATTGCGGGAATTGCGACGCGACCAGGCGCCGGACGAGGTCGATGTCGATCTGGAGTTCTCCGGGCATGCGCCCTGCCTTTCCTGTCGCGATGGACCTACGTGTGCGTTCACCCGAAGCGTATCGCCCCGTGTGGCATCGGATGTGCTATATAAATCTATACAATCAGTTTAGGTTTTGTGATCAAGTGAGGATCCCATGAGCATCTACGAATACACGGTGAAGACGGCGGATGGCGGCGAGAAGTCGCTGAAGGATTTCGAGGGCGACGTGCTGCTGATCGTCAACACGGCGACGAAGTGCGGCCTGGCGCCCCAGTTCGATGGCCTGGAGGCGCTGTACCAGCAGTACAAGGATCGCGGGTTCAGCGTGATCGGCTTCCCGTCGAACCAGTTTGCGAACCAGGAGCCGGGCACGGACGATGAGGTGCAGGAGGCGTGCCGCCTCAACTTTGGCGTGACCTTCCCGCTGATGGCGAAGATCGACGTGAACGGCAAGAACGAGGACCCGCTCTACACGTTCCTGAAGCAGGAGCAGGGCGGATTCCTGGGTGACGCGATCAAGTGGAACTTCACGAAGTTCCTGGTCGACCGCGAGGGGAACGTGGTGAAGCGCTACGACCCGAAGAAGGAGCCGTCCGATATCGCGCCGGAGATCGAGGAGCTGCTGGCGCAGCCTGCGGTTGCGGCTCGGTAGGCCCTCTCATCATTCGTGATTGTTGGCACGGTCCTGCGCGATGCGTGGGGCCGTGTTGCGTTTCAGCCATTTCGCCCGGGTATCGCCCTACGGTCGATCGGCTTCGCCGGGGGATTCTTCCCTACGGTCAGAATGACGGTGATTTGCTGCACGAAAGCGAACAGGCTTCGACTGACTCCGCGCTTGTTATCGACCTACGGTCGATATCCCGCACACCGTCGCAGCTGCGTGGTTCGGGACTACGGAATGACGTCGATTAAAGGGCGCTGGTGACGCGTTCGAGGAACTGCTGCGTGCGGGGATTCTGCGGGTCGTGCAGGATCTCCGACGGGTGGCCCTGCTCCAGCACCACGCCGCCGTCGAGGAAGACGACGTTGTCGGCGATCTGGCTGGCGAAGCCCATCTGGTGCGTCGCCATGATCATCGTCATGCCGAGGCCCTTGAGCTCGACGATGATGTCCATCACCTCACCGACCATCTCCGGGTCGAGCGCGGAGGTGATCTCGTCGAGCAGCAGGACCTCCGGGTCCATCGCGAGGGCGCGGATGACGGCGACGCGCTGCTGTTGGCCGCCGGAGAGGCGGTCCGGGAACTCGCTCGCCTTGTCTGCCAGCCCGAACCGCGCCAGCAGCTCCCGCGCGCGGTCCTGCGACGCGCCCTTGTTCTTTCCGAGCACCTTCACCGGCGCGAGGGTGATGTTGTCCATCACCGACATGTGCGGGAAGAGGTTGTAGCTCTGGAACACCATCCCGATCCTCTTGCGGATCGCGTCGGCGTCGTCCTGGGCGGCGGCGATATCCCGATCGCGCAGGTAGATGGCGCCGTGCTGGATCGACTCCAGCAGGTTCGTGCAGCGCAGCAGGGTCGATTTGCCGCAGCCAGACGCGCCGATGAGGCAGGTCACGCTGTGCTGCGCCACGTCGAGGTTGATGTTCTTGCAGGACGAGGTGCTCGCCGTAGGCCTTGTAGACGCCGCGGTAGCTGATGAGTGGTCCTGATTCGGCTCATGCGGTCATCCCCAGCTCGCGGAGGGCCGCCGAGCGGCGCAGCAGGTAGTCGGTGAGGCGCGTCAGCGGGATCGTGATCGCGATGAACAGAAGCGCCGCCGCGAGGTAGCTGGTGTAGTTGAAGTTCAGGCTGGCGTAGATGCCGGCCTGGCGTGTCGCCTCCAGCGGGCCGATGGTGCTGACCAGCGCCGTCTCTTTCTGGAGCGCGATGAACCCGCTCAGCAGCGGCGGAACGACCGCGCGCACGCCCTGCGGCAGGACGACGTGCATGAACGCCTGCGAGCTGCTCAGCCCGAGCGAGCGGGCGGCCGCGCGCTGGCTCGGGTGGATCGACTCGATGCCGGCGCGGAACGTCTCTGCTGTGTAGGCGGCAGAGGAGAGCACGATCGCTGTGACGCCCCAGAAGACCGGCGAGCCGGGGAGCCAGTCGATACGCAGGCCCGGCATCCCGAAGCCGAGCATGAGGATCACCAGCAGCGTCGGGATGCCGCGGAAGAGGTCGATATAGCCGATCGCGAAGGCCCGCAGCGGGAAGAGCACCGGGTTCTTCGTCAGGCGCAGGACGGCGAGCAGCAGCCCGAATGCGAGGATGATCGGCTCGGCGATGAGGAACATCTTGACGTTGAGCCAGAAGCCGTCGACGACCTTCGGCCACGCTTCCTTGAAGTCCGGCGGGCTGAAGAACGCCTGCTGGACGGCGTCCCAGCCCTCGGTGCGCGTGATGAACAGGATCATGCCGCCGAACAGCACGATGGTGCTGACGATCGCGATCAGCGTCGAGCGGATGACGTCGGCCTGCTTCCAGGCGCTCTTCTTCTGGAGGAGCCGGGCCACCTGCTCGTCCGAGAGGGGGGCAGGGATCGGCGGGGATGGGGTCATGGAGGAGGTCCGCGGTGATTGCGATGCATGACGCATGAGAACAACGGTCGTCATTCTGAGCGTAGCGAAGAATCCCCGTGCGAAGCACGTCTCATCGGCGCGAAGCGCCTTCCATTCTCGTTCGGGGCGGAAGGCCGCGCCCTGATATCGACCTGCGGTCGATCGGCTTCGCCGGGGGATTCCTCGCGATGCTCGGAATGACGATGGTTTTTCGGGCGCAGGGCGGATGTGCGTACCGTCCTGCGCCCCTATTCGCTACTTCTCGTACGTCGGGAGATCGGCCGGCGGCGCGAGGTACTCCTCCTGCAGGGCCGGGATCGTGCCGTCGTTCCAGAGGGCGATGACCGCCGCGTCGAGGTACGGGATCAGCGGGCTGCCGAGCTCGGTGACGAGCGCGGTGTACTGATCCGAATCCGGCAGCAGGCCGCCGAGGGCGAGGCCCTCGAACTGGATGTTGACGTTGTAGATGCCGATCTGAAGCGTCTGCACCACGGCGTCGACGGTGTCGTTCATCAGCGCGGTCAGGGAGTCGGCGTTCGTGTCGTAGACGTAGATGTCCTGCTCCGGCTTGATGAACTCCTCGATGTAGGAGTGGAACGTCGTGCCGACCTGGGTGCCCCACTTGAACTTGGCGAGGTCCTCGAGGCTCTTGGCCTCCATCACCGGGCCATCGGCCTTGGTGACGACGACGAGCGGAACGGAGTTGTACGGATAGCTGAAGCCGACGGCGCGGGCGCGCTCCGGGGTGTTGGAGACGTCGCAGATGTAGAAGTCGAACGGCTTCTCGCCCGGGGCGTAGGAGTTGTTGAACGGGGTGCGGCCCCACTCGACCTGGTCCTTGCTGAAGCCGAGCTTCCCGGCGACGGCGTAGGCGACCGCGGCCTCGTAGCCCTTGCCATTGGTCGGGTCGTTATCGACGAACCACGGCTCGTAGACCGGCTCATCGGTGTGGATGATGAGCTTGCCCTCTTCCTTCAGGGGGAGGGCGGAGATGTCGCCGATCTCGACGGACGGCGTGGCGCTGACGGCCGGGGAGCCGAACGGCTCGGGCGCCCCAGCTGGTGTGCTGTCCTGTGCGTAGACGTGCAGGGCGCGTCCCAGGCCGATGGAGGCAAGCGCACCGCCGGATAGCTGGAGGAGTTCTCGTCGGGTGAGCACGGGGCAACCTCTTTCTGCGTAGGTGAAACTGCCGGTAATCCGCGGGAACGGGCGCGACGGGCGTCCGCGGATAATCATACCCCTCCACCGTCAACTCCGCAGGCAGATCGGCCAGTTTGGAGTGACAGCCGTCGCACGCTTTGTGCGGGGAGACCAAGTGGCACAAGCCCGTCGCCTAACCGACCGGGCACCTGACGGGCGGTATACTCGCCCCAGACGAACAGGCCGCTCCCTTTCGGCGTGTTCCACGATCCCCTTACATGGAAGCGCAGTATCCCTCCCCATGGCCTCCCGGAAGACAAAAGCTGACAAGCAGGCTAGCCCGACGCCGTTCCGGATGCCGGACCCGGCGTTCGAGCGGATGCTCGCCGAGCACATGGGACTGCGGTTCGACGACCCGCGCCTGTTCCGGCTGGCCCTGACGCACCGCTCGGTGCTCCACGACTGGCTCATGCAGGAGAAGGTCGACGCGACGCTGCAGTCGAACGAGCGGCTGGAGTTTCTCGGCGATGCGGTGCTGGGGATGGTCACCGGCGAGCGGCTGTACCGCGACTACCCGGACGCGAACGAGGGGACGCTGACGCGGAACCGGGCGGCGCTGGTGCGCGCGGAGACGCTTGTCCAGTGGGCGCGCGAGCTACGCATTCCGGACGGGCTGTATCTCGGCACCGGCGAGACGATCACGACCCGCGCACGGGACCGGATGCTGGCCGGGGCGTTCGAGGCGCTCGTTGGCGCGATCTACCTCGACCAAGGTCGCGACGCGGCGTCCGCGTTCATCAACCGCTTTCTTGATCGCGACATGACCGGTATTCTGGCGGAAGAGGCGATGGCGAACCCGAAGGGTCGCCTGCAGGAGGTCGTCCAGGAGCGCCGGCTGGACCAGCCCGTCTACGAGACCGTCGCGGAAGAGGGTCCGGATCATGCGCGGGAGTTCACCGTCGCGGTGCTCGTTGACGGCGAGCGGCGGGGCACCGGCACGGGTCGCAGCAAGCGCGAGGCGCAGCAGGACGCGGCGCGCGAGGCCCTGATCGCCCTGTCGGTGGACGAGGCGGTCGAGGCGACCGACGCGTAGCGCGGACGACCCCGTGTCCGGCGACCCGAGATCGACCGCAGGTCGATATGGGCGCGGTATGACCCTGCGGGTCATGTCCCGGACACATGGTCCGGGACTACGGAAATGCGCCGAAAGGATGTGGGGGACGAATGGCAGGACCGTGGGAGCAAATCCAGGTATTTGGCGGGAACTCGAACCCGCACCTGGTCGAGGAGATCTGTAATTACCTCAGCATCCCGGTCGGGCGCGCCGAGGTCTTCAAGTTCAGCAACGACAACACCTTCGTCCGCATCGGCAACAGCGTCCGCCAGGACGACATCTTCGTCGTCCAGTCGTTCTCGACGCCGGTCAACGACTCCATCATGGAGCTGTTGATCATGATCGACACCTTCAAGCGCTCATCCGCCGGACGCATCACCGCCGTCATCCCCTATTACGGCTACGGCCGCACCGACAAGAAGGACCAGCCGCGCGTGCCGATCACGGCGCGCCTCGTCGCCAAGCTGGTGGTGGAGGCCGGCGCGAACCGCGTGCTGACGGTCGATCTCCACGCCGGGCAGATCCAGGGCTTCTTCGACATCCCGGTCGACGAGATGAGCGCGATGTACCTGACCGCGCGCTACTTCGTGGAAAAGCACCTCGAGAACCCGGTCGTCGTTTCACCCGATCTCGGCAACACCAAGCGCGCCCGCAATTTCGCGGACATCCTGCAGAGCCCGCTGGCGATCATCGAGAAGCGGCGCATCGGCAATCAGGACAAGTCGGAGGCGCTCAACCTGATTGGCTCCGTCGAGGGCAAGCAGGCGGTGATCGTCGACGACGAGATCGACACCGCCGGGTCTATCACCCAGGCCGCCAAGGTCTGCCTCGACGCCGGGGCGACCGAGGTTTACGCCAGCTGCATTCACCCGGTCTTCTCCGGACCTGCCGTGCAGCGCCTGAGGGACAGCCCGATCAAGGAAGTCGTGGTCACGAACACGATCCAGCTCCCGCCCGAGAAGCGATTCGACAAGCTCGTCGTGCTCTCGGTCGGCGAGCTGCTGGGCGAGGCGATCCAGCGCATTCACGCCGGCGCCAGCGTCTCCACCGCGTACCGCTCGGCGGACGCCTTCCAGGGCCGGTTGGCCTTCGTTCCTGAATGATGCGGCCGGCGATCCGCCGGTCACACGCGCGCACGGGGCGGCTCCGGTGAGCTTGCCCCGTCGTCGTGTCTCCACCGGGGCGATTGCGGTCGCCTTCGCCATCCTCGCGCTCGTTGGGGTGATCGGCTGGATGCTCGTGCTCGTCCGCAACGAGCCGTCGCCGATCGGCCCCGAGCCGACGCCGACCGAGGTGCGCGCGCTTCCCGGTACCCCGGCCTCCTCGCCGCAGGCCACGCCGTCGCCGGAGACCATCCGCCAGCTGCCGCTGGTGACCGTCGAGCAGTACCGTGGCGGGACGCTGCCAGACCTGCTGCGCTACTCGCCGGACCGTCTCGCGGACGATAGCCTGCCGCTGAGCGACGTCGCGCAGTACGCGAACATCACCGGCTGGATGCGCGCACGGGGCATCGAGACGCCGTCCGGACCGACCGACCCGCGCTTCCCGGCCTGGGAGGCGGAGCTGGAATACCTCGCCCTCCCGAGCGTGCTCGCGACGCGCGGCAACGATGATCTCTGGGTGCAGACCTACGGGTTCCGCCTCTCGGACGTCGACCAGGTGCTCGCCGTCGGGCAGGCGCCGGATCTCGTGCTGATGATTCGCGGCAATTTCGACCAGGATCACCTGCAAGACGCCTGGGTGGAATCCGGCTACCAGGCCGTACGCCGGGAGGACATCACGCTTTGGTCGCTGTTCCCCGGTGATCAGGTCGATCTCTCGGCACCGGCGAGCCGCCCGGCGCTGGGGAACATGAACAACGTCGTCCTGCTGGAGGATGGGACGCTGATCGCGACGTCGCGGCTGTCGCGGCTAGAGCAGGCGGTGCGCGCGTTCCACGGCACCGGGCCGTCGCTGGACGAGAACCCGCAGATAGCGGCGCTCCTCGCGCCACCCGTCTACCCGTACCGGCTTGATACGGCGGTGATCCTGAAGGGCAGCATGCTGGTGACGGACCCGGCCACGCCGAGCGTGCTCGCGACGCCGGAAACCAAGGGCTGGGTCGGTGGGGCGACGTCGATCGCCGTGGATCGGGCAAAGCCGGTCCCTCTGCCGCAGGCAACGCTGCTGCTGGCCGGGCTGGAAGCGCCGATGGCGGGAGAGGATGACGCGCCGTTCTCCCTGGTGCTGACGTACGGCTCCGCATCGGATGCCGTCCAGGCGGCGCTTCGTACCGACCGGGCGCTGAGGATGGCGGATTCGCCCGTGACCGGCGAGCCCTACCTGGCGCGCATCGTCCCGCGCACGCTGCAGGTGTACGCGACCGGCGAGGATGTCTACACGATGCGTCTGGTCGCCCGCTTGCCGCGTGGGGGCGACGACTGGCTCGCGATCCTCGAGGAGCGCGACCTCGGCTTCGTGATGTGGCCGTGGACGCCGTAAGTACCGGCACGATACAAACGCAATCGTCATCCCGAGCCGCGACCTGAGCGCAGCGAGGGGCCGCGTGTCGAGGGATCCTTGCTGCAGCCCGAAGCCGTGTCATGTAGGAGCAAAGAGCCCTCAGCCGAGAAGGCAATGCCTTCGAGAAGCGGCAGCGGGCCTTTCACGCGCGTCCCGCTACGCGGTCCGCTTGGTCGGGATGACGAGTGGTAGGTAGGGCGCGAGAGCCTGGGGCACGCGAGCGCCGCCTCGGGTCATCGATGAACGGTTGATCGGCTTCGCCGCGTTGGT
This sequence comes from uncultured Chloroflexia bacterium, assembly GCA_963741795.1. Taxonomy (GTDB): domain Bacteria; phylum Chloroflexota; class Chloroflexia; order Thermomicrobiales; family UBA6265; genus UBA6265. The sequence goes on from CAVUJM010000027.1 coordinate 46,010, forward strand.
GGCTACCGGGATTCATCGCTACGCTCTGAAGGACGGTGGTAAGTGTGTGGCGGATGGCGGAACTTCCGTCTCACCGGGACGTTGTGAGGGATAGAGGCGCTGTCCGGCGTGCTTCTTGCGCGCTCGGGAGCAATCACACCCTTCACCGACCTGGAGACGCACCATGATTCGCACGAATGAACGCTCGAAACCCTTCCGCTTTACGCGCCGCGCCGCGCTGGCCGGAGGCGTTGCCATCTTTGCCGCACCATCGATGGCAACCCTCGCGCAGACGCCCTCGGCGTCGCCCGTCACGCGCGGGGGCACCTACCTGGCCGACGCCCGGGACCGGCTGCGAGCACTGCTCGCGCTCGTGCCGGCGGATGCCCTTGGCGGCCCGGACCCGACGTCCGAGCTGTTCACGTGGGTTGACCTGGAAGTGCAGTTCCAGGCCCACGGGTTCAGCGGCGCGCCAGACGGCATCGTCCAGGCTGTCAGCATGCTGGTATCCACCGACGAGCTGATGCCCTACGCGAAGAGCGAGGAGACGCAGGCGGCGCTCGGCTTCAGCGTGCTCGACGTGCACCAGATCCTCGTCGCCGGAGCGCCGCCAGATCGCGTTTCCGTCTATGCCGGGGGCGTGCCGTTCGCGGAGCTGACGGCGACGTGGGAGGCGACCGGCTACGAGCAGCCGGACCGGTGACCATGGCGACTACTGGACGCTTGGGGAGGAGGGCGAGCTCGATTTCAGTCGCCCGACGCCGCTCAACATCGGATCGCTGAACAACGTCGCTCTCCTGGCCGACGACATCGCCGTCTTCACGCGTACATATGCGACGTTGGAGCGGGTGCTCGCGCATCAGGGCGCCTCGGGCGAGGTGGACACCGACCTGCAGGTCCTGATCGACACGCTGCCCTCGGATACGGTGAACGTCATGGCACTTCCGGGCGCGACCTTCCGCGCCGACACGATGGTGCCGGAGAATCCGGGCCGCGACGCGCCGACGACCGTCGAGGACCTGCTCGCCGAGTCAGATGATGCTGTCGGTCCGATGCCGCCCCTCTCGCTGGGAATGATGAGCGTCACGTCGGGTGCCTTGCCGGCGATGGACGGCACGCCGCCGCCGGACGAGTTGCAGCCCCGTGCGCGCATGGCGTTCCTGACCGGGTCGGAGGAGGATGCCAGGCGGCGGCCGAGGTCGCCTTCTGGCGGCTGGAGAACATGCAGTCGCCGACGACCGGGGCCGTCTACAGCGATCGCTTCATCCCGATTAACACGGTGGACGAGGCGGCCGTCGGCCCGGTGATGGTCGTCGAGTTCGGGCCGGACGTCGCGCGTTACGGCGCGTTATGGCAGATGATCGGGATGCGCGATACGTGGCCGTTTGCCTGGCTGGAGGGGTAGGCTCGGCAGCGACGTGGCCGCGTTATCGACCTTCGGTCGATCGGGCCGACACGAGGTCGGCCCCTACGAGAAGAACGTTTCACAGCGCAGAAAGGCGGCCCCGGGACCACCTCCCGGGGCCGCTTGCTTCGACGTTACTGGAGCTGGCGGATCGCATCGTCCAGCGCGGCGGTGAGGCGCGAGTGGCTTTCCAGCAACTCTTCGAGGCGCGGCGCCTGGCTGCCGAGCTCGCGGAGGGCGTCGATATCCCGCGGACTCTCGCGCACGGCGCTGATGACGCCCTCGAGATCGCTGAAGTCGCTGACATGGCCGCGCGCGGTGCTGAGCGCGTTGCGGATGTCGGTCGTGTCGCCGGTGGATGCCGGTGCCTGCTCGCCGATCTTCCAGATCAGCTCGCGCAGCTCCTCGACCAGCGTCGTGGCGCGCTGGCGGGCATCGGACTGGTCAGACGGACGCCCGGCGGCGATCCCGGAGTCTGGCCCGCCGACATCGATGTTCTCATCGCCGCTGAGATAGTCGACCTCGTTCGCGCCGCCCTCGGTGAAGCCGGCATTGTCCGTCGTGGAGGTCGACTCCGCCTCATCAGCGATTGTCGCGCTCTCCACCGCGACAACGTCGCCGGAGTTCGCATCGTCCTGGATCTGCTCGCTTTCGCTCGTCGCGCCGTAGGCGGCCGACCACGAGGCGAAGCGGTCGTCGGTCACCGGGGCGGGCTTGCCCCAGCCGGACTCGTCGTTCGTCGTCTCCGCCGACTCGCGCTCCGTCGAGTCGAGGGCGGCCCCGAAGCGGTCGGCTGGCGTGGATGTGCTGCCCTCGGTGGTGCCCCAGCCGCTGCCCGAACTCCCCCACCCGGCGAAGGTCCCGGATGTCTCGCCCTCACTGGTCGCGGTGGTGTCCGCTTCAGGCTGGACGGCCGGGGCGGCAATCTGGGTCTCCTCGGCGGGAGCCGGCGTGCCCGGCGCCGTGGCCGTCGTGGACGGGTCGATCAGGCGCGTCCCGCAGGACGTGCAGAACTTCGCGCCGGAGCGGACCGCCGCGCCACAATTCGGACATTTCTCCATTCCCGAAAACCCTCCCGAGGTCGAACCCATCGTCGCGTGCGTTGCTGCGCCCAAGTATGCCTGATCCGTCGAACGTTGATTGGAAGAACATCCGTGAACCCTGCGACAATGGCACGAGCGTCTGTCGCGTCCGGATCGACCCCCACCGTGGTGTCACCGGCATACTCCCAGACAGGAAGAGCACGAATCAATGGCGAATGTACTTGTCGGGCATCGGGTCATCCTCTCCCGCCAGCTGGCGGTCGGGACGGCGACATCCTTCGAGATCGAGGCCGGCCAGCTGATCCAGCTGATCGACATGGCCGGCGCGCAGGTCGCGACGCTGCTGGCGTGGGGTGGCGAGGGGCGTGACGAGCGGCTCTCGACGGCCACGACGATGACGCAGAACGCGTCGATCGTCCTGAAGCAGGGTGACAAGCTCTACAGCGGCGAGGGGACACCGATCTTCGAGCTCGTCGAGGATAGCGTTGGCCGTCACGACCTGCTGTCCGGCCCCATCCCGGCGCCGGAGCCGGCATCGTCGAGCGCGACGGTGATGCCGAGCTCGCGCGAGTCGCTGAAGACGGCGGTCGACGAGCTGGGCCTGGATCGCCCGGACGTCAGCGCGCCGGTGAACTTCTTCAAGCACGTCGTGATCAAATCCAAGGGCGAGCTGGAGGTGAAGGAGTCGTTCTCCGAGCGCAACGACACGATCGTGCTGCGCGCGCTGACCGGCGCGAAGGTGGTGATCGGGAACGCCTACCATGAGCGGCGCCCGGGTGTCACCGCCGGGAAGCAGGCCGCCGAGAAGAAGGGCGAGTTCCTGGTGCGGGTGTACAAGTAGGGGGCAAGTGCGTTCCGTAGTCGCCGGACACAAGTGTCCGGCGAATGACCCGAAGGGCCATGTCGCGCCATATCGGCCTGCGGCCTATGTCGGGCAGCACCGGTCGCGGCTGCGCGGAGCCGAGACTACGAGGGGGCGCCCAGCCGCTGTACGCACGCCGACGAGTGGTGTGTCTCTAGAACAGGATGATGAGCAGGACGGCGTTGATCACGAGGATCGTGATCGCGACGGCGATCGCGGTGATCAGGTCCGGCTTGTCCAGGATGCGGGCGCGTTTGCTATTGATCGGTTCCATGCCGTCGTCCTCCTGCCGCAGAGCATACGTCCCCGCGCCGCCCGTTGCCATGCGGATATCCCTGACTTTCACAGTTCTCCCGACGTCCGGGCCACGCCCGATATGGTACCTATGATGCAGCAGGTGGACGCCGTCCCGCCCGGGTGATCGGTGTCCACCACGTCACGACCGCGCATCCCCACCAAGGAGCCCTCTTCGATGACCGATCCGACGTCCTCCCCCGCGACGCACCACCTGATGATCATGGCCTACGGCGGCCCCGACAAGCTGGAGGATGTGCGCCCCTACCTGCTCGACGTGCGCCACCATCGCCCGACCTCCGAAGAGATCTTCCGCGAGATCGAGGACCGCTACGAGCTGATCGGCGGCCGGTCGCCGATCCTTGAGCTGACGCAGGCACAGGGCGACGGCATCGAGAAAGCCCTGAACGAGCAGGCACCGGATGGGGAGCGCTGGAGGGTCTGGCTCGGCATGCGGCACTGGCACCCGTACATTGCCCAGACGATGGGCGAGATGAAGGAGGCCGGCGTCGAGAAGGCCGTCACTATGGTGATGGCGCCACACTACTCGTCGATGTCGATCGGGGCCTACAACAAGAAGGTCGACGAGGCGAAGGACGGGATCGAGGTCGTCTCCATCGACCGCTGGAATCTCCTGCCTGGCTATTTGGACGCCCTCGAGGAGCGGGTCAACGACGCGCTGCAGAAGTTCCCGGAGGACGTCCGCGCGGAGGTGCCGATCATCTTCACGGCGCACAGCCTGCCGGAGCGCATCCGCGAGCATAACGACCCATACGAGCGCGACCTGCAGCAGACCTACGAGGCGATCCGCGCGCGGTTCCCGGGACATCCGTCGCATTGGGCCTTCCAGAGCGCGGCGATGACCAAGGATCCGTGGCTGGGGCCTGACGCCAGCGTGGTGATCGACCAGATCCACGCCGATGGTGGCAAGAATGTGCTTATCTGCCCGGTCGGCTTCGTGTGCGAGCACGTTGAGATCCTGTTTGATATCGATGTCGAGTTCATGCAGCAGGCAGAAAAACTTGGCATGCACCTCGAGCGCATCGAGATGGTCAACGACCACCCGAAGATGATGGCCGGGCTCGCCGGGCTGGTGCGCGAGCGCGCCGAAGAGGCCGGGTGGGTGACGGCGTGACGAAGACCGTCGCGGTCGTCGGGGGTGGCGTCAGCGGTCTCGCGGCCGCCCACCGGCTGCTGGCATCCGGCGCGGACGTCAAGCCGTTCGTCCTGGAGGCGTCGAATCATGTCGGCGGCGTTCTCCGCACGGAGATCGACGGCGAGTGGACGATCGAGGGCGGCCCGGAGTCGTTCCTCTCGATGAAGCCGCGCGGCATCGGCCTCGCCCGCGAGCTGGGGCTGGAGGACCGCTTCCAGTGGACGCGCGACGACACGCGCGGCTCCTACCTGTTGCGCGACGGCCACCTGCACAAGATGCCGGAGGGCCTGACCGGCCTCATCCCGACGCGGCTCGGCCCGATGGCGAAGACGAAGCTCGTCACGCCGCTCGGCAAGGCGCGCATGGCGATGGACTTTGCGATCCCGGCGAAAAAAGGGGATGACGACGAGACGCTGGAGTCGTTCGTCACCCGGCGTCTCGGTCAGGATGTCTACCTGCACCTGATCGAGCCGCTGATGGCCGGCATTTACTCCGGCAGCGGCGCCGAGCTGAGCCTCGCCGCGACCTTCCCGCAGCTGCGCGCGGCGGAGAAGGAGCATGGCGGGCTGATCAAGGGCGTGCTTGCCCAGCGCAAGACGGCGAAGGCACGGCCGATCGGCCAGCAGGCGAAGCAGGGGTTCCTCAGCTTCAAGACCGGCATCCACGAGCTGACGGACGCGCTGCACGACGCGATCGAGTCGCGCGGCGGCGTGATCCAGGTGCGGCGCAAGGTCGTTGGCGTGCACAAGGCGCCGGATGGCCGCTTCATCCTCGATGAGGAGAGCGAGGGGCAGATCTACCACCATGCCTATGACGCGGTGATCCTCGCCGCGCCGGCGCATGTCCAATCGCGGCTGCTGAAGGGCCTTGATCCCGACGCTGCCGAGGCGATGGCCGGCATCCCACAGGTATCGACCGCGTTGATTCTCCTTGGGTACAGGGAATCGGCGACCGCGCAGGCGCCACGGAACCATGGCTACCTCGTGCCGCGTGCCGAGCGACGGAAGGTGAAGGCGGTGACGTGGATGTCGTCCAAGTGGGCCAACCGCGCGCCGGATGGGCACTTCCTGGTGCGCGGGTTTGTCGGGCGCTCCGGCGAGCAGGAGATCCTCGAGAAGAGCGACGGCGAGCTGGTCGATGTGCTGCGTGACGAGTTGCGGCAGGTCAGCGGCATCGAGGGCGAACCGGTCCTTGCGCGGGTGTTCCGGCGCGAGCTGGCCAGCCCGCAGTACACGCTCGGGCACCTTGATCGCGTGGAGCGCATCGAGGCGGCGATGGACCGCGTGCCCGGGCTCGGTATCTCCGGGAACATGCTGCGCGGAGTCGGTATCCCGGACGTGATCGCGGCTGGCGAGGCCGCTGCGGATCGCCTCGTTGCCGGTCCGCTGGCGGCGGGGCGTCTAGCGCATGGCCTGGGTCGTGACTCCTGGTCATCGCCGGGATGTTCGAGACGGTGATGGCGCTCTCGCTGAAGGAGGCCCACGGCTTCACGCGCCTGTGGCCGTCAGTCGGCTTCGCGGTCTTCGGCACGATCAGCTTCCTGCTGCTGTCGTACGCGCTGCGGACGTTGCCGGTCGGCACCGCCTATGCGGTCTGGACCGGTATTGGCGCGGCCGGGACGGCAATTCTCGGCATGGTGCTGTTTGGCGAGCCGCGTGACGCCATGCGCCTTGCGTCGATCGCACTCATCATCGCCGGGGTGGTCGGGCTGCGGTTCGCACCGGGCGCGTAGGGAGGAGACAATCGCATGGACGCAGAGCAGGAACGCCGAAGGGTAGACCCGGATCAGGAGCGCCGGAGGGAGCTCCAGGACGAGCGCGTCCGCGAATGGCAGACGCGACGGCGTGGCCCGGGCGATCTCGTCACGTGGTCTGTCGTGCTCGGCGGCGTCATGGCCGTGTTCATCTTCTTCTCCGCCGCCTATGACGGGAGCACCGCCGTCGGTGGCGCTGTCGCGATTGCGATCATCGCCTGGATGCTCGCGGTCTGGGTTCCGGGTGGAGTCAACGTGCTCTCCGTTTTCTGGGGACGTGCGTCGAACCCGGTCATCTCGGAGAAGCAAACGCGCATCGTGCTCCTGGCGTCGGTGGTGCTGGCGGCCCTCGCGATCTTCATGCCGGTCCTGGACCTCGCATCGTCGTTCGACTTCGGCTGGTACGGGATCATCGCTGCCGCGGCCGCCGTCATGACCCTGGTCCTGATCGCCCGTTCTGGCCAGCTGCGCGGTCGACGCCCGCACGACCGTTAGGAGGCTCCATGCTCACCCGACGTGACCTAACGACATCGTCCGCTGCCGGCCTGGCCGCCCTCACGTTCGGCTCGCCGCTGCTCGCACGCGCGCAGGATGCGCTGGAGGCATTGCCGGAGGGAGCGCTGCGCGATCAGGTCCGCTGGTTCATTGAGATGCTGAACGCCACGGATGAGCCGCTGACGGACGCCGACGTGGAGGCGCATTTCACGCCAGCGTTCCTCCAGCAGGTGCCGGCGGAGCAGGTCGTGGCGAGCGTCGAGGGGCTGAAGCCAGCGCTGGGCACGGTGACGGTCGAGCGTATCTCTTCGGGGACGACGGAGCACGAGGCCGGTGTCCTGCTCGTCGGTGCGACGGGCGTGCGGGTGCGTCTCTCTGTCTGGCTTGATCCGGACTCCGGGTTGATCGACGGGCTGATGATCCAGCCCGACACGAACGCCGGTACCCCCGCGGCGGTCTCCTCACCGGCGTCACCCGCAGTGGCGACCGAAGTGGTCGCGCCACCCACGACGGCCGATATCCTCCCGGCGTATCGCGATGCCAGCGACGCATTGATGGCACAGGGGCGCGATCTCACCGCGTCGTTCCTCGCCGGTGACGATGCGGCCGTGACGGGGGCGTTCAGCGAGGCCGTCTCCGGCATGCTGGCCGGGTTCTCCGCAAGGGACACCATCGCCTCGCTGACGACGGATATCGTCTCGTTCGCGATCGCTGAGGTCCGCGCGTTCTTCGCCGGGCACTACACGCCAGAAGAGATCAGCGGGCAGTTTCACCAGGGCACCCCGGCCGCGTTCCGGCTCGAGCCGGACGACCTGCAGACGGGCGACGTCCCGGCCGGGCGCTGGACCGGCGACATCATCATCGGCACGTACACGCTCGGCATCGAGGTGACGTTCTCCGGCACGGCCGAGGCGCTTGCCGCGACGATCTCGATCCCGGAGCAGGGGTTGCAGGACCTGCCGCTGGCCGACGTCCGCTTCGAGGCCGAACGCCCGCTGGGCGAGCTGCTGGACGAGCGGGCGCTGCCGATGGGGCCATCGGTCGGCACCTCCAGCTACGGCGCGCTGTACGCGTGGGGCGACGCGATGCTGGCGATCAACTCCGCGTTCGACGAGGCGGGCAAGGCACTGGCGCTGACGGCGGTGATGCAGGTCGCGTTGCCGGAGGACCCGGCGAACGGAATTTCCGAGATTACGAGCGTTCCGGCTGCCGTTCGATGGAGCGTGGCTGGTGATCTGGGGTGGGGAGACGGAGTTCCGGAACTACCATGCCCCGACGCCGGCCCAGCGCCACGCGCACGACATCGCGATCTGGCGTGACGGCGCGACGTACGCCGGCGACGGAACGCGCAACGAGGACTACCACTGCTACGGCCAGCCGCAATATGCCCCGGCCGGCGGAACGGTGGTTACCGCCGTCGACGAATACCCGGACGGCACGCCTGGCTCGACGCCGACGACCGACCCGACGTTGCACCCGGCGGGGAATCACGTCGTGATTGAGGTCGGGGACGGCGAGTACGTGCTGATGGCGCACCTGCAGCCGGGGTCGGTCGCCGTCAGCGAGGGGCAGGCGGTGCAGCCCGGGGACCTCATCGGGCTGACCGGCAACTCCGGGAATTCGTCGGAGCCGCATGTGCACATCCACCTGCAGACCGGGCCGGACATGTTCGATTCGGCGACGGTTGGCCTGCCGATGACGTTCACCGATCTCCTGGTGGATGGCGAACCGGTCGAGAGCGCCGCGCTGGAGCAAGCCCAGATCATCGAGGCCGTGTAGTCTCGCCCCCTGTGGGCGAGACATCGTCCGAAGGTCGATACACGATCGTCGATCTCGGTCGCACATCTGCCGCTTCGCGGCAGGTCTCGGGCACAGGGCCCGAGACTACAGAGGGGCTGGTGCGATATCGTGGGTTGACATCCGACATCTCGTTCGAAAGGGGCCGCCCATGCCGCCGATCCGCTCCCTGACCCGCCTCCTCATCGCCCTGGTCGTCCTCGCCTCGTCACTGGTCGCACCCGTGTCCGCGCAGGACGAGACGGCCGGGTTCGATATCGGCCTGGAGCCGGTCGCCGAGGGGCTGACGCAGCCGCTCGCGGTGGTCGACGCGGGGGACGGCTCCGGACGCCTCTTCGTGGTCGAGAAGCCGGGCACGATCCGGATCGTGCAGGACGGCGCCGTGCTGCCGGAGCCCTTCCTGGATATCACCGATCGGGTTGGCGACGGCGGCTTCGAGCAGGGGTTGCTGGGGCTGGCGTTCGCGCCGAACTACGCCGACTCCGGCCTGTTCTACGTCGACTACACCGACGAGGGCGGGAACACGATGGTCTCCCGCTTCGCCGTCAGCGAGGACCCGAACGTCGCTGACCCGGCGAGCGAGCAGGCGATCCTGCGGCAGGAGCAGCCGTACCCGAACCACAACGGTGGCCAGCTCGCCTTCGGGCCGGACAACTACCTCTACATCGGGCTCGGCGATGGCGGCTCCGGTGGCGATCCGCAGGGGAACGGCCAAAGCCTGGACACCTGGCTCGGCAAGATCCTGCGCATCGAGGTCGATCCGCAGTACGTGCCAGAGGGGCAGACCTACGCGATCCCCGAGGACAACCCGTTCATCGACCAGGAGGGCGCGCTGCCGGAGATCTGGGCGTATGGGCTGCGTAACCCGTGGCGGTTCTCCTTCGACCGCGAGACGGGCGACCTCTGGATCGCCGACGTCGGCCAAAACGAGATCGAGGAGATCGACATCGCCCCGGTCGGCGAGGGCGGGCTGAACTTCGGTTGGAACGTCACCGAGGGCACGCAGTGCTACCTGGAGGACGGCTGCGACACCGCGCCGTTCACCCTGCCAGTGATGGAGTACACGCACGATTTCGGCTGCTCGGTGACCGGCGGCTTCGTCTACCGCGGTGAGGACATGCCGGACCTGCAGGGCGCGTACCTGTTCGGCGACTTCTGCACCGGGACGATCTGGAGCGGGACGTCGTCCGACGGAGAGACATGGACGATGTCCGACCCGGTCGATACCGGGCTCGGCCTCTCCGCGTTCGGTGAGGACAGCGACGGGAATCTCTACGTCACGGACCTGAACGGTGGCGGGGTCTACCTGCTTGCTCCACCGCTGTGACCGACATCGCGATCAGGCGGGCGGTTGACGAGGATATCCCCTTCCTGGCCGGGATCGAGCGCGCGGCGGGCCGCATGTTCGTGGGCGTCGATATGGCTGAGATCGCTGCGGACGAGCCGATCCCCGATGAGGAGCTTCGGGACGCCATGCGGGCCGGGTCTGCTTCTGGTCGCGGCTCCGGTCGGGGAAGGTCGCGAGCCAGTGGGGTACCTGCTCGCGCGGACGCTACGCGAGAGCCTCCACATCGAGCAGGTGACGGTGCATCCCGCCTACGCCAGGCAAGGGATCGGTGCGCGCCTGATCAAGGCAGCCGGGGCGTACGCCGTCGGACAGGGAATCCCCGCGCTGACCCTGACGACCTTTCGCGATGTTCCGTGGAACGCTCCGTATTACCGTCGCCTTGGTTTCGCCGAGATTCCGGGGCGGGATGTGCCGTCGGACCTACGAGCGATCGTGCAACGCGAGCGGGACGCGGGCTTGCATCGCTGGCCGCGCGCTGTGATGAAACGGGGTTGTGGGTAAGATGTGATTCCGGACAGCAAAACGCCCCGTGCTGTTCGGCTGGCTGGTTCCGAACCGGGGCGTTTCGCACCTATGGGGGAAGGGAAGGGGAGTCCGCTTCCTGAAGGGCAGATCGGATAAGCCGATGACCCTTCGATAAATGACGAACGCAGGGGCCGTGCCACGGTTCTCTTCCAGACGCGGAAATCCCGGAGCCGAACCCCGGGATTTCCGCGTCGTTATAGGGTTTTTGGATCCTAAATCTGGGCAAGCGCCTGGTCGAGATCGGCGATGATATCGCTCGCCGTCTCCAGGCCGATCGAGAGACGCAGGAAGTCTGGCGTAACGCCGGCGGACGCCTGCTCCTGCTCGCTGAGCTGCGAGTGCGTCGTCGTTGCCGGGTGGATGATCAGCGACTTGGCGTCGCCGATGTTCGCCAGGTGGGAGAAGAGCTTCACGCTCTCGACGACCTTCTTGCCGGCGTCCGCGCCGCCCTTGACGCCCACGCCGAGGATGGCGCCGTACTGGCCATCGCGCCAGTACTTCTTCGCGATCTCGTGGCTCGGGTGGCTCGGCAGGCCGGGGTAGTTCACCCACGCCACCTTCGGGTGCCCGGAGAGATACTGCGCCACTTGCGCCGCGTTCTGGCTGTGGCGCTCCATGCGCAGCGGCAGGGTCTCGACGCCCTGCAGGATCTGCCAGGCGTTGAACGGGCTGATCGCCGGGCCGAGGTCGCGCAGGCCCTGCGTGCGGACCTTGATCGCGAAGGCGAGGTTGCCGAAGGCCTCGGTGAAGCTCACGCCGTGATAGCTCGGGTCCGGATCGACGAAGTCTTCCTTGAAGCGGGCGTTGGCGGTCCAGTCGAAGTTGCCGGAGTCGACGACGATGCCGCCGATCGAGGTGCCGTGGCCGCCGAGGAACTTCGTCAGCGAGTGGATGATGATGTCCGCGCCGTGGTCGAAGGGGCGCACGAGGTAAGGCGAGGGAATGGTGTTGTCGAGCACCAGCGGCACGCCCTGCTCATGCGCGACGTCCGCAACCGCGCGGATGTCGAGCGTGTTGAGGTCCGGGTTGCCGATCGTCTCCGAGTAGACGGCCTTCGTCTTGTCGGTGATCGCTCTGGCGATGGCCTCCGGCGTGCCTTCGACGAACTTCACAGTGATGCCCATGCGCGGCAGGGTGTAGTGGAAGAGGTTGTAGGTGCCGCCGTAGAGGTTGGCGGTGGAGACGATCTCGTCACCGGCCCGGGCGAGGGTGAGGAGGGCGAGCGTCACCGCCGCCTGCCCGGAGGCGGTCGCGACGGCCGCGACGCCACCTTCGAGCGCGGCGACCCGCTGCTCCAGCACGTCGGTGGTCGGGTTCATGATGCGCGTGTAGATGTTGCCGAAGGCGCGCAGGCCGAAGAGGTCGGCGGCGTGGGCGGTGTCCTCGAACTGGTACGAGGTGGTCTGGTAGATCGGGACGGCGCGCGAGCCGGTGGCGGTGTCGGGCGCCTGGCCGGCGTGGAGGGCGGCGGTCTCGAGGCCGGGCTGCTGGATCTCGTTCAGGACATCGGTCATGGTGTTAGCTCCTCTGGTGATGTCATTGAAGACTCGGCTGAGTGTCGTAGACCCGGCCCTTGTGGCCGGGATAACGACGTTGACCTGCGGTGACCTCGCCCACCGCCCGCGGCTGCGTCATGGGGCCGGAGTGCTACGCAACGTTGGCGTACACATCAGGCCGTCGCGGGCGCGGCGGCGGGTGCAATGGCGAAGGCAGGCGCTCATGGGGTGGCGCTCCCGGCGCTGGCGAGGGCGCTGGAGCCCTGCAGCGACCGCATGAAGTCCGCGATGATCGGGTTGAGGTCGTTCCAGTCCTTCAGGAAGGCGTCGTGGCCGTTTGGCGAGTCGATCAGGGCGTAGTGCACGTCCTTGCCACGGTCGCGGATGCGGTCGGCGAGGAGCTGGATGTCGTCCGGTGGGAAGAGCCAGTCGGAGGAGATGCCGGCCAGGAGGAGCGGCGCGCTAATACGGTCGAACCAATGGTTGTCGCCACCGTCGCGGCCGATGTCGTACATGTCCATGGCGCGGGTCAGGTAGAGATAGCTGTTGGCGTCGAAGCGCTGGACGAGGGCGCGGCCGTGGTAGTGGAGGTAGCCCTCGACGTCGAAGGTGGTCCCGAACGGTTCGTAGAGCGGCTGGCGCACGGCCGGGTTGCGGCCGAAGCGGCTGCCGAGGCTCTGGCGGCTGTGATAGGTCGTCATCGCGGCCATGCGCGCGATGGCGAGGCCCTGCTCCGGGAAGGTGCCCTCGTCGAGGTACTCGCCGTTGCGCCACTCGGGGTCGGCCATGATCGCGCGGCGGCCCACCTCGCCGTGGACGGCGATGCCGAGGGCGTCGAGCGCGCCGCTGGCGGCGATCGCGGCGGCGCCCTTCACCATGTCGGCGTGGCGCGTGGCCCACTCCAGGGCCTGGAAGCCGCCGATCGAGCCGCCGATCGCGACCAACTTCGTGATGCCGAGCTTCTCAGCCAGCAGGCGCTGGGTGGAGACGATATCGCCAATGGTGACGTGCGGGAAGCGGGTACCCCAGGAGCGTCCCTCGGGGTCGCGGGAGGCCGGGCCGGTGCTGCCCTGGCAGCCGCCGAGGATATTGGCGCAGACGACGAAGTGCGTGCGGGTGTCGATCGGGCCGCCGGGGCCGATGACCGGCTCCCACCAGCCGCCGTCTCCCGCGGCGAGGCTGTCGCCGGTGAGGGCGTGGAGGATGATGACGGCGTTGTCGCCGGCCTCGTTGAGCGTGCCCCATGCGCGGTAGGCGAGGGTGACGTCCGGCAGGTGGCCGCCGAGCTCGGTGTCGTAGGGGCCGAGGTGGGCGAGGCGCATGACGCCGTCGGTCGACGGGCGATAGGCAGGCACGACGTGGAGATGCCGCCGCATCGGCTCGTGGGTGGTCTCGGTTGTGCCGTCGATGGTGGTGCCGTCGTCTGTCATGGTCGATCCGCGCTCGCTTCCCGAATGTCTGGTCCAGGAGGCGGCGGGTTCGACGCTGCGGGGAACCGGGGAAGGTTCCAGTGCGCTACAGGCGATGTTCTACAAAAACACCCCCTGCGGACACAGGGGGCGATAGCTTGCGCAGTATCGCTGATCCCTTATCTCGCAGATCACTCTGCCGGAGTTGGCACCTTACCTATCGATCCCTCGCGGGTCGATTGGCAGGCTGCCGGGCTTCACAGGGCCGATTCCCTCCACCTCTCTGGATAAGGCAATTCAGTTGTTGACGGCGATTGTAGGTGGCGGAGCCGTCGTCGTCAATGGGGAGCCGTGATTGACAGCGCTCGGCGTCGCGGTACGCTGTGGCGAAGAATCGCCCCTCAGCAGGAGCTTGTACGTCCCATGCGCGCCACCGTGATCGATACCGATATCCACCCGATGTACGACCCGGACAAGGTCGCCGCGTACCTGCCCGAGCCGTGGAAGACGCGGTTCCTCTCCGGTAACCGTGGGCCGGGCACGCTGGGCTACTGGAACCCCGGCGGAGTGATCCGCGCCGACTCGGTGACCGAGGCGGGAGAACGGATCGGCAACGACCCGCACCTGCTCGCCAGGCACTTCCTCGACGAGCACAACATCGAGTTCGGCATCCTCAACCCGGAGTGCGGCATCCACATCGGGACGTCGCCGGAGCTGGACTTCTCGGCGGCGCTGCTCTCCGCGCTCAACGACCACTTCATCAATGACTGGCTGACGGTGGACCCGCGGTTCCGGCTGTCGATCACCGTCGGGCCGAACGATCCGGTGGCCGCGGCGGCAGAGATCCGGCGCGTGGGCGGGACGCCGGGTGTCGTGCAGGTAGTGATGGGGAGCGGGGCGAACATGTCGTACGGGCACCGCTTCTACCACCCGATCTACGAGGCGGCGCAGGAGATGGGCCTGCCGGTGGCGATCCACCCCGGGAACGAGGGCGTCGGGATCACCGGCCCGACCGGCGCGGCGGGGTACGCCTCCACCTACTTCGAGTGGCACTCCGGCCTGGTGACCAGCTACATCACGCACCTGATCAGCCTCATCAACGAGGGCGTGTTCGTGAAATACCCGGATCTTCGCTTCGTGATGATCGAGGGCGGCGTCTCGTGGCTGCCGCCGCTGATGTGGCGCATGGACAAGAACTGGAAGGCGCTGCGGATGACGGTGCCGTGGCTCACGGAGCGCCCGAGCGCGACGATCGAGCGGCATGTGCGCATGACGACGCAGCCAATTGAGGAGCCGGAGGACCCGGCGCACCTGCGGCAGATGCTGGAGATGTTCGACTACCGGCGGATGCTGATGTTCTCCAGCGACTACCCCCACTGGGACGGCGACACGCCGGACTTCGCAGCGCGGTCGATCCCGAAGGAGGGGCGGGACAATGTCCTGCGCGAGACGGCGCGGGCGCTGTACCGCTTGCCTGGAGCGCAGGAGGCGTGACGGGCCCTGAGCGGCACCATGCCGGCCGTGTCGACGAGATTCCGGATGGCGGGCGGATCGTGACCGTGCGCGGGATGTCGATCGGGCTCTTCCGCGTGCACGACGACATCGTCGCGGTCCTGAACATCTGCCCGCACGAGCTGGCGCCGGTCTGCCGGGGGCAGCAGCGTGGGACGACGCTGCCCTCCGCGCCCGGCGAGTTCCGCTGGGGGCGGGAGGAGGAGATCCTCGCCTGCCCATGGCACCAGTGGGAGTTCGACCTGCTGACCGGGCAGTCGCTGGTCGATGAGAAGGTGCGGTTGCGGACCTTTCCGGTGACGGTCGAGGATGGCGACGTCTACATCCAGCTCCGGACGCCGTCCGCGAAGGCCTGAGTGTGAGCGAGTCACCGTTCGAGCGCTACCCGGGGCCGCCGGCGGGCCGGGGCGACATCTACCGGGTGATCAGCCCGACCCGCGATGCGCTGGCGTGGGTCTCGAACGCCGGGAAGCTGGCACTGGTGCGCTTCATGGTGCGCGAGGGGAACGGCTGGCGGACGCTGGTCGACGAGGTCCCTCGGGCTGTTGACGGCGTCGTGTGGACCTTTGTGCAGCGGGACCCGGTCGAGCTCGTCTTCCGCGCGGTGGACCTGACGGCATTCGTGACGGTGTCGGCGGCGGGCTGCGAGGTGCGGCTGGAGGGCCCGGCGACGCCCGCTGGGCCGGCGTCGATGATCGAGATCGGGACCTGGTTCACGGTCGGGGCGTTCCACGACGAGTGAGTCAAACGGCGAAGGCCCGGGGAGCGAACTCCCCGGGCCTTCGCGTGTCACCGCATGCCTTCCATGCGGGGTGTGATCGTTACATCCGCGTCCGCTTGCGGAGCCCGAGGGCGCCCGCCGCGAGGATCGCCGCGCCGGTGGCCGCGATCATCCAGAGGCCGTCCTGGCCGCTGGCGTCGGTGCCGCTACCGGTGTTCGGCAGCTTGGTCGGCGCCGGCGCCGGGGCCGGCTTCGGCGCTGGTTTCGGATGGACGACCTTGACCGTGGCCGTATCCGGCTCGGAGGTCGTTTCGCCGTCGGTCGCGACCGCGGTGTTGCAGATCGCGTCCAGCTTCATGTCGGCCTCGGTCACCGTGTACCTGGCGGTGACGGTCTTTGTCTCGCCCGGCTTCAGGTCGCCGATCGCCGGGATTTCGACGCCGGCCTTGTCCAGCATCTCGTCGACCACGACGACATCCTCCAGCGGGACGTTGCCGGTGTTGGTGACGACGAAGGTGTAGGTGATGACCTCACCGGCCTTCGTGACCTTCACCGGGGTCGCCGTCTTGATGATCGCCAGCGCCGGATGCCCGTCGGTCGGGACGTCGACGCAGGACTCGTTGGACTCGATGTCGCCCGAGGTGGCGATCGCGCAGTTCAGGACGTGCCCGGCCTCGACATCGGCGTCGGTGACCACGTAGGTCGCCGTTGCGGTGACGGTGTCGCCCGGCTCGATGGAGCTGATCATGCCGTCCTTGAAGGCGTCGTCCCAGACGAGCCCGTCCAGGTCGTCGTTGATCGCCACGTCGTCGAGCGTCGTGTCGCCGGTGTTCGTCACCGCGAAGCTGTAGGTGATCTTGGTGCCGGCAACCACGTCGTCCTTTTCGACCTTGTCCGACGTCTTCTCGATGACCAGGCCGGTGGCCGGGACATAGGGGCAGTTGATCGTGGTCCAGACCTCGACCGGGACCTCGGTCTTGCCGTTGCTATGGTCCACCTGCTCGGACTGGGCGGTGAGGAAGACGACCGGGATGTCGATCTCGGCGTCGTTCTCGATCAGGGCCGTGCCCGTCACGCCGACCTCGTTGTCGAGGTTGCCGTTGATGGCGTCCTCGGCTGTGATCGTCGTGGTGAAGTCGACCGTGAATTCCTCACCTGGCGCCAGGGTGGTCGGGTAGTCCCCGAAGTCACCGTCGCGCACGTCGGTCAACGCGATGTCGTAGACCGTCACGTCGCCGGTAGTTGGTGACGGTGACCTGGTAGGTGATCGAGTCGCCAACGCGCTTGACCGTTGCCGGGTCCGGGCAGACCTTGCTGATCGCCAGGTCCGGATTCTGGGCCACCTCGTTGCGGACGCAGTCCTCATTGGACGTCGTCTCGCCATCGGAGGCCGTCGCGCAGTTGTAGACGTAGCCGTTCTCGACGTCGGTCGGCGGTGACCGTGTAGTCGGCGCTGACCGTCAGCGTCTGGCCCGGATCGAGCTGGTCGATCGTCGGGACGGTGACGCCGGCGGCGACGAGCATCGGGTCGTTGACGCCACGTCGTAGAGCGTCACGTTGCCGGTGTTGGTGACCGCGAACTCGTAGGTGATCGTCTCACCCAGGCCGATGTCCGTGATCGTCTCGGAGGTCTTGTCGATCTCGAGGCCCGGCTCACCCTCAACGGTGTCCGTCACGCAGTTGTTGGCTGCGGTCGGGTCGGTCGCGACCACGACGCAGTTCTGGATCGTGACGCCAGCCGTCGATGTCGTCCTGGGTCAGCGTGTAGGTCGCCTTGACCGTCACATCGTCGCCGACGTTGATCTGGTCGATCGTGCCGTCGAAGCCGTCGAGCCAGGTGATCGCGCCCGGGAGCGCCGTACCGGTCAGCTCATCGCCGACGACCACGTTCTTCAGGGTGGTGTTGCCGGTGTTGGTCACGACGATCGTGTAGGTGATCGTCTCGCCCGCATCGGCGCGGCCGTTGGTGTCGGCATCGTCCAGGCCACCGCTGGTCTTGGCGGCGTCCACGCCCGGCGTGCCGGTGACGGTGTCGGTGACGCAGTCGTTCTGGTCGTTGCCGTCACCGTCGACGTCAACGCAGTTCCGGATCGTCACGCCGCCCACGGCGTCGAGGTCGGCCTGGGTAATGGTGTAGGTGCCGTAGAGGGTCACCGAGTCGCCCGGAAGGATCGTCGGGATCGGCAGGACCGTTCCGGCGTCCCACGTGAAGTCGCCGTTGCCGCCCGTTTCGATGTCGGCGACCGCGACGTTGGTCAGCGTCGTGTTGCCGGTATTGGTCACCACGATCGTGTAGTGGATGGTGTCGCCGGCGTTGAGGATGTTGTCCTCACCGTCGTCCACGCCACCGCTGGTCTTCGCGGCGTCGACGCCCGGAACCTTCTCGATCGTGTCGGTGACGCAATCGTTCTCGGCGTTGCCGTCACCACGGACGACGACGCAGTTCTCGATCGTGAGGCCACCGTCGATGTCGCCCTGCGTGATCGCGTAGGTGCCGTAGAGGGTGACGGAGGCACCCGGGGCCAGCGGCCCGGCGATGGTGCCGGTGAAGCCGCCTTCCCACTGGAAGCCATCCGGAACCTCTGTTGCCGCCCGCCGTCAGCACGTCGTTGACGACGATGTTCGCGAGGGTCGTGTTGCCGGTGTTGGTGACGGTGATCTCGTAGCGGATCGTTTCACCCGCGTCGGCGCGGCCGTTGTCGATTACGTCGTCCTGGAGGCCGAGGCTCTCCTTGGCGGCGTCGACGCCCGGCACCGGGGTGACCGTGTCGGTGACGCAGTCGTTCTCGTCGTTCGTGTCGCCGGTGACATCCACGCAGTTCAGGATCTTGGCGCCAGCGTCGATGTCGGCCTGGGTCAGCGTGTAGGTCGCCGTGACGGTGACCGCGGTGGCCGCGCCGCCGACGTTGATCGTGTCGATCGTGCCGTCGAAGCCGTCGAGCCAGGTGATCGCGCCCGGGAGCGCCGTGCCGGTCAGCAGGTCGCCGACGAGCACGTCCGTCAGCGTGACGCTGCCGTTGTTGGTCACGACGATGGTGTAGGTGATGGTGTCACCCGCATCGGCGCGGCCGTTGGCGCCGAGATCGATGCCACCGCTGGTCTTGGCGGCGTCCACGAGCCGCACACCCTGGATGAGGTCGTCGTCGCAGTCGTTGGCCGAATTCGTGTCGACCGGTGACGACGACGCAGTTCAAGACCGATCACGCCGTCCGTCGGTGTCGAGGTCGGCCTGGGTGATGGTGTAGGTGCCGTAGAGCGTTTCGAAGACACCTGGGGCCAGCGGGCCGTCAATCGTTCCCGTCGAAGCCACCTGTCCCATTGGAAGCCGTCCGGGATCTCGGTGCCGTTGACCTTCAGCACGTCGCTGACGGCGATGTTTGTGAGGGTCGTATTGCCCGTGTTGGTCACGACGATGGTGTAGGTGATCGTCTCACCCGCATCGGCGCGGCCGTTGTCGTTCGTGTCCGTGTAGTCCACCGCTCGTCTTGGCGGCGTCAACCCCGGGCTCGTCGGGGACGTCGTAGGAGTCGCAGTTGTCGTCGGCGTTGGTGTCGCCGGTGACGAGGACGCAGTTCTCCAGGGTGACGCCGCCGTTGATGTCGGTCTGATCGAGGGTGTAGGTGGCCGTGAGGGTCACGGAGCCGCCGACCGGGATGGAGGCGATGGGGCTGGTGAACGGGTCGCCGTTGCTGTCGGTGAGCGCGACCGAGGTGGAGGCGCCGCCGGTGAGCGCGTCGGAGACGGGGACGTTCGTCAGGGTGGTGTTGCCGGTGTTCTGGACGGTGATGGTCCAGGTGACGGTTTCGCCGGCATCGGCGCGGCCGTTGTTGTTCTCGTCGGTGAGGCCGACGGTGTCCTTGTAGGCGTTGACGCCGGGCTCGTCGGGGACGTCGTAGGAGTCGCAGTTGTCGTCGGCGTTGGTGTCGCCGGTGACGAGGACGCAGTTCTCCAGGGTGACGCCGCCATTGATGTCGGTCTGATCGAGGGTGTAGGTGGCCGTGAGGGTCACGGAGCCGCCGACCGGGATGGAGGCGATGGGGCTGGTGAACGGGTCGCCGTTGCTGTCGGTGAGCGCGACCGAGGTGGAGGCGCCGCCGGTGAGCGCGTCGGAGACGGGGACGTTCGTCAGGGTGGTGTTGCCGGTGTTCTGGACGGTGATGGTCCAGGTGACGGTTTCGCCGGCATCGGCGCGGCCGTTGTTGTTCTCGTCGGTGAGGCCGACGGTCTCCTTGTAGGCGTTGACGCCGGGCTCGTCGGGGACGTCGTAGGAGTCGCAGTTGTCGTCGGCGTTGGTGTCGCCGGTGACGAGGACGCAGTTCTCCAGGGTGACGCCGCCATTGATGTCGGTCTGGATCGAGGGTGTAGGTGGCCGTGAGGGTCACGGAGCCGCCGACCGGGATGGAGGCGATGGGGCTGGTGAACGGGTCGCCGTTGCTGTCGGTGAGCGCGACCGAGGTGGAGGCGCCGCCGGTGAGCGCGTCGGAGACCGGGACGTTCGTCAGGGTGGTGTTGCCGGTGTTCTGGACGGTGATGGTCCAGGTGACGGTTTCGCCGGCATCGGCGCGGCCGTTGTTGTTCTCGTCGGTGAGGCCGACGGTGTCCTTGTAGGCGTTGACGCCGGGCTCGTCGGGGACGTCGTAGGAGTCGCAGTTGTCGTCGGCGTTGGTGTCGCCGGTGACGAGGACGCAGTTCTCCAGGGTGACGCCGCCATTGATGTCGGTCTGATCGAGGGTGTAGGTGGCCGTGAGGGTCACGGAGCCGCCGACCGGGATGGAGGCGATGGGGCTGGTGAACGGGTCGCCGTTGCTGTCGGTGAGCGCGACCGAGGTGGAGGCGCCGCCGGTGAGCGCGTCGGAGACGGGGACGTTCGTCAGGGTGGTGTTGCCGGTGTTCTGGACGGTGATGGTCCAGGTGACGGTTTCGCCGGCATCGGCGCGGCCGTTGTTGTTCTCGTCGGTGAGGCCGACGGTCTCCTTGTAGGCGTTGACGCCGGGCTCGTCGGGGACGTCGTAGGAGTCGCAGTTGTCGTCGGCGTTGGTGTCGCCGGTGACGAGGACGCAGTTCTCCAGGGTGACGCCGCCATTGATGTCGGTCTGATCGAGGGTGTAGGTGGCCGTGAGGGTCACGGAGCCGCCGACCGGGATGGAGGCGATGGGGCTGGTGAACGGGTCGCCGTTGCTGTCGGTGAGCGCGACCGAGGTGGAGGCGCCGCCGGTGAGCGCGTCGGAGACCGGGACGTTCGTCAGGGTGGTGTTGCCGGTGTTCTGGACGGTGATGGTCCAGGTGACGGTTTCGCCGGCATCGGCGCGGCCGTTGTTGTTCTCGTCGGTGAGGCCGACGGTCTCCTTGTAGGCGTTGACGCCGGGCTCGTCGGGGACGTCGTAGGAGTCGCAGTTGTCGTCGGCGTTGGTGTCGCCGGTGACGAGGACGCAGTTCTCCAGGGTGACGCCGCCATTGATGTCGGTCTGATCGAGGGTGTAGGTGGCCGTGAGGGTCACGGAGCCGCCGACCGGGATGGAGGCGATGGGGCTGGTGAACGGGTCGCCGTTGCTGTCGGTGAGCGCGACCGAGGTGGAGGCGCCGCCGGTGAGCGCGTCGGAGACCGGGACGTTCGTCAGGGTGGTGTTGCCGGTGTTCTGGACGGTGATGGTCCAGGTGACGGTTTCGCCGGCATCGGCGCGGCCGTTGTTGTTCTCGTCGGTGAGGCCGACGGTCTCCTTGTAGGCGTTGACGCCGGGCTCACAGTTGATGGTTGTCGGGACTTCGTTACTGGGCTGGTCACCGACATATGCCGTGTTGGATAGCGGACCACACACTGTTCCGTCGGTCGGCACTGTCCCCGTTACGGTGATCGACGCTGACCCCCAGCTGCGATCGTTCCGAGATTTACGGACAAGTTGCCACCCGTCACCACCGCACTGTTGTAGTACCAGGTGATCCCGGCGGGAAGAGTGTCAGTAACGGTTACGTTGTCAGCAGCTGCATTGCCCGTATTGCTTACCGTGATGGTGTACTCGACGGTCTCGCCTGGGTTCACGGACGCCGGACCCTGCTTGACGATACTGAGGGCGGCTTGGAGGTCTTCGCCACGTCCCTTCAGCGGGACCGTTTGCTTTCCGATTCCCTGAGCATCGAACTGAACGGAGACATTGACCTGGCCGGTGACGGGGTTCGTCCCGAGACAGAGCAGTTCCGTGACCATCAGGACTTCGACGACGTCACCGTCTTCGAGTCCGGTGAGCGTGTAGGTGCCGTTCCCATTGTCGACGAAGCCAACGTTACCGGATCCGCTCTGGCTGTGAATCTCGACCCGCACTGGTGCGGAGTAAGTGAGTGTCCAGCCGGTACCGGATTGGGAGTCGAAAATGTAGCCGAAGGTGAAGTCGCCTGAAGAAGCGGCCGTGACCAGCGCCTGGTAGTAGAGATAGCTCCCGCACTGCACGAAGCCACCCGGCGTCAGGGATTCAACCGTGCCCCCACTTGGATTATCTGAGGAAGTGGAGGGGTCATACGTCCCCGGCGTATATGCTGCGAAGTCGACCTTCACGGCTGCAGTCACAGCCTGGGCAACGATCGAGCGGGCCATGACCTGCGCGCCGATCGTCACAGTGGTTGCGACGGGGTCGACTTTCGCATTGCCACTGGTGACCGTCACGGTATTGGTGACGGAGCCCGCCTTTTCATCCTGCTTGGTTATTGTGTAGGTCGCCGTGCAGGTGATCGAGGCGCCTGGCGCGAGCGAGCTTAGGTCCGCCGGGTCGCAGGTCAGGTCGCTGAGACCCTTGAGGCTGTTGGCAATCGCGATGTTCTCCACCGCGAGCTGGCCATTGCTAGTGATCGTGAACGTGAAGGTCACGACGTCGTCGACCACCGCGCTCTCGGGGGCAACCGTTTGGGTTACCGTGAGCGATGCCTGCTCGGCCTTCAGCGGGTCGCGACCGGCGGCGATCTCATCGCCGTCGTTCATGCCGTCGCCGTCGGTGTCGGCCTTCAGCGGGTCTGTCTTATAGGTATTGACTTCGTCACCGTCGGACAGGCTGTCGGCGTCGGAATCGGCAGCCTTCGGATCCGTGCCGAGCTTGGTCTCTTCGTCGTCGGTCAGGCCATCGCTGTCGGAGTCAACCGGAGCCTGTTCGTCACAGGCGTCGCCGATCTTGTCACCGTCGGCGTCCGCCTGGTCGGCGTTGGCGACGAACGGGCAGTTGTCTACGTCGTCCGCGATGCCATCCAGGTCTGTATCGATAATCTCGACGGTCTCGCACGCGTCACCAGTGCCGTCCTGATTGGTGTCTTCCTGGGCCGGGTTTGCGGCGTCCGGGCAGTTGTCGCTGGAATCAGCCACGCCGTCGACATCTCGGTCCGGCATCGGGTCGCATGCGTCGTCGACGCTATTGCCGTTCCAATCGGAGCCAAGGTCCGGGACGGCGGGGCAGGAATCGACATTGTCGAGGAGCCCGTCGGCGTCGGAATCAGGAATCGGATCGCAAGCGTCGTCGATTCCGTTGCCATTCCAGTCCGTCCCGAAATTTGCACTCACCGGACAGCTGTCATTGGCATCGATGATGCCGTCGCCGTCAGAGTCGGGCGGCGGGATGAGGGCGTTCGCGATGCGAAGATCGCCGACGCTGTCGGCCGGGACAGATCCGGTATACACCGTCGTCGAGACCACGTACCCTTCGCCGGTCGCAGCCTGGGTGACGACGTAGTCGCCGGTTGGGAGGTTCGCGACGGTCGTCACGCCATCCCACAAGCCGTCGACGTCGTTTTGGCCTCCGTCGACCGCGTAGGTGTCACCAACCCAGAACGCCCCGCCGGGGATGTTCCCGTTGGGGCCTTCGAGGATGATGCGGAGCGTCCCCACGGTCGTCTGGGTCGTCTCTGTTGTGTCCGTTGGCTGGTCCTGCGCGTTCGTGGTCGCCGCGGACAAGGGCGAGAGCAGGTTGATCAGGATGAACAGGATGCTGAGTCGCCTCAGGGCTCCCTCGTAACGCTTCATCGCGGGTCTCCTCCGATAGTGCTGTGATGTGCGCGGCCGCCATCATCGACCGTGCGCCCCCATAATCTGTCAACTTTTCTTTCGTTAACCCGGATCTCTTGACCTGATCGATCCGCCGGGCAAACGCCAGCACGCACGTCCGGGTTGGCATGCGTGTATGCCAACCTTGCGACGGGCTACATAGCTGAAAGCGCTGTATAAGTACGTATTTTGTGGCATCTGGAGGTACCTTGGGGTGGAGGCATGCACGACCGCTGTCCCGGTTATGTAAATATTCTATGAGTCAGATATTACCGGGATAAACCGTTATGGTCAACCCGGCGGTCGCAGTAGTTTCACGGAAGTGTCCGGGAGTCACACCTTTGCCCCATTCAGATATGGACAGAAGGCGTGACGATAAGCCAGATGGGGATATGAGGGAAGGGGGCGATGAGGTGAAACGGGGAACACACTAGAATGCCCCGGCTGCAGGAGCCAGGGCGGGAGGATGAGATGGGTTGTTGCGCGCGACGACGTTATGTTGATCGATATGCGCGTCTGTCTACGCCACGGGCACGGGAAGGATCAGGCGATCGAGAGGGCGTAGTGGGCGAGCGCTTGCTGGAAGGCGAGGCGAGCCTCTTCGAGCCGCTCCTGCTCAGTCAGGATGTCGCGCTCGATCGCCGCGGCGCGGCTGGCGATGGTGCTGCGGCCGAGTGTGGGGTTGAACCAGAGCGGGAAGGTCTTGCTGCCACGCAGCTGGCGGATGCGGCGCATCAGCGTGTCGGCCTGTCCGCACAACCGGGCGTGCTCCCTGCGCGCCCACGCCAGCCGGTGCGCCGCGGCGCTCGCCGACCATCCGGGAACGATCCGGTCCAGCTCGCCCTCGATCGCGCGCAGGGCGGCGAGATCGGCGCATTGCCATGCGTGATTGATGCGCAGCATGACGTCTTGTCGGAAGGCGCGTTCGTCATCGCTCGCAGCAAGATCGGGATGGAAGCGCCGGGCGAGACCCCGGTAGACCGCGCGCAGCTCCGCTGCCTCATCCTCGGCCAGGCGAGGGCGGCCACTGCGACGCAGACGCCGCAGGATCTCCTCCTCACCGGCGTCGGCCTCGTCCCACGCCCACCCGGGATGGCCACCCTCCGCAGCCGGGCGAGCCTGTGCGAACCATTCGTCCGGCACGTCGATGCCGAACATCTCGCCGATCTCGCGCAGCTCGTCGCGGTCGAAGATGTCGCCAAGCACGCCGTCCGGGTCGGCGACAAGCCGCGCGTGAATGCGGGTTGTTTTCGACTCCATGCGCTCGACGGTCGCCCGCAGGGTATGCAACTGTGCGGTGAGCCGCCCGACGCGCTGGGTATAGGCCCACTCGAACGCCTCGAAGGCCTGCTGCAGCGGGCGCAGCTCCGCCTCGAGCGCGTCGATGTGCCGCTCGCGCCAGGCGATGCGGATCGTCAGCGCCGCCAGCTCGTGTTCTTCCGGTGAGATGATGCGGACAAGATGCATGGACGGTCGGTCTGGGATGAAGCGGGTTGAGGAGCGTCCTCGTCGGCGGTTCCGGCACGATGCCGGCCTCTCCTGAGAGTACCACTTCGGGCATGTGGACTCAGGGGCAAGATGAGGGGCCGGCAGCCGCGTGGCCACCGGCCCCTCATCAGGGTCTGCTTCGCTAGTCCACCTTTGAGACGAAGACGTACCAGATGGTGTTGGCTCGTGTCCCTGCCGTAGACGGTGACGACGGTGTCCGGGTAGGTCAGGACGTATCCCTCCGGCAGGGAGTGCACGCGCAGCTCGTATTCACCATCCTCCACGGCGAGGAAGTCGATTTGCCCGTCGACCAGGGAGTCATCGCAGCCCACCAGTGAGCCGCCGACGAGCTCGGCGCACGTATCC
Source organism: uncultured Chloroflexia bacterium (assembly GCA_963741795.1). Taxonomy (GTDB): domain Bacteria; phylum Chloroflexota; class Chloroflexia; order Thermomicrobiales; family UBA6265; genus UBA6265. Next base: position 71,676 of record CAVUJM010000027.1, read on the forward strand.
GGCGAGGCCACGCGCTGCTCGGTCATCACGTCCATGAACACCAGCGAGACCTGGTCCGTCGTGCCGTCGGTCTGCTTCGGCGCCTGCTGCACGACCAGCCCAAGGAAGTCGTTCGGGGTCCACCACGAGACGTGCAGGGTGTAGTCCTCGATCCGAGTGTAGCCGGCGGGTGGCGTGACCTGGTGCAGCGTGTAATCGCCCAGCGGGATGTCGTCGAAGGTCACCTGGCCGTCGTTGTTCTCGTCGCATCCGACATTGCTGTACCCGACCAGCTCGTAGCAGGCGCCCCGCAGCAGCCCGCCATCCTTCGGGTCGCGGGTGATGAGGTGGACGTCGGAGGTCCAGACCGGATTCGGGTCGTGCTCGAGAAACGCGTAGAAGACGTTGTCGGTATTGGCGTTGAACTCGATCGTGAAGTCATTGATGAAGTAAGGGGTGATGTCGGCCACCTGGCGCACGGTGTAGGTGCCGTAATCGACATCCTCGAACAGCACGTAGCCGTCACGGTTCTGTCGCAGCCGATCTGGCTGTACCCGAGGAGCATGTAGCAGGCCTCGTAGTAACTGGCGTCGTCGGCCACGGAGG
>CAVUJM010000028.1:0-22903 GCA_963741795.1 uncultured Chloroflexia bacterium
CTCCGTAGGCATAGCAGCCTCCTTCACAGCAGTAACGCGCCAAGGGTTATGTTGGGTCCTGGTGCCAGCATGCCGAATGAGCGATCGGTTTTCCAGCGCAAGGTCAACCGTCAGTAGTCGTAGATGCGCTGAGCCAGCGTCCTCCGCGCCGGGTACCCGCCCTTCCTCTCGACATCCTTCAGCATCCGCACGCGGCTCTTGCGCACGAACGTGACACCCAGCCAGCGGAACGGCTCCCGTTCCCAGTCCTTCGGTTTCTGCCACGTCATCGGCAGCGTGGTGAGCGGCGAGTCGGCTTCTGTGATCAGGTTGGTGAGCACACGCCCGGCGAGGTTCGCCGTCGCCACTCCCTGCCCGGTATACCCGTAGGCGGCGGCGATACCCGTGGCCGGTTCGAAGGTCATCGCTGGCATGCGTTTTCGCGGCACGCCGAAGACGCCACCCCACTCGTGCGTGAAGCGCACACCCTCCAGCGCCGGGAACCAGGCGAGCGCCGATGCCCGTGCGTGCTCCGATACATCCGGGTTCACGCCGATCGCGTCGGCGATGCGGGAGCGGAACGGGTAATTTGGTCGGTACGCGCCGAAGGCGATGCGACCGTCCGCCGTGTGGTTGATATACCCGGCCTGCGTGCCCCAGCCGCCGAGCAGTTCACGATTCCGCCACCCGATCAGGTCCCACGTCGCGTCGTCCAGCGGCTCGGTCACGACCATGTGCGAGGTCATCGGGATGACCCGGCGATGCAGCTTCGGCAACCGTGAAAGATACGCCTCCCCGGCAAGAACGACCGTTCGGGCCCGCACCTCTCCCCGCTCCGTCTGCATCCTCGGGTATGGCCCGGGGGCGTAATCCGTCACGCGGGTGCCTTCGTAGATCGTCGCCCCCATGCGCTCGACCGCCCGGGCGAGGCCGCGCGCCAGCCGGGCCGGCTGGATAGCCGCGCCTTCACGGTTCAGGAAGCCACCGAGCGCGTTCGCGACGTGAACCCGCTCGCGGGTCTCGTCCGCGTCGAGCACGCGGTAGTGGTCCTCCAGCCCGAGCGCCCGGTAGCCCGCCAGCTTCTCCTCCAGCTTCGGCAGGTCGTACCCCGCGCGGGCGACCTCCATCTCGCCGCCCTTCTGGTAGTGAGCGTCGATGCCTTGCTCCCGCGTCACGCGCCCGACCTCGTCGACCGACCGGTACATCTCCTGGGTAATCAGCCGCGCGGTGTCGTAGCCGTAGTCCTTCAGCAGCTCCGCCGGCGGAACGGGGAAGCCAGAGAAGCACCATCCGCCGTTGCGGCCGGACGCGCCGAACCCGGCGATCTCCGCCTCGAGGATCGCGATCTTCAGCGACGGATCGCGCTCCAGCAGGTAGTACGCTGTCCAGAGCCCGGTGTACCCGGCGCCGAGGATCGCGACGTCAGCGTCGATCGCGCCATCAAGCGCCGGGCGTGGCGTCAAATCGTCTCCGCTGTGCTCGAGCCAGAAACTGTAGCGCCCATAGTCCTTCATGGTGGCCTTGTCCTTGGTCTGTGCAGGAGAACCGATCCCTAGTTCCCGCTGCTCTGGTAGTAACGGCTTTGCGCGTTCCAGATGCGCAGTGCGACCAGGAACAGCCCCAGGCCGACGAGCGGCGTGACCGACGCCAGTACCGGCGAAACATGCAGCGAGTCCGTGCGGTCGAGCAGCACCGTCGCGGGCAGGAACGCCACGAACGCGACCGGCAGCACGAACGTCAGCAAGTACCGTAGCGCGCCGGGGAAGATGCTGAACGGGTAGTTGCCGTACACGTTGAACACCTCGTTCACCGTCGTTCGCACGGACATCGTCTGCAGGAACCGGAACGACAGCGACCCGAGCGCGACCTGCACCGCGCCCTCAACCAGCGCCCCGCCGACCACCGCGCCAAGCAGGAACAGCACGGCCAGCGGCGACCAGTCGACCGCCGAATTAAGGCTCGCCGCGGTCAACAATGCCGTGCCGCCGACAAGGTCACCGAAGGCATTGATGCGCAGCTTGCGCGTGAAGAGCTGGACCAACGGCGGCATCGGGCGAACCAGGAAGCGGTCGTACTCGCCGTTGATCATCACCCGATCGGCCTCGAACATCTGGCTGAAGCAGGCGTAGAAGATGCCGTGCGAGGTCAGCCGCATGCCGTACAGGAAGGTGATCTCCGGCAAGCCCCAGCCGCCGAGGTCGGTGAAGCGGGCAACGACGATCCAGACCACGATGAAACCCGTGATCTGGTAGAGGATGCCGCCCATGATGCTCGTGACCGCATTCGCCCGGTACTGGAACTCCGAGCGGATCGACGCCGACGCCAGCGTACCCAGGATCGAAAGTCGCTCCATCTCAGCCTCCCTGGATGACGGTATGGCGGAACGCGCGGCTCCAGACGAGCCGGATCACGACCACCATCGCGACCGCCCAGAAGAGCTGGAGCACCAGCGCCGTCCATATCGCGCCGGTCGCCGGGGCGCCGACGTAGATCGATACCGGCACATAGGCGATCGACTGGAACGGCAATAGCTGGACGATCGACCGCAGCACGTCCGGCATGAACCAGAGCGGGACCAGCGCGCCGGTCGCGAAGTTGCCGATCAGCCGGTACATCATCGCGAACCCGGTCGTCTCCAGCGTCCAAAAGCTGACCAGCCCGATCAGCATGTTCAGCTGCACGGCAATGATCCACGCCAGCAAAAAGCTCGCGGCGTACCCGAACCCCGCCGCGACCGACGCCGGCGGCCGCAGCTCGCCGAGCACGAACGCGATCGGGATCGCCAGCACCATCATCGGCAGCAGGCCGACCATGTCGCCCGCCGCCCGCGCCACAAGCTGGCTCGGGAAGCTCACCGGACGCGTCAGGTCGAACCCGATCTGCCCCTCCCGGATGCGCTCCTGGATCGTGCCGGACACCTGCGGCTGCAGGAAATACAACTGGAGGTTGGCGATCGTGAGGTAGACCAGCGCCTGCCTCAGCGAGATGCCGTCGACCGTCTCCCGCGCGCCATACGCCGCCGTCCAGACAATCGTCAGCAGGTAAATCGTCACCGCCGTCAGCACGATGCCCATGAACACGTTGAAGCGGTACATGAACATCCAGCGGATGTTCGCCCTCGCCATCTCGACCCAGGCCGGCAGGTTCGCGCGCATCGTCATGCCCGGACCTCGCCAGCCTCGACGATCTCCCGCACCACACCCTCCAGCGCCGGCTCCACAATCGCGATATCCGAGACCGGGAAGCGGCCAACGACGGCGGAAATGACGTCCGTCGCGGGAACCTGCTCCGGATCGAAGCGCACCACCAATCGCGCCTGCTCATGAGAGACGATCTCCGCCCCGGGCATCTCGAACGGCACGTCCTCCGTCGCCCCGTTCGGCGCAAGGGTGACGTTCAGCTCGCGGTACGGTGCGTAGCGGCGCTTCAGCTCGGCGACCGCGCCATCGAACAGCACCCGGCCCTTGTCGATGAAGATGATCCGCTTGCAGAGGCGCTCGACGTCGGCGAGGTCGTGCGTCGTGAGCATGATCGTCGTGCCCCGCTCGCGGTTGATCCGCTCGACGAACGAGCGCATCCGCTCCTTGGCGACGACATCGAGCCCGATCGTCGGCTCGTCGAGGTAGAGGATCTTCGGCTCGTAGAGCATCGCCGCGGCGAGGTCGCCCCGCATACGCTGGCCAAGCGAAAGCTGGCGCACCGGCGTCTTCAGGAACGGCCGGAGGTCCAGCAGCTCCTCCAGCTCGTTGAGGTTGCGCCGGTAGCGCTCATCGTCAACCCGGTAGAGCTTGCCGATGATCCGCAGTGAATCCTCCAGCGGGAGGTCCCACCAGAGCTGGGTGCGCTGGCCGAAAACGACCCCGATGTTCAGCGCATTGCGCTCGCGATGCTCCCAAGGCACGAGCCCAGCGACCTCAACGGTGCCGCCGCTCGGGACGAGGATGCCGGAGAGCATCTTGATGGTGGTGGACTTGCCCGCGCCGTTGGAGCCGAGGTAGCCAACCAGTTCTCCCTGCTCGATGGAGAACGAGACATCGTCGACCGCGCGCGTTGTCTCGTACTCGCGCGTGAACAGCGTGCGGAGGCCGCCAAGCGGACCGGCGATGCGCTTCGGACGTCGGAATTCCTTCTCGAGATGGGTTGCCTGGATGATCGGCACGGAATGTCCCTGCAGGTAGGTGACGGATGGTCCTCAACGCCGCCTATCGTCGCACGGACCACGGTGCAGGACCAGCCACCATCGTTTCCGCGTATCCGGGGCCGAGCCGGCCATGTGCTCCCGGTAGCTCATCACACGCCACGTAACGAGGCAGTTGGAAATACAGGGCAGGCCCCGACTGTCGGGTCTCCATCCTCATCCCGGGATTCGAAGAGACCTGAGCATCTTTCCCAAGCGTTCACCTTATCCAGGCGCCGAGATCCTTCGACGACTTGACGCTGAGTTGACGTCCATGTTGACAGTTCATTGACACCTGACAACTACGGTGGTGATCGATGGCGGGGCGTGACCCACCATCGCGACCAACCGCATCAAGTGATGCGATAACCGCAACAAGGAGATTTGCATGGCCCTGCGGAGTAGCGCTGCAACACACCACACCAGCTCCCCCTTAGCCACCCCATCACGCAAGCGCGCCCGGTCCTCAGCTCCCTCGCTGCATGGAGCCAGGTCCACGTCTGCCTCAGCACGTGCAGCGACACGAGCATTGCGGAAGCGCACATCCCCTGTGCTCCTGGCTGTGATCACGACCCCTGCCAAGGCGAGAGAACTCAGGGCCACGCTCACGCGTAGATTCGGCAGTGACTATCAGGTACAGATGGCGACGTCAGTTGCCCAAGCGTATGCAAAGCTCAGTCGCTTGCACGGCGAGTCACGGGATGTCGCTTTCATCCTTGCGGATTTCGAGCTGACAGGCAGCAACGGCATCGATATCCTCACTCGCTCCCACACACTACATCCAGCAGCAAAGCGAGCCCTGCTGACAACCATCGGCGACCACGATGCAGCTGCTCCAATCCACCGTGCGATGGCAATGGGCGAGATCGACCTCGCCGTCAACTGGCCATGGCAGGCTCCCGAGGAGGAGCTTTACCCGCTCGTGAGCGAGTCGCTCGCCGCGTGGTGGCGCGCCAACCGGCCCCGGTTTGAGCGGATCAAGATCATCGGTGAGCAGTGGGATACGCGCAGTCACCAGCTGCGTGATCTCGGTACGCGCAATGTCGTCCCCTTTGGGTTCTACTCCGTGGAGTCGAAAATCGGTCGTCGCCTACTCAGGGAACACAACCTGGACAGCACGACGCTGCCTGTCGTCATCGTCGATGGCCAGGTGCTCATCGATCCGCCAATCATTGAGATCGCGAATGTGTTGGGAGCGACGACGGGACCCCCGACCGACCTCTGCGATGTTGCAGTCATCGGGGCTGGCCCGGCGGGGCTGGCGGCCGCCCTCTCCGCAGCATCCGAAGGCCTGCGCACGGTTGTCATTGAGCCAGAGGCCCTGGGGGGCCAGGCCGGAACCAGCTCCATGATCCGGAACTACCTTGGCTTCCCCCGTGGCATCAGCGGTGAAGAGATCACCAGGCGGGCTCACGAGCAAGCTCTGCACTTTGGTGCGCAAATTGTTCACACACATGCGGCAGTCGGCCTCCGGGACGAAGGAAGCATACGAGTGGTGGAACTATCCAATGGGAGTGAGATTACCGCGCGTACGGTGGTTCTGGCGACCGGAGTTTCCTACCGGCGACTCGGTGTCCCGAGATTGGAGCGCCTGCTGGGTGCCGGAGTCTTTTATGGCGCGGCCACATCTGAAGCGCGGGCTTTGGCTGGCACAGAGGTGTTCGTGATTGGAGCAGGAAACTCGGCTGGTCAGGCGGCTCAGTACCTTGCCCAGTTCGCGAAGCACGTCACACTCGTGGTCCGTGGAAACTCGCTCGTCGCAAGTATGTCTACCTACCTGATCCATCAGCTCAGGAACACGCCGAATATCGATGTACGACTGCGAACACAGGTTGTGGACGGCCGTGGTAACCATTGGCTGGAAGCACTGGTCCTGGAGGATGAGAAAGGCAGACGAACCCAGGTCGAGGCCCGGGGGCTATTCGTGCTGATCGGTGGAGAACCCCGTACCGAGTGGTTGAACGGCCAACTCTACCGCGATCCGGGCGGGTACCTGGTCACCTGCCGGGACCTCGCCACCGGCTCCATGTCGCCGATACCGGACTGGTCACTGGAACGCGATCCCTATCCGATGGAGACCAGCATGCCCGGTGTGTTCGCGGTCGGAGATGTCCGGCACAACTCCATCAAGCGGGTTGCCTCGGCCGTTGGCGAAGGCTCGAATACGATCTCTTCCGTTCATGCCTATCTCAAGGGGTTACGAGCGAAGCAAATCTGAATCGCGCAACGGAACAGCGATGAGATGTGCAGCCAGTTGGCACGGCCCTCTCCATGGTGGCATAGCGTCTGCACGCACCTGCTGCACCGTACGAGAGGAGGTCAGTATGGGATTCAGGAAATCGAAGCAGGACTACGGCCGGGAGCGGGATATCGGGCTTCTCGCCGTGCGGCTCACCGTCGGCGGGCTGATGGCCGGCCACGGCGCCCAGAAGCTCTTCGGCTGGTTCGGCGGCTACGGCCTGGAGGGTACCTCGGGCTGGCTGGAGTCAATGGGCATGCGGCCCGGTCGCCAATGGGCCCTGGCGGCCGGCGGCTCCGAGTTCGGTGGCGGTGTGTTGACCGCGGCGGGCCTGCTTCACCCGCTCGGCCCGATCTCGATGATGGGCTCGATGGCGGTCGCGGCGCGCAAGGCACACTGGGGCAAGCCGATCTGGGTTACGGAAGGCGGCGCAGAGCTGCCGCTGACCAATATCGCCATCGGACTTGCGCTCGCGCTTGTCGACCCCGGACGGCTCTCGCTGGACCACGCGCTCGGCATCCACGTCCCGAAGGAAGTGGCCATCCTCGCCGCGCTGGGCGTCGCGGCCGGGGTGGTCGCCAGCGAAGCGGCACCTGCCGTCACGGCGTCCGGCGAGGAAGCTGCCGAAACGAACCTGCAGGGTGGCGAGGGCGCTGCGGACACCGACCTCCCGACGAGCCCCGAGACGAGTAGCGGGGCCGGCCCAACACCATTGATATCAATGACCAGGGAGGCCCGTTATGCGGCACTCCCTGGTCGTCTCATCTCCGAATATTCCGGTCACGAAGAAACCTGCCGGCTGTACTCCTCGTCAGTGACATGATCCAGCCAGTCCGCGGTCGTGCCGTTCTCGTCCACCTCGAGCATCGCAATGTGCATCATGAAGCGATCAGGCGCGGCGCCGTGCCAGTGCTCCTCGCCCGGCTCGAAGAACACCCGATCGCCCGGCCGAATCTCCTCGATCGGCCCGCCCCGTCGCCCGCAACGCCCCACGCCCTCCATCACGACGATCGTCTGCCCGTGCGGGTGCGTGTGCCATGCCGTGCGGGCACCGGGCGTAAAATGCACCGCGCTGGCGCTGATGCGATGGCCGTCACCCGGCGCGGCCATCGCATCCACGTACACGTTGCCAGTGAACCAGTCCTCCGGTCCCTTCATCGTCTCGACCGAACTTCGCGTTATCTTCATCATGTTCCTCCTACATCGCCCCGACCACAGCATGCGGCACGTACGGCTCCTCGAGAAACGCCACATCGTCCGCGCTGAGCGTCACGTCGAACGCCCCGATCGCGTCTTCCAGATGCGACGCCTTCGTTGCCCCAACGATTGGCGCGGCAACCGGCTCTTTTTGCAGCAGCCACGCGAGCGCGACGTGCGTCCGCTGGACGCCGAGCCGCTTGGCGACCTCCGCGACCCGCTCGACGACACGCCTGTCCGTCTCCTCTGTCGCCCCGTACTTGGATAGCGCAATCTGGTCGGATTCCGAGCGCGCCGTCTTCTCCGACGACCAGTCGCGCGTGAGCCGCCCGGAGGCCAGCGGGCTGTACGGCGTCACGCCGATGCCCTCCTCACGGCAAAGCGGCATCATCTCCCGTTCCTCCTCGCGATAGAGCAGGTTGAGATGGTTCTGCATCGAGACGAAGCGCGTCCAGCCGTGCGTTTCGGCGACGTGGAGCGCCTTCTGGAACTGCCATGCGAACATGGCGGACGCGCCGATATAGCGCGCCTTGCCGGACCGGACAACGTCGTTCAGCGCCTCCATCGTCTCCTCGATCGGGGTGTCGTAGTCCCAGCGATGAATGATGTACAGGTCCACATAGTCCGTCTGCAACCGCTGCAGACTCTTGTCGATCTCACTCAGGATCGCCTTCCGAGACAGCCCTGCCCCGTTCGGCCCCTCATGCATCCGGCCGTGAACCTTCGTCGCGATCACAACCTCATCCCGGTTCGCGTACTCCTTCAGAGCCGCGCCGAGAATCTCCTCGCTGCGCCCGATCGAGTAGATATTGGCGGTGTCGAAGAAGTTGATGCCGAGGTCGAGCGCCTTCCGGATCACCGGCCGGCTGTTCTCCTCGTCCAGCACCCATTGATGAATCCACCGGCTCGCGTCCCCGAACCCCATCGTGCCGAGGCAGATGCGCGAGACGTCAAGACCGGTGTTTCCGAGCTTTGTGTATTCCATGTGATGTGCCCTCCTTCCGCAGAGCCGCGATTTGCCCTCTGCCGTCTGTCCGCCGTCAACAATCAACGCGCTCCCGGTCGTGAATGCCGCCTCGTCCGTGCACAGGTACAGAAACGCGGTCGCGATCCCCTCCTGATCAACCAATGGATGCCAGCGGCGTATGTCTCGCTATCCCAACCGGCCCATGCGCATCGCCGCGATGACGCCACCGTCGATCAGGAGGTCGCTGCCGGTCACGAACGCCGCCTCCGGACCGAGCAGGTAGGCGGCTGCCGCGGCAACCTCCTCCGCCGAACCCATCCGCTTGGACGCCGACGCCTCGACCAGTGCCCGGTAACGCGGCCCGGTCTCCGACGCCAGCTCGTGCTGCGCCAGCGGGGTGAGGATGATGCCCGGGCTGATCGCGTTCACCCGCGCGCCACGCTCCGCCCACCGCAGCGACTCCGCCTGCACCCGCAGCGCATTGCCACGCTTGGACACCCCGTAGGCGCGCCCCGGCTCGGTGATCTCCTGCAGGAACGGCAGGTCCAGCAGCTCGTCGGCGGGTGTCGTGGCGAGCTGCGGCTCGTGCCCGGCGTCCACGGAGATTCCCATGTGCCCCGCCATGCTCGAGATCACGACACCCGCGCCCCCGTTGGCGATAACGCCGCCGAAGACCTCGAGCACCAGCGCGGTACCGTAGAGGTCGACGGCCAGGATCCGGTCCGCCGGCGCCATGTTCGGCGAGAGCCCGGCGGTGTGGACAACCTGCTCGACCAGCCCGAGGTCGGCGGCAGCCCGTGCGAGCGCCTCGACAGACGCGCGATCGGTGACATCCACCGTCATCGCGGTGACCTCATAGCCACTGTCGCGCATGGAACGCGCGGCGCCCTCGAGCACCTCGTCGTTGCGATCCGCGAGCAGCACACGCCTGCCCATCCCCTGACGCCGGGCGATCACCAGCCCGATCCCGCCCGTGCCGATAACCACGATGACGCTGTTGTTCACGAGATGTCTCTTTCACTCAACGCTACGAGTGCGGCACGAGCCGGATCGTCGCCGCCTGAGCCTCCGCCTTCACGATGCTCGGGACAATCGACGGATACCGGCGGTACTTCTCCCGGTACGCGGCGTCGATCACCTCATGCGGGCCATCCACCTCCTCGAACGCGACATCCTTCTCCGCGCTCCCAGCCCGGATCCAGCCCTCATGGCGGGACTGCACGCCCCGGAACCACGAGGCGTCGCGCCCGTTCACCGAACGCACGTAGAGGTCGTCGCCGACGCGCACGATCCAGACGATGACCGGCTTGCGCAGCGTGCCGTCCTTCCGCATCGTCTCGATCGTCACCTCATCCGGCCCGCCGAGCGCCTGCACGTCCTGCTCTGTCCATGTGGCCATGTCCGCATCTCCCGGGTGTGAGGTATCAGGCGCCGCACGATCGCTAGCGCATCGACTCTCTCGCCCAGCCACCGGGCTCCCCGGACCGCGACCCGTCGCTCGCCGGCGCCAGCCAATCGGCCAGCCCGACGAGGATCTCGCTGATGCGCTGGCGAGGGCCCGCGAAACGCGCGGCCCGACGCGCAGGTGCCGGCGCCGGCCAGTCTGGGTTCGGCATCGCGCGCTCGACGTTCTGGCGATGCTCCTCGAGCATCACGCTACTGATCATGTACTGGGGTACCGTCATTGACCGACTCCGTTTCTCTTGGCATCACCGCCCGGTGGAGGCGACGAGAAGCATCCACGCGTCCGGGCAGGCCTTGAACAAATCTCTTGCAGGACCAGAAGCACTTCAGCGACTTCCCATCCCATAGACCAATCCTAGGCCGTAATCCACTCGCGGTAATAGAATGATCGTCCGAAAAGATTGAACAATCCTCTATATCGTGACATCATTTGTGTATTCACTTAAGACGCAGGAGACGTCATCGATGGACCAGGCGCCAGCCCACACGACACCTGAAGAGCGCAATACAGCGCTCCGAGACCAGCTCATCGAGAAGATCGTGACGCTCCTGCCGGAGGACGGGATCATCGAACCGGTGCCCGGCATCCACGTGGTGCGACGTTCCGCGCCACCGCCTCCGGCCCACTCAGTGTCCAATCGCGCCTTCTGCGTCATCGCGCAGGGCAGCAAGAACATCACGCTGGGCACGGAGACGCACCGGTACGATCCCAACCACTACCTGATCACGACCGCCGAGATGCCGACGCTAGCCCAGATCACCGAGGCCACGCCGGAGGAGCCGTACCTCGGCGTGGTGATCCACCTCGACCCGGCGCTCGTCAGCTCCGTGATGGTGGAGACCGGCCACGCCGCGACCGACGCGCAATCGTCCGTCAAGGCGCTGGACGTCAGCCCGCTCGACGACGGCCTGCTCGAAACCGTCGTGCGACTCCTGAAGGCCACCGACTCGCCGCAAGACATCCGCTTCCTGGTCCCGCTGGCTATGCGGGAGCTCGTCTACCGCCTGCTGCTCGGGGCGCAGGGTGGGCGGTTACGCCAGCTCACGGTGCTCGGCGGCTCAGCGCACCGCATCGCCAGCGCGATCGACCGCATCCGCACGGAGTTCGATCGGCCCCTGCGCGTCGAGGAGGTCGCCCGGGAGATCGGGATGAGCGCGTCCAGCTTCCATCAGCATTTCAAGACGGTCACCGCGATGAGCCCGCTGCAGTTCCAGAAGCAGCTCCGGCTCCAGGAGGCTCGTCGGCTGATGCTGACCGAGGAGCTCGACGCCGCGAGCGCGGGCTTCCGCGTTGGGTACGACGATGCGTCCTACTTCAATCGGGAGTACAAGAAGTTCTTCGGCGAGCCGCCGATGCGCGACATGACGCGCCTGCGCGAGACGATCCCGACGGGCACCGAGCTGGCCAGCGCTGACTAACTCCACTTTCCACGACATCCGTTACGGGCGGGAACTGCTCGCCGCCCTTGCCCGCTCCGTTACCCCGCCTGACGTGTCCCGGGCGCGGCCAGCTCGCCCCCTTTCGGGCGCGCCATTCCTCCAGCAACTCCCCGAACAGCTCGGTCGCGTTGTGCCGGCGATCCGGGACAGTCGTGTCCAGCAAGAGGTGATACGTCCCGGTCGGCAACACGCCGCATCCGCCGTAGGCGTGAATGAGGAGGAATTGCACCACCGCGTCCTCCCCGGCGTGGACCTCCGGCAGCCGGTCCCAGAAGCTGAACCCGCCGACGTCGAGCAGCTTGGCGCGGTCGTACATGACATTCGCCCCACCGATCCAGGCAACCTTGTAACGGATCGTCTCACCGTTCGGGGCCAGCCGCTGCTCCACATGCAGCGCGTTCGCGCCGACATTGATCCCGTGTCGCTCCTCCGGGATCCAGTCCGGCGTGAAGGGTTCCGGCCGGACCGGTCCTTCCCAGACCTCGATAGCCTCCTGCTCTGGCCGCACATCATCCAGGTACCGCAGTCCGACCGCCGCCGCCCCGGCAAATCCGCACCCGTCGGTCCGGACAACATTCAGCAGCCGCTCCATCACCTTCGGCTCGATGATCACGTCGTCATCGAGGAAATGAACGTAGGGTGCCGTGCTCTGATCGAGCAGGAACTGCCGCTGCTCGGCCAGTCCGCGCCGCGGCAGGTGATGATGCAGATCGACGCGGTGGCCATGGTAGCGAAGGGCGTCGACGGCGGCCTCGATCTCGGTGCTGTCGATGGACGGATCCACGTTCTCGGTCTGGTCAGACACGATGACGTTGAAATCGGTGAACGTCTGCCCCAGCAAGCTCGTCAGGACGATGGCGAGGCCGGTTTTCCGCCCAGCCGTCGGGATCAATACATCTACGGTTGCCATGCGGATCGCCTTTCTGCTGGTCCCGCGAGGCCGGTCCCAACGGCGCACATCTGCGACCCGCGTCTGACCGACCTGCGCCTCCGCTTCTTGCAAGAGAAGTGCCGCTGCTGGCCGTCCTCGCGGACAGTCGCTGGCAACGCCATTCCACGTCACTTACTATTGGGAAGTGACTCAATGCCGCGTACGCGCGCATCGCCCCTGATCAGAAAGCCCCTGCATGAACTACGGACACGCCCTCGAATTCGGCACCTTCATCACGCCGTCCAACTCCGACCCGCAGCGCACCGTCGCCCTCGCCGTGACGAGCGAGGCGCTCGGGTATGACCTCGTCACCTTCCAGGATCACCCCTACATCGCCGACCACCTCGACACCTGGACGCTGCTCTCCTGGGTGGCCGGCAAGACGGAGCGCATCCGCATCGCCGCGAACGTCCTGAACCTGCCGCTGCGCCCGCCCGCCGTCCTCGCGCGGTCCGCGGCCAGCCTCGACCTGCTCTCCAACGGCCGCTTCGCGCTCGGGCTCGGCGCCGGCGCCTTCTGGGACGGCATCGCGGCGATGGGCGGCGAGCGGAAGACGCCGGGCGAGTCGGTCGACGCGCTCGCCGAAGCGATCACGATCGTCCGCGAGCTCTGGAACGCCGGGGAGCGCCGCCTGCTCCGTTTCGACGGTGAGCATTACCAGATGCCCCGCGCCCAGCGTGGGCCGCTCCCGGCTCACGACATCCCGCTCTGGCTCGGCGCCTACAAGCCGCGCATGCTCCGCCTGCTCGGCCGCGAGGCGGACGGCTGGCTGGCGACGCAGTCGTACCTCCAGCCCGGCGACCTCGCGAAGGGCAACGCGATCATCGACGAGGCCGCGAGAGGCACCGGACGCGACCCGCGCGAGATTCGCCGCATGCTCACCATCAAGGGCACGTTCAGCGATGAGCGAGACGGTTTCCTGACCGGCCCGCCCGAGGCGTGGGTGGAGGATCTGCTCCCGCTGGTGCTCGACGACGGCATCGGCACCTTCATCCTCTGGACCGACGACGAGGCGACCATGACCCGCTTCGCCGAGGAGGTGGTCCCCGACCTGAAGCGCGCGGCGGCAAGCGCCCTGCCGGAGCTGGAGAGCGGCATCGCCATCCGCCCGGCCGCCGCGCGCGCGAAGCGCCGCGATGGGATCGACTACGACGCCATCCCGGCCTCGCTCCGTGACGTCGCCGTCGAGCCGGGCGATATCGCCTACGCGCGGGTGAAGGACACCTACATGCGCGGCGGGGCACCGGGCCTCGTCTTCAACGTGAGGGGCACACAGCAAGTGGTCGACGCGCTCGCCTTCGCCCGGCAGCACGAGAACGTCCCGATGGGCGTCCGTAGCGGCGGTCACGGCATCAGCGGCCGCTCGACCAACGACGGTGGCATCGTCATCAACCTTGCCGAACTCGACGGCATGGAGATGATCGACGCCGAGCGCAACCTCGTCCGCATCGGCCCCGGCGCGCGCTGGATGGACGTCGCCGCGTTCCTGCATCCGCACAATCTGGCGATCACCTCCGGCGACTACGGCGGGGTTGGCGTCGGCGGCCTGGCGACGGCCGGCGGCATCGGCTTCATCGCCCGTGACCACGGCCTGACACTGGACCATATCCGCGCCGCCGAGGTCGTCCTCGCGGACGGCTCGGTCGTGCGCGCCAGTGCGGACGAGCACGCGGACCTCTTCTGGGCGATCCGCGGCGCCGGCGCCAACTTCGGCATCGTCACGTCGTTCGAGTTCGAGGCGAAGCCGGTCGGCAACGTCGGCTGGGCGACGCTCGTCTTCGACGCGACCGACCTCGCCGGGTTCCTCCAGAAGTGGGGCGAGGTAATCGAGGCCTCCCCGCGTGATGTCTCCGGCGAGATCATCCTCGGCGGCCCGCGTCGCGACCAGCCGATGATCGCCCAGGCGCTGGTGATGGTGAACTCGTCCGACCCGGACACGATTGTCAGCCGCCTCCAGCCGATCGCGAACATCGCGCCGCTCTACCAGCCGCAGATCGTGATCGCGCCGTATGTCAGCGTCATCTCCAACGCCGCCGACACTGGCTACCACCAGGGAAGTGGCGAGCCGATCTCCCACAACGGCTTCGTCGAGCACATCACGCCCGAGGTCGCCCGCGCGGCGGCCAGCTTGCTCTGGAGCGGGGCGACCTACTTCTTCCAGATCCGCTCCGTCGGGGGTGCGGTGAGCGACGTCGCGCCCGACGCCACCGCCTATGCCCACCGCTCGGCGAACTTCAACATCTCGGCGATGGGCGCCAGCAAGGCGCGCTTCGACCCGGCGTGGGAGGACGTCCGCGAGCATACCGACGGTCTCTACCTCAGCTTCGAGACTGACCGTCGCGTCGAGCGCCTGCACGACGCCTTCCCGCCAGAGCACCTGCGCCGCCTTCGCGAGCTGAAGCTGAAATACGACCCGGACAACATCTTCCGCGACAACTTCAACATCGCCCCGATGGCCGCCGTGCGCTAGACGACCGCCATCAATCCGGCGTACCGCCGGACCTTGTGTCCGGCGCTGCACGCCGCAAACTCACCTGCGTACACCCGGCCCTCGCAGCTGCGACCGGTGGCCGGGTCCCAACGCAATCGACCCGGCCACAAGGGCCGGGTGTACGACTACGAATGAATCGGACGCAGACCATGACACTACGGACACGACCTCATCTTCGGCACCTTCATCACCCCCGCCGCCCACCCCACCCACAAGGCGGTCGAGCTGGCCGTCGCCTCGGAGCACGCCGGGCTGGACCTCGTCTCCTTCCAGGACCACCCCTACAACCCGTCGTTCCACGATACCTGGACGCTGATGAGCTACGTCGCCTCGCAAACCGAGCGCATCACCGTCGCCGGGAACGTCCTGAACCTGCCGCTACGCAACCCGGCCGTGCTGGCCCGGGCGGCAGCGAGCCTGGATCTGCTCTCCGGCGGCCGCGTCGAGATGGGCCTCGGCACCGGCGCGTTCTGGGACGCGATTGAGGGCATGGGCGCCCAGCGCCTCTCCCCGGGAGAATCGATCGAGGCGCTGGAGGAAGCGATCGAGATCATGCGCCAGATGTGGGACACCAGCACCCGGCGCGGCGTGCAGGTCGAGGGCAAGCACTACACGGTGAAGGGCGCGCGACGAGGCCCCGCCCCGGCCCATGACATCGGCATCTGGGTGGGCGCCTACAAGCCCCGCATCCTGCGCATGACCGGGCGCCTCGCGGATGGCTGGCTGCCCTCGCTGGGGTATCTGCCGAACGGCGTCTCCGACCTCGCGGAGATGAACCGGCACATCGACGAGGGCGCGGAGAAGGCCGGGCGCGAGCCGTCGACGATCCGCCGCATGCTGAACATCAACGGCCAGTTCGCCCAGCAGGGAGGGGGCTTCCTCGTCGGCCCGCCGCGCCAATGGGCGGAGCAGCTCGCCGAGGTCGCCATGGACTACGGCATCAGCGCCTTCATCGCCGCCGCCGACGACCCGTACACCATCGAGACCTACGCCCACGAGGTCGCCCCCGCCGTCCGCGAGCTCGTCGCCTCGGCGGTATGATGCACCTCCGTAGGGGTCGACCGCGTGTCGACCCGATCGACATGAAGCGGCACCGCAGGTGCCCGAATGTCGATATCGAGGCGAAACACGAAACGGCGGGCATCCCTACAGGGACACCCGCCGCTTCTCATGATCGCGATGACGACGATGCGTTACTTCTCTGTGGCGATCTTCTGCCCAGGCTCGATCTCGCGCGTGAACTCCAGCTCCACCTTGTCGGCGTAGCGCTTGCCGTTCTTGTGGTCGTGGCGCATGAACGTCGGCGGGTCGATCGTCACACCGATCGTGTATTCGCCCTTCTCACCGACGACCCAGTTGCGGCCGTAGTGATAGATCCACGGGTGCCACAGCAGTCTCCTGCTGGTGCGTACCCCAGTCCTTGCCGTCCGGCCCCTTCACGGACACGGTCACGTTCAGGGAGGGAATGAAGCGGCCATCGGCGGCGTCGCGCACGGCGATCTCGATGTGCGTGTTCTCGTCCTCCGGCTCGCGCCAGGTCAGCTCGCCGTCCATCATGTGCCACATGCCCTCGGCGTTCTCGACCACCAGGGCAACCTCGTACTCGCCGACCCGGACCTTATCCGCGCCGGACTCCTCGTCCATGCCCTTCAGCGCCTCGGCATACGCCTCACCCTGCTTCTTCGCGAGCTCCAGCTGCTCCTCGGTCGACTCCTCGCTCGCCTTCATCGGCGGCATCACGGGCTCGAGATTGCGTTTCGGCTTGGCCATATCTCATCGTCTCCTCGTCTACAGTCGTCTGCGCCGGCCTCTGCCGGCTTCGATACGAACTATGGCGCAGAAACGATGCCGCCAGTCCGTACATTGCCATCGCCACAGCGAATGCGATACTTCGGCAGGCGTATCACTATCGTGACGGAGAAGCACCGGTTGGAAGACAACACCCTGATCCCCATCGGCAAAGTCGTCCGCCTGCAGGTCCAGCGCGAGAAGATCAAGAGTGGCGTCAAGTCGGACGAGCGCTACACCCCGGAAGAGCACCTGCTATCCGTCACCGCCCTGCGCATCGGGAGCGGCGGGGTAACCGGCATCACCTCGGACGGCGAGTCCATCCGCGATGTGCATCATCGCGACCATCCGCGATCGCGATTTCGTGGCGAAAACGGTGTCTCGATCGGGTTCACCGGGCACTATGTGCGAATGCGCGGATCGGTTCGGCGCGCACCTCGTCGACGGCATCGCCGGGGAGAGCATCCTCGTCGATCACGAGGGCATTGTCTCCCTGAACGACCTCGCGAACGGGATCGTGGTGATGAGTGACGATGGGCGCATCGTCGAGATCGATGCCTGGGAGGTGGCCCACCCCTGCGCGCCGTTCAGCAAGTTCTGCCTTCGCTTCCCGCCCGGCCAGAAGGCGGACCGCCGGGTCACCGAGGCGCTCCGCTTCCTCGGGAACGGCACGCGCGGCTTCGTCGGCACCTACCGCGACGACCAGCCTCAGGGCGCCGTCGTCCGCCTCGGCGACACCGTCTACCGGCGACGGTAGGCGCGCTGCCTGGTATCCCGTCGTAGGGGTCGACCGCGCGTCGACCCATCGACCGCAGGTCGATATCCGGGCGAACGTCCGTATTTCCCTGATTCCCGAGACGCATCACCTACACACATGCAGAAAGCCCGGCTCCCCCGAAAGGGAACGCCGGGCATTTCTGTCGTCACCGAGCGGGATCCTGGCCGCTTCCCCGATGGGAGCCTCAGCCGCCGTTTCCGGCAACCGGCGATCGGGTTGTGAGGGGCGGCGAGCCCCTCGTCCACTCTCGGGGAGGTCACGGTCCCCGGAGTGAGCCACCAGCATATCCACCGTCGCGGAGCGCTGTCCGTGTCACCGCACCACCAGTCGATTCCGGAGAATCGTGCGCCGCCCCTGCGGGCCGCGTGACCGGTCGCCCGGTCCTGGATCCGTAACGCTTCCGGCGCCGTAACACCGGTCCCGTCGTGTGCCGGAAACTCCTGCCCGGCACCTGTGCGCGTCTTCGTTCGCCCCGACATCAGGAAGGTGACGTCCTGTGTACGAACGATAGTACGTACACCGTGCCCCTTTGTCAATACCCTTGTCGAACGAATTTCGCGGATTGTATTCGAGCCCGGTTGCGCGGCGGCTGGAGGGTATGTGGCTTCCCTTCCCCAAGGCTGCAAGCAAGTTCGCCTTGAGCCTGAATCACGCTATGGCACGACGATTGTGTCCGCCACGTCCTGGGTCAGCAGGACGGTCTCGCTTCCCTCTCGCTGGCTGACAGAACTCACGATGATTTGGAACGTGTACGTCCCTGGTGTCCAGGTATCTGCGGGGATGTAGCGGCCGGTAACAACGGTCTCGCCACTCGGCACCAGGAGGTTCGAAGCGAGCGGATAAACCTCAACCTCTTCACCATCCCGCAGGACCCGCAACGAGATGTTCGCCGACGGGATCTCCTTGCCGGGATTATTCAGCGTCGCGGTGACGTTTGCGAAAGCGATCGGATCCGCATTTGGTTCGACAGTGACCGTAGCTGTCAATGCCGTCGGGTCAACCGGTTCGGCGAGGGCAACAGGGGCGCTGCTGATCTGGGCGGTGACCCCCGACGCGGTGTCGGTCAGTGACAGGTTGACCAGGAAATCACCTGCCGGAAGCTGATCGGGCAGGTAAGCGACGAGGTTGGTCGAGAGGCCGGCATAGACCGATCCCATCTGGACGTCGGTGGAGAGTACCGGATTGCCGTCCGGGTCTGTCATCGCCAGCCGACCGGCGGGGCGGACAAGGTAGTTGCCAGTGTTGGTGATGGGGATGACCAGTGCCCTGTCCACGATCTCTGGCGTACCGACCTCGAATCCGGGCGTCAGCTCTCCCGGCACGAGGATGCCGACTGAGATCACGTAACCCCGCGTCTGGCTGAGGATGTCTGTTCCCGGAATGGGAGCGGCTTCCGCCTCAGTGGCGGCCAGCCCGGAGATGTATTGGCCTGGAGCGGCGTCTGCCGGGACGGAGACAGTGAACGTGGTTTGTCGTTGCTCGCCCGGCGCGAGCTGGACGTTTTGCGGCTGGTAGTTGATCCAGGCGGTGGCGCCGACGGGTGGATCATCCTCCTTCCCTGCGGCGAACCCGCCGTTGGTCGACACACCGGCATTGACTTTGAATGTATGGAGATCGACGGGAACCTGGCCCACATTCACGGCCGCGACGGTCAGCTCGACTAAAGAGCCCGGCGCCACTTCGATATCGTCGAAGTACCCCGTTGGATGGTCACCGACCGCAATCAGGGCGAACGTCGGCACATCTTCGCCCGTGGAGGTGTCCCGCGGTCCCGACGGCGCCTCCGGTGTGGATCCGAAGTCGACCGATTGCGCCATCATGACGGCTGGACTGGCTGTGGCAAGGACCAGGGCAGCCAGGAGAATCAGGGTGCGAATGAGAGTGCGCATGGGTCGCTCCACTTCACAACAGGACACCTCGCCGGTCGCGACCGGGAGGGCCCCGGAGTGTCAGATATCTGGCACCCCGGGGCGGTGCATTAGCCGGGCTTCACATCACCGTCACCGGCGTTGGGAAGCAGGCGGGCGTGCGTCGGGAGAGTGTCGGCTCCCAACGCTGACATAGCGAGCGCTACATGCCGTTGTAGACATAGACATACACCTGACCCTGATACCAACCGGGAGTCATGTACGATGGCACCCAGTCCAGTGTGTAGTCGAAGTTGTACGAATTGAACCCTGGGACATGGTCACCGAACCCCCACGGGTCCACGGTATCCATCCGGTACCACGAGTAGGCGCTGAAGAAGCTTGGGTCGATCCAGCTGCCCGAGCCGCTGTTGAGGCTGAGGCCCTCGAAGTACGCGTAGACGTCGCAACCGGTCATGCCGCCGCCATAGACGTCGGTCGAGAAGGCCATTGTTGTGCCCGTCACCGGGTTATACTGGGTGCCATCAAACTCCCAGATCCCGAAATCACCCGAAGTGTTCCAGATGTCGACCACGCAGATGTACCCGAACGGGTCCGACAGCTGGGCGCTGGTCCACGCTGAATCCGACGACTGCGCGGTCGCGCCGCCGAACATGCTGATTGAGATGATGGCCGCAGCCAGTACGCTCAATGCTCGAGACTTGGCGTTCATGGAAACGCTCCTTTGCTGAACCACATTCGTGGTTCAATAGGTGCGGGGACGCCAGCAAGCTTTCGAGGTCTGTGGCGTCACCGTCCGGTGAGGCGGCTCCCCGTCGGGGCCGCTTCGCCACCTGTGAGGGTGGCAGTGGCGATCAGTCACCGAGTACTGATCGCGGCAAACCATCGGCCCCTGTTCCCCAACTTCACGTGCCTCCTGCGAGAGCGGATAGCCGGGTCATCTGCGGCGATCATGGTCAATGCCGTTACCGGCATCGGCGAGATCGCGATCACCCGCGAAAGGAATAGGCTGGAGGCATACACGGCCTCTCGTCATCTTTGTGTTCCTTCCAGCCCTAAGGCGCGGCGACGATCATGATCTCGATCGTTCCACCATAGGCACCGGGCGGGACATCACTCGGAGGACTGAGCTGGAACATCGCGTTCCAGGCTCCTCCCTCTCCGATGGTTTCGTTGCCAGAAGCAATTGTCGTGGCCGCTCCGGATGCGAGCGGTATATCGCCGCCAAGCGGGATGAGCCCGCCTGGTGCGTCCAGGACGGACTGGGTGCCCAGATAGGTGAAGGATTCCGCCGGGATCCGGGCGCTGGTACGGTCCTGATAGAGGCCGTTGGTGCTGATCTGGATACTCCACTCCGGGGAAAGGGCGGCGCATGTCATATCTCCCGGTGGGAGTAAGGTGACTGCCAAGGTTCCTGTCACGGGGGTATACCCGGATTCGACCTTGACGGAGGTCCCGAAGTCGAGCGCAGCGGCATCGATGCCTGGAGCAATGACGAGTCCACTTCCGACATCGGCAGTGAGCATTGCGCCAGGACCGCCCATGGGGTCGGATTCCTCAAAGGTGAAGAAAGAGCTGAGTGAGATCAACCCGGATCCGGCTCCACATACGGCAGGAGAGGCGAAGAAGCCAAACGTGTATGCACCCCCTGCACCGATCGACTCTTTCGGCGTGAGTGTGAGCGTGCTCCCGTCGACCGTGCCTGCTCCGCTCATGCCCCATCCCTCCGGTGATGTCATCAGGAGGTGCGTGAGCGTCACTGTTTTGTCGCCGAGCGAGTCCTTGCCGCTGAACGTGCATACAACGTCCACCGGATCATCACCAACATGGGCTGTGATAGTGTCCGGGATGCAGGTCAGCTCGAAGTCATCGGCTGTGGGGCTTACATTCGTGAATCGGGTCGCCATGAGTTTGGCGAGCATCGGTTGAGGGGTTAAGGACCGCCCCGCGGTGTTCGTGATCTCCATTTCCGTTTGGCCCTGGCTGCCTGGAGGCATGTCAGATCGCCTGTGAAGCGCAGATCGATCACGTACGTCACGGTCTTGCCGCCATCACCACTCGCTGGTGTCAATGAATCTTGTCCAACGACCGAAGTCCATTGGCCGTTGTCCACGCGATACTCCCAGTAGTCAGTCAGGGAGTTCACGCGGAGCCTCAGGGGACCAGGAGCATATGCGCAGGTAAAACTCGCGAACTCGCCCACATCGATAATGTCCGTACCGATCGGTGATGTCTGTATACAATCGAGAGTTCCGTCTGCGGTCACGGAGCTCGGGGAGACTCCGCTCGCCTCGACCGCTGGCACGCTCTGGAACATGGCAATGGCTGATGCCTCAGCGACTCCTGTTTCGACATCGCCGGCTTCAGTCGACGCAATGCTGCGAAGGTAGAGCGAAACGCCCTCTTGGTGGGTGACTTCGGCGGGCGCGGTGACGATCAACGTCACCGGAAACGAGCTGCCCTGCGTCAGCGCTAGGTCCTCCCCAAGATCGATCACGCCGCCATTGCTGACCCATGCCGAACCTCCCGCCTGACCCTGCAGCCACCAGGCAGTCGCCACCGAGCCGTCAGCGTTTCTCAGTTCGACATGGATGGTGGTTGCTGTCCGTGGCGTTGTCGCCACATACGTGAACCCGAGGGAATGGGCCTCACCAGGGCCCAAGGACACGGAGTCCAATGAGCCAGACGGGATGAGGGAGTCCGTGTTGACCGTCGGAGACGGTGCCATTGTCGACTCGGCTGGTGGTGTGGACGACGGGGCCAAGGTCACTTCGGCCTGGAGCGTTGGAGGGGCCGAGGTTGGGACAGGCTCCTGTGTCGGCGTCGGTTGTTCGGGGATCAAGGTGGGTTCCGGAGCAGGGGCAAGTACAGTCGGCTCAGGTGTGGGTGCAGGTAAGGTGGGCTCGGATGTGGGTGATGGTACGGTCGGCTCGACAACCTCTATGAGCGCTGGCTCCTCCGCGCCAAGCGCTCCCTCGGGGATGGGCGTTCCAACAGTCCCCGGCTCCTCGGGTGTAGCCAGCAACGGCGTGGCGGCAAACACGAGCGACGCGACGAGGACGCACATGAGGAGGCGAAACCCGCGGAAGCACGTGAAGAGGATCATGCCGTGCTACTTCCTGTTGGGCTCACAGGGCGTCCGAGAGGCGCGTCACGCTTCTCGCGCGTTGGCTGCGTGCATGAATGTCAGCTCATGTCTAGTTACCTTCTGCAATGATATGTAATCGGCCGTGCCGTATGCATGTATTTGACGCATCGTCCATGCCAAAATCGTAACGATTCGATGATCGTAATGTATTATTCCCTTATTACGAATGGTTGGCTAACGGCGATACTGTCATCATCGTCTGCTGCGCCGGGTTGATGTCGAATTGATACAATCGCCCTCCGGTCTGTGGTTCGCATCACGCTTGGAGCGAAGGAGATCCATGATCCTGCCCCCAGTCGTCCGGAAAATCGGGGCAGACTGATGTGGGAGGACTTCATGCTGGTTGAGTCAAGGGGAGCGCACGGGAGCCCAACCGAGCCGTAGGCAAGAAGCAGTAGCGTGCCCTTCCCTACACTGCTCGCTTCAGCTCCGGGTG
>CAVUJM010000029.1:0-6325 GCA_963741795.1 uncultured Chloroflexia bacterium
CGGATGCGAAGAGCCCTACGCGAAGCGCACGAGCAGCGCCCCAATCCAGCTTGCGGCCACGTTCGTTGACGGGGCAATCGCGGCACACGGCATTGGTTGGGACCTTGGAACACCGCTTCGCGTTGGATTCTTCACGTTCGTTCAGAATGACGTGGTGTTTCTTTTGCGCATGGCGCGAATCCAGCCGCCCCGCCTCCCCTTCTCGGGTACCATTGCGGTAGATGCGCGCCGTCCCGCCCACGACCGCGCGACCCACGCCACCCACACGTAAAGGACCCCTGCATGACGTCACCGGACACCTCCACACCGGCCCCCGTCGACCCGACCGAAGGCGAGGTGCACCATCCGCATACCCTCGATGAGTCCGTCGAGCTGCTCCACGACGCCGCCGAAACCGAGCACCGCGTCGACGCCGTCGCCATCCTCGATTACGGCTCCCAGTACAGCCAGCTCATCACCCGCCGGGTGCGCGAGATCGGCGTCTACGGCGAGCTCGTCGCCCACGACACGCCATGGGACGAGGTGCAGCGCCTGAACCCGAAGGCCGTCATCCTCTCCGGTGGACCGGCCAGCGTCTACGCCCCGGACGCCCCGCAGCTACCCGACTGGGTCACGGAGCAGAACCTTCCGACCCTCGGCATCTGCTACGGCATGCAACTGATCGTTCACGCCCTCGGCGGCAAGGTCGAACCGGCCGATCACCGCGAGTACGGCTCCGCCGAGCTGCAGGTCGAGGATTCCGGCGAGGCGGCCGACATGTTTATCGGCCTGCCGTCCGGCCTGAACGTCTGGATGAGCCACGGTGACCACATCCAGCAACTCCCCGAGGGCTTCTCGATCCTCGGCTGGTCGACGAACTCGCCCATCGCGGCGATGAGCAACGGCCGCATGGTTGGCCTCCAGTTCCATCCCGAGGTGAACCACACCGAGCACGGCACCGACATCATCCGCAACTTCCTCGTCAACGTCGCCGGCTGCGAGACGAACTGGTCCGCCGAGTCGTTCGTCGACGCGGCGATCCGCGAGATCAAGGAGCGCGTCGGTGATGGCCGGGTGCTGCTCGGGCTCAGCGGCGGGGTCGACTCCTCCGTCGCGGCGGCGCTGATCCACAAGGCGATCGGCGACCAGCTCACCCCGGTCTTCGTCAACAACGGCCTGCTCCGCCAGGGTGAGGCTGACGCCGTCCGCGAGACCTTCACGAACCACTTCAAGACCAACCTCGTCTACGTCGACGCCAGCGAGCGCTTCCTCGGCAAGCTGGAGGGCGTCACGGACCCCGAAGAGAAGCGCAAGATCATCGGCGAGACCTTCGTGCGCGTCTTCGAGGCGGAGGCCGAGAAAGCCGGGCCGTTCCAGTTCCTGGCCCAGGGCACGCTCTACCCGGATGTGATCGAGAGCGCGACGGCCAGCGCGGGCTCCAAGACGGCCTCCAAGATCAAGACCCATCACAACGTTGGCGGCCTGCCGGAGGACATGGAGTTCGAGCTGCTCGAGCCCTTCCGACTGCTGTTCAAGGACGAGGTCCGCGCCGTTGGCCGCCTGCTCGGCGTGCCGGACGAGATCGTCGAGCGACAGCCGTTCCCCGGCCCCGGCCTCGCCGTCCGCCTCCTCGGCGAGATCAACGAGACCGACCTCGCCCTGCTGCGCAAGGCCGACGCGGTCGTCCGCGAGGAGATCGAGAAGGCCGGGCACAACAAGGACGTCTGGCAGTACTTCGCCGTCCTCCTCCCGGTGAACTCAACCGGCGTGATGGGTGACTACCGCACCTACGCGCGCGTCGTCGCCGTCCGCGCCATCGCCAGCCAGGATGCCATGACCGCCGACTGGGCGAAGCTTCCCTACGACGTCCTCGGCCGCATCAGCAGCCGCATCGTCAACGAGGTCGACGGCATCAACCGCGTCGTCTACGACATCACCTCGAAGCCGCCCGCAACCATCGAGTGGGAGTAAGGGGGACACAATCCATTTCGTACCGCCGGCCCTCGCAGCTGCGACCGGTGGCCGGCGTGGGATGCGATGATCCTGACGGCCAATTTGCCTCGCCCCCTGGAGCACCGGGATGAACCTCACCGATTTCGACGCGCTCAGCTTTGACTGTTACGGCACCCTGATCGACTGGGAAGATGGCCTGAAAGGCGGCCTGATGAAGGTCGCCGCCCTCGCCCCCGGCGCGCCGGACCTCGACACCCTGCTGGAGACCTACGGCGTCGAGGAATCGCGCATCGAGCGCGAGCAGCCCGGCCTGCGCTACCCCGAGGTCATCGCACAGGCGGTCATCGCGGCCGGGAAGGCGCACAACATCGCCGTCCCGGAGCGCCTCGCCGCCGAAATCGGCCGCTCCGTGCCGGAATGGCGCGCCTTTCCGGACTCCGCCGACGCCCTGGCGCGCCTGAAGCAACGCTACAAGCTGATCATCCTCTCGAACGTCGACCGCACATCGTTCGCCGGCAGCAACGCGCGCCTCGGCGTGGAGTTCGACGCGATCCTGACGGCGGAGGACATCGGCTCCTACAAGCCGGACCCGCGCAACTTCGACGCGCTGCTGGCCAAGGTCGACGAGATGGGCATCCCGCGCGAGCGGCTGCTCCACGTCGCCCAGAGCCTCTTCCACGACCACGTCCCGGCCAAGGCCGCCGGCCTCACCACCGTCTGGATCGACCGCCGTGGCGGCACACCGGGCGCCGGCGCGACCCCGATCCCGGAGGGCGCCGTCGAGCCGGACTGGACCTTCCCCTCCATGGCAGCCTTCGCCGACGCCGTAGAGGCGGAATAACGGCATGTCGTAGCGAAAGGCTCGCTCACGCTTCTCGCACTGCATGCTCGGCCATGGACTTTCGACCACCACTACGCGCATTAACCGTCGCGTGGCTGGTCGAAATGTCCTCCCTCCCGGCGCGATCTGGCCGGAAACCGAGCTAGGACGCCAAAATGCGCTCGATGTACTCCCGGTGCTCGTCGTAGTGCATGTACGTGTTGCCCATGATCTTGTGGGCAATCTCGAACTCGCCTGCCCCGGGCACATACTCGTTGCTCGGACGGTGCAGCTGCTCGTCCGTCATGCCCTCGATCACCCGCACGAATTCGTTGTGCGTCGAGGCCAGCGATGCGCGCACCTCGTCCAGCGGCGCCGCGACCGAGTGCTGGCGGATCACCTCGTTCTTGTGGTCATACCCCTCTTCCTCGTACAGGTCTTTATCGATCCCAAGCCCCTCCCACTGGGGGCGGCCATCGCGGATCATCACCAGCACCGAGGTATCCCACGCATCGAGATGCGCCAGATGGTCCTTCGCCGACCACCCGGCGGCGTCGACCTTCCCGACCAGGTCATCGGGCGTGGCGGCATCCACAACCGCTTGCAGGTCGCTCCACGCGCGCTTCATCTCCGCCACTATCTCCTGCGCAGTCGGGATCGGGGGAAGGTCCTGGGTCATGTGTCTGCTCCTCGCTATGCGGGGGACGTATCCTGTCCCCGGTCGGTATCCATACGCAGAAGACGCTCGATGTAGCGCGCGGTGTTCCTCGTAGTGCGGCGCCGTATTGCCGGCCAGCTTGCGGGCAACCGTCACATCACCGGCGCCGGGCACGAACGCGCCGCACGTCCGATGGAGGTCTTCGTCCGTCATCCCGCCAACGACGCGCAGCAGCTCCTCGTGCGTCTGCCTGAACCGTGCGCGGACGTCCGCCAGCGGCATCGTGATGGTCCGTTGCCGGATCACCTCGTTCTCGCGATCGTATCCCTCCTCGCGGAAAAGCGCCTCATCGACGCCCAACCCGACCCACTCCGGCTGGCCATCGCGGAACATCACAATCATGGCGTAAGCGCAGGCATCCAGATGCGCGATATGGTCCTTCGCCGACCAGCCGGCCGCATCCGTCTTCCGCGTCAAGGCGTCTTCCCAGGCGGCATCGAGCACGGCCTCCAGCGACCGCCACGCACCGTCCATGTCGTCTTTCCACTCGGCAACCGTGAACGGCATCTCCCCGGGCATCGCATTCTCCTGCTGACGACGACCACGATCAGCCGCGTCACGTCACAGCCTGGTGACAAAGGCGGTCATCCACGGTCCCCCTTCATCTGGGACCTTTACCAATGTACGGGTCGACCGCATGTCGATATCAGGGCGCGGTCTCTTCCGGCGCCACTCAACTGAGCCGTCATCCCGACCAAGCGGACCGCTGCGCGGTCCGCGCGTGGAGGGATCCTTGCACAGGCCAGACGAGTATTCCTGCCGGCGCAAAGATCCCTCGACACGGTCGTCTCGCTCCGCTCAACGGACCGGCTCGGGATGACGGGTGTTGTGAGGCTGGAGGACGAGACGGAGCAGACGCTCTCCACAGAATGACGACAGGAATTTGGAATCCTGGCCCGAGGACCGACTACGCGTTTGACTGGAGGATCTCGACGCGGTTGCCGAAGGGGTCGGCTATGTAGAAGCGGCGATACCCCGGCAGCGGCTCGTCCTCGACGGTCGCCACGCCAGCCGCCTCGAACCGCTCGCGCATCGCGTCCAAGTCATCGACCTCGTACGCCACATGCGCCTTGGTCGCCGGGACAAACGCCTTGTCCACGCCGAGATGCACCTGCAGATTCCCGGTCTCGAACCAGCACCCGCCGCGACCGGCCAGATTCGCCGGCTTGGCGACCTCACGGAACCCCAGCAGGCTGCCGTAGAAGGCGCGCGCCTCCTCCTCACGCCCGGCGGGCATCGCGACCTGGACGTGATGGATGCGCGGGGATTCGCTCACTGCTCGATGTAGTAGGTCATGCTCTGGAGCGCGGAGACGGGGTCGATCTCGCGCACCGTGACGTTGTCCGGAACGCGCAGGATCACCGGGGCGTAGTTCAGGATCGCCTCGGCGCCGCCAGCGACCAGCAGGTCAGCTGCCTCCTGCGCTCGCACGCGCGGGGTCGCGATGATCCCGACGCGGATGCCCTTCTCGCGCATCGTCTCGATGACCTCGCTGATAGGCTGCACCACCATATCGTTGACCCGCTCGCCGATCTTTGCCGCGTCCTCGTCGAACAACCCCTCGATCGTGAACGACGAGCGGCTGAATCCCCGGTAGCTGGCAATCGCATGCCCAAGGCGGCCCATGCCGACAAGCACCATCGGCCATTGGCGATCCAGCTTCAGGATGCGGTCGATCGCGGCGGAGAGGTACGCGATGTCGTACCCCTTGCCCTGCTTGCCGAATTTGCCGAAGTACGAGAGATCGCGCCGGATCTGGGCGGCGGTGACACCGATCAGGCTGGCCAGTTCTTCGGAGGAGACAGATTTCTGCCCCTCGTCGGTCAGCCCCTTCAGCGTGCGCACGTAGATCGGCAGCCGGCGGATAACGATATCCGGGATGTCATCCTGCGCGGCCTCGACCTGGGGATGAGCGGAACGCATGGCGCCCGGCGCGCTCTCCAGGCCCGGCGTCGAGCGCGGCGCGCTGTGCGTCTGTCCAGACTTCTCCGCGATGGTGGATGACTGGTGTCTCATGATTCTTCCGGAAGGAGGGCGGCAGTCCAGCCACATGCCGGATCACCCGGCAAACACGATGCGCTGGAACGGCGCGCCTGCGTACTGGTTCGACACTCGAGGGCGACATCCGGTACGTATGAGCCCGTCAGCAAGTGTACCCGGGCCAGAGGCCAGCATGCCGGCGGATGGCGCACCTGACCAAAGGCGTAGGGGTCGACCGCGTGTCGACTCCGAGCGCCGAAGATCGACCGAAGGTCGATATCTAGTCGGCCTCCCAGAAGATGCGCTGGAACTCCGAGCTGTCGTAATACCCGACGATGCTGACGATCTTGCCACCGGCCACGCGAATGACCGCCATCTGCTCGGCGATACGCTCGCGCCCCTGACGCGCCGAATACTCGCGGACCACATACATCACCGCGCCCCGGTCCGGCGCCGCGATCACGTCGGTCACATCCCAGTGCGCGTTCGGATAGGAGGAGACAACCGTGCCGAAATAGGCCACGATCTCGTCCGCCGGTCGAATCGGGGCACTGTGCGGGTGAACACGGAACGTCGCGTTCGCCGCCAGCGTATTTCGCATCCGACGGGGATCACGCGCGTCGAGCGCCATGAAGAATTCCCGGCCAAGCGCCTCGACAATCTCGATGTCGGACAGGCCGGATGCACTCTGTGTTCTCGATTCCACATCCGCCTCCAGGCAGGGCTAGGGGTCAAAGGGGCCGACCGGTTCGGCTAGATCGTCACCGACTGCGGCACGAGCTTCAGCAGCTCGTCCAGGTGCGCGCGCTGGATCTCGGCGATCCCCTCGCGCGCGCCAACCTCGTCGAGCGTGCTGTCCATCGCGCGCAGGTAAC
>CAVUJM010000030.1:0-43786 GCA_963741795.1 uncultured Chloroflexia bacterium
GGCGACGGAGAGCCAGCGCAGGCCGGTATGCAGGGTTGTTGGGGACGATGCGGACGACATGGGATGCAGGACACTCCTCGAGCACAACGATCAAATAGTCATGCGTGACTATAGCAGTTTCGCGCTGCTGCTGCTAGGCTGGAAAGGCCATATGCTCACATATTGTTAGCACTACGGCGTGGGTCCTCCGTCATCATGCATGGAGCGCGATGCGGCCGGCGTGGTCGTGTCGCCTTCTCGAGGAGGCAGAGATGTCCCAATCCACGTACCCCATTGCGCCGCCGGGGAGGGAGCAGCGGCCGGCGATCGTCGTCGAGATGAGCATGAAGCCGTTGCCGCCCCGGATGCGCATGGGCGGCCTGCGCAGCTCTCTCCGGATCGGCGCACCCGGTGGGGGCGTGATGCGCCGCCTGCTCATGGCCCCGGTCGCGATGGTGATGCGAGTGCTCAGCCGCTAGTACGGCGACCGACAGGATCCTTCCCGCAGATATTGACCCTTGGTGGATCCGAATTAGCCGTGCATCTGGAGCGCTTCGTGGCGGTAGGTGCCCTCCGCGAAGCGCTCAAGCGTGAACGCCGAGAGGTCGAAGCGCGGGGTTTTCCCGGTCGCGAGGTCGGCGAGGATCTCGCCGGTGACGGGGCCAATGCCGAAGCCGTGGCCGCTGAACCCGGCGCCGACGACGAGACCGGCGTAGGCGTCGGCACGGTCGAGCACGGGCAGCACGTCCGGCGTGCGGTCGATCAGGCCACCCCAGCTGCGGGCGATGCGGACGTCCGCCAGCGCCGGGATCGCCGCCAGCCCGGCATCCACCGCGCGCTGCAGGTCGCCCAGCCGCAATGACGGGTCATACGGATCCGACTTGTCCTCCGTCCACGGCTTCGAGCTGCCGATGAACCGGAACCGTCCGGAGGCCTCCTGGCGGCCCGCGAATTCACCCGACGCGACGCCGAGCACCGGACCCAGCATCGGCTCGACCGGCTCGGTCTGCACCACGGGGCAGAGTGTGACCGTCATCGGCAGCTCCAGCCCGAGGGGCGCGAGGAGTCGTGGTGAGTAGATTCCGGCCGTGACGACCACTGTTCCGCCGGAGATGTCGCCCTCGTCGGTGACGACGCCGGTGACGCGATCCCCCTCGACGCGGAGCGCCTGGACATCGACACCGGTGCGGATCGTGGCGCCGTGACGTGCGGCCGCCTCCGCGTAGGCCCGCACGGCGAGGTGGTTGTTCGCGTGGCCGTCGGTGCGGCAGAAGGCGGCGCCCTGCATCGACGCGGTTAGCGCGGGCGCGATCTCCCGCACCGCATCGGCGCCATTGAGATACTCGATCGGCAAGCCGACGGCGCGCCCGTCATCGACGACCTGCCTGATGACGGGCACGTCCCCTTCCGTCAATGCGAGGCGCAGGTTCCCGTCCTGCCGGTACTCGACGTCGGCGCCAAGCTCCTCGGAAAGCCCCTCCCAACGACGGACCGCCGCGACTGCCAACGGAAGCTCCGCGACATGACGGCCCGACTGGCGGACCCCGGCCAGCGTCCAGCCGGACGCCATGGACGCGATCTCGCCACGTTCCAGCAACGTCACGGACACGCGGCGTTTGGCGAGCTCGTAGGCGGTGGCGGTGCCGCTGATACCGCCTCCAATGATGATCACGTCTGTCGATAGGTTCTGCATGGGTGGTCCTTCGCCGATTCGCGTGAGCGCGACACACTTCCGTCATTATCCCGGCATTCCGCTCGACTGCAATGCAGATGGGGACACCATGTTGCCGTGACGAGGCGGGAGGTGCCCGGGAGGAGGCAGCGCCACGGGGCGCCATGAAGGCGGACACGCATGCGAAAGCACATGGACACGGACACCGGTCTGCGGTCGATGCGGGAGGTCTTCGAGGACCATTTCCGGCACCGCCGGCAGAAGGAGGTGGGGTCTGGCCTGCACAACGTCGCGCCGGACGTCGCCGTCCTCACCGGGCAGGGCACGTACCATGGCCACGACGGTATCCGGGCGTCTCTTGCATCAGCACTTGCGGGATGCGAGACCCACGCTCCAGACCACGTTGGTTGGCGGCGAGATGGCGTTTCTCGAGTGGACCGCCGGGAGCCACGGCTTCGGACGGAGGACGGCGTCGGCAGTTTTCTCATCCGCGACGGTCTGATCCGCGTCCAGACGATTCACCACCGGGTCGTCCACTCCGGCGACGCCCAGCGCGACCGGGTTGGGATATGGCAAAGCCTCGCCGTCGATCGGTCTGACGGCGAGGCTTTGGTTTGTGGCATGCGGTGATCGGACTGGCGGCTGGGTCGCGCGGTCGATCGGAAGAGGGATGATGCGGATTGTGCGAGACGGGTGGCCATAGAGTGGGGATACGGGTTCTGGCGAGACGGTGTAGCAGGTAGAGGACGGGCGTCTGGCAACGGCCGGGTATCGGTCTTGCGTGGAGTCAAACGATTTGATCGTGATCTCAATGGAGAGATGACCGTGGGTGAAAAGGACACGATGAAGGAGCAGGGTCGTTTGAACGCATTGGACCGACTGCCGACCGGGGCCGTTGGGTTGGACACGATTCTCGGCGGAGGATTGCCGGCCGGGCGAGCGCACTTAATTACGGGCGCACCGGGTACCGGCAAGACCACGATGGGCAATCAACTGGCATTCGCTCACGCGAAGACCGGCGGTCAGGTGATTATCGCCACCCTGCTGACCGAGTCCCACGAGGTGCTCCTGGAGAACCTGCGAGGTTTTCGTTTCTTTGATGAGAGCCTGGTCGGGCGTCGGGTTCACTACCTCAGTATCCTCTCACCTCTGGTGGAACGCGGTCTGGATGAGACGTTCGACATGATTCGCCGGGAAGTGCGTGAGCGGAACGCGACCTTGCTCATCATTGACGGTACGTCGGTCGTGGACAGCTTCGCCACTTCCGAGTTCGACTTGCTCCGCTTCGCCCAGCGGCTTGAATCTCAATCGTCCCTCCTGGGCTGTACCACCGTGCTCCTGGCCGGCAAGAGCCACGATATCGCCCCCGCCCTCTGGGGTCAGGTGAACGGGGTCATCCTGCTCTCCAATCACCTCATCGGGTCCCGCACTGTGCGCATGCTGGACGTGGTCAAGATGCGGGGCCTTGGGTATGTGACGGGCCGGCATGAGTTCTCCATATCTGATGAGGGGGCCACTGTCTTTCCTCGTCTCGAGTCCGTCGTTGGTGGTAACCGTCCGCCGGAGCAGCCACATTTCGGCATGGGCACCGGAGTCCCCGCCCTGGACGACATGATGGGGGGCGGGTTGATGCCGTCGTCGTCCACCTTGGTCGTTGGCACACCGGGTGCTGGAAAGACCATCCTCGGCTTAAGCTTCCTGGCGGAAGGTGCCAGGCGGGGCGAGCGAGGCTTGCTCGTCGGGTTCCATGAAACTCCCGCTGATCTGGTACGCACGGCCAAAGGCGTGGGACTGGATTTGAGTGGGCATATTGACAGTGGCCTGATCCGGGTTCTGTGGCGTC
Source organism: uncultured Chloroflexia bacterium (assembly GCA_963741795.1). Lineage (GTDB taxonomy): Bacteria > Chloroflexota > Chloroflexia > Thermomicrobiales > UBA6265 > UBA6265. The sequence goes on from CAVUJM010000030.1 coordinate 3,495, forward strand.
CACCCCTGGAGCTCTCCGCCGATGACTGGGCGTGGCGGGTGCTGGAGGTCGTGGACGAGCATCGTCCGCAGCGGATCTTTATTGATGCCATCACGGACGTGAAGCGGCTCATGACGGCCCCGGATCGTATCACCGCGTTTGTGCCCGCGCTGGTCAACGAGATGCGCGCGCGCGGGGCAACGACAGTCATCTCATCCGAGATTGACGCATACACCGATGAGAGCCTTACCGTCCCTGTTCCCGCCGCATCCGCCACCTTGGACAACTGCATCCTGTTGCGTCATGTTGAGGTTTACGGACAGCTGAAGCGTCTCATCTCCGTGCTGAAGGTGCGACAAGCGGCCTCGGACCCGACGATTCGGGAGCTGGAAATCTCGGATCGGGGGATGTTCGTCTCTCGCCGGTTCTCAGGTCCCTCGGGGCTGCTCACCGGTCGCGCCAGGGTAGAGCAGAACGACGAGGACGAAGGTGATGTCGAATGAAACGGGTCTTGGTGGTAGATGACGAGCTGATCATCCAGCAGGTCATCGGCGAGGTCTTGCAAGACGAGGGGTATGATGTCCTCTATGCTGGCACAGGCCGCAGCACGATTACGCTCCTCTCGACGGAGCGGCCGGATCTGGTACTGCTGGACATGATGATGCCCGACGGCGATGGCCATGCGGTTTTGGAGACGATGCAGTCCCATCAACACCTCCGCACGATTCCCGTGATTATCGTCAGCACCGGTATCATCCGTCCGCGGAGCAACGAGGGGATCGTCGGGTTCCTCGACAAGCCGTTCGATCTCGGGCGCTTGCTCGAGACCGTCGTTGCGGCCATTGGCCCAGGGGTAGCCTAGAAGTCGTCCTGACCGGCAACCGCCCGTTTCGGCGTGATGGAGGGGATGGGCCAGATGTCGCAGGGCACTTCAGCTTGGCCCAGGACCTCATGCCGATCGCGTTGAAGACTGTGACAGCACCACCGCAGTCAAGCCAGGTTCACGGGTCTGCCCGTCTCTCCCCGAGCAGCATTGTTTGAGAGCTTCCTCGACGTATGCCAGCTGCGTCGGGTGGTCCGGCCCACACTCACAATGGAATGGACTTGAGTTGTGGTCTGCTGTCCGCTGTGCGTCGGGGTGGGAGACGCCAACGCCGCATCGCCGCCGCAGCCGACGATGGGCGTTGGCCGTGGCGGGAGACCGCTTTCCAGACCTCTTGCAGGTCGCTATGAACACCGAGACGCCCACCGGAGACATGCTCCGGTGGGCGTCTCCTTACGTGTTAGCTTGCCCTCGGGTCGAGGATGTCCCGTAACCCGTCGCCGACAAGGTTGAAGGCGAAGACCGTGAGCAGCAGCGCCATACCGGGCGCGAGGCTGAGCAACGGCATGTCCGCGAGGTAGACCGTGCCGTCGCGGATCATCTGCCCCCAGGTTGGGGTTGGGGGCGGAACGCCGAGGCCGATGAAGCTCAGGCTGGCTTCCAGGCGGATCGCGGAGGCGGTCCAGAGGCTGCCGAGCACGACCAGCTCACCGGCGATGTTCGGCAGGATGTGCCGGTTCAGGATGCGCGGTGTCGACTGGCCGATCGCGCGGGCCGCCTCGACGAACTCCTTCTCCTTTAGCCCCAGCACAGGGCCGTAGGAGATGCGGGCGAAGCGTGGCGCGACCGTGAGGCCAATCGCGATGATCAACTTGCCCTCACCAGCGCCAAGCACGGCCATCACCAGCAGGCCGGTGATGAGGTCCGGGAAGGAGAGCATGACGTCGACGAGGCGCATCAGGAGCGTGTCGGCCAGTCCGCCGAAATAAGCGGCGGTGATGCCGATGATGGTGCCGACGACCGCGCCGAGCAGGACCGAGAGCACGCCAACCCGCAGGGCCACCTGGGTGCCGTAGATAATGCGGGAGAGCACATCACGGCCGTAGGAGTCGGTGCCGAGGAGGTGCTCTCGAGACGGGCTCTGCAGGCGGTTGATCGTGCTCTGGGTGAGTGGGTCAGAGGGCGCCAGCAGGGGGGCGAGGAGCGCCACGAGCACGATCAGGAGGATCATGACCGCGCCGACGAGCGCCGGCTTGTTGCGCTTGAAGGATCGCCAGGCGCGCTGCCGTTGCGAGATCAGCTTTGGCTCGAGGTGGGACGTCGTGGTGCCCTTGTCGGCGACGGCGGATGGGGCGGTTGCCATCTAGTTGTACCTCACGCGCGGATCGACCCAGGTGTAGATCAGGTCCACGATGATGTTGACGACCACGATGATCAGCGCGTAGACGATCATGATCGCCTGGATCATGTTGTAGTCGAACTGCTTCGTGACGCCGACGAGGAGCTTGCCGAGGCCCGGCCGCGCGAAGACCTCTTCGGTGAGGACCGAGCTGCCGATCAGGCTGATGGTGAAGATGCCGACAAGCGAGACGATCGGCACCATCGCGGCGCGGAGTGCGTGCTGCGTCATGACCTTGCGCTCAGCCACACCCTTGGCGCGCGCCGTCCGGATGTAGTCGTCCGAGAGCACGTTGAGCATCACCGAGCGGGTCATGCGGGCGACGTACGCCGTCTCCACGAGGCCGAGGGTGATAGCCGGCAGGATGAGGTGGTGCAGGTTGTCCAACGGGTCCGAGAAATCGCCCGCATCGATGGCGGGGAAGATTCCGGCCCTGGCGGAGAAGAAGTAGATGAGCAGGAGGCCGATGTAGAAGGCCGGTGCCGAGAGCCCGGCAAGCGAGATGACGCGGCCGAGATAGTCGACCCAGGTGTTCCGCTTCATCGCCGTGAGCACACCGGTGGGGATCCCCATCACCAGCGAGAGCACGATGGCGGCAGCGGAAAGCTCCAGCGTGTGTGGCAGCACGTACTTGATCTGGTCCCACGCCGGTTGGCGGGTGATCAGCGAGTCGCCGAGATCACCCTGGGCGAGACCGATCATGTAGTCGGTGTACTGCTCCCAGAGGGGCTTGTTCAGCCCCATATCCTCGCGGTAGCGCTGGATCGTCTCTTCAGAAGCGTAGTCGCCCAGCACGGCGCGCGCGGCGTCGCCCGGGATGACGCGCACCACGAAGAAGATGATGGTGACGACGACGATCAGGGTGGGAATGGCCAACAACAGACGTCTCAGGATATGCCTGAACATTGACAACCTCCCATGCACTCTCCTTGGTGGGTGATCTCGGGCGCGCATGGCGTCCCGACCGTCTCGGCGAGGGCCGGAGACGGCTCGCCCGGCCGGCGGCGGGGCACGAAGCCCTGTGCCGGCAACGATGCCGCGTTTTCAGGGTCCGGTGGGGCCCGGCCCGACGCGACATACACCTTACGCTCGTTTTCGTGGGACTGAGTGTCGCATACGCCGTTTGGCCTCGTCAAGACGCATGTGACGCATGATGTGGCCACATCGGGAACGACTGCCGCATTGCTTGACGGATGGGATCGTCGCGGGAAGACGGCGTCACGCGAACACGCCGAGGGCCGGGGCATGTCGCCCCGGCCCTCGCGCTGATCCGGTGGACCGGAGAGGTTAGCCCTCCTGGCTGATCGAGGTGGTCTCGTCGATGCCCGGGTAGAGGCTGACCACGGCCTGCAGCTCGTGTCCGTAATCCACGGCCTGGGAGCGCGCGTAGACCTGGTTCACATAGAGCAGACCCACTGCCGCGAAGTTCTTCTGGATCTCGACCGCGGCCTCCTTCCAGATCTCCGCCTGGGCGTCGGCGTCCGTCTCGGCGCGGGCCTGGTCGCGCAGGTCGTCGACCGTGAAGTGCGAGAAGTTGGTCACGCCGCCGTCCGTCGTGAAGAACTGGGTGAGGTAGGTATCCGCGGTCGGGCGATACGCGATGTAGATCACGATCGGGTTGCGGCCCGCACGGATCTGCTCGTGCATCGTCGCGTGCTGCACGACCTCGAGGTTGATCGTGATCCCGATCTGGCGGAGCTCTTCGGCGAGCACCTCATAGTTGATGCGGTAGCCCGTCTGCTCCGAGGAGATGAGGTCCATCTCGAACCCTTCCGGGTACCCGGCCTCGGCGAGCAGCTCCTTGGCGCGGTCGATATCCTGCGCCGGGTTGACGCCCGCCTCGTTCGCCTCGTCCTCGGTCAGGCCGCCCGGCATGAGATCGGCAGGGACGACGGAGTAGACGGGTACGCCGACCGGGTCGCCGAAGAGGGCGACGTGGTTCTCGCGGGAGATAGCGAGGACGATCGCCTCGCGCACCTTCGCGTCGCTCAGGATCTCGTTCTCGACATCGAGGCTGATGAAGGTGACCTCGCCGACGCCGAAGACGTCTGCCGCCAGGCCATCGATGCCGTTCATGCGATCGACCCACTGCGCTTCCGGGAGGCCAGCGATCACATCGACGTCACCGGACTGCAGGGCCAGCTCGCGGCTGGTCGTGTCGGCGATGAAGCGGACTTCGACCCCACCGAGTTGCGGGGCGCCACGGAAATAGTCCGGGTTGGCGGCCAGCATGACGTTGTTCTGCGGTGTGTGGGACTCGAACAGGAACGGGCCGGTGCCGACCGGGTTCGTGATGAAGTCGTCCGCGCCGATCGCTTCGAACGGTGCCTTCGGGACGACGTAGCCGCCAGAGTAGTTCGCCACCTTGGGCAGGAACAGGTTCTCCGACAGCGGTTGCGGCACCGTGATCTGGAACGTGCCATCCTCGCCGGCGGCGAACGTCCATCCCTCGTACTCGCCGGAGTAGGCGGACGTATCGGGGTTCGCGACGGATTCGAAGGAGAACAGCACGTCGTCGACGGTAAGCGCAGCAGCGTCCACACCCTCGGTCGGCTGGATCATCACGTCGTCGCGCAAGGTGAACGACCAGGTCTGGGTGCCGTCGTCGTTGTCCGTCGTGGTCGGCATCTCGGTCGCAAGGTCCGGCTCGAACTCGGTCGACGTGCCTGGCTTGAAGCGAACGAGACCGTTGAAGATCATATCGACGATCGCGCGGTCCTGCGTGGTCGTCGCGAAATGCGGGTTCAGGTTGCCGATATCGGAGACGTTCATCGCCATGCGCAGCATGGCGCCGTCCTGCTGCGCGCCGACAATGGCGGGCGAGGAGATCAGGGTGCCGAGGGCGCCGGCGCCGGCCAGCTTCGAGAAGGTACGTCGGGACAGGTTCATGGAGCTACTCCCTTGTGAAATGCTCTCGGCATGCACGTTGTCGCGGCTTCCCGGAGGCGATCCGGGAACGGCCACGTCCCGCGCGACGCAACGCAAGCGGCGAACAGGACGGTTGCTCCGCCTGGGCGGAGGCGCGCTGACGAGCATGCACATTCATTTAGTACGTGTCCGGAGTGTCGCATGCTCGGAGAAATATCGTCAAGAACCGCCCCTCGTTGACAGGAGGAATGCGCATCGCGAGAATGCCGTATTCACCCGGATGGGACAAGCGGCGATGACGCGGCGAGGAGGCGGCGATGGGACACGTGATCGTGATTGGCGGCGGGATCGTAGGGGCGTCGGTTGCCTGGCGTCTGGCGCAGGCGGGTAGCCGCGTCACGCTTCTCGATCGCGGTGGACTGGGCGAAGGGACCACGCTTGCCAGCTTCTCGTGGCTCAACGGGAGCTTCATCGAGGACAAGAACTACTTCCTGCTCAAACTCGACGCCCTCGCCGAGTATCGCGCCCTGGTCCGCGAGTTGGGCACTCCGCGCTGGCTGCACATGGACGGGCATATCGAGTGGAACGCGGCGGCGAATGAGACAGTTGACGCGCGCGGCTCGGACGGCCTTCCGATTGCCGATGCCGGGCTGAGCGGAAGCGAGCGGCTGCGCAAGAAGGTGCGGACGCTGCGCGAGTGGGGCTTCACGGCGGAGATGCTGCCGATCCGCGAGCTGCGCGTGCTGGAGCCGGACCTGATCGCGGCGCCGGATGTCGAGGAGTTCGCCTGGTATCCGGAGGAGGGCTACATCGAGCCGGTCGATGCAGTCGGCGCGCTGATCGCCGAGGCGCGGCGGCTTGGCGCGGGCGTGGTGACGGGTGCAGAGGTCGCATCGCTGCAGATGCGCGGTGGTCAGGTGACAGGCGTGGTGATGGAGAGCGGTGAAACGATTGCGGCGGATGCCGTGGTGTCTTGCGCCGGGCACTGGACGCCGGAGATCGTGCGGATGGCCGGCCGCGAGCTGGCCATGGCGCCGGTTGACGGCGTGGTGGCGGTGTCCGGCCCGACGGCGGCGCGGCTGCGAGCGGTGCACCACAACGAGGAGCTCAGCCTGCGCCCGGATGGTTCCGGCCGGATCATGATGCGTCATTACAGCTTCGATCGGATGGTCGATGCCACCACGCCGGTGACGCCCTTGCCAGCATGGACCGATGAGCTGATGGCGCGAGCAGTCCGGTCGTTGCCGGCGCTGGCGACGACGCGAATCGAGGCGATCCGGATCGGGACGCGGCCGATCCCGGCGGATGGCTTGCCGGCGGTTGGTCCGCTGCCCGGCGTCGAGGGCCTGTACGTGGTCGCGGCGCATGGCGCGGTGACGCTTGGGCCGCTATTCGGACGGATCGTGACGCGTGAGATCGTGCATGGCGAACGCGACGAGCGTCTGGCGCCGTTCCGGCCGGATCGTCTGATCGCCGACGCGCCGTAACCCCAGACCGCGCGTCCGGGGCGGTTTACGGCCCATCGCGGAAACCGGTCGCAGGCCGCGAAGTCTCGGGCTACGGAAGAGAGGAATCAAGCAGAAGGCGGGGCGCCCGATTTGGGTGCCCCGCCTTCGTTGTTCGCTTGAGGTTGTCGTGTGGGTTTATTCAGCGGCGATCGACGTGGTCTCGTCGATGCCCGGGTAGAGCTGGACGACCGAGGTGAGCTCGTGACCGTAGTCGACGCGGTCGGACTTCGCGTAGACGAGGTTCTTGAGCACGAGGCCGGTACCGGCGAAGTTCTTCTGGATTTCGATGGCCGCGTCCTTCCAGAGCTGGGCCTGGGCGTCGGCATCCGTCTCGGCGCGGGCCTGGTCGCGCAGGTCGTCGACCGTGAACTTCGAGAAGTTCGTGACCCCGCCATCGGTGGAGAAGAACTGCGTCAGGTAGGTGTCGGCCGTCGGGCGGAACGCGATGTAGATCACGATCGGGTTGCGGTCGGCGCGGATCTGCTCGTGCATCGTCGCGTGCTGGACGACTTCCAGGTTGACGGTGATGCCGACCTGGCGAAGCTCCTCGGCGAGGACCTCGTAGTTCATGCGATAGTCGTCCATCTCGGACGTGACGAGGTCGATCTCCAGGCCATCGGCGTAGCCGGCCTCCGCGAGGAGCTCCTTGGCGCGCTCGATGTCCTGCGGGAACTCGACGCCGGCGTCGGCGGCTTCCTGCTGGGTGAGGCCACCCGGCATCAGCTGCGCCGGGACGACGGAGTAGACAGGCTCACCAACCGGCTCGCCGAAGAGGGCCACGTGGTTCTCGCGGCTGATGGCGAGGAAGATCGCCTCGCGCACCTTCTCGTCGCTCAGCACCTCGTGCTCGACGTTGAGGTTGATGAACGCGATCTCGCCAACGCCGAAGACCTCGGCGGAGACGCCATCAATGCCGTTGATGCGCTCGACCCACTGGGCTTCCGGCAGGCCGGAGATCACGTCGACATCGCCGGACTGTAGCGCCAGCTCGCGGCTGGTGGTGTCGGCGATGAAGCGGACCTCGACGCCACCGAGTTGCGGGCGCGCCGCGGAAGTAGTCGGCATGCGCGGTGAGCATGACGTTGTTCTGAGGCGTGTGCGATTCGAACGCGAACGGGCCGGTGCCGACCGGGTTGGTGATGAAGTTATCGGCGCCGAGAGCCTCGTAACCCTTCTGCGGGATGACGTAGCCGCCGGAGTAGTTGGCGACGTTGGGCAGGAAGAGGGTCTCGGAGATCGGCTCGGGGACCGTTACCTGGAACGTGCCGTCATCGGCGATCGCGAAGGTCCAGTCCTGATAATTGCCAGCATACGCGGAGCTGTCCGGGTTGGCGGCCTTCTCATAGGAGAAGAGGACGTCATCGGCGGTGAGCTCGTAGGACTCGGCGCCCTCGGCGGCATGGGTCATGACGCCCGTGCGGATCTTGAACGACCAGGTCTGGGTGCCGTCCTCGTTCTCTGTCGGGGTCGGCATCTCCTCGGCGAGGTCAGGCTCGAACGTCGACGAGTCACCAGGGGTGAAGCGGACGAGGCCGTTGAAGACCATGTCGACGATCGTGCGGTCCTGCGTGCCGGAGGCGAAATGCGGATCGAGGTTGCCGATATCGGCCGCGTTGGTGGCGAAGCGGAGTACCGGGGCCTCGCCATCCTGCGCGGCCGCGAGGTGCGTCGCTGCTCCGGTGGCGGTGACGCCGCCGGCGACCGCGGCCGCGCCTACCATCTTCGAGAATGTGCGTCGTGAAAGGGTCATGCTCTGTTCTCCATCGGGTTGATCAGCAACGAATAGCCGCTGGACCGGCATGCCGGCCCCTACCGAGATCCTCACGCCAGCGACATGAACGGGCGCGCCTCCTGTTCGCCGGTGTGACCGGCAAGGCGGATCGCCGGGCGGTCCGGAGCACCGGACACGTGTCGTGCGCTTCCGTCGAAACAGGGCTGGTATGACGATGTTCAGTGCCTCAAATGTCGCATAGTCCGGCGTCCTCGTCAAAGAATTGCGCAAGGATCTGGCACGGAGTGCCTTGACGGAACGTTGGGATGCGCATAGGGTCGCGGGCAGAAGCGGATGGACGTCTACGGAGCGCGTGCAGGACAGGAGGCTGGTGGAATGGACGCGATCGTGGTCGGTGGCGGCGTGGTTGGCATGGCCACCGCGCTACGGCTGGAAGAGCTCGGCGCGCAGGTCACCCTGCTGGAGGCCGGCGAGCTGGGGGCCGGGGCGTCGCGGGCGACGTTCGGCTGGATCAACGCGAACAACAAGACGCCGGAGCGGTACTTCCGGCTCAACGCGGACGGCATGAACGAGTATCGCCGCATGCAGCGGGAGTTCGGGCGACCGCTCTGGACGCGTTTCGACGGTCACGTCGAGTGGGATGTTCGCGAGGGCGGCAAGGCGCGTCTCCGGGAGAAGGTCGACCGCCTGCGCGGCTGGGGGTACGACGCGGAACTGGCGTCGCCGCGCGATATCCAGCGGCTCGAGCCGGACCTGCGTATCCCGGATGGCATCGATGAGCTCGCCTGGTATCCGCAGGAGGGCACGATGGATTCGGCGCTGATGATCGGCGCCTTTGCCCGTCGGCTCCGTCTCGGCAATGGTGAGATCCGGACCGAAACGCCCGTGGCCCGTCTGCTGGTCAGCGGAGAGCGCGTGGCCGGTGTCGAGACCGCTGGCGGCGAGCGGCTGGCGGCGGACGTCGTGGTGGTCTGCACCGGCAGTGTCGCGCCGGACCTGCTGGGGCAGGTCGGGCTCACGCTGGTGATGGCGCCGATGGTCGGTCTTATCGCGGTCTCCGGACCGTCGACTTCGCAACTCCGCGCGGTGGTGCACAACGGCACGGTCGACCTTCGGCCGGACGGCGCCGGGCGCGTAATCATGCGGCATTACGATTTCGACGGGATGGTGACGGCTGATATGCCGGATCGCCCGGTGCCCGATTTCGCCGACGATCTCCTGGCGCGGGCGACGGATGTCATCCCGGCGCTTGCGGGCAGCGGGGTGGATGCGGTGCGGATCGCGACGCGACCGATTCCCGGCGACGGGATGCCGGTTGCGGGGTTCGTGCCGGGTGTCGATGGGCTGTACACGTTGGTGATGCACAGCGGTGTGACGCTTGGGCCGCTGCTGGGCCGCCTGGCGGCGCGCGAGATCGTCGAGGGCGACGTCGACGCGCGCCTGGAGGCCTTCCGCCCCGGCCGGGAGATGCGCCGGCCGGAGTCGGTGAAGGAAAATTAGGGCGATCCCTTCGCCGCGAGCGAGGATATGCCTTGAGGCGACCGCGTGTCGCCCCGATCGATTACGCCGGTGTCATCGAGGTCAGCTCGGTGAAGTTCGGGTAGAGCTGGATCGAGAGATTCAGGTCATGCCCGTAGTCGACACGGCTGGACCGCGCGAAGACGTTGTTGTTGTACAGTAGCGCCTTCACCGCGAAGTTTGCCTGAAGCTCGATGAGCGCTTCCTTCCAGATCTCCACCTGGCGGTCCGGGTCTGTCTCGGCCCGGGCGGCATCCCGCAGCTCGTTCACGGTGTAGTGGGAGAATCCGACCACGCCGCTCTCCTCGGTGAAGAAGTGCGTGAGGTAGAAGTCCACGCTTGGGCGGAAGACCGGGTAGAACACCACCGCGTTCCGCCCCTGTCGGATCAGCTCGTGCATCGCGGCGTGCTGGACGACCTCCAGGCTGACGTTGATGCCGATCTGACGGAGTTCCTCGCCGAGAATCTCATAGTGCTGTCGGTAGATCGGCAACTCGGAAGTCACGAGCTCCATGTCGAACCCGTCGCCGACGCCAGCGTCCTGCATGAGCTGCTTCGCCCGCTCGATGTCCTGCGGGAAGAGGACGCCGGCATCGGCGGCTTCTTCCTCGGTGAGCCCGCCCGGTACGGAGTCATACGGCGCCACGGAATAGACGATCTTGCTGACAGGCTCGCTGGCGAGGCTCGCATGCTCGATGCGGCTGATGGCGAGGATGATCGCCTCGCGGATCCGGGCATCCTGCAGGAGCTCGTGCTGGGTATCCAGGTGGAGCGAGAGCACCTCGCCGACGCCGAACACATCAGCATTGATATCCGGGTTCTCGGCGAACCGGTTCACCCACAACGCATCGGGGAGCCCCTGGATGACGTCGACATCGCCCGATTGCAGGGCCAGCTCGCGGCTGGTCGTGTCGGCGATGAAGCGAACTTCGACGCCACCGAGCTGCGGGGCGCCGCGGAAGTAATCGTCATGCGCGAGCAGGAGCACGTTGTTCTGCGGCGTGTGCGATTCGAACCGGAACGGCCCGGTGCCCACCGGCTGCATGATGAACGCTTCCTTGCCGATCGCCTCATACGGCTGGCGGGGCACGATATGGCCACACAGGTAATTGGAAATCTTGGGGAAGAAGAGCGCCTCGGTCTGTGCGGCTGGCAACGTGATCGTGACGGTGAAGTCGTCGGACGCGTCGATGGTCCAGTCCTTGTAGTCCTGGTAGAAGCCGGAGGTCTCCGGGTCGCCGGATTTGCGCAGCGAGAACACGACATCGTCCGAGGTCAGCTGATACGACTCGGTCGCTGCGTTCGGGTGGACCATCACGTCGTCACGAAGGGTGAATGTCCACGTCTGGGTGCCGTCTGCGTTCGTTTCGGCGGTTGGCATCTCGGTCGCGAGATCCGGCTCAAACTGCGACGCATCTCCCGGGACATATCGGATGAGCGCGTTGAAGACCATGTCGCGCACCATCCAATCCTGGTAGGTCGTTGAGAAGTGCGGATCCAGGTTGAAGACATCGGAGGCATTGGCGCCGACTCTCATGATCGGGCGGTCATCCTGCGCGCCAGCGAGTGAGACGTGGCTGGAGAGAACGCCGGCAGCGGCGGTTGCGCTCGCCATCGAGGCGAAGCGGCGTCGGGTCATGCCCATAGAACTACCTCCGTGGCCGAAGCGGTGTCGGCCGATACCATGCGGTCGACGCCGGCTGCGATGGCCGGCGAGGCTGAAATGCAACGACAGGGACGAAGGCGCTGACCGGGAGGTGATCCGACCACCGGATAAGGTGATACGGCGAGCACCGGCGCAAGTCATGCGCGCCGGGTGCAAGGGTCGTTGCCTCGCAGAACGTCCGCTGGGTTGTCTCAGTGCCGCAGATTATTGCATAGAGCGTGCCGCAGCGTCGAACGCCTCCGACGTGCGCGATCCGTCGGATTGACTTACAATTGCATAGTTGCCTATGATGGATGGACGAGATGGTGCCATGGCACGAAACTCGCTTTCTTCGTAGGGTGAAAGGGACTTGCCAGGGCCCAGCCGCGACGCCGGGCTCTCATCGTGAATATAAAAGGAAGACAGATGACGCAGAAGGTTGATATCTGGGTTGATCCGGTGTGCCCGTTCGCGTGGGTCACCTCGCAGTGGTTGCTGCAGGTCGAGAAGGTGCGCGATGTCGAGGCACGGTTCAACATCATGAGCCTGGCCTACCTCAACGACGGCCGCGAGGGCCTGTCCGAGGATTACCGGAAGATGATGGCGAACAGCTGGGGACCGGTCCGTGTCGGGATCGCGGTCGAGCAGCAGTACGGCAAGGAGGGCCTGCGCGCGTACTACCTGCAGATCGGAACCATGCGCCACAACGACAAGCGCGGGTTCAGCCGCCGCTCGTACGAGACCGCTCTGGAGCGAGCGGGGCTTGATCCGGCCCTGGCCGCAGCCGCGGAGGACGCCTCCCTCGACGATGCCCTGCGCGCCAGCCACCACGCCGGGATGGACGCCGTAGGCTCGGACGTCGGGACGCCGGTGATCCACTTCCCGCGGCCGGACGGCACAACCTCGGCCTTCTTCGGCCCGGTGATCGTCAAGGCGCCGACGGGCGACGAGGCGGGGCGCCTCTGGGACGGCCTGTCGGCAATCGCGACGACGGAGGGGCTGTACGAGCTCAAGCGCACGCGCGACCGCTCGCCGGAGTTCCTGCCGATGGATGAGATGGAGACCGTTGCCGCTGACTAACGTCGGTCCTGATCTGCATGTGAGTGGAGAGCCCGGTTCCTCCGTGAGGAGCCGGGCTCTTTCGTGGCCACCCCATTGCTATACATTGGGAAGTGAATACGAGAGAGTCCGGTCAATGTTTCGTAATGAGTTCTGATACTTGACACGAAACGACTAAGACTTTATACTAAGAAATGTTCGGAGCGGGGTGGCAATGAGGCCACGCCGACGCTCCACAACGACGCAGGATGTGGAAACCTGCTGCGAACGTTGACCGATCAGGAGGAAATCACCATGGTTACCCGTTTCCCGATGTCGTCCCTTGCCGGTGACATGATCAGCCTGCGCAGCGCGATGGATCGCCTCTTCAATGAGAGCTTCGTGCCTGGCACGACCCAGAACGCCAACCGCGCGATGCTGCCGCTGGATGTCTACTCGAACGAGAACGAAGTCGTGATCCTCGCCGCGGTGCCGGGTATCCAGCCGGATGACCTGAACATCTCGATCGACAAGAGCACGGTGACGCTGTCCGGCACAATCCGCAGCGCGGCCGAGTCGGAAGAGGGCCAGAACGCTTCGTGGCACCTGAGCGAGCTTAGCTACGGCTCGTTCGAACGCTCGCTGACGTTGCCGTTCGAGTTCGACGCGAACCGGGCCGAGGCGTCGTTCGACAACGGCATGCTGCGCCTCGTCCTGCCGAAGGCCGAGAGCGAGAAGCCGCGCCAGATCAAGGTCAAGGTCGGCTCTGGCAACAAGGCCACGGCGGAGGTCGCCGAGAAGGCCGAATCCACCTCCTAATCCCCTGACGACAAACGAGGCGCGCCTGCCCATCTCTCCCTCGTCCCGCCTGGCAGGCGCACCCGATTGTCTTCCTGGCGCACATCCCCAGCCATCCATCCCTGTGCGTCGGGAGGTCCCCGGTGATCAGCGTTCCGGTTCCGCATTACGCCCCCTGATCATCGGGCTGCACCAACGACCATCGTTCACCATGATCCCCGGCTCGCGGTCGACGATCTCGCGGACATCCTGACGCGGGCCGCATCCCATCCACCCCAACCCGCCACCTGCGACGACCATCGCGGCTGGCGGGTTGTTTTGTGCCCGGCGAGTGACGGGGTTAACGAAGGGGAGCCGGCGAGCATGCTCACCGGCTCCCCTTTGTGGTGCATCGGCGCCGTGACTTAACCCTGGCGATCAGCCTGGGCCCATGCGGCGTCCTTCGTCAGGGTGTCGAATTGCTTCACGAACGCGATCGCGAATCCGACGACGCGCTCGATCCAGACCTCGCCCCGCTCCTTCGTGCCGCCGGTGCCGTCACCGGTCACGCCGTTCGGGGCGATGTCGTCGCTCTCGAAGTAGATCGTGCCGGGCACGCTCTGGCCCTCGACCTTTACCTTGGCATAGCCGGCCGGATCCCAGCCCTGGAACGACTGGAACGTGCCGGTCTCGATGCGGTCCCAGGTCACGTCCTCCGGGAACATCGCCAGCATGGCGGAGGTTTCGGGTTCCGCGCCGTGGCCGTAGGCCTTGTCGACATCCTCGTACTGGTCGCGCATCAGGGCGTAGCCGAGCGACCACGGGTAGACGCTGCCAAGGAGGATGCCGTGGCGCTCGCGCATGATACGCGCGACGCGCTCGATGACGATCTCGTTGCCGCCATGGTTGTTGACGAAGACAAAGCGGCGGAAGCCGGAGCGGATGTAGCCCTCGACGACCTCCTCGAGCAACCGCGCCAGGGTGTCGTGGGAGATCGAGATGGTGCCGGGGAAGTTCCGGAATATGTCCGAGCAGCCGTAGTTCAGGCCAGGGGTCACGAACGCGTCGGTCGCATCGGCGGCCCGCGTGGCGACGAACTCCGCCACCATGTTGTCCGCGTTGACCGGCATATGCGGTCCGTGCTGCTCCACCGTTCCCATCGGGATCAGGAGGACGGGGTTTGTCGCCGCGACCTCGCCGACCTCGCTGAAGCTGAGCCGCCCGAGTTCTTTCGTCCGGAATGCCATTGAACGTGTGCCTTTCATCGCTCCAAAACGGATAAACGCTATTTACTGCCCTTCAGGCGCGGGTCCAGCGCGTCGCGCAGGCCGTCGCCGAGGGTGTTGAGCATCAGGATCGTCACGCCGATCACGACCGACGGCGCGATCAGCAGGTGCGGATACATCTCCATGAACGGGCGGGCGCCGGAGATCATGTTGCCCCAGGTCGGGGTGGGGGGCTGGGCGCCGAGGCCCAGGAACGACAGGCCGCTCTCGACGAGGATCGCCAGGCCGAGGCTCAGCGAAACCTGCACGAGGATCGGCGCCATCACGTTCGGCAGGATCGCCGTGCGCAGGATCCGGCCGTCCGTTGCGCCGATCACGCGGGCGGCCTGGACGTATTCCGCCTCCGCGATCTGCAGGGTCGAGCCGTACACGATGCGCACGAAGCGGGGCGTGTAGATCACGCCAATGATGATGATCAGGTTGCGGATGCTCGGGCCGAGGAACGCGACCATCGCGATCGCGAGCACGATCGTCGGGAAGCTGAGCAGGATGTCCATCGCGCGCATGATCAGCGCCTCGACGAACCCCTTCAGGTAGCCGGCGATAAGCCCCAGCGTGACACCGGCGATTGTCGCGATGGCGACTGAGCCGGCGGCGACACCGAGCGACACGCGCCCGGCGTAGATGAGCCGGCTGAGCACATCGCGCCCGAAGTCGTCTGTCCCGAGGAGATACTCGCCACCCGGCGACAGGAGCGGCATGCCGAGCAGCTTGGTCGGGCTGTAGGGAGCGACCAGCGGGGCGGCGACCGTCACCAGCATGATCAACGTGAGGACCGCCAGCGGGATGGCCACGCGTGGCCGCCGCAGGATTTTCCACCGGGCGCTGCGGGCAGGTTTCGTGGCAAGGGCCGGCTGCTCGCGCGTGGCGGACGCCGGGATGCCGCGGGGATGGGTTGCCGTGGTCTCCATGGTGCCTCCTACGTCAGCCGGATGCGCGGATCGAGCACGGCATAGAGAATGTCGACGATCACGTTGATGACGATCGTGAGGACGGCGATCACGAGCACCACGCCCTGGACCACCGGGTAGTCACGCGAGAGCACGCCGGACATCAGGAGGGTGCTGAGCCCCGGCCAGTTAAAGATCTGCTCGACGATCACCATGCCGCCGAGCAGTGTCGCGACCTCGAGGCCGACGATGCTGACGACGGGGTTGATCGCGTTACGGAGGGTGTGCCGCCGGATCACCTTGCCCTCGGCGACGCCCTTGGCGCGCGCGGTTCGCACGTAATCTTGCCTGAGCACCTCGAGCATTGAGGAGCGTGTCATCCGCAGGATCACGGCGGCGTTGCCAATCGCCAGGGTGCTGCTCGGCAAGATGAGTAGCTTCAGGTGCGCGATCGGGTCATCCGTCCATCCTACAAAGCGCGATTGGGGGATCCAGCCCAGTTTCAGCCCGAAGACGAGGACCAGCACGGTGCCGATGACAAAGCTCGGCAGCGAGAGACCCAGCATCGCGAACGAGCTGAGGGCGAAATCCGGCCAGCGGTTCGAGCGGATCGCCGCGATGGTGCCGAGCGGGATCGCGATCAGCAGCGAGAGCACGATCGAGAGGACGATCAGCTCCAGGCTGTTCACGATCCGGTCGGCGATGTCGCCGGAGACGCTGCGGCCGCTGATGATCGAATCGCCGAGATCGAAGCGCATGGCGCCGCCGAACCAGTCGACGAATTGCTCCCAGAGCGGCCGGTCGATGCCGAGCCGGTGGCGCATCGCGGCGACCTGGTCCTCGTTGGCCGTTTCCCCGAGGATCGCCCGTGCCGGGTCACCCGGCACGAGGCGAAGCATCAGGAACACGAGGGTCGCGACGATCACCACTTGCCCGACGAGGGTCAGCAGCCGGCGGGTGATGAATCGTCCCATGCCTACTTGTCCAGCCAGATCTCACGCATGGTGATCGGCACCCAGCTCGCGAGGTGCACGTAGCCCTTCACGAAATTGGCCATCGCCTCACCCTGGGTTCGGCGGATGGTGTAGATCCACGGCACGATCTCGATCGCGCGGGCCTGGACATCGTGGTAGATCTCGTTGCGGCGCTCCTCGTCGGTCGAGAAGCGACCTTCCTCCAGCAGCTTGTCCATCTCCTCGTCGGCGAAGCGGAACCACTCCGCGTTGCGCCCGGTGCTGTGGTAGTAGTTCCAGAGGAAGTCCGGATCACCGTAGTCGATCGCGGTACCCCAGGAATGGACCGGGAAGGTGCCGTCGGCGACCGTTTGGCGGAAGGTCAGCCACTCCTGCAGCTCGAGGTTGACGTTGATGTTCGCGTTGGCCAGCTCGGCCTGCGCGGCCTCGGCGGGGCGCGAGATAACCGAATACGTCGAGGTGCTCACCATGTCGATGTCGAGCGGATTGTGCCCGGCCTCGTCGAGCAAGGACTTCGCCTTCTCGTAGTCGCCGGTGAAGGAACCATCGAGGTCCGGGGAGTAGCCGATCATGCCCTCGGGGATCACGCCACCGGTGATGGGCGAGCCATACCCGGCGAACGCCGTCTGCACCATCGTCTCGCGGTTCATGCCGTGAGCGAACGCCTGGCGCACCTTCACATCGCTGACCGGGTCCATCTCATGGTTGAACCCGACCCAACCGAAGCCCGACACGCTGTCCGAGAGGAAGGTGAAGGCCGGATCGCTCTCGATGATGCCCATCTGCGTGTACGGGACGTAGTCGACGAAGTCCACGCTGCCGGAGCGCAGGGCGGTCATGCGGGTGGTGTCGTCGGGCATTGGCTGGTACGTGATGCCGTCGAGGTAGGGCAGCCCTTCGATAAAGTAGTTCGGGTTCTTCTCCAGCGTGATCGACACGCCCGGGACGCGCTCCTTGAAGATGAACGGGCCAGTGCCCATCATCTCGACCTTCGGGTCGACGCCACTCTCCATCCACGCCTGGGAGACGATGTAGCTGTTCGTGCTGGCAAGGATGTACGGGAACGCGGCGAACGGGCGGGCGAAGGTAAGGTTCACGGTCGTCGGGTCTTCCGCGACGATGTCCGTCACCTCGGCGAAGTATGGGCCGTTCGAGGACGCCATCTCCGGATCCTGGATGCGCTTCAGGCTGAAGACGACGTCATCCGCGGTCAGGTCTGAGCCGTCATGGAACGTGACGCCCTGGCGGATCTTGATCTGGTAGGTGGTGTCATCGACCCAGCCAAACTCCTCGGCGAGGTCGCCGATGAGCTGGTTGTCATGGTCGTAGGTGAGCAGCGTGCTGTAGACCATGAGCTTGACGGAGGTCGACGCGGCGCCGGTGCTGATGTGCGGCTCGAAGTTGGAGGGGTCGGTGGAAAGTCCGTAGATCAGCGTGCCGCCGGGCTGCGGGGTCGCGTCCTGCGCGCGGGCGGCGCGGGGGAACGAGATGCGCGGTGAGGCGCTTGCCGATGGAAGGAGGATCGAGCCTGCCGCGGCTGCGGCGCCGGTGCCCAGGAGTGAGCGCCGGGTGATGGTCCGGGACAACGCGGAACGGTTTCGGACAGTCATGCCTTGCTTCCTTTCAATGAAGCGCGAATGGGGTGTCTGTCGAATCGGGCGTGTGTGCCTCTCAGGCCACAGGAACGGGCTCGAAAACCTCCTTCCGGCGGTTGGCGAGCGACGGCAGCTCGCGGCGAATGGTGGCGAGACGTGCGAAGTCCAGTTCGGCAATCGCGAACCCGTTGCCGTCCTGTGCCGTCGCCAGGACTGTCCCCCAGGGGTCCACGATCATGGAGCGACCGAAGGTGGCCCTGCCATTCTTGTCCACGCCCTGCTGCCCGGAGGCGAGCATGAAGCACTGGTTCTCGATGGCACGGGCCCGAATGAGCGGTTCCCAGTGATCCTTCCCGGTGTAGAGCATGAAGGCGGCGGGAACGAAGACGAGCTCGGCGCCGCGGACTGCGAGTTCGCGGTAGAGCTCGGGGAAGCGGATGTCGTAGCAGATGGTGAGGCCGGCGGTGTGGCCCTCGATGTCGGCGGTCACGATATCGTCGCCGGGCGCAATGCTGGCGGATTCGAGGGCATCGACGCGACCGGGGATCTGAACGTCGTAGAGGTGGAGCTTGCGGTAGCGGGCGACCTCGTTGCCGGCGCGGTCGAAGAGGACGCTGGTGTTGTAGGTGCGGTCGTCGCCCGGGATGGCCTCATGGATGGAGCCGGCGAGAATCCAGACGCCGAGATCGCGGGCGGTCTCGGCAAAGCGGTTCGAGACAGGGCCGGGGATGTCGGTCTTGATGGCGGCGACCTGCTCCTTATCGCCGTGGAAGTCGATCATCTCGGGAAGCACGACGATGTCGGCACCGGCCATGACGGCCTGGCGGATGAGGTCGAGGCAGGTTGAGATGTTCTCCTCGACATCCTCACCGATATTCACTTGTACGACGGCAGCTTTCACGGGTACGGCCTCCCTATGTGAATGTATTACGGATATATCCAATGCGGCGCCGTTGCCGCCGGTCCCCGAAGTTGTGTGAATGAATCCATCATACAAGGGCCTTGGAGGCTGTCAACACCCTTGGGCAGGATTGCCTTAGGCGGTGTGGGAGGACCCCTGGGAGTTGGCGTGGCCGGTAACCAGAAGCTGCTGCCGGCTCTGGGAACTGTCGATGTGCTGGACGGCCAGGTCGCGAGCCGTGGCCGCATCGCCGGTGGAGACGGCCTCGACGAGATCGATATGGAGGGTGTGTATCGTGCTGACCCCGAGGCCCTGTTGCGCGCGGAACCAAAGGCGGAGCGACTGGAGGTTGAGGTTGTCGCTGGCCTCGGCGAGGAAGCGGTTTTGTGTGGCGCGGGCGATCGCGGCGTGGAGCGCGTAGTCGATCTCCACTGACTCGTAGACCTGACCGCGACGGGAGGCGTCGACGAGGCGATCGCAGATGGTGCGGATGCGGCTGATGTCGTGCGGCAGCGCGTTCTCGGCGGCGAGCGTGGCGATCTCCGGCTCGACGATGAAGCGCGTCTCGTAGAGATAGCGCATCTCGTGGGCGCTGATGTCGCGGATCATCGGGGCCTGGCGCGGTGGCCAGAAGAGGAGGCCCTCGAAGGAGAGCTGCTTCAGGGCTTCGCGCAGCGGCGTCCGGCCGAAGGGGAAGCAGTCGAGGAGGGTCAGTTCGTCGAGCGGGGTTCCAGAGGGGAGGGTGTGGGTCACGATCGCGCGGCGGAGGGCCGCATAGGCGCGCTGGCTTTTGGTCATGTACTGCCGGCGGGCGGTCGACGAGCCATGCGTGTCGAAGCCATGGACCAGCGACCACTCCAGCTCGGTAGCGGGCTGGTCGTCATCGTTCGTCATGGATATCTGTCGCGTGTCCTCCCGGTCCATGCCTCCGTGCCTCCCTTCCGTGGCTCCGCCCCCCAACGGACCACGTGCTCCCACCCCTGATGGTCAAGAACGGGAGTCGGATGCACCGACTCCCGTTCTTGCTGTGTGCTTGTGGCAGCGCCCTATGCGCGGCGGATCGTCTCGTCCGTCTGGGCGTCGAAGAAGTGAAGCTTGCTTGGCTCCAGCGCCACCTTGACCTCCTGGCCGCGCTCAAGCTTGACATCCGGGTCCATGCGGGCGGTGATCGTGGCGTTGCGGGTGTCGAGGTAGACGAAGATCTCGTTGCCGAGGAGCTCGACGACGTCGACCGTCACCGGAATGAACGACTCTTCCGGCACAACACCGGCCGGGACATGCGTGGACTCAACGATGTGCTCCGGGCGGATGCCCATCGTGACCTGCTTGCCGACATAGCCCTCGAGCTCGCGGGCCTTGATCTCCGGGACCAGCATGCGGAAGCCCGGCGACGTCGCGTAGAGACGTCCGTTCTGGCCCTCGAGCGTGACGTCGATGAAGTTCATCGCCGGCGAACCCATGAACCCGGCCACGAACTTGTTCTTCGGGTTGTCGTAGAGGTTCTGCGGCGTGTCGAGCTGCTGCAGGACGCCCAGGCTCATGACGGCGATGCGGTCGCCCATCGTCATGGCCTCGGTCTGGTCGTGCGTCACGTAGATGGTGGTCGTGCGGACCCGGTCGTGCAGCTTGACGAGCTCGGCGCGGGTCTGAACGCGCAGCTTGGCGTCGAGGTTCGACAGCGGCTCATCCATCAGGAAGACGTCGGCGTTACGGACGATCGCGCGGCCGAGGGCGACGCGCTGGCGCTGGCCACCGGAAAGGGCTTTCGGCTTGCGGTCGAGGTAGTTCTCGATATCGAGGATGCGGGCGGCTTCCATGACGCGCTGCTCGCGCTCGGCCTTGGGCACTTTGCGCAGCTTGAGCGGGTACGCGAGGTTGTCACGCACGCTCATGTGCGGATAGAGAGCGTAGGACTGGAACACCATCGCGACGTTGCGGTCCTTCGGCGGCAGGTCGTTGACGACCCGGTCACCGATGATGATGCGCCCGCCGGTGATCTCCTCGAGACCCGCCACCATGCGCATGGCGGTGGACTTGCCGCAGCCGGACGGGCCGACGACGACGAGGAACTCCTCGTCCTCGATCTCCATGCTGAGGTTGGCGACCGCCGGGGCCTCGTTCGGGTTGTACTGCTTGGTGACGTTGTCGAAGATAATCCGGGACATGAGACATGCTCCTTCACCGATTACAGATCCGAGGCGGTCCGGTCCATCCGGTACCTGGCTCCGAGGCGCCCTACGACATGCGTGCCCGGGGTTCCGGGATCACGCAATCGGTGGTTCTATCCTGCGCAGATCACGACGCCTTATGATGTGCTTCCTTGTTTGTACGTGCCCGTGGCGGATTTTGTCAATATCCTCCGCCCCGGGGAATCCCGATGCGATGGACATGGACCACGACACCGGCATCCTTGAGGTCCGGCCAGTCCGCCTCCAGCGTGGTGGAGTGGATGCTCCACCCGCGCTCCCGCGCGCGTTCGACGGCGAGCCGTGACGGCCTTCGCCCTGGCTCCGCGAGCAGCAGGACGCCGCCCGGGGCCAGCACCCGGGTGAAGACATCCAGCACCGGCTCGATGTCCCGCTCTTCGTAAAGCACATCCGCTGCCAGGATCACCGGCCACGGGGAACCGTCTTCCTGCATCAGGTTGGCGTCCGGGGCGCGCCAGTTCACCTGCCGCGTTTCGGGCTCTTTACCGGTGTACAGGCGGCAGGTCAGGCGCGTCATCAGGAGCGACTCCGGCGCGTAGTCGGTCGCCGTGAGCACCGCTCCCGCGTCGAGCGCGAGGGCGGCGGTGATGCCGACGCCGGAACCGAGCTCCAGCGCGGGTTTTCCGGCGACGAGCGACGGTTCGCGCGCGATGGCGGCGGCGAGGGCGATGCCGCTCGGCCAGATCTCCGCCCAGTACGGCAGGTTCTGCTCCGGATCGTCGGCGCTCTGGTCGAGGAGCATCTCGATGTCGACCGGGCGGACGACGTCGACCTCCTCTTCCGTGCCGGGGATGGCGATGCGCTCATGGCGCAGTTCGCCGACATGTCCGAGGTGTCGAAGCAGGCCCTGGACGGCGGGATCGTGGCGAGCGTCGGCGGGGAGCGGGAAGTCGGTCACGGAACCTCCGGAAGGGGAACGGGCGCGGCGCGGTGGACGTCTGCGGGGAACGGTAGCCCGTGCCGCTGGATATCCGCCAGCGGCGGTCAGTGCCATGGTGCTGCGTACGGTATACACTGTCCCGCACAAGGACATGACCCACAGCCACACCACGCACGCCAGGAGCGGGATGGGAACGACGCAGCAGGACGACATCATGGCCGCCATCGAGGCGACGGCGGGGCGGGAGCGGAAGACGCACCGGGCGGTGACGTTCGGCGAGGCGTTGCTGCGCCTGGAGGTCCCCGGTCAGGAGCGCCTGGAGCGGACCCCGTCATTCGCCGTCCGGCCCGCTGGCCCGGAGTTGAACGTGGCGGCCGGGTTGGTCGCGCTGGGCGTCCCGGCTGCGTGGGTCTCGACGCTCGCGGATGTCCCGTCCGCGCGGATCATCACGCGTGCGGCGGGCGCGGCGGGCGTCGATCTTTCCAGGCTGCGTTGGGCGCCGTCCGGGCATAGCCGGGTCGGCATCAGCTACGTGGAGCACGCGCCCTCGCCACGGCCCTCTCGTGTGCTGTACGACGCGGGTGGAACCGCGATGGTGAAGCTTCGGCCCGGGACGTTCGACTGGGCGGCGATCCTCGACGGCGCGTCGGTGCTTCATCTTTCCGGTTCGACGCTTGGGCTGTCGGCCGGTGTGTGCGCCGAGGCGCTGGAGGCCATCCAGGAGGCGCGGCGGCTGGGCGTGCTGGTGGGGTTCGATCTCGTCTACCGCGAGGATCAGTGGGGCGAGGCGGAGGCGCGGCAAGCGTTCATGCGGATCGTGCCCGAGGTCGATGTGCTTTTCGCCTCGCGCGGCACGCTGGCCACCTTCTTTGGTATCGAAGGGGCGTACGAAGTTGTGCTTCAGCAGGCCATCGAGAAGCTTGGTGTCGCGGCCGCGACGGTTAGCCGCAAGCGCGCCAAGGGCAGCCGGCGGATGACGCTGGAAAGCATGGCGATGGGCAAGAACGGCACGTTCGCCGTGTCCGGGAAGATGGACGTCGAGGTCGCCGACCGGCTTGGTGCGGGCGATGCATTCGTCGCTGGCTTCCTCGCCGGCTACCTGGAGAACCCGCTCGGGCTCACTCGCGCGGTGTCGCTCGGCGCGGCCGCGAGCGCGCTGAAACTCACCATGCCCGGCGAATTCCTCTGCGCCACCCGCGCCGACGTCGAAGCCCTCATCTCCAACGGAGATTGACGGTCTGGCGCCCCTCGCCTGAGGCGCCAGACCTGTCGTTACCGGTCGAGCGTCGTCAACGTGTCGTCGATCATCTCGCTGGCGGTCTGCAGCGTGTCCATGATGCGGTTCTTCTGCCGCTGGAGCTCCGTCTTCAGGAATCCGTAGTCGTTCCGCTCCAGGTTTGGGAGTTCGGCGGTGCGCGCGAGCCCGGGAAGCACCGGGAGCTGAAGTGCCGGGTCGAACTCGTACGGCCCATCGATCGTGAAGAGGACCGGGTTCAGCAACCGCGAGAGCCGGAGGTGCAGCCGGTTGAAGGTGTCGACCTGGTCACCGGTGGCGTCGGCGACACGATCACGGAGTTCGGTCGCCTGCGTGCGGAACGCCTCGGCGAACTGCAAGGCGTCACCAAGATCGATATGGTCTCCCGCCGCGGCCTGGTACTCCCGCATGCGCGAGATGAAGTCGTCCGCGACCGGGACGAAGTCGTAGGGGTGCAGCTCCGGCGTGCACATGCGCAACGTCATCGTGACGTAGAGGCGCGTGTCCTCGGCGAGGACCTCGCTGTCCGCCTTGTCGATCGTATCCGCCGGGGTATGCCACCACCAGCCGCCGCCGCATCCCCCGACCGCCTTGCGATCCGGATGGTCGACCGGGAGCATGCGGAACGCGCCGAGCGAGGGCAGGCCCACGCCAAGGAACGACTGGTCGCCCGCCTTGAGGGGCCGGCGGATATTGGGCTGCTGGCCGGAGAGCTCGTCGACCGCCTTTGCGGTGACGGCCTCGACCTCGCCGCAGTTGTAGCGGCAGTCCCAGATCTCGGCGCCGCGCGAGCCTGGGGAATCGATGTTCAGGTACCCCAGCGCCCGGTTGCGGAGCTCCATGAAGTGCGTGTCCGCGTACCAGGTCGAGCCGGAGTAGCGACCCGTCGAGTGGCCCGGCCACCAGGCGAAGCGGACGCCGTGCCGGAGCTTGTCGCGATGCTGGCTAAGCACCCGGGCGATCTCGAGGACCGATGCGTCGCCTGTGGCGTTGTCGGTAATACCCTCGTACCACGAGTCGATATGCGAGCCCACCATCAGGAACTTGTCGGACTCGGTGCCCGGGATGTCGGCAACCACGAGTGGAAGCTCAACCCATTCGGTCTCGACGTTCGAGACCACGGTGACGGTGAGCGGTCCCTCTTCGAGCCGCCGCTCGAGCTCGTTGCCGTCGTTGTGCGTGATCCCGAGGGCGGGAATCGCCGGGATGCGTCCGGCCGTCCGCGTGGTAGGGGTGCCCCAGACCGGTGTCGCGATCATCTCGTGGATCGCGTCCTCGTCGGACGGCCAGATATGGATGTGCGCGAGCGCCCCATGCTCCTGCGCGCGCCGGATGCCGTCCGGGCCTCCGTCCGCGGTGACGACGATCTTGCCGGCGACGTCCTTCCCGCTGTAGTCACCGGCCACGGCACGATGGCTGAAGATCATCTCGCCTTTTGCCGGCTGCGCGAAGGGGATAAAGACGAGCTCGGCGGTGATGCCGTCCTGGTCGGTCGCGCCGCCGAAGGAGCGGGTGCGCGCCGCGATCTCCATGCGGGAGCCGTCGGCCTCGTGGACGTGGAGCGAGCCCTCGCGCGGCCAGGAGATGTACGAAGGAAGAACGAGCGTGTCCGGTTCGAGACCGGCTTCCTTCAATTGCTGGACCAGGTAGTCTGCCGCGCGTCGCTCATCCTCGGTGCCGCTATCCCGGAAGAGCGTGCTGAAATGCTCGAGGTCCTTCTGGAGCCGCTGGGCGTCGACAGCGTCCCGGGCGTTTGCTTCGAGCGTGGAAGGCTCGGTAACCATGATTCCTCCTGACGGGACGCCCTGCGAAACCGAAACCGGCTTCGCAGGGCGTCCCTTGTCATATCCCGTCTAGGCGGTCGCGTGACGGGCGACTTCCGCGGCCTGGATCAACGTCCAGACGAGGCGGTTCTGGCCGCGCGTGAGATGAGCGCGGAGCACGCCGAGCTGGGCACGGTCGTCCTTGATAGCCGGCGTGGAGAGTGCCGGGGCGAGGTCCGGCAGCTGCGGGACGCCGAGCGCCGGATCGTGGCGGAAGGCCTCGGCATCGGCTGTAGTTCACCGGGACCAGCAGGCGGGCAAGGCGGCGCTGCGCGAAGTTGAACGCGCGGGCCTGCTCGTCGGACGGGCTCGCATCCACCGGCGCGGAAGCGTAGAAGTCGGCCAGGGCGGCGTCCAGGTCGTCCAGCGCGCTCATCGAGGAGCCGAAGTCGAAGTCGTCACCGGCCGCCGACTGGTACTTGCCGAGGACGTCGCGGAATTCCTGCGCGGTGCCGCGGAAGTCGAACGGGGCGACCGGCGCGTTCAGCACGCGGAGCAGCGAGGCGGCGTACATCTTCATGTCGCGGAGAAGGATGTTCTCGTCGGCGATCTCCATGGTGTCGCCTTCGGTGTGCCACTCGATATTGGCGCCGCAGCCGCCGACCGCGTAGTAGTTCTTCTCGGCGCGCAGCTCATCCGACATCGTCGAGGAGAGCATGTAGAAGCCGGTCAGGCCGATGCCGTTGAACGAGTAGTCACCGGCGCGAGGCGGTCGCTCGGTCTGCGGCGTGATGCCGGTGACTTCGGAGATGACCTTGTCGACGAACGGCACCGTCTCGGACATCGCCGTCAGCTCGTTGTACGTGTCCGCCCAGCGGCAACCCGGGGAATCGCAGTTGACCTGCGCCACGCAGTCCTTCGCGAGCTCGACACCGAACGTGTCCGCGAACCAGGTCGATCCGGCGTAGCGGCCGTGCGAGTGGCCCGACCACCAGGCGATCTTGAGCGAGCGATGGACGCTCTCGCGGTTCTCCCAGAACACGCGCGCCATCTCCAGCATGGTCGCGTCGCCGGTGGCGTTGTCGCCAACGCCCTCGTGCCAGGAATCGAGGTGGCCGTGAAGGAGGACGAATTCGTCCGGCACGGTCGCGCCCGGGATCTCGGCGACCAGCACCGGGATCTTGCGCCACGCGGTATCCAGCTTTGTCTTCACCGAGACGGTGGCGCCGGCCTTGGCCGCCTCGATCAGCTCCTGGCCGTCCGGGTTGTTGATGGCGAGGACCGGGATCGACGGCTGGTCGCCCTGGTTGTCGAGGTCCGGCGTGCCCCAGATCGTGGTGCAGATGCCCTCATGGATGGCCTGGCCGGGGTTGATGAAGATACCGGCCGCGGCTCCGGCGGCCATCACGTCGTTGAGCTTGCCAGGGGAGGCGAAGCCCTCCGTCATGACGATCTTGCCATGGACGTCGACGCCGCCGAAGGTCACGCCGGTGGAGAAGACGTCTCCCGGATTGTTGCCGGCGCTGATGCTGGGAACGTAGACCAGCTCGCCGGTGACCGCGTCATCGCCGGTGGAGATCGACATGGCCGGGGTCTTGGCACGGAAGGTTTTGCCGTTCGGTCCTTCGAGCGTCACGCTCGCCTCGAGCGGGATCGAGATGAAGGCGTCCGGCTCGTACAGCGTGTAGGGGACGCCGAACCGGTCGAGCTCGGAGCAGAGGAGGTCGATCGCCTTGCGCTCCTCGTCGGAGCCGGAGAGGCGGACGATCTTCGAGAACTCCTGTACAACCGGCCAGGGTGTGTCCAGCGAGACGCTGTCGAGGATCTTCGCTTCGATGTCGGACGAACCGGGAAGGATGGATGCTTCGTTGGTCTGCATGGTGACGTTGGACTCCTGTTACGACGTGTCGTGTGCCGGTTTCTGGACGCCCGGCACGACCATTACATGGAAAGGTGAGCGCGGTCATTGGAGCGAGTGATCGTTGTGCCAAACCTCCTTGATATCTCGTCAAGACGATCGATCACCGCGGTGGCGCGATCGCCCGTTGCCAGGAGCGGGAATCCGTCCTCATCGATCCAGATCGGCGTCAGCTCGACATCGAGTGGATCTCCGGGGGTCACGCTGACGATGAACGACTCCGGTTCCATGAAGGCCCGGGGTTTCTCGAAAATGAAATTGCCGAGGCTGTAGATGATCGGCCGGTCCTTGTAGACCTCGATCGGGTGCAGGACGTGGGAGTGGTGACCCCAGATCACGTCGGCCCCGGCATCGATCAGCGTGTGCCCCAGCGGTTGTTGGTATTCAGCGAGCAGGCCCTGATAGGGCGACATCCACCACGGCGGCACGCCCCAGTGGATCGCGACGATGACCGTGTCCACCTGTTCCCTCAGCCTCCGGATCGCTTCGGTCACGGTGTCGACGTCATCCTGCACGGCCCAGGTATGCACGATCGGCATCGTGCCTGGTTGCTCGACGAGCAGGTTCGCGTCGACCTCGAACGAGTACCCGATCCGGATCGGCGCGATGCCTGGTTTGCCCGGCCCGGCGTCGGATTCGACCGGAAGGGTGCTGGCGACGGAGATCATGCCGACGCGGCCCGCGGCCGACTCCAGGATCACCGGCGCCAGCGCCGCATCGAGGTCCTTCCCGGCGCCGCAGGCCGGCAGGTTCGCTTCCTGGCAGGCCTGGATGGTGTCGAACAGCGCATCCGGGCCGTAATCCATCATGTGGTTGTTGGCCAGGGACACCGCGTCGAGCTCCATGGCGACGATGTCGTCCATGATCTCCGGCGCCGAGCGGAGGTTGGAGTGCTTCGGCACCCGGTACCCCCGGGTCGACAACGGCATCTCGAGGTTCCCGATGGTGATCCCGTTCGCGCGCAGTGCGTGGAGCGCCGCGTCGAAGCCGGGGACCTCGGTTCGCCTGGCGCGGACCGTCGGGGTCTCGATCATGATGTCGCCGACGAGGCCGATTGCCCCGGCGGGATCAGAAGGCATGGTGGTTGTCTCCCTCAATGGACGGCTCCTGAAGAGTGCCGGCATCAATGGCCGCCTTCCGTGTATCGCGGGTCCAGCGCATCCCGCAGCGCGTCGCCCAGGAAGTTGAAGGCGAGCACGACGAGCAGGATGAGCACGCCCGGATAGAGCGGCAGGATCGGGTTGTCGAAGAGGTACGCTTGCGACTTGCTGAGCATGTTGCCCCAGCTCGCCTGCGGCTGCTGGATGCCCAGGCCGAGGTAGCTGAGGGCGGACTCCAGCAGGATCGCGTTCGCCACGCCGAGCGTCGCGGCGACGATGATCGACGGGAACGTGTGCGGCACGACGTGCCGGAACAGGAGCCGGACGTCCGTCGCGCCGATGGATCGTGCCGCCGTCACGAACTCGTAGTTGCGGTAGCGGATGACCTCACTGCGGACGACGCGGGCGACCACCATCCAGCTTGTTGCGCCGATCACGATCACGATGTTCCGGAACGACGTCCCGAACACGGCCACCACGATCAGCACGAGGAAGAAGTAGGGGATCGCCATCATCCCGTCGGTGAAGCGCATCAGGATCGCGTCGACCCAGCCGCCGAGGAACCCGGCGATGCTGCCGACGAGCATGCCGATGGTGATGGAGATCAGCATCGACGTGATGCCAACCGTCATCGAGGCGCGCGCGCCGACGATGAGCCGGGAGGCGATGTCGCGTCCGCTCTCATCCGTCCCCAGCCAGTGTTCGCTGGAGGGCGGCTGGTGCGGCATCAGGATGTTCACCTGATTCGGGTTGTGCGGCGTGATATACGGCGCCAGGACCGCGACGATGATCATGGCGATCAGGAAGATCGCGGAGATCAGCGCGACCTTGTTTCGCTTGAAGCGCCGGTAGGCGATGCTCCAGAAGGATCGGGATTCCGGTTTTGGTTCTCGAATCGGGGCCGATGCGGCGGCTGGTGATGCGAGCGATGCCATGGCGTGCCCCCTATGAAACCCGGATGCGCGGATCGAGATACCCGTACGCCAGGTCCGTAATGAGGCTGCTAAGCACGACCACGGCAGCCACGGTCAGTGTGGTCCCGAGCACGACCGGATAGTCGCGCGTGGTCGCCGCCTCGACCGCCAGGCTGCCCATCCCCGGCCAGGCGAACACCGCCTCGGTGATCGCCGCGCCGCTGACGGCACGCGGGAGCATCACGCCGATGATCGTCACGACCGGGATAATCGCGTTCCGGAGGGCGTGGCTGATGATCACGGTGCGCTGGCCCAGGCCCTTTGCCCGCGCCGTGCGGATGTATTCCTCGTTCAGGACGGTGACCATGCCCGAGCGCGTGTAGCGCGTGAGTTCGGCGAGGTTCGCCATGGCGAGGACGAAGACCGGCAAGATGAGGTGCTCGACCCGGTCGCGGAGCGAGAAGCCCTCCCCGATCGTGCTCATCCCGCCGGCGGGCAACCAGCGCAGCGTGACCGAGAACAACACGATGAGCATGATGCCCAGCCAGAAGACAGGGATCGAGATGCCCATGAACGTGAAGCTCGTCACGACACGATCGATCGCGGAGTTCCTGCGGATTGCGGAGTACGCGCCGAGCGGGATCGCGATGGTGATCGAGATCAGGAGCGCCGTGCCGGCGAGCAGCAACGTGTTTGGCAAGCGGTCACCCAGCAGACTCGTTACCGGGACGATTGTGTTGTAACTGACGCCGAAGTCGCCCTGAAGGACGTCCCCGATCCAGCGGCCGTACTGCACCGGCAGCGGATCATCCAGCCCCAGCGCCTTCGACATCTCCTCGATCTGGGTGCGGCTGAGGTCCGGGTTGGACAGCATGGCCGGCCCGCCGGGAGCGGAGTGGATGAGCGCGAACGTGACGATGCTGACGATGAACAGCAGCACGACGGCCTGGATGAGGCGGCGTATCGCGAACGAAACCAATGGGTCCTGCCTCCCGGAGTACGCCCCGGCATGGGTATGCGCCGTTCAGCACATACCCATGCGAGTGGAGCGCGACTCCAGTGATCCCGGGGAAAGTGGCTACTCCGAGACCCAGATCTCGCCGGACCAGGAGAGCGCGTCGCGGTAACCCATCTCGGGCAGCCCGTGGGTGCGCTGGGACATCACCTGAATCTCGGTCTGGTAGTAGAGGTAGACGACCGGCACGTCCTCGGAGAGGAGTTGCTGGATCTCGTGGTACATCTCGACACGAGCGTCGTGATCCGCTTCCTCCCGTGCCTGGATCAGCATCTTGTCCAGCTCCGGATTGCTGTATGCCCACCAGTTCGATGGCGACTCACTGTAGTAGTGGTCGAAGAGATCCGGATCAGGCGGCGTGATCCACCAGTTGTTGAGCATGTCGTATTCGAGGTTGTGGTACTTGTCGAGGTGGACGGACCACTCGTCGATCTCGAGCGTCACGTCGATGCCGAGATTCGTATACTCCTGCTGCGCGTAGGTGACGAGCTGCTCCAGGACCGGGTAGCCCGCCGGAGCGTTGAGCAGGATCGTGAATCGGTCGCCGGCCTCGTTGACGAGAATCCCGTCGCTGCCCGGCGTCCAGCCGGCCTCCTCCAGCAGGGCCTTGGCGCCCTCCTGGTCGTACTCGTAGGTCTTCACATCCGGGTTGTAGTACTCGCCGAGGGAGGGGTGGATCGGGCCGGTCGCGACCTGGCCGTAGCCCTTAAGCACGGTGTCGACGATCGCCTGACGGTTCAACGCCATGGTGAGCGCCTGGCGCACACGGGCGTCCTGCAGCCGCTCGACGGTGTGGTTGAATGCGAAGAAGTAGTAGTTGACCTGCGTCGCCTCGACGATCTTGAGATTCTCGTCATCCTTCACGGAGTCGAGCTGCGGCGGCTCGATGACGGTGAAGTCGACATCGCCGGACTTCACCTGGGCCACGCGCGCATTCCCGTCCGTGATTACCTGGAAGATGATGCCGTCGAGGTTCGGGCGGCCACCGAAGTAGTCCTCGTACGCTTCGACTTCGAGGTAGGCGCCTTGGGAGAGCTCCTTGAACTTGAACGGGCCGCTGCCGACCGGGGCGGCGAGGAACTCCGCCGGTTGATTGAGGTCCTGCCCCTCGAGCAGGTGCTTCGGTACGATCGCCTGGTTGTAGCCCAGCATGACCGGGAGCGGGGCGAACGGCGCCGCCATGTTGAAGGCCACCGTGTAGTCGTCGACGATGTCGACCGAGTCAACGGAGGAGATCGGGCCGCGGAAGCGAGCGGTGATGTCCGGATTGAGCACGGTGTCGAAGGTGAATTTCACGTCCTCGGCCGTGACCGGCTCGCCGTCGTGCCAGGTGGCATCCTGCCGCAGCTTGAAGGTGAACTGGGTCAGGTCGTCGTTCGGCTCCCAGCTCTCGGCAAGATCCGGAACAACCTCGATGTTGCCGTCGGTGAGCTTGTACTTCACCAGGTTGCTGTAGACGGTCTTGTTGACGAGGATGTCCACGAGGGCACCCGGCGCGGTGATGGGGTAGGCCGTCGGGTTGGCGGCGATGGCCATGCGCCAAATACCGCCGGTGACCGGCGTGGCGTCCTGGGCGGCTGCACTGGTTCTCGCAAGGACTGGCGCGCCAAAGGCAAGGGCGGCCCCTCCAGCGGTGGCGTACCGGATAAGATCACGACGGGAAACACTCACGCCTGCGCGCATGAGCTCGGATTGCACTGCTTCGATCTTCACGGTGGGCACTCCAATGATGTGCTTGCGGGAATCGCCTACAACAAACAGGGATCAATGGCGGCACTGCCAATCCGTTATGGATTTTTCCCGCTCGGCAGTGAGCAGGTTGGGGGTGCTCCCGCGCCGGCCGAGGCCGGGAGCCTGTCTGGGTCTAGAAGAGGTGCATCATCTGCTGGGAGATGTCCCTGGCGGCGTCCTTGACCGCTTTCTGGCGTACCTTGATGTCCTCTTCCGTGAACCTCGTCTTGGGTGAGGCGATGCTAACCGCCGCGACGACGTGGCCGGTATGGTCGGTGATCGGTGCGGCGATGGAGCATGCTCCCGGGTCGATATCCTCGTCGCTTATCGAGAATCCCTGGTGCCGGATCCGCTCAAGCTCTTCGATGATCTTGTCGGGCTCGACGATCGTCGACTCGGTATACCGTTCGAGCGGGCTTGCCGTCTCCAGGTATTCCTGGATGAACTCCTCTGAGCTGTGGGCGAAGATGCACTTCGACCCTGCTCCGGCGTGGAACGGGATTCGTCGTCCTACCCGGGCCGTGATCTGGAGCGCATGGGTTCCGCTTTCGCGCTTGTCGACGCAGATGCATGCGAGATCACTTCCGCGAGCCGTGAGAACGATCGTTTCCCCAACGTTCTCGACCAGCCGATCCAGGACCGGTGACGCGGCGACGGCGAGTGGCGAGCCCTTGTGCGCCATAACTCCCCATTCAAGGACGCGATACCCCAAGGTGTAGCGCTTGGTGTCGGGGTCCATCACGACAACGTTCTCATCGATCAGGGTCTGGAGCAGGCGAAACGTCTGGTTCTTGCTTTGCCCTGTCGCCTTGCTGAGCTCGGTCAGCCCGAACTGATGAGGCGGTTGCATAAAGGCGTCGATGAGATCGATCGCCCTCGTGACGGCCGCAACGGTGTACTTGCGTCCGGCGGATTCCATCTGGCCCCTCGTTGTGTTTGATTGTGTATAACGGTGTTTTAACTGATATAAATCGTACAGTGTGCCGTCGCACCCCGTCAAGACCCTTATGGGAAAGATGTTGATATCGAGGCCACCACGAAAGGAGGAGGCAGGGATCATCCCTGCCTCCTCTCGCTCTGCAGCGTTCGCGTTCGGATGGGGTGGGGCTACTCGACGAGCTGAAGGCCCGTCGGGGAGGGGGCAACGTGCTGCACGCGACCGGGGATCTTTACGTCGAGGGCGGCGCGGTAGAGCGCGGTGCTGACGTTCTCGACGAGATCCGGCTGCACGAAGGTGAGGACGGTTGGGCCGGCCCCGCTGAGGACCGCGCCGACCGCGCCGGCCGTACGCGCCACTTCCTGCAGCGGTACCAGGTGCGGGAAGAGGGCGGAACGATAGGGCTCATGGAGCCGGTCGTGCATACCGGCGCCGATCAGCGCGTGGTCGTGGAGCTTGAGGCCCACCGCCAGGGCCGCGACCGCTGCAACGTTCGCCGTCGCGTCCGCGTGCGGCACGGTTGCCGGCAATGCCGCGCGGGCCGCGTGGGTCGCCCCGGTCATGTCCGAGATGAACAGGACGGTGGTCAGGCCAAGCTCCCGCGTGTCGGTGAGGCGAGTGACGCTGTGGACCTGCGGGATGGACATCACCGCGCCGCCGAAGATCGCCGCGCCGACGTTGTCGCCATGCCCCTCGATCTGCCACGCGCGCTGGAAGAGATCATCGTCGTCAAGTCCGGCGTCCAGTAGCATGTTGGCGGCCGCAAGGCCGATCACCAGCGCCGCCGCGGAGGAGCCGAGCCCGCGCGAGACCGGAATCTGGGTATCGGCGATGATCTCGACCTCCGGCAGCTCCTTATGCACATCGTGCGCGAGCATGCGCATCGCCGAAAGCGTCAGGTTCTCCCTGCCGTGCAGGATCGGCGCTTCGGTGCCGGTGTTCGTGACAGAGCCTGGCCGACCGTCCGTGTCGATGGTGACGGTGTTCCAGATGTCGAGGGCGAGGCCGATGGTGTCGAAGCCGGGGCCAAGGTTGGCCGACGACGCGGGCGCCTTAAGCGTGAATCGCATCGTCCAGCACCCTCTTCAGCGCGTCGAGGGACGCCTCGATCTTCACCGGCCGGTTCGCCCGCTCCCGCGGCTCGCCGTCTTCGTCTTCCAGGTGATAGCGCACGATCGCGTCGGTGTCCTTGAGCACGTTGCCGGTCAGGACGCCGACGACGGTGGCGTCGTCGGGGATCTCCTCCATCTCGACCAACCGTCGGACGCCAGCGAGCGAGGCAGCGGAGGCGGGCTCGCAGCCGATGCCGGCGCCGTCGATAACAGCCTTGGCCTCGAGGATCTCTTCGTCCGTCACGCGGGTGACGATGCCCCCGGTCAGCTCGATCGCGCGGCGGGCACGGTCGACGCTGGCTGGCGCGCCGATGTTGATGGCGGTGGCGATGGTGTCCGGCGTGACGGGCTCGTAGTGGTCAAACCCGGAGGCGTAGTAGGCCGCAAAGGGCGCGGCGCCGGCGGCCTGGACGGTAAGGATGCGTGGCAGGCGGTCGATGAGGCCAACCTGGAATGCCTCGGAGAGCGCCTTGCCGAAGGCGGCGGTATTGCCGAGGTTGCCGCCCGGGAGCGCGATGATGTCCGGCACCTGCCAGTCGAGATCGGCGAGGATCTCGAGGACGATCGTCTTCTGGCCCTCGGGGCGGAAGGGATTCACCGAGTTGGCGAGGTAGACGTCGAACTCCTCGGTGAGCTGGCGCAGCAGGCGCAGGGCGGCGTCGAAGTCGCCAGCGACCTGCACGACTTTCGCGCCGTAGGCGATGGTCTGGGCCAGCTTGCCGGTTGAGATCTTGCCGTCCGGAACGAGCACCATCGCGGGGATGCCAGCCGTCGCGCCGTAGGAGGCGAGCGAGGCCGAGGTGTTGCCGGTCGAGGCGCAGGCGATGACGCGCGCGCCGATGGCCTTGGCGTGGCTGACGGCGACGGTCATGCCGCGGTCCTTGAACGACCCGGTCGGGTTATGGCCCTCGTGCTTGACGCCCATGCGGCCCTTGGACAGGCCGGCGTACTCGCTGACGCGGTCGCTCCAGTAGAGCGGGCGTGTGCCCCTCGTAGCGGGTGACGATGTGCTCGTCGGCGATATCCGGCAAGAGGGAGCGGAAGCGCCAGACGCCGGACATCGCGCCGATCGTGCCCTTTTGCGGCTCGAACGACGCCGGGGTGAGGGTGCGCTCGAGGTCGATATCGGCGTCCAGCAATCCGCCGCACTCGGGGCAGCGGGAGAGGGCGCGGTCCCCGGGGAACGAGCGTCCGCACGACATACAGGTGACGGACAGGTGATGCAGGTCGGGCGACGACTCTCCGGATGGGGACATAGGACGCAGGTTCCTCTCGTGGCAGGCATCAGGACGCGGCGGTCGGCGGCGCATCGTCGGGCCGCGGCTATCGCTGGCAGGATACCATCACCCTTCCTTGATGACTTCGCGAGCATGGTCAATGAGGGTTTGTGAGAAAAACGAACTCGCTTCCAGTGCAGGCAGTGCTCTGGAGGACATGCCGGTGGACAACGATTGACCGGCTTCGAGGAGTTGCTCCCCGAAGCCGGTCGCGAGCCAGTGCTATCGCCGCAGTCCTAGAAGCGTGGTTTCTCCGGGAGGAGCAGCCCGAGCACGACGTAGAGCACGATCATGGTGATCAGCGAGACGCCGGGAACAATGACCGCCGCGACGATGAATCCGAGGCGGACCCAGAGCGGATTAATGCCGAACTTCTCGGCGATGCCTCCGCAGACGCCGCGGATCCACTTGTTGTCTCGCGAGCGGTAGATGCCGATATCGATGGTCATGATGGTGTCCTTTCGTGTGCCGTCCGGCCGTTCCAGTTCTGCCTCTATCGTATCGGACGCAGGGAAGGGGGTGTTGGGGGCTGGCAGGAAAGCTGATGGTACGCGAAAGGCGACCTCTGTGGGCCGCCTTCCAGGTCCTGCGCATGAGGAGAAAGGCGCCGCCTAGCTGGCCGGCGTCGACTCCGGGGTGCCTTCGGGGACGATCAGTGTGCCGCGCACGACCATGCGCGAGAGATACTCGCCGTTGACGTAGTCGAACTCGCCGCCGCAGGTGAACATCGTGACGGAAGGCGTATCGGTCGGCCCAACGACTTCCTGCAGCCCGCCGGAGGTCAGCGCCTCCAGATCGAATACTTCCGACCACTCCATCGCGTAGTCATAGCTGCGGCCGTCCTCACCGACGAGGGTGATGATGTCGCCCGCGGCGAGATCGCGCAGATTGAAGAACACCGAGGGCCCGACGTTCCAGTAGTCAACATGCCCGGCGAGCACAACGTTGCCGACCTCGCCGAGCGTCGCGGTTTGCCGGTACCAGGCGACGACCCACGGGCCAGTGGGGTTCTGCATGACCCCATTGACGATCTCCAGCGTCTCGACCTGGGCGTCGATACCCGCCTTCTCGACGGTGATCTGGGCCGGGGCGGAGGGGTTGGCCGCCCTCGGCAGCGGCGAGTCCTGCCCGATCGGGCCAGGGCGGAGGGCGCCGGCCGAGGGCATCTCGCCGACAGTGGTCGACTGGATCGGCACCATGCCGGGGGTCGATTCCGGTGTGGAGTCCTGTGCCAGCAGGTCGCGCGTGCCGGCCGCGCCGGCGAGCAAGCCGAGCCCCAACCCGACCGCCGAGCGCCGGGACACGCGGGCGGGAATGCCGGGGGTGCGGGTCGGTCGATCGTGCGTCATGGGGCTCTCTCCTGATCGGTTGGGCAACGATTGTGGCGATCCCGGCGGGATACGAGACGGGCGTGCCGGCGCCGGTTCCTCTATCTTAGGACGAACGGGCGCGCCGTTTGGTGTCGCCGGGGTCCAATCGTCCAGGGGTGGCTCTGTCATGTCGGCTTCCATGATGCCAGATACACGTACCGCGCGCGCGTTGCTGCACGAGATCGGGATGGTCGTCGCGGAGGAACACATCTTCCCGGTCGACAGCGGCTCGATCAACCACACCTTCCGGATCCTGCAGGGGAAGCAGCAGCCACCGCTCTTCCTGCGCATTGCCCCGGCGGACGCGGAGGTCGACGCGGGGCCCGACTGGATGACGTCTCACGGACTACGACAGGAGCAGACGGCGATCGGGATGGCCGAGCCCCTGCAACGCCTCTTGCCGCGCACGGTCCACGCTGACTGGTCGCGCACGTTGATCAATCGTGACTGGGTCCTGCAGACGTCGGTCCCCGGCCGCCCCTGGACGGAGATTGAAGAGGAGCTGGCCGCCGACGAGAACCTTGCGGTTTGGCGCCAGCTTGGGGATTTGGTCAGCCAGCTGCACCAGATCCGTGGCGCCGAATTCGGTCCACCGGTCGAGGGACTTGGACATGAATGCTGGTCGGACCTCGTGCGTTGGGACGTCACGGGCCTGCTGGTTGACGCACAGCGGTTCGATATCGATCCGGAGCCGTTCCAGTTGCTGGTCGAGCTGGTCAATGCCTCGGCCAAGATCCTCGACGAGGTGAAGGAGCCCGTGCTGGTCCATAGCGATCTGCAGCAGCACCATGTGTTCATCCGGCGACGGGAGGACGGAGAGGTGGAGATCAGCGGCCTGATTGATCTCGAGTTCGCCCGGTTCGCCGACCCCGGCTCGGAGAGCATCTTCGTCAGCCGCGCGCTGGGCGGCGTGGCGGACGACGCCTTCGCCGCGTTCTGCGAGGGGTACCGTTGTCGCACCCCTTCGCACGATGAGCGTGCACGACTGGAGATCTACCTCCTGACGGCGCTTGGTTGGGCCGCGACAGACCTGCACCGCACTGGCCAGCAGGAGCGTATCCCCGCCGTGATCGAGGCGATGCGGGAGCGGGTAGGGGACCGCGAACCGGGGTTCTGATGCCCGTCCCGCGGGAAAGCGAAACGGGAGGCCATTCCGGCCTCCCGTCTGTCATGTCAGGCGTTCTCGTGCGGACCCTTGGGGCGTGGCGGCGGAGCACCTTTCAGGTCCCATCGCGGCGTCGGCCCCTTGCGCTCCGGCGCGTCCTCGACAGGCTCGTCCCTGGCCCCTGGCTGCTCGTCCAGCAACACCGGCGCGCCCACTGGCGGCTGTGACGGTCGCGGGCGATCACTTCCGCCACCGCCGTTGCCACCGAAAAACGACGAGAACATGTCGATCGGGATCGGGAAGGCGATCGTCGTGTTCTTCTCGGCACCGATCTCCGTCAGCGTCTGCAGGTAGCGGAGCTGGATCGTGACCGGGTTCTGGTTAATGATCTCCGCCGCGTGGCCCAACTGCTCAGCGGCCTGGAACTCGCCCTCGGCATGGATGATCTTCGCGCGCTTCTCGCGCTCGGCCTCTGCCTGGCGGGCCATGGCGCGCTGCATCGATTGCGGCAGCTCGACGTCCTTCACCTCAACGACGCTCACCTTGATGCCCCACGGCTCGGTCTGCTCGTCGATGATCTGCTGTAGCTCCTGGTTGATCTGGTCGCGCTGCGAGAGGAGATCGTCCAACGTGGACTGACCGAGTACCGAGCGCAGCGTGGTTTGCGCGATCTGGGATGTCGCGCGGATGTAGTCGGCCACGTTGACGACCGCGGCGTTCGGGTCGATCACGCGGAAGTAGGCGACGGCGTTGACACGCACGGTGACATTGTCGCGGGTAATGACCTCCTGCGCCGGGATGTCCATCGTGACGGTGCGCAGGTCGATCTTCTGCATCCGCTCGAGAAACGGGATGAGCAGGATCAGGCCCGGGCCGCGCGCGCCGACAAGCCGGCCGAGCCGGAAGACCACGCCGCGCTCGTACTCCTGTACGACCTTGATGGTCGAGAACAGGACCATGAGCGCGAACGCGATGATGATCGCGATCAGGATCGTAGCGGTGTCCATGAAGACTCCATGATGAGGCGTTGGAGGCCGTCAATCCGGCCCCTGGCAATTGCCTGAGTCAATGGTACCCGGTCGCCCCGCTAGGCGCGGACGGGCACCAGCGTCTCCTGCCGGCTGGCCTGGCGGACTTCGTCTTCCAGCGCGGCGTCCGTCACGTGAACCACCAGGCGAAGTCCGTCCACGGCAATGACTTCGACATGCGTGCCGGCGGGGATCGCCTCACCCCCGCCCAGGCCCAAGGCCGTGGCCGACCAGAGCTCGCCCTCGACGTAGACCATGCCGGTCGGCGTGAGCGGTGTGCGCACGACGCCGACCTGGCCGATGAGCCCGCTCTTGCCGGTCGCTGCTTTTTTCCGCTGCGTGCGCAGGACGAGCGAGCCGATGAGCAGCGCGGAGACGAGCACCAGTCCGGCGGAGGTCCAGATGACGGGTCGCGAGATATCGCCGTAGCCCGGCACGGTGTCGTCGATCAGCATGTACGAGCCGACGATGAACGCCGCCAGGCCGCCGACAGTGAGGATGCCGAACGAGGTGACGAAGATCTCGAGGAAGAACAGCCCGAAACCGAACGCGATCAGCAGCAGGCCGGTCCAGTTGACCGGCAGCGCGCCAAGCGAGTAAAAGCCGAGGATAAAGCTGAGCGCCCCGATGATACCGGGCAGGAACTGGCCGGGGTTCGACAGCTCGAGGAAGATGCCGAGCGAGCCGAAGGAGAGCAGGAGGTAGGCGATCGTCGGCTCCGAGATGAGCTGCAGGAACGACTCGATCGCGTTCATACCCTCGGTTGTGACATCCGCGCTGGCGGTCTGCAGCGTCACGACCTGGCCATTCTGGAGCGTCACCTCGCGACCGTCGACATCGTCCAGCAGCGTCTGGACATCCGGCGCCATCAGGTCGATCACGCCGAGCTCCAGCGCGCGGTCGGCGGTGATGTTCTCCGCGTCGCGAACGGCGGCAACGGCCCACTCGACATTGCGGCCGCGCAGGTTGGCGAGGTTCTCGATGCGCGCAACTGCATCGTTGACGACCTTGCGCTCCATCGTGTCACCGATGTCCTCGCCGGTGCTGGAGACAGGTGAGGCGGAGCCGATATTCGTGTTCGGCGCCATCGCGGCGACATGTGAGGCATAGGTGATGTAGACGCCGGCCGAGGCGGCCCGGGCGTTGCCGGGACCGACCCAGGCGATGACCGGCACCTCGCTGGCGAGGATGTCGCTCACGATGTCATCCATCGCCGAGCTCAGGCCACCCGGCGTGTCGATGCGCAGGACGATCGCCGCCACGTCGTCACGCTCCGCGTCGCCGATGGCGCGGTCAACGTAGCTGGCCATGGCGGGCGTGATCGTGCCGTCGATGTCGATCTCGCGAACGTCGGGATGCGTGCCCTGGCCAGTGACGATCCCGGCAAGGGTAATCAGGATGCCGAGCAGCAGGGAGGTCATCCAGCCGATGCGGAGAATCCCGGCGGGTCGGGTATGGAGGGCGGTGGTCATGATGCAGCTCCTGTCGATGCGCTCTCTGCGTCCAGTATAGGAGCGCCGGCGTCCTCAGGTCGTAGCGGCGCGTGCAGGCGGAAGCGTTCCTCACAGGAGCGTGATGGACGTCCGGCTTGGGGTCGATCCACGAACGCCAGTTGGTATCATGTGCCCCATCAGGATGTTGGGTCCGCCGCAATGCGGCCACGCGATTGAGACACCCATGACACAACGGCCATCGCATGGCACGATCTGCTACCTGATCCTGCCGAGTACGGATCCGCGTCGATCGG
>CAVUJM010000031.1:0-20431 GCA_963741795.1 uncultured Chloroflexia bacterium
TGCAGCTCCTCGGCGTTTCGCAGGCGGGTCTGCTCCTGCACGATGGACTGGACCGAGCGAATATCCCGCCGCAGCCGCCCCGCCTTCTCGAAATCGAGCCGGAGCGCAGCGCCCTGGAGCTCTTCCAGCAGCCGCTCGTTCAGGGCCTCGTCACGACCGTCGAGAAAATTGACGACCGCCTCGACGGACCGCCGATAGTCATCCGGGTTCGCCCTGCCCATACAGGGCCCGAGGCACTGGCCAAGATCAAGCGCGATGCACGGCTTGCCGTAGCTACGCGCATCCTTGAACGAGCGCGTGCAGGTGCGTAGGGGCAGCACCTGGTTGATGACGTCGACCGTCTTGCGGGCGCTGGTTGCGCTCCGGTACGGGCCGTAGTAGCGGGCGCCGTCGTCCTTGATCCCCTTCGCCACCATCACGCGCGGCCATGGGTTGGCAACATCGACCTTGATGTACGGGTAATGCTCGGTGCGCTTCAGCGCAGTGTTGTATCGCGGCTGATACCGACGGATGAGTTGCGACTCCAGCAGCAGCGCCTCCAGCTCGCTCCCGACGACCTCATGGTCGATCTGCTTCACGGCCTCAACGAGACCGTCCATCTTCCGCGTGTATCCGATCGGCTGCGAATAGTAGGACGAGACCCGGTCGCGCAGGTTCTTCGCCTTGCCGACGTAGACGATCTCGCCGAGGGCGTTCTTCATCAGGTAG
Organism: uncultured Chloroflexia bacterium; assembly: GCA_963741795.1. Classification (GTDB taxonomy): domain Bacteria; phylum Chloroflexota; class Chloroflexia; order Thermomicrobiales; family UBA6265; genus UBA6265. The sequence continues at coordinate 709 of CAVUJM010000031.1, forward strand.
ACGCCGGTCTTCTTCGGCATCGCGTGGGCCAACGAACGGTCCCAGACGGAGCGGGTGCCGCCCAACGTCGTCACGCGGTCGCGGCGCGATAACCTGCGCCGAAGCCTTCATCTGGTCGAGCGACGTCACGCCCTGGCGCATCGCCTCCTTCACCAGGCGGAAGGCAACTTCACCCGTCAGGCGCGCATCGCCGCCGGCCCGGTGGATCTTGCGCGGCGAGAGCCCGACGGCATCGGCGACCCGGTCAAGACTCGGTTTCCTCAACGAGCGCAGGAAGCGGACGGCCATCCCCATGGTGTCCAGCCGTTCGTTGACCAGCGGCTCGCGGTCGACGCGGTCAAGCTCAGCGTTCATGAAGTTGATATCGAAGCTGACGTTGTGCCCGATGATCAGCGAGTCACCGAGGAACTCGAGCACCTGCTCGGCGACATCACCGAACGCCGGCGCCTCGACGACATCCTCATTGCGGATCGTCGTCAGGCGGGTGATGAACTCGGGTATCGCGCGACCGGGGTTCAGCAACGTCTCGAACGAGCTCTCGACTTGCCCATCCCGGAAGCGCACGAGCGCGATCTCGATCACGCGCTGGCGGCTCGGCTTCAGCCCGGTCGTCTCGACGTCGAGCGCGACGAACTCCTGCAGCAGCGTCTCGTCGAAGGTGATGTCACCTTCCTCGCGCAGCATCGCCCACTCGCCATTGGCGTGGAACACGAGCCGCTCGTCGTTGTTCGAGGACGCTCCGCAACAGCGGTCGCCACAAGGCGGCCGATCCGGCGCTGCCGAAGACATGCGCAATCAGCATGTCCTCGGGGACGATGCCGCCCTTCGCGGACACGAAGTCGATCGCCCGGTCGCATAATGCGTTGTAGCGCTCTTCGCGCGTTTCCTGGGTATCGGACATGCTCTGGACGATCGGGGATGGGCCCGGCCTGTGCCTGGCCGGAACATACGAACCTTTGTGCTACAGTACCAGATCGAGCGGTGAACGAACACCTGACGAGGAGGACCCTGGCCAGATGGCTGACGACGCGCTGCAACGGAAAGTCGACGAACTTCGCCTGGAGCTCGACCAGTGGTCCTACCAATATCACGTGCTCGACGCCCCCACCGTCACCGACGCCGAATATGACGCCGCCTTCAACGAGCTGCGGCGCATCGAGGACGAGCACCCAGAACTGGTCACGCCGGAGTCGCCCACGCAGCGCGTCGGTGGGTATGAGCAGTCCGAGTTCGGCGAGCGGCAGCACCCGCGCCCGATGCTCTCCCTCAGCAATGTCTATAACCAGGAAGAGATCGTCTCCTGGGCGGCGCGCGCCGAGCGCTTCGCCGGCACGGACAGCTTCCAGTTCGTCACCGAGCCGAAGACGGACGGCCTCGCTGTCGCCCTCACCTATGTGAATGGCCAGCTCGATGTCGCGGCGACGCGCGGCAACGGCCTCGTCGGCGACGACATCACGCCCAACGTCCGCGCCCTGCGCACGATCCCGAAGCGGCTCCATACCCCGAAGATGCTGCCGATGCCGGGCACGATCGAGATCCGCGGCGAGATCTACATGCGCCGCTCGGATTTCGAGGCGCTCAACCGGCGCATGGAGGAGACCGGCGGCAAGGCGTTCATGAATCCGCGCAACGCCGCCGCCGGGTCGATCCGCCAGAAAGACACCAGCATCACCGCCCAGCGCCCGCTCCGCATGTTCGCCTACCAGATCGGCTACATCCTCGACGGCGAGATGCCGGAGACGCAGTTCGGCGCCCTCGCCTTCATGCGCGAGCTCGGCTTCCCAACCTCGCTGGACGCGGAGCGCCACGACACCATTGACGACGTCTGGGCTCGCGCCGAGTACTGGCTCGACCGCCGCGACGCGCTCGACTTCGAGATCGACGGCATGGTGATCAAGGTCGACAATCTCGCTCTGCAGGAGGAGATTGGCTACGTCGCACGTGAGCCGCGATGGGCCACGGCCTACAAGTTCCCGGCCATCCAGCAAACCACCAAGGTGCTCGACATCGTCATCAACGTCGGCCGCACGGGCACGCTGAACCCCCTCGCCCACCTCGAGCCCGTCAACATCGGCGGCGTCACCGTCTCCCGCGCCACGCTCCATAACGAGGACGAGATCGCCCGTAAGGACATCCGCATCGGCGACACCGTCATCGTCCAGCGCGCCGGCGACGTCATCCCGCAAATCGTACGCGTGATGGACGAGCACCGCACCGGCAACGAGAAACCGTTCGAGATGCCGGAAAACTGCCCGTCGTGCGGCGCTCCGACGCACCGCGAGCCGGACGTCGCGATGCGGTACTGCACCAACGCCTCGTGCCCGGCCCAACTTAAGGAACGTATTCACCACTTCGTGAGCCGCGCCGCGATGGATATCGAGGGGCTCGGCGAAAAGCTGGCGGACCGCTTCGTCGATCTCGACTGGGTGCACGACGTCAGTGATATCTATCACCTAGACGCCAGGAACATCGCCGAGCTCGAAGGGTTCGGCGAGAAGAGCGCGCAGAACCTGATGGAGGCGATCGAGAAGAGCAAGCAGCAGCCACTGTGGCGGCTCATCCACGGCCTCGGCATTCGTCACGTCGGCGAGCGCACCGCCCAGCTGATCGCGGACCGCTTCGGTTCGATGGACGCGCTGATGGCCGCGACGCAGGACCAGATCGCCGACATCCCGGGCATCGGCGACGTGGTTGCGGCGAGCGTCTTCGATTTCGCGCAGGAAGAGCGAAACAAGGCGCTGGTCCAGCGGCTGGGCGACGCCGGGCTGACTATCGCCGAGGAACGCGACGAGCAGGCCGGCGCCCGTCCGCTGGAGGGGCTGACCCTGGTTCTGACCGGCAAACTGGACATCGATGACCCGCCCCGAGGCTGAGGCGGCCTTGCGCGCGGCCGGCGCGAACGTCACGTCGTCCGTCTCCAAGAAGACGAGCGCCGTCATCGCCGGGGCCGACGCTGGCGGCAAGGCGGACAAGGCGGGGCAGCTCGGGGTGCCGCTCCTCGGCGAGAGCGACATCCAGGACCTGCTCGACGGCAAGCTCCCGGAGGTCCTGCAGCAGGCCTGATACTGTCTTCCTTGCATCGTGTAGGGGGCCGACGAGCCTTCGCCGTCGGCCCCAGCAACGGCCAGAGCGAAGATCGATGAACGCACCAGCGTCGGGGTCGACAACCGGGCGCGCAGTTTCGACGAGATCCACCTTAACCGGGGCGTTTACCTTTCCGCACCAATGAGCACAATCCGCCGGTTTCGTGATACGCTTCTTGAAGTGACCGTACATTCCATACAGTCACGTCGGGGAGGCAGCACGCCGCGACGCGTCAACGGCGTCAGGAGGGACGGATGGCAGGGTTCACCATGGGGTCGGTCAACGACGAGCCCGTGCAAATTGTGCGGACCATCGCACGCATCGCGCAGATGGTCATCGAGCTGCGCGACGAATACATCGAGACGCAGCGCGAGGATTCACTCGACCAAATCGAACGACGGCTCGACGAGCTGAACGACCTGCACCAGCAACTCCGCGCCCGGCGGGAACGCGACAGCGCCGCCCCCGAATAACCATCCCTCGCCTTACGACTGCCCGGGCTTTACGGTCGTCCCCGGCTTGACCAGCGGCACCCCTTCCTTGCACAAGGGGCATTCCTCCGCGTCCCACGCATCGAACTTCCGCGACGCGACCGCGACCAGCGGTACATCCCCGAACGTCGTCGCGCCCGCGCTCCGGTCCACCAGCACGCCCACCGCAACAACCTCGACCGGCTGCTCCTCAAGCGCCGCGAGTGTTTCCCGCACCGATCCACCCGTGGTCAGGATGTCGTCCACGACCAGCACGCGCGCGCCCGGCTCGAACGTCGTGTCCCGACGGAACTCCCGCCCGGCTTCGCCGTCTCCCTTGCGCTCCGCGTAGGCCGCCGCGACATCGAGCTGACGCGCCGTCTCGAACGCGAGCAGGATGCCGCCCGTTGTCGGTCCAACAACCACGTCGATCCGCTCATCCCGGAAGCGATCCGAGAAATGACGGCAGACCTCCGATGTGGCCCGCGGGTTCCGGAGCAGGTTGAACTTCTCGACGTACGTATCGCCATGCTTGCCTGAGGCGTACAGGAAATGCCCCTTCTTCAGGGCGCCAATCTCTTCAAGCTGCTGCAGCAGGTCCATCTGTGTCACGCGTGGATGTCTCCGTGAATAGGTCGAATCGAGTCATACAGCGGCTAAGGCACGAAGTAGAACGCGATGCCGATGATGACGTAGAGGGAGATAAGCTGGATACCTTCCAGCCAATTCGACCGCCCGTCGATCGAGATCATGACAGTAATGAGGATTGCCGCGACCAGCGCCACAAGCTCGAACTGGTTGAAGACGAGCGTCATCGGGTCCGGGCCAACGAACTGGCTGACCAGCACGAGCACCGGCGCGACGAAAAGCGCGATCTGGATCGCCGACCCGATCGCAATGCCAATGGAAAGATCCATCTTGTTCTTCAGCGCGACCTGCACCGACACGAGGTGCTCGGCGATATTGCCAACGAGCGGCACAAGCATGACACCGACGAAGAGTTCGGAAAGGCCCCACTCCTCGGCGGTCGGCTCGATCGCACCGACGAGCAGCTCGCTCATGAACACGATCGCCAGCGTGGACCCAACAAGCAGCCCAAGCGACAACGGGAGGGGCATGCCGCCTTCGCCGTGCTCGTTCTCCGCCGCCTCTGGTTCACCTGCGGCAGCCGGACGACGATCCGGCGTCAGGAAGATCGTGAAGGCGAGATAGAAGCCGTAGAGGATGATCAGGACGATCGCCGTACCGTCACTGAGCCGGACGATATCCTCGTTCGTCGGGCGATGCTCAGGGCTCCCGAGCGCGAAGATGGCCGGGATCATCATCGCCATCACGGCGAGCGACATCACCGAAGCGTTTACGCCGGCGTTCCGGGGATCGAACTTCTGGACCCCGTTCTTCAAGTCCCCCAAGGAAGACCGCCGCGCCCAGCACAAGCAACACGTTCCCGATAATGGATCCGGTGATACTGGCCTTGACGACGGTAACGAGGCCCTCCCGGAGAGCGACGATCGTGATGATCAGCTCCGCCGCGTTACCGAGCGTCGCGTTCAGGAGCCCGCCGATCTTCGGCCCTGTGTAGACCGCGACTTCCTCGGTCGCGCGCCCGAGAATGGCCGCAAGTGGCACCAGCGCCAGCGCCGAGACGACGAAGATCGACGTGTGACCGCCGATGTCGAAGAAATCCATCGCGAGCGCGACCGGCACCAGTACCAGCAGCGCGTAGAGGACCTTCATGCCCTACATCTCCCCAACATGATCGACCGCATCCGCACCACCGCGGAAGCGAGGATTCGCCACCCCGACGATCTCTCGCAATGACGATACCCCCTGGGCGTCGAGCCAGAGCCCAAGCTCCTCGACGATACGCGGCAGGACCGTCGGGGAAGAGAAGATCGCGGTGCCGACCTGGATCGCCGAGGCACCCGCCATGAAGTACTCGAGCGCGTCAGGTAGCCCGGTGATCCCGCCAATGCCGATGATCGGGATGCTGACGGCCATCGCCGCCTGGTAAACCATCCGCACGCCGACCGGCCGGATCGCCGGTCCCGATAGACCGGCCGTCACGTTCGCAATGCGATGCTTGCGCGTGCGCGGGTCGATCGACATGCCGACGAGCGTGTTGATCAGGGAGATCGCATCCGCGCCCGCCTCCTCGACCGCCGCAGCGATCTCAGGGATATCGATCGCACCAGGGCTGAGCTTAACGATGACGGGAAGCGTCGTCGCCTGCCGTACCGCGCGGGTGACATCCGCCGACATGCCGGCGTCCCAACCGAAGCAGAAGCCGCCAGCGTGGATATTCGGGCAGGAGATGTTGACTTCCAACGCCGCGACGCCCGGCACGTCGTCCAACTTGCGGGCCATCATCGCGAAGTCCTCGACCGTCTCGGCCGAGATGTTCACGATGGCCGGGACGTCCCAGCTCTCCCAGACCGGCGGATACTTGCGGATGAAGCCATCGATACCCGGGTTCTGGAGACCAATCGCGTTCAGCATGCCCGCCGGTGTCTCGCCGATGCGCGGCATCGGATTGCCTTGTCGCGGCTCTGGCGTGATGCCTTTGCTGCAGAATGCGCCGAGTGCCTGCACGTCGATGATGCTGGCATATTCCTGCCCATATCCGAAGCAGCCGGACGCCGGGATCACAGGGTTGCGCAGCACCAGCTCGCGCGGGTTGTGCGGCGCGAGGTCGACGCTGATATCGGCCTTGTAGGCTGCCTGGGTGCTTACCATCGCAGGAAATCCATGTCGAAGACCGGACCGTCGACGCACGAGGTCTTCATCCCGCGCTTCGTGTCCACCATGCAGCCAAGGCACGCGCCAACCCCGCACGCCATCGTGCGCTCGACGGACACCTGTACCGGCGGATGGCTGCCGATGCGATGCGCGATGACCTGCTGCCGCAGCGAATAGAACATTGGTGTCGGGCCACACACGAAGACCTGGTCGGCCCACTGCAGGTACTGCGGCACGATGTCGGTCACGTACCCCTGGTGCCCGGCGCTGCCGTCCTCCGTGGCAACCACATATTCGACCTCACTCGGCACCTCGGACGCTTCCAGCAGCATCTGGTCCGTCTGCGCACCGAGCAGGTACGTCACCGACATCCCTTTCGCGATCGCTTCGCGCGAGAGCATCAGGAGCGGTGCCGCGCCAACCCCGCCCGCAACCATCAGCAGGCGCGTCGAGCGGGGATTGACCTGGAACGTGTTGCCGAGCAGACCGAGCACGTCGATCTCAGCGCCCACGGGCCGCTCGACGATCCAGCCGGTGCCCCGCCCATATGGCCGCACCAGGAGTGTGAGCAGCCTCTCCTCCTGATCGGCGCTGTAGACCGAGAATGGCCGGCGCAGCGGCGGGTCGTAGACACTCCGCTCGTGCGGGAGCACGTTCACGAAGTGACCGGCCCGCGCCGCGGCCGTGATCTCCTCCGGAGCGCTGAACGTGACCAGCCAGGCATCGCCCATCACGGGCGCGCGCTCGGTGATCACGCCCCGAAACTCCCGGGTGGGCGTCTTTGGCCCCCTGATGATCTGTGACGAAGCCATGGCGGCCCTCCCTAGTAGCCGACCGCCCGCTGGCGATAGCTGCCGATCGGCTCGACGGTGTATTGGGCGGCCGCGCGCTCCATCGCCGCGACGACCGTCTTCGCCGTGTCCAGCGACGTGATGCAGGGGATTCCACGCTCCACCGCCGCCCGCCGGATCTCCAGCCCGTCGAGGATCTCCTTGTTGGCCGGGCCAGGCGTGTTGATGACGCCGTCCACCGTGCCGTCGAGGATCACGTCCAGCATGTCCGGGGAGCCGCGCCCGATGCGCTTGGTCGTCAGCTGCACCGGGACACCGGCGCGCTCGATCATCGCTGCGGTGCCCTCGGTCGCGTAGAGCTTGTAGCCCATCCGCGCAAGGCTGTGGATCATCTCGATCGCCTCGGCCTTGTCCTCGTCCGCCAGGGTGATCAGGATGTTGCCGGCTGCGGGAAGCGAGAGCCCTGCGGCGATGAGCGCCTTGAAGAAGGCGGACGGGAACGAGCGATCGATGCCCATCACCTCGCCGGTGGACTTCATCTCCGGGCCGAGATGAACCTCGACACCGCGCAGCTTCGCCATCGAAAAGACCGGGGCCTTCACCGCCGTCAGCGGCTGGCGCGGCCAGAGACCGCCCTCGTATCCCTGCTCCTTCAGGCTCTTGCCGAGCATGATGTTCGTCGCAAGCCGCACCATCGGCACACCGGTCGCCTTGCTCAGGAACGGCACCGTGCGGGACGAGCGCGGGTTCACCTCGAGCACGTAGAGATGCCCGGCGTGGATCACGTACTGGATGTTGATCAGGCCGTTCGCGTTCAGGCCGAGCGCGATGCGCGTCGTGTAGTCGACGATCGTCTCCACCTCGGCGGGGTACAGGTTCACGCCCGGGTAAACCGCGAACGAATCACCGGAGTGCACGCCGGCGCGCTCGATGTGCTCCATGATGCCGGGGATCAGCACCTGCTCGCCGTCGCAGATCGCGTCGACCTCGACCTCCTTGCCGACGAGGTACTTGTCGACGAGGATCGGATGCTCGGGTGTCAGGCTGACCTGGTTGCGGATATAGCGCGCGAGATGATCCGGGCTATGGACGACCTCCATCGCGCGGCCGCCGAGAACGTAGCTCGGGCGAACGAGCACCGGGTAGCCAATCCGGTTTGCGATCTCTTCGGCATCAGCGAGCGTCGTCACCGTGCCTCCGGCCGGTTGCGGGATGCCCAGCCCATTGAGGAAGGCGTTGAATCGGTCGCGGTCCTCGGCAAGGTCGATGGAGTCCAGCGAGCTGCCGAGAATTGGCGCGCCCGCCTCGCTCAGCGGCTCGGCGAGGTTGATCGCCGTCTGGCCGCCGAACTGGACGATCATCGGCGGGATCTTATCCGGATCGCCGCCGGCCTCGTGGAGCATGATCTCCTCGACGCTCTCGGCGTCCAGCGGCTCGAAGTAGAGCCGGTCGGAGGCGTCGAAGTCGGTCGACACGGTCTCCGGGTTGGAGTTGACCATGATTGACTTCAGCCCGGCCTCCTGCAGCGCCGACGCGGCCTGCACCGAGCAGTAGTCGAACTCGATGCCCTGCCCGATACGGATCGGCCCGGAGCCGATAACGACCGCTCGCTCGCCCTCCAGCGGCGTGGCCTCGTCCTCGATCTCATAGGTCGAGTAGAAGTACGGCGTCTGGGCCTCGAATTCGCCGGCGCAGGTGTCCACCATCTTGTAGACCGGGGCCATGCCGAGCTCGCGGCGCTGGGCGCGGACCTCCTCGCGCGTTCGCCCGGAGCAGACGGCGATCTGCTGGTCAGAGAAGCCCATCTGCTTCGCCGTCCAGAGGGTCTCCGCCGAGCGGTCGCCGGAGGCGAGTTGGCGCTCCATCTGGACGATGCGCTCCAGCTTCCAGAGGAACCATTCATCGATCGCGCAGAGCTCGTGCAGCTCCTCGACCGTGACATCCCGCCGCAGGGCGGCCATGAGCGCCCAGATGCGGAGATCGGTCGCGCGCGTCACGTAGGACTTGATGACATCCAGGTCGTCGCCCCAGGATGGATCCTCCCAGAGCATGTCCTTGCCCGTCGTCTCCAGCGACCGGACCGCCTTCTGGATCGCCCCCTCGAATGAGCGGTCAATCGCCATCACCTCGCCGGTCGCCTTCATCTGGGTGGTAACGGTGCGATCGGCCTTCGGGAACTTGTCGAACGGCCAGCGCGGGATCTTGGCGACAACGTAGTCGAGCGCCGGCTCGAATGCGGCCGTCGTTTTGCCGGTGACGACGTTCTTCAGCTCGCTCAGGCGCATGCCGATGGCGATCTTGGCCGAGATGCGGGCGATCGGATAGCCGGTCGCCTTCGACGCCAGGGCCGACGAGCGGCTGACCCGGGGGTTCACCTCGATCACCCCGTACTCCATGGAATCCGGGTTCAGCGCGTACTGGACGTTACAGCCGCCCTCGATGCCGAGCGAGCGGATGATGTTCAGCGCCGAGGTGCGCAGCATCTGGTATTCGCGGTCGGAGAGCGTCTGCGAGGGCGCGACGACGATGCTGTCGCCGGTATGCACGCCCATCGGGTCGATGTTCTCCATGTTGCAGATCGTGATGCAGGTGTCCGCGCCGTCGCGCATCACCTCGTACTCGATCTCTTTCCAGCCGAGCAGCGAGCGCTCCACCAGCACCTGGTGGATCGGGCTCGCGTTCAGGCCGGAGGTCACGATCCGGTCCAACTCCTCGGGCGTAGTGGCGACGCCACCGCCCGTGCCGCCCAGCGTATACGCCGGGCGAATGACCAACGGCAGCGTCACCCGCTTGGCGACCTCGCGCGCCTCGGCCACAGAGTGGACGATCTGCCCCTCGATCGCCGGCTCGCCGATGCGCTGCAGGAGGTCCTTGAACAGCTCGCGGTCCTCCGCCATCTGGATCGCTTCCAGTGGCGTGCCGAGCAGCTTCACGCCGTAGCGGTCGAGAATGCCCAGCTCGGCGACCTTCACGGCGAGATTCAGGCCCGTCTGGCCGCCGAGGGTCGCCAGCAGGCCGTCCGGCCGCTCGCGCTGGATGATGCGGCGGATGACATCAGGCGTCAGCGGCTCAATGTAGACGGCGTCGGCAATATCCTCGTCCGTCATGATCGTCGCCGGATTGGAGTTGACGAGGATGACGCGGATCCCCTCCTCCCGCAGCGACTGGCAGGCCTGCGTGCCGGCGTAGTCGAACTCCGCAGCCTGGCCGATAACGATCGGGCCGGAGCCGATGACAAGGACGCTCTTGGGCTTCTCCACCGGCGTCATGGATGTGGTCGTGGACACGCTTGCTTACCCTTCCTGGCCCTGGTGGGATCCCGAGATGAGCTGGACGAACTCGTCGAACAGGACGCCGTTGTCGGCCGGGCCCGGTGACGCCTCCGGATGGAACTGAACCGAGAGGACCGGCAGCTCGGTGTGCGTCAACCCTTCGACCGAGTTGTCGTTGAGGTTGCGGAGCGCCACCTTCCATCCCGCGTCGAACGGGACGGAGTCCAACTCGACCTGGAAGCTGTGGTTCTGCGCGGTCATCGTGACGCGGCCGTTGCGCTCATCGATCACTGGCTGGTTACCGCCACGATGGCCGAACTTCAGCTTGTCGGTTTTCGCGCCGATCGCGCGAGCCAGCAGTTGGTGGCCGAGGCAGATGCCGAAGTACGGCCGCCGCTCCTCGAGCAGCGAGCGGACGAGGCCCAGCCCGTCATCGAGATTGGCCGGGTCGCCCGGTCCTGGCGAGACGATCACGCCGTCCGGGTTCAGCTCCTGCACGCGCGAGTAGGGCGTGCCATAGGGCAGCACCCGGACACGCGCGCCGCGGGAAGTCAACGAGTCGATGATGTTCTGCTTCACGCCGCAGTCGAGAACCACGACGAGCGGACCATCGACGTTCTCGTCGCCGTAAGTGATTTCCTCATGGGCCATCACCTGGTCAACGACATCCTGCTCGCCCGGGAGCGGTGCGCCTTTCGCCCGGGAGACCAGGTCCTCGTCGGGGACCTCCCTTGCGTTGTGGACGAGTACTGCTCGCAAGTCACCAACCGCGCGGATATGTCGTGTCAACGCACGGGTGTCGACACCGTGGATCCCGGGAATGCCGTTCTCCTTCAGGTAGTCGTCGATCGTCTGCCTGGAGCGCCAGTTGGATGGCTGGGTGACGTTCTCATGGACCACCAGCCCGGCGATCCATGGCTGGCGCGACTGGTCGTCCTCATCGTTGGTGCCGTAGGAGCCGATCAGCGGGTACGTCATGCAGACGATCTGCCCGCGGAAGGAGGGGTCCGTGCAGACCTCCTGATACCCGGTCATCGACGTGGTAAAAACCACCTCCCCGAGACCGTCGGTATCCGCGCCGAACCCCTTGCCACGGAAAATCGTGCCGTCGGCCAGCGCCAGCGCGGCATCCCATTCTGGGACGAATCGTTTCTCAGGCACGGTGCTCTACCTTCCCGTCTACCATCGTCAGGACCGCTTGCCCACGCAGCGTCATCCCGAGCAGCGGCGTGTTCTTGCTCTTCGTCTTCAGCGCCTCCGGCGTCACGACCCACGAGCGATCGGGATCGAACACCGTGATGCTGGCCGGCATGCCCTCGGCGATCGCCGGCGTATCGATACCGATCACCTTCGCCGGTTCGACCGTCCACCACCGTACAAGGTCGTTCACGTCAATGTGCCCGGCGCGCACCAGCGCGTAGGTTGCCGGGAAGGCGAATTCCAGCCCGCTCAGGCCGAACGCCGCTTTCGCGTAGTCGCCGGTTTTGTCGGCTGGCGCATGCGGCGCATGGTCGGTGCCGAAGCAGTCGAACCAGCCATCCTGAAGCGCCTTCAGGAGCTTTTCCGTATCCTCAACCGGACGGAGTGGCGGGTTCACCTTCGTGTTCGGGTCGCCCGGCGTTCCCGGCTCGCCGGCTGCCTCGTTCGTGTTGTGAAGCTCGCGGCTGCCGGCCACCCACTCGTCACTCATCACGAGGTGGTGCGGCATGACCTCAGCCGTCACATGCACGCCCCGTTCCTTCGCCTCGTGGATCAGCTGGATGCCGCGTCCGGTGCTGACGTGGCATACATGCAGCCAACCGCCCGTCAGCTCGGCGAGCATCAGGTCGCGCGCAATGATGATCTCTTCGGCCGCGGCGGGAATGCCCGGGATGCCAAGCTTGCGAGAGACTTCGCCCTCGTGCATCGCCCCGGAGGCCAGCGGCTTGTCCTCGCAGTGGACGATCACCGGGCGCCCCAGCCGCTTCGACTCCTCGAGCACCTGGCGCATAATCGCGCTGTCCGGTGTCGTGTCGCCATCGTCGGACCACCCGATCGCCCCGGCCTCGATCACCGCCTCGAAATCGACTGGCTCTTTCAGCGCGCGACCCTTCGTGATCGATGAGATCGGGTAGACCGCCGCATGGCCAGTCTTCTCAGCGTCGTCCAGCAGGGCCCCGATAACCTCGGGTGAGTCGAGCGCGGGCTTGGTGTTCGGCATGCAGGCCACGGCCCCGAATCCGCCGGCCACGGCCGCCGCGGTACCGGACTCGACCGTCTCTTTCTCGTCGAACCCCGGCTGGCGGAGATGCACATGGACATCGATCCATGCCGGCGTCACCAGCATGCCGGACGCCTCGAAGACCTCGGCTCCGTCGCTGGCGAGATCCCTCCCGATCGCCTCGACGGTACCATCCACGATGAGGACGTCCGTCACCTCATCCCGGCCCGATGCCGGATCAACCACGCGGCCACCATGGATCAGCAATCGCCTCTCGCTCATCTGGTCCTCCCGTGTGCAAGGCGACGATCCCGCGCTCGCAGATAAAAAAAGAGCCCCGGCGACCCGGTTTGGGCCGTGAGGCGATGGTCTCTGTCGTTGATTGCCGGGTGCCGCATGCTCATCCGATGTACTGTATCCTCCCGTCGACCGCGCAAACTGTCGGAGTATACCATCGGCGGCGGGATTGGGCCACGGGGACGGAATGTCGACACCTATCACCTTCAATGACGACATTATCACGAAGTTCGACGAGGTAGAGCGGCTGCTCGACATCGAATACGGACCGCGCCTGTTGCGACCGAACGGCGATCCGCTATCGACCCTCATTGGCACGATCCTCTCACAAAGTACCAGCGACGTGAACTCCAGCCGCGCGATGGCTCGCCTTCGTGAAGAGCTTCCGACATGGGAAGACGTCCGGGACACCTCGGTCGAGGAGGTCATCGACGCCATCCGGCCTGGCGGGCTGTCCAATACCAAGGGGCCGCGCATCCAGGCCGTCCTCCGCGCGATCTCCCGCGAGCACGAAGGTCTTAACCTCGATTTCCTGACGGCCCTCCCGGTCCAGGACGCCATGCGCTGGCTGACAGACCTGGAAGGCGTCGGGCCAAAAACGGCGGCGTGCGTCCTCATCTTTGCGCTCGGGATGCCGGCGATGCCTGTCGATACGCACGTTGGGCGCGTCATGACGCGACTCGGCATCCTCCCGGGCAGGGCAAGCACCGCGTCCAAGCAGCGACTCCTGGAGGAGCTCATCGGCCCCGAGGCTCAACGGGTCTACGCCGTCCATGTCGAGACCATCACGCATGGCCGGCAGGTCTGCAGGTCGCAGCGACCACGCTGCGAAACCTGTCCCCTCCTCCATCTCTGCGACTACGGCCAGTCGGTGGTCGACACCGACGCCTGACATGGAGCGGAATGCATAACCTGCGCGCGCTCCCTGTTGACGGTATTGACGACCCTCCTGATAATGACTCCACGTGCTCTACAACCTAGTCCGGTCGTCGCATTAGCGGTCAGGAGGACCAGCATGAAGACCTCTCACTCCATCGACTGGAGCGTGCTTAGTGGACCTCGCGTTTCCCGGCGTACGCTGTTTGAAGTGGCCGCCGCCAGCGGCGCGGTCGCCTATGCCACCCGGCTGGCCGGCGTGGCGGCCGCCCCGGTCGCCAGGCGCCCGGCATCCGCCTCCGCGCAGGATGAGCCCAAGCAGGGCGGAGAGCTGCGCTGGGGGTTCGGCCTTGGCCAGATCCCGACGCTCGACCCCGGACAGGTCACGCTCGGCATCGTCGCCGGTGAGATGCTCTCCAACCTGTTCTCCGGCCTCGTCCAGTTCGATGAGCAACTCGGCGTCATCGCCGACCTCGCGGAAACGTGGGACGTCAGCGAAGATGGCACGCAGTACACCTTCCACCTGCGCGATGGGTTGACCTTCCACAACGGCGACTCCCTCACCGCCAACGACTTCGTCTACACCTACGAGCGAAACAGCGATCCGGACTACGCCTCGCCGCAGGCCAACAAGCTGGCGAACATCACGGATATTGTCGCCACAGATGACATCACGCTCGACATCACGCTTGCCGCCCCGTCGGCGCCGTTCCTCGCGACCGTGGCGAGCCGCGGCCCGGGACGCGCGCTCACCCCGGTTCCCAAGCGGGCCATCGAGGAGATGGGGGACGACCAGTTCGGTCTCGCGCCGGTCGGATGCGGGCCGTTCATGATCGTGCCGGAGACGGTTGAGGTCGGTGGCGGCTTCGAGATGGTCGCCTTCGACGGGTGGTACGGCGGCAGGCCACCGCTGGACAAGGTCATCGTCCAGCTTGTCGCCGAGGACTCCACGCTCGTGAGCGCGCTCGAGGCGAACGATGTCGATGCCGTCGACATCTTGCCGCTGATTGGCTACGACCAGATCTCCGGAGTGGGCGAGATCCAGATGGTCGAGGCTCCGGGCACCAACTGGTACGGCATCTCCATCACCTACAACCCGCCGTGGGACAACATCGACGCCCGTATGGCGATCGCCAAGGCGGTCGACCGAGAAGACCTCATCAACAAGGCATTCTTCGGGCGCGCGACGCGCTCCGTCGGCCCCCTCGCGCCGGCCTTCGACTGGGTCTACCAGCCGCCGGAAGACGTGGAGGATCCGCAGGCGTTCAATCTCGATGAGGCGAAGTCCCTCGCGGAGAGCGCGGGTCTCACCGATCTCCAGCCAATCTTCATCACCGGCACGCCGAACGACCGCGTGGTCGAGACGCTCCGCAACCAGCTCACCGAGATCGGGCTTGACACCCAGATCGACCAGATGCAGACAAATGCGTACGTCGAGCGGCGTAACGTCGGCGACTACGACTTCAGCATCCTCGGTAGCGTGGTCGACACGGATCCGGACGACGGTATCTGGAACTTCTTCCACACCGGCGGCCCGTCGAACCCGGTCGGGTACAGCAACCAGGAGATGGACGACCTGCTGGACGGCCAGCGCAACGAGGCTGACCAGGAGAAGCGCATCGAGCTTCTGCGCCAGATCCAGGACCTTGCGAATACGGACGTGCCGTTCGTCTTCCTGTATCACGCCCCCGATGTGACGGCGTTCTACGACTACGTCAAGGGCTACGTAAACGTCCCTGAGCAGCGGTATCTTGAGCACATCTGGCTCGACAAGTAGCCGCAATTCTGGGACACATCTCCGGCCGGGTCGCATGATCCGGCCGGAGCTTCCGGGAGGCCCACCCCGTGACCCGATACATCATCCGGCGGCTACTCCATAGCCTGATCATCATCTGGGGAGTTGCCACCCTCGTCTTCTTCCTCATCCGGGCGATCCCCGGTGACCCGGTGCTGAACATGCTTGGCCCGGAGTACACCCCGGAGGCGGCCGAGGCCCTTCGCCAAAAGCTCGGCCTGAACGAAAACGTCTTCGTCCAGTACGTCCGTTGGGTCAGCGACATCCTGCGCGGCGACCTCGGGACGTCGATCACCGGCGTCGAAAGCGTCAAGAGCGCCATCGCCTCCGGCTTGCCGAAGACGATGAGTATCTCGATCGTGGCGTTCATCATCTCCCTGGCGATCGCCGTACCCGCCGGCATCCTGTCCGCGTTAAGGCGCAACACCCCGGTCGATTTCGCCGTGAGCATCTTCGCCTTCCTCGGCGTCAGCATGCCAAGCTTCTGGTTCGGCATCATCCTGATCCTGGTGTTCGCGGTCAATCTCGGCTGGCTTCCCTCACTCGGCTACAGTTCGCTCACCGAGGATGGATTCTGGCCCTGGTTGAGCCATGTGCTGATGCCCGCCCTCGCCATCGGTCCCGCCTATGCCGCCATCCTGACGCGGTTCATCCGTGCCGGGTTGCTCGAGGCGATGAGCAGCGACTACATCCGGACGGCGCGGGCGAAAGGCATCAGCGAACGCCGAGTCGTGATCGGTCACGGTCTACGGAACTCCATGATCCCGGTGGTGACGGTCGCCGGCATCCAGGTCGCGCTGCTCCTGAGCGGCACGGTGGTCATCGAAACCGTCTTCTCCATCCGGGGTATCGGGCGCCTGCTCGTCGGCGCGATCTTCGACAAGGACTATCCGATGGTGCAGGGCGCGATCCTCGTCGTGTCGCTGATCTTCGTCATGGCGAACCTCGTCGTGGACATCCTCTATACCTTCCTGGATCCGAGGATCAAATATGCATAGCGCCACCATGGCCGCAGGGCGGCAGGTCGAGTCCCCGACCGCGATGCAGCGCTTCTGGCGCAACTTTCGCGGCGACAAGAAGATGATCATCGGTTCGACGATCCTTCTCCTGCTCATCCTCATCGCGCTCCTTGGCCCGTTCGTCACCCCGTACGACCCGGATGCCGATGACTACGAGCTCTTCGGCGCACCGAGTATGTCGCACCCGTTCGGGACCGACTCTTACGGCCGGGATATCCTCAGCCGGATGATGGATGGCGCGCGCATTTCGCTCAGCGTCGGCGTCTCCGTCGCCGTGCTGTCGATGGTGATCGGCGTCACGCTCGGCCTCATCGCCGGGTATTTCGGCGGATGGATCGACAGCCTGATCATGCGGTTCATGGATTTCCTTTGGGCCTTCCCGGAGATCATCCTCACCGTCGGCATGGTGGCGATCTTCGGCGCCGGCATCCAGAACATCATCATCGCCATCTCCCTCGCGTACCTGGACGACTTTGCCCGCGTCGTTCGCGGCGAGGTGCTGAGCCTGCGCGAGGAGGAGTACACTGTCGCCGCCCGCGCGGTCGGCGCGTCCGACCGGCGGATCATCATGAAACATATCTTGCCGAACACCATGGCCCCGATCATCGTGCAGGCAACGTTCGCGGTTGGTCTCGGCATCCTCGCCGAGTCGGGCCTGACGTTCCTTGGCCTCGGGGTGGACCCGTCAACGCCGACGTGGGGCCTGACGCTTAGCGAGGGCCGCAATTTCATCCGCCAGGCCTGGTGGATCAGCGTCTTCCCGGGCCTCGCGATCATGATCACGGTGCTCGCGCTCAACCTCCTCGGGGATGGCCTGCGCGACACGATGGATGTGCGCGGGTAAGGTGCCCGGCAACCAGGCGCGATAGTATGGAAGGGCTCCGCCTCAACCCGAGGCGGGGCCCAACATGTATCTATCAACCACGGAGCAAGACCGACGCATGGCAGATCGCGAACATCTACGGGTATCGGACGTCCTCACCCACCCCGCCAAAGGCCAGACCGAGCTGTATCTCGTGCGCCATGGCCAGACGGCCGGGAATGTCAACGGCCTGTTCGTCGGCGCCACCGACATCCCCCTGGACGAGACCGGCGAGCGCCAGGCGCAGGAACTCGGCTCCCGCTTCGAGGGCATCGCGCTGGACGCCCTCCTGACCAGCCCGCTTCAGCGAGCCCGCCGCACGGCTGAGGCGATCGCCGCGGTCACCGGCCGATCGCCCATCGTGGTGCCCGGCCTCAGCGAGATGGATTTCGGCGACGCCGAGGGTCTGACATTCCAACAGGTGATCCAGCAGTTCCCCGAGCTGCGCGACGACCTGACCAGCATCGCGAACCTCGACCTTCGGTTCCCGGGCGGAGAATCGCGCCGTGGCTTCGCCGAGCGGGTCATCGCCGCGTTCCTCGGCATCATCGAGCGGTACGAAGGCAAGACGGTGGCCGCGGTCGCGCATGGTGGCGTGATCGGCTCCTTCTACGCGCAGCTCCATCGCGACCCGGATCCGGATATGGCGCTCTACGCCGTCGCCAACTGCTCCGTGGGCCACGTCATCGTGACGCCGGATCACACACGGATCGAGCTCTGGAACGACGTGAGCCACTCTGACCGAAGTGCTCGAAGTCGGACGCTGAGAACGCTTGGGAGAAGGAGAAACCCGCATGAAGAAACTCACGGTCCTCGGAGGGAGCGCCGCCGGCGTCGGCACCGGACAGGGATGCTCCGGCTATCTCATCCAGACAGAGTCGACGTCATTGGTTCTGGATCTCGGACCTGGCACGGCAACGGAGCTGCGCAAGCACACCGACTTCCGGACGCTCGATGCGATCGTCATCTCCCATCTGCACCTTGACCACGTACTGGACCTGTTCGCGCTGCGTTTCGCCCTGGCCTACAACCCGGTGCGGCCAGAGAAGCGTATCCCGCTCTTCCTGCCGCCTGGTGGCCTGGACTTCATGGAACGTGCCGTCGCGCTCTGGAAGACGTCCAACGATGATGACGACTACTTCTCGGCGGTCTACGACATGGCGGAGTACGACCCGGACGGGACGCTCCAGATCGGCGACTTCACCTTACGCTTCGCCCCGACGGCCCACCTGATTCCCTGCTGGGCGATCCGCGTGCAGTCCAACGACGGCTCGGACGATCTGTTCTACGGAGCAGACAGCGGGACCGACGGAGATCTCGACGGACTTGCGAATGGCGCAGCGGTCGTGATCGCCGAGGCGGCCGCCCCGCCGGACGCTGACCCGGAGGTGATCCGGCACATGCATTACACGCCTCAGCAGGCTGCCCAGCTCGCCGAGCGGGCCGGGCGCGCAATCTCGTGCTGACGCACATCTGGGAAGAGCATGATCCGGCGAAGCAGGCCGCGGCCGCGCGCGAGCACTTCACCGGTCGCATGTCGATCGCGGTGCCGGGGCTGACGCTGACATGGTAGCCACCAATATCCGGGATGTGCCAGGAGTGAGCATCGGGCACACAACTGATCTTCCGGCGCGGACGGGATGCACCGTGATCGCCTTCGACGCGCCGGCGCTGACCGCGGCGGAGGTGCGAGGCGCGGCCCCTGGCACGCGGGAGCTGGACCTGCTCGCGACAGGAGCAACGGTGCAGCGCGCCGACGCGATCCTCCTCACCGGCGGCAGTGCATTCGGGCTACGTGCCGCCGAGGGCGTCATGACAGCGCTTGCGAACCTCCGCCGCGGTGTCCAGACGCCGGCCATCCCGGTGCCGATCGTCCCGGCGGCCGTTATCTTCGATCTCGCGACCGTGCAGCCAGAAATCCCGACGGTCGATGATGGTGCCCTCGCCTTTCGCACTGCTGTTCCCTTCTCGCAGGCCGAGACCGGTCAGGTCGGCGTCGGAACTGGCGCAACGTGGGGCAAGGTCCTGGGAACCGAGAACACGCAGGCCGGTGGGTTCGCGCTCGCGCAGGTCGAGGTGCTCGGCGGGACGGTAACCGCGGCGGTCGTCGTCAACGCGCTCGGCGTGGTCGCTCCGACCGAGGATCCGCGCCCGGCGCTGCTCCAGGCGCTGTCCAGCCCGACCCCATTCCGGCAGAACACCACGCTCATCGCCGTCGTCACCGACGTTGCCTGCGGACACGACGCGCTGACACGGATGTGCGTGGCGGCGCACGACGCCCTGGCGCGCACCGTTTGGCCGTCCCATACGGTCGCAGA
>CAVUJM010000032.1:0-103805 GCA_963741795.1 uncultured Chloroflexia bacterium
CGGCGGACAGCACGGTCGCGAAGACAAGGATGAGGGTGATCGGGTTCGTGAACTGCCGCGCCAGCAGGATCAGCTCGGCGGTGCGCTCGTGCGGCTGGACCGTGCGCTGCCGGCGTCGACGCTCCTCGGCGTTGGCGCTTGCCAGGCCGTCCGGGCCTGAATCTGTTTGGCGCAGGGCGTCGCCGGCGGGCAGCGACCAAAACGGCGCGGGGCCGGCGAGGAGCCGGTCGGTCCGGGGCGTTGACGGGTGGGGCGACGGTGCCCTGCATGGTGGCCCCCGTTCTGGTCGATCGGGCGCTGGTGGGGAGGGATTTCGGTCCGCCTCCCCTGCCACCATGGTACTCCCGCGCCGGCGGAAACGGGCTGTTTCGCCGGGGCGTGAAGGCGTTTCGGGGGCAGCCAACGAGGGGTCCGGCTGCGGTACAATCCGGGTACCACCTTTTGCCGGGTTGGTGAAATTGGCAGACACGCTGGCCTTAGGAGCCAGTGGCCGCGAGGCCGTGCAGGTTCGAGTCCTGTACCCGGCACCACACTACAGAAAACGATGATGTAGAAGCGGCCGTGCCGCTCCTGTCCGCTCTTCGAGATAGGCTGGCTACCCTGCCGTTGCCGGCAATTCTTCGCTCAGCGTCCGGATCGTGGACCAGTCCTGGGGGCGCTCGCCGTTTTCCACCTCATGGATGAGGTCCACCAGTGAGGTCAGCATCGGGGTCGGAACGCCCAGCTCAAGGCCACGCTCCACGACCGCACCGACCTGGAAGTCGACTTCCGTGCGTCGCTTTCGCACCTTGATGTCCCGGTGGATGCCCATGTGCCGCTTGATGGAGGTGCGGCTCTCGTCTGCCCACTGGCGGAACATCTCGTTCGTCTCCTCGACTCGGTTAAGGTTCGCCCGGTCAAACAGGTTGGGCTCGAACCCGTGGATGTTCTCAAGCCGGATACCTTGCTTGTGCGCCACATCCACCACTTCAGCGACTGCTGCCCGGATCACCTCCTGCGCCTCGGGCACCACGATGACCTCGTCGATGGGCATGTCGACGCTGGAGACGACGAAGCCAAGCGCCGCATAGCCCAAATTGCCCCAGAGATACCCGTCGAGGTTGTCGGTGACCACAACCGGCGTGACGGCTGAAAGCACCTCGGCGACCTGGCGAATCCGGGACGTGGCCTCGCCGTTCAACTCGCTGATATACGTTGTCGGCTGGGTCGCCAGGACCACATGGCCGGGCTCAACGAGATCGGCCCCGAAGTGCACGAATGCGCCGATCGTTCGCTCCGGCCCGACGATGGATGCGATCGTCCCTTCGTTCAGGCCGTTCTGGTACGAGATGACGAAGCCGTCTTCCGCCAGGTACGGCGCGATCTGCCTGACGGCGGCCTCGGTATCCATCGCCTTGACCGCCAGCACGACCATCTCCAGTGGTCCCTCGCGATCCACCAGCCCGGGAAGGTCGGACGGGACGATGGCGGGTACTCGCTCGACCATATCGACGAGTCCGCTGATTCGGAAGCCGTCCCGGTTGATGGCGTCGACGTGCGACTGATCCCGATCGACGAGGATGACGTCATGGCCCGCCCGGCTGAGCATGACACCCACAGTGCCACCGATCGCTCCTGCCCCAACAATTCGAACTCGCACGTTCTTGCTCCTTTCCCGTCACACGGTCGCAGATGCCAATGCCTCGCGTTGCCTGGGCTGCATGTCAGGTGGCCGAGAGGAACCGGTCGACCCGGCGCGTGGCCATGATGAGGGCATGCTCCACCCGGTTGCGCTCACGCACGAGCTGAACGGCGGTATACCGGAAGGCATCGCTATCCGGCTGGTGTGCCGCGAGGACGCGTGTGTCCGCGAGCCCGGGGACCGGATCGCCTCCCAGTGCGAGATCGTGGGAGTACGGACCGCTTCTGGTGTAGTTGACCGGAATCAGGATTCGGCCGAGGTCCATCGCCAACTCGTTGAATGGTTCGGGGCTGACGTCCGTCGCCTGCACCGATTCCAGCTTGCCGCGCAGGTCTCTCGCGAGCTGGATTGTCCCCGACAGATCGAAGTGTCCCTCGGACCGGGCTTCGTGCTGCTCCAGGGCCTGCTCGATCTCTGTGGCAACCGCTCCGTAGTCGAAAGGCAGCAACGCCGTTGTGCCCAGGCGCCACATGAGATCCGCGTACACCCGCGCGTCCCGCAGCAGGAATTGGGGATCGATCTTGTCGACCGTATCTTCGGTGGTATGCCACCACCATCCCAAGCCGCCACCTCGTCGGCCGCTCCCGAGAAGCTGGCCCATCGCGTCGGCGGCTGGGGATGCTTCACGTTCCTGCTCGGATACTGACATGAAGATCGAGGGGATGCCATGCCCCCAGAACGATTGGTCACCGGCTCGGCTCATCCGCTTGTAGATCAGGTCGGCGCCGACCGTCTCCCGGAGCACGTCGCGGGCAAAGCCGCGTGTCTCAGCCATGGTGGGGGCTTCGTCGAGAACGATCGCGTTCTGCCCACCGACCGAGTCGATATTCACATGACAGACGCAGTGATCGTGCAGGTCGTGCCAGAAGTGGTCGGCATACCAGGTGGATCCCGCATACCGTCCGTGCGAATGGCCGGACCAGAATGCGAGGCGAACGCCTCGAACCAGCTGCTCCCGATGCTGGGCGAGCAGGCGCGCGACCTCGAGTTGGGTGGCGTTCGCTGTCCCGTTGTCCATCGCACCGTAATGCCAGGAGTCAACGTGACCGCTGAAGAGGATGAAATGATCGCTGTCGGCGGCGGTCAGATCCGCGATGAGGGTGGGAATCTTTCGCCACTGTGTCTCCGGTTTGGTCCAGAGCCGAATCTGGACGGGCCCACGGGAGACAAGCTCCTTGAGGCGGTCACCATCCTCCTGTGTCACGGCGACCGAAGGCAAGGTCGGGAGGAGATCGGCGGTGTCGGGAACCGGCACACCCCAGACCGGGGAAATGCACATCTCATGGATATGCTCGTCGTTGATATGGATCTGGCCGATGGCGCCGGCTTTTGTCGCGATGAGCACCTTGCCAGGGGTGGCGAGCCCATCGCTGAGCACGATCTTGCCGGCGACATCAACACCAGCAACATCGCTTGCGTCGCCGGCGCCCACGTACACCAGATCCCCGATGATGCCATCCGGCGTGGTGGCAGGCGCCAGCGAGTAGCCGTTGCACCGGATCTCGCCCACCCCGTCCGCCAGGACCTCAAGACGGGACTCGCCGGGATAGCCGATCAGCGCATCGCTTTCGTATTGGCTGATCGCATACCCGTACGACTCGAGCTCGGAGCGGATATACGCGAAAGCGTGACGTTCTTCGTCCGAGCCCGAGAGCCGGACCCATTGCGCGATCGTCTCCGTGTGCTGCATGAGCCGTTGAACCGAGACATCGGATGCCAACGAAGTCATTGTGTGCGATCTCCTCATGGACGGTAGAGCGGACCCGCGATGCCGAACGGTCTGGGGAACAGCCAGGTTCCGGGCGTTGATGTTGCGAAAGGCTCGTGATCAGGAGGAGCTGAGCGGCAGGTAATATCTGCCGGCCGAGCTTCCCCCGTCGACGTGCAGCACGGTGCCGGTGATGAAGTCTGCATCGGGAGATGCCAGGAAGAGCGCTGCCCGGGCGATGTCGTCCGGTTGCCCCATGCGCCCCCAGGGGATGCTCTTGAGCAGCGCTTCCTTGTACTTGTCCGACGTCGGCGAGATGACGCTGTTGGCGACAACTGCTCCGGGCGCGATGCAGTTGACGTTGATCCTGTGCTCCCCCATCTCCAGGGCAAGCACCTTGGTGAACATCTCCACCCCGGCCTTCGATGCGCAATAATGTGACGCGCCACGACGCGCGCTCGACGCCGCGCCCGAAGAGACGGTGATGATGCTTCCCTGTGTTCCGGTCTCGAGCATGCTCCGCGCGGCGGCCTGGCAGGTCAGGAAGACGCCGCGGACGTTGGTCGACATCACGCGGTCCCACTCGTCGACCGGCATGTCGACCACCGGTGTGTTCGGATAGATGCCAGCATTGGCAATGACAATCGAGGGCTTCCCGATAGCATCCTCAGATGTCGAGAAGAATCGGCTCACGTTCTCTTCATCCCGAACATCGACCTCCTGGAGGTGGACCCGCTGCTGATCCGCGAACCGACCCCGGATCGTTTCCAGCGCATCCGCTCGAAAGTCGCCAAGGGAGACGCTGGCCCCAGCCGCGTAGAACGCCTCCGCGATACCCAACCCGATGCCGGACGCCGCGCCAGTGACATAGACCACATCCCCGGTGAAATCGCTCATCTCCCTGTTCCCTTCCCTCTTAGATAGGTGCGATTCGGCAACCTTCGTTCCCGAGACACGAAGCCAGTGAGAAAACGGAGCTCTCCGAGTCCCCGGTCAGGAGGAAAACGAAAGCGACGCGGCTCTACGCCGGCGCCCGTCAGCGGTATACACGTGGTCGCCGTCAATGAACACCTGCTCAACCTTGGTCATTAAGTCAAAGGGATGACCGGAGAGGACAATGATGTCCGCATCCTTCCCACATTCCAGGCTGCCCACCCGATCAGCGATACCGCTGATGGTCGCGGCGTCGATGGTGATAGCCTGAAGCGCGGCCTCTTCATCCATCCCTTCCGTGGCAGCCTCGACCGGCGTACAGGGCCAGGAGCGCCGTGCCGCCCGTGTATCCAGACGAACGTCCAGATCGGCCCCAGCCCGTGCAATGATTCTGGGCGCCTCGAGCGACACCTCCGCCATGTCCGAATCCGTCTGCCGATATCGAACGGGTCGATACTGGCAGGAACGTTCGCCCGAGCCTGGTAGTCGGCGATGAGATGGGCTTCGAGTGGCCGATCACCGATCCAGCCAAATTCCTGAGAGATGCGGATAGCGGTCGAGATGTCTTGCACCGTGTATGCGTGTATCCGGGTGCGTTGCTCTTTGCGAAGGGCACGAACCAGAGGATCCATGCGGACAGCCTCTTCAGGTGACACGCCCTCGCCTGTCCCGGCCTGCTCCTGGCTGCTCGTCATGAAGTACAGGGCTTTGATCAGCGTTGTCCCGAATCAGCGCGGCCTGCCCAATCCTGGTGAACGGGCTCTTCTTCTGGTCGCCGTAGACCTTTTTCGGATTCTCACCGAGCGCCATTTTGAGGCCACATGGATAGCGCAGAATCATGTCATCCACGATGGCGCCGATCGGCTTGATCGCGGCCCATTCTCCACCGATGAGATTGGCGCTCCCGGCGCCGAGTCAGGAGCGAGGTCAGCCCCCGCCTCGCGCACGGTCCGGATCGGCCACGTCACGCGGGTTGATCCGTCGATCGCGCGCATATGCGGCGTGATGGGCTCTGACGTCTCGTTGAAATCCTTGCCCTCCCATCCAATACTGTCTCCCCAGATGCCGACATGCGAATGCGACTCGACGAAGCCGGGCATCACCGTTTTTCCCGATGCATCGAAAACGTCTGTTCCATCGGGAATCTCGATGGTCTCGCCCACGGCGGTGATCTTGGTTCCATCGACGAGGATGGTCCCTCGCTCGAGCGGGTCTCCTGCCATCGTCAGCACCCGGCCGTTGGTAATCGCCAGCACTCGCACCCCTCCCCTGAATCAATAACAATCGAGCTGTCCATTGCGGATGGCGCTAGGCAGCCGGTTCCGGACGGCTGCCGATGGCGCCGTCGAGAGGATCGTCCTCCCGTCCTGGATCACGAGTTGGACGTCCGCGATCAAACGAATGTCGTTCGCCAAGTCGCCCTCAATCGCGATGACGTCTGCTCGTCGACCGGGCCGCAGTGTTCGAACTCATCGCCCTTACCGAGCGCATGCGCAACTGCGCCCGTGGCGGAATGGATGACCTCTACGGGTGAAAGTCCACATGCATGAAGTTCGTCGAGTTCTTTCCAGAAGGTATTGAACGCTGTCGCCCGCCATCCTGCATCGGAGCCTGCAAGGATGGGTATTCCCATATCGCGCAACCTCGCCACACAGGTTCTCTGCGTCTCCTGTCGGTATTGCCACCGCGATCGATCCGCGTCGTCCGGGAGCTCGTCCGTCAGGTCTCGAAATACCTGCAAGGTCGGTGTGACAGGGATTCCTGACCGCGCCAGCTTCTCCGCGATCCGCTCATCGAACGCTGTGCTGCCATTCGGAGCCTGGAACATTGCGTGCTCGATGAGGTCAACACCGGCATCAACTGCGTTCTCGATGGACTGGGTGGCGATACAGTGAGCGGAGACCAGACGACCAAGCCCGTGCGCCGTGTCGACGATCGCTCGCATCTCCTCAAGAGAGAAGCTGGGGTACTGAGGAAGGCTTCCAGGGGTTCCGCCTCCCGCTGCCATGACTTGAGGATCCGCCCAGCGGGACGTCCTGGGCATGCGCGAGCGAGTCGAAGCGCCAACCTCGCTCCGGACTGGCGGGATGGCCGCCAGTTATCGTCAAGTCTATCGCACGAGATGATCGTTGCGCCGTCGGCCCAACCGTTCTCGAGCGCATTGCGCGTATCGATAACGATGGTTCCTCGTCCCCCACAGTCACGTACGGTGGTCACCCCTGCCTCAAGCGATGTGCGGGTGTTATATGCGGCCTGCAACGCCAGGGTCGCGTCGGATTGAAGATCGATCCATGGGGTAAAGGCGTGTTGTCTCCCGGCAATACAGATGGACGTGATCGTTGATCAGGCCCGGCAGGAGCGTGATGCCTGAGAGATCGACAACAGCATCGGTCTCAAGCACCGTGACCTCGGATTCAGGAAACACCCCCTGCACCACGCCATCGGTAACAACAACGACATGGCCAATGATCGGGGCCTGACTGTCCCATATGATCCAGGTTGGCATCAGTACGGTTCTGATTCTTCCTTCCCTTCCAGACATTATCTGCGTGACTGACGTGGGTCCAGGGTGTCGCGCAGACCGTCGCCCAGCAGGTTCATGGCGAGCACGGTCACGACGATCGCAAGACGAGGAAACGTCGCGATCCACCACTGTTCGCGGAAGAAGTTCCGTCCCTCGGACAACATGCGACCCCATTCCGGCGTCGGCGGTTGGCTGCCTGATCCAAGGAAACTGAGACCGGCCGCCCAAAGGATCGAGAGACCAATACCGAGCGTCGCCAGGACGATGACCGGTGCGACGACATTGGGCAGGACGTGCCGACGCATGATCGTTGAGTTGTCGGAACCGATAACTCGGGCCGCTTCAACGTATACGTTTTCCTTTGCCGAGAGCACTGATCCCCGCACGAGGCGAGCATATTGGGGAACCGAAGAGATGCCGACCGTGATCATCAGGTCTGCAGGCTGGGGCCGAGAAGCTTACCAACGCAAGGGCAAGCAAGATCCTCGGGAACGCCGGCATGACATCGACGAACGCATGAGGAACGTGTCACGGAGCCACCATAGAAACCCGCCATGAGGCGATCAGTGTGCCGATGACGACTGCGATGGATACGGAGCTAAACTCGAAGATGAGCAGAGCGGGCGCCGGGATGCCGCGACTGAAGACGTCGCGCCGCATTACCGGCACGAACAGGCTCGTCGATCGGCCATGAGAGCATCACGCGGTGAGATTTTGACGGGGTCGTAGTCAGTGAGAAGTGGAGCCGCCAAGGCGAGAAACACTAGAACCAAAAGGATACGGAGCCCAGCAGCAGCGCCTGCTTCGCCAGACGCGCTTGAGCAGGTTGGCGCGGCCCTCGGGCCGAATCTCCCCGACGGTGACGCTTCGGCGGCGCGCAACGTCCCGGTTGCTGCCATCGTGATAACCCCTTAGTAGGAAATGCGCGGATCAACGACTGCGTAGAGCACGTCGACGATGAGATTAATCAGGACATAGAACAGGGCGAGAAAGAGCACGACCCCCTGCACAACTGGGAAGTCCTTCTCGAGAATCGCACGGACAATCAGTCGTCCGATTCCCGGCCGACCAAAGACCGTTTCGATCACGACAGCTCCCCCAAGCAAGCCTCTAATTGCAGACGAGAATCGTTAGCACGGGGATCCATGCGTTGCGTAGCGCATGACGAACCACTACTGCGGATCCTTTCAGGCCCTTCGCCCTCGCAGTGGTGATGAAATCCTGTCCAAGCACTTCCAGCATGGCTGATCGTGTCAGTCTTGCGATGACGGCTGATGCACCGAGTCCGAGTGCGAGAGCAGGAAGCACGAGATGTCGGAGATCTCCCCCACCCGTTGCGGGAAGCCATTCAAGTCGCAAGGAGAACGCGAAGATCAACATGATGCCCAACGAGAAGCTCGGCATCGAGACACCTAACCCCGCAAGAACCATCGATACCACGTCATCACGTGTTTTGCTTGACCGCCGCGATAACACCAAACGTGACGCCGATAATCAGCGCGACTCCAAGCCCTGCGAAGGTCAGTTCCAGCGTGGCCGGGAGATTATCGAGAATCATGTCCATGACTGGCAATTTCGTCCGGATAGATAGTCCCAGATCACCTTGTGCGGCGCCCCAGACAAATCGACCGTATTGCTGGACTAACGGTTCATCGAGATGCAGTTGCCGCTCAAGCCGCTCGAGTTGCTCGGGGCTGGTCTGGAACTCCCCGAGCATCATTTGAATAGGATCTCCAGGCATAGATCCAGCATGGAGAACACGGCGATGGTCACTCCGAAGATGACTGGCAAGATGGCCACGAGTCGGTGGGCGATACAACGTCCCAACGCCTCGTCCGAACAAGACATCGATAGAGCATACGGTTCAAGCAGCGTAAGTGAGCTCGGAGGCGGTTCCGGACGTCGACCGACGTCCGGAACCGGTACCTAAACCTCGCACATTGGACGGTAATGTGGGCACCTTCCTTGTGAACCTCGCTACAGAGGGGCGCCTCAGGTCGCCGAGCGCGATCGTTTTGTTCGTTCGTCTCACCTTAAGACGATTGAACCTGCAGATCACTCAGTACGGGATAGGTGAATCCGTTGAAGGCGAGACCCTGCACCGAGGCCTGTCCGGCCCAAACCGAGCACTCGTCGACAAGTGGCGCGGCGGCGGCTATATCCGCCAGATGTGCTACGGCTTCAAGATAGATCTCCGAAGTACTCCGGATCGCTTCTCCTGCCGCCCGCCTCGAGGATCGCATCCACCTCGGGATCGTCTAGACACGCGAAGTCGAAGTTCTTGCCGATCAAGGACGAGTGGAACATCGAGAAGAGCTCATCGTAGTCACCGGACCGGAGGAACATCAACGGCCTGTTCGTGAGGCAGTTGTAGTTGTCCTCGTACCATGGTGCTCGGGCTTGCGCCTTGATCTGGCAGTCGAAACCGACATCTATCAGGAACGCCTGGATCAATTGCGTTTCCGGCGGTGCGCCAGCGCCGTTATCGACGACGTTGAGCACGAAGGTAAGCGGCTCCCCGTCCTTCTCCCGGAAATCGCCGCCGCTATCCACCCAGCCGGCTTCATCAAGCAGTTGCTCGGCCTGATTTGGATCGTACGGCATGGACAGAGAGGGATCGTCGATCATGGCCTTCACCAGCATGCCGATGGCAGGCTCACCCGCACCGGCGAAGACGGTGTCCACCAGTGCCTGGCGATCAATCGCGAGGCTGACGGCCTTCCGCACATTGACATCGTCAGTCGGAGCAAGGGTGGTATTGAGCATCAGGATGCGAGGAATACCCATCCAGGGCACTTTGGTGACGAAGAACTCGTCGCCGGACTCCAGCCGTGGAAGATCCTGTGGCGGCACGGTTTGGATGACGTTCGTCTCGCCGGTCTCGACGGTCGTAACCCGTGTGCTCGCTTCGGGAATGAACTGGAAAACGATCCGGTCAAGGAGGGCCGGCCCTTCCCGGTCACTCCACGGGGCCTGCCGGTTGTATTCCTCGAATCGCACGATGGAGACGTTATCGCTGGCGGTGTAGCTCTCGACTTTGAATGGGCCAGTCGCGACGATCTGGGTGCCAAACTGATCGCCCAGTTCCTCGGCGGCCTTGGGCGAAATGATCCCGAGGTTCCCGCTTGCCGCGTGCGTGAGGAAAGGACCGAATGGCGCTTCGAAATTCACGCGTATCGTGTACTCATCAATGACATCAGAACCGGTGTAGCCAGAAAGTGCGGTAAGGGCACCTCCCGCCTGGAAGTCCGGGGCGACAATTTGGTCGAAATTCCATTTGACCGTTTCGGCGTTGAATGGTTCGCCATCATGGAAGGTCACGTCCTGGCGTAAAGTGAAGGTGTAGGATTTGCCATCCTCACTGACCTCCCACTTCTCGGCCAACCATGGTTGGATCTGACGGTCCGCATCGAGGTAAAGGAGGCTCTCGGTGACGGACGACGTAATCTGGAATGTGACGGCGCTTGGGGATGCATGAGGATCGAGTGTCGGTGGTTCCTGATCAAGACCAATAACGATTTCGCCGCCAGATCCCCCCTCTTGGGCTGCAACGATGGGAGCGCCCATCGCGCTCATGGCCAAGGGGGCAACACCTGCCGCACCCATCAGCTGCATGAGTTTGCGTCGATCAACACTCATATCCGAGCGATCCTTGTCTTCGGTTGACATGATGAAAGCCTCCGGTCGCCTGTGATTGATCGGCGTTACTCCACACCGATTCCCATCAAGAGCCCACCGCTCTTGACCGCTGGGTTCGCTGCGAGGAACAACACCCTTCCATTTACTGATGCAACGATCTCTTCCAACGAATCTCCGTAGAGTGAGCCTATGCGTCCGACGATCTGCCCTCCTTCCACTTCATCTCCGACCGACACTCGCGGATAGAACATGCCGGCGTTCTGGCAATAGAGCCATTCGAAAGAGTTGAGAACGACTGGTTCCGTCGCGCGTTCGACCTGTATGTCGGTCATCCCGAGATGAACGAGCACCCCCCTGCACACCGTTCGTGAGCAGATCGACGGCTTCAGGTTGGAATTGTCCAACTCCCCCGGCTTACGCAGTGAAACCCGGGACGCCGTATTCCGCCGCGCCGACGCAGCTTGTGGAGCCTTTTGCAGGTTGCACCGGTTTGTCGACGGTCAGCAGGTACGGAAGTCCAAAGACGGTCGCCAGTTCCAAGGCTCGTTTGTCAACCTGGTCGTCGCCTCGTCGGCAGATGGAGAACGGAACCAGGTCCTCGACGATGTCGCCCCCATGCAGATCGATGTAGGCGTCTCAGGGCGATGGCGATCAGCTGCGTTGTCAGCGCAACGACGAGCTGCTCGCTGTCAATGCCATTCGGATCACCCGGGAACATGCGGTTCGGGTTCAATCCGTCAACGGTGCAAACGAACATGCTGCGTGAGCAGAAAGCGGGCAGGTTCACCACTGGCATGATGACGACCGTTCCGTGAGTGCAGCAGGATCGAGCGACGTCGAAAGGCGGATTGCGGTCTCGATGGCGGGATACTCTCCGCCATGCACCCCGCAGTAACCAAGATTGCGGGCCCAGATGACGCGGCCTTACCTCGTCACGGGCCAGGATCCTTGACAGGCGCACAGCCACGAAAGCACTTCGCGTCGCTGCGTTGTTCCGGCAGATAATCCGCCCAAGACGGAAAAACGGTCAAGCCAGGTGTTGGGTACGGTGCTCACTAGGCGCTCCTCCTCTGTGGTTGCCCAACGCTCTCGGCCGCAGCAGCGGCTGGGAGCCCCATAGCCGTATGTTTTGCTCCGTTGCGCAAATGTATCAGGGTTTCTGGGATATGGGAATATGCCACCTTGAAAGCATTGCGTACGCACCTACGAATGGGCGAAAGCCATGCCGACGAGGAGGACAGGTATCAGCGAGACGGCCCGTGGGATCGCCACCAATGATGGGTGGACTGTCGGCACAAGGCAATTCGAGTAACGCTCGAGCACAGAGGTTGGCGAGAGAGGAAAATCAATGTCCGGAACAATATCCGGTACGCGCTGACTTGACCCGACGGACGCAGGAGGCGCGGACAAAGAGCGTCGCCGGCAGCATGGTGCCAAGCTCCGTCGCGGGGCGCAGATCGCCCGTAGGCGTCCCGTGCAGGTGACGTGCCTGTCCTCCGGCGCTGTCATTGTCATCGACGTGGCGGGCGGCGTGAATCGAACGACCCGCTGTACCTGACGGGACCGACCGCGGCCCCTCCGACGATTAGTGGCACGACACATGCACGATCTCGGCGGGTCCCTATCTCCACGACGCTTCTAGCCAGAGAACAGGAGAGCCTGCTATGTCCAAACGTTTCTCTCGCTTCGCATCGCGTGTCTTTGCGGTCGTGTTGTTCGCCTTCAGCATGATCGCGGGCGCCTCGACCGTCATTGCGCAGGGGATGGACGCCACCCCGCCTACAGGAGCCGCAGCTACGGGCGCCTTCCCCGCGCACATTCACTCTGGAACGTGCGACGCCCTCGGAGACGTCGTCTTCCCACTCAACGAGCTAACGCGTGTGGGAGCCGACATTCCTCCGGATGCAACAGTGATGGCGGCGCTGCCCACCGTGGCCCCGGCCACACCAGATGCGGACATGATGACTGTTGCCACCCCAGGTGCAGGTACGGGGACGGTCGTCGCCTCGAGCAGCACGATCGTGGAGGCCTCCCTGGACGACATCCTGGGGGCCGAGCACGCCATCAACGTGCATGAGAGCGCCGAGAACATCCAGAATTACATCGCCTGTGGCGAACTGACCGGTGAGCCGACCGATGGCGAGCTGCAGATCCAGCTTCATGAGCTGAACGGCTCCGGGTATAGCGGCGATGCGCATCTTCTCGACAACGGCGATGGCACCACGACGGTGACGGTGAATCTCGTGCAGCTTGGCACCGGCACACCCGAAGCGTCTCCGGCAGCCTAGAACCGCGCTGTCAGTAAAGGGATGGAGATAGTGTCCGATGGTCAGAGACTTTGCTCTCTGGCCATCGGGCGTCCGTCGGCTGTGCCTCGGGTACCGCTTTGTGGCTCCCGGAAACGGGGTATGGGGGAGAGCGGGTGAGCATCGGCCCGCACGTGAGGAGGGAATCATGGAACTGCGCCTGATGCGCCACCTGTGGGGTGTACGAGAGCCTTGGGAGGAGATCTTTCCGCGGTTCCAGAAGGCGGGTTACCGGGGCATCGATGCGTTACCCCCGCCACCAGAGGACCTCGAGCGCTTTCGCCAATTACTCACCGACCACGGGTTCGCGTACATCCTGCAGGTGCTGACCATCGGCGACAGCGTCGAGGAGCACGTCGCCTCGTTCAGGCAGCAGGTGGAAGCCGGGCGCGCATTGTCGCCGGCTCTCATCGGTTGTCACGGTGGCCGCGACGGATGGAGCGAGGACGAAAGCGCGCGGTTCTTTGAAGAGGTCCTGCAGATCGAGCAGGAGTTCGGCATTCCCGTCGGGCATGAAACACATCGGGGTCGCATCCTCTACAACCCCTGGGTCACCGACCGCATGCTGGATCGCTTCCCCGACCTCAAGTTGGTGTGCGACTTCAGCCACTGGACCTGCGTTGCCGAGCGCATGCTCGGCGGCGAGATCGACATCATCTCCCGCTGCGCCGAGCGCTGCATCCACCTTCATGCTCGCGTGGGCTACGAGGAAGGCCCCCAGGTGCCGGACCCCCGCGCACCCGAATACCGCTACTGCCTGGAGGCCTTCGAGCAGTGGTGGCAGCTTGTGTGGGACGCTCAGGAGTCGCGTGGCCTTGAGGTCAGCATGTTGACGCCCGAATACGGCCCGCCCGGTTACCTGCACACGTTGCCCTACACACGGCAGCCCGTAGCCGACGTCGTGGGAGATCAGCGATTGGCAAGCGCGGAGGGCGGCAGAGCAGTTCGCGCAACGCAACCGGGCACCGCGCTCATCCCGGTAGGCGGCGCGTCCCTGCCCGAGTCATCCTGCTCTGCCAAGCCCCTCGGCTCAGGCGTTCATCTGTTGTATGCACTCGGCGATAGCGGCGAAGAGCCGGAGATCCTCTATCGAATCCTCCGGGGTCGTCTTGGGTTTCGCCTTGCCGCACACCACGTCGTGGAAATGCTCCAGCTCGTGCGTGTACGGGTCCTTGAACGTCGGGCGGCGAATGCTTTCAACATAGGCCTCCCCAATCGTTTCGTGGATCTCCAACGTGGTCGGGAGATGCCGGATGTACGGCGTATCGTACTGGACGCGGAGCTGCCGGGTGGCGCCGAAGACCTCGAGGTGCGCGTCGAACCTGCGCTGCTGGTCTACGCCCATCTCGAAGGTCGCGTTGAAGCCGTCATAGGCGAAGATCGCCGTGATGAACCGGCCACCGTTCCACTGGGTGGCCGCAATCACGCGCTCCGGTGCGCCGATCAGCTCGCGCATCGCCGAGAGGTCGTGGCTACCCAGCCCGAGCAGCATGCGATACGCCGTGCGGATCTCCGGCGCGACATCGCCGATCGCCTCTGACACCAGACGCTGCGCGCGATCCGAACGATCGCTCTTTGCCGCCTCCGGGATGTCGTCGAACCGGTGGACGGCGCTCGACTGCTCGATGATCAACGCGTTGGCGCCGATAATGTCTCGAATCCGCGCATAGTTGATCTGCCCGAGCTTCCGAACCTCCTCGATGGCCTCGACAAAGGCCGGCGCGAAGCGGCGCATGTACGCCACTATCACCTGCACGCCGGCTTCGTCCCGCGCGGCGATGATCTCCTCCGCTTCACGGATCGTCAGGCACATCGGCTTCTCGACCAGCACATGCTTGCCGCTCCTCGCCGCGAGGATCGCGTGCTCGGCATGGTACTCGTCGCTGTTCAGCACGAAGATCGCGTCGAGATCCGGCTGTGCGACGAGATCCCGGACGTCCTCATAGCGGCGATCCACGCCGTACATGTCGCCGACCGTCTGCAGCAGCCCCGGCGAGACATCACAGATGGCACCAATCTCGTACCGGTCCGGCATGGCCTGGAGGATCGGAAGATGGATGATCTGGGCGACCTCCCCCAACCCAACGACGCCGACCTTCACTCGTGTCTCACTCACTCCCCTGTCCCCTTCGATGTGGTCCTGGTATCCCGAACGGAGCCAGGCGCTTGGTCCGGTTGGCGCGGCCCGGCGATCCGGTCGAGCAGCGCCCGCTCTGCGGCCGCCACGTCGACATCTGATGCGACGCGGATCCGGCCCGACCCGCAATGCTCCAGCCGTGTCCGCCCGATGCTGTCGCCCTCGAGATCGACGGTGACGTCGCACCGCTCGAAGGTGAGCACGCCGGGCTCGATCGCCGCCAGCACGGCGAGTGGATCGTGCATGTGCGTCCCCTTGATCTTCCCGTCGGAGATGCCGTGCTCGACCATGAAGTCCAGCCATCGCCAAAACTGCTGGGCGAGGACCTCGCCGAACGCCCCCAGCCCCTCGCGGATCTCCTCCACTCCGTCCTCACGCAGCCAAACCCGCGTGGTCACGTCCAGGCCGCAGACGGTGATCGGGATACCCGACGAGAAGACGACGTCCGCGGCGGGCGCGTCGCTCTTGATGTTGTGCTCCGGCTGGTCCCCCCAGTAGGCACCTCCCATGATGTAGAGGTGGCGCACCGACCCGGCGAACGCCGAATCAGCCTGGATGGCCATTGCGATGTTCGTGAGCGGGCCGATCGCGAAGACGTCGAGCCTGCCGGGATGCTCGCGGGCGAGGCCGCAGAGCAGCGCCACGCCATCCCGCGACTCGTCGACCTCGACCTCCTCCAGGCCAGGGATACCGTCGCCTTCGTGGCCGCCCCACCATACTGGCTCCCCGGCCAGCGTCTCGCTCGACCCGGCCGCAACGATGACATCGTCACGCCCGAGCTGCCGCAGGACATAGCGGGCCATGCGTGCCCGGAGCGCGGTGTTGCCGTAGACCGTCGTGACGCCAGCCAGGTTGTACTCCGGCGTGCGCGCCATCAGTGTCAGCGCCAGGATGTCGTCCACATCCGTACCGATGTCGGTGTCCAGCACCGACACGTGGGTCGTTTGTTCCACAGGGTTGCCTCCACCCTCTCTCTCCGTCAACGTGACGCCTCGACGAGCTCCCGGATCATCTCGCGCCGGGCTTCCAGCCGGAACGCGTCGCGCAGCCCGGCACGCGCGGGCACCTCCGCGACCACCTCCGGCCGCCACTGCGCCGCGACCTCCGCGACAGGTAGCCCACGGACAACTGCCGATGCCTGCACGGCCGCGCCCCGTGCCGCATGCTCGACCCCGGAGCGCACCTGCACCGGGAGACTGGTCGCGTCCGCCACGGCCTGCTGCCACGTCGGGTGGATTGCGCCGCCGCCGACGATAGTCACGGCCGGGGCGGTGATGCCGAGATCGGCGAGCGCGTCGACACAATAGGCGAGACCGGCCGCCACGCCGTCCAGCGCCGCCCGCACCAGCAGGTCCGGGGTGGCGTTGTCGTCGGTGAGACCCTCGATCATGCCGGTCGCATGCAGGCAGGTTGGGCGTCCGCTCGCCGCTGAGGTATGGCAGCATCAGGATCCCATCCGCGCCGGGCGGCAGATCCCCGGCGCTCCCAAGGGCCTCGTCCCGACCCAACCCGACGAGGCGGGCGGTCGTGTCCACCACCCGGGTGCAGTTCAGCATGCAGGCGAGTGGCAGGAAGTGCCCGGTCGCGTCCGCGAAGCCGGCCACCTCACCGCTCGGGTCCGCGGTGGGCGCGTCGCTCACCGCAAACGCGGTCCCGCTGGTGCCGAGGCTGACAACGATCTCGCCGCTGGCGGCACCGACGCCGAGCGCCGCCGCCATGTTGTCCCCCGTTCCCGGGCCGACCGGGATGCCTGCGGGCAGCCCGAGATCGACCGCGGCCTCGCGGGAGAGGGTTCCGGACGGCTCGTCCGCGCCGCGCACCTCCGGAAGGGTGATCCTCGTGGCATCCTCCTCGCCGATCGCGAGGGCAAGCAGGTCGCGTCGGTACGCGCCATTCTTGGGCGACCACCAGCCCGTGCCGGAGGCGTCGCCCCGGTCGGTGGTCAGCTGCCCGGTGAGCCGGAAGTTCAGCCAGTCGTGCGGGAGCCCGACTGCCGTCGCGCGGGTGATGTCCTCTGGGGCCGTCCGCGCGATGTGCGCCAGTTTCGTGATGGTGTATGAGGCGACGAGGCGACTGCCGGTTTCGGCGGCGAAGTCCGCCAGGCCGTTGAGCCGCTCGGCGTCCGGGGCGGAGGCGACGTTGTTCCAGAGGGGGGCAGGCCGCACGACGTCGCCCCGGGGGTCGATCAGAACGCAGCCGTGCTGCTGGCCCGAGACGGACAGTCCCTGCACCTCGACGTCGGACGCCAGCACCTGCCGCACGGCGTCCCGGAGAGCGTTCCACCATTCATTGGGGTGCTGGATGTCTTCCCCAGTGTGCGCGCCGCGCCCGGTGGCGACCACCTCGCCCGTTTCGGTGTGGACGGCGAGGACCTTGGTGGATTGTGTGCCCGAGTCGATGCCGAGGACGACAGGGGTTGGCATGGCGGAGTTCTCCGAAGGAGCGAGAGCGGTGGACCAGAAGGAGGACACTGCGACCTGGGACGCGGTTGTGGGGTTTGTGACCCAAGGTCGCAAGTCCTCCGATGCGACCAGGTGGCTAACGCGCGCCGAGCAGCAGGTCCATCACCAGCTGGTCCAGCTCCTCATAGCGGCGGCCACGGGCGGCGAGGCTTTCGGCGTCGATCGCGTGATCCTTGAGGGACGCGGCGTGGTCGGCGCTGTAGCCGTCGCTCGCCGCCGGCCCGTCGTACGCGGTGTCCGCGTCACGCAGATCGTCGAGCACGGCGGAGATTGCCGCGTCGTCGTGGAACTGCCGCACCTTTTCCTTCAGGATCAGGTACGAGCGCATGCACCCCTTCGCGAACTCCCAGACACCGTCCTGGTCTTCGGTACGGTAGGCATGGGCGTCGAAGTGGCGCGGGCCATCGTAGCCGCTGTCCTCGAGCATCTTGACGAGGAAGAATGCGCGCTTTGGGTTCTCGGAAGCGAAGCGAAAATCCTGGTCGTAGCGGCCGGGCTGCTGGTCGTTGAGGTCGATATGGAACAGCTTGCCGGCCTCCAGCGCCTGCCCGACGCCGTGGATGAAGTTCAGCCCCGCCATCGTCTCGTGGGCGAACTCCGGGTTGACGCCGACCATCTCCGGCTGGTCGAGCGTGGAGATGAAGTGCAGCGCATGGCCGACGGTCGGCAGGTAGATATCGCCACGCGGCTCGTTCGGCTTGGGTTCCAGGGCGAAGCGCATGCCGTAGCCCTGCTCCTGCACATATTCCGCAAGATAATTGATCGCCTCGCGGAACCACTTCATCGCCTCGACGGGACTACGGTAGGCATCGGTCTCCGTGCCCTCGCGGCCGCCCCAGAAGACATAGATCTTCGCGCCGACCTCCGCGCCGAGATCGATGGCCCGCATCGTCTTCTGCAGCGCGAAGGCCCGTACCGCCTTGTCCGATGAGGTGAACGCGCCGTCCCGGAAAACCGGATGCGTGAAGAGGTTGGTCGTCGCCATCGGGACGACCATCCCGGTGCCGTCCAGCGCCTGCTTGAAGTCGCGCACGATCCGGTCTCGCTCCGACGCCGAGGCACCGAACGGGACGAGGTCGTTGTCGTGGAAGTTCACTCCCCAGGCGCCCAACTCCGCGAGCTTGTGCACGCTCTCGACCGGGTCGACCGGCTGGCGGACCGGGTCGCCGAACGGGTCGCGCCCGATGTTGCCAACGGTCCAGAGCCCGAAGGTGAACTTGTCGCTCTTCTGCGGCGTGTAGGTGTCTGCCATTTCCCGGATCCTCCGTCGTTACCTGCTGACAACTCGTCCAGGCCGATACGCGCGGCCTACTCCAGCACCGGCTCCATCGGGGTGGTCCACTGTCGGGTCGAGGCACTGCGCTCGACGGCATCGAGCACGGCCTGGTTGCGGAAGCCGTCTTCGAAGTCAGGGTGCGGGTTCTGCCCCGAAGCGATCCCGTCGAGCAGGTCCTTGATGGCGTGGGTGAACGTGTGCTCGTAGCCGATGATGTGCCCCGCCGGCCACCAGTTCGCGGTATACGGATGCGACGGCTCCGTGACGTTGATGGTGCGGAAGCCCTGGAGGCCCTCCTCGTCATCGGTGAGGTAGACCTCCAGCTCGTTCATGCGCTCCAGGTTGAACGCGATCGAGCCGCGCGAGCCGTTGATCTCGAACGTATTGGCGTTCCGGCGTCCGGCGGCGAAGCGGGTCGCGTTGAAACTGCCCATGGCGCCGTTCTGGAAACGGGCGAGGAAGCTCACCGCATCATCGACCGTCACCTCGCCCCGCTCTTCACCGGCCATCGCCGAGAGCCCCGAACCCACGTTCCCGGTCGATTCGATGGGCCGCTCCTTGATGAACGTCTCCATCATGCCGACCACTTCCGTGATGTCACCGACAAGGAACTGCCCGAGGTCGACGATATGCGCGGCGATATCGCCCAGCGCGCCCGACCCGGCCAGCTCCTTCTTGAGGCGCCATACCAGGGGGAAGTCCGGATCCATGATCCAGTCCTGGAGGTAGTTCGCGCGGAAGTGGCGAATCTCGCCGAGACGCCCGTCATCGATGAGCCGCTTGGCGAGCTGCACCGCCGGCACACGCCGGTAGTTGAAGTTCACCATGGTGATCGTGCCCGCCTTGCGGGCAGCCGCCAGCATCTCCTGCGCCTCATCCAGCGTGTTGGCAAGCGGCTTTTCGCACAGCACATGCTTGCCTGCCTCGAGGGCCGCGACGACGATCTCCTTGTGCATGAAGCCAGGCGACGCGACATCGATCAGCTGGATATCGTCGCGCGTGAGCAGGTCGTGGTAATCGGTGACGTAGGACTCCCACCCGAGCTGTCGGGCGGCGGCACTGACCGCCTCCTCGTCGCGCCCCGCAACGGCGACCATGCGCGGCTCCGGGTCGACATCGAAGAACCGGGCAACCTGGCGGTAGGCGTTCGAGTGGGTGCGTCCCATGAACTTGTAGCCAACAAGGCCAACACCGATCTCTGCCATGGTTCCTCCCTATTTCCGCTGGAACGCTGCATCGAAGGCGACATCGGACGGCACGAGGTCCAGGCGCTTCACCATCTCCACGGATTCCCGCGCGCCCTGCTCCCGGTTCATCCCGGAGTCTTCCCACTCAATGGAAAGCGGGCCCTGGTAGCCGATGTCGTTGAGTGCCCGGAAAACGCGCTCGAACGGGACACCGCCGCGCCCCGGCGAGACGAAGTCCCAGCCGCGCCGGTGATCGCCGAAGAAGAGATGCGACCCGAGAATGCCGTTGCGGCCGTCGAGCACACGAATGGATTCCTTGACGTGCGCGTGATAGATCCGGTCGCCGAACTCATGGACGAACGCGGTTGAATCGACCATCTGCCAGTAGAGGTGGCTCGGGTCGAAGTTGATGCCGAACGCCTCGCGATGACCGATGGCCTCCAGCGCGCGCTTCGTGGTCCAGAAGTCGTAGGCGATCTCCGAGGGATGCACCTCAAGCGCGAACTTGACGCCGACCTCATCGAAGACGTCGAGGATCGGGTTCCAGCGGGCCGCGAAGTCCTCGTAGCCGGCCTCGATCATCTCCGGTGGCACGGGCGGGAACATCGCGAGGAGATGCCAGATGCCGGAGCCGGTAAACCCGTTCACGACCGGGACACCGAACTTCGCCGCCGCACGGGCCGTGTCCTTAATCTCCTCGGCCGCTCGCTGGCGCACCCCTTCGGGGTCTCCGTCCCCCCAGACGTGTGGCGGGACGATGCCCTGATGGCGCTGGTCGATAACCGCGTCGCACACGGCCTGACCGACGAGATGGTTGCTGATCGCGAAGCACTCCAGGTCGTGCTCCTTGAGGATCCTCCACCGGGAGTCCACGTAGTCGGGCTCGTTCAGCGCGCGCTGGACCTCGAAGTGATCGCCCCAA
This sequence comes from uncultured Chloroflexia bacterium, assembly GCA_963741795.1. Lineage (GTDB taxonomy): Bacteria > Chloroflexota > Chloroflexia > Thermomicrobiales > UBA6265 > UBA6265. The sequence continues at coordinate 20,776 of CAVUJM010000032.1, forward strand.
CAGGCAAGCTCGAGGCCGTCGAACCCCATCTCCTTCGCCTTGGGAGCGAGCTCCTCCAGCGGGAGGTCAGCCCACTGGCCGGTGAACAGCGTGACTGATCTGGACACGGTTTCCTCCTCCGATCGTATGGCAACGTGCCGTCGATCCACGGTCCTGGTGATTGCTCGAACGCACAATGGTGGGGACAACCTTTGGCCAGGTCCCGATACCGGACGCTGGCCAGGAGGTTTCGGGACCGTCCGTCGCCCGACGACATGTCTATGTGCAAAGTCGTCTCATCGCGATTCCCGTGCAGAAGTTCGGCTTGCGGCTTTCGCAGATACACTAGCATGAAATCGTTTGCGCGGATAGAGTGAACGTGAGAACCTGAACCAGATCAGGGGCGGTGCCGCGCATCGGGAAGCGTGTCCACCACGCAGGGAGACGAGGCATGTCACACACGGGCGAACGCGTCGGGATCGGCGTTATCGGTGCTGGCTACATCTCCAGCCGCTACCTCGAGAACCTCACCACCCTCTTCGACAACATCCAGGTGCTCGGCGTCGCCGATATCGTGGAGGTGCATGCCCGGGAGCAAGGCGAACGCTTCGGGGTGCAGCCGATGACGATCGCCGAGCTGCTGGCCCACCCCGACATCGAGATCGTGGTGAACCTGACGATCCCGGCCGCTCACGCCGAGGTGGCGTTCTCGGTGATCGAGGCGGGCAAGTCGATCTACAACGAGAAGCCGCTGGCGGTGGCCCGGGAAGATGCCGCGCGCATCCTCGAGATGGCAAAGGACCGGGGCGTGCTGGTCGGCGGCGCGCCCGACACCTTCCTGGGGGCCGGCTACCAGACGGCTCGCAAGCTCCTCGATGAGGGTGCGATCGGCACGCCGGTGGCCGCCAACGCGATGCTCCTCCTGAGCGGGCACGAGCGATGGCACCCGAATCCCGACTTCTACTACCAGCCTGGAGGTGGCCCAATGTTCGACATGGGGCCCTACTACCTCACCGCCCTGATGTCGCTGTTGGGACCGGTGTCACGCGTGGCGGCGATGAGCGCGGCTAGCTACCCGACGCGCACGATCGCCTCCGGGCCGCGCGCGGGCGAGGTCGTTCCCGTGAACACGCCCACCCATATCGCTACCTTGCTCGACTTCGCAGCGGGGACGAAGGCGTCCCTCACCACCACATTCGATGTCTACGACACCAGCCGCACTACCGTGGTGCTGTACGGGTCGGAGGGGTCGATGCGCCTGCCGGACCCGAACATGTTCGACGGTCCCGTCGAGATCCTGCGGGCCGGTTCGGATACATGGGAGCAGGTGGAGCTTATCCCCGGCTTCACTGACAACAGCCGGGGCCTGGGTGTCAGCGACATGGCCGCCGCGCTCCGGGAGGGCCGCCGGCCCCGAGCGTCAGGGGAGCTGGGATTTCACATCGTGGATGTCATGCACGCCGCGCTTGAGTCGAGCGAGCAGGAGCGGTACATCCAGATTGCGTCGACCGTCGAGCGCCCGGAGCCGCTTGGCGAGGTCGCGCGTGGTTCAACCAACATCGGATAGCAGCTACGGTCATCACGGACTGGTGGCGTGAGAAAAGGCAGGAGATCGACATGGCGAAGAAGGCGCTCATCTTCTATGGCGGTTGGGAAGGTCACGAGCCGGAGAAGACCTCCAGGCGGTTTGCAGACATCCTGAAGGGACATGGTTACGAGGTCGACCGCGTGCCCACGCTGGATGTTCTTGAGAACGCCGAGCGAATGGCCGGGTACGACCTGATCGTGCCGATGTACACCCAGAGCACCATCACGAAGGAGCAGGAAGCGGGGCTGCTGGAGGCCGTCAAGGCTGGCGCCGGGCTCGGCGGTTGGCATGGCGGCATGGGCGACGCCTTCCGCAACAGCACGGAGTACCAGTTCGCCTGCGGCGGGCAGTGGGTCGCGCACCCGGGCAACATCATCGACTACCGGGTGAACATCGTAAAGGACGATCCCATCACCGAGGGGCTGTCCGACTTCGACATGCACTCGGAGCAGTACTTCTTGCACATCGACCCGACGAACGAGGTACTGGTCACCACCACGTTCACCGGCGAGCACGCTCCCTGGATCACCGGTGCGGTGATGCCGGTTGTCTGGAAGCGGACGTACGGTGAGGGCAAGGTATTCTATTGCTCGCTGGGCCACGTGGACGCTGATTTCGAGGTGCCCGAGGCGCAGACGCTGGTCGAGCGCGGGCTTCTCTGGGCCACGCGGTAGCGGTGCACGGGATATCGACCTCCGGCCGATGCCCCAGATGCCGCCAATTCGGGACGACAGGGGCACGGTGTGAGGCTTGTCCACGACCCCGCCAGTCGCCATGCCGGCTACGAAAGGAGTGAATCCATGGAGTGGTATCCACTGCGACTGACGACACCGTTCCGGACCTATATCTCCGGGGGACGGGCGATCATCGATACGCTGGGGAAGGGGCAGCTCCCGGCTTGGCGTGTCGCCGAGACGTGGGAGGTCAGCGACGTCGAGGGCGCGCAGGCCTCGATCCGCAACGGCGCGTTGGGCGGGCGCTCGTTGCGCGACGTGACGCTGGAATACCCCGACGAACTCATGGGGCGTGGCTGGCGTGGCGACGAGTTCCCGCTATTGACGAAGTTCATCGACGGCGCGGGGATGCTGCCGGTCCACTTGCATGCCGACGACGAGGCCGCCCAGCGCCTGGAGAATCAGCCGCACGGCAAGACCGAGGCCTGGCACATCCTTGCAGCCGGGACCGGGGCAACCGCCCTCGTCGGTATCAAGGAAGGCGTTGACGAGGCGACGCTGCGCGATGCCCTCGTTAAGCAGGACTACGACGCGGTGATGCGACGGCTGCCGGTCCGGGCAGGTGAGACGATCCACGTCCCGGGCGGGACGCTGCACAGCTTCGGCCCGGACACGTTGCTGTACGAGATCCAGCAGTCCTCCGATGTGCTCCAGTCCGCCATGCCCTACAACATGCGCGATGGTAGCTTCATCGACACAGACGAGTGGCACCACAATCTTGACATGCTGATGGCGGAGATCAAGATGGGCTCCCGGCCCAGCTTCACGCCCGGCTTGCTGATCCACGCGGGGAACGATTTCCATCGCACCTTCTGTGCGGCAAGCCCCTACTACGTGCTGGAGCGCTGGCATGTGGGCAACGTCGCCCCGGCGCGGCATGAGTTCGACGCCGCGCTGGTCCTGACGAACGTCGGGCTGCCAATGACCGTCACCAGCGGAAGCTGGTCGGAAACGCTGGACCGCGCGGAGTCGTTGCTGCTGCCCGCCAGTCTCGGTCATGTGGAGATCAGCGGCCCGGCGGATGTGCTGGTCGGCTATCTACCGGACCTGGAACGCGATGTGGTCCAGCCGTTGACGGCGGCGGGCTACTCCCGGGAGATCATCTCGACGCTCGGCGAGGTGTGAAACGGACTGCGGATAAAGGGCGGGATTCTCGTACGGGCGACTCCATGTCCGCCCCCGATGCGCCCAGGGGCGGACAATGGAGTCCGCCCGTACGGAACGCCTGGAGATCAGCCGCCGTCATGCGTGGAGCGCCAACCGGTGCTGCCGCTGAACCCCAACCTCCATGCGTCATCCCGACCAAGCAGCCCGCGAAGCGGGGTGCGCGCGGAGGGATCTTTGCACCTGCCTGGATAGTCGTCCGGTCAGTACAAAGATCCCTCGACACGCTCTCTTCGCTGCGCTCAGGTCGCGACTCGGGATGACGGATACGCAGCTCCCGGTGTTACTTCTCCGGGAAGACAACGGCCTTGATGAACCCCTCGGGCTTGTCGCGAAGGGCGGTGTAGGCGTTGTCGACCTCCGCGAGGCCGAACCGGTGTGTGACGAGGCTGCCCATGTTGATCAGGCCTTTCGCCTCCAGCTCCAGGCCGATCCGCATGCTCTCCAGCAGGTCGGCGCGGCGGCGGACATGAGCGTTCACCACGTCGATCGCCTTCCAGTTCCACATCTCGACATCGACCTGGCGATCCCCGCCCTGATGGAAGCCGAGGATCGAAAGGATGCCGTGCGCGCGGACCAGCTTCCCGGCCAGTGTCAGACCCGGCTGGGTACCGGACGCCTCGATCACGACATCGAGGCCGCGCCCGCTCTCCCAATCCTCCCAACGCGTGAGGTGGTACTCCTCCGGGACATCGTTCGGGTGGTAAACCTCGTCGGCGCCGAGGCTCTGCGCGTGCTCCCGCGCCTCCTCGCGGACATCGATCGCAACGATCTTGCTCGGGCCCTTCAGCTTAAGTAATTGCAGCATGCCCAGGCCCATATAACCGAGGCCGATCAACGCGACGCGGTCCGCGAGCTCGACGGGTGTCCGGCGCTGGGCGTTGACGAGGCACGCGAGGGGCTCGCCCAAGGCGTTCTCATCGGCCAAGCCCTCCGGGACCGGAAGGAGGATCTCTTCCGGCGAGATGGCAGTGTTGCTGAACGCTTCCAGGAACAACCCGGTCACCCGGTCACCCGGCGCGAACGCGGTGACGCCCTCTCCGACCGCCTCGACGACGCCGACGGGCTCATGCCCCAGGCGGCGTGGATAGGCCGCTACCCCACTGTTCCACGGGTGCAGCTCCGAGGCGCACACGCCGCAGGCGGTCACGCGCACCTTCACCTCCCCGGGGCCCGGCTGGCGGGCGTCCTCCTCGACGACCTCCGATGTCTGCGGCGAGACTAATTGGCTATATCTCATCTCTCGTTCCCTCAGATATGATGTGTATTGCCGGATTTTGCTCGAACGGCGTACCAGCTCCGATATCGACCCTCGGTCGATCGGGCCGACATTCCTTCGGAAGTTCGGCCCCTACAACCGACAGCACTAACTCGGAGTGTTATGCAGCAGCACGATGCTGTAGAGCGGGACGTCCCTCAGCGACAACCTGTGGTCCTCACCCTCCCGCGACAGGGATGCCGACAGCCGGTTCCCCTGGTCGAAGGTCGTCACCTTGTCGTAGTGCTCCGGGAGTCGCACGGTGAGATCGAGGTCGTCCAGCGGCGGCACCTTGTCGGCCGCCTCGTCGTAGTCGTAACGGATGATGTGGACAGCGACACCCTGTTCGACCCGCTGCAGGTTGATCCCGAGGTTCGGATTCCCGTCGAACCGGACCTGCCGTTCGCCCTCCAGCACCGCCGACCGGTAGTCGTCTCGATCGATGATGCGGGTGCCCGAATGCTCCAGGAGCGTGCGGCGGTCGGCGTCCGGAAGGTTCATGCCGAGGTCGGCATCCGTGATGACGGTGCCGCCCCGCTTGAGATGGGCCTCAACGAGGCCGGCCTGGGTCTCGGTCAGGAAATGGCACCCGGGCAGGACCAACGTGCGGTACTGCGCGAGGTCCTCGGCTGTCAGGTGGTCCTTGCGCAGCGTCCCCTCCGGGAAGATCACCACGTCGTAGGGCTGGGCCGCCGACGCCAGGGAATCGCAAGCATGCCAGAACGGGAGTGTCTCCTCGACCATGATGTTGAGGGTGTTGTTCGCGATCTCGTCAGGCTTGGCGCCACCGTAGAAGTTGCTCTCGATGCTGTACACCACTGCAGTCCGCGATGCCGAGGTGCGGCTGAACAGGGCTTCGTGATCGGCCAGGAAATCCTGGATCTCGACGACGAGATCGTGCGGCGGGTAGAACGCCTCTTCTTGCACGCTTCCCATCCACGCGCCGTAGGGTACGCTCATGTTCGCGCCCATAGCCGCCCCTTCGTAGAGCGACATGCGGAACAGGTCGTAGCCCTTGCCCGCCTGCAGCTTGTCGACCAGCTCCGGCACTACGCCGCCGTACGGGTTCTCCACCACCACGACCGGCTTGTCACCCGCGAAGCCCCGCACGTAGCGATACCACTCCGGCTGGCGATAGCGGGTGTTCCGCATCTCGGTGATGACCATGTCGACCTTCGGCTCAAGCGCGTAGTACTGGTCCAGCACATTGAAGAAGTTGCCGGAGACGAGCACCTCGCGGCCCTGTGACGCCGCATACTCGCGCGCGTAGTCGGCCAACTCGCCGAAGTAGCGGGTGATCGCGGCGCACTGGCAGCGGACGTAGTGCCAGTACAGCGGTGTCTCGGTCCGCCGGGTTTTGAAGTCGTAGCCCTGCGGCTTGAGCCATTCACCATAGTGGAAGGTCGAGAGGTCGACGCCCTCCAACTCTGCCGGGCGCTCATCTTCCGGCAACGCCTGCAGGTAGGCGCGGAACTCCTTCATGCAGTCCTTGCAAAAGCAGCCGCCATACTGAAGGGTCGTCATGGGGAGCTCGGCCTCGTCGAGCTGGACCCCCGCCACGCCGGCATCGATCTGGATGCGGATGACCGCCTTGAGGTACTCGCGCCAGACCGGGTTGTTCCGGTCCATCGTGTAGCAGTAGTGGTCGTTGTCCGGGACCTCGACCCAGTGCGCGTGGCATGGCTCCCCGTAGATGTCCCGGGAGCAGCACTCCTCCATCAGGTCAGTGACGCGCTCGCCGTCGCTGTTCACCAGCCCGCCGGGAAAGTACTCCTCGAACGCGCGCCAGAGCTTCGGATACCGGTTCTGCGAGAACTCGCGCAGGCCGATCCATCCGCGCTTGCCCTCGCCTCGCAGCTCGTTCATGGCGAGGATGCGATCCTCATCCTCGCTGAGCTCGACCGGGAACTCCCAGCCCTGCACCTCGAAGACGATGCCGAACACCTTGATGCCGCGCTCCTGGCACGCCTTGATGAACTCGGCGTCGTTGACGAAGCCGTAGAAGCGGAACCGGGGATCGATCTCCCCGTACGCCTCTCCTTCCATATATGGAAGCGAGATCGATCCGCCACCAAGGGCCGCCCAGACGAGGACGGTCGATCGGAAGTCCTCGAGGTGGTCGATCATGCGCAACCGTCGAGGCGGCAGGGACGGATGGTAGTTGTGCTGGCGAGGAAACCAGGCATCGAAATAGACGCCACGCTCCATGTTGGCAAACCTGACTTTCTATACGTGCGGGAGGCGCAGCGGTATGCCCGGCGCCTCCCGATGGATGGGTGGCCTACTCCCCTGCCGGGATCCTCGACGAGCGGTGCTCGCGCATCTCCATTGGTTTGTAGAAGGTGAAGCGGGCCTGCTCCGCCTCCTGCCGGGAGCCGTCGCCGTCGGACCAGAAGTCGTCCATCTTGGCGATGGCGTCCCGGCCCCAGCGGACGAGCTCCTCGCGCTCGTCGAGATCGTCCTTCGTCAGCTCGCTGATCCAGTCGGTCCCGAGCTGGACGTGGGTTCGTTCGTCGGCCTGGAGATAGTCGGCCAGCTCGGCGATCCGGTGATAGCCACGCTTCTCGGCCTCGCTACGCCACTCGCGCAGGGTGTGCATGAGATTCGCCTCGGCCCAGCTGTTGGTCACTGTGAGGCGGCGCAGCGGGTCCGGATCGTTCTGCATCCACCACCAGAGCAGCGACCACGGGCCATAGCCCAGCTCGCCGCCCAGCTCCTCCTCGACCGCCTTGGCGACGATCTCGATGTGCCGCGCCTCGTCCCACATCTGGTGGGCCATGTCCATCCGCATCCGCCAGGGCAGGTCGGGGAACTCGGCGATCATCTTGCCCATGCGGTCGGTCGTCTCGACTTCGCCGTAGAGCAGCTGATGGAAGCGCTGGCGGAAGTCCTCGATCGTCCACGCCTCGGCGGTGTTGTAGACCTGGAAATCCTCGCGCTTGTCGGAGAACCAGAACGGCTCCTCGACGATGGGATGATCCAGCGGCGGGCACGACTTGGTGAACTTGTATCCGCCCCTGCCTCGCTTCACGCGCGGCTTCGGCTTGTCGTGCTCCTTCGAGCTGTGGAACGCGAGCCAGTGCGACTCGATGCCCTGGCCAGTCACGCCGCCGCACTCGAGCAAGCGCCCCTCGATGTCCGCCTGGACGTCGAAGGCGTGCCGGCGCCCCTCCGGCGTGCGCGTCATGTTGTCCAGGACCGCGTTGCCCCACGCGACGTGCGACTGCCCCATCGCCGCAAGCTGGTGCAGCAGGCGGACCGTCGGGGTGTCGGTCATCGGGTCGGTGGCGTCGGCGTGATACACGTACGTGCTCACCAGATGCGGCTCGAGCACCTTGTAGACGGCGACGAGCCGATCGACAACCGACCCCAGGTTCCAGACGTACTCGCAGAGTTGCGCGAACTCGTCGGTCGCCGGCTCCTGCGCGTCGCGGCCGGAGCGTAGCTGCTCCAGGCGCTCGCCGAGCATGTCCGCCGCCTGTGCGTGGTCATAGACGTGGTAGCCGAACGTCGCTTTCAGGGCGAGCGGGGGTGTCGTGTGCGACCACCCGCCGATCATCTCCATTAGCTGGATCTCGAGATAGCGATAATTCGCGAGCCTCTGCGAGTTCTCCTTGACGCCGAAGCGGCCACCGAACTCGCGCCTGTCAACAACTGGCATGGTCTGCCTCCTCGATGCCGTCCTTACGGCCTGTTCTCGATCTCGATAGGTCCACCCGGGTGGTCGGCCTTGAACGTGTCGTGAGCTCCGGTGCCCTGTCTTAGCAGGACGAGCGCGGAGAGTGCGTGGTGTGTCGCGAGCGGCGCGCCGTGCCAGACGCCCTCGTCCAGGATCACCCCTTGCCCCTGCCGAACGCGGAAGACCTCGAAGCCCTCCCAACCGGGCTCGTCGGCCGGCCTGCCCACGTACACCAGGCACTCCTTTCCAAGCGGGATGATGGTCTCCTTGCTCTGCTGGTGATACTCGGCCCAGTCGAACGCGAGCGTGGCCGGCTTGAGCGCCAGGAAACCCACGGCATACGGCTGGTCCGACTCCGGGACCTGCGCCGCCTTGCTCCACCACTGCCATCCGTCGCCGCTCGCCTCGGCGTCGGTAGAGGGCTGCTCGATCACGGTGCCGTATGGCATGAACGCCTCCGGTGTCAGTTCGCGTACGCTCAGTGACATCGTCATCTCCTCCCTACGCCTCGGCCTTGGCTGGCAGGTCGACGACGAACTGCTCGTGGAGGGTGATGCCCGGCTCCCCGGACAGCCCGGAGGGGCGTTCGACCGCCTCCAATAGGTTGATCAGCGTGTTCGCCACCCGCATCTCGAGCACGTTCTCGCCCGGCTGGACCGCATCCGTGATGTCGATGTCATATGGCGCCCAAAGCCGGACGCCCGCCGATGACCCGTTGACGACGACCTCGAGCACGTCATCGATCATCTCCGGGTGGAGGATGACGCGGCGTTCCTGAGCGGTGCTTGGCAGGGTGAACGTCGTTCGATAGACGCCCCGGCCCGCGTAGTACGGGTAGCCCTGCTCCGTCCAGGATCGTGGCTCGAATGAACGACAGAGTTTCCCCGATGCGCCAGCCGTCGCCGGACCGCGTGAGTGCGAAGTTGCCGGTGATCTTCAGAAGATCGAGCAGGCCATCGGTCGGGCCAGTCACGGTGAGGCCGATCACGATCGTGTTCTCGCCGGTTTGGGCGTGCGCCATGATGTCGAGCGCTTGCATCTGGCTGTCGATGCGACTCCGGTACGGTTTCTCCGTTACCTGCTGCCCGTTGACGTAGACCGTCCAGGCCGAGCCAGCGAAGCCGTCGACGATCAGGCTCAGGGAAGGGGGCATCGCATCGATCTGGAACGTCGCGCGGTACCAGACGTCGACCGGGTATGGCACCGCCGGCTCGGAGGGAAGCTGGTAGGCCCAGGCGCCGGGCACCATCGGGAGCCAGCCGTCCTCGCTCGCCGTGTCCAGCGCCTGGCTGACCTCCATCGGGCCGTCCGAGCCTAGCCAACGGTCGATGATCAGCGCGTTATCGTCCTCGGCGCGGAACTCCCACTCCCCATCCAGGGCGATCGATGCCGGCTCCTCGGCCGATCCGAGATCCTGGCTCGTTTCACCCCCGGCGCCAAACCGGATGCTGGCCGACGCCCCGGTCACGTAGCCGCGGACCTGGTGCCCGTCGATCTCCGTGACCACCGCGTCGGTGACATCAATCCCCGACAACACGGCGTCGGCCTCGATAACGAATGCGGATCCCGTCGGCGGGAGGTCGATTTCGAAGGTCGTGGTGTCGTCTTCCACCCGGTACGGCGTGATCGGCCGCTCCTGACCGGTCGAGGTGTCCCACAACACCGGCTGGCACGCGCCGGACAGCGTCACCCTGGCGTGCTGCGGCTGGTAGGTCGGGTTGACGAGGAAGTAGAGGTCCCGGTCATCCTTGACGCGATGGAGGTAGAAGACCTCCGGATTGTCGATGACCACGTCCGGCTCGATGAACTCGCTGATCGTGTCTCCAAGCACCCGCATGACCTCGTCGCGCTCGGCCACCACCTCCTGGGTAATGTCTTCGCGCTCGCCGGTCTCCGTGACATGCCAGTACGAGGTGACCCGGTCTTCCTCCTCGATGACCACCGCGTTGCTGTGTGGCTGGCCAACCGTGCCATGCGCTTCCTGCAAACGGCGTGGCATGAGACGGTTGAGGGCGTAGCTGCGCACGAAGCCTGTCCGGCCCCCGCCAGCATGGTCCCTGAACGAGGACTCGATGGAGGGGGTGGAGCTGTAGGTTCGCTGGGTCTCGGCCGGGTCAATGCCGAACAGGGCCCGGACGCGATCGCTGATGTCCACGATCTCCCCCTCCCCGAACGCGCGGTCCGGGAGGAAGATGGTGCCGAGCACCTTGCCGCCCCCGGCTACGAACGCCTCCAGCCGATCGACCGTTCGCGGCTTCAGGTGCTGCATCGGTGGCAGGATGAGCAGCTTGTACGCTTCGTCGCGAACCCTGATCTCCCCGCCATCCATCTCGGCGTCAGCGAGGAAATCCTCGTCCAGATAGTCGAAGTCATGGTGAAGCCGGAGCAGGAGATCGGTCAGCGTGTCGAAATCGTGCTCGGTGCGACTGGCGAGCGGGTTCGGCGTCTGCGGCGTGTAGGTGGCGAAGATGTCGTTGATCGGCCAGAGCACGGCGACGTTGGCGACATGCCGCCCTCCGGTCAGCGTTTGGCTCAGCCGGCTGACGTATGTCGAGAAGTGGTCGTAGAAGTGCCACCACGGGTACTGGTAGAACATCGAGGGTGGCCAGTCCCGCTTCCGTGGGCCCTCCAGGGTGTAGTGGAAACCGTGCGGGTTCAGTAGGTTGACGCCGAGGACATACTCCCAGTCCGTCACCCACTTCATCCGCTGCATCGTGGCGTCCATGAAGATGCCGCCGAACGACTCGCAGAGCAGGCGGTCGCTGCCGACGTGGTGCGCGGCCGAGCTTGCGAGCTTCATCGCGACGTGCTCTGATGGCCGGTCACGATCGCCGATGATGGGATAGAGGTGATCGACGCCGGTTACGTCCAGGTGGCGGTAGTGGCTGAACGGATTGCCCTCCACCCGAACCATCTTGCGGAGGTTTTCCTCATAGAGCAGGTGCCCGGTGAAGAGGACATCCCGCTCCTGGCACCACTCGTGGATCTGCTTGTAGTAGGCATCGCTGTAGAACGCCGTGAGCGTGGTCCAGAAGTCGTGGCGCACCCGGGCGCTGTCCGGGCTGATGTCGAAGAAGAGATCCGGCAGGCGCGAGCGCAGGCTGTACCCATGCCGCTCGTGGAAGCGGCGGAACATATCCTTCGTCCACGGCACGATGGGGTTCTCGCCCCCGGTGACGTAGTAGTGCATGGCCGGCTCATCGGTGTAGAAACCGACCATCGAGCCCGCCATGTGCTCGCCCGCCGGAGCGACATACGGCTCGTAGCCCAACCGCAGGAATTCGGAGGTCGATTCCGGGTCGAGGGCATCGATGTAGTAGTCGGCCCGCTTTTCGACGATGTACATAAGCTGCCAGTTCCCGGGGGGGACCTCCCACGGGATGACGTTCTCGAACGAGAGGTTCGGCGTGAGGTCGACCACCTCGCCGTCCTCATGCACCGCAAAGGCCGCAACGGGCGTCGAGCGCTCGAAGTCGATATACCGGCTGTCGCCACCCGTCAGGTAGGCGAACCAGGGGCCGCGGATCGGGAAGCTCAGGCACTCGATGTAGCGTTGGGCGAGGTCGGGCCGCTCGCGCAGGACCTGGAAATCCGCCGTCCCGCTCGGCCAGTTCATCTCGTCATAGATCCAGGTGGTCAGACCGAGCTTTGTGGCCTCCTCGACGGCAAGACCGATCCGGTCCCGGTACTCCGCGCCGAGATATTCCAGCTCGAGCCCGAAGCGCCCGTGCAGGATGATGCCGGGCATCCCCTTGTCCCGGAACTCCTGGATCTGGTACCGCATCTCCTCGGGATCGAGCTCGCCGTTCAGGAACCAGAACGGCAAGATCCCGTAGTCCCGCTCGGGGTCGTGAAAGCTTTCGGGCGTTGGTGTTACGTGGGACCAGGGCCTCTGTGCCATGTGATGCTCTCCGCGTATCGATTGACAGGTTTCGACGCTTGACCTTCTGCTCTCCTCATCCACATGTCCTTGCTGCATACGACGACGGTGCTGCTGATTACTTCATGCCGGAGATCGCGATTCCGCGGATGAACTGGCGCTGGAACAGGAGGAAGATGACCACCATCGGCACGGTCGCGATCACCGAGCCCGCCATCAGGAGATCCCAGACGGTGCGGTTGCGGACAACGAACAGCGCGAGCCCGAGCGGCAGGGTGCGCAACTCCTCGCTCGTGATGATGATCAGGGGCCAGAAGAAGTCGTCCCACTGGTATGTCACGGTGAAGATGCCGAGAGCCGCCAATGCGGGTCTGGAGAGCGGCATCACGATCTCAGAAAAGATCCGGAACTCGCTGCCGCCGTCGATCCGCGCCGCGTCAAGCAGGTCGTCCGGGATGCTCATCATGTACTGCCTCAGGAGGAAGATGCCGAATGCGCTCGCCGCTTGGGGAACGATCAGGCCCCAGTACGAGTCGAGCCAACCACTGCCGCCTCCCCCCAGCGCATCGTTGCCGCCGAAGAACGGTATGTGCTTGAGGATGACGTAGTTCGGGATCAAGGTGACCTGACCGGGAATCATCAGCGTGGCGAGCGTGAAGATGAACAGGAAGTCGCGTCCCGGGAACCGTCGCTTGGCGAAGGTGTAGGCGGCGAGCGAGCTCGTGAAGAGCTGGAGCACGGTTACGGAGATCGCGACATAGGCGCTATTGAAGAAGTAGCGGCCGATCCGCTCCTGCTGGAAGAACTCCACGTAATTGTTGAAGCTCGGGTTGGTCGGGATCCAGTTCGGTGGCCAGCTAAACATCTCGCTGACGTCCTGGAGCGAGGCGCTGAACATCCAGGCAAACGGCCCGACGAAGATCACCGATCCGGCGATGAGCAGCGCATAGACCACGGCCTTCTGGCTCATGGACTGGAAGCGCCGCTTCCGCTTGACCTGCTGGTGCCCCACCTCGAGGGAGCGGGCGTCCTGCTCCTGGGTGATTACTGCCACGACATGTCGTCCTTCCTGTCCTCGTTCGTCATCGCCTAGTACTGGACGTCAGCCCGGAGCAGGCGGAACTGCAGCGCCGTGAACACGAGCATCATCGCGAAGAGCGCGAAGGCCATCGCGGCCGCGTAACCCATGTTGAAATCGCGGAAGGCGGTTGTGTAGATGTACCAGACCACAGTGCGGGTCCGCCCCAGCGGTCCGCCGTTGGTCATAATGAAGATCTGGGTGAAGACCTGGAACGAGCCGAGCACCGACACAACGAGAAGGAACAGCGTCGTGGGCGAGAGGAGCGGGATCGTGATGTCCTTCAGCCGCCGCCACCCGGTGGCACCATCGATCTTCGCCGCGTCGTAATAATCCTCTGGAATCGATTGCAGACCGGCCAAATACACGACCATCGCGAACCCCACACCCTTCCAGACACTGGTGATGATGACGGCGGGCATCGCAAGGTTCTTGTCCGACAGCCACAGCAAGGGCTTGTCGATCAGGTTCAGCTCCATCAGGTAGTAATTCAGGAGGCCGTAGTCGCCGTTGTAGACCCACTTCCAGATGATCGACGCGATGACCAGCGGCGTCAGCACCGGGAGGTAGAACAGGGCGCGGAACAGGCCACGGGCATGGATCCGCGTGTTGAGCAGCAGCGCCACCAGGAGGCCGATCCCCATCGTCAGCGGGACCGCCCCGGCAACGTAGTAGATGGTATTGATCACCGCCTGGTGGAAGCGTTCGTCCTGGAACAGCCGGGAATAGTTGTCCAACCCGACATACGGTTTCTGGGGCTCAAGGATGTTCCACTCGTGGAAGCTGAGATAGAAGGCGTACCCGACCGAAAAGACGGTGAACACCGAGAACAGGAGCAACACGGGCGCCAGGAACAGGTAGGCCGACCATTGCTTGCGCATCTCGCGCAGCACCCGTCTCGTGTTTGACCTCCGCGATCGTGCCGGAACCGGATGTGGTTCCGCCGCGCTGCGAACACTCATGAATCGTCCTTTCGAAGATCGTTCCGCCAGGGGTGCCGGCCCTGCCCGCGCCGGTTAGGCGCAGGCAGGGCATTGAAGCCTGCTCGTTACTCGTCGAGGATGGCCTGGCCCTCGGCGGCTGCCTCTTCCAGGGCGGTCGCCGCGTCGGTCTCGCCATAAATGGCGCGGCCAAGGGCGTCGTTGAGATAGGTCTCAATCTCACCCCAGCGCGGGTTCGGCGCGGCGTTCGTGACGCCGCACTCCATCTGCTGCGCGAACTGCTCCATGATCGGGTTGTTCTGGAAGATGTTCGGGTCCTCGAGCAGCGAGGTCCGCGTCGGGAGCAGCGTGCTCGGATTCTCTGGTGTGCCGAGCGTCCAGAGCGCCAGGTTCTGCGGCGCGGAAAGGAACTCGATCCACTTCCACGAGGCGTCATGGTTCTTCGAGGACGCCGGGATCACCAGCGTATCCCCCGCCACGGTTGTGGCGCATTGCTTCCGCTCCGGCAAGGGCGCGGCGGCCCAAAGACCATCGATGTCGGGAAACTCGCTCTGCATCACCCCAGCGAACCAGGCACCGGCGACATACATCGCGACCTGGCCCTCGGCAAATGCAATCCGGCCGTCGTAGGAATTCGAGTTGAGGTAGTCGGCGGGCGAGTACTCCGCCAGTCCGACGTAGAACTCGGCCGCCTCCTTCCCCTCGTCGCTGGCGAAGAGCACTTCGGAGCCATCCTCGGAGAGCAGCTCGCCGCCGTTCTGCCAAAGCCACGGGTACCAGTAGTAGGCGGCCTCCGGGGCGAACATGATGAAGCCGTAGGTCCGCTCATCGGCGTTCGTGAGCGCTTTGGCGGCAGCCTCGAAGTCCTCCCATGTCGTGGGTGCTTCGGTGATGCCGGCCGCCTCGAAGAGATCGGTGCGATAGAAGAGACCGGTCGTTTCCCCGTCGTACGGGATGCCGTAGAGCTTGCCCTCGTACATGGCTGCGTTCAGGAAGGCCGGGACATAGTCGTCGACCACCACCGCGGCACTCTTCTCCGCATATGGACCCAGTTCCAGGAACGCGTTCCGGGAGGCGAAGTCGACGACATACGCCTGGTCCATGAACGCCACATCCGGGGGATTCCCGCCGGCGATCCGGGTGGTCAGCCGGTCCGTGAATTCCTCTGCGGGTACGTCTTCGAACTCTACCGTGATGTTCGGGTGCAGTTCGTGGAATTGGTCACGCAGGGCCTGCAGGGTTTCGGACGAACCTACCCAGGAGGCGAATGAGATCGTGACCGGCTCACTCGGATCCGGGACATCCGGGCTCAGGTTCGCCAGGTCGAGTTGCTCACCGACGACCATGGGCGACGCTGAAGGAGACGCGTCCTGCCGGGCAAGGGCCGCGCGATGAGCGGCCGTCAGGGCGATGCCTGACAGACCGAGGGTGACTCCACGCGAGGTAAGCTGTCGCCGATTGATGCGTCCTGTCGTCATGTTCTGCACCTTTCCGAAGAGCGATATCATCGTCGCGTCATGTGATGCGGGTCACCAATCCGGTGGTTCGCCGGCGTGCTACCAGCTGTCGGTACTGCCCCTCCTTTCTGGATCGTCCGGCCGTGTCAGGCGACGTCTGGCGTGGACATCGCCTCGCCAGACGTGACATCTGCCTCCACACTTCGGGGAGGCGGCCCACAGCTCTCGCGCTCGATGAGCGTGGTCGGGAGCACAATGCGGGCATGGGGGGTATCTGGATCGGCGATGCGCCCGAGGAGCAGCCGCACGCTCACGTCGGCGATCTCCGCGATTGGCTGCGCGATGGTAGTCAGCGGGGGGTAGACGGCGGCGGCCAGCTTGACGTCGTCGAAGCTCACCAGCGAGACGTCCTCCGGTACGTGGAACCCCGCCCGGCGCAGGGCGCCGTGTGCCCCGATGGCGACGAGGTCGTTGAAGACGAAGATGGCCGTGAAGTCGATCCCCATCGCCAGCAGCTCCTGAACGGCGGCCTCCCCGCCATCGGGGCGGCCATTGCAGCCGACGTAGGCGACCGGTTTCAGGCCAGGGTCGACCTCGGCGAGCGCTCGCTCGAAACCGGCGAAGCGTCCGGCGCTGGGCGTGGTGTCGCTGGGGCCGACGATGCAGGCGATCTTGCGGTGGCCGAGCTGCGTCAGGTGCTTCCCGGCGAGATAGCCGCCCTGGTGGTTGTCGGTCAGCACCTGGTCGACCGGTAGGTCGCCGAGATCCCGGTCGACCACTACGCAGGGCACGGGCGTCTCCATGACCCGGCGCGCCGGGTCCTCGCCCTCAAGGGTCGTGACGAGGCCGCTCGATACGAGGATCAGGCCATCCACCTGCTTGGCGAGCAGGACGTCGATATACGCCGCCTGCTTCTCGGGCGAGAGGTCGGAGTTGCAGAGGATGACGTTGTACCCCTCACGATAGCCCTCGTCCTCGATGATCCGGGCGAGCTCCGCGAAGAAGGGGTTGGAGTTGTCTGGCACCAGCAAACCGATGGTGTGGGTGATGCGGCGTCGGAAGCTCCGTGCGAGCAGGTTGGGACGGTAGTCGAGCTTCCGGATAGCGGCCCGGACCCGCTGCTCGGTTTCCGCCTCGACAGGCACACTCTGGTTGATGACACGAGAAACCGTGGAGATCGAGACGTTCGCCTCCCGCGCGATATCCGCCATGGTTGGCGCTCGGTTCTTGTCGGGTGCCATGGTTCTGGTGATCCTCTTCCTTGCCCTGATCATGTCGCTCCCAGCCGGGATGCCGCATGCTCCGGTTGCAGGACGCGACATCCCCAGGCAGGGACGGAAAGCGTCAGCGTACCCGTCGTGGACGCATCCACCTGATCGTCGTTCCATCGATCAACCAGGGGCACACCGGCCAGCTCCGGTGGCAGTGTGACCGTCGCCTCGATATCGTTCGGGGAGTAGTTCAGGATGACGCCCATCGATGCATCATTTTCAGCCGGGCGAAGGTAACCGAACATCTCGACCGCCGGCTCGACCGCGATCTGGCTCCACTCCCGGGTCTGGAGCGCGGGATGGTCGTGGCGAAACTGGATGAGGCGTGTGACGTAGGGCCGGAGATCGTTGGGATCGTCCCAGGCGATCTCTTCATCGGTCTCGTACGGCTGGAACTGGGCCCCGACCTCATCGCCGGTGTAGATACACGGAATACCGGGAAGTGTCAGCAGGAGCACGAGCGCCGCCCGGTACCGGTTCACCCCGTACACGGAGATGAACCGCATGCCGGTGTCGTTGTTGTTCAGGAAGCGCAGGATCAGCGAGTCGGGAGGGTACCCCTCCCCCTCGGCTGTCAGGGCGTCGGTCATCTCCCTGCTTAGCGGGAAGCCCTTCGCGAAAACATCTCCCCACGCCCACACGCCCAGTTCATCCGTCCAGTCGTAGGCGGCGTCGAAGCCGTTCTCGACGTAGAACGGATCCCGGGCGCTGGCTTCCGCGATGAGCAGGGAATCCGGCTTGATCCGGTTCAGCTCGGCGCTCCACTCCAGCCAGTAATCTGGCCGGCGCTGCTTGATACCCCAAGCCACGTCGACACGGAACCCGTCGACGTCGTAGTCGCGCACCCAGTACGTGAACGCCTCGGTCATGAACCGGCGAACCTCGGGATTGTCGAAGTTCAGGTTCGGCAGGTTGTCCCAGGTGAAATAGTGGGTTGGCGTGCCGCCGCTGTCGCGGTCGTAGAAGCTGTAATAGGGAGAAGCTTCACCATGCGACTCCGCGTGTTGGAAGTACGGATGCTCGCTCGAGGTGTGGTTCGGGACGAAATCCATCAGGACCCTGATACCACGGGCATGGGCCTCATCCACCAGCCGACGGAAATCCTCGAGCGTGCCATATGCGGGACGCACGTCGAAGTAATCGGTGACCGCGTATCCGAAGTCGCCTTGCGGTGTCCCTGTGATCGGCGCGAACCAGACGGCCGTGATGCCCAATGCCTCGAGCTCGTCCAGTCGTGACGTGACGCCCTGGAAGCCGTCCGACGTGAAGTTCTGGACGACCATTCCGTACACCGCGGCATCCTGGACCCAGGCGGCCTCCTCGACGATTGGGTCCATGACCCGCGCGACGCCCTCCTCGACGACGATGCACACCGTGCTGGCATCGGTCCGGTCGGCAGCGTCCGTGACCTCCAGGCGGACGTAATACTCGCCGTCGTCCGCGGGGACATCGGCGACCACGGAGGACTCGCCGACCTGCCCATCCGCAGCGGGAGTTGAATCGACGGCTGCCTCAGGCAGCAGGCCCGCCCCTACCCTGTTCGACCATCGGTAGGCGAGGATGGGGGCGTCGTCATACTCCGAGGGTGTGCTCGATCCCCCATCGAAGGTAACGTGCCCGTCCTCGACATGCGCGACGATGCGGGCGGTTGGCCGGGGGGTGAGGCGCACGACATCGGTCACCGGCTCGGACCGCCTCTCCTCACCGTTCCCGAGTTGCGCAACGGCGACGACCTCGTTCGTGCCGGGATGCAGCGCGACGTCGGCCTCGAAGACAGTCGCCATCGCGCCTTGCCGGCGTCGGTGTCCCGTTCACGAAGATCTCGATCGTCGCGTCGCTGGGGATCCCGGGGCATGTGCCGGTGATCGTCTTCGTCCATGCCCAGACATCACCTCCCAGCAGATCGAGCGAGATCGCACTCTCCGGCGCCGGGGTCGCTTCAGATTGCCGCATGTGCGCGCTCACATCTCCTGCTGGTCTCCTGATAAACATCCCCGCGGCTGCCAGGGCACTCGTTCGTCGTAGGAGGTATCGTCGGTCCATCGTGGCTCCACTTCCTGGTCCGGTGCGGCCCCGTTATCCCTTCATCGCCCCGGCGATCAGGCCGCGCGTCAGCGTGCGCTGGAGCCCGAAGAAGAAGATCAGCACCGGGATGGTCGTCAGTGTGCCGGCGGCCATGATGTTGCCCCATTGCGTCGTGAACTGCTGAATGAAGCTGTATGTGCCGATGCTCAGGGTGTACTTGTCGGGCGAAGCCAGGAACACGTACGCGAAGAAGAATTCGTTCCATGCCAGCAGGAACACGAATACCGCGACCGTGGTGATGCCGGGCCCCGCGAGCGGCAAGACGATGCGCCACAGGATCTCGATCCGGCTGGCGCCATCGATGAGCGCCGCCTCCTCGATCTCGCGTGGGATGCTATCGAAGTACCCCTTGAGCATCCAGACCGATGTGGCGAGCGCGAATGTCAGGTAGGTGACCAGCAGTGCCCACAGCGTGTCGATCAGACCGTACCTGGTGAGCACGAGGAACAGGGGGATCGCGAGCATGATCCCGGGGAACATCTGGACCACAAGCAGCGTGTTCCCGTACGCTCCACGGCCCCGGAACCGCCAGCGAGACATCGCGTAGCCACCGAGGCTCCCGACGATCAACGCGCTGAACGTCGTTCCCAACGCCACGATGAGCGAGTTCCGGATCCAGGTAGGGAACTCGGTGTTGCTGAGCACGAAGGTGAAGTTTCGGAGCGTTGGCTTGGTCGGGAAGAAGTTGAGCCCGGTGAGGATCTCGCTGTTCGTCTTGAACGCGCTGCTGATCGCCCAGGCGAGCGGCGCGAGCGCGAACACCGAGAGCAGGATCAGGATGAGATGGGTCATGAGGTGCCCGACGACACCGCGAACCCGGGAGCGACCTCGTCGTTGTGGCGTCAGCGCAAACTGATCCGGGACCTTGGTCGAGTCTGCCGGGATGGGCATGAGTTCTTGCCTGGCCATCGCGTGTCCCTTTTCTACAGGTTGTCCTGCTGCTTCGCCTGGAGCCGCAGATAAATCGCGCCAAGGCCGAGCATCAGGACCATCGAGATCACGGCAAGCGACGTCCCATACCCGATGTTGAATCGCTGGAATGCTTCCTTGTACGCGAGGAGGATGAGTGGTGTTGTGGCGTTTGCCGGTCCCCCACCCGTAAGCACGAACGGCAGGCCAAAATCGTTGAATACCCAGATGGCCTGGAGCAAGGTCGCGATGACGCTCACGGGCAGGATCAACGGGAAGATAATGTGCCTGAAAGTCTGGAACGATGTGGCCCCGTCGAGAGCCGCGGCCTCGCGCAGGTCGTCCGAGATCGCGGAGAGCGCGGCCAGCACCGTGATCATCATGAAGGGGAACCGGGTCCAACTCCCGACGACGATAATCGAGAGTAGCGCCAGCTGCGGGTCGGCCAGCCAGAGAATCGGATCCCGCTCGCCGATGATGCCTAACCGCATGAGGATGCGGTTGATGATGCCGAACTGGTCGTTGAGCATCCACTGCCAGCTGATGAGGGAGACGACTGGTGGCGCGATCCAGGGAATTAGGATCACCGCGCGATAGATACCCCGGAACCTGATGTCCGTGTTGAGCAGCACGCCGGCAATGAGCCCAAGGAGATAGCTGAGCCCCACGATGCCGAACATCATGACGAACGATGTGCGCAGCGCGATCCGGACCGTGTGGTCGTTGAACGCCTTCACAAAGTTGTCGACGCCGTTGTACTGCGTCGCCCACGGTTGGACGCGGTTGTGGTACTTGAACGCCTCAAGCAACCCGACGCCAAGGGGATAGAACTCGATCGCCAGCAGGAACAGCACCGACGGCAGGATCAACATGTATGGCAGGGCGTGCTTGCGAACGTGAGCGACAAGACGGTTCGTGCTCCTTGTGGGTAGCACGACCGGCTGTTGGTGATGTTTCGCGATCTGCACAGGCGTCTCCTTGGGGTGCCGGCGAGATATGAGGGCCTTACCTGCTGACGCGATCGGCGAATGGTGATGGTGTTCACCACTCGCCGATCCGTACGGTCTTCGGAGTTAATGTCCGCCTCTACTGGGGCGCTTGCTGGAAGAGCGGGGCGACGCTCTCCTGCGCTTCCTTCAGCGCATCCTTCGGGTCGCGAGCACCGGAGATAACCGGGTTGATCACGATGTCCACCAGCGTGGTGCCCATTGACGCGATCGCCACGGCAGCGGTGTTATGCGGATACCAGTAGTCCACGCCGTAGTCGACCGTCTGACGCGCCATCTCCTGGATCAGCTCGTTCGACTTGTAGACCGGGGAGTCGAGAAGGGACTTGTACACCGGCCACTTGCCGCCGGGCTCGGACGCGTACAGCTTCTCGAGGTTCTCCGGGCGCATCATCCACTTGAGGAAG
This sequence comes from uncultured Chloroflexia bacterium, assembly GCA_963741795.1. GTDB lineage: Bacteria > Chloroflexota > Chloroflexia > Thermomicrobiales > UBA6265 > UBA6265. Next base: position 42,213 of record CAVUJM010000032.1, read on the forward strand.
GTCTTGGCCTCGTCCGGGTGCTCCGTCTGGTTGTAGATCATCCACGGGTTCGCGAAGGAGACGATGTGCTGCGCTTCCTCGCCGCCGGGTCCGATCAGCGGCGGCAGAAGGCCCACCTTGTCGAACAGATCCGGCGCGTTCATCCGGATGTCCTCGATGAACCAGCCACCGCCGAAGGCGAAGGCGGCCTCGCCCTGCTCGAAGGCGCGCATGACCTCGGTGAACGTCCAGGACGGTGTACCCGGTGCGGCAAAGTTGGAGACGATGTCCTGCTCGAATTCCAGCGCCGCGAGGTGCTCCGGCGTATCGATCGCCGCGTTGCCGTCCGCATCGGCCAGCATGCCACCAGCCTGGAAGACCAGCGTCATGTAGAACTGGTCGGTGTCGTAGGTGCCCTGCTTGCCCGGAACAGCGAGGCCCAGCACGCCCTCGTCCGGTTTGTGGCACGCCTCCATCGCGGCCCGCCATTCGTCCCATGTGGTCGGGACGTCGACGCCAGCGGCCTCAAGGAGGTCCTTCCGGTAGTAGATGCCGCGGCTATCGAGTTGCCACGTGATACCGGGGTGCATGCCCTGGAAGTCCCACTTCTGGTAGGACCATTCGGACATGTCGTCAAATGTGCCGTCCGCTTGCCACTCTTCGAAGAGGTCGGAGATGTCGAGCGCCTCACCCTGGGCCGCCATGTTGAACGGGATACCGGAGTCGCCGCCACCCATATCTGGCGGGCTGCCGGCTTGCACGGCGGAGAGGAGCTTCTGGGTGTAGTCACCCCACGCCAACTGCGTGAAGGAGACGTAGATCTCTGGATGCTGCCGGTTGAACTCCGTGACGTTGTTCTGGAGCTCCGACATGAACACGGCGCTGCCCCAGGCCATGTCCCAGTACTCCAGATGGACGGCACCGTCCGCTGGCTCGAGTGTGGGGAGTGGCGTTGCCTGCGGCTCCTCGTCTTGCGCGAAGGTTCGTGGAGCGCCAATCAGGAATCCACCGGTGGCAAGCGCCCCGAGCCCCGCTCCTCGTCTCATCAGCTTACGCCGGTCCAGTGACGCGTCGCCGATATGTCGAATGCCACTGCGTTTCCTCTCGATGGTCATCGGTGTCTACCCTTCACGCACGTGCAGACTATTCCCCAACGCGACAACAGGACCCGCCCGACCGGGCAACATTCGCGCTCCCCGGTTGGCGATGACCTTTCGGAGCCGGTACATCCGAACAGCGAGAGGCCCGCGAACGCCACTTATCCGTCTATGAAATCGTTACCATGGGCCGAGTATAGACACCGTGGGTCGTCATGTCAACGATTTCATACATGGCCGCTTTGCCGTATTTAAACGTTCCTATTGGGAATTCCTAGTACGTAAGTCGTTCCGCTTGAGACAAGAACCGTCGTGTAGGGCTGGTAACGGGTACACTCGCGTTCTTGGTAGCGTTCTGGGGAGGGAAGGTATCCCGAGATTCCCGCATGATCACACACTTTTTGGCATTGCATCGCACTCGTCCACACGGCGTCCCCGGAATCCTGTACCCGGCACCTCACCATACCGAAACGTAATAACGGCGGGGAAAAGTTCCCGCCGTTATTACGTTTCGGTATGTGGGAGATAAATCGCGCGGATGCATCCGCATTCAGATGCCTCACGCCCTCCTTCGGTGAGATAGCGACCTCACGCGACCAGACGGCGATATCCGTGGGACGCATCCAGACTCGGAGGGCCGACATTGCCGACCGGAATTGGACCTATCCGGAGTGTGGACGAGCCTATGGCACCGGTGTCGCGCTCGGCGTACCACCTGGCACTCCGAAGAACTCCTCGAAGGAGGTAACGGGCGTCCCGGGCGCTTGGGCCGTAAGTCGCGTGCCTGTCAGGCGGCCAGGACCAATCTCGCCACCCGTGCCCTCCGGGCTGGTCGGGTCGAAGATCGCCTCGTCCGTGAACGTGCCGGTAAACGATTGGCCGTCAGCGGCAATGTCGATACTGGCCCGGAGCACGATGTAGGCGGGGCCGTTCGTTACCAGCGTAAAGGTGAGGATGGCCGACGAATCACCGCTCGGTGCCCAGACGCCGGCTCCCGTCGAGCCATTCGGAGCAACCGACGAGATCGCGAGGGCGGTCCCGTCCGCTGACACGACCAGGGTCCGGATGCTCAGCGCCTCCAGGTCGGGGTCGCTTTCGACCAGCCATGACCCGACCGCCGGGTGGTCATTCATGGCGTCGGTTTGCGCTGCACCGAATCGTCCCCCGGATGTAACGATCGCTCCGGCCAGCACAACAGCCGCCAGTACCATGGAGATCCGACGCATGGCGATGCCCTCTCTCGGAATGAAAATCCGCTCTATGTCGGTTAGCCAGGGACCCACGGCGATTCTACCCGAGTTGGCGTGTCCTGTCGTCGGGCGCATGGGGCCCGTTCCGCGGTGCTGATACCTTCCGCTGAAGAACCTCAGCGTCGACGTGATTTAAGCGAGCGTCTCGGGCGGTGCTGGGCGATGGTCAACATCGGGGTCAGGGGCGACGGTCAGCTGGTAGCGAGGCCAGGGGGCATCTGGGCTCGTGAGGTCGCGTTCGCTTTGAAGACCGCGCCCATACATCTCCTTTTCGGCTCTGACGAGGTCCAGGATGTCTCTGCACTCGACGCCCGCCTGATCACCCGTTCAATGTGTCAATGAGTGAATCGGGTTTCCGCTAGTGCACCGAGACCGTTCGCAGGAACTGCTGCGTCCGCTCGTGCTGGGGGGCGTTGAAGAACTGCGCGGGCGGCGCTTCCTCGATAACCTGGCCGTCGGCCATCATCACGACGGTGTCGGCGGCGTCCCGCGCGAAGCGGAGCTCGTGGCTGACGACGACCATCGTCATCCCCTGCCCTGCCAGCTCCTCCATCACCGCCAGCACTCCGGCAACCAGCTCGGCGTCCAGCGCCGAGGTCGGCTCGTCGAACAGCATCACCTTCGGCCGCATCGCCAGCGCCCGGGCGATCGCGACGCGCTGCTGCTGTCCGCCAGAGAGCTCGTGCGGGTAGTGCCCGGCACGGTCGGAGAGGCGCACGCGCTCCAGCAATGCCCCCGCCTCTTCCCGCGCCTGGGCCTTGGCGGTCCCGCGCACATGCACCGGCCCGACCATCACGTTCTCCAGCGCCGTCATGTGCGGGAACAGGTTGAAGTGCTGGAACACCATGCAGATCTCCGAGCGGTGCAGGGCCAGCTCGCGCTCGCTCTGTCGCCGGCCACCCCGCGCGCCGGACCACGTCACGTCCGCGCCGTCCAGCAGGATCCTGCCGCCGTCGATCGGCTCCAGCAGGCCGAGGCTGCGCAGGAAGGTGCTCTTGCCGGAGCCGGACGGCCCGACGATCACCTTCACCTGCCCGCGCTGGATCGACATCGAGACGCCATGCAGCACCTCCAGCCCGCCGTAGCGCTTCACGACATCCGTCGCCTGCAGGATCGGTCCGGCCCCTGCGGTCGTGCGTGATGTCATCGGTTCATCCCTCCCGCCGAGGCGCGTCGCAGCGACGCCAGCAGCGACCGCTTCTCCGATGACCACTGGTAATGCCGCTCGACCTGCGCCTGGATCACGATGAACACGCTGACGATCGCCAGGTACCAGACGGTCGCCGCGCCATAGAGCTCGGCGAAGCGGAAGTTCACGGCGACCTGCTGGCTGGTCACGGTCAGCAGCTCGCGCAGAGAGATCACCGAGGCGAGCGCCGTGAGCTTGAGCAGGGTGATGAACTCGTTGCCCGTCGCCGGGAGGATGACGCGGATCATCTGCGGCAGCACGACGATGCGGAAGATCTGGCCTGGCCGTAGCCCGAGCGTCTTGCCGGCGAGGGTTTGGCCCGGGTCAACGGCGTTGAGGCCGGAGCGGATGATCTCCGCCATGTAGGCCGACTCGTTCAGCGACAGGGTTAGCCACGCGGCGAGGAACGGAGTAAACCAACTCTCCCGCAGCGACGGGATCAGCTGCGGCAGCGCGTTCCACACGAACAGCAGCTGCAACAGCGTCGGGATCGCGCGGAAGATCCAGACCCATAGCCACGCGAAGACGCGCAATGGCCCGAACGGCGATCGCGCGAGCAGGGCGATGAGCAACCCGATCACGGCGGCGGACACCTGCGAGAGCGCCGCCACCGCGATTGCGGTCATGGCCCCGCGCGCGTAGGCCTCGGAGGTCAACGCGTCGCGGAAGATGTCCCAGTCAAACGTCATGAACGGCGGGCCGGGATGCTACGAGGCCGGGGTGGCGTCGGGCGACGCGACCGGCGATGCCTCCGCGCTGAACTCTCGCGTGAACTCCGCGCCCGCCTCCGGCAGGTTCCAGGTCGTGGCGAGGTCCGCGAGCGAGCCGTCTTCCCGCATGCCCTCGACGATCGTCTCCAGCGCGCCGCCGAGCGCGGTGGCGTCCTGGTTGTAGAAGATCGCGAAGGTCTGGGCGTCCGGATAGGTGTAGGCGATCCTGAACTGTCCCGGCTGCTCCTGCTCGCGGAACGCCAGCTGGGTGTCCTGTGTGATGGTCGCGTCGGCGCGGCCCACGACGAGTTGCTGGTCGGCGTCGATCTGGTCCGGATAGGTCTGGATGTTGATGCCGTCCTTCCCGTCCGCGCGCAGCTGGGCGTCGAGCGCCTCGATCGTCGCGAGGTTGTTGGTACCGGACTGCACCGCGACGGTCTTGCCGGAGAGATCCTCCGGCGAGTTGATCTCGTCGTTGTCGGCCATGGTCACCAGCACGACGGCGGAGTTGAAGTAGGGCTGCGCGCCGAACGCATCGAGCCGCTCGGGCGTCGCGTAGATGCCGCTGGCGACGATATCGCAGCGGCCGGACTGCAGGCCCGGCAGGAGGCCGGTGAACTCCAGCGGAACGAACTCCGCCTCGACGCCGAGCTTTTCGGCGATGGCCTTCGTGAGGTCGATGTCGAACCCGACCGGGTCGGAGGCGTTGGCGTCCGCCATGTATTCCATGGGTGGGAACGCGGGGTCGATGCAGTTGGTCAGCACGCCGTCGTCACCGATATCGGCGAGCACCTCCGGCGAGGCGGCATCCTGCGCAGCGACCTGGGCGGCCCAGCCACCTGAGGCGAGTAAGGCGGACATGAGCAGGACGCGGAAGAACATCACGAGCCTGGTCCCGGGAAGGGAAGCTGCCATCATGGGCTCCTTCATTGCGGCATGGGACGGTATCCGCTCCCTCGGAGCGCGCCGAGATGGTGCGGGGTATGCCGGTGATCATGCGTTCCGGCGCCGGAACTGTCAAGGTGTCGCCGTCGTGGCCCGAGGGTGCGGTGGGCGCGCCGTACAATGGGCGTCGAGTGCACACCAGATGTCAGGAGTGAGTCAGAGGGAGGAGCCGGGATGAGCGCGTATGTCGTCGTCAGTGTGGAAGTCGCGGACGCAGAGACCTATACCGAGTACTCGCGCCAGGTCCCGGCCACGCTGGAGCCGTATGGTGGCCAGTTTCTCGTGCGCGGCGGCTCGACCGAGTCTCTGGAGGGCGCCTGGCCATCTCCGCGGATGGTGATCCTGCAGTTCCCGGACGTCGAGCAGGCCAAGGCCTGGCACGCGTCGCCGGCCTACCAGGCGATCCTGCCCATCCGCCAGCGCAACGCCCGTACTGATTTTCTTGTGGTGGCCGAAGGCGTCGCGTAAGGACCGGGAACCGATTCATCCCTGGCCCTTACGCGTCATCGTTCGCCGGACGGGCTACTGGTCGTGGGCGTCCTCGCCGCCCCAGGCGCCGTGGCCCAGGTAGTGCCGGCTGATGCGGTCCAGATCATGCCGCATCTGGCCAAGCGCGTCGGGCATGATATAGGCCGAGCCGTCCCCCTTCACCTCGATCTTGACGCCGATGAGGCGGACAACGTCGCCCTCGACCTCAGTCACCGGGAAGACCTCGGCGCCGGAGCGCGGCATCATGGTGGTTGTCAGCGACTGCGCCGTGGGGTTCGCGTTGTGCCCGAATGCGACATCGAGCTGGGTGAAGCGGGCCGCGAGGTGCCGCACCTGTTCGCGGTTCAGCCGCACGTGTCCGTGCCCGTATCGGTCGTGTGTGGCGTCGATCTCGACGTATTCGAGCACCTCCACGCCGGAGGTCTTGCGGACCTCTGGCGTCACCTGGACACGGTTCTTGTGGCGAATGTCGAGCATCATGGCCTGCTCCTTTGCAGTGTGGACCGTCATGGTCCAACGACGGACCGTCGATGGAAGATAGCCCACTCTAGCGCGCATCCCGTTACACCGTCGTCATGAATCTGGGGCGTTGGGTAACAAACCTATGCCAAATATGCCTCTTCTGGCTTGTGAGGAAATGCACGAGGGGGCGCATCTCGCATCCCTGACGGAGTCGCACACCCGAGCCATCCACCAGGACCTCTGCCCGGCTTGGCCCCGAATGGCCCGGCGATGGACATGCCCCTCATCAGCGGGCGTGCAGATGCCTGGTCAGGAACTCCCCCATCCTCCCGTATGCATCGATCAGATTCGGGCGCTTGGAGAAGATGTGCCCCTCGTCATCGTAGATTTGTAGTTCGACGTCCAGACCGCGCCGCTGTACGGCGTCGGCGATCTGCTCCGACTCGAAGAGCGGCACGCGGGCATCCTGTCGTCCATGGAAGACGAGGAGTGGCGCGGCGATCTGGTCGACGAGCGGCAGCGGCGACACGCGCTCGAGCATCTCCCGATCGTTCTCCAGCGAGCCGTACTCGCCTTCCCGATGCTTGCGCCGCCATGGGCCAGTTCGCTCCAGGAATGTGCCGAGATGCGCCATGCCAACCATCTCGACGCCGGCCGCCCACAGCTTCGGAAGGCGCGTCAGGCAGGAGAGCGTCATGAACCCGCCGTAGCTGATGCCGTAGACCGCGATGCGGTCGGGGTGCACATCATCGCGCTCGCGAAGCCAGCGAACGGCGTACTCGACGTCCTTGACGGCGTCCAAGCGCTTCTCCCGGTCGTCGAGATGCGCGTACTCCTTGCCGTAACCCGTGCTGCCACGAACATTGAGGGCGAGGACGCCGATGCCGAGGGACACGAGGTACTGGAGGGACGGTCCGTTCGCTGTCCAGTCCAGCCGGCGCTGGCTCTCCGGGCCGCCATGGATCTCGACAAGTACCGGGAACGGCCCATCGGTCGCCGGCCGGAAGAAGAAGGCCGGCACCTCGCGGCCGTCCCATGTCTGGTACCGGACCGCTTCCGGGGCGACCGTTGCGAGTGATTCGGCGGCCGTCTCCTGCGCGACGATGCGGGCGTTGCCAGCCAGGTCAGCGAGCATGATGACCGACGGCTGCTCGATCGTCGAGAGGCCGAAGGCTACCGTGCGCGAGTCAGATGACCAGCTGAAGCCGTCGATCACGCCCGTCGGTGTCTCGATCCGGACAGTGTCCTGCGGGTTTGCGGTGGAGATAACGGAGGCGCGCGATGCGCCATTCTCATTCACCGAGAGGGCAATTGAGGAACCGTCGGGAGAGACGGCAAACAGTTCCACATCCCAGTCCGCCTCGTGGACGACGCGCTGCTGGCCGCTCGCGAGGTCCAAATACATCAATGCAACGAACTCGCGGCCGAGGTTGGACAGGAACCAGACGCCCTGTCCGTCGCCGCTGAACGCCGCGTGGTAGAGCCACTGCTCGCCCTCATGCTCCGTCAGGTTGCGGACCGCGCCATCCCGCTCCAGGAGGAGCAGGTCGCTATCCATGTTGCCGTTGTTCCGGATCACGAGCGCGCGATCCCCGTCGAGAGCGACGGCGGTGACCTGGCCCCCGTCCTCCAGCCACGTCTCACTCTGGCCGGATTCCAGCCACGTCACCATGATGTCGAACGTGCCTTCGTCGCGCTCGTTCGATCGGTAGACCACCGCGTCACCGGCCGTCGAGAGGACGCCCGGCTCGTAGAATGCCGTGTCCTTTGTCGTGAGGCGTGTCGGCTGCTCTCCGGGATGGGCGATCGTGTAGAGCTGCTGGCGCTCGTTGCCGCCGAGGTCCATGCCGAAGACGACGCGACCTGAAGCGGCGGAGCCCAGAAGCGAGAGCAACCCTTCTCCGTAAGCCGTCACGGCAATCATCTCACCAGAGGCGATATCGAGGATGCCAAGCTGCTTTGTGCCTGACGAGTTGTCCAGATAGGCGATGCGATCGTCCCCGATGAACACCGGGTTGCTGATCGATGTGCGAGAGAAGTAGCGCTCGGCCTGTGTGGCGAACGATGTGTCCGGGGTCGTCGATGTCATCGTGCAGTGATCCTGTTCATCAAGGGTGCTATGTCGTCGGGTCGAGCGCGTCCCGCAGCCCATCTCCCAGCAAGTTAAAGGAGATGACCGTCACGAGAATCGCCAGTGTCGGGAACACGAACGTGTGTGGAGCAATAGCAAGGTACTCGCGCGCGGTGCTGACCATCGCGCCCCATTCCGGTGTTGGGGGCTGGATGCCCAGCCCGAGGAAGCTCAGCGTCGCGCCGACCAGCACCGCGGTTGAGACCTGCAGCGATGCGTAGACCGTGATCGGTGAGACGAGGTTGATGAAGATATGCCGGCGGACGATGTCGGTATTCCCGGCGCCGATAACTCGCGCGGCGGTCACATACTCCCGCTCGCGAAGCGAGAGCACCATGGACCGGGTGATCCGGGCGAAGCCGGGGATCTCGTTGATGCCGATGGCGATGATGATGTTCAGCAATCCGGGGCCGAGCGCGGCGACGATCGCGATCGCCAGCAGGATGCCGGGGAAGGCCATCATGATGTCGATCAGGCGCATGATCAGCGAGTCGATGCGCGGATAGAACCCGGCGAGCGAGCCGAGCAATGTCCCGACGATGAAGCTCAGCGCCACGGCGGAGAGACCCATCACGAGCGAGTAACGCGCGCCATAGATGACGCGGCTGAGGATGTCGCGCCCCAATTCGTCCGTCCCGAACCAGTGGTCCGCCGACGGGGTCTTGAAGCGGTTGATGATGTCCTGCTGCTTCCAGTCGTACGGCATGATCACCGGCGCGAGGATCGCGAGTGATGCCAGGACCAAAAGGATGATCAGGCCAGTGAGGGCTGGCTTGTTCCGGACCAGCTTCTCCCGGAACCGGTGTCGCGGCCGGGTCAGGGTGGTTGCCGGGGGAGGCGTCGAGGATTCCTGGGGCGTGTCCGCCACCAGGCTTGCCCGGGTACTCATGAGGCGATGTCTCCCCTAATCCAACCGGATCCGCGGATCGACGACGGCATACAGCAGGTCAACCAGCAGGTTCACGAGAACAAACAGGAACGAGATGATCAGGACGGCGCCCTGCACAACCGGGAAATCGCGCGCCTGGATGGCGTAGACGGCCAGCCTGCCGACGCCCGGGATGGCGAAGATGGTCTCGGTGACCACCGCGCCACTTAGCAGGTAGGCGAACTGGATGCCGAGAACTGTCACGATCGGCAACAGCGCATTTGGGAGGGCATGTCGAATGAGGACCGGAATCTCACGGAGACCCTTCGCCCGTGCCACGCGCACGAAATCCTGCCCGAGGACCTCCAGCATCGTTGACCTCGTCAGGCGGGCCAATGTCGCCACGGATCCGACCGCGAGCGTGATCGCTGGCAGGATCATGCTCCGGAGGCCGTCCCACGTCCATATCGCTCCGCCACTTCCGCTGATCGGCAGGAGCTGGAGCTCATAGCCAAAAATCCACATCAGTCCCAAGCCGACCGCGAACACCGGGACGGTGATGCCGAGCATGGAGACCATCATCAGGCCGGTGTCGACCGGTGTTCCCCGTTTTGCGGCGGCCGTGACCCCAAGCGGTATCGCGATGAGCGGTGTGAGCGATGGCTGCCGCCACGGCAAGCTGGATGGTTTTTGGCAGCGCGTCCATCACCTCGTCGAGCACGGGGCGGTTGCTTCGCAGCGAGGTGCCCAGGTCCCCCTGAACCACGCGGGTCAGGTAGCGCCAATACTGCTCCGGAAGCGGTCGGTCGAGACCGAGGTCCTTCTCGATGGCCGCCACGGTTTCGGGCGGTGCATCGGCTCCGGCGATCACCTGGGCCGGGTTGCCCGGCACCAGGTGAATCACCATGAACACCAGCATCGACACGCCGAGCAGGACCACGGGAAGGATCAGCAGGCGGCGGCTGATGTAGTGCGTCATGTCAGTGAGATATCCAGCATCCGGTAGAGCCAGCGAGACGGATGCACCTTCACGCCCTGGACGTCGTTGCCCTGGCCCAGCGTACCGAGCGCGTGGATCAGTGGCACCGTCGGGGCGACCTCGATCAGGCGCTTCTGCACGTTCTCGTACGCGCTCTTCACGACCTCCGGATCCGGGTTCGACCGGGAATCGTCAAGCCATTGGTCCACTTCGGGATCGTCGAATCCGAATCGATTCGGCGCGGGCATTTGGCGCGAATGGAAGTAGAAGTACAGGTTATCGGCGTTCTCGTAGAAGACGCCGATGGTGAAGGCGACCTGTTCGCCCGAGCGAGCGGCCTCGAACCAGGCCGACTCTTCGTATTGGATGGTGTTGACGCGGACGCCTACCTGCGACAGTTGCTGCTCGATGATCTGGGCCTGCAGCACGGTCTCGCTGGCATTGATCACCCAAAGCGGCATCTCGAGCGGCGTGCCGTCCTTCTCGCGGATGCCGTCGCTCCCCTCGACCCAGCCAGCCTCTTCGAGAAGCTGCTTCGCTTTGTCGGGGTCGAAGGTCGGCGCCACATCCAATGCACCCTCCCAGAAGCCAGGGGTATCCGGATGCAGGTGCGTTCGGGCGGCCGTCCCAAGCCCGAAGTAGGCGCCTTCGACGATCTCGTCCTTGTTGATCGCGTAGTTCAGCGCCTGTCGGACAGCGAGGTCGTCGGTCGGCGTCTTCGTCATATTCATGCCCATGTACGTGGTCTGGAGCTGGGCATATTCGACGATGGTGACGTCCGAAGCCCCCTGCAGGCGGGCGACGTCCGCCGCCGGCACGTCCTGAACGATGTGCACGTTGCCGGACTGGAACTCCGCCATGCGCGTTGCCGCCTCCGGGATGATCCGGATCTCGACACCATCGAGATAGGCCGGCCCGGCGTTCTCGAAGATCGGCGCCCCCCAGGCGTAATCCTCGAATCGCTCGAGGGCGATCTTCTGGTTGCGGTCCCACGAAACGAACTTGAACGGGCCCGTGCCATCCACGACAGAGATGCCGTAGTTGTCACCCGCTTCATCCACGGCGTCCTGGTTCAGGATCACCGCCCACGCGCCGGACAGCTGGTCGAGGAAGATGTTGTAGGGCTCGCTGAGGTTGAAGACCACCGTCAGCGGGTCCGGCGCATCGATCGTGTCGATCGGGTCGATGGTGTAGGCCGTCGGCGAGCTTTCGTTCGACTTCCACCGCTCGAAGGTGTACTTCACATCCTCGGAGGTGAACTCCTTGCCGGAATGGAATGTCACGCCCTCGTGGAGCGTGAAGGTGTAGGTGAGCCCGTCGTCGCTGATCTCCCAACTGTCCGCGAGCCCGGGCTGGATCACGCCTTCGTAGTCGCGAGTCACCAGGTTCTCGTTCGTCAGCGCGATGACGCGCCCGGCGATGAGCGCGGTCGTATTGTGGGGATCGAGGATTTCAGGATCGGACTCAAACGCGACGATCAGGGTGCCGCCCGACTGGGCGTCCTGCGCGTGCAAAGCCACAGCCGGCGAAAGCATTGCGCCAGCGAGCGCCACGGTCGACCCCTTCAGGAGTTGACGGCGGCTGGCACTCAGGTCGAACAGGCCGCGGGAAGGTTGCGATTGGCGACGGTCGTGATGAGACATTTCGACTCCTTTGCAGGTGATGCGACGCTGGAGCTGCTCTCGTCACAAGGGGTGTCGACACGATGTTGATGCAACCGCTTGTCGCGAAAGCCATGGGTACGCGATCCGGAGGAAAGAGACTTCGTAGCCACGATCGAGGTCATGTCCCTGTTGGGTCAGCTGGGTCCACCTCCTCGCTGGGGCAAGATACGACTGCGCTTGTGTCGACGATTCCTTTTCCTATAGTGATGCCCCCGTGTCAACACCCCGGATGTGAATGACGTCAATGATGCGGGGCAGGCTCTTGGGGCCGCCGTTGCTAGGGGGCCTGCTGTCTATGGGGCGTTGGTGATGAGGAGAAAATGCCGCGGTGGCCAATATTCGAACGATGACTATCGGGATTGGCGCTGACGTGACGGCGCCCGGCAACCTGGCGCAACCGCCAAGGTGCCGGCCTTCCTAAAGAAGGGACAGGCCTCGTGATGAGGAACCAAGGGTCGAACGCCCTGTCCTATGTGGAGTCGTCTCGACCGCCTGTCGCCCGAGGAGCGCGGCACCCGCTACACCTTGCTCGCCTGGACGCTGAACGCCGAGCGCTTCGTTGTGGGCGTTCAGCCGGGGCGCGCCGGGGGCATTCCCGGCCGACGCGGTTGATGAGGTCGCGGAGCATCTGCTGCTCTGGCTGCGCAAGCGCGGATTCCGCCTGGTGCCGGTCGAGAGGTAACGGGCATCGCGGGAGGCGTGGACAGACGCTTCCCGCGGGATGATGCTGGGTCCTAGACGATCTCGAAGGCGTCAGGTGCGGTCGTGACAAGATTCGCCACGACCGCAGTCCGCAACCATGATGGCGCCGGGGCGTCCGCGCCGGTGACCGCCAGCGACCGGTTCTGGCGCGTGCCGGCGATACCGACGACGGCCAGCAGGGCGGCGAGCGGTTTCCGGTCGGGATACAGCGATGGATGCCATGCGGCCCGTTTGCTTTGGCACATGATCAGACTCATTGGAAGGTCGCGCGTGAGCAATCAGGCGAGCGGTGCGCCTCCTTGCGGCTCCGCGTACTCGCGAAGACCCGGCCCGGTGATCTCGATCCCGTAGCGGGCGGCAAGCGCAATCAGCCGCTCGACATGCCGGTCATCGTCGAGCGAGGTCTCCATCTCCCGATAGAAACCCTCGATCCCCGCCGGCAGCGCCAGCACGAGCAGGCGTGCTTCCTCGGAACGCAGGCAGTAGGCGTGCTCTACGCCGCGTGGCAGGTAAACGGCATCGCCAGAGCGATACTCCCGGCGCGCGCCGTCCATCGAAACGACAATCGTGCCGTCGACGACGTAGATCACCTCGTCCTCCCGCATATGCAGGTGGCTTGGCGGTTCGTGCTCGCGGCGGACAACCATCTGGATGAGCGCGAAGCGGCCCCCGGTCTGGCTCCCGCCCATCAGGATGCGCGCCGGACCGTTCTCGCGGTCCGGTGACGCGATGGTCTGGATGTCGGTGTGAGCCCCGTTCTGGTCATGGTGCTGTGGTTCGATCACGCGGTACTCCGTGGCATGCAGGCGAATTCCCTGTCAACCATCCTGCGGTTAGGGCTCCCCGGACACCACTCACGGCACCGTCAAAGTCACCCTCATATCCGGCGAATGAGGGTGATGAAATGGTTCTCTCCAGCGCTGTTGATATGTCCATGTGGATGCTACGATTCGACAAGAATCTGCATGCCCCAGGAGCCATAGGATGACCGAGGAACCCGTTCCGTTTGGAGAGCGGCTGCGTCGCTTGCGCGAGGCGGCGGGGCTGACGCAGGAGCAGCTCGCTGCGCAGTCGGGCCTCAGCGTGCAGGGCATCGCCGCGCTGGAACGTGGCCGGAGTCGCCGGCCCTATCCCCACACCGTGCGGGCGCTCGGCGAGGCGCTGGGGCTCTCCGCCGAGGACAACGCGCAGCTCCTGGCCGCCATTCCCCAACGTGACCGGCGCGACGATGCCTCGGCCGAGCTGGAGTCCACACCGACCGCTCCCCTCCCGGTGCTCGACGCGCCGCTGATCGGGCGGGACGCCGATATCCCGGCGGTGGAAGCGCTCCTCGACGCCGGGACACGGCTCGTCACGCTTACGGGTCCGGGCGGCGTCGGCAAGACGAGCCTCGCGATCCATCTCGCTCACGCTCTCCGCGACCGCTTCCCGGATGGCGTCACCTTCGTCCCGCTTGCGTCGATCGACGATGCCGGGATGGTCCCCGCGACGATCGTGCATGCGCTGCGGGTCCCCGGCTCGGGCGCCGAGCCCGCCCTGGACGCGCTGCAGCGCCACCTCAAGGACCTGCGCGCGCTGCTCGTGCTGGACAACCTCGAGCAGGTGCTGGACGCCGCGCCGGACATCGCCGCCCTCATACGGGCTTGCGAGGGATTGACGGTCATCGTTACCAGCCGGGCACCCCTGCGGATTCGCGGCGAGCGCGACTACCCGGTGCAGCCGCTGGAGGTTCCTGCGCTAGATCACGTACCGCGCCTGGAGGAGGTCGCCGGGGCGGCATCGGTGGAGCTCTTCGTCGACCGCGCGCGGGCCGCTGTACCGGGCTTCAACCTCGGCCGGGAGAACGCCGCGACGGTCGCCGCCATCTGCCGCCGGCTCGATGGCCTGCCGCTGGCGATCGAGCTCGCCGCCGCCCGCGTCCGCGTCATGAGCCCGCTCGATCTCCTCGCCCGGCTGGACGCCTCTCTGCCGCTGCTCGCCGATGGCCCGCGCGACCTCCCTGAGCGGCAACGCACGATGACGCATACCATCGACTGGAGCTATTCCCTGCTGCCGGAACCTCACCGGGCGATGTTCCGTCAACTCTCCGTGTTCCGCGGCGGGTGGACGCTCGATGCCGCCGAGGCAGTCGGGGCGTTGCCGGGCGATGCAACGTCAGGTGACGTGCTGACACTGCTCGGCACGCTCGTTGAGCACTCGCTCGTCATGTTCACGCACGGCGCCGATGGTCGCGGTCGCTACCGGATGCTGGTCCCGATTCGTGAGTTCGCCGCCGCCCATCTTGCGCAGAGCGGTCAGGAGGCAAGGGTGCGCGAGGCGCACGCCGCCCACTACCTCGCCTGGACGAGCGACGCCCGCTCCGGCCTGGAGGGACCGCGGCAGGTCGAGTGGCTGGCGCGGATCGAGCCGGAACACGACAACATCCGCGCGGCGGCGAGCTGGTTTCTCACCAACGGCCGTGCGGAGGAGCTCACCGCGCTGGTTTGGAATGTCTGGCAGTTCTGGTGGATGCGCGGCTACCACGGCGAGGGCCGGGGGCTGATGGAGTCGCTCCTCGACCGCGACGACCTCGCGCCGGCGCTCCGGCCGTGGGTGCTCGCTGCGGCCGGCACCATGGCCTTTGGGCAAGGCGATCTGCCGCATGCCGAGGCGTGGTGCACGGAGTCGCACGCGCTGTTTAGCGAGGCCGGTGACCGGCTTCAGGCGGCCCGGGCTGCGCTCACCCTCGGTCTCGCGGCCCTCGCGCGAGGGGATCTCGACGCGGCCGAATGCTGGCTGGATGAGTCGGCCGTAACCTTCCGCGAGCATGACGTCCCGTTCTGGGCCAGCCTCGCGGTGAGCGCGCTGGGCATGATCCCGTTCCGCACCGGCGAGTTCGACACGTCGGAGGCGTTACTGACCGAGGGCTACGAGATGGCGCGCGTCGCAGGGGACCGGTTCAGCCGTTACATCGCGCTCTACAACCTGTCGCGGCTGGCCCAGGCTCGGGGCGACTTGCGGGCGGCGGCGGCGCGCTATCACGAGGGGCTGCGGTTCTCTTTGGAAGTCGGTGACCGCGCGAACGTCGCCTATTGCCTGGAAGGGCTGGCGTCTGTCGCGGTGGCGCACGACGATCCGCACCTCGCCGCCCGGTTGCTCGGCAAGGCGGAGAGCCTCTTCACCGCCGCCGGCTCGCGCGTCTACACCTACCGGCCGGATTCGATGCTACGGGAGACGACCGTGAACGCCATACGTGGCCAGCTTGACGTGGACGCCCTGGCATTCGAGTGGCGCGAGGGGACCGAGACAACGTTGGACGATTTGGTGGACCTCACCCGACCGCTGGCGGACGCTGATCGCCGCGCGAACGAACCCGCTGTCCGGCCGGGTGAGACCGGGTTCGATGTGGTCCTGCGCGAGCGGTACGGGCTGACGAGGCGGGAGATCGAGATCCTCCGCCTGGTGACCGAGCATCTCTCCATCCGCGAAATCTCCGACCGGCTCTTCATCAGCCCGCGTACGGTGACAACGCACATGACCTCGATCAACACGAAGCTGGGCGCCACGTCCCGCCATGAGGCGGCCCGCATCGCCGCAGAGGCCGGGCTGGGATAAGAGTTTCGGCGCTACGGCGCCACGCGGCCGTTTTTGACGAACTGCGTGTGCACCAGCGGCCAGTGCTCGGCGAAGGCGGCCTCCATCGTTTCGGCCACCTCCTCGATCTCCCGCTGCGGGTACGACACGGACACCGCGTTCTCGTCGTGCACGCGTAGCGACAGGAAGTTCATCAGCCCACGCGGGTTCATCGTCACCCACAGCGACGAGAACGTCGCCAGCGGCAACAGCCGCCGCGCGACCTCGTTACCGATCCCCGCCGCGATCTCCTCCTCGTACGCCGCGTAGAGCTGGTCGTAGAGCGCGTCGTGCTCGCGGATCAGCGCGAACTGCTCCGGCGTCCCCGCCGCGAACGTCGGCCGGGCGGACTTGTACCCCTCGCCGCGCGCGATCAGGCGCTCCTCGTCCGGCGACCAGAACACCGGCTCCAGCTGCTTGTACCGGCCCGACTCCTCGTTGTAGCTTGCGATCCGGTGCCGCTGCAGCTCGCGGATGACGAAGATCGGTGCATGCACGAAGAACGTCAGCAGCCCATGCTCGAACGGCGAACCGTGCCGGTGCTTCATCAGGTAGCGGATCAGCCCGGAGATGCCGCCCTCTTCCTCGATCCGAGACAAGTCCCGCGCCTCGTCGCCGCTCGTCGAGACCTTCGCCGCCGCCGCGACCATCACGTCGCCGCCAACATGCTGGATCAGGGCCACTTTCGAATGCTGCTGGATCGTCACGCGCGCTCTCCTCGCCACAGGTCACAAGCGGGCCTGCATAGCCCGTACGTACAGTGCGAGTATAGACCCTTCCCTGCTCGATCCGCTGGTATCCTGAAGCATCGAATCCAGCCGACCGCGACCCAGGAGACACCCATGCCCGACGCCGCACTTCCGACCTCCTATTGGCACGCCACCTTCCCGCCGCCCGTGCCGGCCGATCACCTGCCGGCAGGAAGCGACGTTGTGGTGATCGGTGCCGGCATGCTCGGCTGTTGGACCGCCTATTGGCTCGCGGAAGCGGGCGTCGACGTGACTGTGCTCGAGCGCGAGGCGATCAGCTGGGGGGCCACCGGCCGCAACGGTGGGTTCCTCACCGGCGGCGGGGCGATGGGCTACGCCGATGCGGTGGACACCTTCGGCCGGGAGACCGCCCGTGCCGTCTGGACCCTCTCCGCCGAGGGGCGCCAGCTCGCCGAGGACACGATTCGCGGCGAAGGTATCGACTGCGACCTCCGCATCCCCGGCATCCTCTGGATGGGCCTCCATGACGACGCCATGGTCGCCACCCGCCGCAGCACAGACCTCCTTCGCGAGGATGGCTTCTCCGTCGAGCTCCTCGACCGGGTGGGCGTCCAGGAGCTCGTGCGGACGCCGCTCGGCCCGGAGATCGCTGGTGGCCGGCTCGATCCGGACGGCGGCTTGCTCCACTCCGGCCGGTACCTCGCCGGGCTGGCTTCTGCCGCGAAGCGCCATGGCGCCCGGTTTTGCACCGCCGGCGTCACCGCGCTGGAGCCGGACGCCACCGGCACCACGATCGCGACCGACGCTGGTAAGATCCACGCCGACCGCATCGTCGTCGCGCTTAACGCCTGGACCGACACCCTCCTGCCCGCGCTGGAAGGCATGATCGTCCCGACCCGCGGCCAGATCCTCGCCTACGAGCCGACCAGTGCCGTCTTCCCGACCGGCATCGGCACCGACGTCACTCCCACCGGCGAGTACTGGCAGCAAACGCCTGACGGCTCGATCGTCATCGGCGGCTGCCGCGCCGACGCTCCAGGCGGTGACATGGGCGTGCTCGATCTCCATCCCACGGACGACGTGACGGCGAAGATCGAGGCTGTCATCCCGCGCCTCTTCCCCGCCCTCTCCGGACTCCCGGTTGCCCGGCGCTGGGCCGGCCCGATGGCCTTCACGTCTGACTACCTGCCGATCGCGGACGCCGTGCCAGACCTCCCCGGCGTGTGGTTCGCCGGAGGCTTCTGCGGCCACGGCATGCCCTTCGGACCCCGTCTCGGCCAGCTCCTCGCCGACGCCGCCCGCACCGGCACGACGCCGGACGCTCTCCACCCGCTGCGTCTCGACCGCCCGACGCTCACTCGCCTCGAGCCGGCGAGGTAGGAGACATCGATGCCTTATCCCACTCCGCAGCACGAGGCCGCCGCCGACGCCATCGTCCGGTTCTTCTCCGAACATTCCGAGACCGACGCCGTCCTCCTCGTCAACTCCTGCGCCCGTGGCAAGGCCAGTCCGGATAGCTGTCTCGACATCGTCGTTCTCGTCCCGTCGGATGCCGATCGGTCTGCCCTGGACGCCGCCTGGCAGCAATTCCATGCCAGCGACCTCGTCTTCGCCGACCTCCACGCCGCCGGCGTCTTCTCCGTCGTCCACCTCGACATCGAGGACGGCACGTTCGAGATCCCGGACCATCCGGACGACGAGTACCCGGACTTCTTCGAGGTCGCGGTCGGCAACATGCTCGCCTACAGCGTGCCGCTCTGGGAGCGTGGCGACCGCTTCGCCCGGTTGCGCGAGCAGTGGCTCCCCTACTACGACGAAGATCTACGACAGCAGCGGCTGGCCAGCGTACGCTGGAACTGCCAGCACTATCTGGAGCACATTCCCCTCTACGTCGAGCGAGGGCTCTACTTCCAGTCGTTCGCCCGCCTCTGGGGCGCGTTCCAGATGTTCCTCCAGGCGCTCTTCATCTCCCGCCGCACCTACCCGATCGCCTACGACAAGTGGATCCACGAGCAGGTCGTCGATATCCTCGGTCAGCCCGAGCTCTACGCCCAGCTCCCCCACCTCTTCGAGATCACCCACCTCGAAAGCGACGAGCTCATCGCCAAGGCAGCCGCCCTCCAGCACCTGCTCGACACCTACATCCCCGAAACCATCTAGCCTCCCTCCCTTACGGGCGATGCCTGAAGCGGCGACCGGTCATTTCCCACAGGTCATCACAATCGTCATTGCCGCCCCTCCCGCCACCCTGCTACCGTTGACGCAGATCGACCAACCGGGCGCAGCCACCCCGAACCGCTCCCGCGTCTCCCATCGGCCGCCCGGCCCCGCTACCCGCCACGAGAGGACCCCCACCATGCGTCTCCTGTGCGCCAGCAACCTCCACCTCGGCCGCCGCCTCGCTGGCCTCCCCGATCACGCCGGCATCGATCCCGCACGCCGCTCCGCCACCGCCGCCTGGTCCCGTCTCTGCCACGCCGCCCTCGCCCACCACGCCGACGCCATCCTCCTCGCTGGCGATACCATCGACCGCGAAGCCGACCTCCTCGAAACCGCCGGCGCCCTCCAGCAAGGCCTCGGTACCCTCGAGCGCGCCAACATTCCCGTCATCGCCATTGCCGGAGACGAGGATGCCGATGCCCTCCCCCGCGCTGTCGCCCTGCTCGACCACCCGAACCTGGTCCTGCTCGACGCCCGCCACCCGACCACCGACCTCCATACGGACGGCGAGCACCTCACCATCATCGGCCTCGCCCACCACGACGCCACCACCACGCCGGACGCCCTCGCCGCACTGCCCGACATCGACCCGCAGCGCCCCAGCGTCGTCATGCTCCACGCCTCCCTCACCGATGGCCACGCCCCGCCCGATACCGTCCTCCCCGTCCAGCTGACCGATCTCGCCGCAGCCCCGACCGCCACATGGGTCCTCGGCGCTCCCCGCGAGCCGGACATCATCGACCTCGAGACCACCACCGCCATCGAGCCCGGCGCCACCCTCCCCCTCGGCCCCATCGAAACCGGCCTCCACGGTGCCACCCTGGTCGACCTCTTCGACGAGGGCGGAGCCGTCTCCGAGCTCATTCCCCTCTCCCCCGTCCAGTTCGCCGATATCGACATCGAGCTGGCCGGCACCGAGGATCTCGAAGCCGTCGAAAGCGCCATCGTTCGCGCCCTCGACACCGCCCTGGAAGACGCCCTCGCCACCGATGCCGTCCAGGCGCTCGCCGCTGTCTCCTGCACCCTGCACCTGACCGGCCAGACCCCGCTCCACGCCGAGCTCCCCGCCCTGCTCGACGAGCTGGTCCGCACCCTTGCCGTCACCCACCAGGGCGTCACCGCCATCCTCCAGGGCTATGAGCAGGACACTCGACCGCCCGTCGCGCTGGACGAGCTCCTTGGCCGGCCGGATCCTGTCGGCGAGCTCGCCCGCCTCCTCGTCGCCCTCGATGAGGATGGCACCGCCACCCCGGCGCAGGAAGCCCTGATCCAGCGCGCCACCGACCGCCTCGTCGGCGTCCACCGCTCCCGCGTCTTCGCCGGCGCCGCTCACGATCCCGCGCCCGGCGCGGAATCCGCCCGCACCATCCTCCGCCGCGAGGCGTGGAACGTGCTCGATGCGCTGGTGCGCCAGCGAGGGGTCCAGGCATGACCGCAACCACCACCCCGTCCGGATGGACCGTCGCCACCCATACGGCCGATGATCGTCGCGAGCGCCTCGCCTTCACCTGGCTGGAGATCGCCCGCGCCCCGGGGATCGCCCCCGGCTTCACCATCGACGACCTCAGCCCGGACATCACCATCGTCTACGGCCCCAACGCCTCCGGCAAAAGCACCACCGCCCGCGCCATCCAGGCCCTCATCTGGCCGCACCCGTCCTCCTTGCGCGGCCACATCCTCCGCGCCGGCTTCACCCTCGGTGAGGAGCGGTGGGAGATCAGCGCCGAGGGCGGCCGCGTCCAGCGCACCCGCAACGGGGAACCGGCCGGCCCCCGCGCCCTGGCCCCCATCGACGACCGGATGCGCTACACCCTCGGCCTGCACGACCTCCTCGCCTCCGAGAACCAGCCCCTCGCCCAGGCCATCATGAACGAGTCGGCCGGCGGCTTTGACCTGGAATCCGTCGCCGAAGGGCTCGGCTACGACGCCACGATCCCTCCGCGCCACGAGGCCGCCCGCGCCCTCGAGACGGCCAATGCCCGCCTCCGCGAGGCCCGCGAGGCAGCCGACGGGGTCGCCGGCGAGCTCCGCCACCTTGACGTCCTGCGCGGCAGGGAGCGCGACGCCCGCCAGGCGGCCGCGGAAGCCGAGGCCCTGCGCCAGGCCATCGGGCTCGTCCGCGCTCGCGCCGATCTCGACGCCGCCCGCCGTGAGCTGGCTGCCTTCCCGCCGTTCCTCGACCGCCTGGAGGGTGATGAGCCCGACCGGGTCGCCGCGCTCAACGCCCGCATCGACGAGCTGAACGCGAAGCAGCTCGAGCTGCAGACCGCCCACGACCGGGCCGCCGCCGACCGTCGCACGACCGGCCTGGACGACGCCGAGATCGGCGAGGGCGTCCTCCAGATGCTCCGTGAGGGGCTGGACGACCTCCGCCGCAACACCGAGGAGCGCGAGCGCGCCCAGCGCGACCTCCAGAGCGCCCATGCCGAGCGCGAGAGCCATCAGCGCCGACTCGCCGCCGAGCTGAGCGACGCCCAGATCGCCTCCCTCGACGCCGACGGCATCCGCGAGCTGGCCGGGATCGCCCACTCCTACGAGGAGATCCGCGCCCGTCGCCGCGCCCGTGACGAGGTCGAGCTCTGGATCGGCGGCACCCGCCCACCAGAGAACATCGAGCAGCTGCGCGAGGGCGTCCGCGCCCTTTCCCACCGCATCCAGCACCCGAGCCGCGAAGAGGCTGATGCGCTCGTTGGCCGGGCCCGGATGGCGGCCTACGCCGGCGGCGCGCTGGTCATCGCCGCGGCGATCTGGCTGGCGAACTTCGTCCACCCGCTCTGGCTGCTGTTCGCCCTCCTCGGCGTGCTCGTCATCGTCTTCGCCTGGCGCTACGGCGTGCCGCAGCGCTCAGACGCCGAGCTGTGGGAGGAGCGCTACCGCGCGCTCGGGCTGCCGATGCCGTCGTCGTGGAGTACCCCGGCGGTCCGCGAACGCCTGACTGGGCTGCAGGAGGAGCTGCGGATCGCCGAGGTCGAGCAGGAGAAGGCCCAGCGCTGGGCCGACCTCGGGCAGGAGCGCGCCGACCTTGACCGCGCCTATCTGGAGACGGAGACCCGCCGCGAGCAGGCCATCGCGCAGTACGGCGTCGCACCCGATGTTAAGGAAGAGAGCCTTCGCCTCATCGCCGAGAACCTCGCTCGCTGGCAAGCCGCCGACGCGAACGTGCGCGCGAAGGGCGCCCGCATTGACCAGCTCGCCACCGAGCGGGCCGATCTCGTCGACGGCCTGCGCGAGGAGTTCGAGCCCTTCGGCTATGACGACGCGGACGCGCGGAATGAAGCGGCGTTCGAGGGCATGCTGGCCGACCTGCAGGGCCGCTATCGCCGCCTGCAGGAGGCCCGCGAGCGCCAGCACCGGCTGGACGATGAGATCGCGGGGAACGTGACCGCCCAGATCCGCCAGGCGATGGAGGCGCGTGGCCGCGTCTTCGCCTGGGCCGGGCTGGCGGACGGCGACGATGCCGCGCTGAAGGCGCTGGTCGACCGCATTTCCGCCTGGCGCGAGGCGCAGGACCTCGTCGCGCAACGCGAGGACGCCGAGCAGGCGATCCATGCCGCCCTCGCCGTCCGACCCGACTTGCGCGAGCCAGATCTCGACCCGGCCGATCTCCAGCGTCGGCTGGACGAGGCCGACACGGTCGCCGCCGGGCTGGACGCGATCCGCGAGGAGATCGCGCAGGTCCGCACGCGCGTCTCCGACGCCATGCGCGGTCGCGACGTCGAGGAGGCGCTCGGCCGGCGCGACGATGCCATGCACGCGCTGAGGCAGGAGCGCGAGCGGGTCGGTCGCGCGGTCGCCGGGGCCACGCTGATGGCCTCGATCCGGCAGGAAACGCGCGACGCCTCGATGCCGATCGTCTTCCATCGCGCGCGGGAGCTGTTCGGCATCATCACGCGTGGCCGCTACGACCTCCAGTTCGACGAGGGGCCGCCGCCCGCCTTCGCCGCGCAGGACACGGCCACCGGCGCCACGCTCCAGCTCGACCAGCTTTCATCCGGCACGCGCGTGCAACTCTTGATGGCGATCCGCCTCTCCTTCGTCGAGAACGTGGAGGCCGGGCCACGCCTGCCGGTGCTGTTCGACGAGACGCTCGGCAACAGCGACGAGCTCCGCGCCGGTGCGATCATCGACGCGGCAATCGCCATCTGCCGCAACGGCCGGCAGGTTTTCTACTTCACGGCGCAGGGCGACGAGGTCGCGCGGTGGCAGGCGCGCATCGCGGCCATGCCGGAGGGCGAGCGGCCCGGCTTGCGCGTGGTCGATCTGGGCGCGATTCGCGAAAGCGCGGGGTTCGAGCGCCTCCCCGCGCCGGAGCCGAAGGCGATCCCCGAGGGCCGCACGGTGCCCTCCCCGGATGGCGTCGATCACGAGACGTATCGCGGCCTGCTCCGCGTGCCGGGCATCGACGTCTGGGGTGACGGCCTCGGCCCGACCCACCTCTGGCACATGGTCGAGGACCCGCAAGTGCTCTACCGCTTGCTCTCGCAGGACATCGTCACGTGGGGCCAGCTTTCGGCCCTCGCGCGTACCGGCGGGACGGACGCGCTCGCCCGGCTCGGGGTTGATGAGCCGACATGGGATGCCGCGCAGGCGCGGGCACGGCTGCTGGAGACGGCGATCGGCATGTGGCGCATCGGGCATGGTCGCCCGGTGAGCCGCGCCGCGCTGGCGGAGAGCGGCGTCGTCGACGAGGGTGTGCTGGACGAGGTCGGCGCCATGCTCGACGAGCTGGAGGGCGACGGCGAGCGTCTGCTGGAGGCGATGCGCGCGAGCGATGACCCGCCGATCGCGGGCAAGCCGCTGGAGCGGCTGGAGACATGGCTGCTCGGTGAGGGCTACATCCCGCACGGGCGATCCCCTGCCCCGAGCGGACATCCGGGCGCGGCTGATCGATGTCGCGCGGGACGATCTCCGGGCCGGGCTGCTTGACGGTAACGATATCGATGCGGTGCTGGACGAGCTGCCGGACTGACGCAAATATGAGATGACGTCACCGCCCGGATTCGACCTTCGGTCGATGGGATCGACACACGGTACGACCCCTACGCGGGGCGCTCACCGATCCGGTACTGGCGGGGAAACCCGCCCCGTCAGATGTCGCAGTCGACGGTGATCTTGAGCTGGGGCAGCACGCCGGGCTCGATCGGGATCAGCACGGCAAAGCCGCGATTGTCCGCGAGCCACTCCGGCGCGATCGCCTCCAGCTCCGCGAGCCAGTCGGTGAAGCCCTTCGGCGACGCCTCGATGTTGTAGAAACGGCGCTCGTCGATGTCGCGGTCCATCGCCTCGAGCAGGTTGGCCGGGAACCCGGCCGTGTCCAGCGTCGGCGTGAGATGGCCGTGCATCTGCCCGATCTCCTGTCGCCGCCCGCCGTTGATGATGAGGAAGCGACCCCGCTCCTCTTCCGGCTGGCTCGCCGCCACGTCCCGCGCGAGCAGGTAGATCTGCCACATATGGAAGCCACGGTTGGCGATGGGATCCCGCCCCGAGAGCAACCCCCGCGAGACCGTTGTCGGCGTGATCACGACATGCCCGGGCCATCCCGCGCGAGG
Source organism: uncultured Chloroflexia bacterium (assembly GCA_963741795.1). GTDB lineage: Bacteria > Chloroflexota > Chloroflexia > Thermomicrobiales > UBA6265 > UBA6265. The sequence goes on from CAVUJM010000032.1 coordinate 66,769, forward strand.
GTGCCGGATCGCGATCGCGTGGTCCGTCCGCGCGACGTACTGCAATGGCAGGAACCGCCGCGTGCGCGTGAAGACCGGCGCGACCCATGGCTGCTTGCCGACCTGCTTGATCGTCGTGAAGATGAGCGATGACGCCTTCGCGCGGAGAGTATGCATGAACGTCCTGACCGGCTAGGCGGGCGGCTCATCGCCCGCGGTCGGATCCACGGTGGGGGCGACGGTTGGAGGCGTCGTCGGCGCCACAGTCGGGACATCGGTGGGCACGGCGGTCGGCGGGTCTGTCGGGATCGCGGTCGGGACCTGCGTGGGCACCGTCGTCGCCGTGTTCGTTGGCGCCGGCGTCGGCACGGTGGTCGGCGTGTTGGTCGGGCACGGATGTCGCGGTCGGCGCGGTCGTGGACGTGGGCTGGCTGGTTGCGGTGGCTGTGGCAGTTGCGGTGGGCGTCACGGTCGCGGTCGGCTGCACCGGGACACGCGTCGGGATCACCGGGACCGCGGTCGGCTGAGGTGGCGTCGTGGCCGATGGGGATGCGGCAGGCCGGCTTTCGGCCAGCGGGTAGAGCGCCACAATCCAGCGATCGTAGTTGCGCGCGGTGCCGAGATCCTCCGGAACCACATTCCCGATATGCGCGATGGATACCGCCGGGCGGATCGCACCGGCAATGACCTCGTCCGGGGACATATCGATCGTGACCGCCACCGGCAGGTTCAGCAGCACCATCGCGTAATCGCCCGTCGCCGGCACGCGGACCGGCCCCACGAGCTCGAGCGTATCGCTGGTCACGACGCGCTCGGCCTGCTCGGAGGTGATGAGCTCAATCAGGATGAAGCGCACCGGCTCCTCGCCGTCGGCCGAGACCGTGATCTTGCGGCCATTCATCGTCGCCATTGCCGCGCCGGCGTCGAGCCGGACCAGCGCCCCTGCCTCATCAAGAACGTGAATCGGCCCCTCGACGGCGATCAGCACGCCGGGTCCGGTGGCGATCGGCTTGCCGGGGTCCGACTCCGCGGTGAGCGTTGACACGCGCCACTCGTACTGCGGCTTGTCGAGCGTGAGCTCGTGCCCGGCGAGGAGATCGACCCCGTTTGGCCACGCCAGCTCGAGGATCGATGTGGCGTCAGCGTTCGGCGTGTCCTCCGGCGTTTGGGCAAGTGCCCGCGTGCCGGGCAGCGCGGCGAGGGCGAGAAGCATGGTGAGCGTGACGAGCGCGAGCGTCCCTCGGGCGAATCGGGCGTGCACGGTAGTCATAACAGGCGGTCTCATTTCCGGTCCCGGGTGATCGGGGGTTTATAACGGTGCGGGAATGTCCCTCGCCCATTGTACCGGGAACGGAGCCAGGCCTATCGCTGCTCGAGCTGGATGGAACCGCGCGTCGCGACCATGCCTTCCGCAAGCGGATACGACGTGATGGTGACGAGGACCGACGATCGGCCGTCCATCGCCTCGTCCAGCCAGCGGCTGGTGAAGCGCATCGTCTCGGTCTGGCCTATTGAGCCCGGCGTTTCCTGCATCGCGTAGGTTTCCCGGAGACGGGCATCCGTCGGCAGTAGCGATTCAGCGAGCGTCCATGCGTCATCGAGCAGCGTGCCGGTCCATGCCTGCTCGTTGCCGAGCGACAGCCAGACGTAGTCGACGAGATCGCCTTCATACCCGATGTGCAGATCAACGCCGTAGGTCGGGTCTGTATAGACCATGAACGATTGCCCGGGTTGTCCCTGGCCGTAGATGGCCTCGATCTCTGCCCGTGTCAGGCCGAGGCCTCCGGACGAGACATCCTGCCGGGTCGCGGCCGCTGGTCGCCCGAGCGGCTGCGCCAGCGTGGCGAGCGTTGCCGCCTGCATCACGGTCCGTCGGGACAAGCTGTGTGTCATCACGGTCCTCCCTTTTCCTCCGCGTCGATCGCGAGTCACGGGGTTGATGTTCATGCCTTCAAAAGGAAAACGTCCGGGTCTGGGCGGCCGTTCCCAATGGATAGCCGCCCCACGACGGGCATCGGAACCTCCGATACAATCACGCCAGTGATCACTCGCGAACACAATGTCAGGAGCCTTCGATCATGGCAGAGATCGTACGGATGGGAATTGTCGGGGCGGGCACGATCGCCCAGCGTGGCATCATGCCGCACCTGCATCAGGATGACGTGCAGGACCGCGTGCGCCTGCAGGCCGTGTGCGACCCGGTGCCGGGCCGCGCGGAGGCGATGGCGAGCAAGTTCGACATGCCCCATCACTTCGAAACGTTCGAGGAGCTGCTGGAGAAGGGCGATGTCGACGCCATCTCCATCTGCACGCCGATCGGCCTGCACTACGAGCAGGGCAAGATGGCGCTCGAGGCCGGCAAGCACATCCACTTCAACAAGACGATGACGACGACGGTCGACGAGGCGGACGAGCTGATCGACCTCGCGGCCAGCAAGGGCCTGAAGATCGTCGCTTCCCCCGGCGAGGTGCTGCGCCCGCAGGTGCAGGCCATTCGCCGCGCGATCCAGGAGGGCAAGATCGGCATCCCGGTCTGGGCGATCTCCGGCGCCGGCTTCGGCACCTATCACCTCGACGAGCCGGAGCGCCGGGCCAGGGCGCGACGCCGCCGATCGACCCGTCGTGGTACTTCCGCAAGCCGGGTGGCGGCCCGCTCTACGATGTGTCGGTCTACGCCTTCCACGGGCTGACCACGGTGCTCGGCCCGGCGAAGCGGGTCTCGGCCGTCAGCGGCATCCGCGTGCCGGAGCGCGAGTTCAACGGCAAGAAGGTCGAGACGGACGCCGACGACAACACCGGCATCCTGATCGACTTCGGGCAGGGCCTCTTCGCGCTCGGCTTCGGCACGGCGGCGGGTTCCCCGAACTGGTGGTTCACCGGCCGCTACTTCGGCACCGAGGGCGAGATCGAGGGCTTCAAGGTCAACGGTGAGGAACTCGACTACCCCGAGCGCCCACTCTACGACGAGGCCGGCGGCGGCGTGATGGGCGCGCAGATGACCCTGCCGCACGTCGTCGGTCCGCACCGCAACATCGACGAGCAGCATGTGTTCGAGGATGTGATGCAGCTCGTCGACTGGGTCCGCGACGACACGGCGTCGCCGGTCACCGCCGAGCGCGCGCGCCACGTCATCGACATCATCGAGTCGTCGTTGCGTGCCGCCGAGACCGGCCAGACCCAGGAGCTGCGCACGACCTTCGAGCAGTAATCGCTCCGAACCTACGCGCAATGACGACGAGGGCCGACCCACGCCTGGGCCGGCCCTCGTCGTGATTGGAGCGGATGTCGACGGAGGTCTTCGACACCAATTGGGCCTTCAGTGGCCAACGCAGGCAAGAGGGATCAGATCGTTCTCTTCAGTAACAAGTGCTGGCTGCTGTCATGAAGTTGGGAAATTGCGAGTTAACATACAGACGCGCCCTGGGCAGTGCCAGGGCGCGTCTGTGGGTCGTAAAGGGAGATGAATTGGGCGCTTGAGCGGTGCTCAGTGGAGCTAACCGCCCAGGTATCGACCTTCGGTCGATCGGGCCGAGGGGTCGCTCCCGCTTTTCGCCTGCGTTGCAGGCTCACCCACCGACCCTCCGGGGTCGGCCCCTACGCTGATCGGGCACGGGGCTTTAGATGCCGACAGCGACGCCACCGACGGAGCGGAACTCGAAGATATGAACGAGGCTGCCAATCCGGTTGCCGGCGGTCGACATGGTTTCATGGACGAAGAGGGTGTCAATGTCGTTCCCGCTGAATACCTTGACCGTGCCGCGCAGGACCGTGCGGCCCTCGAAGCTGTTGTCCTCCATGACGACCACGGCGTCATTCTCGACACTTGCGGCGACCGTGTCGAAGCCCTCGACATGCGTGCGCGTGATGTCGGCGGTGCCTCCGGCCAGCGAGATCCCGGTTGCGACGTTGCGGATGTGGCAACGGGTCATGTCCAGCTTGCCGTCGGTCACGCATACGCCCAGCTGCGCGCCGTCCGCGATCACGCATCGCTTCAGTTCCAGCGTGCCGGCGATGAGGCGAACCACCGCAGTCCCCTCTTCCGGCTCGTCGCCGCGGTCGACGCGCGAGATCGCGATGTCGCGAATAGAGCCCCCGCTCGCGGCCCAGATCACGGCGTCATCATCGAGACCGATGATCATTGCGCAAGGCGCCTCATCGTCCGACTCCATCTCCTCGCCGGCGAAGCGGGGATCGTTCGGGCCGACGAAATGCAGGGGCTTGTCGACAACGATGGATTCGAAATACATGCCGGCGTCGAGCGCGATCGTGTCGCCGGGGCGCGCATCGTTGATCGCTTCCTGGATCGACGCGTAGTCAGCCGAGTGCTCCGAGGAAACGGTCAGGCGGCGCGGAACGAAGCGCTTGGGAAAGGCGACCAGGCGGTGCGTGTTCGTCGTTGTGGCGGGGGACGTTGGCATCGAAGTTCTCTTTCTGCGGTGACATCGATTCTTCTCGGCCGTCGGCGCTGGCGGCATGAGTGCAGGGGCCCGTGCGGCTACATGTCTCGTCCGATCGTCGTTGACCGGTGTATCCATCTCGCTGTCATTACCGTAGCGCCGGGCTGTCTGCAACGTCCACGGAAGTTTCACGGAACTTCCGTTCCGTGTTTTCTCGATGATATTGACATAACCCGAAAGGCATGTGCCATTCGGGTTATGTATCAGATTTATTCGATTTGGGGAAACCCAATGGAAGCGTAATTGCATGCACAGTTACGATCAGGCTGGCTAGAGTGCGTTGTCTCCGCCCGGATCCGGCGTGCGGCTCATGTGCGCGATGGTGAGCAGGAACGCGCCGTCCTCGATGCACTCCACTCCATGATCCACGCCCGGCGCCATGACCACGACTTCGTCCGCCGAGACGACCTGGCGGTCGCCGCCGGATGTGACGGCGAATGACCCCTCGATGACATGGATCGTGATCGGCCCCGGCGCGCTGTGGTCGTGAAGCGTTCCGCCGCTCAGCGCCGTGACGAGCACGACGCGCAGCGTATCCGACTTCACCAGGATCTCCGCGCGGTGCCGTGCCGCGCTCTCCGGATCCGGCGGGAATTGCGAGACCACCTCGCGCAGGTTGAACGTCTCGAACGATTTCATCCCGACCAGCTCATCCGACATGGTTCCCTCCTCCTGACGCGTGCGGATCGCCGCGACGCGAACGGCTTATCGGCATGCTCCGTTGCATGATTCAGGCCTAGGCCCCGCGCTTGCGCCGCTCGTCGCGCCACTGGACCAGCTCGCGGAACGCTCCCAGGTCGTAGTCCGGCCCGGAGACGCCCATGATGAGGTGCGTGATGCCCTTCTCGACGAACTCGTCGGCCTTTTCCAGCGTGTCCTTGCTGATGCCGCCCGAGCGCTCGATCTCCTGCGGATCGCGGCCGACCGTCGCGCAGTGCTCGTCGAGGATCGCCGCCTTGGCCGCCATATCGTCCGGGGTGCCGAAAGCGTGCCAGATGTCGGCATGTTCGGCGACGAGGCGCAGAGTGACCTTCGGACCGCTGCCGCCGATCAGGATCGGGAGCTTGCCGTTCACCGGGCCTGGCGTGAGCTTGCCCAGCCGCTCACGGATGATCGGCAGGTCGCGCTTGAGGTCCTGCAGGCGGCTGGCGGCCGTGCCGAACTCGTAGCCGTAGTTGAGGTAGTCGCGCTCGAACCAGCCGGAGCCGATGCCAAGGATGAAGCGGCCGCTGGAGGCATGGTCCAGGGTGCGGGCCATGTCGGCGAGCAGGTTCGGGTTGCGGTAGGAGTTGCAGGTGACCAGCGAGCCGATCTGGGCACGCTCGGTGACCTCCGCCATCGACCCGAGGGAGGTGTAGGCCTCGAAGTGCGCTCCGGCCGGGTCGCCGCTCAGCGGGTAGAAGTGATCCCAGTTGAAGATCGTATCGGCTCCGAGCTCATCGGCCTCGATCCATGCCTTGCGATTCGCGTCGAACGTCCCATGCTGGGGCTGGATCTGGACGCCGACCTTGATCTGGTGTGTCACGATGATGGTTCCTCTCGCTTTGTCGTATCGCGGCCGCCCGATGGGTGCGACGGTTTCGTCTCCGCGCGGTCCATGCCACGCCATGATCCGGCGCGGCGCGCGGACGGGACTTTGCCCTTCCAGGGGTTTGCCGGCCAGGTGGCCTCGACGCGGGAGTCGAACGCGTCCGGATCGCGCGGTGCGGCGTCCGGGTCGCTATCGCTCCAGTCGTCGTCTGGACCTTCGGTTGCCTCGTCAGCAGGGTAGATGTCCGGCCCGACGACTTGCTTCCTGGTCGCGGGCTCCTCGTCGTCGTCCTCCGTGGTGCGTCCCATGCCGCGGTTGAGCATCCAGCGCCAACCGGAGACATGCCCGCCGCCGGTGGTCGACTGGCGTGAGCGCCGCTCGTCCATCAGGTCGGTCAGCACCACCTGCACGCCGGCGGCGATCGGGATCGCGAGCACTGCACCCACCACACCCATCAGCTCGGTACCGGCGAGGATGGCGACGAACACGGTCATCGGGGTGAGGCCAACAGCACCCCGCATGACGCGGGGGACGAGGAACCAGTTCTCCAGCGACTGCATGCCGATGATGACGAGCGCCACGATCAGCGCCGTTTGCGGTCCTTCGGTGAGCGCGACGATGACGGCGGGAACGCCGCCGATCCACGGCCCGACGATCGGGATGATCTCGGTGATACCGGCCCAGAGGCCCAGCAGTGGCCAGAAGCTCAGCCCGAGCAGGCCGTAGGAGACGGTCGCGATCGTGCCGATGATGAGGCAGAGGAAGAGCTGGCCACGCAGCCATCCGCCGGTCTTCTGTTCCACGCTGGTCCAGATCTGGTCGACCCGGCCCTGATGGCGTGGGGACAGCTGCTCGATGACGAGGCGACGGATCAGCTTCTTCTCAAGCAGGTAGTAGAAGGTCACGACGAGGGCCGTGATTACGGAGACGATCGCGCCGGCGAGCGAGGTCAGGATCGGGATGGCCGTCTCCGCCGTCTGGCCGGAGACCTCAACCGATTGCCCGGGCGCATTGAAGAACTCCGAGACGGCGTCGAGCACGCCGACGCCCGGCCCGCGCAGCAGGCCATTGTCGCCCGATCGCCAGTCGTCGCGCAGCTGGTCTACCTGTTCGGGGAACCCGGCCTGGAAGGTATCGAACTGGTCCTTCACGACCGGGGCGATGAGCAGAACGAGCAGCACGATGGAGGCGATGACAACGACGTAGACCATCGCGATTGCGGCGGCGCGGGGAACGTGCCGTTCCTGTATGCGTCGCACCGGGCCTTCGAGCAATGTCCCGAGGAGCACGGCCATCAGCGCCGTCACCAGGATCGAGCCCATCTGGATCACGAGCCAGAAGAGCACGAGCACGAGAAAGAGCGTCACCGGTGTCAGGCCGCTGCCGCGCCCGTTGTCCGAATGGTCTGGTTCGATATCAGCCTCGCGGGCTCGAGTCGGGATCGGGGTTCCTGTCGCCATACACGGCACTCCTCCGCCCGTGGCGGTCGATGGTTTGCGAGAACGACGGGACACAAAGAACGACCCGCCGGACGGTCTTTCCGCGCGGGTCGCGAGAAATCCCGCCACCGCGGGTCGTACGCAGAGGGCCGGGGGCAGTCATCCGCATCCCGGCCGGGCCCGGATCAGGAGATCGGACGGGGTTTCCAGTACTTCTCTTCCAGCGGGTCCGTGGCCTTGAGGCGCTCGTCACCGGGGACGTCGTTCCAGACGGTCGGGAACTGATAGACCTCACGACCATTCACCAGCAGGCGGCGCGCGGTGCCAAACGGCCGATTCACGGCGAAAATCTCGCGCGGTGGGCGGCCGACCACCTCGGTCTGGAACCAGCCGTGCTCGGGGCACTTGCCGGCGTGGAGCTGCCACTGCCGATACGCGTTCGGGGCGCCGAGATCCCGGATCATGGTGTTCTCGAGCGGGCCGTCGCAGATCGGGCACCGAAGCGGCGTCTGCGCGCGAAACATGTTCTTCGTGCTCATGTGCTCACATCTTTCGTCGGATCACGGGAATAGCGGGCCTGAACGCTTGCCCGATTCGCGATCTCATTCTACCATCCACCTCACGTGACACCATGCGATCCAGGTGCGGCACCACCGCGCGCCTTGCGCTCCATGCCTGGGACCAACCGGGCCATGGAACAGAGGTTGCGTTGCGCATCGACAGGAGATGTGGCGGATCGGGCACCACGAATTCGTTCGGAAAGGCGGAAGAGATGAACACGAGCGTTCAGCAGGAATCGGGGATGAGTGACCGCGCGCGGGTGATCGATCAGCTGGTCAACACCTACCGCGAGCTCAACACGCGGTATCGCCCGCTCGGCAACGAGGCGCTGGCGACCTCCGGCGCGGCCGAGATTATCGAACGCATGCGCCACGATGAGATGTACTTCGCACAAGCCCTGAAGGAGCGGGTGACCGGTGTCGGAAAGGTTGGGACCGCCGGTGATGAGCCTGAGCCGGTCGTAGGCGCCATGAGCGCGAACGACTCGCCGACCATGGTCATCTCGCAATTCGGAAACGCCCGGGCGACGACGCTGACGCTGCTGAAGCAACTCGACGAGGGTGATTGGACCCGCTCGACCGACGACGGCATGACGATCCTCGACCATGCGCGGGACCTCGCCGAGAGCGATCGCAACCAGCTCGCGAAGCTGGAGCGCGCCATCGGCGGGCGGTAGTCCGCCCGTGAAGGATGTATCCTCCTGATGGCGGGCCGTTTGCCTGCCTTCAGGAGGGTGTTCGTCCCTCCTCGCCCCAGCGTTCGAGGAGCGTCACATCATCGTGCAGGTCCCACCCGTGAGTGGTCCCTCGTGGCCTTCATCTCACCCCTCCCCTACCAATCCGTGGCTTGACCATCTCGGGCGCGGGATGTGGCTGCGCGCCCATCTGAGCACCTTCGCGCTTGGCAGCGTCATCCTGCTTGTGATCAACCTGCTCCGCGGCTCTGGCGGTATCTGGGCCGATACCGCGATCGGAGCGTGGGGCGTTCTCGTGCTCGCGCACGGGATCATGCTCCTCATTGCCCGGCTCCTGCAGGAACTCCTGTCCGACGAAGAGGAAGAAGAAATTCGACCGTCTTCGGAGATGCGCTGGCCGAAGCCGTCAACCTCGTCATCGAACTGGTCATTGCCGATGCGTCGCCAGCAGCGCCCTTCCGGTGTCACGCAGACGGCTTCGGCGCCGACCATTCCGCCAACCTCGGTTATGGACCCGGCGGATGCCGCTGCCGCGGCTGCCGACCGCGGCAAGGTCCGCAAGCCGCCGGTGAACGAGCCCCAGCCACAGCCCGTGCCCGAGACACCAGCGCCCACGCCCCGCGAGGACGAACGCGTATCGTGGCAGGCCGCGACCGACGCGGCGTGGCTCGCCCCTCGACCGGAGCCGAAAGCTGACGGCGAGCACGACGACGAGAACGACTTCACGCCGCTGAAGTTCGACTAGCCTTCTTCCTTACTCTGCCCTGGAGCACCATGACCATCACCCGAGACTTCACCGTCGCTGTCTTCGTCATCCACAACGACCACGTCTTGCTGCATCCCCATCGCAAGCTCGGGCTCTGGTTGCCGCCGGGCGGCCATATCGAGCCGAACGAGTTGCCGGACGAGGCGGCCGTCCGTGAGGTCGAGGAAGAAGCCGGGATCGCGGTCGAGCTGGTTGGCGGGTATGGCGTCGAGCTTGACGACCCGGACGCCCCGCGGCAGCTCGTGCGGCCGCAGGGCATCCAGCTCGAGGACATCTCCCCGGGCCACCAGCACATCGATCTCGTTTACTATGCGCGCCCCGCCGGGACGCCGGAGGGCATGCTGCCCGAGGTGATTGAGGGCATGCGCTGGCTTTCGGAAGGCGACCTGAAGACGATCGAGCTCACCGATGAGGTCGCGACGTGGGCCCGGCAGGCGCTCCGGGCCTTTCGGGAGTGAGCGGCACCCCACCGGTCACCGCACAGACGTGGACGTCCGCCCTTCCTGACTGGAGCCAGGGGCGGCGCTGGTACGGCGAGTGGATGACGATCGAGGGCGAGCGCTGGTTCGCCCGCATCTCACCCGGCGGCGATCCGGCCCTGCCGACGGTGGTGATGGTGCATGGCGCGATCGTCTCCGGCGCCTATTTTCGCCCGGTCGCGGAAATCACCGATCCCCGCTTTTCGGTCGTCATCCCCGACTTGCCGGGCGTGGGGCACACCGAGTCGACGATTCGCTGGACGGTATCTCGATGGACCCGCCATCTTGCCGGCTGGATGGACACCCATGGCATCTCCGGGGCGATCGTGGTTGGAAACTCGCTCGGTTGCCAGATCGCCACAGAGCTCGCCGTCATCCGGCCGGAGCTTGTCCGTTCGCTGGTGCTGATCGCACCGACGCTGGACCCGGCGATCACGAGCATTCCCCAGGTTATCGGCCGAGGCACGCGAGATATCGCCCACGAAAGGCCATCGATCTGGACGATCTGGATCCCGGACTTCTTCCGTACTGGCCCGGTTCGGTCATGGCGGCTGCTGCAGGCGATGTTCGACGACGACCAGGTGGCGCGTCTTCCCCATGTCCGACAGCCGGCGCTGGTCGTCGGCGGGGAACTCGACCCGATCGTGACACCTGCGTGGGTCCGACGAATGGCCAGGATGATGCGTCGTGGAGAGGCAATCATCGTCCCTGGCGCGCCGCACGCCCTGAACTACAGCAGCCCGCGCCACCTCCTCAGCGCAATTGAGCGCGCTGTCACCCAGGACGACATCGATCTGTAGCGTGGCCCGCGCTCGTCGATCCCGCTAAAGAGTCGGGTTCCAGTACGGCACGACGTGACCGGTGTAGATGACGAGATTGAGGAGCACGAGCGCCAGGAAGATCGCCGCGCCGACGTAGCGCAGCCAGGCATGCGGGAACCACGAGCGCAGCCCGAGCATGAGGAGAATGGCGCCGGGCACGATCATCGGGAAGTAGTAGCGGGCCTGGGTCAGCGAGAACGTCGTCCCGAATTGCAGGATCGAGTAGTAGCCGAGCACGCAGGCAACGCCCATCGTCAGCACGGCGGTGACCTGCCAGTGCCCGATAGAGAGCGTCTCGTCCGTGTGGAGCCGTAGTTCTCCGGGGTCGCGTCCAGCCTCCTCCTCGCGGATCATCCAGCGCTGGGTGCGCAGGAAGCGGATCGCGTAGACGGCGAGGCCGAGGGTGCCAAAGAGCGTGGGGATCAGGATGTTCCTTAGCAGCTCGGGCTTGTTCGGGTAATCGAGCTGTATCCAGCGCCAGCCGAAGGCGCCCCAGGTCTCCTGCCAGCGGTGCCAGAAAAACCACTTGTCGGAGAGCATCGACCAGATCGAGCGCCCTTCGCCTCCGCCGTAGTTCCACCACTGGAGCTCCTGCACCCGGTTGAGGGCGGTCGGGTCGCCGTAGGTGGACATCATGTAGAGCACCCACGGCATAGCCAGTACCCCGGCGATTCCGGCCACGACGATGCCCTTCGGCAGCCACTGCTTCGGCTCCTTCCAGTGGAGCCCGAAGACCATCGCGATCGCGATCAGGATCGCCACCGTCACCGAGGTGCTCTTGGCCAGGAAGGCGAGGCCGAAGAAGAGCCCGATCAGGAACACGTTCCACCACGGGAACCGTCGCCTGAGCCCGACGGCGAGCATCCAGATCACGGCGCTGGTGAACATGATGGCGAGGATGTCATTGTTGAGCATCGCGGCTTCGTAGCTGATCTGGGGCTGGAAGGCGACAAACGCCGGGACCGTCATCGCAAGGAAGCGGTCGCGCGGGAAGATGGTGCGGACCGTGAGGTAGGCGAACACCACCGTCAGCATGCCCATCGGGATCGTGGCGAAGCGGAAGACATAGATCTGCTGGTCGATGTCGAGGCCCTGCACCAGCCAGTAGACGGGGGTCAGGAGCAGATAGAACAGCGGCGGGTGATTGCCGGTATAGATCCAGCCGGAGGGCAGGTATTTGCCTTCGTAGGTCACCGCGCGCACCGGCTCGGCGTAGTCGCCCCACCAGTCTTGCGTCACGAACTTCGTCGGCGGCGTGTTGCCGTTCTCGGTGTACTTGTAGAACTCGTCCGGGATCATGTCCCAATCGTCATAGTTGCTGTCGGCGCGGTACTCGCGGTCGAACTCGTCTGGGTCCGGGATGAGGGGCACCCTCCCCTCTTCGGCCAGCACGCGCAAGTAGGCGTAGTGCGCGACCTCGTCATGGCCGGAGTACGGCGTGAAGACGAGCGCGATCACGATGCCCTTGAAGAGGAAAACGATGAGCAGGAGCCAGAGGAATTTTTGCGGCGCGGATGCCGAGCGGATCGCGGCCATGAGGCGGCCGCGGAATCCTTGCCGCGGGCGAGGTGCACCGCTGGTGGTGTCGCGCTCGGCGCGCCCGGTCTCGGCTGGTGGCGCCTGCTGGCCGGGCATCACAGTGGAAGACGACACGAACCGGGTCTCCTGCATCTCGAGAACGACGCCTTGCTCGTCGGCGGACGATTCGACTGGAAAGTGTACACGCGTCGGACCGCACATGGCCGTTTCGTGTAGTCCTGCCCCCCGTGGGCAGGACATCGACCGCAGGTCGATACGGAGCGTCGGCACCTGCGGTGCCGGTTTCTCTCACAGGGGGCGAGACTACAGGGGATAGTTTCGGTCACACCGTTGGATTCCAGTACGGCAGCACGTAGCCGGTGTAGATCATCAGGTTGAGCACCAGGAGCGCCAGGAAGATCGCCGCGCCGACATAGCGCAGCCAGGCATGCGGGAACCACGAGCGGAGGCCGAGCATGAGGAGAATGGCGCCGGGCACGATCATCGGGAAGTAGTAGCGGGCCTGGGTCAGCGAGAACGTCGTCCCGAATTGCAGGATCGAGTAGTAGCCGAGCACGCAGGCAACGCCCATCGTCAGCACGGCGGTGACCTGCCAGCGCTCGAGCGCCATGGTCTCGTCGAGCGCCCTCCCCTCCCCTTCGTCAGCATCGAGCCGCCGCTGCGCGCGCAGGAAGCGGACGGCGTAGAGTGCCAGGCCGGCGGTGCCGAACAGCACGATCCCGAGAATCACGCGGAGCAGCGTCGTGTCGAGCGGGATCAGGCGCCATCCGAAATCGCCCCATGTTTCGCGCCAGCGGTTCCAGAAGAAATCCTTGCTCGAAAGCATCGACCAGATCGTCGGGTGATCCCCGCTGGCATAGTTCCACCACTGGAGCTCCTGCACCCGGTTAAGGGCGGTCGGGTCGCCATAGGTGCGCATCATGAACAGCACCCAGGGGAGGGCCATAAGCGAGGCGACGCCAGCGACGAGCGCGCCCTTTGGCAGCCACGATCGCCACTCGCGCCAATGCAGGCCGAAGATCATGGCGATCGCCACGAGCGGCGCCGCGATGACGGACGTGCTCTTCGACAGCACAGCCAGCCCCAGGAACAGGCCTGTCAGCAGGCAGGTCCACCACGGGAAGCGCCGACGCAAGCCGACGGCGAGCATCCAGATCACGGCGCTGGTGAACATGATGGCGAGGATGTCATTGTTGAGCATCGCGGCTTCGTAGCTGATCTGGGGCTGGAACGCGACAAAGGCCGGCACGGTCATCGCCAGGAAGCGGTCGCGCGGGAAGATGGTGCGGACCGTGAGGTAGGCGAAGAGCACCGTCAGCATGCCCATCGGGATGGTGGCGAAGCGGAAGACATAGATCTGCTGGTCGATGTCGAGGCCCTGCACCAGCCAGTAGACGGGGGTCAGGAGCAGGTAGAACAGCGGCGGGTGATTGCCGGTATAGATCCAGCCGGAGGGGTAGTACTCACCTTCATACGTGACCGACCAGACGGTGGTCGACCAGTCGCCGTACCAGTCGGAGGTGGTGAAGCTGGACTTCGGCTCGCCCTTCTGGGCGTATTTGAAGAGCTCCTCCGGGGCGTGGTCGAAGGTGGGTTGTGCTTCCCGTGTTCGCGTCGTGCGCCACTCGCCAAGATCGGGGATGATCGGCACTCTCCCCTCCTCCGCCACGGTGCGTAGGTAGGCGTAGTGCATCACCTCGTCGTGGCCGGAGTACGGGGGAAAGGCCAGCGCGATCAGCACGCCTTTGGCGAGGAAGACGAGCAGCAGCAGCCACAGGAACCGGCGCGGCACCGACGCTTCGCGGACCAGGCGGCGCACGCGTCCCCCTCCCGTCGCCACATCGTTCTCCATAGGCCCCATCCCCCGGCTGCACGCGACGCTTCCATGCTGAGGTGAGTGTACACGCGGCCCTGCCGAGCGCCATCGCCGGTGGGCCCGGCCGGCACTACACTGATGGCAGGATTCCAGGCGACGAGGAGGAGACCCCTGTGGGCGTGAATTACGTTGAAACCCTGATCGCGATCGCGCCGGATTGCCCCGTCGAGCGGAGCACTGTTCCGGCGCGTAACGACGCGAAACCGACGATCGCCGCCGAGCACTATCGGCTGTTGGCGGAGCATCCCTACGAGCTGACCTCGGAGGACGTGATCTTCACGGTCCATGCCGACAAGCAGGGCATCCCGTCCGGAGAGCGACCGGACGCGCGAGACGCGTATTTCGCCACCCCTCGGGCCTGCCTGCGCACCTCGCCGCTGCCAAAGAAGTTCGGGTGGGGTCTCCATGCCGACGCCGAGGGGCGACTTGCGCTCGTTCCGGTCGAGAGTGATCGCTACCGGGAGCTCCTGGACGACCCGGGCACGAAGGTCGTGCGCGCGATGAGGTCCTCACGATAAGGGCTGGGAGAAAAACGGCCATGATCAGCGTCCGGCTCGGTCTCGATGCCCATGGGCACATCGCCGCGCTCGAAAGCGACGAAGCCATCCGGGATAACCTGGAGCGGGACGATACGCTGACATGGCTGGATGTGGACCGCGATGCGTTGGACCAGCTTCGGCCGTTCGCTGATCTCGTTCACCTTCATCCGTTGGCCCTGGAGGACGCCGGATCCCTGCACCAGCGTCCGATCCTGAACCGCTACGGCGACACCTTCTTCCTGGTCATGTACGAGCTGGTGATCGATGACAACGGCACGACGATCCACAGCTTCCCCATCAGCTTCTTTGTCGGCCGGAATTACGTCATCACCTCGCGCGATATCGAGCGCTCAACGCTGGATGACGTGGCGGAGCGCTGGCGGGCGTTCGCCCAAGACGTGCAGGCGAAGGACTCCGGATTCCTGCTCTATACGTTGATCGACGCGATCGTCGACAACTACTTTCCCGCCCTCGACATCCTCGGCGATCGGCTCGAAACGCTGGACGATGCGCTGACGGCGGACCGTGACCGGCACATCCAGATCCAGGTCCATGAGGTGCGCAAGCAGATGTTCGAGCTGCGGCGAGTGCTGGCTCCCGGCCGTGATGTGCTGAACGAGCTGATCCGCCGGGATACACCGCTCGTTAACCCCGAGACGACAAACTACTTCGGGGATGTCTACGACCACATGCTGCGCGTGCTCGACTGGATCGACGCCTATCGCGACATGGCGACAACGCTGTTCGAGATGCAGCTCTCGCTGGCCTCGCACCGGCTTGATCAAGTCATCCGCACGCTCACGGTGTGGTCGATCATTCTGATGGTCGCGACCCTGATCGCCGGTATCTACGGGATGAACTTCCGTCACATGCCTGAATTGGAATGGATGTACGGATACCCGGCCGCGCTGGGGCTGATGCTCGCGCTCTCGCTGATCCTGCTGGCCTACTTCCGCCGGCGGCGGTGGATTTGAGCGCGGATCGTATGGGGGCAATCATAAGAGATTGTCCCTACAAAGCGTCTGACCGCTGGACCGGATTCCCATGTCCGTCCTCCCCGTCGCCAACCACTGCGGGTCGGCGCTACCGGGGTTGGCCGGATGGCCCCTACCCGTCCGCCGGGTCGATGATGCGGGCGTACTCGTCGATCTCGGGCTCGGCTTCGGCGCTGCCCGGGCGGGCCTGCGGTTGGTAGTCGGCCGCTTCGAGGGCCGCGCGGGCACGGTCGCTGATCGCGGCAATATCTCCGCGGAGAGCCGGGTCTGTCTTCCCCTCTTCCACCGCCTTGATCCAGGCCATCGCCTCGAACGACCACTGATCGGCCGCCTCATAGAGGCAATGCCCCCCGCGCTGGTACCAGACCAGCGTCGCGCGGTCGCCGGCGGCCTTGGCGAGGTGCTGGGCATCGGTCGGGGGGACGAGCACGTCCCGCGCGGCGCCGAACACAAGCAGCGGTTGTCGCAGCTCGCGCGCCGCGTCAACGAGGCTGAACTCCGCCACCTGCTCCCACATCTCCGGCACGATCTCGCCGTCGCGCACCAGTCCCATCTCCTGCAGCAGCAGCGGGCTCGCGCGGCGGATCCAGCTTCCGGGGTCGTACGGCGGGGTGATCGCGACGGCGGCCATGATCCTCCGATTGCGCGCGGCCACGCGCACGGCCTGGTTGGCGCCCAGGCTGGCACCGAGCACGACGACACGGTTGAGGTCGATCATCGGCTCGTTGCGGAACATCTCGAAGACGCCATCGAGAATGTCGTCATGGTCACCGGCCGCCTCCCCTGCCCCGGTTGCCTCACCGGTGCCCGGGCTGTCCAGCGCGAGCACGGCGTAGCCCCCGGCCAGGAAGCGTGGATGGAAGGCGATCGTCTCTTCCTTGGACATGCTGACGCCGTTCAGGAGCACCACGAGCCCCATCGGCTCGTCGATGTGTTCCGGCGCGACGATATAGGCCGGGAGCGACGTCGTGCGCCACGGCACCCAGATGTGCCGCGCGTTCGGGTAGATCGCCGGAAGCGAGAGCGTGAACAGCGAGGCGGCTGCCGCGCGGCACTGGCGAACGGTTCGCTCATCTCCCAGCTCGAAGATCTGGGCGGCGTGGTAGCACAGCGCGGCGATGTGCCGAGCCTTGGCGGCGTCATGCGGGTTGCCGGCCGAGGTCTGGCGCCGGAACTCGCCGAGGAAGCGCTGTGCGGTCTCGATCCAGTGTGTCGACCAGTCGCGGCCGCGACGGATCGTGCGCAGCGTCTCCTGCACAACGTCTGGCGGGAGTCCCATCTCGACGAACCGGGCACGCATCTCTGGTGGCATCACCGCCGCGGAGCGCGAGCGGAACAGGAGGTCAACGTAACGCATGTCGACGCGGCGTGCGAGCCGCCAGGCGTCCGGCGCGTAGCGCCAACCTTTTGGGGTCTGCTCGAGGGTCGTTGGTGTGGTCGCCGGAGCCGTCTCGACGGGTTTACCGGCGATGGCGGGGTCGGTTATCGCGTGATCGGGATGCGAAGAAGACGTGGAATTCATACTGGGTCACTATCCGGTGGCTAGACGCGCAGGCCCCACCACAGGCGGCGAGCCTCGGCAAGCGCGTGGTCCAGGCGAGTCGCCTCGCGCTCATCCTGGCAAACGAGCACGATCCGGTCCAACCGGGATGGGAAGCGCCGGAGATAGGCCACGATCTCCTCGATCATGGTGAGGAAGACCGTTTCGCCCTGCTCCGACGACCGCGCCTGCCCGGAGATCAATGGCGGCAGCACAAGCACGCGGATCTTCTCGCGATCGGCGGCCTCCAGCACGGCGGTCGTGGCCTGGCGGACGGTTTCCTCGCGCGGGGCGGCTCCCAGGGCATCGGCGACGACGGCATGGATGATCTTCCGCGTGCCGCTGTTTGCCAGCTTGCCCGTTCCGGTGACGGTTGCGGTGCCGAGCGTGAGCGGCGCGTGGGCCATGGCCTCGCGCTCGATCTCCTGTCCCCCCTCCAACCGCAGCAGCCCGGCTGGACCAACCCCCATCACGCCGCGACGGTTCGCCGGGGCAACAATCGCGTCAGCGCGATGCGACAGCAGCGACGCAGGCGAGGGCACCACCACGGTACGACCGAAGCGGACGCCAGCCTCTTGCGTCGGGTTGTCCTGGTCGACGGGTTTCACGGCGTGGTTACTGGTCCTTTGACGTGTATGGCGAGTACGGATCTCGCTGTCACGGAGTGTAGCACTCGCAATAGCCGCGCCGGGACACATTCCAGTCCACCCGGGTGGACTGGAATGACGGCGTGGACAGGGACAGGAGAGTCAGTCTCCCCTCCCCTGCCCACCGGTTACGGCGGTCTTCGCGTTAGTTGCCCGTCTCGGGAATCTGGTAGAGCGCGGCGGAGCCGTCGATGGCGTAGGTGATGCCGCTATTCAGCCAGAGCACCGTGCCGGTCTGGACGCCCTCGCTCTGGTAGGAGGTCACGAGCGTGCCATCGATGTCGTAGACATCGATGCTGCTGCCGGTGCTGACGACGACCTGCATGCCGCCCGGGGCAATGTCGAAGTCCTTGCCGGCAAACGGCAGTGTCAGGACGGGCGACGCCGGCTGCGTCGCATTGGCGATCACGAGCTGGCCGTTGGTCACATAGCCCATCAGGAGGCCATCCCCTGTGCCGGCGAAACGGACCATCTGCGGGTCGCCTCCGCCACCAGGCAGGACCGAACCTTCCGTGTCGCTTAGCATGACCCAATCGCCACCGACTGTCGGGATCCAGAGGCGGTCGCTCTCGAAGTAAACCGGGCCCTGCGGAGCGTCCTGCGCCTCACCACTGTAGAGGAGCTCATCCGCGATGACCGAGTCGCCCTCGACGGCCGAGCGACGGTACTCCACCGTGCCGTTGGCTTCCCGCGCATAGACCACGTCCGCCCCGATAATGCCGAGGGGCGTGTCCGTCGCGGCGCCGTCGCGCGACTCGCTGGACACGTCCGTGCAGCCGCCACCCT
This sequence comes from uncultured Chloroflexia bacterium, assembly GCA_963741795.1. Taxonomy (GTDB): domain Bacteria; phylum Chloroflexota; class Chloroflexia; order Thermomicrobiales; family UBA6265; genus UBA6265. The sequence goes on from CAVUJM010000032.1 coordinate 85,418, forward strand.
CGTCACAGAGCGCCACCGCGCTGCCGCCATCGGCGTCGATCGTTTCCAGTGTGCGGCCCGCCGGCGTCACCAGCTGGGGCGCATGTGGCTGATCGCCGAAGACCATGCGGCCCTCGTTGGTCAGCAGCAACCGCCCGGAGGGATCGCCGGCGATGTCCTGATACGGCACCGAGGCTGCCTCCAGATCCGATACAGACTCCGGCTCCACGGCATCAGGCGTTTGACCGCCCTGCCCGGTCCGGGGCTCTGGTGTATCAGTCTCTCCCGGGGTTTCGATCGGCTCGATCTGGCCGTCCGGCCCGTTTACGGTCTGCCCGTCAACCGGCTCGATCGTCGGGACCGGCCGATTGGCCTTCTCTCCGCCAGCCCCCTGGCCCGAGGTCGTGCTCCCGCTGTCCTCCGGCGCATCGACCGGCTGGGAGCCATCGATAGGCACGATTCGCGGGGCGACCTCTTCAGTCGGCGTCTCGGTCGGGGCTTCCGTTGGCTCGGACGTCGGTTCCTCGGTCGCGGTGGGCTCGGGCGTTTCCGTGGGAGCCTCGGTCGGTGCCTCTGTCGGCTCCGGGGTGGGCTCGTTGGTTGGAGTCGGTTCCGGCGTCGGCACACTGGTCGCCGTCGGCTCAGACGTCGGCTCCGTGCTTTGGTTGCCGTCGGCTCAGGCGTCGGCTCCTCGGTCGGCGTCTCCGTCGCCTCGGACGCAATCGTCAGATCAGCCGGCTCCTGCGTTGGTTCGACCGTTGGTTCTGCTGTGGGCTCCTTGGTGGGGGCCTCGGTCGGTGCCACGGTTGGTTCCGGCGTCTCTGTGGCCGGAACCTCGGTCGGCGCAGTCGTTTCCGTCGGTGCCTCTGTCGGCTCCTGCGTGGGTTCTTCCGTTGGCTTTGGCGTCTCGGTTGGCTCGGAGGTCGCCGTCGGCGTTTCCTCGACCATCAGGCTCACCGGCTCGTCCGTCGCGGTGGGCTCCGGAGTGACGGTGAACGTCGGCGTTTCCGTTGCCGGTGCCTGCTCGGTGGGCGCCGAGGCGAGCTGCTGTTGGCCATTGTCGCCGTCACCGCCCTGATCCTGCAGGACAAAGCGGTTCAACGCGAAGACGCTCAGTAGGGCAACGAGCGCGATGATCGCGAGCGTCGACAATGCGGGGCCTGGCGCGGTCCCGAACACGCTGCCGAGCCGCGCGAATGGCGAGCGACCCTGCTCGACGCGATCGAGCACGGCGCGGCGCACCGCCGGGCTGGCGGGCATGTAGGGGAGGGTGCGCAAGCTCTGCGTGAGGGCGTCCGTCGAGCGGGCGAACGCGCGACAGCTGTCACAGGTGGCGAGATGGGCATTGAGCTCCTGCTCGGCGAGCGGGTCGAGGACCTGGTCCTGCCGGGCGGAGATAAGGGCCTGGGCTTCGCTATGGGAGATCATGCCAGGACCTCCTCATCGATGCTGCCGTCGGGGTTCTCACCGTAGATCTTCGCGAAGGCCTTGCGGGCTCGAAAGAGCCTGAGTTTGGCGGCGTTTTCCGTAATGTCCAATGCTTCTGCTGTCTCCGCGAGCGAGAGTCCCTGATAGTGGCGCAGCAGGAGGACCGAAGCGTAGTGCTTCGGGAGTTGGTCCAGCGCGTCCGCGATATCCGTTTGGCGGGTGACAGACCGTTCGAGCCGCTCGCCCCGTTGCTCCGGATCGGAGACAAACGGCAACCACTTCACGATCTTGCCGCGTCGCATATGCGAGATCGCGGTGTTCGTGGCGATGCGGTAGAGCCAGGCCTTGAAGGCAAGGTCCTGGCTTGTCCTGGGCAGGGCTTTGTAGGCCTTGATGAACGTATCCTGCGTCAGATCCTCGGCGACCGCGCGGTCCGAGACCATGCGGTGGAGATAGTTAAGGATAGGCGCATGGAACTGCTCGAACAGCGCGGCGAATGCCTGATCGTCGCCAGCTCGAGCGCGTTCGACGAGTCGGCTTTCGTCGAGCGGCACGCATGTTCTCCAGACTGATCGTGTGGGCCATTGCAGTGGCCATGCAAGCGCGAGATCCATGCGACCGACCATCCTTACCCTCTCCATATCCCTGCAACGAATGGAGCCGGCCGGATGTTTCGCGGTCGGAATGAAGGGGATGGTCGTCGGTGGAATCCCGCCTATCGCTGCGAGCAGTATGCCAGTTCCGCGGCGATCCGGCAGCCCGGACAGAGGAGGGCAGGGCGGTACCATGCAGTGCCGTCATGGCACATCCACACGACGATGCCGCCTCGTTGTCGGAGACGGCATCGTCGGGAGCCAGACAGTTTTGCGCCCGTGACAGGTGCGTATGTACGCGCACAATTGTTTCACGTGAAACGTTATGCGCAGGCCTGTCAGGCCCCGGCGCTACTCGGGCCCTTTGCCAGCACGTCGTCGTTCGCGTTCGACGGCTTGTTCTCTTGCCGCCACATTGCGGCGTGGCTTGGGCAGCTCGCGCTGGATCGCCATGTTCACCACGCCACCGAGCACCAGCAGCAACGACATCACCCAGAGCCAGAAGATGAAAGCGAGCACGGAGCCGAACGCGCCGTACGCCTGGTTGTACCCGCCGCTGAAGCTGAAGTAGATGCCGATCGCGACCGTGGCGAGGACCATGGTGACGACGCTGAACGTCGCGCCCGGTAGGAACCACTTGAAGTCCGCGTCGACGTTCGGTCCAACGCTGTGGATGAGGGCTACGGCAACGACGATCACTACCGCGATGAGCGGCCAGCGCAGCCAGGTCGAGACGGTGTTCCACGCGCCGCCGAGCCCAATGGCTCCGGCGATGTCCTCGCCGACACTGGTGCCGAGCACGAAGATGACGCCCGCAACGCCGATGAGTAACGGCAAGTCCAATGGTCAGGCCGATGGCGAGTAGCGTCTTGCGGACGAACGAGCGCTCGTCGTCGCTAATGTCATACGCGGTGTTCAGGCCCTTGATGATGGAGCTCATCGCGTTCTTGGCGCCCCAGAGGGCGAAGATGGCGCCAAAGGAGAGCAGGAAGCCCGGGCTGGTCGACAGCGCGTTCGCGATCGGCTCCTCCAGGAAGTTCGCTGCATCGGACGGCAATGTTTCCTGCATCCAGCTCAAGACCGGGGCCGCCGGGTTCTGCAGATCACTGTTGACGATCTGCGTCACCGCGCCAGCGAGCGCCGTAATGAAAATCAAGAGCGGCGCCAATGAGAAGAGGATATCGTAGGCGATCTGCTTCGCCAGCCCCGAGAAGTCTTTCTCCTTGAAGGCGTCGATCACCTGCCCGGCGACGGACTTCGCCTCGGATCCTGTGTCGCGTTCTGTTGCTATGTCCTGGGACACCATGTCTCCTCTCGTACCCAACCGAATTGATCCTGCGGCCAGCAACGCAAGCCCGGTACCAGCCTCCGATCACCCGCGTGCTACAGTCGGGACACATCGAGCGAGGAGGGCACTCATGAGCGCATCACCAGAGATCGAGACCGTTGGCGCGTCGAGCCTCGACGAGGCATACGGCTATGCGCTTGCCAAGGTAGTGCCCGTCGTTTCGGAGCGCGGCGAGGGCGGGGACGTGCTGCTCTTTCTCGGGGAGGGCGAATCGCCGGATGCCGCATTGGCGGACGCCGTGGATGCGATCCGCGATCTCGTCGAGACGCATGGCGGGGAGCCAGGACAGGTGGTGCTTGACGGCTCACTGCGTACCGACGCCGGCTATCGCCTCTGGGGCACGATCACGCTCGGCGGCGGAAAGACGATGGACGCCCCGGCAACGGCGGTTCGAATCGAGCAGGGCGAGGAGGGGACATGGACGGTCACGATCACGCGGAGCTGAGCACGATTGCCACAGCCGTCGTCATCGACTTTGCGGCGAACGCGCTTCACCTCCGCGTTCCTGACCTGCCGCCGGCCGATGTCGGCCAGCGGGAGGCACTCCTGGATGTCGGCGCGAACGGCCGCCTGATTGGCCTGGAGCTGGGCGACGTCTACATTTCCGTGATGGGGCTGCCCGCTGACGGAGACCCGCTCGCGAGGAGCGCGTCCGTCCGGGTGGAGGTCACGCCGGGGCCGGAGATCGTCCTTCCCCGACGCGGGCCGGGCTACGAGATCACGTACCCGAGCGGCAACGAATGCTGGCAGACGAAAAGCGTCAACGGGACGCTCGTCCAGGTCTGCGCAACGACCGCCGGCGAACCACCGGAGCTTCCCGGCGCGCACGGGCCCTCGACGGCGCCGGGGCGACATCGTCGGTGAACTGCTCCACGATTTCCAGCGCCCGGTCGTAGTCCTCCTCGCGGACGTAGAGCGCGTGCTCGAACGTGGCGGATGATGCCCAGGCGCCAGCGCCAGGCCCTCCGGGCTTGAGCATCACCATGATGCCCTGGTCGCGGAGCGCGCTTGCCCACATCATGCCCTCCACTTCGGAGGACGCGGTCGCCAATTGGACGATCTGTTCGTCGTGCATCGGGGTGTCCTTTCCCCTCTATAGGAATGTCTGTCGTGGTGCGGGTCCACCCGGGTGGACCTCTTCAACCTGATTATGCGGGAAGACCACACGCTGCGATGAGAATACGGTACTATGGCAAATTGCGGAGCCAATCCTCCCGGCTCGATTGCGGACGGCCCGGCGGGATACCCCGAGGTCACTCTGTGTGGCGCGCGTCTTGCAGGGAAAGTGGATCGGCAACGTTTTTGTCGTCAGGGCCTGCTTGTGCCCAAGAAGGAGCGAACACATGGTTGCTTTTGATCGCATGAACCGACGTACGTTTGGCGCCCTTTCCGTGGGCGCGGTGGCAACGGCGGCGACATTCCGCGCGGCGGTGGCCCAGGACGCCTCCCCGTCGGCCAGCCCGGCCATGGAAGAGACCAGCATGCTGGAGAGCCTCGGCCTCCCCACCCTGGACATCACGGTGCAGCGACTACGTCTACGCGATCTCCAACCCGGGCGCGCTCGCCGAGGGCTGGTACGTCATCAACCTGATCAACGAATCGTCACGCCGTCGCTTCGCTGAACCTGGCCCTGCTGCCGGAGGGCACGTCGGCCGGTGAGCTGAGCGCGCTGAAGTCGCAGGCCTTCATGGGCGAGGGCGGCGAGCTGCCGGAGTTCTGGGCGAACACCACCTTTGCCGGTGGCACCGTGGCGGCCGCGGGCGGGACCTCGTCCGCCGTCGTCTACCTGACCCCGGGGCAGTGGACCGCGTTCTCCACCAACCCGGCGTCGCAGCAGTCGCCGGCCAATCTGCGCATCCTGACCCCGGATGAGCTGGAGTCCAACTACGGCATCACTCCGGAGAGGTGGATCCGCCACGCCGGAGGCAAGCCCGGTCGCCGTCGCGGCGCCGGAAGGCCTGACCCCCTCCATCACGCTCGGCGTCTCCGATTCCGGCTTCAACCCGTCCGGCGCGCCGGCCGCGGGTGAGCAGGCGATCGAGATCACCAACGAGGGCGAGCAGGTCCATGATGTGATCATGCTGCACACCACCGAGACCGTCGACGAGGCGTCGGCCGGCTCGATGGCCCTCTCGTGGGTCCGCGGCGAAGAGGTCAATGCCACCGCGGTTGGCGGCGTCGGCACCCTCAGCCCCGGCAAGACGGCTTACGCGGCTCTCAACGGCGAAGCCGGGACCTACCTCGTCTTCAGCTCGCTGCCGGATGCTAACGGCGGCCTCCAGCTCGAGACGATCGGCGTGCTCGTCTTCACGGCGTAATCCACCCGGGTGGAGGCAACAGTCGCTTCCACTCGCCCGGGGGCGGCGGCACGGTCCGCTGCCCCCGCTGCCGTTAACACCGCGCACGGGTGCCAGAGCCCTCTCGACGGGGGCCGAGAAATCCGCTACGTTAAGGTATCTGCGGCCATTGGCATCTCCGATGCCCGCATTCGTCGCCCGGCTCGCCTTTTCGCCGCTCGCGACGGTGCGCGCCGTTCACGATCGTGGGGAACGACCGCGCCTGTCGGTCAGGACGAGGACGAGGGAACACTATGCTGGAAGTCAGCCGCATTCTTACCGCCGCCGGTTGGGCGTTGTTCGGCGTTGGCGTGACCGTCTACGGAATCGGCATCTCGATCCGTGATGCCGGCGCGTTCGAGACGAACGTCGGGGCCGTGCTCGGCATCGTCGGCCTGATCGGGATGATCGTTGGCTGGGCGATGTACCGCCAGCTGCAGGAAGACTAGGCAGACACCAGCACGCGCAGATGCGAACGGGGCGGCCCAAAGGGCTGCCCCGTTTTTCGTGCGCACGGACCGAAATCGTCCTACGAGGCAGGCGCCCCGACGCTCGCGGGCCACGGCGTTTCCTGCTCGACGATCACGCGCTCCGGATACCATCGCTCCCGCACGTTGCCTACCAGGTAGAGCGAGCCAGTAACCAAGCACCTGGTCCCTCCCGGCCACAGCCATCCCCAGCGCCGTCTCCATCGCCTCGCGGGGCTCCGGCTGGACGACGATCTCGCCGGCGAACCCGGCCTCGTCCGCAAGCCCCTGCACGCGGTCCGCCGCCTTTGACGCTTTGCCGTAGACCTGCGGCGACGTCACCACCAGCGCGTCGACCACCGGCACGAGCGAGCGGAGCATCTCGTCGCCCCGCTTGGCATCCAGCAGCCCAACCACGCCGATGCGTCGCCCGCCTTCAGTCGCGGGGAGCAGGGAAGGGATATCGGCCGCGAGCGCGGCGAGCTTTTCCGGGTTATGTGCACCATCGAGCAGCACGGGCACCTGAGCCGGCACGTACTCCGCGCGCCCCGGAATCCGCGCCCGGGCCAGCCCGCGTGCGATCGCGTCGTCGCTGATCCGCAGCCCGGAGCCTCGCAGGATGCGCGCTGCGTCGACCGCCGCCTGGCCGTTGTGGGCCTGGAACGAGCCGCACATGCCCATGCGGTGCCGCTCGCCTGAGCGCGCGTCGGTCCATGCGGTGCCGTCTGGCCCGGTGGTCACCTCGACGATGTCCGTCGAAACGTCCAGGCGGTACAGCGGTGCGCCGACCTCAGCCGCTTCCGCCGCCATGATCGCGTGGGCGACCGGGTTCGGCACGGCGCTCAACGCCGGGATGCCCGGCTTGATGATGCCGGCCTTGTGCCAGGCGATCTGCTCGATCGTGTCGCCCAGCGTCTGCGTGTGGTCGATCCCGACCGAGGTGATGATCGAGAGGGTGGGGTCGAGGATGTTGGTGAGGTCGAACCGTCCTCCGGCGCCGACCTCGACAACCGCGACGTCGACCTTCTCCCGCCGGAAGAAGAGCCAGGTCAGGACACCCCAGCCCTCGCCGTAGGTCAGCGCGTCCTCTCCGTCCTCCAGCCAGCGGTCGTGCTCGGCGAAGAAGGTCTCGACGATATCGATGAAGGCGTCCGCGGAGGCGAGCTTGCCGTCGATCTGCAACTTCTCCAGCGGCGTCTGGAGATAGGGGGAGGTATGCAACCCGGTGTGGTAGCCGGCCTCGGTGAGGATCGCCGCCATCGTCGTGCTCGTCGAGCCCTTGCCGGACGTGCCGCCGATATGCACGATCGGGTAGCCCTCCTGCGGGTTGCCCATCCGAGCGAGGAAGCGTCGCAAACGGTCCATCCGCACGGTCGCGCGTTCGCGAACCGCCTCACGCGAGGAGTCCTCCGGGGTCGGCGTCATCTCGATCAGCGCATCCATTCGGGATGACGCCGCGTGGTATCGTTCAAACATGGCGGTCATGGATATCCTTGTGTCCACAACGCACTCGCATTGAGCCGGGCGGACCCCGGTGCAACGGTGCTTGGCGAATGGTCCACCTTCCAGGGGTATTGCTGCAACCGTTCCCGTTTCGACCGATCCGGGCCCTGGCCATCATTGTTCGCCCAACGCCCTACAGGAACCGCAATGATCAGCATTCTTGTGAACGTGATCCTGCCGACGATCATCATGACCCGCTTCTCCGGCGAGGATGAGTTGGGCGCCGTCCCGGCGCTGCTGATCGCGCTGGCCTTTCCCTTCGTCTACGCGATCTACGACATGGCGCGGCAGAAGAAGGTCGGCTGGATGCCGATCATCGGTCTCGTCAGCATCCTCATCTCCGGCGGCATCGGCCTGCTGAAGCTCCCGGCGGAGTGGATCGCCGTGAAGGAGGCGATGATCCCGGCGATCCTCGCCCTCGCGATCCTGATCTCGGCGTGGATCGGCAAGCCGCTCGCGCGCGTGTTCCTCGACCAGATCCTCGACAAGGAACGCGTCCATGCCGCGCTCGCCCAGAACGGCATGGAGCACGAGTACGAGCGGCGTACCTCCGTTGCGACCTGGCTGCTGGCCGGGGCGTTCTTCCTCTCCGCGGCGCTGAACTTCGTCCTCGCGACGATTGTCGTGACGGCCGACGGCGGGACGGAGCAGTACACCCAGCAGATGGGCCGTATGACGGCGCTCAGCTTCCCGGTGATCACGATCCCCGTCTTCATCGTGCTGACCGGCACGATTTTCTACATCATGAACACCGTCAGCAAACTCACCGGCCTCGAGGCCGAGCAGGTGCTCCGCGACCACAAGGCGGAGAAGCGCGCCCAGCAGGAAGCCCGGGACGGCTCTACCGCGCAATAGCGACGACAGCGGGAGAGGGGCGGCCGCGCTGGTCCCATGCAAGCCGACGAAACCGCGCTATCGACCTTCGGTCGATACATCGGACATTTCAGTCCGATGTTACTCATGGCGTCTGGGCGCGGATGGCCGCGGAAGCTCCGGCTACAAGAACTCCGCCGAGACGTCGTTCGCGAGCATCATCCCGCGCCGCGTCAGGCGCACCCCACGCGAGGTCCGCTCCAGCAACCTGACGCTCTCCATCCGCGCGATCGGCTCGCCGAAGTGCGCGAAGAGATCGACCCCGTGCCGCGTCCGGAATGCGTCGGCATCGACCCCGTCGTCCAGCAGCCGTAGCCCGAGCATCATCGTCTCGCCGCGCGCTGTCGCCTCGTCCAGCACCTCGGTGTTGGAGTGGGGGAGGGTGCGATTCTCCAGCTCGGTGATGTATCGCTCCGGCAGGAGATGGTTCATCACGCGCCGCCCACCGATCGTCCCGAAGGCGCCCGCGCCAATGCCCAGGTAGTCGCCATGCTGCCAGTAGATCGCGTTGTGGCGTGAATACCGGTCCGGCGTGCGGGCCCAGTTCGCGATCTCGTAATGATCCCATCCCGCCTCGTCGAGAATCGCGATCGCGTCCTCGTACAGGTCGGCTGCCTCGTCGTCGTCCGGGATGCGCAGGATTCCGCGGGCGGCCGCGTCGGCGTAGGGCGTGCCCGGCTCGACGATCAGGCTGTAGAGCGAGAGATGATCCGGCCCCTTGTCTCCCAGGTCGAGGACGCGGCGCAGGTCTGCCTGCCAGATGGCGCGGTCTTGCCCCGGCCAGCCGAAGATGAAGTCGAGATTGATCCGCTCGAACCCGGCATCGCGTGCCGCGTGCACGGAGTCCAGCACGTCGGCTCGCTTCATGCTGCCGCCCTAGTCGCCGCAGGCCGCCCCGGTCGAGCGTCTGCGCACCGATGCTGAGCCGGTCGACGCCTATGGAGCGATAGCCGGCCAGCCGCTCGTGGTCGAGCCCGTTCGGGTTCGCCTCCATCGTGATCTCGGCGTCCGGCAAGACATCGTACGACGCGCGCGCCGCGTCGAGGATCATCCCGATCTGCGCCGGCTCCAGCAGCGAGGGTGTTCCGCCGCCGAAATACACCGTCGCGGCGGGCCGGCCGCTGATCTCCCCGGCGCGCATGCGGAGCTCACGCACGACCGCGTCGACGTAGCGGGGGATGAGGTCGTCCTTGCCGGCGTAGGTGTTGAAGTCGCAGTACGGGCAGATGTGGGCGCAAAACGGGATATGGATGTAGAGGCCGACCGGCGCGTCGGCAGGGGCGGGGGCGATGATCATGAACGGGATATGCCTATCGGAATCCTGAACGGGACCCGATCGGAACGGATCCCTGCTGCGTTCATGATACAGGGACTGGTGAGAACGATACCTGTGGCGAACGGCTCGCTTCGCTTCTCGCGCTTCGCGCTCGGCCATGGACTTTCGACCAGCAACCGTGGATGTTCATCGACGCGAGCTGGTCGAAATGTCCTCCCCGATGTCCGCTTACTGCCGTACGTCGATCCAGTAGCGGCAGGTCAGTTCCTCGCGGAACGGCGTCTCGACCTTGTTCTCCAGCACGCCGCCGTTCGCTTCGATGATCTTCTGCGAACCGATGTTGTGCTCGCTACAGGTCACCAGCACGCGGTCGATGCCCAGCTTGCGCGCTTCGTCGAGGGCAAGCGCGAGCGCGCGGGTGCCGTAGCCTCGTCGCCGCATTGAGGGGCGGATGTCGTAGCCGATGTGCCCGCCGAACTGGAGCAGGTGGTCGTTCAGCGCGTGGCGGAGCCCGAGCCGGCCGACGTACTCGTCGCCCAGGGTGATCCAGTACATGGTCTGTGGCACGAACTGGGGGAGGGGATGCGCGTTGTTGTAAAGCATCCGCTCGACGAAGACGTCGAACTCCTCCCGCACGGTCTCGATCGAGGCCGGCAGGTCGGTATCCTCGCCGGCCGCTTCCATCTCTCGCATGGCGTCGAGGTAGCTATCGCGGAAGCGCGGATGGGGGGCTTCCAGGCGAAGTTGCTCCCGGTCAGTCATGGTTCTATCCTCCGTCCGTCGTCTCGACGGTCGCAATGGCGGTTGTCCTGGCGTCGCTCTGCACGCCGCCGAGCCGCCCACGCATAAGCCACAGGCCGGTCGCCGAGGCGAGCGCAACACCTCCATAGACGAGCCAGGGGACCGCCTGGTTCCCTCCGCGACCCAGGGGGTGGCGAGCGCGGCCAGCGCCGCGGCGCGCGGGGCCTCGAACATCGATCCACTGAGCCCGATCAGGAGCGACGCGAGGAAGACCGGCAGGAAGCTTTGCGAGAACCCGAGCGCGATGAAGCTCGCCACGCGTAGCGCCATGCCGGCGACGAGGAGCGGCTTCGGGCCGATGCGGTCGGGGAGGACGCCGAAGAAGGCGGTGATGCTCTGCATGGAAGAATTGCCGGATGGCGAGGATGATCCCGATCGTCGCGGCCGCCCAGCCGAGGTCGTTGACGTAGTGGACGGCCATCAGCGGGATGACCATCGAAAACCCGCCCATCACGAAGAATTGGCCGATCATGATCGCGTTGATGCCGCGCTTGCGGTCGGCGGGTGGAGATCGGCCGCCGATGAGCAACGGTTTCAGGGCGGCGTTCTTCCTCCTAAGGGGGGGTGGCGGTCTACGCCCGAAATTGTGCCCGTTGCCGCGGGAACGGGCAAGCGTCCTGCACGTGCGCGGCGCAGGGCGCACAATAGGCGGGGCGACGCCCGCAACGGCACCGATCGATTCCCGGGGGGAGAGACCACAGGGCGTGGAGAGCACCACCATCTTCAGCATCGTCGACCTGCTCGGCGTCTTCGTCGGCGGGCTGACCGGCGCACTTGTCGGGCGCCGATACCGGTACGACATCATGGGTCACTGGTTCCTGGCGTTGGCCAGCGGCCTCGGTGGCGGCCTGCTGCGCGATGTGATGCTACAGGCCGGGCCACCGCTCGCCCTGACGCAGCCGTCGTACCTCGCGGTCGTGGTCGCCGCGACGGGCACCGCCGCCCTCTTTGGCCAGCGGATCGACCAACTCCGGCGCTCGATTACCTTCCTGGACGCCTTCGCGCTCGCCAACTTCGCCGTCGCCGGCACGCTCCGGACCTTCGACAATGGCCTGAACCTGTGGGCGGCCATCCTGCTCGGGGTCGTCACGGCGGTTGGTGGCGGTCTCCTGCGCGACATGATGACCGGGCAGACGCCGGCGATCTTCCGCAAGGCGGAGTTCTACGGCCTCGCCGCGTTCGGCGCGACGCTCATGGTCGTGCTGCTACGGGAGGTCGGGTCGCCCCGCGAGATCACGGTTGTCGCGAGCGTCGCCTTCGGCCTCTTCCTCCGCCTCGGATCGCTGCGCTGGGGGTGGATGTCGTGGGAGCCGCGCTGAGCCTTTCGTAGGGGCGATCGTCTCTATCGCTTACCTGCGCCGACGAAGGCGATGACCAGCATCGCCCTTACGGAGGAACGTCTCCCCGAGCAGTCACAGGGAGCCCCGACCGTCATGGCCGGAGCTCCCTGCTCTCTCATCTCCCGCCCACCCTTCGGTGGAGGTCTGGTTTACGGGTAGAACACCTCGCCGGTGTGCTCGAACGCGACCCCGGAGTTGTAGAACTCGCTGCCGCTGATCGCCAGCGCGCCCGTGAACGGGACCGACTCGCGCGACCAGTTGCCGCCGTCGCTCGTCGCCCAGACCGCGATGTGCAGGTGCGCGGTGCTGCCGGATGAGGCTTCGCCGTCCGGCGCGATGGTGCCGACGTACTGCCCCTGGCTCACGGTGTCGCCCTCTTTCAGGCTGCCGTCGTAGTAGGCGTGGAACATCGCGAAGGCGTAGCCGTTACCCATGTCGATCGTCATGCCGCCCGTGCTCGGGTCGAACCAGCGGATCGTGCCGCTGACCGGCGAGTAGATCGGCTGGCCCGCCGTGCTGCCGTCGGTGCGGATGAGGTCGAGTGAATCCTGATACTGCCACAGGCCGGAGTTGTAGTGGCTGGAGCCGTTGTAGCCCTGCAGGACGCTCCACTCGCCGCCGCTGACCGGCCAGACGATGGATCCACCGCCGCCCGGTGCTGGTGCGGCTGGCTCTTCGACCGGGGTCTCCGGTGCCGCCGGAGCCTCGGCGGTCAGGTACTGCGCCGACACCCAGCCGGAGCCGTAATCGCTGCTGGCCTCCGCGAAGCCGTCGACGACCTGCCCGGTGATCGAGAGGGCGACGCCGGCTGGCAGGACCGTGGTGACGGCGGCGTCGAGGCTGGCATCGGCGCGCAGGTTGACCGAGCTGGTCGTGTAGCGCGTTCCGGCGTCGACCCACTCGACGACCCGCTCGGGCGCCGCGGGCGTCTCGGGATCAGCGGGAGCGGGGGTCACCGGCGCGGCGTTGGAACCGTCCATCGCCGTCTGGCCGTCCGTGCTCATGAAAGACGCGTGGACCCAGCCGACGTAGTCGCCGGCGTAGATCGCGACGAAGCCGTTCTCGGCCTCGCCGTAAAGCTCCACCCAGTCGCCGACGGCCAGCGTGGCCAGAATCGGGTCGGCCGTGCTCGGGCCAGAGCGGACATTCACATAGTCGATCGCGACCGCCGAGCCGGTGGACGCGCCAACGCCACCATTGGCGGAGAGATAGTCGGCGATGACGTAGCCGGTCACGCCGTTGGCCTCGACCTGGTACCAGGCGCTGCCGTCGGCCGCCCAGAAGACGCCGTCGATGACATAGACGGAGCTGCCTTCAGCCACTTCGCCGACAACCGGCTCAGAGGCGCCCGGGCCGCTGCGGATATTCACGTTGTCGCCGTTGGCATAGGCGATGACGGCGGTGCCGCCAGGGGCGAGGTCGGTATCGGCGGAGGCCGACAGCGGGGCGATGATCGTCGCGATGCCGAGCATCGTGGCGAGGAACACAGAACGAACGTGGCGCGTCCGCAGGCGGAGCGTCATGGGGCCTTCCCTCCGATAGGTCTCCGTGGACCGCACCCGGGACGCGCCCAGCCGAGGCGCCTGCGGGGATTCGTGGTCATGGAGTGTTCGCCACGTGGCAAGGCGGGGTCCTGCCATCGTGACGGATAGAACTGGTCAACCGGCGTGAGGTTCACGCATGCGAGGGGCACCGGATGGCGACCGTGTCCATCCCGCGATCGCCGATGCCAGCAACGCACGGTCATGATTGTCACCGCGTGTCACAGTGCCGGGCCAGATGTACGGACGAGAAGTTGTGGCAACGCGCCTGAATTGCCCGTTCGGACGATGCTTACATCGATGGAGTGCGACGAGGTGGGGTAGCCCGAGTGACGCCGGGGCACCAACGGGTTCCTCCATTCGTAGCCCCGGACCTCGTGTCCGGGGTTGTTGCGGGCGCCTTACCGAGGCGCAGCTGCAGTTAACGGCAGAACTCCCGGGCACGATGCCCGGGAGTTCTGCCGTCGCCTCGCGGGACCGTCTTCGCTAGAGGCGGACTGCCGTCGCGTAGTGCGAGGAATAGTAGTTCGAGTACAGGCTCGAGATCACGACGCCAGTCGACTCGTTCTCGGCGTGGACCATCATGCCGTCGCCGATGTAGATCCCGACATGGGAGTAGTAGCCGCTTCCGCCCGTGTTCGTGAAGAACACGAGGTCGCCCGGCGCCCACTCACCCCAGGCGACATACGAGCCGTAGCCGGCCTGGATGTCGGTGCTGTGGGTGATGTCGTAGCCGTAGACGTTCTGGACGACGTACTGTGTGAAGCCGGAGCAGTCAAAGCCCGACGGCGTGTTGCCGGCCCAGACGTACGGGTAGCCCTGGAACTGCATCGCGAAGTTGACGAGCGCCTGGCCGCCGGTGCTGACGGGAGCCGCCACCGGGGCCTCTTCGGCCGCCGCGGGAGCAGCTGGCGCGCTGTCGCTGATGTAGTCGGTGTAGATCCAGCCGAAGCCGTATCCGGTGTCCGCCTCGGCGAAGCCGCCAGAGACGTTGCCCGTGAGCGAGATCTCGGTGCCGGCCGGGAGCACGGCGACCACGCCGGTGTCGGTGCTCGCGCCGGAGCGAAGGTTCACCGAGTCCCAGGTGTAGGCGGTGCCGGTGGCGCCCGTCGCGGCTGCGGCGGCCGGTGCCGCGGCGCCGCTGGTGCTCAGGTAATCAGCGTAGACGTAGGCAACGTAGTCGCCCCAGTAGACCTCATAGAATCCGTTCTCGGTGTAGCCGGTCAGGGTCACCCAATCGCCCTCATAGAGCGAGGCGAGGATCGGGTCGGCCGTGCTTGGCCCCTGGCGGATATAAACCTGCTCGGTGGCCATGGCGTCGGCCTCGTCGGCCGAGACGGTGGCGGGTGTGGAGAACGGTGCGGCGATCGCAGCCACGAGGAACAGCACGGGCAGCGCCATACCAGCCAGGCGCGTCCGCATGCGGAGCGTCAACATATCTTCCCTCCCAGGATGATCCAGGCCGGTCGCCTGCACGCATCCGGAAGGGTCCGGGCGCTGCGGGGAGCGAGGCGGTCCTGGACATGACGCCCGATGCCGCGGGGGCGCATCGGGTGCCAGTCAAACCAATCGGTACCGATGTCGGCGTTGAGGGGCGAGGGGCCATCCACCCTCTGCCCAGCCGTCACAAGGGCACGAGATCGATTGTGGCCAACCTGTCACGGGCCTGACGAGATGTACGGACGGGATATTGCGCGCCCGCGCCCGAATTGCTCGTTCGTACTGTCTTTACATATGCCCGTTTCGACGGATTTCGCCGATGCTTGCGTACGTACGAAGCAATCAACAGGGGGATGGGCTACGTCAGGACCGATCGCAGGAAAGCGACGCTCTCGCGAAGCGCCCGCTGCCCCTCCGGCCGGTCGAGGTCGAACTGGTATTCGTGACCCAGGCCCGGCTCGTGATCGTCCGGGAAGAAGAGGGTCGTGACCTCCACGCCCTGCCGCGTGAGCGCCTCGGCGAACGGCTTCGACTGGAGATCCGTCAGCGGGTCGGCGTTGCCGCCGGAGACGAACGCGGGCGGGAAGCTGTCCGTCAGGTGGCGGATCGTGGACATCTCCCGGAGGGACGGGTTGCGGTCCATCGTCGTTGCCTTGTCGCCGGTATAGGCCCAGGTCGCGACCTTTGTGCCGTAGCCGATGATGCCGGGGGCGCCGAAGTAGCGGTCGAAGTCGTAGATTCCGCAGTAGAAGAGCACGCCGCGGAGAACGTCGCGCGGCAGGGCAGGGGAGATCCCGGTCTCCTGCGCGTAGGCCGCGTTCGTCATCAGGGCCGCGTACTGGCTGGTGATCTGCGCCCCGGCCGAGTCGCCCGCGAGCACGATGCGATCCGGATCCAGCCGGAACCGCGCGGCATGCTGCCGGACATAGTCCAGCGCGGCCTCGAGCTGATGGAGCGGCGTCGGGTAGGAAGACGCCGGTGCGCGCTCGTAGTCGATCCCGACGACCGCGAAGCCCTGCTCGGCCAGCGTCATGAAGTAAGGGGCCCAATCGTCCTTGCCACCGGCGACCCATGCCCCGCCGGGCATCCAGACGACCGTCGGCATGGTGGTCTCGCGCGTGAAGGCTGACGTCGGCACGAAGACGTCCAGCAGGGCCGTCGGGATCGTCCGGCTTGTACGCCACGTCGCGGAACGACGTCACGGTTGAGGGAACGTGCTTCTTCAGCGCCTCCGCGAGCTGCCGGTCGTTGTAGGCGAAGACGGCGCGGATCAGCATCGAGCCCGGCCACGGACTGGCCTTGAAGGCCGCGGCGGTCGCGCCGGCAAGCGCGGCGGCGCCAAGAACGCTGGTGGCGACAGGGGACCATCGTGAGGAGGTGGACACAGGCGAGCTCTTTCACGCGCCGACAGGGTGTCGGATATCGAAAGGCCGGCGCGAGGTAGACACGCCGGCCGTCATGCTGATCGTATCGTGTGGGGTGATCAGACGCTCGTCATGGCGCGAAGCGGGTCGTCTTCGTCCTCGATACCCCACCCGCCGACGCGCGGCACATCGCTCAGCAGCCGCTTCGTATAGTCGTGTTGCGGGGTGTCGAGCACCTCCTCGACCGACCCCTGCTCGACCATCTTTCCCTGGTACATGACGAAGATGCGGTCGGCGAGGTAGTTCGCCTGCCCGATATCGTGCGTGATGAACAGCACGGTCATCCCAAGGCGGTCCCGCAGCTCCTTCAGCACGTTGAGGATCGTCACGCGGAGCGATGCGTCCAGCGCGGAGGTGGACTCGTCGGCGATCAGGATCTTCGGGTCGACCAGCAACGCCCGGGCGATCATCGCGCGCTGAAGCTGCCCGCCGGAGAGCTGGTGCGCGCCCTTCGGCAGCACGTCGATGGGGTCGAGCCCGACGATCTCGAGCGCGGTGGAGAGCTTCTGCTGCTCCTCGTCGGCGCTGTACCGGGTGCCGGTGAGGCCGAGCGTCTTCTTCAGCATCCGCCCGACGGAGTAGAACTGGTTCAGCGAGGCGACCGGGTTCTGGAAGACGCCCTGCACCTCACGCCAGTAGGGCTTGAGGTTGCGCGGCCCCTTCAGCTTCGTGATGTCCTCGCCGTTCATCAGGATCTCGCCGGAGGTGGGCATCGAGAGGCGCAGGAGCATCCGCGCGAGCGTCGATTTGCCGCTCCCGCTCTCGCCCACGATCGCGATGATCTCGCCGCGCTGGATGGTGAACGAGACGTCGTCGACGGCGCGTACCTCGGTCTTGCCGGTCCCGAACACCTTCGTCAGGTGACGGACCTCAAGGAGTGCTGGCGATGTGCTGGTCACTGGCCTGGTCCTCCTTCCCGATGCGTCCCTCGACCTTGTCCTTCACCCACCAGCAGGTGGCGTAGCGGTGATCCACGCCGACCGCCGGCGGCGCCTCCTGGCTGCAGATGTCCATGCGGTACGCGCAGCGCGGATGGAATCGGCAGCCGGACGGCGGGTTGCGCATATCCGGCGAGCTCCCCGACAGGCCGCTGATGTACTGGCCGCGCTGGTGGCTCTCCGGCTCCAGCGTCGACCCGATCAGGGCCTTGCTGTAGGGGTGCTCCGGGTTGCGGACCACCTGCCCGACGGAGCCCTCCTCGACGATCTCCCCGGCATACATCACCGCCACGCGGTCGGCGACGTTCGACATCAGCGCGAGGTCATGCGAGATGAAGATGACGCGGGAGATGATGTCCTGCTCGATCATCCGCCGCAGCATCAGGATCAGCGCCTTCTGCGACGACACGTCGAGCGCGGAGGTCGGCTCGTCGGCGATCAGCACCGTCGGGTTCAGCAGGGTCGAGATCACCGTGACGACGCGCTGGCGCATGCCGCCGCTCAGCTCGTGCGGGTAGGCGTCGAGCACGCGCGGCGGGAGACCGAGCTGCTGCAGCCGGTCCGCCGCGATCGCGACCGCTTCCTTGCGGTGCACCTCCGGCTTGTGGGCATGGATGACGTCGTGGGCGTAGTCGCCGATGCGTTCCGTGGGGTTCAGCGCGTTCAGCGCGCGCTGGGGGAGCAGCGAGATAATGTCGCCGCGCCAGTCGCGGGGCGTCCCGCCCAACGCGCCGAGATCGACCTTTTGGTGGTCGTCCAGCT
This sequence comes from uncultured Chloroflexia bacterium, assembly GCA_963741795.1. GTDB lineage: Bacteria > Chloroflexota > Chloroflexia > Thermomicrobiales > UBA6265 > UBA6265. Next base: position 103,467 of record CAVUJM010000032.1, read on the forward strand.
CGATCGTTCCGGCCGGGATCCTGAGGTTCGGCGGGCCGCTTCCCGGCGAGCGCCGCGGCAAGGGTCGATTTGCCGCAGCCGGACTCGCCGACGATCCCGAGGACCTCGCCGTCGTCGAGGTCGAACGAGACACCGTCGACGGCGCGGACCGGGCCCTGCCGGGTTTCGTAGTAGACGTGAACATCCTCGACATGCATCGGCAGTTTCCTTACATCCGGCGCAGGCGCGGGTTGAAGACCTCATCGAGGCTCGACTGGAGCAGCAGTAGCGTGAAGGCGATCAGCGTCAGGAAAACCGTGGGTGGCACGAAGGCCCACCAGGCGCCGGTGCGTACCGACT
>CAVUJM010000033.1:0-30362 GCA_963741795.1 uncultured Chloroflexia bacterium
CGGTCGTCTGGTTGACCGTCTCGCCCGTGTCGACGTTCACCGCGTCGAAGTAGACGTTCGGGGCGAGGTCATCGTGACAGGCGCCGTACCAGTCGCCGTTCGCCGGAACCGCGTCGCACATCCGGGCATGCAGCTCGATGGTCGCGCCGCCGGAGAGGTCCTCCGGCACGAAGTAGTAGTCGCAGACGATCGAATCGCCCGCGGCCAGCTGCACCGGGTACGGCAGCTCGGTCGGGTTATGCCCGGTCGAGCAGTAGATGAACGTGGTCGCCACAAACTCACCCGGAGGGCCAAGCAGCTCCCACGTGCCGGGATCAACCGTCAGCGTGACGTTGCCGGCCGGGCCCGTCGTGCCGCTCACGGTCGCGGAGGTCGAGGTGTTCCTCGCCTCCATGTAGAGGCCGGTGGCGGGGTTATCGTGGCACGCGCCAAACCAGTTCCCGTCCGCGGGCGCCTCGTCGCAGATGCGGGCATGCACCTCGATCGTGGCGGTCGTTTGGGTGGCGGCCGCATCGACCGGTGCGGCAGAGCGCACCGTGCCGATCGCCGGCGCGAGCGCGAGGAAGAGGAAAAGCAGGACCCTGAGATACCGTCGCATGGCACAACTCCTCTCGAGAGCGCAGCTACCGACGCAAGGGCCCGCGGCGTGGGGATCTCGCCCGACCACGTCTCGTTCACGTCGCGGCCCGGGCCCGATTGTTGTTCGGGTCTTGCTTATTTTAACGCATGAAAGGGCAAAAAGGGTCGGTCGCGGCACGGATGCCCCGGCCCAACCTTAGCTCCAGCCACGCTCGTCAAGGACGCGGTTTACTCGCGCCAGGAGCGGCGGAACGTCGTTACCACCGAATCCCAGACCACGTCATGCCGCACGACGTCATACCCATGGATGATGTTGGTTCCGCATGCCGACTACTTGTCGCGCAGGTCCGGGATGACATCGTCGAGTCAGGGTCCTCGGCGCGGGCCTGGGACATCGCCTCACCGATGATCTCGAACAGCCGCTCAACGATCAGACTGCAGCCCGCGATCGAGTCCTGTAGTCGTCGTAGGTGAGCGACGCGTGAAATCCCACTAACTCGCTGCACGCCAGATCCGGGCATCACGCAATCGCTTCGGTGCTCGGCTGCAGCGTCATAGAGGACCTCCTGGGTAGAGCTGCGACTTCGTGCAGAAAATCCTGGATCGCTTGAATGTCGATCTCGAAAACGAAGATCGACCCGCCGGCCAGGAGCAGGTCCTCCAGTCGCCAGCGCAAACTGATAAAGCGGCGGCCGACGCCGGGCCCATAATCGGCGAACTCCAGCACCACGTCGACGTCGCTTTTCGCCGGGTCGAAGTCGCCACGCGCCGCCGAGCCGAACAGCGCGAGCTTGCGCACGCCGTACGTCGTACACAACGCGACGATCGCCTCCCGGTTGTCCTCGATCAGCGGAATCATGCGGCACCTCCTCAGGATTCCAGCATAGCGTATCGCGCGGGCCCCTCCACCCGGCCGCGAACACCCCACTGTCGGGAGAACTGCGATAGACTCTGAGAGCTATGCGTGACCAGGGTCCATCTTCATCAGACAACACACCACCAGACGACCGGGACAGCACCGGGGAAGAGACCCAGAACGGGTTCCACCCCATCGCCGCCGCGCGTGAGCGGCTGTCCAATGTCCCGCTCGGGCGGGACGCCGTCGGCCGCTTCCTGCGCACCCCCACCGGCAAGATCTCCTGGCGCCGCAACCTCTACGCGATCTGGATCGCCCAGCTCCTCGCCATCATGGGCTTCAGCATGCGTACGCCGTTCCTGCCGATGTTCTTCGGCGAGATCGGCGTCAACTCCACCCAGGGCCAGGCGCTCTGGACCGGCATGATGCTCTCCATCGGCGCCGGCACCATGGCCCTCGCCTCGCCGCTCTGGGGCTCCATCGCCGACCGCAAGGGCCGCAAGCCAATGCTCCTGCGCTCGCAGTTCGGCGCGTTCGTCACCATCGGGCTGACGGTGTTCGTGATGGCCCCCTGGCAGATGCTCGGGCTCCGCGTCATCGAGGGCATCCTCGCCGGGACGGTGACCGCCGCCACCGCGCTCGTCGCCGCCACCATGCCGCGCGAGCGCCTCGGCTACGGCCTTGGCCTGGTCCAGACGGCCGTCTTCTCCGGCTCGGCGCTTGGGCCGCTCATCGGCGGCGTGCTGGCCGATATCTTCGGCTACCGCGCCACCTTCGCCATCGCCTCGCTGATGCTCTTCTCGGCCGGTCTCATCACCGTCCTCTTCGTGCAGGAACGCTTTACGCCGCCACCGCCACCCCATGCGTCCGATGCCGAACAGACCTCGACCTGGCGCATCCTGCTCGGCCCCGCGCTGCTGGCCTTAACATTCAGCATGCTCGTCATTCGCTTCGCCTCCTCGGCGGTGCAGCCGATCACCCCGCTCTACGTCGACGAGCTCGCCCATACCAGCGGCAGCACCTCGACCCTCGCCGGCCTCACGCTCGGCATCCTCGGCGTCACCAGCGCCATCTCCTCTGTCATCCTCGGCCGCACCGGCGACCGCCGTGGTCACTACCTCGTGCTCGTCGCGACCTCTCTCGGCGCCGGGCTGATCTACCTCCCGATGGCCCTCGCCCAGGTGCCGTGGCACCTCATCGCCCTGCAGGCGATCTTCGGCGTGTTCGCCGGCGGCATGATCCCCTCCGCCAATGCCCTCATCGCCAACATCACCGACGAGAGCCGGCGCGGCATGGTCTTCGGGATGATGAACACGTTCGCCTCGGTCGGCGGCTTCCTCGGCCCACTGGCGGGTGCCGGTCTGGCCGCCACGCTCGGGCTACGCGCGACATTCGTCACCACGGGCGTGGTCCTGCTGGCGATGGTCGCGGTGCTCATCGTCGCGAACCGGCGTCACCCGATGCAGCCGGCCGCGGCCGAGGCGGTTTAGTTTCCCAAACAACACCCCAGTAAAACCTGCTGCCTTGCAAAATGATTCCACTTATAGTAGTATACGGATAAGCGAATAGGCCGTTATGCGCCCACTGTCCACGACGTCGCCGGGCAGCTGGGTGAACTGCATTGTGCGAGACGGAGCATCGCCGAAAGCGACGCCATCCCGCACTCCGGAAGGAGCGCGAGCGTCCCATTCCAACCGTCCTGTCGATCAAACGTATCCAGAAGGGAGACGTGACCTTGACCAAGGCAGAAGAACTGCGGCTTCAGGCCGGCATCCGGCTCCTTGCCGAGCGCAAGGGAGTTCCGATCACCGAGTTTGAAGGCGTGCCCCTGGAAAAGATCGAGAAGGATATCCGCGCCGCGCGTGTCACGACGTGGGACATCGCTCGCCAGGTCGCCATCGGGCAGCACCTTGCCAGCCTGTGCAAGCGATTCGACATCCCATCCAGCATGTCGATCAGCGAAGCGGTCGACCTCGGCCTGCTCTCCCGCGAAGAGGCCCTCTCCTGCTACGCCGTGAGCTCGGAGGAGATCGCCGCCATCGTTCGCGAGAACAACTGGGTTGCCGCATAAACCACGCGGCCAACAGCGCGTCGTAAAGAGCCCCTTTCCCGTTGAGACGGGAAAGGGGTCTTTCGATTCCGGAGGGAATGCAGGGCCCTACGGCGCGGCGACTGTCTCATCCGCGCCAGCAGGCTCCGGAACATCGGCGGTCACCGGTGCCGTAACGGTCTTTCGCATATCCTTGTTGATCTTCAGCGCCTTCGCGCCGAAGGCATGCACGCGCGCTTGCTCTCGCAATCCGGGCAGCACGCGCTCGTATGGCGTCTTCTTCACCGCCGATCGCACGAGCCCGTTGCTGGCCATCCCGAGCAGGCCCCGCTGGAGCGGCCCCCACCAGTAGCCATACAGGTCCCGCATCTCCGACGGCAGCAAATCGACCGCCGCCAGGCTCATCAGCCGCATCACGACGTCCTTCCCGCTCCTGGGAAGCGTCCGGGGCACCATGATGGCCCGGATCCGCCCCGCTTCAGCGGTATAGGCGAGCTTCGGGACCACGCTGGCGATGTACTCCTCCAGCTCGGCCACGGTGGACGGCAGCGTCTCGGGATCGAGACCCGCCAGGCGCCCGGCGGTGCGCTGCTCGTCGACGAACCGATCCTTTTCCTCAGCCGTCAGCTCCGGCCCCCAGCGGTCATAGGCGCGCAGCATGGCCCACGGGATCGTGCAGTGCACCCAGCGCAGGAGGTCCGGCTCGTTCGCGTCATACGGCTCGCCGGTGTCGACATCGACGGCCTTCATCCGGCCATGCAGCTTCCGAAGCGTCGCCCCGGCCGCTTCGGCCGATGCGGTATCGCCGTACGTGATCGTCAGGCCGTACTCGGCGGTCAGCCGGGCGCGAAGCTCCGGATTGCGCTCGAACGTCGAGGCCTGGGCAATCAGGCGCACAACGCGGGGATGCAGCATCTGGGCGAGCACCGCGGCCGACGTGCCCAGGGAGGTTGAGGGCGACGCCATCACGCGCCAGGTCACGCTTCCCGGGCCAAACAGGCCATCGTCGGTCGGCGGAGCGATATCGGGACCCAGGTCGAGCGGTCGCGGAGCTGCGGACATGATCTCTCCTCGATAGTGTGGACGAGTTGACCGTACATAAGCGGTTCTGGGCACTATATGAGATATCGGAAATACCCACAATGACCGTGGCCAGACCACTCCCCTTCAGCTTCCGCTACCGGCCGTCCAGCGCCCGCTCCATGGCCAGGTCGCGCCCATCGTGAGTGAAGATCGGCGTCTCGATGTCGACCGGGATGCCATGCCCCTCGATGCAGGTGCCGTTGCGGTCGAACGTCAGCGCGGTGCTGATCGTCACCACCATGTCATCCAGCAACCGGATCGTGCGCGGGCGGCCGCTCCCACCTCCGGAGCGCTGGCCGATCACCGTGACATGCGGCAACCCCTGCAAGCCGAGCAGGAAATCCTCGCTCGCCGAGTAGGTCAACGGATCCGTCAGGACGATGAGATCGCCCTCCCAGCGCACCCGGTCGTCCGACGGCTCGTCCCATAGCTCGACCGGATCGGCGAGCGTGCCATCGCCGCGCGTGAACTGGATGGTGCCCAACAGTGCGCGCTCCCGCAGGAACCGCCGCCGCGTCTCCGTCGCCAGCATCAGGTTGCCGCCGGTGTTCCCGCGCAGGTCGAGCACGAGACGCTCTGCGCCCCGCAGCTCCGTCAGCGCCTCGTCCAGCGCATCCTCGAAGCCGATGCCGGTGAACCAGTTCGCCAGCCATATCACGCCGGTACGCGCATCATGCCGGGACCAGCGGAACACCCGCTCCAGCGTCGGCGCAGCAGCACGCTCGGTCCACGTCACGTGTTCGCCGGCGGGACTCGTCGCCCTGAACGCGCGCTCCGTGACGCCCTCCATGGCGATCGCCCGTCGTCCCGCCGTGAGGGCACGGGCATGCGGCGGTGCGCCGTTCCGCGCCAGCCACCCGGCCGGGTCGTCGACATCCAGCGTCCATCCGGCGCGCACGCCAGCCCGCCAGGCGTCGCTGCCCTCGGGCACCCGGCGGAACAACGCGATCTCAGGCGTCATCTCCACCGCGTACGGTGGGTTGAACACCGGTACTGGCCGGCGGATCGCCGTATGTGCGTCGCCCAGCTCCGCAATCCAACACTGGACGTCCGCATACGTCATGTCAGCTCCGGTGTCCCGGACATGCCGCGACGTGACGTCGCTCCAGTCCAGGCCACGAATGCCGAACCCCGGGAACGTCCCCGCCACCTCCCGGCGAAGCCGCGCGACCGCCTTTGCCATCGTCGTGTGCGGGCGGTCATCGACGGCATCGATTTCCAGCGCGACCAGCGAGTGCAGCATATTGAAGGTCGCCATCAGCCCGTCGGCGTCCCGCGCGAACGATGTGAGCACGAGCGTCCCCGGGTCCCAGACCAGCCGGTTATCCTCCCGCTCCGGCTCGATGCGCAGGATCCAGCGCGGACCGGCGCCGGGATCCTCCTCCAGGAACAGCACCGGAACGCCGAACACCGCCTCCATCTCCGCCCGCTCGGTCGCGGAGCAGCGGCAGCGACGGCGCGACCTCGGGCATCGACTCCGGGAACACGAGCTGCATGGCCCCTTGGCCGCGAAGCGCGTCCCGGATCACGAATCGATGCGCTCGAGGATCACCAGGGGGATATCGCGGTCGGACTGGGCCTGGTAGGTGTCGTAGAACGGCATCGGCCCGGCCAGCAGGGGCCACAACGTCGTCTTCTCCTCCGGCGTCGCCGTGCGCGCATGTGCCCGGAAGCGATCTCCGCGGATCTGCACGCCGACCTGCGGGTGCGCGACGAGATTGCGGTACCACTGGGGGTCGCGGTCCGATCCGCCCTTCGAGGCGATAATGATGTAGCGCCCATCGTCTTCGGCAAAGTACAGGGGCGCCGTGTTGGGCTCGCCGCTAACGCGCCCGGTGGTCGTCAGGAGGAGCGTGGGGGCCTTGTACGAGTTATCGTCGTACCCCTCCGCGCCATCCGTCGCGATGTACCGGGCGACATGCTCTCCGGACCGCTGCCGGAACGCCTCGTCAACTGCCTTTGGGTCGTCAGGTTTTCGCTCGCTCATCCTGGTGTCCATTCCTCGATGCTGACGTCGGTATCACCTCGCGATAATACCCCGGCCCCCGCCGCTGCATTCCGTCCGGGCCCTACGCATAGCATCGGGATCGCGGCCGGGGGACGGGTAAGATGGGGACGGGTTTCCTGCCAACACCATACTTGCCTGTCACCCAAGGAGCATCACGATGCTCGACACCTCATCCCTTGCATGGCTGACCGCGCACGACGTCGAGCGAGCGATCCGTTCGCTCCCTGGCTTTTCCGATGCCTCCCTCCTTTCCTGGTCCAGCTCGTCGCTGGCCGGTGGAGCGGGCGAATGCCTCGGCGTTTGGCGGCTGGAGGGCGTTGCGCTCGTCGAGGGCGAGTCCCGGCCCTGGTCGATCGTGCTCAAAGGCTGGGCAAGGCCGGAGGCAAACGACCCTCCTTCCGCATGGAACTGGCCGCATCGCGAGATCGAGCTGTATCGATCGGGGATGCTCGCCGATCTCCCGGGAGGCGTCGCGGCGCCGAAATGTTTCGGGAATCTCGATCGCGACGATGGCACGATCTGGATATGGCTGGAGGACGTCACCAACCTGAACGGGGCCCCATGGCCGATCGGGCGGTACGGGACCATCGCCAGGCAGCTCGGGCAATTCAACGGCGCCTGGCTCGTCGAGCACCCACGCCCAACGACGGCCTTCCTGAGCAGGAACTGGCTCCAGGGGTGGACCGACCTCGCCGGCCCGGCGCTGGAGACATTCCTTGCCGATGACGACCTCGCCAACAGGTCCGGCACCACCCCGCCAGACGTGCTGGACGCATTCGCCCGGTTATGGGCCCGGCGCCACGGGATCTACGAGGAGATGACGCGCCGTCCCCAGACGTTCTGCCACCTCGACGCCTTCAGCCGGAACATCTTCATCCGCGAGCGGCCACATGGAGAGGACGACACGATCCTGATCGATTGGTCGTATGCGGGGATCGGGGCGCTGGGTGAGGAGCTGGTGCCGCTCGTCGGCGCGAGCGTGGCCTTCATGGATGCGCCGATCGAAGACATCGGGGAGATGGCCGAGGCGGCCATCGATGGCTACGTCGCTGGCCTCGACGACGCCGGATGGAAGGCGGACCCCGGCGAGATATGGAATGTGCTCGTGACGTCGATGGCCCTTCGCTACGGCATCGGGGCGATGCGGTTCGGGCTCTTTGCCGCTACGGATCCGAGCGGCCCGGCGGTGATCGAGGCGATGATGAGGCATCCCCTGGATGAATTCCTCGCCAGCAACCTGGCCTTCAATCGCTGGCTGGTCCAGAACCTTCCCGAACAGGGCCGGTAGCGGCCGCTATCCACGAGAGGCAAGCGCCTCCGGCCGACGAATCCCACCCCAACGCGTCTCGTCCCCTCCCTGCCCGTCCCGTATCATTTGTTACGAAAATCACAATAACCGGAATGAGAGGCAATGGTGCCTTTCACCGGGTACGTGGGGAGCGTCGACGATGACCGCGAGCACCATCCAGCAACTGTTCGACCTGACCAGGTAAGGTCGCGATCGTGACGGGGGCGGGCTCTGGCCTGGGCGTGACCTTCGCCGAGGGACTCGCGGAAGCCGGCGCGAAAGTCGCCTGCGCGGGCCGCCGCATGGAGAACGTCGAGCAGACCGCCACTCGACTTCGCGAGGCGGGACACGACGCCTTCGCCATCCAGGCCGACGTCACCGACGAAGACTGCGGTCGGAGCGCATGGTGCGCGAGACGGTGGACCGCTACGGGCGGGTCGACATCCTCGTCAACAACGCCGGCGTGGCGAACGTCGGCGCCCCGCACGAGGTGCCGCTCAGCGAGTGGAAGTACGTCGTCGATGTCAACCTCACCGGCGTCTTCCTCTGCTCGCAGGTTGCCGCGCGGGAGATGATCGCCTCCGGCCGGGGCGGCTCCATCATCAATATCGCCTCCATCCTCGGCGCTGGCGCGTCGGAGCCCTCGGCGGCGACGGCCTACGCCGCGACCAAGGGCGGCGTCGTGAACCTCACGCGCGACCTCGCGGTGCACTGGGCGCACCACAACATCCGCGTCAACGCCATCGGCCCGGCCTACTTCCCGTCGGAGATGACGGCGGGACTGATGGACATGCCGGAGGTCGTCGCCGAGATCGAGCGACGCACGCCGCTCGCGCGCATGGGGCGCCCGGAGGAACTGAAGGGACCGGCCGTCTTCCTCGCCTCCGACGCGGCCTCCTACGTGACCGGCGATATCCTCTACGTCGACGGCGGCTGGACCGCCTGGTAACGATCCCTCACGGGAGGGCCGCCTGACTCCGGTAGCCCTCCCGCCGCCCTACCGGCGCGACGGGTTCGTCCAGAAATCCTCCGGCAGCGCCCCGAGCTGGATGCGGAGACCGAGGCTGTCCGACACCCAGTCGGCCGCGACCACCATGCCATCCTCGACGGTGAAGAACCCCGCCTCCAGCATCCGCGCGACTCGACCAGTCGGCTCCATGCCGCCGAACACGCCCCGATGCGTGCCGCTGATCTCGAACAGGACACCGACCTCGCCCCGCGACTCGTCGGCCACCAGATGGAGCAGGCGGACCGTCATGTCCGGGAAGGCGGCCCTGAACCGCACCATGTTGCGCCGGACGAACTCGCGTCCCCCATCTTGCCCATCCGGGCGGTAGTCCGGGCTTACGACGACGTCGACGAGATCGGTGTTCCCGGTTCCCCACATCTCTTCGATAAAGAGCCGCACCACCGCTTCTGCTGTCTTCATCCTGCTCTCCCCATCGGCGGATCGTGAGGCCTCACCGTTCCGCTCCCGCACCGCGCCGCCGTAGTTGGGCTGCGGTCTGGTCCTCCCTTCACCCGGGTCGGGATCAGGAACGGTGTCCGTGATGCATGGTAGGTAAGGCCCGAATATCCGCAGTATAGGGATCGGCAGCCTGCAACGATATCCCCGCAGCACATGCGCCACGGGGATATCGGCACGATGTCGCTAGGTAACGGTGAACACCGTGTACATGCCGTGGGCCGCGTGAGGCGCGCCCTCGCCGGCGTTCGGGAAGAAGCAGAAGACGACGTATGTGCCTGCGTCCAGCGACAACGGCGTCCACTGCTCGGTTCCGATCGACTGCGTGATCGTCTGCCAGACCGGCATGAGGTCCGTTTCCGGGTCGAACGGAAGATCCGGAGGCGTGCCGCCCTCCTCCATGGCCATCATGACCTGCATGATCGCGTCGATGTCATCGAGCGTCATCGAGTCGGGCCCCTTCATCAGGAGGGCGAAATGGGGCTCGGCGCCATGGTTCTGGAGATGCGCGAGGTGATCGCCAGCGGTCAAATTTCCCTCGAAGGTGATGGCGAAGTCGATAAAGGTAACCGTGACATCCGCATTCGGCACCGGCAGGTCCGCCGGCATCTCGCCGGTCACATTGAAGATGATGGGTGGCTGGGGCGCAGTGGGGTCGTCGCCCCACAGGACCCACTCGCCGGCCGGAAGATCGAGCACCGTCTGCAGCGTCGTGCCACCGGCTCCGCCGACCCCGCCCTGCAGCTGGCATTGGTAGAACCAGAGTGGGATCTCGTCGGACGGTGGTCCCTCGTCTTCGCTGGCCGCTGGCGACCCCTCCGGTGACTGCGCTGGCGAAGCGCTCAAACTCGCCGATCAGCTCCTCGGCGGTCATGCGAGGGGGTGGCCCCACGATCGCGGCGGCGGCATACTCCAGCCCGTCTGCGATCGTCGCGGTCAGCAGGTAGCGCCCGGCCTCCAGGTCGCCTCCGGGCAGTCCCTCGAAGGCGTCGGCGGTGACCGTGAGATTGATCTCCGGCAAACCGAGGCTGGCAAGGTCGCCGGCCTCGACGGTGGCGTCTTGCGCCGAGATCGAGGGCGCCGGGGAAAGCCCCATCAACGCGGCGAGAGAACCCGCGAGCGCAAACTGGCGCCGGTCGAGCCGGATATCGACGAGCATGTCCATGATGGCCGCTCCTTTCGTAAGGGCATTGCGGATCGCGTCAGGGTGCGATCCATGCCCGCACGGTAGGGCGCGGGATATCCCGGGAGGAAGCGGCACCGTTCCCGATCCCGTCCGGGAAATCCTTCCCGGGCCACACGGCCCCGATGTGGTCCGCCAGCCAGGTACGCATCCGGAGACATGATGATCCCGCAGTCGTACACCCGGGATGCGATTATGTCGACACATCGCCGTAAGATGATGAGACGGGATCTCCAGCCAGCCTACCGACAGGCGAAACAACGACACCGGGGAATGGAGATGCGGTCGCCACCTTCTCGGGCCGAGAACCAACTCCCTCGCTACCTCACCTCCTTCGTGGGGCGTGAGGATGACATCGTGGAGATCACCGGTCTCCTGATGCGCGAGGATGTGCGTCTCCTGACCATGGTCGGCCCGGGAGGCGCCGGCAAGACCCGATTGGCGATCGAGGCTGTGGCTCGCTTCGATCAGGATGCGTGGGACGATGTCCTGTTCGTTCCACTTGTCGCCGTGCGGGACCCAGCGCTGGTCCTCCCGGCCGTGGCCCAGGCGCTTGGTCTCCAGCGCGTCGCCGGCCGCCCGGTCGAGGAGGCGATCATCCACGTCCTGCGCGACAAACGAACGCTCCTCGTCGTCGACAATTTCGAGCACGTCACCGAAGCCGCACCCGCGCTCGGGCGAATCCTTGCCGCGTGTCCAGAATCCACCATCCTGGCCACCAGCCGCGTCGCCCTGCGCATCTCCGGCGAACACCTCTTCGTCGTCCAACCCCTGAAGACGCCGGACGACTCCGTTCCCGCACCCGACGTACTCGTCCGGTTCGAATCGATTCAACTGTTCCTGGAACGAGCAGACGCAAGCGGGCGGCCGATCGTCCTTGGTGATGAGAATGCGGCGGATATCGCCGAGATCTGCCGCCGGCTCGACGGCCTACCCCTTGCTCTCGAACTTGCTGCAGCACGTAGCAGCCTCCTCTCCCCCTCCGCTCTGCGCTCGCTGCTGGATAGCGGGGCCGGCATTCTCTCAGGTGGACCCCACGACGCCCCGGATCGTCACCGCAGCATGCACGAGGCGATCGCGTGGAGCTACAACTTGCTACCAGACGACGAACAGACCATCTTCCGGCGCCTCGCCGTGTTCAGCGGCGGGTTCTCCCTGGAAGCGGCCGAGGCCGTCGTCGATCTTCCGGTCAACGTATGGGATGCCATTGCTTCACTTGCCACCAAGAGCCTCCTGATCCCGGTCTCTGTGGAAACAGGGGAGCCGCGCTTCACCATGCTGGAGACAATTCGCGAGTTTGGACAGGAACAGCTCACGAAGTCAGGAGAATCGCGCTCAACGCGGGATCGCCACGCTGCGTGGTTCAGCAACGTGGCGGAGGAAAGCGATTATGCATGGTGTATGCCGTTGGAAGATGGGCTTGCGCGTATCCACCGGCTTCATGTCGAGCAGGGAAACGTGCGCGCGGCACTGCAGTGGCTCCACGGTTCGGGGAAGGTGGCTGCTTGCCTCACCATGGCGTCGAAGCTCGGCACATTATGGGTTGTGCTCGGAAATTCGGCCGAGGGGCAGCGATGGCTGGAGACGCTACTCGCAATGCCCGGCCTCGACAATCCTCGTGACCGCGCCAAGGCGCTCGCGATCCTGAGCTGGATAGCCAACCAGCACGGGGACAACATGAACGCGTTCGAACTGGCTGAGGAAGGCATCTCCATCTATCGAACGTACGATGATCCCCTCGGCGTGATCCAGTGCTTGGTTCTCTCAGGCGTTGCCGCTTCACGTATCCCGCACTTCACCGATGCGGCGATCAGGCGTCATCGCGAAGCCATCGCGCATATGGAAGCGCTCCGGGATCCTCCCTGGATCGTCAACTGGATCGTGGGCGAGCTTCAGCAGTTGGGCCAAATGGCCTTGTTGGATGGAGACCTTGACCGCGCAACATCGATTTTCGGGGAAGCGTGGGCGCATCTGGAAGAAAAGGGTGCACGCTTCCTTTACGGCAGCGGACTGCTACTCTGGACAGCCCACCTGGCACGGGTGCGAGGCGATGACGCGTCCGCGCTCCAGACCTATCAGCAAACCCTCGAGCTCGCCCATCGAGGGGTTCCACATCAAGGCCTGCGGCGCGGCCATCGCCGGGGTCGCCGGCGCGTTGGCCGGGTTAGGACAGGTCGAGGCCTCAGCCCGGATGTTCGGTGCCGCCGAAGCGCTCCACGAGACGTACGGTATTCCCTTCATCGAAGAAACGTTCGACCTCCAACGCGCGCTTTGCCTTCCGGAACCTTGGGCTCGGGACCAGGAGCCATTCGGTGTAGCACAACGACTCCGCGATGCTCGCAAGGCTATCGACACGCACATCCTACCGGTCATACGGGATGTCTCCAGGCTTGCATCAGCGTGGGCCGAGGGGCGAGAGATTACCTTCGAGACAGCGGTACGCGAGGCACTTGCGGCGATGCCCGAGAGCGCGCCGAAGGCGAGCACCACGTTCAACCTGAACGGTCTCTCCGCGAGCTCGAGGTGCTCCGCCTGGTCGCCGAGGGCCATTCCAACCGCGCGATCGCCGACGCGCTAAGCATCAGCGAGCGAACGGTCGAGCATCACGTCGCCCACATCCTCACCAAGCTCGACCTCGACTCCCGCACCGCCGCCGCCACGTTTGCCGTCCGCAACGGTCTCCTGTAGCGGCCGGGAGGGCAACCGGTCAATCGACTGAAGGCCGATACCTGGACAGGTACCTCCACAGGGCAGCGCTGCCGCACAACCAGCGATCGGCATAGGTTGAATCACCTATTCCTCGCTCGATCCGGAACAGGTGACTCCCCGATGCCTGGGTCCTCGCCCCAGTCATCCTGTATGTGGGACGACACATCTCAGGACGCGTTGGCGATGAGGGCCCGGCGTCGACGCGACCCGCAGACGATCTCGATGATCTGCTGATCAAGGAGTCCATCATGTCCGAGATACGACCACTCTCACGTCGCACAGCCCTCGCCGGACTCGGCGTCGGCACTCTCGGTCTCTTCCTCGCATCTCCGCCAGCGCCGCCGCCGGCATGCGACACCGGCGGCAGTCTGATGGCACCGTCGACCGGCCCCCACCCCCTCACCGGCCTGTGGCTCTCCCATATCGCCCTGTCGGCGGAAGGCGACCAGACCGCCGCCGCACCCGCCTTCTTCGGCGCCGACGGCACCGCCGTGCTCGTCTACCCCTGCGCCGAGGCGGGGAGAACGGCACCCAGATCCGCGGACTCGCCCTCGGTACCTGGGCACCGATCGACGACCACGAAGCCCGCTTCACCGCCGTGCAGGTCTGCTTCGGCGCCGACGGATCCTATCAAGGCACCCGCACCTACGACGGCTACCCCGTCGTCAGCGACGATGGCATGTCATTCACGGTCAAGGGCGAGTTCGACGTCATGACCGTGCGCGATGCCGGGAACGCCATCGTCCAGAGCATCTCCGGAAGCGGCCGCCCGATGATCGGCACCCGCATGACCCCCGGGAACGCCGGGTTCGCATCCTACCAGCCTTTCGGACAGCCCGGAGAGCGCGGAACCGGCCGAACACCCGAGCGACCAGACCATTGCGACCCGACCTGTCACCCGAATGAAGTCACCTCTGACGACGCCCAATGATCCGCTATTGAGGCCGCCGGAGAGCAGCTGATTCCCGACCACCACAGAAGACGTACCAATCGATCCGGGGCGACCCACGCTTCGGATTGCCGACGCCGGAAGAGCGCCGGTGACGCGCCCGAGTAGATGGTACGTGGTCGCGCACGATATCCACTACGGATCGCGGACCGCGATGTCGTCGATCACCGAAATAGGGAGCGGAGCTGTGCAGTCGCATAGCCCCGCTCCCTCGTGCAGTGGTCTTGAGGTGTCTCAGGTTATCCATCTTGTGCCGGTCGCACCTCCTCCGGCAAGCCAGGTACTCGTCCGCACGACCCGGATCTCGCAGTCGAACCCGACGATGTGCATCGCCGCTGTCTCGATCGCGCTCAGGAACCGCCCGGCCCGGCGTTCGGCCAACGCGTGCGGCACCCCCACGATCAGCGCGCCGTCGTCATCGCGCCCGACCAGCACGGAGTCGCGCAGCCACGACTCGATCTCCGGCTTCGGGATCGCGCCTGACCCGCGAAGCTCGTCGAGCACCGACATCCACACCTGCGTGCTCGTCATCCGGCACTCCGGCAACATGAACACCGGGATACGGGGCGGCGTCACCGGGCCACTCCGTACACCCGTCCCTTGCGGACGGGTCCAAGGCGCCGATGTCGAACGGGTTGGCGCCTCGGCCCGGGCGTCGTCGGGATCATCGGGGGAGAGCACCCGCACCCGCACCGGCCGCCGCAGCACGACGCCAAGCTTGCGAGCGATGGAATCGCCCCATCCGCCGTCGATGGAAGCCGCCAGCTCCGGCGTCGCCGCCGCGAGCACCACCGTGCCGGCCTCATACCGCTCGATAGTGTACGCCGGTGCGCAGCTGGCCGACGCCGTGGCGGAGAGCGCGCCCTGCAGCATCCCGCACGCCGCGTCCCACACCTCGGCGGGGTCACGCTCCACCGGCAAGCCAACCCGCCCAGACCTGTGACTGGTGTCCGCACTCCGTTGTCACAGCGCTTGTCACAGGTCGTGACGCGGCGTCACCAGCCGGGGCCACGCGGGCATACTCGGCGGGCACACCATCCCGATCCCAGCGGGCGAGGATCTCGCGAATCCGCTTCGGCGCCACGAACGCGCTGCCCGAGGCAACCGCCTCATCGATCGCGCTCCCGACCAGCGTCCATCCGGTCACGCCGGCCGTCGCTGCCAGGCCGGCGATATCCCCGGCGATCCGCCCCAGCTGGCGCCGCGCCGCGACCGTCGACTCCCGCCCGTTGGCTTCATCGAACAGGCGGACTGTCGCCTCGCGGTCTCGCCGGTCATCCGGCGCCTGTCCCGGCCCGAACGCCAGGCCATCACGACTCTCGGCGTTGTTTCCGTTTTGCTCATCCTGATCAGTCGTTGTGGTGGTTAATGATTGGTAATACGTAGTGCTGGTCGGTTCAACAGAGGTTGCCTGACCTCTGTTGACGGGTGCATCAATGCTCGGCTGATTTCCATCCAAACCATTGTTGCTCTGTGCAGCATCGATCCCCAAACCATTGTTGAACATGTCAGCAGAGGTTTCGGTCGGCCTGGCCGCTGTCGTTGGTGTCGCCAGTGTCGCTGTCATTACTGCTGTTTCGTGCTGTCGCCTCCGCTGTCGCCGTGTCACTGCCAGAAGGCAAAGAAAAATCGCTGGATGCCTCATTGGCGGAGGACTTCCGGGATGCGTGACCGGCCTTCGTGCGCGCGGAGGCACGGCTCTCGTCCTTCGCGGTACGGGCGGCCAGCTTCTGCCATGTCGGGTCGTCGCGCAGGTCCTCGAGGATGCTGTGCCAGACGTTGTCACGGTCGATCGGCGCGAACCGCTCCGAGAAGATGCGGCGCACATAGCGGTAGACGGCCCGATCCTTATCGGCCAGCGCCACCACCCGTCGGACATCGTCCGTGCTCAGGTTGAACTCGTCGCCGTGGTCCTTCACGCGGTAGAGGTTGTGGGGCACCTTCCAGCGCCGCCCCTTCGCGTCGGTGCGCGGGACCATCTCCTTGCGGATCTCGATGAGGTCGAGCGCGACCAGGATCTTGTTGATCGTGATCAGCTCGTTGCGGTCCTCGCCGTAGAAGTCCGCCTCGCTCTGCTGCGAGGGGAAGGCGAAGCCGCGATGCGGAGACGATTCCCGACGGTCGGTCCAGACCGTATAGGAGTTGAGGAGCCCGACACCCTTCAGGCCGATGATCGGCGCGAACTGGGTGACGATGCTGTTCCAGTGCCAGAACCATCCGCGCCGTCGCGTGTCCTCGCCGGAGCGGCTCTGCCCGGCGCTGGCCGAGGCATCGCCGACGATCCCGGATACCTGCTGCGCGTCGTCCGCGGCGGGCATGCCGACTCCCCGGACGGCCGACGTGGCGTCATCCGTCCGGGGAGTGGGTATGGTCCGCTCGTCGCGGTTGTCGGCGCGACGGCGTGTCACCGGCGCGGTCCGGCGCGCGCATTGTGCCGGGGTGGCACGATCGCCTCTTGACACACCGAACGGGGTGTGACTAGAATCAGGTCAACGTCGCTTGGGTACACAGAACCCTCCCTTGGCGGGGAACTACAGCGGCTTCACTCGGAATCGTGATCAGGCGGTTTGGCGACGGTCCGATCAGATCCCGACAACAATCACAGATGACTCTTCCTGAGAAAGTCCGGTGTTGGCGCACCGGTCTTTTTCGTTTTCTGGAAGAACTCGCGTCTCGCGCGTCATCGTCATCCCTGTGCCGGTCTTCGATATGGTGCTGGCCGTCCTGGCGGTCTGGCTCCGGTCCCTGGCGCGGCTCTCCGGCGTGTTGGCGCACACCCTCCAGCGCGTGATGCCTGTTCCCATTGCCTGCTCGCCGGCGACCTCCGGCCGGTGTGAACGCGTCCTCCTTGTTCTCAACTCAGTCATCATCGTCGGCGCGGTTGGCGATCCGGCGCCGATCACAAGGGTCGATCTCCGGCCCCTGTGATCGAGTCCTGATCCTGTCCGTGCGCCACCGTAAGGATACGCTGCCGGCGTCCGATCCGACGCCGTGTACGTACGGTTAATCGGGCACCTGGTCATCGGCCGGCACTCCTTCCCAGAGCGAGCGTTGCGCCGGGCCCGCCGTACCCGTATCGCCGAAGAGCGGGATCTCCGCCTGGATCGCGCCGGACCGCTACGTCGTGCCCGGTCTCGGACGGCCCCTCCATCTGCGCGATCGCCAGCTGCACCATTGGCCGCTCGATCGAGCTCGCCCCCTGCCGCAGCGCGCCGCCCAGGCTCACTTCCGCCAGCCGAAGCAGCCGTCCGGGATTGCCCGCCGCCCACGCCACCATCGCGTCAATGGCATCCGGGGCGATCAGCGGTTGGCGACGGCGGTCGACCGTCGCGGCGTCGATCCGCAGCAGCAGCAGCTCCTGCGCGTCATCCTCCTCCAGCGTGCCGAGCCCGACGACCGGCCCGAGCAGGGCGCGGAACGAGCGCCGCCGCGCGAGGCGATCGGCGAGATCCGGCTGCCCGGCCAGCACGATCCAGAGCCCGGCGTCCGCGCCATCGCGCAGCACGTTGCGAATCAACTCCAGCCGCGCGCCGGAGAAGTCGGCGTCGTCGATCAGTAGGCCAGGCACGATGCCGTTCGGCAGGTCGGCCAGCGCGAGCCGGATATCCCGCCGCAGCTCCATGCCGGTGCGCCCGGTGGCGGTGCCGCCGAAGGCGTCGATGATCGCCCGCAGGAGCTGGGCGTCCGTCAGGCCACCCTTCCCCGGGTCGATCATCGGCATCGTGGCCGGCGCCTGCGCCGTGCCGACCAGCTCGCGCAGCAGGCGGGATTTGCCCATCCCTTCCGCGCCGGTGACCACCGCCAGCCGCTCCGGCCGCGTCGGATCGGCCCCGACGTCATCGATCCAGGTGCGTATCGTCCCGAGCGCCTCATCGTGCGCCGGGATCGCCACGCGCGGGCCAGGCCCGGTGAACGGGTTGCGATCCAGCCCGAGGGCGCGGAGCCGGTCGGGCACGGGAGCATCGCTGACGGGGCGGGAAGCGAGGGCGCGGTCGTCCATCAGCTCGCCTCCTCACGGTGCAGGCGCTGACGGATATCCTTCAGGCCCACGCCTTCCTCGCGCCAGGCGATGATCTGCTCGACGACCTCCCGCTCGCTCTCATCGAAGAGCAGGTAGCCGCTCTCGGTGCGGGCGGTCGGGCGGACGACGCCCTCGCGCAGGTAGTAGTCGAGCTGGGTGCGGCTGAGGCCGGTGGCGGCGCGGAGGTCGCCGGACATGTAGAAGCGCGGGATGGTCGATCCCGCGGTGCCGGTCACGTCGCCCGTATCGGGCGGCGTCTCGGTTGTCGATGTCCGGCGCTGGTCCGCCATGATGCCTGCCTCGCGATCACTCTGCAATTGCATAGTGCCATCGTAGCCGATTGTCGCCCTGTTGTAAACAACCGCCGCCTGCTCCGCCGTCACCGGCGAAACGGGTTCCCCTCGCGGTCGGTTACAGGGACGAGGGCACGCAGCGGCCTCGGCGAGCGACGCCGCGGGGCCGCTATACTTGCCCGGTGACGGATCGGGACGCTCGCCGCATGGCGCCGCCCGGCCCCGTACCCGACCAATCCGCCGGCGTTCCGGTGCTGGTTACCTGCCTGTCGGACCACTCCCTTCGCCCATGCCCGGCATGCCCGGATGTCCGACGCATGCGATACTGGGGGCGGAATGGGCGTACGAACAATCGCGACAGCCGCAGGGGCCACGCCTCCTTGAAAAGAGGAACGCCCTGAAAGGATCTGAGTACACACTCGATGGAGCCACGACCGCAGAAACCGCGACAGCCCCAGGGCGGGCGACCGGCCCAACCCGGCGACGGCGGCGCCCCGCCGCAGCCGCCCCAGCAGGGCTACACCCCCTTGCCCGGCCAGGAGCCGCAGGCTTACCCGCAGGGCTACGACCCGGGGGCCTTCGTTGCGCCACCTCGCACCGACTACGACTACAGCCCGCTAGACCTCGCGCCGCCGGGCCAGCGCCGTCGCCGCCAGGTGATCGCCGGGGTTATCGGCGCCCTCGCCGTCGTGCTGATCGGCGCGCTCATCGTGTTTGGGTGGATGCTCCTGCGCGGTGAGGATGGCGGGGACAGCGGGACGAACATCGCCGCCGTCGCGACCGAGTCGCCAGGGGCGAACGGCGTCGCCGGCGCGAATACCGACGCCACCCCGACGCCGGAAACCGGCCCGACCGAGGCCTCGCAACCGACCCAGCCGGTCTCCCCGACGCCGACCCCGCAGCCCGCGGGCCCGGCCGTCGACACCAGCGAGGCGGGACTCACCCAGCTCCTCCCCGATCCGGCGCTCGCACCGGCCGGGTTCGATAGCGGAACCGACTCCAGTAACGACCTCGCCGCCGTGGTCGCCGCGATCGGGGGGAACCGCCAGGCCGAGCAGAACCTCACCGACTGGGGCTGGACGGCGAACGTCTCGCGCGCGTTCAACAACACCGCGCCGACCGATGGCAGCACCGACGCCCTCCTCGCCAGCCTCCACGGCTTCAAGGACGCCCCGTCGGCCGCCGCCGCGCTCACGTTCTATGCCGACTACCTCGCTTCAACAGGCGCCAGCGATGTCGATGCCCCCGCCCTTGGTGACAGCGCCCGCATGCTGACCTCGACCGACGAGGGCGGCAACGTCTCCGTCTCCCTTTACGTCCAGCAGGGACCGGTGCTCTACCGCTTCTGGGGCGTTGCCTCGGCCGGCGGTGACCCGACCCAGGCCGTGATCGACTTCGCCACGCAGACGCTCGGCTCGTAGGGAGGACAGGCGATGTTCAGGCGCGAGAATCTCGTCGGCATCCTCCTGCTCGGCCTGATGGCCGTGATCGCGGCAGTGATGATTCGCGCCATCGTCACCGGCGAGCGCCCGACGGTCGACCTCCCGGCGTGGCTGGTCTGGCCGCTCGGGATCATCTTCGTCGGCGGGATCGTGTATGGCATCGTGCGGCAGTTCGCCGATCGCCGCTCCTCCGGCGGCGGGCATGCCTGGCCGGATCCGCTGACCGGCGAGAAGACCCTGCGCGACCGCATGCCCGGCCGCAGGCGGGACGACGACCAGACGTAGACTCCAGACGATCGGCGACAGCTCGGGGAACGGGAAGGGATGCGGCGGATGACGGACGACGGGCGAGACCGACCAGGCGGGCGACGATCGCGGCGGCTGCGTGACCGCGTGAGTGGCGAGCCGGCCACCCGCGATGGCGACCCTGGTCGCCCGAAAGCCGTCTACGTCGTGCTCGCGATCGGCGTGGTCTCGCTGCTCGTCCTCCTGCTCGTGATCTATTTCTCCTCCGACCGCGACCTGCCGGAGCAGCCGATCTGCACCACCGTCTCGGTGGAGGGCGCCCAGAACGCCGTGCTGGAAGGGCGCATCAGCCGCATCACCCTCGCCTACGACGACACCGCCGCCCCGCCCTCCGCGGCGAACTGGGGCCCGGTGCTGGCGCGGCTGGACTACACCGACGGCCAGTGCGCGAACCTGCCGCAGGGCATCATGCGCCAGGACGAGATCTACATGCTGCTGGGCACGATTGTGGTGTTCAACGACATCACCGAGAGCACGCAGGTGGAGATCACCTACGACCGCACGACCTCGCTCGATACGTCGCTGTTCGCCACGCCGACCCTGCCGCCGACGCCTACCCCGGAGCCCACGGCCACGCCGGAGCCGACCGCGACCACCGCGCCGACCCCGGCCCCGACGCCCTCCGGTCCCATCTTCGGGCCGCTCTTCCCGGCATCCACGCCCGTGGCCTCGCCCGGCGCATAGGCATGCCTGTCCCCTGTAACCGTGGCCGCGGGAGCGCCGCAGCGCTCCGGAGTGCCCGGCGGTCGCATCATCGCTCCACGGCCCGGTGCTACCGGGACGATGGATGCCGGTTACGGGATCATGTCGCCGCGGTCCAGCGTGGTGTCGGCCATCGCGGCGGGGTCGCCGAGCGGCTCGAGATGCGTGAAGACCGTCGTGTCCGGCAGCGCCTCGCGGATATCGCGCTCGATGTGCTCGGCCAGGTCGTGCCCCTCGCTGACCGTCCATGCCGGCGGGACGAGGATGTGGAACGACACGAACCGCCGCCGCCCGGACTGCCGCGAGCGCATCGCGTGGGTCTGGATCCCCGCCTCGTCCCGGTAGCGCGCCAGCACGCCCTCGACCTCCGCCAGCTCGTCCGGCGGCAGCGCGGTATCCAGCAGCCCGTGCACCGAGCGGTCGATCAGCCCGTAGCCCGACCAGATGATGTTCGCCGCGACCAGCAGCGCCAGGATCGGGTCCAGCCGCGTCCAGCCCGTCATCGCGACCAGCACGATGCCGATCAGCACTCCCGCCGAGGTCCAGACATCCGTCATCAGGTGCTTCGCGTCGGCCTGCAGCGTGATGGAGCGGAACTCCCGCGCCGCCCGGAACAGGCGCCACGCGACCAGCCCGTTGACCCCCGCCGCGACCACGGAGATGGCGAGGCCGGCGCCGACCTGCTCGATCGGCCGCGGGTCGAACAGGCGCGGCAGGGCCGACCAGATGATGCCGAGCGCGGCGACGAAGATCAGCGTTCCCTCCAGGCCGCTGCTGAAGTACTCCGCCTTCGTGTGGCCGTAGGCATGCTCGTCGTCCGGCTCGCGCATGGCCACGGTCAGCACCACCAGCGCGACGATCGCCGCGACCAGGTTGACCAGCGACTCCATGGCGTCGGAGAGCAACCCGACCGAGCCGGTCAGCAGGTAGGCGCCGCCCTTGAGCGCGATCGTGACCAGCGCGGCGGCGATGGAGAGCCACGCGAAGCGGGTCAGGTTCGCCCCGGCGGAGGCCGTCGGCGTCATGGCGGGAGAGGGGATCATACGGGTGCCTTCATGCGAGAGCCCGGCCGTCCCGGGCGCGACGACGGTCACCCGCCAGCGTTCGCGGCACCATAAAGCGTTTAGATTCGCCTAATCAAGGCCGGGCATGGAGGTGGGGCAAGGCGATCTGTCCCATGTCAATCACGTTCTCGCGGCCACACCGGGCCATTCCGCGCCCCCTTCGCCTATAATTCCGTGATCAGGGCCACCATGATCGCAACAAAAGAAGGGGTGAGGGATGCCACGAGACTCGTGGAACGAGATCGAGAACCGCGCCGAGCAATTCGCCGCACGCTGGGCCGGCGAAACCTACGAGAAAGGCGAGAGCCAGTCGTTCTGGTCCGAGTTCCTCTCCATCTTCGGCATCGACCGCCGCCGCCACGGCGCCTTCTTCGAATACGCCATCAAGAAAACCGGCAACAAGCAGGGCTTCATCGACCTCTTCTGGCCCGGCAAGCTCCTCGCCGAGCAGAAATCGGCCGGACGCGACCTACCGCCGCCGAGTTCCAGGCCTTCGACTACCTCCCCGCCATGCCGGACTACGACCTCCCCCAGGCCATCGTCGTCTCCGACTTCGCGACCTTCCAGCTTCGCAACCTCGACACGAACGCCGTCGTCACCTTCCCGCTGGAGAACCTGCCGCGCAACGTCCGCCGCTTCGGCTTCCTCATCGAGGACACCGACACATCCCCGACGAAGAAAAACCCGTCAACCGCCTCGCCGCCGAGCGCATGGCCGCCCTCCATAACCAGTTGGAGGCCAACCGCTACACCGGGCGCGATCTCGAACTGCTCCTGACCCGCATCGTCTTCTGCCTCTTCGCCGACGACGCCCGCATCTTCGAGCGCAACACCTTCGCCCACTTCCTCCGCAACCGCACCCGCGACGACGGCTCCGACACCGGCCCCTTCCTGATCCAGATTTTCGAGGTCCTCAACACCCCCGAAGACCAGCGCCAGACGATCCTCGACGCCGACCTCCAGCGCTTCCCCTACATCAACGGCGGCCTCTTCGCCGATCCCATCCGCACCCCCGGCTTCACCAGCGAGATGCGCCACGCCCTCCTCACCGCCACCCTCGTCGACTGGCGCGAGGTCAGCCCGGCCATCTTCGGCTCCATGTTCCAGGGCGTCATGGACGCCGAGCAGCGCCGCAACCTCGGCGCCCACTACACCAGCGAGAAGAACATCCTCCGCGTCATCCAGCCCCTCTTCCTCGACGACCTCTACGCCGAGTTCGAGACCGCCAAGGCGCTCCCGCCGCGCGCTGGAGGCGTTCCACAAGAAGCTGGCCACCCTCCGCTTCCTCGATCCCGCCTGCGGCTCCGGCAACTTCCTCGTCATCACCTACCGCGAGCTGCGCCGGCTGGAGCACAAGGTCGTGCAGGAGCTCACGCGCGGCCAGCAGATCCTCGACCTCGGCTCCTACCTGCGCGTGGACGTCGACCAGATGTACGGCATCGAGATCGACGAGTTCGCCGACCCGCATCGCCCAAACGGCGCTCTGGCTCACCGACCACCAGCTCAACCTCGAAGCGTCGAAGCTCCTCGGCCAGCCCTACACCCGCCTGCCGCTCACGTCCTCGCCGCACATCGTCCACGCCAACGCCCTCCGCATCGACTGGGCTGACGTCGTCAAGCCCGAAGACCTCTCGTACATCCTCGGCAATCCGCCATTCGTTGGCTCAAAGCTGATGAACGGGGCAATGCGAGAAGAACTAGTTGGCCAACTTCCCGGACGTCAAGAATGCAGGCGACCTCGATTATGTCGGCGCATGGTATGCCAAGTCGGCTCGGCAATGCATGAAGCGCAACACGTCAATCGCGCGGCCCTCGTTTCCACCAACTCCATCACCCAAGGTGAACAAGTTGGGCATACTCTGGACGGTTCCTGATCGGACGGGGCGTGCTGATCAACTTCGCGCATCGAACATTCAAGTGGAGTAATGACGCGAAGGGCGTAGCAGCCGTTTATTGCGTCATCATCGGCTTCGCGCTTCAAGTCGAGACCGAGAGAAGCGACTATTCGATTACCCAGATATCAAAGGCGAACCAGTTGAGAAATGTTGCTCAGAATATCAACCCATATCTGGTCGATGCCCCACAGTATTCGTAAGCGACACGATCCCGCGCGCCAAGAGACGTGCCTGCCAATAAGCTATCGGCAACATGCCGAACGACAACGGGAACCTCTTCATCTCAGAGACCGATATCTGCTTGCTGCGAGCCGAACGCAGGGATGCCACTTCGAGCCGTTCTTGGTGCTCGGGAGTTCATCAATCGCACTGAGCGCTAGTGCCTATGGCTTACAGGGCGTTAAGTCCGCAGAACTTGGCGTCGATTCCGACCTGATTCGTCAACGAGTGGAAGAGAAGAGTACATCAGACTGGCCAGCGAGACGCCCAGGCACGAGCAAACTGCCGAGGTACCGTACTTGTTCAGGTGAAATCCGGCAACCCGAACAGGCGATTACATTGCTCGTCCCCGAGCTCTCGTCCGAGAACGCGTGACTACATTCCTATGGGATTCTTCGATGCAAGCGTGATCTGCAGGCGATAGTTGCATGATCATTCCCGATGCTGACTTGTTCCATTTCGGCATTCTGACTCAGCCGGATGCACATGGCGTGGGTGCGCGCCGTCTGCGGACGCCTGAAAAGCGGCTACCGGTACTCCAAGGACATCGTCTACAACAACTTCCCCTGGCCGGAGAACGTCACCGACGCACAGCGCGCCCAGATCGAGACGCCTCGCCCAGGGCGTCCTCGATGCCCGCGCCCTCTACCCGGACAGCTCCCTCGCCGACCTCTACGATCCCCTCGCCATGCCGAAGGAGCTCGTCGACGCCCACCACAAACTCGACCGCGCCGTCGACCGCCTCTACCAGCGCAAACCGTTCGAGACCGACGCCGACCGCGTCGCGTTGCTCTTCAAGCGGTACCGGGCGCTCATGGAGGGCTGAATGTATCAAGCATTTCAATCGTTGGTGAATTGGTCCACCATAGCAACACTGTTTTTCAGCGGTATGGTTGCGTGGTCCGCAATGGAAGCAATCGATTGAACAAGACGACTTCGTGGAAGCCGAGCTTCGATCCCGCAATCACCGCCTTTCTTGAACCGCATCCAAAAGCGTTTCGAATGTTCTGGGCACGCAAGGGATCTTGCCGCGCGACGGCAAGGAACTCGATGAAGTCAGGTTCGAGTTTGAAGAACATCGCCAAGCACCAGTTCTAACAACGGTAATCGATACACTAAGAGTTGGCATCGATGCGGACAGGGATACCTTCTTTCCGACCTCTCATTGGCCTGTTCTTGGTCGGAACCTATAAGGACCAGATGCTTCACGGTCAATATCCGCATCATCGACTCTCGGGATGAACTCAGCTATATGCGTCGGATATCGTTACGACAAGTAAGACGCCATTGAATGTAAGATCATCATCCGGGTGCATTGTGGAGTGACCAGCTCTAGGGACGACAGCGAAGGCCTGAGATCGATCAGCGCTCGCTGACCGCAAAAGACTCGTTTCTCGTGATCTGGAGCGGCGACATGTTTGTAACGCAGCATGGAATACCAGTGTAGGTCTCACCCTCGTTTGCCGTACCCGTTCAATTTCGATAGCAGGCCATACGTATTCTCTCAACTGGCAATGCGACACGAACAGACTGCGTTCGACCCGTGGTCCGCAGATAGACTCGGGTTTCGCGGTTCATCATTCAGACCAAAACATACTGGTAGTATGGGACAAGAACGGAACAACCGCATGAGGAAGAACATGAAGTCCATCATCGAGGAGCAACGCGAACGCGCCGCCAGGTTGCGCGACTTCCATCGCGATTCGCCAGACACAAAGGCCAATAACGGCCTGCCGGCGTTGAACATGCCGACGTTCCTGATCCTCGAACATCTCAACAACCCCGATCAACTCGAACGCGTCGCGTCCATCAAGGCGTCAACGGTCGAAGAACTGGCCGCCGCCCTCCGCGCGTTCGTCGAGCGTGAGGTCGTGGACGCCGTTTGGGTCTCGAAGGGCGATCTGGTCTGGAGCATCGTCTTCTCCGCCCTCGACGACGTTGACTGGGAAGAGCTGGCGCTGGAGTTCGGAAGACGGCTGCGAGATCGCTCCGAGGTCCTGGAGATGGCGCGACGACACGGCATGCTGGCGCTGCTGGAGTCGCGAGACGACGACCTGCCGAAGAACTGACCGGTCAACAGTCGAGACAGGGGCAGGAGATCCTGCCCCTGCTCGCTCAATCGTCAGACCCTATGTCTCGCTCACGCGCGGCGTCAGCAGCCACACCACCGACCGCGCCATCGCCACCGCGTCCCCGGCCTCCAACCCCTCCACCGTCAGCGCCGTCGTCGTGAACGTCCATCGGGCCGCCGCCTGCGACCGCTTCGTCTCCAGCAACCGCCCGATCGTGCCGAACCCCGCCACCGTCCAGGTCTGCCACACCGTGCCAGGTCGCATGTCAGGCACCCCGTGCCGTCCGCCGCCATCGTCAGCGTCATCGGCGGCTGGCCCCGTTTCGCGCACCAGATCGCCCACACCCGCGTCAGCTGCTCCACATCCCGCGCATCCGGATACAGGCCGTAGCCCATCTCCAGCTGCAGGAAGCCTTCATACCGCGCCGCCGCGAACGCCTTCCGCGCCATCTGGGTCGCGCAACCCCGCCCGCGACCATCCGCACATCCGGGTCGTCGAAATCCAGATCAGGCACCCGCTCGCCCTCCACCAGCCGCACCACGTCCCGCGCCGTCAACTCGCGCGGCGATTCCTCCGGCTGCTCCCCCGCGACCGCCACCATCACCGCCATCACGCACGCTCCTTCACATCGGCCCCTTTTCGGGGCCACCGGACAAGGGCGCTTCGGCGCTCATGCGGACAGAATAGAACATATGTTCGTGTTCTGCGAGAGAGGAAGATGAGGAAGGTGATCAGGTTTCATGCATACGACGGAACCTGACCACCTTCCTCATCGCCATACCGGGCGACGCTCGCCACATGTCCCGAAGACGATCGAAGATGCCTTATGCCGAAACCTGATCGCCTTCAGCACCTTCGACACCCACCCGGGCCAACCCGCTCGGCAACCGCCAGTGCCACAGCCCGTCGTACCCGATCTTGATGGACTCCACCCCCAGCGTTTGCTTCGCCCGCCGCATCGTGATCTCCCCGATGCCCAGCCCCCTCGCCTCCTGCAAAATCTCCGTCACCGGCACCGACCCGCCGCTCAGCATCTCGCGCAGCATCCCCTCCGCTTCGATCCGGGCCGACGCCACCGGCCCCCGCGCCTTCGTCGAGCTGTAACAGTCCTCCACCGTCAACGCCGACTCGCCGATCCACTCGATCGCCCCGTCCAGGGGGCGCCGGAACAACCGTGGCGGCGGCGCGATCGCGTAGTTGCTCTTCACCACCTGCAGCACCTTCTGCTTGCCCTGGACCTCGGTATCGTTCGGCTGCTGGTCGTCCGGAACATCCGCCAGCATGATCACGCTCCGCGCCAGCGCCGTGAACGCCGTCGACCCCAGCAATCGCTGGCTCACCCGCCGCCCCGCCGCGCTCTTGCCGACATGCATGATCGACACAACCGCCACCCCGGTCCGCTCCATCAGGCTCAGCAACGGCTGCAGCGCGTCCCGGATCTCCCCCTCGTTGTTGCGGTCCGCACTCGACAGGTACGACGACAATGGGTCGATCACCACCAGCCCGATATCGTGCGCCCGGACCACGCGCTCCATCAGCGCCGCATCCCGCCGCATATCCAGCCAGCGCCGCCGGCCATCGGTGCGCACCGTCCCCTTCAGCTGGAACACCCGCGTCGCATCCGCCCCATGCACGTCCAGCCGCGGCTTGATCGCGTACGACGGGTCATCCTCGGCGCTGAGCATCAGCACATTCATCAACGGGGCCGGTTCCCCATCCGGCATCGTGCCCCCGGTCGTCAACGTCCCGATCAACGACGCCATCATCGTGCTCTTGCCGTCGCCGCCGAACCCGCCGAGGATCGTCATCATCCGTTTCGGGATCCACCCCTTCCAGATCCAGTCGATCGGCTCCGCCGCCACCTCGCTGAACCGGATCAGGTCGGGCACCTCGGCATCCGGGTCGGCGGGCGGCAGTTCGAGCACCAGATGGTCGCAAAGGTTGTCAAACGTCTTGCCCTGGATGAAGAAATCGTCCAGCCCGCATTTGCTCCCGTCCTCCAACGGCGGCAGGATGCAATACCCGATCTCCGCGCCCCGGCTCTTCAGGAACGCCGCCAGCCGGTCCAGCGCCCCGCGCACCTCCGGCTTCGTCATGCAATCGCTATCGAACGCCAGCACCACGTCCCGACCGTTCAGCGCGATCGCTTCCCAGTCCGGCAACGCCGTCTTGCCGCCGCTCTCGTTCGTGCCCCGCCAGCCATACACCCCCTGCAGGCCGATAATGCACTCAATCCCATGGGACAGTCCGGCATCGACCTTCTTCGCCCCTTCGGTGATCCACAACGGCACATTCGGGTTCCCGAGATGCGGCAACACCCGCTTCGGCGCGTCCAGGCACAACGTCTGCCCCGGCACGGTCTCGTACTTCACAGGTTTCCCGTGCTTCACTCGTGGCCGGTCCGGCTTCACCTGCATCGACCCCACACCGCCCCATACCGAATGGATCGGCACCAGCAATCCGTCCCGCCGCTGGTAGTCCGGGAACTGCGACGGCAACCCGTCCGCCTGGACCGTCCGGTACCCTCGTTCCGCGATGACGTCCGGGTGAATCCCCGACCCATGCTCCAGCTCCTCCCGGTGACGCTCTGCGAGCACAACAGGCGCAGGTCTCCCTGCCAGCAATGGCGCGGCCATCCATCCTCCCACACTGAACACGATCAATGAGAACGCATGTTCTATTAACTATACGCATTGGGAACGGCAAAGTGCGCCATCCCGATCATGATCGCCACGAAGATGATGAAGATGATCAGGTTTCACGCATAAGGAAGGCTGAGCACCTTCGGGTCGCGAAGGCGATGAAGATGCTTAACGCCCGAAACCTGATCGCCTTCGCCACCTTCGGCGTCGGCCCCCTGTCGTGGCGCACTTTCGCGTTCCCGTTCTGCATTAACAGTAGAGGGCTGAGACGATCAGCCGATCACCCAAGGAGTGCCTTCATGCCCCGAGCGATCGATATCTACAAACGCCATGAACGCTTCGAGAACATCCTCCGCCAGAAGATGGAGGAAAACCAGCAATACACCAACCACCTCGTCTACCGGCTCGATGCCGTCGATACCACGCCGATGGGCTGGATCTGGCCGGGCTGGATCCCCGCCGGCATGCTCACCATCCTCGGCGGCCACGTTGGCGAGGGAAAATCCACCGTGGTCGCCAGCCTCATCGCCGCCCTCTCGCGCGGCGCCACCCTCCCGGACGGCACCACCATGCCGCCCATCAACATCCTCGTCATCAGCACCGAGGACGACCACGGGCGCGTCGTCCGCCCCCGCCTCGAAGCGAACGGCGTCGACCCCAAGCGCGTCTACATCCTCGAGACGAACCTCGGCCTGGAATACGGGCGACGCACCTGGCCGGACAACGATCGCGAGGCGGTCTTTCTCGAAAACCTCGTCCTCAGCGAAGACATCAAGCTCATCGTCCTGGACCCGCTCAGCGGGCTCCTGCGCCGCCTCGACCGCTCCAGCGAAGGCGAAGTGCGCGAGGCCCTCCTACCACTCATGAACACGATCCACCAGACCGGCGTCGCCGTCCTCGGCCTCCTCCGCATCGGCAAGGCCGGCTCCGTCCGGCGTCCCGCCCAGAGCCTCATCGGGTCCTCGGCGGTGCCCGCCATCGCCCGCTCGGTCCTCATGATCGCCAGCGACCGCTCGTCCGACGCCGCGCCCGGCACCCGCGTCATCGAGGTCGTCAAGAGCAACTACGCGAACCCGCCCCGGCCGCTCTCGCTCACCATGGACGCCGCCGGTGTCGTCCACTGGAACGGCCCGGCCGCGTCATCCATCGACGAGCTCGCCTCCATGGGCGACGACCCGCGCCTCACCCGCTCGGAACGCGCCGAGGCCGCCTCGTTCCTGGCGGACACCTTGGCCGGCGGCCCGGAACGCGCCACCGTCGTGCTGGAAGCGGCTCGCAAGGCCGGCTTCTCCGAGATCACCGTACGCCGCGCCAAGAAGGACGTCGGCGTGAAATCCATCCGCGATCCGCAGTTCCGTGGCGCCTGGCGCTGGTGCCTGCCCGGTCACGAAGACAAGGCCCCCGATCCCGCCCAAGGCGATCACGACGACGCCGGTGCCTGACCCCGGCCAAGACAGAAACCCCGAAATCATAGGGAAAACGCGAGGGCTGCCGCCCTCCCGTGCACGCAATTGAGCATGATCATGATCACCTCGCA
>CAVUJM010000034.1:0-16578 GCA_963741795.1 uncultured Chloroflexia bacterium
CCGATCACTCGGGCTCAGGGGCGCGATCGTGCAATAGACCAGGAGTATCCACCAGATTGAATTGTGCTCGATCAGGTTACTCTCGAACAGATTGTAGGTAAGGAGAAAGAGCACGAACGACCACTGAAACACACTGTGACTTGTGGGATCGCGCAAGATCGCCTGGATGGCGTTCCATAGCGCACCCGCGAACACGACGACCATGAGGATGACACCCACGAGTCCGGTCGCCAATGCAACATCAAGGAAACCGTTATGGGCATGGGTCAGTGGATATCCACCATTTGCCATGATCGCGGCCCGCGCCGGCCCTTCAGGACCATGCCAATAGCCCGCATATCCATAGCCCAGCAGAGGGCGTTCGCCAATACTCGCCACGACCGCCTGCCAGATGCCCGTGCGTCCCGTAAGTGTCGAGTCCCTGCCTAACCACCCGGTAATGTAGGTCAGGTTCGCCAAGGTCAAGGCAACGGCCAACGGACCAAGCGTCCATATCGTGATCCAGGACACGCCAACCGTGCCCCAGTTCATCCGGCGCACGGTCGGAGCGAGAAGGATCACCACAATGATGATAAGCAGGATCGCCAACGCCGTCTTGGAATTGCTCATCACCAGCATGCCGAGGGAGAGGGCGAGCATTGTGACACTGATAATCCGATTTCGCTTTTCGTAGAGCAACCGGTTAGCCCAGACGAGGGCCGCGAGCGACATGACCGCGCCCAGCCGATTCTTGTGATTGAAGACGCCGATCCAGTTCCCCAGTTGATCTGTCCCGTACGCCGGGATCACGAGCGACCAAAGCATGCTCGCCACGACAGCAATGGCCAAGGCCCAACTCAAAGCCCGGATGAACTGCGTTGACTGCAATCTCGTTGCGAGGGAAATCCCGATTGCGGTGCTGAGCAAGAACGAGACTGCATCAACACGAGTACTTTCGGGATAGCCGGACCACAAGAAGGACGCGACCACCAGCATGGAGAAGACGACGACGATGGGCGATCGCACGATCGCCCCGAACGTCCTTCGTGGAGAAAGGGCGAGGACCAACAAGACGACCAGATAGAAGAAGATCCAGAGCGCCCGATTGGCCATCGAGTTCACCTGGACTGCGTCGGGTTCCGGGTTCCCGTTGAGTAGGGGAAGAAACGCTTTGGAAGAAATCAGCAGGAGAAACCCGGCGAACAGGGATTCCATGAGTCGCATGGGTATCCTGATCGTACGATCCAATCCTACATGACGATTCGGACGACTGGACTTCCCCACCGTCGTATGATTCGAACGCAGTGAAGCACTCATCGAGAGGGTTGACTCCCTTTTTCACGCCAGCCAAGGACACGCTCGTAGGCAGCCGCGGTGTCTTGAGCGATCAAATCCCACTCGAATTCCGCCGTCAATGCGCGCCTTCGCGGTGCAACATGCTCGCCTGCCCGCATTGCATCCTGAAGGATTCCCGTGTCCAAATCCTCGGCATACGTACGAACCCATTGCAGACCAAGGCGCTGTTGAAGGTCCACCATGCCACCCCGGTCGGGGACAAGCACAGGGCAGTCGAAGGTCAGGGACAGGAGAGCGGTACCTGAATTCTGGATGTTGCGGTATGGCAATACCGTCAGGTCAGCCGCGCGGAAGAAGTGCTGGACCTCCTTCACCGGAATATGGTGCAGGTGGGGCCGGATCCGGGCATCGGCGTTCGCGTGCTCGAGTATCTGCCCTGCCAGCTCCGTCGTCGACGGCTTTCCAGCCACGACCAATCTGTACGATGGATCGGGAGTCCTGGCAAATGCCTCCAAAAGTGCGACGATGTTCTTGTAGGGAGTGATTGCGCCGAAGAAGAGCACCACGTTATCGTCCGGTGCTAACCCTAGCGTTTTCCTCGCTTCGGCTCGATCCACCGTATCCGGGTATTCCGAGCGGTAATGCCCGTGCGGGATCACAAAGGCCGGCAGATGTGCCAGGTGTGGATACTTCCGCACCACGTCACCCCGGGCCGACTCGCTGAGGACAATGTAGCCATCGATGCGACGTGTGAACACGGTCCAAAGGACTCTCTGGAGCTTCGCATGCCAAGGTGCATGTGCCTGGAGGTTGTGGACCGTCCAGATGATCTTCTTGCGTCTCAGCAGTGCCAGCAGCAGCAAACCACAGAAGAACAACGCGCGAGGAACGGCCTTATACACCGAACGATTATCGAAGACATGCTCGGGCCAGTGAAAGTGGATAAGCTGGTAATCCCCGCGAAGAACGGCTCCTAAAGACGGTTCCTCGACGTGAATCCCTCGCTGCTGGATGTGGGAATAGAGAAGATAGGTGTAGGGGTTATAGTCGCGAAGCTTGAACGCAGGCCATCCCATGACTCTCATAAACAATGCCCCCTATACCGGTGTCCGCGACATCTGTCACACATTCCTGCGGCGCGGTATGGAGTCCCGGACACCCCGAATCACGATATCAAGACCCGCGAACCCGACGCGACGTCGCGCCTCCCAACTGACGAGCGCATAGACCACGACGCCTACCGCGATACTCGAGATGAGCGCCGTGTGAGATGGCATGGGTGCCAGGCCCACACGAAGGACATGCACGGAGGTAGCCATGAGTCCGCTCCCCAGAAGCGGGACCACTGTGCTAAGGACCAGCGCGCGCACATCGAATTTTAGATGGCGGTAGGCGACAGTTAGCGCAACCGGCCCCTCAACTAATGAACTTACCAGAACCGCGGATGCGGTTCCGTTGATACCCCAGAGGAGCGTGGCAGGAACGACCGACGCGAGAAGAACGATGGCCCTCGTCGTGGCCGTGAACGTCTGGAGATCCGGGCGGGCCAGCGCGTTGAAGAGCGGTCCGGTCACAACCGTCATCGCGCGCACAGCCCCCCAGAGGGTCAAAATCTGAAAGGCACGAAGCATCGGCATCCATTGATCCCCCAAAACCATGCCGATCACCAGGTCCCCTACGCTCATGAGACCAATAGCCATCGGAAAGACCAATGCACACGTGACCGCGTATAAGTTGACGAACGAGACTCGGATAGAGTCGCTGGCTTTTCGTAGTGCCGGGAAGCCCACCTCGGAGATCACGGCACCGAGTTCGGTGAACGGCATATTGCCGATCCTATAGGCCATGGAGTAAAGGCCCAGGGACGTTGAGTTGAGGACCCTACCCACCACGATATTGTCGCCCTGATTTATCGTGTAATTAAGGATGCTATTGAGGAAGGCCCACCGACCAAAACGGGAAAAACGATGTGCCATGGCCCTGTCGAGTCGGAACCGAGGTAGCTGCGGCGCGAGGAGATAGGACAGCAGCGTCTTGACAGCACCTGCCGCCACATAAGGAATGACCAGAGCCCAGGCATTTCCCCAGGCGATCGCAAGCGGGATCGAGAGTCCAATGCGCACCACGACGTCCGCCAGCTGGATCGCACTGAGTTTGCCAAACGACAACTCCCTCCGCAGGAGGAGCAGGCGGGGGCTGGCGAAGCCTTCGATGACAGGTGCCAGGGCGATAAAGCGGAGGAGCTCTGGTAAGGCCGGCTCAGCGAAGAAACTTCCCACATACGGAGCAGCGATGTAGAGGACGATTGCCAGGATGGCACCCCTGAGAACCTGGACAGTCCATGCGAAGTTCAGTTCTGCCTCTCCGACGGAGTCAGCGATGATGATGGAGCCCACAATCCCTGTCTCACTGAAGACGAGGAGCAGGGTCATGGTGAGGAGGCAGTAGCTCATGAGGCCAAAGACGGATGGGTCTACGATCCGTGCGATCAGGATCTGCTGCAGTAATGAGCCAAGCACGAACGCGGCTCGGACCGCCATCATTGACACTGCCGATTTCCGGGCCCTAGACATGTGCCTTACCGTCCTCGGTCCATCTTGGCGCGGCGAATTGAGCCCTCACCAAATCGCATGACAGCAGCGACAGGACCCCACACGGCCAGGCTGCTGAGACTGATTCGCTTTATTACAAGGGGATACGTGCATCATCTCTGACATGATGACGAGCTAGGCGCCACACGTTTCGGCATCCCGTTCTTGTCCCCGAACAGGGGCGCCGTGCACACTGGGAAAACTACAAAGGATGTCAAGCAGTCGCACTTTTGCGCCAGCCGCGGCGAGGTCATTTCGTGCGTACTGCTGGCCGTTCTTTCCCATGGACGTCGCCTGGAGGAGATCCGGAAAGCTCGAAGCCATGGCGGCGAGCAATGACGCCGCGTTATCTGGCTCGACAACCACTCCCCCACCCGATTCGCGCACAGCGACGGCGCTCTCGCTTTCGGGGTGGACGGCGGCGACCACGGGCCGGCCGACGGCGAGGTACGAGGTGAGCTTGCTGGGAAGGGACATGTCGATGACCGTGCCAAGCTGGTTGATGAGCAGGATGTCCGCGGCATAGAGGGCGTTCGGGAACATCTCTCCGTCGACCGGGTCAAGGAAGCGGACGTTCGCAAGGCCCCTGGCGCGCTTTTCGAGCGAGGCGCGCTGGCTGCCGTCGCCCATGAGCACGAAGTAGAGCTCCGGCGCGTCCGTCACCGCCAAACGGGCGGCGTCGACCACATTCTCGAGACCCTGCTTGAGGCCCATATTCCCGGCGTGCATGCAGATCGTCTTGTCGAGGGGCAGGCCGAGCATACGCCGGGCCTCCTCCTGCGACATCGTTGGCGGCGAGATGTGCGTCCAGTTGCGGACGCGATGGATGCGGCCGGGCTCGACGCCCATGTCTTCCAGCGGCGTGCGGAATCCCTCGGCGATGATCGCGATCGCCTCCGCCTGGCGAGCCACCCAACCTTCGATCTTGGCGGTCACGCTGGCTACATGCACGCCGCCCCGGACCCCGCTCTGCACGGCCGCCTGGGCGAACAAATCCTGCACCCACAACGTGAGCGGCACACCGTACTTCCGGGCGGCACGAGCCGCGAGGATCCCGTCCGCCAGCGCCGGCATCACGCCAATGACCACGTCCGGCTTCGGAATATCCAGACCTAGCGAGGCGTTGGCAAGAAATGACGCTTCATAGGCACCGCGCATCGGGGCAGATTGATGTGTCGGCACGTACTGGCGTCGGCGATGGATCGTCACGCCGTTCCGCTCCTCGGTCCGCCGCATCTCACCCGTATAGCCCTTCCGGACTTTCCACTCAGGATAATAGGGCATGCCGGCAACGACATCGACGCGATCGCCTTGCTCCGCCAGGTATTCCGCGAAGGCCGTCGTATACGGCGCGATGCCGGTCTCGTCCGGCCAGTAATCGAGCCCGAAGATCAGGACCCCGCGTCGGCTCATGCGAAGGAGAGCTCCGGGCGGTGCGCTTCGTACCAGGCGATGGTCTCGCGCAGGCCGGCCTCGAAGTCGGTCGCGGCGGTGAAGTCGAGCTTCTCGCGGGCGCGGGAGGTGTCCAGCGCGCGGCGCGGCTGGCCGTCCGGCTTGGACGGGTCCCAGCGGATCTCGCCCTCGAAGCCGACGAGGCGGGCGATCAGCTCGGTGAGCTCGCGGATCGTGATCTCCTGGCCGACGCCGAGGTTGATCGGCTCGGAGTCGTCCAGCTTCTCGGCGCCGAGGACGATGCCACGGGCCGCGTCGTCGACGTAGATGAACTCGCGCGAGGCCGAGCCGGTGCCCCAGGCCTCGATGTGGTCCGCGCCGCTGTCGCGGGCGTCGACCATCTTCTTGATCAGCGCGGGGATGACGTGCGAGCTGGCCGGGTCGAAGTTGTCCCACGGGCCGTAGAGGTTGACCGGGATGAGGTAGACGGCGTTGAAGCCGTACTCCTCGCGGTAGGCCTGGCTTTGCACCAGCAGCATCTTCTTGGCGAGGCCGTAGGGCGCGTTCGTCTCCTCCGGGTAGCCGTTCCAGAGCTCGTCCTCGGAGAACGGGACGGGCGTGTACTTCGGGTAGGAGCAGACGGTGCCGATGGTGACGAACTTCTGCACGCCGGCGAGGCGCGCCTGCTCGATCAGCTGCAGGCCCATCATGGCGTTGGCGTAGAAGAACGATGCCGGGGTGCTCGCGGTTCGCGCCGATGCCGCCGACGACGGCCGCGAGGTGGATGATGACGTCCGGCTGCGCGTCGGCGAGGGCGCGGCGGACACCGTCCTCCGTGCGCAGGTCGTAGTCGCTGCTGCGCGGGATAGAAGATGGCGTCCGGCGCGACGCCGGCATCCTGCAGGCGCGCGACGACGTGGCGGCCGAGGAAGCCCGCGCCGCCGGTGACCATGACGCGCTTACCGTCCCAGAATCCCATGGCTAGGCCCCCTCCCCGATCAGCGCGGCGACCTTCGGGAACGCCGGGACATCGGGCGGCACCTCGGCCAACTCCGGCCACGGCGAGAGGTCGATGCCGAACTCGCGCAGGTCGTGGGCGAGCATGATGCGGACCAGCTCCTCGAAGGTGACCTGCGGCTGCCAGCCCATCTGCTCTTTCGCCTTGGTGGCGTCGCCGAGCAGCTGCTCGACCTCGGTCGGGCGGAAGTAGCGCGGGTCGATGGCGACGTACTGGTCCGGGTCGAGCCCGACCATGCCAAAGGCGTGGTCGATCAGCTCGCGCACGGAGTGCATCTCGCCGGTGGCGATGACGTAGTCGTCGGCGTGGTCCTGCTGGAGCATGGTCCACATCGCCTGGACGTATTCCTTCGCGTAACCCCAGTCGCGTTTCGCGTCCAGGTTGCCCATGTAGAGCTTGTGCATCTCTCCGGCGAGGATCTGGGCGATGCCGCGCGTCACCTTGCGGGTGACAAAGGTGGCGCCGCGGCGGGGCGATTCGTGGTTGAAGAGGATGCCGTTGCAGGCGAAGAGATCGTGCGCCTCGCGGTACTGGACGGTCATGTCGTGCGCGAAGACCTTGGCGACGGCGTAGGGGCTGCGCGGGTAGAACTTCGTCGTCTCGCGCTGCGGTACTTCCCAGACCTTGCCGAACATCTCCGACGAGCCGGCCTGGTAGTACTTCACCGGCTGGTCGGCCCAGCGGATCGCCTCGAGCAGGCGCAGGGCGCCCATCGCGACGCTATCGGCCGTGTACTCCGGCATCTCAAACGAGACGGCGACATGGCTCTGGGCGCCGAGGTTGTAGACCTCGTCCGGCTTGATGCGCTGGATCAGCGTGGCGAGGCCCATCGAGTCGGTGAGGTCGCCGTAGTGCAGCGTCAGGGGCACCGTCTGCTCGTGCGGGTCGCTGTAGATATGATCGATCCGCCCGGTGTTGAAGGAGGACGAGCGGCGGATGATGCCGTGAACCTCGTAGCCCTTGGTGAGCAGGAACTCGGCCAGGTACGAGCCGTCCTGCCCTGTAATGCCGCTAATGAGTGCCGTTTTCGCCATTGAGTCGCCTTGGTTGGATGTTCAACGGACCCACCGATACTCCACGGCGGGTCAGCCAATGATGATACCAAACTCCTCCATCGCGATGCTCTCACGACTTTTGGAGAACGGCGAGCCCAAAGACAGTACTCCAAGAATTTCCGTGGAAAGAGTATAGCGAAGTGACTGGCGATCCTGTATGGTAGGTACAGGTAGTCAAGAGTCGATTTACGTCATGTTGATGAGGGGTGCTCGACGGAAGTCGGTGATGCTGATCACCGGCTGCTTATACCCCCGTGGAGAGGAGTGTGGCCGTTTTCGCGGTTGGTCTGTCGTTGCACTTCCATCTGAACAAAAGGAGAGTCGCTCAATGTTCGATGATATTGCTACACGTTCGACTCGATTCGACGCGAACTTTCTTCCTCTAGCGCGGGAAAGCGACTTGGTCGTCACTCAATCCGAGAACGAGACGCTGGTATATGACCAACGCTTACACCACATCCATCACCTCACGGATCCAGCCCGGGCGATATGGGATGGCTGCAACGGTCGTTCCACGATAGAAGATATCAGTCACATGACTGGGCTTGCAGCGAGCCGCGTTCGACTTGTACTCGGTACACTCTCTGATCTGGGTTTACTGGACCAGAAACTACCAGATTCACTTCGGCCTCGGCCCGTGACACGGAGACGGCTGAACGGCATTGCGCTTGTTGCCGTCATTGGAATCAAGTCGATAAGCGCCCCATCCGCAGCGGCGGCTGACAGCACTTGCATCGCTGTCGGCGACTACGATTCCAACTGCATGGAGAAAGCTTGCTGCAATTCGGGTTTCTGCAACGAACTCGATCCCTACAATGGCAGGTGCATTTGGTAACTCGTTATCACCTAGACGTTTTGTCGGTCTACTTTTTGAATCCAGAGTTAGGCCGGAGCACATTGGGATTGTCTGTCGACTGCCGCGTATTCAAGAGCCATAACGTAACGATCCAGTTCCAGACTGACGATGTGACCTTGCTATCAAAAGCGGAGCAGGTCATGCCACCGGGCGCTCATGTTTCGGAACTCGGCACCATCGATCGAACCTATGTGATCGTGCGCAACGACGACGATACACTTTCGCTCGCGGTAGACGACGGCCCAGTCAGTCGCCATGTAACCTTGAATCGAATGCTTGACTACTTGGAGGGCGACATCCAGATCTTCGTCGCGGAGTTCGCGACACCGCATCTTTTCGTTCATGCAGGCGTCGTGGCGGTGGACGGCCGGGCGATCATCATCCCCGGCCGCTCCTTCGCCGGAAAATCGACGCTAGTAACGTCGCTGGTAAAGGCGGGGGCGACGTACTACTCCGACGAGTACGCCGTGCTCGACCGCCAGGGACGCGTTATCCCCTACCCCCGGCGCGTCTCCCTTCGAACGGGCCCTCACGGCCCTGCCGGCCGCCTCGACTTCGCTCACCTCGCCCCGCAGGGACCTGCCGAGGACCACGCAATCCCCATCGGCCTCGTCGCGCTTCTGCGCTACGACGAAGAGGCTGGATGGGACGTCCGCGAGTTGGATCAGCTGGAAGCGATCATGGCGATGAGCGAACAGACCGTCGCTATCCAACGTCGCCCGGCGGACTCTTTTGCGATCCTGGGCGAGGTCGCGCGTGGAGCTCCGGTCATCCAAGGCACAAGAGGAGACGTCGAGGACACCATGCAACGGCTACAAGACATCGTCCACCGTCAACACCTCTAAATTGCGATGGAGCTCATGACAACACCCGTGCGCTCTAGCGCCTGCCCGGCCCAATAATGACGAATATTATGTCTTGCTAAAGCTCTCCCTATATGGCGTTATGCCGATAACATGACATAACTTCATGCGCGACCGCATCGCATGACCGTGCCACACACCAGGAGAGATCATCCACGCCACTGCCTCACTCAAGCATGCCGTCCCCGCTGCTCGAACAACCGATCTCGTCGTTACCCATTCAGGCGATGAGGTTCTCGTGTACGACACGACGGCACATCATATCCATGACCTCAATGCTGCAGCCACGAGCGTCTGGCAACGCTGCGACGGGCGACACACAATGGCCGACATTGCTGTTGAAACCAGTCTGACGGAAGAGGTTGTCAGATTAGCGCCCCACACGCTTGAGGACGCCAAGCTTCTGAAACGCCCGCTTGCGGACCCCATGCGTGGGATGCAGAGCCGGTGTTCCTTCATGAAGAAGGCAGCGATTGCAGGTGTTGCTGTTCCTGCAATCGTCTCCATTTCCGCGCCCTCCGCCTCAGCATCCCACAGCGGGGAGGTAATCGCTTGTAGCGACGACTATTGCTGCACCGGCCCGTGCAAGAACGAATACAACGAAACGATCGATAGCACTCCCAATAATCCGCGCAGCTCATACACCTGCATGAAGAACGTGAAGAAGTGTTCAAACGCGTAATGACACGTGGTTCAATTTCCGACCGTGCATTCTCGTTCCGCCCACCAACCCGAACAGTGCTATGAACAGGCCGAGGAGTCCCCAGGCGATGGAGTCATATTGATCGATCCGATCAAATCAGTAGACGCAGAGCGTTCTCTCTGCGCACGTTCCCACTCCAAATTCCGTATGGAGCCGATCGTGATCACTCCAGAGAACGTTCTGCTCTACATTCCGCATCTGGACGGCGAAAGCCACTCGACGTTTTCTGCCACTCTACTCTCCCTCTTTTCCGGACTCGCGTAAAGACGATATGTTATGTATTGCATTTATGACTACCATGTGTCAAAATCCGCTGAAGGACATAAACCACATAGGTGTTCGTTTATCGCAGCTACGCAACGGGGAGAGAGAATGCAGCTTCGCGATTCCGGCCTCAGTGTTCCGGCCGCCCGGACCATCGATCTCGTCACGACCGAGTCGAAGGACGAGGTGCTCGTCTACGACCAGGCGGTCCACCATATCCACCACCTGAACGCGTCGGCCGCGAAGGTCTGGCGACTCTGCGACGGCGCGGCGAACGGTGAGCGAGATTGCCATCGAGACCGGCATGGCCGAGGACGCGGTGAAGCTTGCCCTCCGCACGCTCGAGGACGCCCAGCTGCTGGACGTCCCGCTCGCAACCGCTATGCGTGGCATGCAAAGCCGGCGTGCATTCATGAAGAAGGCCGCTGTCGCTGGTGCGGCAACTGTTCCCGCGATCGTGTCGGTCAGGGCTCCGCAGGCTGGCCAGTCGCTGTTCAAAGGAACACGGAACTGAAGTCTGCAAAACAACGGTGAATGTTGCAGCTAAGTGCGGCGAAAACCCGGTCGGTCAAGGCAAGAGCGGCCAAAGCGCCTAGATCCGGTGTCAGCCTCTCACCCCATCAAAGACGCCACATGAAAATCACGTACGGTCCAGTTCTGCGATAGGGAACTGGTGCCTAGAAGACGCTCCGACTGGGCCATCTGACGATCGCTATCGAAATCTGTCGACTGTGTTCGCTTGTAGGCCGCATGCACGGCCTTGCTGAGGATCGTGCGCAACCCGCCCTTTTCCATCTGGTAGATGGCCTCGGCGCTCGTCCCGCCCGGTGAGGTGACCATGTTCCGGAGCTCGGCAAGATGCTTGTCCGAGCTCCGGGCATAGGAGACCGACCCGGCCACCGTCTGCAGCACGATCTGCTCGGCGATCCGGCGCGGGAAGCCCAGGTGCACCCCGGCGTCGATCAACGCCTCCATCATCAGGAACACGTACGTCGGGCCGGTGCCGGAGAGCGCCGTCGCCATGTCGACGTCCTTCTCATCCTCCACCTCCAGCTCCTGCCCCAACGCC
Organism: uncultured Chloroflexia bacterium; assembly: GCA_963741795.1. GTDB lineage: Bacteria > Chloroflexota > Chloroflexia > Thermomicrobiales > UBA6265 > UBA6265. Next base: position 11,087 of record CAVUJM010000034.1, read on the forward strand.
CCCAAGCGCCAGCCGGACCTTCGCCCGCGCCGACTCGTCGACCGCGTCGGTCGTGCACCAGACGGCCATGCCCTCCCCAATTTGCGCTGGCGTGTTCGGCATCACCTGCAGTAGCGGCACGTGATCAAGCCCACGCCCCTCCTGGCATTGTCGATCATCCAGCAACGCCCAGGAACCCCTATGCTGTTCATCCATATGGATGATTGACATATCGTTAAGTCGGTACTACTATATGGGGTAGTCAACGGCGACAACTGGGTCTCAACGACCAGACTCTCGACCTGGCCGCTAGCAAAAGCGAAGCCAGGCGTTAGCCTCCCACGGACAGGGGATTTTCCGATATTTCTCGGGGTCAAGTACAGAAATGTGGACGGGCAGCAACCTTTGCCCGGAGCGCCCGTCCACACGCATCGACTGGCAGATAGATCACCTGCGCCGATCGTTCGATGTTATATTGACGATCGTACTTTGGTCAAGGGTGTTTGGTGTTCTGTCTGCCAGTCTTCGCGCTGACAATCGTCAGTGGGGAGATTGGCAATGGTCACACGTCCTCAAAGCGCAGCGTCACCCGGATCCCAGCCGGCACCGCCCTCTCCGCCTTCTCGGGCCCAATTCAGCACGCGCACCTTCGCCGAACCGACGAGCGGAGTGGGTGACTCGCGCTCGGCAACCCTCCTCTCGATCATCATCCCGACTCGCAACGAAGCCGGCAATATCCCGCTCGCTCCTCCTGCGACTCCATCCGATCGCGACGCAATGGCCGTCCGAGATCATCTTCGTGGATGACAGCTCGGACGATACCCCGGACGTCATTCGCCACGAGCGCGAAAGCTCCGAGGTCCCGATCCGGCTCATTCACCGCCCGAACGACTCGCGTGTGGGCGGGCTCGGCGGCGCGGTCCTCGAAGGCATGCGCGAGGCGCGCGGGACGTGGATGGTCGTGATGGACGGCGATCTGCAGCATCCCCCGGAGATCATCCCCGAACTCCTGGCGGAGGCCCTGACCGAAGACCGGGACCTGGTGGTCGCGAACCGCTACTGCGAGGGCGGCAGCGCCGGATCCTTCTCGGCGACACGACTCCTCATGTCGAAAAGCTCGACGATCGCGGCGAAGGCGCTCTTCCCCTCGCGCTTGCGTGATGTCGACGACCCGATGACGGGGTTCTTCCTCGTTCGTCGCGACGCGATCAATCTCGACACCCTTCGTCCCAACGGCTTCAAGATCCTGCTCGAGATCGTCGCCCGCACCCCCCGTCTCAGGGTCGGATCGGTGCCGTTCGTCTTCGGCGAGCGCCATGCCGGCGAGAGCAAGGCGTCGTTCCGGGAAGGGATGCGCTTCCTCAACCTGCTGTGCACGCTCCGCTTCGGCCCAGGGTTCACGAAGTTCGCCTCCTTCGGGGCCGTCGGTCTCTCCGGCCTCGTTGTGAACACGCTGCTCCTCGCGTTCTGGGCCGACATTGTGGGGCTGTACTACATGTTCGGCCTCCTCCTCGCGACCCAGGGCTCATCGCTCTGGAACTTCTTTCTCTCGGAGCATGTCGTCTTCAGTTCCATCCACCGCCGTGAAGGCGAGGTCGGTCGGGCTGCGATGTTCCTGATCATGAACAACATCGCCCTGCTCGCTCGCGGGCCGATCGTCTACGTCCTGACCAGCATCATCGGCGTGAACTACCTCGCCTCCAACGTTGCCTCAATGGTCGTACTGCTGATCCTGCGCTTTGCGCTGGCCGATTCGCTCATCTGGAAGCCACGACCCGCGGACAGACCGCTTGTCCCGAGCCTCGCCCCCGTCGATTACCCGGCCGCGAGCGGCCGCATGCAAGATGGAGAAGCGTACTCATGAAGACCACGCATGCGTATGACATTCACGGCATCCTCACCGTTGCATCCGACGTCGCGCTCCCTGAGCTCAAGGCCTTCATGGTCGACGCCGTTCTTCCGGAGCCGACCATCCGGGTCCGGCTCGGCGATGTCCCGGCACAGCGCAAGGCGCCACTGAGAGAGGGCCAGAGGTCCGTCACCTATCTCGAAAGCACCGGGCAACGCGGCTTCGCAGTCCACATCCGGCTCGGTGCCCGGACCGAGATCACCGCCTCGCCCTTCCTGCGTCACTCCCCGCATGTCCTGTACACCAACGCGGTCGAGCCTGTCCTGCGGTGGGCGTTCGTCGAGCGAGGCTATGCGCTCGTGCATGGCGCGTGCATGGCGATCGACGATCGGGCATTCCTCATCACGGCGCGGACCGACACGGGCAAAACGACAACGGTGCTCAAGACACTCGACGACCATCCGGACTATCGCTTCCTGTCGGACGACCTGACGCTGCTGCGGGACGACGGCATGGTCCTGCCATACCCCAAGCCGCTGACGATCAGCCGGCATACCGTGTCCGCCGTCAAGACGCCGCTCCTGACACCCGCGGAGCGATTCAGGCTGGTGTACCAAAGCCGACTCCACTCCAAGTCCGGGCGCTGGTTCGGCCTGATGCTGACGCGATTCAGCCTGCCGATGGCGACGACCAATGCGATCGTGCAGTGGATCGTGCCGCCGCCGAAGTACCCGATCCAGCGACTGGTGCCACATGCGCAGATCGCGGCGTCGGCCCGGCTGTCGGCGATGGTGGTGATCGAGCGTGGGGACGCGCGGGACATCGACCTGAGCCACAGCGAGGCGGTGGACATGCTCCTGGAGAACTGCGAGGACTCATACGGGTTCCCCCCCTATGCCGACATCAAGGAGGCGCTCTACATGACAGGAACGAGCGACCTCCGGGCAGAGGAGCGGCGGATCGTCGATGTGGCGATGGGCCAGTGCCCGTCGATGGTCATGCGGAGCGAGACGAGGAACTGGTTCCAGATGATCCCCGCGTTTATCGCGCGGGTGACACCGCCGGTTCCGCAGCTCGTCCCGGCAATGCCCGGTCTGGAAGGCGCCGCGGATTAGGGACTTCCTGCCAATCCAACCAGCGCCGCCCTGGGGCGTTGGCACTGAGGGTTCGAGAGACAGGCATCCAATAGGATCCTGTTCTCCCGAACCCTCATGGCAATCGGCAACACGTTCCACCTCAAAGGAGACGCAGTGGCCCGCATACCCACCCGCATGGTTCCATACGTGTCATCCAGGACCATAATGGGCTGGATACGGGTTCATGCGCTCGCGTTGCTCGCAAATGGTGTGCGCGCGATCGTTTGGCCCGTGAGTTAAAGTGACGCTCTTCCTGCTCACGATCGTCGCCCTGTCCCGCATGTGGGCCACAAATGCACTGGACTTCCCGGTGAGTCCTCGTAGGACCGTGCCAGACGCCATGGCGTCCCTGCCTCGCTCCCTGGAACGGTCCGACTCATCGTACCCGCCTCGCATGGATCACGCGCATCCAGGCGCTCGTGTCCCCACGGCACCTGGTGCTCGCTGCGATGATCGGCGGCACAGTTCTTCGCATCTGGCGCATCGATGCTGTGGGCTACAACAGCGATGAGGCCGTCTATGCCGGACAAGCGGCATCGTGGGTGAACGACCCGCAGATCAGCCCCTACTTCCCCCTCGTCCGGGCGCACCCGATGCTGTTCCAGTTCATCCTGGCGGTCAGCTTCCAATTCGGGGTGAATGATCTCGTCGGACGCCTGGTCTCGGTGGCCTTCGGACTGGGAACTCTGCTGCTGGTCTACCTGCTGGGCCGCACGATGTACAACGCATGGGTCGGCGCCGTCGCCGCCCTGTTCCTGGCCCTGATGCCCTATCACGTTGTCGTCACGCGACAGGTGCTGTTGGACGGGCCACTCACCTTCTTCTCAACACTCACCCTGTTCCTGCTCGCGAAATACGCCACGACGATGTCGCCCCGCTGGTTGTGGGTCGCCGGCGCGAGCATGGGCCTGACGTTCTATGCCAAGGAGAGCGGCATCATCCTGATCGCCGCCGTCTACGCCTTCCTCGCCCTGAGCCCGGGAATCCGCATGCGCCTGCGGGATCTGGCGATCGCCTCGTTCTTCCTGATGGTGATCTTTGCCTCGTACCCGCTCTCGCTGTCGCTGGCCGGGGGAGGCGCGTCGGAAAAGGCGCGCGGCTACCTGATCTGGCAGCTCCTGCGCCAACCGAACCACGAGTGGACGTTCTATCCGGCCACCGTGCCACCCGCCATGGGGTTACTCGTCGTGGCGGCGGCGATCGCTGGCCTTTGGTGGTTCCGCCGCCAATACTCCTGGCGCGAGACCCTGCTCCTCGCGTGGATCGCCGTGCCGGCGATCTTCTTCCAATTGTGGCCGGTGAAGGGCTTCCAATACCTTCTTCCCGCTGCGCCTTGCGTGGCAATTCTCGCAGCCCGGGCGGTCTGCCTTTGGTCGCCCCCGACGTGGCCCGGCTGGCGCGCTCACCTGGCTCGCCTGGCCCCGGCAATCACCGTTGGCGTGATCGCCACTTCGCTTGCGCTGCCCTCGTGGGGCGTCGTCGGGATGGTGCCGTCCGATCGGCTGTTGGCTGGTTCGGGTGGGGTTCCGGGAGGTCGGGAAACGGGCGCATGGATCCAGGACAACGCACCCGAAGGCGCGATATTCCTCTGCGTCGGACCCTCAATGGCGAATCTCGTCCAATTCTACGGGCATCGCGAGGCGTATGGCTTGTCGGTAAGCCCGAACGCGCTGGCACGTAATCCGTCGTACGAACCTATCCTGAATCCGGACCGCGCGATCCGAACAGGTGAAGTGCAATACCTCGTCTACGACGTCTACTCCGCCTCGCGCTCCGCGCACTTTGGGGACAAGCTCCTCGACTTCGCCGACCGGTATAACGGCCACGTCGTTCACACAGAATATGTCGACATTGTCGGAAAGGACGGAGCGATCGAGCGACGACCCGTCATTATCGTGATCGAGGTGCGACCATGAATGTCCTGCGACCCCGGCTGTTGATGCTGACCATGATTGTGTTGATGAACACGCCGGCGACAGCCGTGGCCACCCCCACTCCCGGGGCGCAGGACGGAACGCGGAACACGGCAACCCCCATCGAACATGTCATCGTGCTGATGCAGGAAAACCACTCGTTCGACAACTACTTCGGGACGTACCCCGGCGCGGACGGCTTCCCGGAGGGCACGTGCATCCCGGTCGACCCGCAGGACCCCAGAAACGACCAGTGCGTCGAGCCATTTCACCTGGAGGGTGGCCAGAGCGCCGACCTGGATCATACGGAGCAGACCCATGCCCTCCAGTACAACGACGGGAAGATGGATGGGTTTGTGGCGGAGCTCAACGACCGCAACCAGGATGGCACGCTCGCCATGGGGTACTACGACGATCGCGAGCTGCCCCACGACTGGAATGTGGCCGACGAGTATGTGCTGTTCGACCGGTTCTTCACGTCCGCGCATGGCGGAAGCGTCGAGAATCACATGTTCTGGGTCGCGGGACAGGCCGGGAGCCCCGACGGACGCATTCCCGGAGGGATATGGTGACGACGTCCTGACCATCTTCGATGGGCTAGAGGAAAGCGGTGTG
>CAVUJM010000035.1:0-28690 GCA_963741795.1 uncultured Chloroflexia bacterium
AGACGCCGATGATGTCGGCTTCCACACTGGCCAGCCAGTGGCCTCGTCGAAAGCGGCCCGGCGAGCCTCCTCTTCCAGGGCGGAACAATCGTCCAGCCGGTGCAGCACGGTGAAGCTCGGCGGTGGCATGCGTGCCTGACCCGCGCCGATCGTCGCTGCGCCGATAACGTTGGCGATCCCCTCGCTCGTGGGGTCGTTGAGCGTTACCTCGATCAACGATGTCACAGGACCGTACATCCCGGCGAACGCATTCCCGATGTAGGGGGTGACCACCAGGTTGATATCCGATTCCGGGATGCCCGCACCGACGAGTGCCTCCACGATCGGCTGGACAGTCTCCCGTTCGGCGGCGCCAGGGGTCGCCATGGGTTGGAGTATGGGTGGTTGGCCGTACATGTCGCCGCCCGACAGCGCGATCTGGATCAGACTGGAATCGGGGGCCGTGCTTGCCCGACCTATGCCGGTGACGGTGATGCCATCGGGCGGGGTGTTCAACGTCTGGGCGAGCGCGGGGCTGCCGAGCAGGAGACTGGTAACGAGAACGGTGATGATCGCACGGAGCAGCGAGAAAGGGGTCATGGGGAGTTCTCCTCTCGTTCGACGCTATCTCTCTGGTCTTTTTATTTGAAGACGTCATGACCCATCGTATCATGCCGACCGGTACGATCCGGATCAGCTGGTCCGCTCGTCTGTGCTCACCAGGTACGGAACAATGTGTATTTCTGGTGCTAGGCAAATCCGGCGAGTGCGCGATAATCGACCTATCCTGCATCGTCACCCACCAGTCGATGGAGTAGGCGATGCACTCAGCCCGGGACGGGCATGGACGAGCGAGGAGTGGAGGATCACAGCATGGTTGTGGAGCAGCACCGATATGACGCGTTGACCGAGGAGGACCTGCGCGGGGCCCTCGGCGCGAAGTGGACGACGTACCCGGAGTGCATCGGCGCGTTCGTCGCGGAGATGGACTTCGCGACGTCGCCGGAGATCCAGGCCGAGCTGCGCGCCGCGGTCGATGCCGGGTTCTTCGGGTACCTGCCGAAGGCGAAGGAGCGCGAGCTGGCGGAGGCCTGCGCCGGGTGGTACCAGCGCAACACGGACTGGCAGGTGGACCCGTCGCAGGTCCACTCCATGCCGGACGTCCTCAAGGGCTTCGAGCTGACCCTGACGAAGTACGCGCCGAAGGGCGGCAAGGTGATCCTGCCGACGCCGGCGTACATGCCCTTCTTCTTCATGCCGGGCATCTACAACCGCGAGATCATCCAGGTCCCGATGATCCGCACGGAGGACGGCTGGGAGTACGACTACGACGCCATCGACCAGGCCTTCAAGGATGGCGGTGAAGTGCTGGTTGTCTGCAACCCGCACAACCCGATCGGCAAGGTCGCGCAGCGCGACGAGCTGGTGAAGCTGTCGGAGATCGTCGAGCGGCATGAGGGCCGGGTGTTCTCGGACGAGATCCACGCGCCGCTTGTCTACGAAGGCAACCGGCATGTGCCCTACGCCTCGGTCTCGGACGCCGCGGCGAACCACACGATCACGGCGGTGGCCGCCTCGAAGGCCTGGAACCTCGCCGGCCTGAAGTGCGCGCAGGTCGTGATCTCGAACGACGCTGACAAGGATATCTGGGAGAACGGTGGCGCTGCCTGGGTCGCGCATGGGGCATCGACGCTCGGTGTGGTCGCGAGCATCACGGCGTACAGCAAGAGCGAGCCGTGGCTGCATGACGTCCTCTCGTACCTCGACGGCAATCGCAAGCGATTGGGCGAGCTGGTCGCCGAGCACCTGCCGGGCGTGACCTACACCGCGCCGGAGGGCACCTACCTCGGGTGGCTCGACTTCACGGCGACGAAGGTACCTGACAACGTGCAGGAGTTCTTCTGCGAGAAGGCGAAGGTCGCCATCACCGACGGCTCGGCCTGCGGTGAGGTCGGCAAGCGCTGCGTGCGTTTCAACTTCTCGATGTCGCGCCCGATGCTGGAGACGACGATCGAGCGGATGGGCGAGGCGATGCGCTCGCTGGATTCGTAGGCACCAAACCGTGATATGTGGCGAGACCCGGGCATCACGCCCGGGTCTCGCCGTGCAGCGGCCATTAGCGTTCCGCCGCACGTTCCTATCGGCCTGCGGCCGATATCTCGCCCACAGGGGGCGAGACTACAGCGCCTCCTGTCAGCTGCCTGCCTGGCGACGGACGAGGAATCGGCCGGTGAGGACGGCCCCGCTGGCGGCGAGGGCGGCTTTCGCCTTGGGGTGCGTCTGGAGCCACGTATACGGGCTGGCGCGGAAGGCATGGTTGCCGATGCCGCCCTCGATGCGGTTGTCGTGCTCGCGCGGGGTGTACAGCGCGTCGTCCCCGGGCGGTTCGTCGGTGCGCTGGAGCGGGATGCCAACGGTGCCGATGCCGACGTCCATCAGCCCCGGCGCGATGCGCTGCACCGCCGTCATCAGGCGACCGGAGCCGCCGGCGAGCATGTCCCGCACAGGGTGCTCGGCGGCGTAGACGACGCATTGGGCGACGACAGACGGGTGGTACACGGGGCCGGGCGCCGTTGGCCGGAACCCGACGCGGCTCAGCGCATTGTCATAGAACGGGGTGCTGATGACGGCCGGCCTGACGCTGGTGACGGAGATCGGCACCTCCTCATAGCGCAGCTCGCGGCGGAGTGTTTCGACAAGGCCCTCGACCGCGTGTTTCGAGGCGACATAGGCGCTTTGCAGCGGCATGGCGACGCTTGCCTCGATCGACGATACCGCGATGAAGGCGCCCCGGCCCTCGCGCCTCAGGTGGGGCAACGCCGCCTGGATCCCGTGCACGTAGCCCATGATGTTGACGTCCAGCACCCGGCGGAAGTCGTCCAGCGGAACGGTCTCGAGCGTCGCGTAGACGCCGACCGCGGCGGCATGGACCCAGGTGTCGAGATGCCCGTACGTGGCGACCGCGTGCTCGGCGACGGCATGTACCTGGTCGGCGTCGGATGCGTCGCAGACGACATAGGTCGCCGTCCCGCCTTTCGCCGTGATCTCCTCGACGAGCGAATGCAGGCCGGGCTCGCTTCGCGCCGCGACGACGAGCTTCGCGCCGCGGTCGGCGAGCTGCAGCGCCGTTTCGCGTCCGATGCCGCTGGACGCGCCGATGACCACCACGACCTGCTGGTCCAGCGGCTTCAAATCCGGTTTCGGTGTCAGGATGCCGCGCAGCATGTCGTGTCTCCCTGGATGGCTACCTGAATGAGCGCCGCAGCGCCGATTGCGCGCCGTGGTAGCCCGACATGCCGTGCACGCCGCCGCCCGGTGGGGTCGATGACGAGCAGAAGGTCAGGCGCGGGTTCGGCGTGCTGTACGGGTCGATGCGGGGCGCCGGGCGCGTGAAGAGCTGTCGCCAGTCCTGCATCCCGGCGTTGATGTCGCCGCCGATGAAGTTCGCGTTCCAGACCTGCATGTCGACCGCGTTCTTCGTCGAGCGGGCGATGACGCGGTCGCGGAAGCCCGGCGCGAAGCGCTCGATCTGGGCCTCGATGCGGTCCGTCATATCGACCGTCGAGCCGTGCGGGACGTGGCAATAGCCCCAGAGCGTGTGCTTGCCGTCCGGGGCGCGAGTGTCGTCGAAGAGGCTCTGTTGGGCCAGGAGCACGAAGGGCTGCTCCGGGTGCTTGCCCTGCACGACGTCGCGCTCGGAGGCGACGATCTCCTCCATCGTCGGGCCAAGGTGGATCGTGCCGGCCTGGTGGCATTCCGGCGCCGTCCATGGCACCGGGCCGTCCAGCGCCCAGTCGATCTTGAAGACGCCGCCGCCGTAGCGGTAGTGCTCCAGAGTATGCCGGTAGCCCGGTGGCACCTCGTCGCCCGCGATGTCGAGGAATTGCCGGGGCGTGACGTCGAACAACACCGCCTTGGCGTCTCCGGCGATGTCGAGCGAGGCCACGCGCGTGCCGGGGACGATCGGGCCGCCGAGCGAGCGGAGGTGCGCGGCGAGGGCGTTCGTGATTTCTTGCGAGCCGCCGCGCGGGATCGGCCAGCCGACCGCATGGCCGACGAGTCCGAGGACGAAACCGAAGGCGGCGGTGACCGGGCGGGAGAGATCCAGCATGGCGTGCGCGGCCATGCCGGTGAAGAGGGCTCGCGCGCGGTCGCCACGGAATGCGCGTTTGGCGAAAAGCTCGGAGGGCAAGAGCGCCGGGATGCCGAAGCGGGCGAGGGCGATCGGATGCTTCGGGATGCGGAACGGGCCGAGCAGCGGGTCCAGCAGCAGGTCGAAGTCGTTCACCAGCGGCTCGAAGTTGCGCTTCCAGGCGCCCTCGTCGATGCCGAGCGTCGCGGCGGTCTCGTCGATGGACTGCGTGAAGGCGGCGGCGGTGCCGTCGTCGAACGGGTGCGCCAGGGCGATGGGTGGCTGGATCCATTCAAGACCGTACTCGTGCAGCGGCAGGGTGCTCAGGAAGGGGGAGGCCGGGGCAAGGGGATGGATGGCGGCGCAGGTGTCGTGCAGGAAGCCCGGCAGGGTCAGCTCCGCCGAGCGGCAGCCGCCCCCGATCGTCTCGTTCGCCTCGTAGACGGTAACGGACTTGCCGGCCTGGGCGAGCGCGATGGCCGCGGCGAGGCCGTTCGGGCCGGCGCCGACGACCACGGCGTCGGTATCGGCGATACGTAGGGGGACGTCGGTCACGTGTCGTGTCCTCTCGATCGCAGCCGGCCGAGCGCCAGCCGGAAGGGCCGAGTTACCACCTGGAAGATCGTGTGCAGGAAGGCGTTGTAGCGGATGTTGCCGATGTTGCGCCATTGGCGGTGATCATCGAGAACGGTCATGTCCATCTGTGGCTGGGCTTCGACGCCGAAATACTTCGCCAGCGCATGGAGGCTGGCTTCCCAGAACTTGTTCTCGTGCTGGTGGCCACCGAGGGGCATGCCGATCTCGTAGATGGGGTCGCTGGCGCGCATGAGGACGTCGACCCGGGCGACCGTTGCGCCATCCTCCTCGACGCCGGAGAAGGTGATGGTGCCGCAGAAGGTGTGGCCCTGGAGCGTGGCGAAGGTGAACGAGGTGTCGTCCACATTCAGGACGATGATGCCCGTCGCCACGCGCGTCCCGGCGATCATGGCGAGATCGGCCGCGGCGACATCGCCCGTCTCCAGGCCTTCGGGTGGCTGGTAGAGGTGGCTGCCCTTCGGCCAGAACTCGGTGTAGCGCTTCTTCCAGACGTCGACGAGGCCGGACGGCGTCACGTCGGCGCCCTCCAGCCGTACCCAGAAGCGCTTGCGCCAGAGCTTGCCGAAGCCGTCCTCAACGCCGGTGACGGCGCGGCCCTCGACGTTGTCCCGCAGCGCCTCGGGCGGCAACGGGTCGGAGATGAGCATCGAGATCGGTTCGGAGGTCGTGGCGGGACCGTGATCGGGCGAATCGGGTGATCCGCTGCTGCCGTGCGTGGCCAAGGGCGCATCCTTTCGTGGTCGGCCAACAGGCCACCGGCTTCGGCGCCGGCATGGCGACGGGGCATGCGGATCGGCCGGGCGCCGGGTGGCGTTCCCTGCCGTCTTCGCACGCGGTGTGCCGACAGGCCTGGGCGCTCTAGGCGGCCGGAGCCTCGCCCGGCCCTTCGGCCGTCTGGCGGCGGATGATGGTGTCCAGCGCGATGACGATGATGGAGCAGATGACCATGATGAGCGGGATGGCGGTCAGCGTGGTGGCCTGGGCGATGATGCCGGCGAGCGTGGTGATGCTGATGATGCCGACGGTGGAGGCGCTGACCTGGAAGCCGATGGTGTGCAGGGCGACGCGGGAGCCGAAGCGGAGCGGGGTAAGGGACATGAGGGTGGGGAAGAGCGGGGCCATGCTGAGGCCGAAGATGACGAGCCCTATCTGGTAGAGGAGGGCGACGTCCTGGGTCATGAGGAGCGAGCCGGCGAGCAGGCCGTAGGTGCAGAGCTGGACAAGGCGGGCGGGGTTCATGTCCCGCGAGAGGGGGACCATGACGATGCGCCCGACGGCCATGGCGCCCCAGAAGATGCCTGCCCAGAGGCCGGCCTGGCTCTCGGTGGCGTCGAACTTCCCGGCCATGATGGTGGCGGTCCAGTTGCCGGCGCTGGCCTCGATACCGGTCATGAAGAAGAACATGCCGATCTGGGTCCAGACGGCGGGCATGCGCATGACCTGGCCGACCGCGACACGCGGCTCTGCGTCGTCCGTGTCGTGGTGCGCGCCGTCATTCCACCGTTCGAGGGTGAGGATGAAGACGAGGGCCATCAGGGCGATGGCGGTGGCGACGATGAAGTAACCGACGCGCCAGCCGCCGCCGAGGGCAAAGACGCTGGCCATGACGAAGGGGCCGACCATGGCGCCGATGCCGAAGAAGGCATGGAGCCAGTTCATGATGGTGACGGAGAAGTGCTCGGAGGCGTAGAAGTTCAGGCCGGCGTCGATGGCGCCGGAGCCGAGCCCGATGACGAGACCGGCAACGGGAAGGAGCCAGAACTGGGGCGAGAGGGCGTAGCCGAAGAGGCCGATGGCGACGAGGGAGGTGGAGATGGCGAGGAGGCGCCCGACGCCGAGGCGGTCGATGGCGCGGCCGGCGAGGGCGCTGGAGAGGAAGTAGCCGGTGCCGGAGAAGACGAGGATGAAGCCGAGGTTTGAGAGGTTGCGCTCGAAGGTGACGCGCATGAGGGGCCAGGCCACACCGAGGACGGCGTCGGGGAAGCCGATGCTCACGAAGGCCAGGAAGGTAATGAGCATCAGCGCGCGCGAGGTGGTGCGGGCGGTCGGCATGGTGGGCGTGCGTCCCTGTACAGGCGAACGGAAGGCAGGCGCCTCCCGGGAAATCACGTTCCAGTATCCGCGCTCGCCGGGTTTTGGGCCATGAAGAGCAGGGGTGTCGCGGCAGGTGACATGGTTCGTTGCCGTCATGTCGCTGGAGGGGTGGAGACACGGCATTGGTGGCCGGTCTGCTCTCCACTGCTCCTCACGCCCCGTCTTCAGGCGCCACACCAGACGGGGTTTTTCGTTTACCGCCCGCACCGACCGTCGTGGTGGCGAGGGCGGGTGCATACCGCCCCGGACATTACTTGTGATCTATATTTGTCGACTGTATACTCAAGGGGACCCGCGCAGATACGTGGGGACGCCAAGGGGCTGTTTCGATTCCAGCCAATCATCCTTGTCCCGAGTCTCTGCCAAATGCCCTGTCGGATGCGTCTTCGGTGTGGTGCCGATCCAGCGTTCGGCGGAGAGGTCAGCGCCCCACCATGGAGAGGCCGCTATCCCGGCGGCACGATGGGCAACGCCGCGATGTTCTCCATCCTTCCACCCTGTGAGGGATCGGGCTACACATGGCCTGGTCCTTCACGCGGGGCACTCTTTTCCCGCAACTCCAGACCATTAGGGTTGTCAATCGCGTCGCCGCAGTTCGCGCTGAAGGTTAGCTTGGCGTACACCGTCATTCACGTAGGCTCATGATCGTCTTTTATGGTATATAGCTACGTGAATTGCTGATAGACAAGATTCAATTTTCCACATAAGCTGCAGGGGACTCGAGCACTGAGCAGGACAGTGACGGCCTGATATACGTCAGCATGTGTCGCAGACCTGATTCCTCGCCCACGCCCTTGTCAGGCGTCGTCCCGGCTTGAGACACCTGGATGCGCTTCGGGATGAGGCGGGCGCCCCGCGCTGGAGAGGTCGTCCCTGGGCGATCGTGCGGGACGGCATCATCTTCCTGCTTCCATCCCACCCCTCCTCCACCCACAAGAAGGCCGGCCCGTGAGTGGGCCGGCCTTCTTGTGTGCGGTACGGGCAGGTAGCCCTCCTGGAGGAGGCTGCTCGTGCTTCGGCACGTCCTCTGTCCGCTGTCTCGATCAGTTTGTCGAGGTGAGCACCCTGGCCGCGGCGCGGTCATCCAGATGTCTACCGACCTGGGTTGCGGCTTCTTGCCAGTCGACCTCGTGAAGGGCATAGAAGGCGAAGCCCCAGATGAATTCGGCTTGCGGACCCTGGACGCACTCGACGAGTTCGCGTTGGGCCATGGCGAGCAGCTCCGCGGCGAGCTCCGGGCATGTCTTGAGATCCAGGGATTCCAGCGTTTCCATTCTCCCCTCGTGGTCGGTGATGAATTCGATGATGAGCAAGGTTAGCGGGTGCATGCTGTACGTGTTCGGCTTCCACTTGTGCAGATCGGCGGCGAGCTCCCGTTGCTCGGCGATGGTGGACGTCATGTCGTGTTTCATGTTCCTGATTCCTTGCCGAGTTGACGGTGGTAGGCGGGGTCATGGAGCGGCGTCCGAGGACGCTCGTCCGGTTTATTGATTGTTACGCTGTCGCCTACCTCGCCTCAGCACGTTCGGTGCCGTGCGGTCCCCGGGGATTCGAACAGGGCCTGGTCGCGAGGAGCATACGGGATCAGGGGAGGGGCGCCTGCCCGCGCCGGGTCACCTGTCGGCGGTGACGGGCCGTTCCGGGGTGGTCGTGGTCCGGCTGGCGAGCGCGCCCTGGATGGAGGCCGGCAACGCTTCCAGATCGAAGGGCTTCACGACGACCGGGATGCCGATGGAGGCGAGGTGATCCTCCATATTGCGGACGGTTTCGATCGCGCCCGTGCAAGAGGATGACGGAGATGTGGCGCGTGCGCGGGTCAGTCCGAACCTGCATCAGGAACTTCCAGTAGCCGTCCGGCGTCGACCAGCTGGTGTCGAGAGTGATGAGGTCTGGCGCGAGGTCGGCGATGGGGTTGAGGTCTGGGCCGACGCTGGACGCGGTGGAGACGCGGTAGCCTTCGTCTTCGAGGAAGGTGCGGAGGATATCAAGGATCTCCGGGGCGTTATCGACGCAGAGGATATGGGGATGCCGGGAGTTCGCGCTCATGCCGGTGTCTTTCCTGGCGTGGCGGCTTCACAGAGATGGAGCCTGACCGGGGCGCCATGGGCAGTGCGGAAAGATGCGCGTTCCCCAAATGGCGTGGCGGTCCCTCAGGTCATGATAAAGCAGCGAGTGCCCATTACGCTGTGCCGGCATGCGTCAGTTCCTGATACCGCTTGAAGAGGAGGGCGACGCGGTCGGCGTCGGACGCGAAGGGCTTGCGCTGGTAGAGGCGGTCGTCGGCGCGGCCGAACTTGCGGTGGGCGTCGACGGGCTCCTTCGGCATGGGGAGGAGGGTGAGAGGGAGCTATCCGGCCGATTTCTGATCGAGGTGGAGCTTGCCGGGGCGTAGGCAGTCGATCAAGCCCTGCTTGTGACCGAATCTTCTGACAGCATATGCGCAGAAGGGGCCGTGGGGCGGAGGGGCCGAGCGGCGGATGAGATTAATATACGGGAGTGACTTTTGAAGTGGCTCGCGCCCTGACGGGCGTTGCGGGCAAGGAAGAGGCATGACACTGGGTAACGGGGAATGGTTAGGGGCGTGCTACCTGACCTTGGTGCTGGGGGCACTGCTATCGGGACTTGTTGGGACGGATGCGTGGTATGAGATCGTCTTGGCGTTCGCAGGCGGATTTTGTCTCGCGCTGGGTGTTGAGCAGGTGATCGCTCGGGTGGAGCATGGGCGACGGATCATCGATGCCTGAGCTTTTCCTTGATGGACGAGACGCCGGACCGGGCCGAGGTGTTCGAGGTGCGGCGGCGGGATCGCGGGCGGCATGGTCCGTTGCCGTCGGAGACGCGGGATTTCGTGCCGACGCCTGGTGGCTGGGTGCTGATCCTGGTGGTGACAGCCGCGCTGGCGTGGGCCCTGTGGCAGGCGGCTGGCGACGAGGCCGGGTTCGCCTGGCTGGTGGTTAGCACCGTGCTCGGCTACGCGGTCGCCATGGCGGCGTGGGGTGCGGTCCGGTTGGTACGGGACACGCGCGCGGATCGCCACGAGGCGAAATAATCTCAGATCTGACCGGGCCGTTCAGGGCAGATGGTCAGACGACCCGTTCGGGTGGGAGACATGGCCCGTCGTCGCGGCTATCGTCATGATTGCGGAGTATCGGCGTCGTGGCTGGATTCGCGCCACTCCATTGCCCCCGTCTGGTTCCTTTTGCACCAGGCGGGGGTTTTTTGTGCCGGCGTGATCGCCGCGTTCCCGACACCGACTAAGCCACAGGACCCCTTGTATCTTGGAGAGACGTGATGCCGGCGACCATTCGACCCCGAGGTTCCGCGACCATCGCGTAGGTGCGGTCCCGGCATCACGTGCTGGAGCGGTCGCCACCGGGATCCCCAAACGGTTACTCGGGCTGTCACGCCCATATCTCACAAGGATGGGGCGATGGCGACGGGTCCAGCCTAGCGGAACACTCCAGGAAAGGACAGACCCATGGCGTTCTGGCTCGGGATCGATGTGGCGAAGGCGACGTTGGAACTCGCGTCGTCCGAGAGCGAGGCGACCTGGCAGGTGCCGAACACCCCGGACGGCTGGCAGGCGGTCACTGCGCGCTATGCTGAGGCGCCCCCCGTGGGGGTGGTGATGGAGGCGACCGGGACCCTGCATGTCGGGCTGCATCTGCACCTGTGCGCCGCCGGCTGGCACAGCAGTGTGATGAATCCGAAGTGGATCGCCGACTATGCGGGCAGCCGGGGCCGCCTGGGCAAGACCGACCGCGTCGATGCCCGGCTGCTGGCCCGCTGCCGGCCCCGACGCCGGCGAAATCGCCCGCACAGCGCCGCGTGATGGCGCTGATCCGGCGCCGCTCCCAAGTGGCCAAGCTGCGGGTGATGAATCTAACCAGGCCGCCAGCAGCATCCGCGCCGAGATCATCACCTCCTGCGACCTGCTCACCGTGGCCTTCGAGACCGAGATCGCGCGGCTGGACACGACGATCGCCGAGGCCGTGGCGACCGATCCGGGATTGCAGGCGCGGGCGGTGCAACTGCAGTCGATGCCCGGCATCGGGCCGGTCACCGCGACCTGGTTGCTCGGGGCGTTGCCGGAGCTGGGCGAGCTGGACCGGCGCAAGCTGGCCGCCTTGGCCGGGGTGGCCCCGCATCCGACCCACAGTGGCACGCAGCACCGGGAGGGCCACATTCGGGGCGGGCGACGCGACATCACCAAAGCCCTATTCCTCGCCGCCCGCGTCGCGGCCCGCCATGATCCGTACTTCCGAGCCTATTTCCAGACGTACATGGCGCGCCCGGACAAGGCCTACAAGATGGGCGTGATCGCCGTGGCGAACAAGATGCTGACCCTGTTGTCCGTGATGGTCCGCGATGAACTGCTATGGACCGATACCAACGCCTACCGCTCTATTGCAACGAACCAATGTGCTGTCAGGCCTGGCCCAAAGTTGCGCGGTGATCCGGGTGGTCGGCGCGGATGCGGAAGGCGCCCTCCAGCAGGATCAGCACGACCGCCATCACGACCATGAACATCGGGATGACGGCAAGCCCGGCGGATTCCGCCACGAGTCCGGCGACGCTCGGGACCAGCGCCCCTCCGACGGTCGCGGCGCTGACCTGCCAACCGATGGCATGGATCGAGGCGCTGCGGCCCAGTCGCTCGGGCGTCAGCGACATCAGCATCGGGAACACGGAGGCGTTCGAGAAGGCGATGACCATGATCCCGACCCGGTAGGCCCAGGCGTGATCAATGTTCATCAGCGCCGAGCCGGCGAGGATGCCGAACGGCGCGAGCATGACGATCCGCGCGGGCGCCACACTCCGGAAGAGCACGGGTTGGAGAAAGCGGCCGACTGATTGCATGCCCCAGTAGAGTCCCGCCCAGATGCCGGCCTGCGCGACCGGCAGGTCGAAGCGCTCGACCAGGATGGTCGTTGTCCAGACGCTGGGGATGACCTCCAGCGCCGTCAGGACGAAGAAAATGGCGATCTGCAGCCAGACCAGCGGCATACGCACCACGCGTCCGGCCGAGACCGGCGCGCGCTGTCCCGTCGCTCCTTTCTGCTCGATGTCGTCGTCGAATCGACGCGCATTGGCGAGGAAGATAACGGCGAGCGTGAAGGTGATCGAGGCGATGACCGCGTAGCCCCAGCGCCATGATGCGCCCGCGCTGAGCGTCGACGACATGATCACCGGCCCGAGCATGGCGCCGACGCCGAAGCAGGCATGCAGCCAGCTCATGGTGCGCGTGGTGAATTTGTCGGCGGCGTAGAAGTTCAGCCCGGCGTCGACCGCGCCGGATCCAATGCCGATCACGAATGCCGCCGGGATCATCGTCCAGAGGTTCGGGGTCAGCGCGTAGGTCACCAGCCCGGCAGTCACAAAACCCGTGCTGAGGGCCAAAACCCGGCCAACGCCGAGGCGCTGCATCATCACGCCGCCGACCGCGCCGGAGGTGAAGTAGCCGGTTGCGCCGGGGATCAGGATGTAGCTCAGCTCGCCAAGTTTGCGCCCGAAATCGGCGCGGATCGATGGCCACGCCACGCCTTGCACGGCGTCTGGCAGGCCGAGGCTAACAAACGCCACGAATACGAGCAGGACAAGGAAGACCGATGGTGAGCGACGCGACGACATGAGGGCATATCCTGCCGGGTTCGAGGGAGGAGACGGGCGTGACGTGTGGTACCGCGCACAGTAGGTGCGAGCATGCCACTTTGCGGGGGAGACAGGCAAATGCAAACGGTCGCACGGTAGCGGGGAGTCGCGAAATCGCAAATGGTACGTTATGATAAGAAGACACGCCACATGCAGGCCCCGGCGCAGGGGCCGAGCTTTACCACGACCATGAGGGTTGTCCGGTGACATGGGGCAGGGGCCACATCTCCTTTCCGCTCCCATCGAATCTGACAGGAGAAGGCAGCCGATGCGCCATCGCATGACCTCCGCCGACATCGCCCATGTGAACTTCGCCATCCCGGGTACGCCCCGGGTGTCCAGGTCCCGCCGAGCAGGTCTCGGAGTACGTGGCCGCGCTCGAGGCACGATGCAATACGCTCTGGGGCTACATTCAGGGCTACGATTGCTCATGCGACCCCGTCGTGCGCTTCCTCGCTACGGAGCTCGGCCTGACGGTCGACCACATCACCGAGGCAACGCCCGGTCCCGCTGCCGACTAGTGTTGCTATTAGCGGGGGGGGGGGGGGGGGGAAAAAAAAAAAATTTTTTTTTTTTTTTTTTTTTTTTTTTTTTTTTTTTTAAAAAAAAAAAAAAAAAAAAAAAAAAAAAAAAAAAAAAAAAAAAAAATATGAACGTCACAATCAACCCGCACACGACGAGACCCGGTGCATATGCCCGGGTCTCATCATGTGTGCGGATTCTGTTTTGCAGGTGCGAACGCGGTTATCGCTGAACCTTCCCGCCCCTTTATCGACCTTCGGTCGATCGGGCCGAGGGGCCCTCCCCCTTTTCGCCTGCCTGCAGGCTCACCCGGTCGACCCTTCGGGGCCGGCATACGCCATGCGGCCGCTGCTTCCCTAGACCGCGGCGGTCTCGCGCGTGGCGACGGGCGCCTCGTCCGGGAGGGTCAGGGTCCGGTCGACGGCTTCGGCGATGCGCTTCACCTTCGGCATCATCGCGGCGAACTGGGTGAAGTCGAGCGACTGCGCGCCGTCGGACATCGCGTGGTCCGGGCTCGGGTGGATCTCGATGATCAACCCGTCGGCGCCGGCCGCGATACCGGCCAGGGCCAGGCTCTCGACGAACTGTCGCTTCCCGGCGGCGTGGCTCGGGTCGATGAACACCGGCAAGTGCGACATGCTCTGCAGCACCGGCACCGCGCTGACATCCATCGTGTTGCGCGTCGCGGTCTCGTAGGTGCGGATGCCGCGCTCGGTCAGGATGACGTCCGGGTTGCCCTGCGCCATCACATACTCGGCGGCCAGCAGCCACTCCTCGATCAACATGGAGAGGCCGCGCTTGAGCATGACCGGCTTCTTCGCCTTGCCAACCTCTTCCAGTAGAAGGTAGTTCTGCGAGTTGCGAGCCCCGATCTGGAAGATGTCGGTGTACTGGCCGACGAGCTCGACATCGGCCGGGGTCATGACCTCGGTGATGATCTTGAGGCCGGTCTCCTCGCGTGCCTGCGCCAGGATCTTCAGGCCCTCCTCGCCGAGACCGCGGAACTCGTAGGGCGAGGTGCGGGGCTTGAACGCGCCACCGCGCAGCACAGTCGCGCCGGCCTGCTTCGCGGCCCGGGCCGTCTCCATCAGCATCTCTTCGTTCTCGACGGAGCAGGGGCCGGCCATGATGGTGATCTCGTCCCCGCCGATCTTGACGCCGTCGAGGTCGATCACCGTCTTCTGCGGATGGAAATCCCAGCCGGCGAGCTTGTACTTCTTGGAGATGCGGACGACCTGCTCGACGCCGGGCAGCAGCTCGAACATCTCGTCCAGCGTCGGCGGCAGCGGCAAGCCGACTACGCCGATGATGGTGCGCTCCTCGCCGCCGATCAGGTGCGGGCTGAGCCCGAGCTCCTGGACGCGCTCGACGACGGTCTCGATCTGTTGCTGGCCGGCGTCCGGCTTCATGACGATGATCATTGGTGGCTCCTGGGCAACGTGGTGTGCGGGGTGATTCCTAGACGGCGGTGTTGGTGACCGGGACGCTGGCGACTTCGTCCTCGCTGGCGGATGTGGCGGCCTCACCGGTGATGCGGGCAACCTCCTCGTCGGAGATGCCCCATTCCGGGCGAAGCTGCTTCGCGCCCTTGAGATAGACGTGACGGATCTCCGAGGCGCTTTTCGTGGTGTTCACGTGCACGAGCACGCGGACCGCCTTGGACAGCGCGCCAGGCACGGCCATCTCGTGCGAGCACATCATCGGCACCTCGGTCCAGCCAAACGAGCGGGCGGCCGAGGCCGGAAACATGGCGGTGAGATCCGGTGTGGTGGAAAAGATCGCGCTGGCGATGTCCTCGGTCTTGAGGTCATTTAGCCCGATCAGGACTTCAACCAGCTCCTGGGTCGCTTCGAGGATGTCCTCGGCTGTGTTGGCCGCCGCGGTAGTGGCACCGCGAATGCCGCGACAGACGATCGGCATCTCACCGTGTTCTGTCATGGGAAGTTGCGCTCCGACATAAAAAGGACATGGGGTTCAAGGCACCGTTGCCAGGGTGTGCGTCCACGCTTTCGCAATCATACCAGCGTTATCGAATTCACAGTGTCGCGATTGTTAAGGAAGAGTGATCCTTCTTCGATTGCCAGCCGCTCGGACCCTCCGTATGATGACGCGAACACGCAGGGCACGAAGAAGATGAGCCCGGGCGAGTGCCCGAGGCATGGGCGCACGCGCGTGTGGGAGCGGGGGAAGCGACGATGGCATATGGATACGGCGGCGTTCAGCATCGACCGGCGGTGACGGGGCGCGAGGGGATGGTGTCGTCCGCGCATCCGCTGGCGACGACCGCCGGGTTCCGCACGCTGATGGAGGGCGGGAACGCGATCGACGCGGCCATCGCCGTGGCGACGACTATCGGGACGACCGAGATCGGCATGTCCGGTGTCGGCGGCGTCGGCTGGCTCCAGATCTATCACGCCCCGACCGATACGCACATCTGCCTCGACTATCAGGGCATGAGCCCACTGGCGGCCGAGCGCGATGTCTTCGCCGGCCCCGAGGAGATGATGCTCGGGATGAAGGCGTCGATGGTGCCTGGCTCTGTCGCAGGGTGGTGCGCCGCGCTCGAGCGCTTCGGCACGATGAGCCGCGCCGAGGTGTTCAAGTACGCGATCGACATCTGCGAGCACGGCCATGGCCTGACCGTGCGGGCGGCGGAGCTGATCCACCACGCCGAATCGTTCTTCCGGCCCTACCCGTCGTCCGTCGACTTCTTCTGCCACGATGGCGAGCTGCCACGCGCCGGGTCGCTTCACCGGCAAACGGATCTCGCCGAAACGCTCCGCGTGCTGGCCGAGGGCGGTGCGGACGCCTTCTACCACGGCCCGATCGGCGAGAAGATCGTCGCCTTCTACGAGGCGAACGGCGGCCTGATCACCCAGGATGACCTGGACGCGCTCGAGGTGCGCTGGGTCGACCCGATCGGCATCAGGTATCGCGACTACGAGGTGTTCGGCCCGCCGCCGCCGTCCAGCGCCGTGCAGTGGCTCCAGACGCTGAAACTGCTCGAAGGGTTCGATCTCGCGGCGATGGGGCACAACTCCGTGGAGCACCTGCATACGCTGCTGGAGGCCGAGCGCCTCGCGATCGCGGACCGTATCCAGTACAACGTCCAGCCGGACTGCCCGGTCGACGTGCTGCTCTCGGAGGAGTACCTAGCCGGAGCGCCGTGCCCTGATGAACCCGGACCGGGCCAGCAGCAGCGTTGGCGAGCGGTTCGCGCGGTCGATGGCCTTCGGCCTCGTGCGGCCGGGCGACGTCATGAAGCGCGAGAGCACGACCCATTTCAATGTTGCCGACGCGGAGGGCAGCTTCGTCTCCGGCACGCAGAGCCTCGGCGGGTTCGGGTCCGGCGTCGTCGTGCCCGGCACCGGCATCCTCATGAACGACTTCATGTACTGGTTCGACCTGGACGCTGATAGCCCGAATGTCGTCGCCCCGCGCAAGAAGAACGAGATGTGCCTCTCGCCCGGCATGATCTGGCGTGACGGCAAGATGTTCGCCTGCATCGGGACGCCGGGCAGTCACGGCATCATGGAGACGACGCCACAGTTCATGAGCAACATGATGGACTTCGGGATGTCGGTGCAGGCGGCTATCGAGGCGCCCCGCGTCCGGCCGCAGCAGGCGACGGTCGTGGCCGCCGAGGGGCGGATTTCGGCCGAGGTGTTGGCCGGGCTGGAGGCGAAGGGGAACGTGATCCAGCGGATGCCGGACTACCACATGTTCTTCGGCGGGGCGCAAGGGATCATGGTTGACCCGGACAGCGGCGTACTCACCGGCGGGGCCGATCCCCGCCGGGATGGCTACGCGATGGGGTGGTAGGAGCTTGAGATTGACTCGACTCCTCACCTCTATTCCACCAGTAAGGCCGTCATCCCGACCAAGCGGCCTGCGCAGCGGGCCGCGCGTGGAGGGATCTTGGCTCCCGCCAACATGAGTGTCTGGCCAGTGCAAGGATCCCTCGACACGACGCTCTCCCTGCGGTCGAGACGTCGGCTCGGGATGACGGGGTTGGAATGAGTCAACGCACGGCGGTTTATGGTGCCTTGTCTTCGTCCTCCTCGTCGTCGCGCTTCTCGATCTCTGGCAGGGCCTCGACGGCCGGCTCTTCCTCCTCGGGGACGCCGGCCCAGGCGGCCTCACTGTCGTGGCCGTCCTCCTCGTCCGCCATCCCGAGGAACGCGGCGATCGGGAAGATGGCCACTGTCAGCACGGCGCCCGCGATGATCGCCGTGCCGACATCCTCCGGCACGCGGCCCGTGTCCACAAGACGGGTCATGAGGGTGGCGACCAGCGGTAGCTGGGCCGAGGCGACGAGCGCGAGTCGCATCCGCATGCCCGTCTCCATGTCGCGGTAGAGCGCCATCACCGGCAGGCCGCGGATGACGAAGGAGCCGACCACGGCCAGCCCCATCAGCACCAGCGCGCGGTTGCTGGAGAGTAAGGTATCGAGCTGGAGGTCGGCGCCGGTCACCACGAAGAATGCCGGGATGAAGACGCCGAAGCCGATCGACTCCAGCTTCACCTTCAGCCACTCCATGACCTGGCGCGACTCTTTCGTACTGGTGACGTCGCCGAGCTGCCCGATGATGAAGCCGCCGGCGAACGCGCCGAGCAGCACATCTAACTCGAAGCGGGCGGCGAGGTAGACGAGGACGATGAGAATCAGCAGCGACAGCCGCACCGCGAACTGCGCGCTGGAGTTGAGCGTCTCGACGATGATGCGCCGTGTCTGGCTGTCCTCCTTCTGGCCGACGCCACGTCGGAACACGAATAGCACGGCGCCGACGATGGCGAGGAAGATGACGAGCGCCAGGGCCGTGAGGCGTGCCTCGCGGGTCTCGTTGAAGAGGAAAGCGACGGCCAGCACCGGCACGAACTCGCCCACCGCGCCGATCGAGAGGACGTTCGCGCCGAACTTCGAATGAAGCTGGCCGCTGTCCTGCAGGATCGGCATCAGTGGCCCCAACGCGGTCGTGGCGATGGCGATGGCGACGAGATGGAAGCCGGAGACGAGGTCCAGCTGCTGCAGCGTGAAGGCGAGCGCGAGGGCGATGATGAAGGAGCCGACCCAGCCGGTCAGCGCCTGGCGGATAGGATCACCCTTGATGCCTTCGAAGTCGACCTCGAAGCCGGCAAGGAAGAAGAGGAAGATGACGCCGAATTCCTTGGCGATCTCGATGCCGGTGCTGTGGTGGATGAGGTCGAGTACATGCGGCCCGAGCAGAATGCCGAGCGCGATCTCCATGACCACGACCGGGAAGGAGATTTTCGGGATGCGGTCGACGATGATCGGCGCCACCGTCGCCGCGACCACCACCCACAACAAACCACCGATTGCTTCTTCGACCATGAAGACTCGTGTTCCCCCACATTGCGCACGCTGGCGCCCGTCTCTCCTGATTCGGTCGACGCACGGTTCGCGCCATGGCCCATGAGCGCCGCTGGAGTTCCCATCACTGTTCCGGGGCTGTCTCTCATAGTTGGTCGCTTGATCAACATGGAGGGCGCCCTCATGGCGGCAGGAGGCGGACATCGACGCTTGGAGCACCGTTGGTGCCCCTGCGCGCCGATCGGGTCGACACGAGGTCGACCCCTACACCTGCCAGATGCGCGGTACGCGAAGAGCGTCGATGAGCGGACACGAATTGGCATCGACTCATCGGATTGCGGCACATCGATCTCCACGGCTATCACACCGTCAGTGCTGCGCAAATCTGGCAGATCATGTCGGATGAGCTCCGGGAATTCGCGCGTTCGATCGAGGAACTGAGCGAAAGCTAGATGTTCAGGGTGGGTACGTGAGCCGCCCCGGAATGGCGGAGCTGTTATCCCTTCACCGAACCGGCGAGCAGGCCGCGGACGAAGAAGCGGCCGAGCAGGATGTAGATGAGCGCGGTCGGCAAGGCGGTGATCACCGCGCCGGCCATCATCACGTTCCAGCTCACGGAGAACGAGCCCGAGAGGTTGTTCAGGGCCACGGTCACCGGTTGCCGCGCCGGGTTGGTGATGACGGTGAGGCCGAAGAGGAACTCGTTCCAGATGTTCGTGAACTGGAAGATGCCGACCACGACGAACGCGGGCAGCGCCAGCGGCAGCATCATCTGCCAGAAGATCTGCATGAGCCCGGCGCCGTCGACGCGCGCCGCCTCCAGCAGCTCGTTCGGGATGTTCGTGAAGTAGTTGCGGAAGATCAGGGTGGTGATCGGCAGGCCGTAGACGACGTGCACGACGATCAGCCCCGGGATCGTGCCGTAGAGCCCGAGCTGTTGCAGGAACTTGATCAGCGGGATCAGCACCGACTGGTAGGGGATGAACATCCCGAACAGCATCAGCGTGAAGACGATGTCGGAACCGCGGAACTGCCACTTGCTGAACAGGTAGCCGTTCAGGGCGCCGAAGAGGCCGGAGAGGATCGTCGCCGGGATCACCATCAGGGCGCTGGTCCACATGTTCTGGTCCAGCTTGCTCCAGGCCTCGGAGTAGCCGCCGCCGGCGAGCGACGTCGGTAGCTCCCACATGCGGTCGATGCCGACGTTGACGGCGGACTTGAAGCCGTTGATGACCATCACGTAGACCGGCAGCAGGTAGAAGAAGACCACCAGCAGCAGGAAGGCCATGATGAGGATCTTGCCGGGCGTCCAGCGCCGCTTCGGGCGTCCGGCGCGTGGTGTGAACACGTGATCGGCGGTCGAGGAGGTGGTCGCCATGGCTAGAGCTCCTTCATCGAGCGCGCGAGATACGGCACGATCACGACGGACACCAGCAGCAGCATGATGATCGAGGCCGCCGCGCCAAGGTTGTATCGCGTGGCGCGGAACGTCTGCTCGAACACGAAGATGCCGGGGACGTCGGTCGCGAAGCCGGGGCCGGAGCCGCTCATGGCGTAGATCAGGTCGAAGATCTTCAGCGAGACATGGCCGAGGATGATCAGCGTGCTGATCGTGATCGGCCGCAGGAGGGGGATGATCACGTCCCGGTAGATATCCCAGGTGGATGCGCCATCGAGCTGGGCCGCTTCGCGGAGGTCATTCGAGATCGTGCCGAGGCCGGCGAGGTACATCGCCATCGCGAACCCCGAGAGCTGCCATGTCGCGGCGATGATGACCGGGAGCAGCGCCATCGGGAAACCGATCTGGGCCTTGATGAAATCTCCGAGCGGGATATCCCCCATGACATTTGGGTTTGTGAGCCAGGCCGGGTGGAACGGGCCGAGCCCGATCTTGTCGAGCAGCCAGTTCAGTCCAAGGTAATCAAGCAGCAGGTTGATCCCGGAGTCCGGGTTGAAGATCCATCGCCAGGAGACACCGGTGACGATGAACGAGAGCGCATAGGGAAACAGGAAGACGTTCCGGAAGAAGGCGCCGGCCGGGATGTGCTGGTCCAGCACCAGGGCGAGGACCAGGCCGAGCCCAACGGCCAGCACCAGGAAGAACACCGTGAAGATCATGGTGTTGCGCAGGTCGATCTGGAACCGCGTCATCCCGAACAGGCGCTGGTAGACGGCGAGCATGGGGTCCGACACGGACAGGTCCATCTTGGCGGACCGCCAGTTGGAGATGGAGACCCAGACCGACATCCCGATGAACCCGTAGACGAACACCAGGATGGCGACGATGCTCGGGGAGAGCAGTACCGGGGACAACCAGCGCTCGAAGCCGCGCTGCGGCCGTCCGGTGGATGCCGGCATAATCGGTTGTGGCCGCTCGGACGCCATGGTGAGATCCTTTGCGCTCGCCGGTCAACGGAACAGGAGGGTGGGCATGCGCCCACCCTCCTGCGATCCCTGTGAGGGCGGGAATCAGGAGCCGATGCCGTCCGCCTCGGCTGCCGACTTGAGGCTGTCCTGGAGCGTCGCCACGTCCTTGTCGACCAGGAACGACGCGACGGCGTCGAAGATATCCTGGCTGAACTGCGGGGATGCGGCGGTGCCGTGCGCGTTCGACCGGACGACCTCCGAGTTGCTGAACTGCTCTGCCGACCACTGGCCGTAATCGCTCAGGCCGCTGGTGTCCGCGTCGGTGCGGGCCGGGATGCAGCCCTTGTACGGCGCGAAGGTCGCCTGGGCGTCAGCCGAGCCGACGGTGGCGAGCCAGTTGGTGGCGTTGTTCGGGTGCGGTGGGTTCTCCGGCATCGTGAAGCCGTCCATGACGGCCGAGTACATGCCGGACGAGCCCGGATGCGCGACCCAGTCGAGCACGTCGGTCTTGTCCTTGGAGACGGCGGCGCCGTAGGCCCAGTCGCCCATCGACGTGGCGAAGGCGGTGCCATTCAGGACGAGGTCCATCGCGCCGTCCCAGGTCAGGGCCGGGTGATCCTCGTTCACGTAGTCGAGATACTTGCCGAACTGCTCGATGGCGGCGGTGACCTCTTCGCTATCCCAGGAGGTGGAGCCATCCCACAGGCCGCTGTATGCCTCGGGGCCGAGGACGCCCATGAGCGTGTTCTCGAAGAGCTGCGGGGCGGCGAAGGGGTCCTTCGAGCCAAGCGCGATTGCCGGGATGCCGGCTTCCTTGAGCTTGTCGGCGGCGGCGAAGAAATCGTCCGGGCTCATCTGGTCGCCGACCTCGATGCCATTGTCAGTCGCGATCTGCTTGTTCATGAAGAGGACGTTCCCCATGTGCACGCCAACGGGGATCAGGTACTTCTGGTCGTCGAACGTCAGCTGGTCGATGAGCCCCTGCGGGATCACGTCGCTGAGGCCAAGCGCATCCCAGACCTCGGTGACCGGCGCGGCGTAGCCCGGCTCGACGTAGAGTCCCTGGAGCTCCTTGCCGGCGTGGCTCTGCCAGCTGTCCGGCGGGTCGCCACCACCGAGCCGGGTGCCGAGGGCCGCCTTGGCGTTCGAGCCTGCGCCGCCGGCCACCGCCGCGTCGACGATCTCGACTTCAGGGAACTGCGCGGTGAACGCCTCGAAGAGCTTGACGAGACCGTCGTGCTCGCCGGGGCCGGTCCACCAGGAGAAGACCTCAAGGGTGTCCTC
Source organism: uncultured Chloroflexia bacterium (assembly GCA_963741795.1). Taxonomy (GTDB): domain Bacteria; phylum Chloroflexota; class Chloroflexia; order Thermomicrobiales; family UBA6265; genus UBA6265. Next base: position 21,960 of record CAVUJM010000035.1, read on the forward strand.
GGCAGGGCCGCTGGCGACGGCAACAGGGGAGGCCTGGCTCGCGAGCGAGATGCCGGGCATGATCTGCACGGCCGCGAATGCCGCGGCACTGCCAGCCGCGAACTGCCGTCGATTGATCTTGCGGGAACGGAGGGATTGCATCGATGAGCTCCTTTGCCTAACCGATCTTTCCAATCGACGACACCCGCACCTGTGCGCGACATTCCGGTATCCAGGGATCCATGGTGTCCGATCGCGTGGCCCTGGACACGGGTACCGCGCGTATGCGTGATGTCGAAGTTGAATTCATTATACGCCACGAAAGCCGATCAGGCCGTGATGTTACTCGCGGTTATGTTCATTCATCTTGCGTCTTTACGCGACCGCATCCGTATCGGAGGATGCCCACAGCGACGTTGATCGATCAGGAGCGAACGAGGACGGGCATGTACGACGAAACCCTGGAGCTGCTTCAACAACTGGTGGCGATCGACTCCACGAACCCGGATCTCGTGTCGGGAGGAGCTGGCGAAGGGGCGATCGCCGATGCGGTCAGTGCCTGGTTGGAGAAGCGAGGGTTCGAGATTCAGCGGCTGGAGTCGCGGTCTGGCCGCCCGTCGATCGTCGCGATCGCCCGGGGCAGCGGCGGCGGGCGGTCGCTGATGCTCAACGGCCATCTCGATACCGTGACCCTCGCCGGCTACGACGGCGATCCCCTCGATCCGGTCATCCGTGACGGGAAGCTCTTCGGGCGCGGTGCGTACGACATGAAGTCGGGGGTTGCCGCGATCATGGTTGCGGCGGCGCAGGCGGCGAAACAGCCGCACGCCGGCGACATTGTGCTTGCGCTGGTGGCCGACGAGGAATATGCCAGCACCGGCACCGCCGAGGTGCTCGAGCATGTGCGGACGGACGCCGCGATCGTTGTGGAGCCGAGCGAGCTGATGGTGACGCTCGCGCACAAGGGCTTTGTGTGGTTCGACGTGACCGTCGAAGGCCGCGCCGCCCATGGTTCCCGGCCTGATCTAGGCGTCGACGCGATCGCGAAGGCCGGGCGGTTCCTCGTCGCGCTGGACGACCTTGCCACGCGCCTGGCGGCGAACCGCACGCATCCGTTGCTTGGCGCGGCGAGCGTGCATGCGTCGACAGTTACGGGCGGCGAGGAGCGCTCCAGCTACCCGGCATCATGCACGATTGCGGTCGAGTGGCGGACGCTTCCCGGGCAGGATGCCGCCTCCGTCGAGGCGGAGCTGCGGTCGCTGCTCGACGCCATCGCCGCGAACGATCCCGCGTTTCGCTATCAGCTGGTGCAGGGGCTCGAGCGTTCGCCGTTCGAGGCGGACCGCGCGTCTCCCGTCGTCCAGTCGACGCTGCGCATCGTCCAGGAAGTGACTGGCGCGCCGGCGGAGATCCGTGGCGAGCCGTTCTGGACCGATTGCGCTCTGTACGCCGACGCCGGCATCCCGGTGGTATTGTTCGGCGTTGTCGGGGCAGGAGCCCACGCCGCGACAGAGTGGGTTTCGCTGGACTCGCTCGACACCGTGACGCGGGTGTTGACCGACTTGATACTCGACGTGTGCCGCTAGCTCCCCCGTTCTCGTACCGCTGGAGCTTGTCTCCGGCGCCCGGAGACAAGCTCCAGCGGTACGAAACAGACATCTCCACAAGAAGGATTTGCCCGTGTCCAGGGGCGTGTTGGCCTCGTTGCTCTCCTCCATCATCTTCTCGGTGCTCTCGTACTACGCGACCCTGCTGACGCCGTTGACCGGGGAGGAGATCTTTGGGTGGCGGCTGCTTTTCACCGCGCCCGGCGTGACGATCCTCCTGCTGGTCACGCGCGAGTGGCGGCAGGTCCGGTCGACCTTCCGCCGCCTTGCCGCCAAGCCGGGTCTGGCGCTGGTCTACCTGGCGAACGCGGCCATGTTCGGCGCGCAAATGTGGGTCTTCATGTGGGCGCCACTGCACGGCCGGGCGATGCAGGTCACCCTCGGCTACTTCCTGATGCCGCTGGTGCTCGTGGTGGTCGGGCGGCTGTTGTATGGCGACCGCATGTCGCGTTGGCAATTGGTCGCCAGCCTCGTCGCGGCGGCCGGCGTCGCCAACGAGGTCCTGCGCGTCGGGAGCATCGCCTGGCCGACGCTGCTGGCCGGGCTCGGCTATCCGGCGTACTTCGTCTCCCGCCGGCAATTCCGTACCGATCATCACGGTGACTCGTGGCTGGAGATGCACCTGCTCATTCCCGCCGCCGCGTGGTTCGTGTTCGCGGGGCCGACGACGCTCGGTGGGACGGTCGAGATTCCCCGCTTGCTGGCGCTGATCCCCGGGCTCGGCCTGATCAGCGCCGGGGCGTTCACGCTCTACTTCTTCGCGATGCGCACGCTGAACTTCTCGCTGTTCGGCCTGCTCGGCTACGTGGAGCCGGTGCTACTGGTAGGCGTGGCGTTCCTGCTCGGTGAGCGGCTCGGGGCGCGCGAGACGCTGACCTACGCGCTGATCTGGCTGGCGGTCGGGTTGCTTGTCGTCGAGGGCGCGATGCGGGTCGCCCGGCAGCGTCGCCGCTCGTCCGTGGTTGTTCCCGTAGTGTCCTCACGATCGCGTTGAGTCAGGCACTTCCACGGCGCCGAGCGCTCTGCTACAGTTGCCGGGGTCTTGACGGAAAAATCCAATCTCATCAATCAATCGGGGAGCAAGAGAACGATGTCGTCAGCAACGATGTCCCGCCGGAAGCTGGTCGCCACCGGAGGCGGTTTCGCCACGGGTGTCTTCCTCGCGTCTCGCGGTGTCGCGATGGGGCAGGAGGCGAGCCCGGCAGCCGATGTCCAGCCGCTCGGGTTCGTCAGCATGCGGGTACGCACGGTGGCGGAGTCCGGCCAGCGTGATCGGGTCGACGAGCTGGTCCAGGACGAGTTCGTGCCGGAGGTTGAGGCGCTGGAAGGGTTCGCCGGATTCGTGCTCGGCGACGTGATCGACGCGCCGGACAAGAGCCTCTCGATCGTGGTGCTGGAGGAGGCCGGGCAGGCCGCCGGCTTCGATGAGGCGGCCAAGGCGTTCGTCGAGCGCGTGGGTGATGAGGTCGTGCCGGTCGAGACCGTCCAATGGGCGGGCGATCTCCTTATCGCCGGGTCACCTGAAGCGGGCTCCGGCACGCCGGCCGCGACACCGTCGGGAGTGAGCATGACGAGCGGCTACGTCGCCGTGCGGGTGCATACGAGCCTGCCGGGAACCGATCCGCGCGAGTTCGTGCCGCTGGCGACCTCCGGCTTCCTGCCGATCGTGGCCGGGCTGGAGGGCTTTCGCGGCTACCTGTGGTTCCCGACGGACGACGGGTTCGCGGCGATCTCGCTGTACGACTCGGAGGCGTCCGCCGAAGCGTCGAACGAGGCTGCGCGCGAGTGGGCGGCGGAGAACCTGGCCGATTACACCGATGGTAACCCTGAGGTCATCAACGCGAACGTGGTGTACGCGAATCTGCCAATCCTGGGCTGACGAGCGGGGAGGGGACGGCCAGCGCCGTCCCCTCCGACCGCGCCGCTGTTACCGTCCGGCGAAGGCGTCCGCCAACGCCTGGAGCGTGACGACCGGGTCGCCGTAGGTCAGGACGGTCTCATCGACGCTTGCCGAGCAGTCCGGTATCGTACGGGCCGCGCAGGCAGGTATGGATCTTCCGCGCCTGAGGAGCGGCTTCGAAGAGCTGGCGGCCGAGCGCGACCTGGTCCTCGTGCTGGATCGCGTCGCGCGTCATCACCACGAGCGTGCGGGCGTCGCTGGCCGCGGCGAGCGCTTCCGTGATCTCTTCGTCATCCGACCTCTGGCGGGAGGGTGATCATCCGGGCGCGCGGCAGGCGCTCCGCGATCGCGTCGGCCATCACGGACGGCAGCCCGAAGCGGTCGACGACCTCCAGGTTCCGCAGGCGCGCGAAGGCGATGATCACCGTTGACGGGTCGTCCGGGAGCGTCGGGACGGCGGCCCCGGACACGGTTTGCAGCGCGCGACGGGCGACCTGGCGGGCGCGCTCGCGCAGCGTCTCATCGAACGGGCCGAACGCTGGCACCTCGCCGATGCGGAACCGCTCGCGCAGGGCGTCCAGCCGTCGCTCCGTCTCCTCGAAGAGCCCAGCCTCAAGCGTGCCATCCTCGATTGCCCGGGTGAGCACCTCATGCCGTTCGATCATCGCCGCTGGCGGCTCGCTGGACTCCATGACGTCGACGCCGGCCGCCTTGGCGCGGATCGCCGCGTCCGCCAGTCCGTAGCGCCGGGCGATCGCGTCCATCGACATCGAATCCGTCACGATCAGGCCATCGAAGCCCATCTCCTCGCGCAGCAGCCCGGTCAGGATGCGGTGGGACAGCGTGGCGGGGTGCTCATCCAGCGCCGGGAAGACGATATGCGCCGTCATGATCGACGGTACGCCGGCCGCGATCCCCGCCCGGAACGGCGCGAGCTCGACGTGCCGCAGGCGCTCCAGCGGCTGGTCGATGACCGGCAGGCCATGGTGAGAGTCGACCGCCGTGTCGCCGTGCCCGGGGAAGTGCTTGATAGTCGGGATGACGCCCTCGTCGAGGTGGCCCTGGATGGCGGCGACGCCCGCGCGGGAGACGGTCTCCGGCGTCTCGCCAAACGCGCGCGTGCGGATCACGGGGTTTTGCGGGTTGATGTTGACGTCGACGGTTGGCGCGTAGTTCGTGTTGATGCCCACTTCGCGCAACTCACGAGCGGTGACGCGGGCCATCTCGCGGATGTCGGAGTCGGGAAGGTGCCCCAGCGCCATTGCGCTCGGGATCGTCACCATGTCGGGGGGAAGGCGGGTGACGATGCCGCCCTCCTGGTCGGCGGCGATGAAGAGTGGCGGCATGCCCTCGGCGCGCGCCGTCGCCTGCAGCTGGTCGGTGAGGGCGCGGATTTGGTCGCGATGCTCGAGGTTGTCGCCGAAAAACAGCACCCCGGCCGGGCGGATGCGCCGGAAGGCGTCGCGGTCGGCATCGGTGAACACCGGGCCGGTGAAGCGGAACATCAGGCTTTGGCCGGCGAGCTCGCGGCGCGCGGGAATCGGGCATGGAGGGGCATCCTTGGGTGAGCACCGGGAACCCGGCGCGCGATGTCGACGTCCTCTTTTATAGCCCGGATGCCCCGGCAGCGGGGCAGGTGTGGCACCGTGTTTTTTGTCGACTATTCCCTATGAAACGACCCCTCGCTGTGATAGCGTAGGGGTAACCGGAGCCCCGCGAGCGCGCGTTCAGAAGCCGCGGCTCCCGCTTCCGGGATGGGTTGTCGAGAGGCTGAAAGCGGTTCGCAGGAATCAGGAGGATCCACGATGAAACGGTTCATCTCAGCGTTCGTTGCGATGATCATGATGTTCGGGATGATGTCGACGGTCACCCTCGCTCAGCGTGGGGCGTCGACGCCCGAGGCCAGCACCACCACCGAGGTGACGCCTGGCGAGAACGCCTATGCGCGTGGCTTCAACGCCGAGGGCCTTCTGTTCTCCGAGCGCGGTGACACGATCGCGACGTTGGTGGTGACCGATGTTGAGCGCGACTGGCAGGACTACGCGCAGTACTACGAGCCAAGCGCCGGCAAGCAGTTCGTGGCCGTGACCTTCCAGGTCACGATGGAAAGCCGGGGCAGCCTTCTGGTGAGCTCCTACGCCTTCCAGCTGTTGGACGGCTACGGGTTCATGAACCCGTCGGTGTGGGTTGAGCCGGCCGAGGGCTCGGACGTCCCGGTGCTGACCGAGGACACCAACGTCGCTTCCGGCGAGACAGTCGAGTTCGTGGTCGTCTTCGAGACCTATGAGGATGCCCCGCTTGGCTTCTTCATGTGGCAGCCGGAGTATGGCTACTACGTGATGATCGACCTGACGGACGAAGGGCTGTAGGTCACTGCTGGCTTCCTGCCGCATGACCTACTGAAGGACGACCCGCCGCCATATGGCGGCGGGTCGTCCTGTGTCCGCCGAGAGAGGAGATGTTTCCATGCCCCTGCAGCGCGTGACCGATGCCGTCTCGATCCGCCAGAGCGAGGTCTGGCAGACGAACACCGGCGTGATCTTCGATGGTAACCGGGTCGTGCTCGTCGATCCTGGCGTGCTCGCGGATGAGATCGGTGACCTCGCCGCCTCCCTGGAGGGGCGCGAGATCGTCGCCGGGTTCGCCACTCACGCTCATTGGGACCACATCCTGTGGGACCCGGCGCTCGGCGATGCGCCCCGCTTCGCCTCCGAGGAAACAGTCCGGCGGGTCGCGACCGAGCGGGACCGGATCGAGCGCTCGCTCGACGCCTTCGAGGCGCACCTGGCGGAGAAGGAGGGGCTGGGGCCGCAATGGGACCGTTCCGGGTTTTACAAGCTCCTGCCGATGCCCCTCGGCCCGGGCGAGATCGCCGGTATCCCGGTGGAGCTGGTCGACGTCTCGGGGCACGCGGACGGACAGGTCGCGCTGGTGCTGCCGGATCACGGTGTCGCGTTCGTTGCCGACACGCTCTCCGACGTCGAGACGCCGTCGATCTCCGAAGGAGTCGACCGGTTCGGGCGGTACCTGGCGACGCTGGACCGCCTGCAGACGGTGATCGACAGCGTGCAGTGGATCATCCCCGGGCACGGCGCGGTGGCGGATCGGGCGGAAGCGCAGCGCCGTCTTGCTGCCGATCGTCGCTATCTGGAAGACCTGCCGGATCTCGTCGCTGCCGCGGCCGCCACCGCGAGCGATGAGGAGGTTGCGCGCGATGTGCTGCAGGAGATCGGGGAGATGCGCGC
>CAVUJM010000036.1:0-99570 GCA_963741795.1 uncultured Chloroflexia bacterium
GCTACCATACGAACATACGTTCGCCTGGAGCAGGTCAACCGGAGAGTAGTAGCCATTATGGCTATCAAGATTGAAAACACGAGCGACGGCGCCATACCGGTGGTGGTCTGCGACTACTGCGGCACCCGCATCCACAGCGCCCGCAACGGCAACTATGAATGGGCAGGCGTCTCCACGGCGCAGGGCGAACGCATGGCCGTCTACTTCCTGCACAAGTGGTGCTCGCCCGCTCATGAGGCGCAACATGGTATCGTGCTCAACTCCATGGAACTGGCCGTGCTGATGCCCTACCTGGCCAACGGGCTGCGGCTCGACTGGGATGAAGCAACCGCCTACGCTCAGTTGCTGAGTGAGTTCTGACAGATCACGGCGACCGGGACGGTCGATTCGGGCTGGCGTCCGGCCCGATGGATACGACGAATGCCGGCACAAATGCCCTGGTCATGGGTTCCCCTCTCCCACCTGCTCCGCTTCTTCGAAACCGACGGGCCGCTCTCCCGAGACGTCGCTGGATGTATAGCTTGGGCTTAGCTTTGTTCCCGTGCCGGCTATGGTGGGTGTAGGTTCGTCACGTTCTGTGTAGCGCATCGTGACGGGACCGACACCGTCATGATCCTCACGGTCATGACCGAAAGGAGCCCGATGTGGCCACCATGCTCTCGTTCCTCGTCAGCTTGCTCCGCGGTCCAATCCGTGATCTGCGATCACTCCTGGAGGCCGGCCAGCCAATAGACACGTGGGGCTCATGGCGCATGCAATCCGCAATCTGCTCGCCGCACGATAGGCGCCGCCCGTCCATCTTCGCGTCGACCGATGGTGAGAACCGGCGCCGCTCAATGCGGTTCTTCAGCCCCCTGCCAGGAGCAGGGTGCACCGGGCCGATCTCCAACAGGGCGGCACCGCACTCTGTGCACCGGAGCCTAATCCAGGCGAAGGTGGCACGCCCGAGGAACCGGTGAGCCTTTCTCAGCGGTACGAGCGTTGATCGCGACGGCCCCACCCCGGGTCACGCACGGCGCTCCGCGACGAGTCCATCCTCACCTCCAGCGCGATCCTATCCTCCGGACGGCCCCTCGACCGCCACCTAGGGCAGGAGCACGTCTCGAGCTTTGCAGACCACCCGTTGCATCGCCTGGTGCAGCGTCTCCGCCGCGGTCGTGACATGGACTGTGAGGGGGGCCTCCTCCAGCATCTCAACGGACAGACGCGCGTGCCACGGCTCGCCCGGGCAGAACGTGAGGTGCAGATCAATCCTGCCGTGGAGGTCATGGGCCAGGGCGGCGATGGAGGCCTGCTCAGAGCAGGGATCTGCGTTCGTCAACGCTGGAGACGAGATGGTCGCCTGGAACTGCACACGAGCCGCACGGACGGCCAGCACGGGCAGGAAGGTCTTGATCCGACTCTGTGCCCACAATGGCTGAACCGTATCGATCACAACCCGATCGAATTCTTCGTCTGCCAGGGGCGGGAGGTCCAGCACACCGGGCGCCATTTCCAGTTCCCGTCGCACCATGGCGATCAGGTCGGCCGACGTCTGCGCATCATATCGGTCGAGCAGTGACACGGGCATAGAGCAACCCCCTTCAGCATCAGGACGATCCCGCGGTCCTTATGCACGGCACAGGTCTACCATAGGGTATCGTTCAACGATCTGGGTCCGGTTAACAAAGGTTTCACAGTCGTTCGATTGCGCTCCCCCCGGCCCCGCGGGTGTTCGAGATGCTTGGCGGTACTGACCGGGGACCGGGCGACGCCAGCGTCCGCGAGGGCGGTGGAATGTCAGGACACGCCGGTCGCGGTCGGTCCACTCGGGGCTGTTCCCCTGGAAAACTATCCATGTTTGCACACATCAACCGTGGCCGATTCCTACCAGAGCACAGCGAGGAGATCATTCGCGTGTCCCGCGAGAGCCTGGATGCATTGACACACGTCCCAGGCTGCCACCGCGTAACCGCGTTCTACGATCGCGCCTCGGGCTGGGGCTTCGTCGTGTCCCTGTGGTGGAGCGAGGAACAGGCAAGAGACGCCAGCCGCGCGTTGGCAGACATGGGGAAACGTATGGCCCCGTACTTCGCGGGAGAGCCGGGCGAAGATGAGGTGCATGATCCGACGGGTCCGCTCCCGATCTTCGAGGTGATCGCTGACGCTCCCGGCGATGCACCGTAGGGCCGCAACGTTCGCTTCCCGACTGGACCAGCGAGGAATCCGTTCCGGCAGCTCCTGCCCGGCACTTTTGGAACACCTGCCCCTCCATGGGACGCATTACTCTGAACAAGGGCGCCGGCTCCTGTCCCTCTTTAGCGCCAAGGCCGCCCTTGAGAGCCGGCACAGGAAACCTTTGGTTTTAACGGGGCTCCGCCTGCTCCACGTCGCGAAATCGGGATCCCGAGTCTGCATCTCATCGCCACCCGGCCATTGAGTGGCGTTGCCTTGTCGTAGTTTGCCGACTCGTCCGCAGAAGCAGTCAGAACGCTGCGCGTCGCTGGTCGGTCGCCGTCCATGTCCGGGGGCAATCGTCATGCAAGGCGCTTCCCAGACGTTCCTCATCTCGGAGGCAAGCGCACAGCGACAACCGATGGGACCCACTGGCGTAGCGGAGTGGGCGCATGGATGGCGATTCGTACGGATACCTTGCGCGTCAGTCAGCCTCGGCCGTTGGTCACGGCGATCCCCTTAGTGGGCAGGGAGACAGCGGACCCCAGAAGGCTCCGCAATCGTGTTGTTATTGCCGTCCTTTACCGTGTGCCACCCACTCACTGAACACTGTTGCCCTTCCGGCGGTTCCCCCGAGGCAAGGACAAAGATCGTCAGGCCAGCAAGGATGGGGAAGAAGATGAGGGTGAAGAAGCTGTCCGCGCCCAGGCCGGCCTTCACCGATGTCGTCAACCCGGACTTCGTCTTGAGCTCGTTCCAATGATCCCGGATGAGGCTCGAGTATCCACTCGGCGTACTCCACTCTTGATCTCGATCATCTGGAGAGATGGTCCCGCCGACGTTGAACGAGTTCTCCGCCGCCAGGGCGCTCTCCATCCCATCGATCACAACCACTGATCCCACCGTGCAGTAGAGACCAATGAAGCCACTGTTGTGAAGATGCCCACGATAGGTAAACGTGCCCGCGCTCGAGAGAATCATCTCGGCCCATCCCCCCACAGAGGACACACCGATGTGCCCCGAGTTCAGCACGACGCGGTCAGGAAGTTCAACGACTTGCTGGTTTTCGGCGATTTAGCCGATGCCACCCCGCTCGAAAAACGTCAGGTGTCCCGGCTTTCCCGTCTCGGGATCCAGCCAATTGCGCTCGTCGGTGACGGGATAGCCGAGGTAACTCTTGTCGGCGCCCAGGGCCATCCAGCGTTCACGGACGGCGCCGATTAGGACGTCGACACGGTGGTGGCGACGGCGCCGTCACTCCACCGTCTGTTCCGGGCGCAGGATGCAGCGAAACCCGATGTGGTTGGTGCCGGTATCGATTGGGTGCCCCTGTCGGGCAGCCGGGCGATAGCGCTGGCAGTAGTTCGACGCACAGGCGAAGGACCCCCCTTTGATCACCTTGCGTGGCGTCGGCAGGCCCGGTGCCTTGGGATCGACGCTCCCTGACGAACTTCCGCCCACAGGGTTCAGGGCGACCGGGCTGCAGCAGCTGTGGGATGCCACGTGTTGATCGGCATACCAGTCCGCCGTCCATTCCCAGACATTCCCGATCATGTCGTAGAGCCCGAACGGGTTGGCAGGGAACGAGCCGACCGGCGCGGTGCGCTCGAAGCCGTCCGTGGCGAGGTTCTGCCAGGGGAACTGCCCTTGCCAGTAGTTCGCGAGCATCTTGCCATCCGGCGCCAGCTCGTCTCCCCAGGCGAAGGCCAGCCCTTCCTGCCCTCCCCGGCACGCGAACTCCCACTCCGCTTCGGTGGGCAGCTCCTTGCCGGCCCATGCGGCGTAGGCCTCCACGTCCTCCCAGGCAAGGTGGACCACCGGGTGCTGCTCGCGGCCCTTGATGGTGCTCGCCGGCCCCTCCGGGTGCTTCCAGCTCGCGCCGGTCATCCACCCCCACCACTGGAGGTGATCACCGAGGTGGACACGAGCCTGAGGCTGGGCGAAGACGACAGAGCCAGGGATCAGCATCGCGGGATCCGCGCCCGGGTAGTCCTCGGCACGGGGGGCTCGTTCAGCCACTGTCACGTAGCCGGTGGCCCTGACGAACGTGCGAAACTCCGCATTCGTGACCTGATGCGCGTCCATCCAGAAGCCATCGACCGCGACACGATGAGCGGGCGCCTCCTCCGGATAGTGATGATCCGACCCCATCATGAACGTGCCGCCGGGAATCCACACCATATCCTTCCGCGGCGGCGTGGTGGTGGGCTGAGGCGTTGGCGTCACGTTCATGCTGACTCTCGCTTGCTTTCTGTATTCCAGGGATCGTTCGAGCCTGAATCCGCGAACCGTTTGAGGCGGTCGGTCGTTGGCACGGGACATCGCCGGGATAACGTCTATGCCGGTAACACCGTCGTGGCCCAGGGTTCACCGGCGTTCGTCTGGTTAACCGCGTCCGTTGCCCGAGTCGGAGTCCCTCGTGGAACCACACCATAGACCCTTGAAGTCGGCCATCGGCCACCTCGTCGAGCGTTCGCGTGATCGCGACCGCTAATGCATGCCACCACCACCGGCGTCAGTCAGCTGGGCGAGGATACGGTCCAGGTTGAACGACGCCGGTTTCTGACGAGGTGGGAACTGCCGGAACGAGTCGATCTGGGCGGCCACGAGCGCCTGTGCCCCATAGAGCAGGAAGGCGTGATCGATAACCCAGTCCCAGTAGGTGTTGGAGTTCTCGTCGGCTCGCTCGAACGGGTCCATGCGGAGGTCGAATATCTTTGGCAGACGGAGCTCCACGAACGGCTCCGCCCAGACCAGCAGGGTCTTCGCTCGTTGCTCCATGAACACCAGCTTCCACCGGTCGTACCGAAGCGCCACCAGCTGCCCGTCGTCGTTCACGTAGAAGAACGATTTGCGCGGGCTCTCGTCGATCTCGCTCCTTGAGATAGGGCAGCAGGTTTTCACCGTCGATATGGACCCGGAATGAGGTCGATCCCGCCTCATGACCGGCCTCGAGTTTTGAGGAGATGTCCGGTTCCCCGGCGGCGGCGAGTAACGTTGGCAACCAATCCTGATGGGAGACGATCCCGTTGCGAACCTCGCCCGCCGGGATGGCCTCGGGCCAACGGAGGAAGCACGGCACGCGATACCCTCCCTCCCAGTTGGAATTCTTTTCGCTGCGCCACGGGCTGATGGCCGCGTCAGGCCACGTGTTGTAATGCGCGCCGTTGTCGGTCGAGTACATCACGATCGTGTTTTCGGCGAGACCAAGCTCATCCAGCTTGTCCAGGAGACGACCAACCGCGCGGTCATGCATCACCATCGCGTCGGCGTAGTCGCCGAGGCCGGTTATGCCCTTGTCGTCATCGGAGATATGCGTGCGGAAGTGCATGCGGGTGGCGTTCCACCAGACGAAGAAGGGCGTCCCGCCGGCGTTGGCGTTCTCGATGAACTCGATCGCTCGATCCGTGACGTCGTCGTCGATCGTTTCCATCCGCTTCCTGGTCAACGGCCCGGTGTCCTCGATTTTCTGGGTGCCGTCCGGCTGCGCCCAGGAATGGATCACACCGCGCGGGCCGAAGTTCTTCCGGAACTCCGGGTCCTTGGGATAATCCGGGAGCTCGGGCTCTTCCTCCGCATTGAGGTGGTACAGGTTGCCGTAGAACTCATCGAACCCATGGGCGGTGGGGAGGAACTCGTCGCGATCCCCAAGATGGTTCTTGCCGAACTGGCCGGACGTGTAGCCCAGCGGCTTGAGGAGCTCGGCGATCGTCGGATCTTCAGCCTGGAGGCCGAGCGGAGACCCCGGCATGCCCACCTTGGTCAGGCCGGTGCGAAGAGGGTTCTGCCCGGTGATGAACGCGGATCGGCCGGCGGTGCAGGATTGCTGCCCGTAATAGTCGGTGAAGTCGATGCCCTCCTGCGCGACCCGGTCGATGTTCGGTGTGCTGTAGCCCATCGCCCCCTGGTTGTGGTGGCTGATGTTGTACCAACCGATGTCATCGCCCCAGAGAACGAGAATGTTCGGCTTCTGTGCGTCGCTCATGGTGTCTCCTGTTGATTGCTGTGGCTGATGCATGGGACGGAGCGCCATTCCGAGATCGGCGCGAAAACGAGGTCCGAACGCTTCCTTCGTCACTCCTTTGCTACGTTCACTCCCTGGCTGAATCGCATGCTGCGGCAAATGACCAGTAAAATGTCAAGTCACTTATGAGATACTGCGTGCGCATCGATCCAACCGCAGATGCCCATTCGCCATGAACCAATGATTCCGTTCGCCATGCATCTCGCCATGGTCCGAGATGGTGCAGAACAGGTGTATGTCGGCCACCCGGGACACACTGTCCCTTCCGCAGCCGGTTGATCCCGCAGATCGACGACACCGGAGAACGCGCTCGCGTGCGTCGGTCCTTCGGGCGACGTCGGAGACGAACCGCCTATATCGCGCCGATCGCCTTGCCGATGATGTTGATGCCGATCAGGAGCAGCAGGGCCGCGATAATCGCCGCACTGTTCCCGACGAGCCAATCTCGCACCTCCCGCAGGGGTCGATCGACTCGCTCCGGCGCTACCCGGTAGGCGATAAACGGGCCGCCGATGGAGAGCGTCGACAGCGCCACGAACACGACGACGGTGATGACAACGCCAGCCGTCTTCAGGTCAGCGGCCGCAATCATGAGACCGGCCGACGCCAGGAGCATGATGTTCTTTGGGTTCACCGCGGCAAGCATCACCCCCATCCCGAACGACCGCGATACCGACATCGAATCGACCGCGCTCATCCATGACGGCAACTCGGCCGTCTCTCCCTTCGCCGGGCGCTTGCGCCACTTCAGCCAGGCAAGGTAGAGCAGCCCGACGCCGAGCGCGAGCTCGAGCACCACGAACGTCGGCCGCGAGGCGCTGCCGTCCCCGCCGACCAGGAGCACACCGACGACGATCACGACGCTCATCAGCGCCACAAGCCCGAAGATCCATCCGGCAAGGTAGCTGGCGCTCGTCCCTTTGCCGTGCGGTGAGAGCAGCATCAGCACCATGAAGATCACATTGATCGGGTTGGCCGCGACGACCGCGGCGAGCGGCAGGATGTCGCCTATAACGCTCAGCATGAGAAGCTCACTCTCTGTACCGCACACCACTCGATGCACATGGACAATCAGACATGTCCGCCCTGATCAGGTCTCCCTCGAGCGGTCAAACGGTCGCCATTGGCAGGCTTGCCGCATCAAACAGCCCATAAACCATGAGCACGCAGCCCAGCGTGACCATGAAGATCCGGGCGGGCTTCCCCCGGACCTTCGTCGCGATGCCGGCCAGGAACAGGACCGACGCGAGATAGACCGTATTGAGCACGAACGCCTTGCTGTTTTCGTTGGCTACAATGCCGCGTTCAAAGAGGTTCTCGGCGTCGGTAGCCAGCTCCGTGGCCCGTTGCCGGTCCTCGATCACGTACTCCTCCATCTCGAACGGATTCGCCGGCGCGTCCGGACTCTCCAGCGGATCGGTCTCTATCCAGGCGTCGAACGCCACTTGCAGCCGATCGGAGAACTGCCGCTCGTAGAAGTCCATCAGCGGCTCATCACCATCGGTGAACGCGGCGGCGAAGTCGCTGAAGAGCTGGGTGTCGATCATCGAATAGAGGTATGCATTGGTGGATGCGTTGTTCGCCTCGATCCGACGCGCTGACGCCTGCGAGTAAAGGGTCGTCTGCTGACCGCCCCAGACCGCCGCTTGGTAGCCACTCCACGCGGCGGTCAATGAGGCCGTTGACAGGAGCACCACGGCGACGAGCTCCACCCACCCATCACTCTGCGGGCCTCGCAACCAGGCGACGAAGCGCTGGAAAGTACCGACCACCGTGCCATCCTCGCTTTTCATCACGGTGCTCCTTCCCCGGCGGTCGCACCAAACTCCCGGAGCCCGGCTACAGCGTCGCCAGCTCCTCGAGATAGACAATCGCGGTCTCGATACCCCGCTCGAACATCTCAATGCTGTAGTGCTCGTTCGGTGAATGGAGCCCGTCCGTATCGAGCCCATACCCCATCATCACCACCGGAATACCCAGCTTGTCGACGATGTCGGACACGACGGGAATGCTGCCGCCACCGCGTGTGAACACGGGTTCATGGCCCCAGCCGCGGCGATACGCTCGTGCAGCCGCCTGCATCTCGGGGATGTCGAACGGGATCAGTGCCGGTTTCCCGGTTGTCAGCAACGAAACCGACACCTCGACGGACGGCGGCGTCACCGCCTCGATATGGCGCTTCAACACCTCAAAGATCCGGTCCGGATCCTGGTTCCCGACCAGCCGCGAGCTCAGCTTCGCGCCGGCCTTGGCCGGGATGATGGTTTTCGGGCCGGGGCCGCTGTATCCGCTCCACATGCCGTTGATGTCGAGCGTCGGCCGCGCGGAAACGCGCTCCTTGATGGTGTACCGCTCATCTCCCCATGACGCAGGAACGCCCGTCGCCTCTCTGAACTGCTCTTCGCTGAGCGACGTCTTTTCGACCATCTCGCGTTCGGCATCGGTCAACGCAACGACATCGTCATAGAACCCCTCGACGGCGATGGTTCCGTCGGCGTTGTAGAGAGAGTCCAGGATCTGCACCAGCGCCAATGCCGGGTTGTGCACCGCTCCACCAAAGAATCCGCTGTGCAGATCCTCGCGCGGGCCCCGGACCTCCACCTCGAGGTATGTCATTCCTCGCAGGCTATGCGTGATGGCAGGCTCCTCAATGACTCGCATAGACGAGTCGCTGATGACACAGACGTCAGCTGCGAGCAGGTCGAGATGCTCCATGATGAACGGTGTCAGGTTGGGCGACGACACCTCCTCCTCGCCCTCGAGAAGGAACTTGACGTTCACCGGCGCGGCACCTGCGGTCTTCAGGTACGACTCCAGGGCTTTCACATGGATGAACAGTTGCCCCTTGTCGTCCGTTGCGCCGCGGGCGTATATCTTTCCATCTCGCACGACCGGCTCGAACGGCTGCGTGTCCCATCCGTCTTCCATGGCCGCGGGAACGACATCGTAGTGGCCATAGACGAGCACGGTCGGCGTGTCAGCGCCCGCTCCCATCCACTCGCCGTACACGACCGGGTGACCAGCGGTCTCCATCACGGCGACTTGATCAAGCCCCAGCCCTTCCATATGGTGAGCCAGCCATTCAGCCATGCGCCGGACATCGCCGGCATGGGCGGGATCGCCGCTCAGGCTCGGGATGCGCAGCATCTCGTTCAGCTCGTCCAGGAATCGCTCGCCATTGGCCCTCGAATATGCGCGCGCATCTGCGCTTGCTTGTTCCATGGGATCTACCTCCTTCGCAGAGTCGTTCACCGCAAGCCATTCATGTGATGTGGGAGCCGCGCGCGCGTCAGCGCCTCGTCCAGGCTTGCCACCGTCTGGGCGCCTTCGACGAGGTGGCGGTCCTGGTCATCGATCACCATGACCTCGTGACCGAGCTCCACGAGGGCTCCAGCGGTCGCCGAAAGGATTCCGGTCGCCGCCCGGCTTGCCGACCCGACCCGGTGCAGATCGAGCACGATGACCATACGGTCGGCCCCTGGCCCGGCCTCCATCAGGTCGTCGAACGACCGCAACAACGACTCGGCGTCCGAGAAATCGATATCTCCCTGCAGTCCGCGGATGACGACGTTAGGCCGGGATGACGGTGGGCCACTGCCCTCCTCACCCCAGCCCGTCGAGTCGACCGCCAGCTCGCCGAGCGTTTGGGTATAGAGGGCGGGAGCCGGCCGCGCACGGCCGCAGCATCTGGAGCTCGAACCGGGCCGCGAGCGCCTTGCACGCATGCACCCCGCGCACACTGTTCCCACTGCTGTCGACGCGCGGGCTGAACACGCCCGACGCCGAACTCATCCAGGCTGGCCGCGACCACCGCGCCCGATACCCCGCTCTTGGCCGGCAGCCCCACATCCACCAGCCACCTGCCGGAGTAGTCGTACATGCCGCAGGTCGACATAACGGTGAGGACATGGCTCGCCACTCCGCGATCCACGACCCGGACCCCAGTGACAGGGTTCAGGCCACGGTTCGCAAGTGTGGCCGCCATGGTCGCGATGTCCGCGGCAGAGACACGGATCGCGCATTGCCGGAAGTAGACGTCCACTGCCGCCTCGACGCTCCCGGCAAGGACGCCGGCGTTTCGCATGAGGTACGCCAGGGCGCGGTTCCGGTCCCCCGTCGCGACCTCGGAGCGGTACACGGCCTCATCGACGTCCAGCTGTCGACCGGCGAACGCCGAGAACATCTGGAGGATCCGATCAAATCGGTGAACCTCGTCTTCCGCTGGCACCATCGATGTCACCAGGATCGCGCCAGCGTTGATCATCGCGTTCGCCGGCCGACCCGTCCCGGGCTCAAGACTGATCGCGTTAAACGCCTCTCCACTTGGCTCGACGTTGACGCGCTCCAACACCCGCTCGATTCCCAAATCCGCCAACGCCATCGCGTAGACGAACGGCTTGGACACGGACTGGATCGTGAACAGCGCATCAGCGTCACCGGCGCGATAGATATGGCCCCGGGCGCTGACCAGCGCGATACCGAACAGCGCCGGGTCCACACGGGCAAGCTCGGGGATGTAATCGGCGAGCGCGCCGTCATCCTCCCCTGCAAGTTCCACCAACACGCCCTCGAGCTGCCGCGTGATCGGATCGATCCACGCCATCCTGATGCTCTCTTCCACTACTGTGGCGCCGTCGCGGGCCGGTTGCGCGAGTACAGGTAGTAGGCGAGCCCTCCCAGCAGTACCCCGAAGATCAGGAAGATCACCCCGAGCACGTTCATGCGCCCGGAGGACACCGTGTCGTCGGATGTCAGGAGGAAGATGCCGAGCACGAGCGTCAGTCCGACGATTGCGAGGATGCTCGGCCGAAGCCCGGACCGGCCGCGGATAGCGACCAGCCCGACGAGATGCAGGATGCTGTAGGCGATAAGCCCCCAGCCGAGAATCAGGCGCACGGCACCCGTCTCGATATAGTCGGACCACCAGCTCAACGTCGCGATGAGACCAACCGTCACGCCGATTCCCGCCCGGAAGGCGTCGAAAACGCCCAGGCGAAACTCCTGCTCCCTGAGCGTGGCGGCCCCGAGCATGACGCTGGCGGCGAGGAGCACCACGCCGATGATCTGGAGCGCCGCTTCGGCCGCCCCCGTGGTATCGAGCAGGATGTACCCGCCCAGGCCGACGAGGAGGACCGCTTCCACGGCGACCACCGGCCAGCGGACATCGCTCCTCCACGGCAGACCCTTGTCAACCAGGCTTCGCGCTTGAACGCTCATCTGCTTCCTCCTAGGACGCGTGGGCCATGCGATTCTGCGGCAGCCGGATCTCTTCCCTCAGCCGCAGTTGACGACCGATACCGACGACAGCAAGCGCCGCCCAGGCAATGAGCCAGAGCCAGGAATCGTTGATCGCCTCTTCAGCCGCACCATAGGAGAGGTCGGCGCGCGAGACCTGGTTGAAGACCAGGAGCACGCCGGTCACGGCGATGAGGGAGCCGCCGATGGCCGTGTTGACGATCACCATGTAGATCGGCAGGTTGAGCAGCAGGGTTACGCCCACGAAGAGGAAGACACCGAGCATCGCCATCATGGACAACGCGAAACCGGAGGACATGCCGACCCACTCGCCGATGTTGACGAGCAGCGCGGCGCCAACGACACCCGACGATAGCAGCACCCCTGCGTACCACCAGTACCAGGCGATGAGTGAGAAGGCGATGCCGACCACGATGCCGACGACCCAGCCAGTCAGTGTGCTGAGGAATCCATCGCCGAACCACGAATGGACGATCTGCGCGCCGAGGAAGAATCCCCCCACCAACCCCATGAGAGGGAGCATGACGAAGAACAACTGGACGCCGATCGAGGCGATCGCAACGCCGAGTACGACAAGGAATATTCCGAGCAAGATGTCCATGGCCGTCTCCTTCTGCGGCAGGGTGAGCAGCGATTTCCGGTCACCCGTTTCGAAATTGATGCTCAGCTCTTCAGCAGGCGCGCTTTGGCCTCGGCGAATTCTTCCGCCGACAAGATCCCCTGCTGGTGCAGCTCGCCGAGCTTCGCGAGCTGCGAGATCATGTCATCCCCGCTTGGGACAGTGCCCGCGGCCGGCTGCACCTGCGCCTGGACCGACTGCGCCTGCAGCTGTTCAACCTGCTGAGTGAGCTGCTCGACAGTCTGCTGTTGGGCCCCCTGCTGGGCGGCAGCTTGCTGCCGCGCCGCCTGTTTTCCAGCCACGGCGTTCGATGTTGCCGTCGCGGTACCGGCAATCACTGCCGTCCGTGCGACCGTCTGCGCCAGCCCCGGTCCTCGATGGCTCACTGGTGGTCGTCGTCGAAACATGATGTCCTTCCTTTCTTATATGTATCTGCTCTTGGATCAGTGGTTCATCACGAGTTGCTCGACCACCGGCCGGGGGATGCGCTCACTGATGAGCACGTCCCCCTGCGCATCCGCGATCGTCCGGACCATGTCGAGCGCCCAGGTGTTCTCGATAAGGACAAGAACAGCCGAGCTTTCGGCCGGGAGCGTGTCGGCAAGGATCATGGCATCCTCCTCCGTCAGGTATCCGAACACGTCTCCAACGGCCCCGTTCCAGCTCTCATACCCGATCTCGTCGAGATCGGTCAGCTCCTGTATCCGTATGTCGCCACTCCCTTCCTTGACGATGAACAGCAGGTCGATGATCCGGATCGTGCCGGCTTCCGTCAGTCGCCGTATCCCGGCCGCAACGTCAGGCGAGAACTCGGTTCCCGGGAAGCGGATGACGATAAAATCGACGGGCGCGGTGTCCATTGAGGTCTTCCTCCAGGTGCCTCTTCTGAGATACATGTCTTCGCTGCTAGGATGCTCAATCACGTCATTCCCTCCTTGGGACTGCAGGTGGCCGCCTAGAGCGACCAAATGAACGGGACAAGGAACACACCGACGATGTAGTACACGGCCATGACGGGGAGCCCGAGTTTCCAGTAATCACCAAACCGGTACCCGGCCGGGCCCATCACCATCAGGTTCGCGGGAGTGGCGATCGGGGTCAGCAGCGCTGCTGCGGCCGCCACGTTCAGGCACATGAGCAGCGTCATGGGCGAATATCCTCCCTCTGAGGCGATCGAGATCGCGATGGGGATGAGGATCAGCGCGGTCGCGGTGTTGCTGATCATCTGACCAAGGATTGCGGTGATGACGAAGATCCCGGTCATGATGACGTAAGGTCCACCGTCTCCGATCAGGTTCATGAGCCCTTTGGCCAATGTCTCCGCCGTCCCGCTGTCAGTAATGGCATTGGAAAGCGGAATCATCGCCGCGACCAGGATCACGGTCGTCCAGGCCATCGACCGATGAGCCTGCTCCACGGTAACGACGCGCAACAGGACCATGGCGATTGCCGCAAGCAAGGTTGCGATCGCCGGCGGCACGACCCCCGTCGCCAGCAGAACCACCATCGCGGCAAGCACGATCAGTGCGGGAACCGCTTTCGGCCCAAGAGGAACGGTCTGCCTGCGTATGGAATCTGGCGTATCAACGACCACAACGTTCGGGTCGACGATGTGCTCATCGAGCGCGTCCCATCTCCCCTGCAGCAACAGCGAGTCGCCAGCCTTGAGCGTTGTTTCAGCGAAGCCGGGATCGCTCCCGTGTCGATGGACTGCGAGCACCACCAGGCTCCCACTTTCGGTGACCATCCCGGGATACACCCGATCACCGATATAGTCGGAGCGCGGCGTGATGATGACCTCGGCAACCCCGTAATCGCGGTTGATCAGCCCGGTTTCGACCGATCCTGACCCGGTATCCGCGACCTCGGAGAATCCAGACTCGTGCGCGAAGCGCATCAGGTCGTCTCTTGACCCGCGAATCAGGACCTCGTCACCCGCCCCAAGCACATCCTCAGGGCCGACCGTACCTCGGTGCGCATCAACACTGATGACGTGGATGTCTGGATGCTTTTCGTCGGCAAGGCGGGTGACGGCCTGGCCGATCATCGGAGAGCCTGGATCAAGCCGGAAACGCACCAGTTCTTCGTGCGGCAGATACTGCTCACTCAACGATTGCGGCAACTTGCTCAGGTCGCGGGAGAATGCCCTCGGTCTCCTGGTCGGCAGCAGGCGCTCACCGAGGAAGACGGCGACGGCCATCGTGCCCACGAGCAGCGGCACGCCCGCAATCGCGATCTCGAAGTACCCGATCCGCCCCGCCCCCGCATCGTTCGCGGCCTGCGACACGAGAAGGGTGACGGGGGAGCCGGTCAGCACCAGCAGCGCTCCGCCATGCGCGGCAAATGCCGCGGGCATCAGCAGCTTTGACGGAGCCATTCCTAGCCTCACGGCCAGGACAACCACCATCGGATACAACGCGGCCACCGCCCCGTTCGGCGTGATCAACGCGGAGAGAACGGCCACCGCGGCCATGACCAGCACCACGAGGCGCATGCGGCTTCCGCCGGAGTGCCGCACCACCAACTGCCCCGCCCATGTCGTAACGCCGGCGGCGTCCAGACCCTCGGCCACCACGAACAAGGCCGCAATCAGGACGACGGTCGGGCTGGAGAACCCGATCAACGCGCCCTCCAGCGTCACGACACCCGTTGCCCATAGGGCGATCGCAACCCCGAGGGCCACGATGCCCACGGGAAGACGGTTCCAAACAAATACCGCAATGGCGACGGCCAGGATGGTCAGGATGATCGTTTGGTCACTCATCATCGCTCCTTTCCATCACTTCCCGGAGGGCCATGATCGCCACGGCTAGTTCCCAACCGGGTAGCCGGGTCCCAGCGGAATCCCGATCGCGTACCAGGCAATGAAGAGGAGGATCCAGATAAGGCCCATGATCGCGGCGTACGGGATCATGAGCGAGATCACGGTCCCGATACCCGCATCCCGCCGGTAGCGCTGCGCGATTGTGACGATGAACGGGAAGTACACCATCAGCGGCGTCAGCGTATTGATTGGCGAGTCACCGATCCGGTAGGCGGCCAGCAAGGTCTGCGGCGCGATGCCGAGGCGGTCGAAAATGGGGATGAACACCGGCGCGAAGATCGCCCATTTCGGAACCACTCCCGGGATGATGAAGTCGAGCAGGAAGATCACGATGATGAACCCGACCAGCAGCGGCAAGGCACCGAAGCCGGCCCGTTCGAGCACATCCGACATCGCGATCGCCGTGACCCGCGGCATGTTCGTGAAATTGAAGTAGGCGATGAACTGGGCGATCATCAGCAGCATGAACACCAGACCGCCCAAGGTGTTGAAGGTCTTCGTAATCGAGGCGATCACGTCGTTCGCGCTCGTCACGGTGCCCGCGCCGATCCCGTAGGTGATGCCGGACACCAGGAAGAACAGCGCGATGATGAAGAGCAGGCTCGACATGAATGGCGTATTGCCAATGATGTCTCCCGTGCCCGGCTCGCGGAGCGGCGCGCCCGGAGGTGCCGTCGCGAGGATCACGACCGCGAGGACCCCGAGGAAGCCGTAGAGCGCGTACCGAAGCCCCTTGGCCTCGGCGGCCTTTTCCGCGTCCGTCTGCTCAGCCTGTTCGGTTTCGCCGCCCTCGGCCGCCATCGTCTTGTCCCACGGGCCGAGCCGCGGCTCGATCAAGCGTTCGGTGATGATCGTCGCGACCACGCAGAGCACCAGCAAGGACACCACGCTGAAGTAGTAATTGCTGACGACGGTAAGGGGCTCGCCACCGGTGAGGCCGATCGCCTCGTTCGCGATCTCGGTGATCATCGCGTCAGTCGGCTGGATGATGATGTTTACGGCGAAGGTCGCCGCGACGCCCGCGAACCCTGCCGCCATGCCGGCGAGCGGGTTCCGACCGAGCGTATGGAAGGCAACCGCAGCAAGCGGGATCAAGATAAGGTAGCCGGCATCGGAGGCGACGCTGGACAGCGCGCCGACCAGGATGATCAGGAACGTGATGAGTCCAGCCGGGGCAGAATGGACCAACTTCCGGATAATGGCGTCCATCATCCCGGCGCCTTCCGCGGCGCCCGCCCCCATCATCGCGATGAAGGTAACAGCGACCACACCGAAGCCCTGGAAGTTGGAGACGAACGTTGAGAAGATGTAGCGGATTCCCTCGACGGACAGGAGGCTATGGATACCGACCGTCACCTCCTGCAGCTCGAACTGGTCCTCCATCATGTACCCGCCACCCTCGCCGGCGATCTGGTACTGGTCCTCTGTCGTGTCCTCATAGTAGTTCGGCACCACCTCGACAGGAACGGGCACCGCGATCGTCTCGGTCACGGAGACGTTCGCAAGATCGAGGATCGCCGAGAGGATGATGATGAACCCGATCAGGTACAGGAACATCAGGACTGGATGAGGAACCTTGTTCCCCAGCTTCTCAACCCCATCGAGCATACGCTCTGACATGGGGCGCTTCTCGGTAACCGCCGCAGCGCTCATGACTTCACTCCTTCCACCGATCAGGGCCGTGTCGTGTCCCCAGCACCTCAGGCGTCCTGCCATGACGCTCGCTCCCGGTCCCACCGGGGACGCGCCAGGGTGATCCACGCTTGGTCCTCTGGCTCATGGCATCACTCCTTGTGACGATTCTGTCGGCGCACTCACACCCGTGCGCGTCGCATGTCACGACTCCGCCCAGAGCCGGGCGAGCGTGATGCACACATGGGTCGCCTTCGACATGTCGGACACGCTGACCCACTCCAACGGACCGTGGATGTTCTGCATGCCGGTGAAGAGATTCGGGCAAGGCACGCCCATCTCCGTCAGCCGAGACCCGTCGGTGCCTCCCCGGGTCGGGGTAGAGAACGGTGTCACGCCATGAGCTCGACACGCCTCGCGTGCGAGCTCGACCGGGCGCATGTCGTTCTCCAGCCAGTAGCGCATATTCCGATATTGGGATGTGATGTCGCAGCGAATCCTCGCTCGCGGCTCTGTCGCCGCAACCGTGGCGCACACGTGCCGGAGAAGGTCGCCGAGGCAGTGGAGCTGCTCTTCCTCGAAATCGCGGAGAATGAATTGAAGCTCCGCTTCGGCGGAGGTGCCCGACATCTGATAGAGGTGGATGAAGCCGTCCCGGCCGGCCGTCGTTTCCGGGGTTCGCGTGACGTGCGGCAAGGTGTTGATGATCTTCGCCGCAAGATGCAATGCGTTGACCAGCGTGTCCTTCGCTTGCCCAGGGTGGGTGGACACGCCCTCAATCGTCACGATGGCCCTGTCCGCCGAGAACGTTTCGTATACCACCTCACCCAACGCTGCGCCGTCGAGGGTATAGGCGACGTTGGCTCCAAGGTCGTCCGGGAGATTCGCATGGACGCCCCGGCCAATCTCCTCGTCGGGAGTGAAGCAGACGCGAATGTCCCCGTGAGCGACGTCCGACGATTCCAGGAAAAATCCCGCCATCGCCATGATGATCGCGATGCCGGCCTTGTCGTCCGCGCCGAGCAGTGTCGTGCCGCTCGCGGTGACGATGTCGTCGCCGACCTTATTCCTGAGGTATGGCGAATCTTCTGGTGAGAGCACGAGGTTCGCGTTGTCGGGGAAGGTAATATCCCCGCCGTCGTAGTTTCGATGGACGATCGGCCGCACACCGGTCGCATTAAACGCCGGCGCCGTGTCGACATGTGCGAGGAACCCGACCGTCGGGGTGACGTAGTCCACCGTCGAAGGAATGGTCGCCAGCACCGCGCCATAGGTGGTCACCACCACGTCGCGTGCGCCCATCTCCCCCAGCTCGTCAGCCAGCATCTGGATCAGGTCGTACTGCTTTGACGTGCTGGGCGAGGCTGTCGAGGATTCGTCGCTCTGTGTGTCGATGCGAGCATACCGGACGAGCCGGTCCTCGACCTCCGACGCGAAACGTGCGTCCATGTCCTTCTGCTCCCCTGGATACCGCCACGGGATAGGCGTAGCGACGGTCCCGGTCCTCGGCTATGTCGCTGCCGGGCCGGCGCTGAACCTACAGATTCAGTGATTCCAGTGTGCGGTGAGAGGATCAGGGCTTGAATGGTACATTCGGACCGTTGGCGAGGAATGGTCAGGGTAGTTCGCTTGGGAGGGCTTCAGATCCTGGGAACGCGGGACGGCGATGTGGGAGGGCCGGTGGGCGCGCACGCCGGAGTCGCCGCGCGGTCCGCGCCTGCGCCCCTGAGGTGTGTCACCTGGCCAGCAGGCCAAGCTCCCGAGCGCGTGAAACGGCTTCGCTCCGCGATCGCGCTTCAAGATGTCGGAACGCCTTGACCAGGTGGTTGCGGACCGTGTTGGTCGAGATGAACAGCGCATCGGCAATCTCGCGATTGCTCTCGCCCGATTCGACGCGCCGGAGGATCTCGATCTCCCGTGAGGTCAACTCCGACGCGACCGAGGGTTTGCTGGCAACCAGCGCCCGGGAAAGCTTGCGTCGCAGCTCCTGACCCTCACGCGTCTCCTGCATCACAGGACCGAACATCCCCAGCGTGTCGAAACCAGGCACGAGAAATGCCCGGACGAAACCTCCGCCCAGGCCGACCTGCATCGCGGCGCGGGCCGCACTCTGCGCGCCCTCGACATCTCCGGAGAGTTGCAAGGCCACGGCATGTCGCATCATTGCTTCGACGTAGCTTGACCATCGATGGGCTGATTCTGAGGATTGTGCCAGCAAACGTGAATCCCGGGCCGCCTGCTCGATCTTCCCTTGCGCCAGATCCGCTTCGATCGACAGGAGTGCGTGTGACAGATCTCCGAATACGCGCGGAGGGCGCATGCGCGGAAGCGCGGGAATCCGCCAACCAGTGGCGAACGAGCGAAAACTCGCTGCGGCTGAGCCAGATCCTCGCGAGGAGGAGGAGGAACTGGTCCTTCTCCGGCAACCCATGGACCTGCTTGATGTAGCGGGACGCCGCACGGTTGGCGGCTTCCGAGTTCGCCCTGGGCCATCAGCACGCGTGCCTTCGCAAGCGCCAGGCTGTGTTGCCAGCTGCCGGGATAGGTGCTCCTCAAGCGTTCCGCCAACCGCAGCTGTGAATGCGCCTGCTCAAGATCATCCCGTTCGATCCAAAGTGTCACGAGGCGGCATCGCAGGAACCCTTCGAGATGGGCGACCGCCGGCGGGAGCTCATCGATCATCAGCTCATACTTCGTGATCGCGGATGCCAGATCGCCCCGGAACGCATAGGTGTTACCTCGCTCAGCAGCGATTGTCTTCCACGTCCACTGCTCGTCGGGCGGGAGCTCATGCGCAATGGCGCTCGCTCGCTCGAGGTGCGTCTCCGCTGCCGGGTCGTCCCCC
This sequence comes from uncultured Chloroflexia bacterium, assembly GCA_963741795.1. Taxonomy (GTDB): domain Bacteria; phylum Chloroflexota; class Chloroflexia; order Thermomicrobiales; family UBA6265; genus UBA6265. Next base: position 19,355 of record CAVUJM010000036.1, read on the forward strand.
GCATCAAGATCGAGCTGACCCAACATCGTGTGTGCATAGACCCGTTCAACGGCGGCAGGGTCTGGCAACCGCTCCAACGCGTCCTGGAACGCCAGCTCCGCCGCATTGCATTGCCCTTCGTCATAAGCGAGGAATCCGCGACAGAGGGAAATCCGGCCAAGCCCAAGCGCATAGCCGAGCTCCCCCAGAATGGCCTCATTCGCGTCGAGCTCGCCGGCGATGCCGCTCGTCCGGCCCAACGCCAGCCGGGAAATGGCTTGCCAGTATTGAAGCGCCGGGTTCGCCGCAGGCAGGGTCGATGGCAATTGCTCCAACAATTCCAGCAAGCCGTCGAAATCGCTCCGATCGGCCAGCCTCCGGCAGATGGGATGGACGAGATCCTCCAGCCATGGCGAGTCGGGTTGCTGCAGGGCAACCTCGGCCGCGGCCCGGACATCGCCCTGTTCGGTCAGATACGTGACCGAGCGGGATTGGAAATTCTGACGCTCGTCCGCCGTCAACTCCCGCTGCGCCAGTTCCCGGAGAGATGTCCGGACCAGCGGATGAATGTGATAGCGCCCCTTTTGCCCGGCCACCTTCTCCATAAATTGGAAGCGCCTCGCCATCTCATCCACGTCGATGACCTGGGATGACGCTCCTACCGCCACGTTGAGCAGCTCGTTGGACAGGTATGGTAGGTCGCACGTCGCGAGGAGGAGTCGCCGCAGCTCCGAGGGCAGGTAGCTCAGGATTTCTTCCTCAACATACTCGGCCACAAAGGCGTTCCAGGAGTGTTCCGGGTCTGCCCCATTCTCGTCAACGTCGACCTGCGACCGCTGCCAGGACTGACCCGCGAGAGCGATCCCCGCAGCCCATCCCACAGACGCGTTCCAAACATGCCAGGACTCGTTCTCGGCGATTTCCATCGTCACGCGCGTTCTCAGGAAGGACTCGGTCTCCGGGATCGTAAAGCGCAGCTCCTGCTGGCCGATGTCCCGAACCTGCTCGGCGGCGCGGAGGCGCGCGAGTCGTAACGGCAACGGGATACGGCTGGCAAGAATGATCGAGCAGGATTCCGGGAGGCTCCCAATAATGACGTCGATAAGGGAGAACACGCGTTCGTTGGAGATATGCTCGCAGTCGTCGAGGACCAGGCAAAATTCCCCATGGACGCCGACAATCTCGAAGGGCAATACGGATGGATCGACGTGATCCCGGGAACCGGGTGTGTCGTCCCCATGCCGCGACGTCGAGGAATCGATTTCCCGCAATACATCGACGACGTGCCTCGTGAATACCCACGGATCGTTGTCCGCCACCGTCAGCCTGAGGCATCCCACTGACATGGTCGCCTGGCGCGCAAACGAGGTCAGGAGAGTCGACTTTCCATACCCTGCACCGGCAACGACAAGCGTCACTTTCGCCAACGACGGCTTCAGCAACGCATCGATCAGCCTCGGTCTGGGGACAACCAAGTCATTGTCCGGAGATGGTAGGCAAAGGCGCAGTTTCCGAAGACCTGAAGTGGACGGTCGCGCAAGGCGCGATGGTTCCCGCAACGCCATGAGTGTGGTGGTCCTGAGCAAGCATGCGGAACGGTCTGGACCCTCGCCCGACGGGGCGTCTAGTCACATGATAGTCGTCGATGAGCGATCATGCGCCACCTCTGAGGGCGGTACGGGCTGATGTCGATATCTGTCACTCGCGGGTGATCATTCGTTACATACTAGACTATATCATAAACCTCCAGGTTAGGTTAAGATAATCGCGATCCGGCTTCACGACATTCGCGCTACGGGCCCTGGCGCCTGTAGCGGGACATTCCGATACCCGCCGTGACAGGGTCTCCCCTGCCTCCTGGCGGATTCTCCGGTACTCCATCGCGGGTCGGTTTTCGCCTGGCTGCAACACTGCAAATCGGCCGTGAAAGGGTGCCGGCAGCGGCTGCAGACCCCGATGAAATCTCGCTAGTACATTTGTACCTTTCTGATCCAGATGGTCCTCAATTAGCCCGTTAGCCCGTTGTTAGAGGAAAAGCAGCGTTGCTAGATTGGGATCAACGGACAGTGCAAACCGGCATGGTTCGATACGTCCCGTATAAGGAGGACTCGGATGGCAACGCTCACCGTCGTTAAGTTCAATGACCCCAAAGGCGCCGACCAGGCACTCGGCATCCTGAAGGATCTTCAGCGGCAAAACCTCATCCGGGTGCTGGATGCCGCGATCGTGACCTGGCCAATCGGTAGCAAGAAACCCAAGACCGAGCAGCTGCACAACGTGGCTGGCGCGTCAGCGCTGAATGGATCGTTCTGGGGCATGCTGTTCGGCCTCATCTTCTTCGTTCCGCTCCTTGGTGCGGCGATCGGCGCGGCGATCGGCGCCCTCCAGGGGTCGCTGATCGATGTGGGGATCGACGATGCGTTCATCAAACGAGTCAGGAACGAGGTCACCGAAGGCACGTCGGCGCTCTTCCTTCTCTCCGCGGATGCGGTGCGCGACCGCGTTGCCGACGCGTTCCGCGGCCTTCCCCCGTACGAGCTGATCGCCAGCAACCTCTCCCAAGAGGAAGAAGACAAGCTGAAGGACGTCTTCCAGAGTTAATCCACCATGGGTGCGGACACCGCGATATAGTCCCGACGACTCTGCGCGCGGCGGATATCGCGGTCGCCGCGATCTCGGTCAGGGCTACCGCAACCCATCGCTTCCGGTCGGGAGTCAGGTCATGCCACGGATCTCGAGTACCCTCATCGCCTTGCTGGCGCTCCTGCTTTCCGTAAGCAGCCTGGCCCGACCGGTCGACGCACAGGAGACATCTCCTTCCGCCGCGCAGCAGCTGGTCGACATGTACGTTCCTGTCGCCTACGTCCGCGCTCAAGAGAACGCGTGTGCGGTTCCGCCTCAAGGTGGCGAGCCGTACCTCCCGCTCCCCGTCGACATCGTGTTGAACAACGACCGGGTCCTGATCCGCGACTCCGCGACGGACGAGGTGCTCGACAGGGGCCCCAATGCCATCGAATTGGCGACATACGGACCGGACACCTACCTCGATTTCCCTGGTGATCCGCGTCGCCCGGGATGCACCTACGAAACCGATGAACGATCGCGCATCGCGGAGCTCGGACTGGAGCCCACAACATACGCGCGCGTCGTCTTCGATGAGGAGGGGCAACGTCTGGCCCTCCAGTACTGGTTCTACTGGTACTTCAACGACTGGAACAACACCCACGAGTCCGACTGGGAGATGATCCAGATTTTCTGGGACGACGTTTCCGGCATCGAGGAAGCCCTGGAGACCAGCCCCGATCGCATCGGGTACTCCCAGCACGGCAACGGTGAGCTCGGCAAATGGGGAGACGACAAGATCCGCCTCGAGGGCGACACCCATCCGCTCGTCTATCCCGCCGCCGGTTCTCATGCGACGTTCTTCAACGACGAAACCTACCTTGCATGGGGTGAGCGCAATTCCGGGTTCGGCTGTGACGTTTCGTCCGGTCCATCAACTCGTGTTCCGCTTACCGCTGTTCTCGTTCCCGACGACATCGACCCCCAAGGCGAGTTCGCCTGGCTCCTGTATGAAGGACGATGGGGGGAGCGAATGCCATCGGCTTTCAACGGACCGGTTGGCATGAACCTTAATGGGCGGTGGATCGATCCATGGGAAGCGTCCGACAACTGGCGCCCGTTCAGCATCGTCGTGCCGGGGTCAAACGCCCTCGGTCCTACGATGACAGACGCGTTTTGCGGCGCTACCGAAGCTGGTTCCCGCCTGCTCATCAATGCGCTCGCCGCCCCCTGGCTCACACTCCCGATCGTCGCGGTCGTCATTGGCGCGCTTGCCTGGTTCTCGCGTCGCTCGTATCCCACTTTTCCGCCGGGCCGTCACGGTCTATCGCGAGCACTGGCAGCTCTTCGTCGGCATCGGCCTGATCGCGATCCCGATCGGGGTTATCTTCAACGTCGTCCAGGCGTTCCTGATCGAGCGCCAGCCGTTGGAGTTCATCGTCGACTTGTTCGACAACACCGTCGGGGGACAGCTCACGGCCGTCTCCTTGATCGGCGGCGTTCAGCAACTCGCCATGTTGCTCTTCATCGCCCCCGCCGTTGTCCAGGGAAGCGCCGACATCGTGCGCGGGCAGCGGACCCACATCCTGCGATCCTATCGTCTCGCCGCCAGCCGAACACCCGCGATTGCCCTCGCCTTCCTGATCCTGATCGTGTTCGCGGGGGCTCCGCTCTTACTCGTGATCGGGTTGCCGATCACGATATGGATGGTTGTGCAGTGGCATTTCTTCATGCAGGTCCTGATGTTCGACAAACGGGCCTCCAGCCGGGGATCACTTCGGACCAGCCGTGCGCTCGTTCGCGGCCAGTGGTGGAAGACGCTGTTCTCCGTCGTGATCTTCGACCTGCTTGCGACGATCCCGGGCATTGTCGTCGGCTTCGGACTCCTGACGCTCGGACGGACAGCGGTCGGCTTCGCCAATGCCGCGAGCAGCGTTCTTTACGCCCTCACGATCCCGCTGTCAGTGATCGCCGTCACGTTGCTTTACCTGGATCGCCTCGAGCAGTCGAACCCGTCGGAGTTCCAGCGCCTTACGCAGCTCCAGATCGAAGAGGAGCCCGAATACGTGGCTTCGGCAGACGGTGCAATAGCTCCCTCGACAGCTCCATGAGGTGGTCACTCACCGTCACTGAAAGCTGCGGCATGGGGACTCCGGCGCGTACGAGGCACCCTCGGGTGCCAACGATTGACAACGTGAGACCTGGGCGGCGAGGCAGGACGCAACTGGCATCGTGACACGTGCCGCGCCCTCTCGACCCTCGCCCAAACCTTTGGAGCGCCGGCTCGGAAATCACCGCTCCCCTACCCTCCGTCCATAGTGAGGGAGTCACTCTCGCCATGACCCAAACGTCGGACACTCTTTCCACGTCAGTCTCCCTCCAACAGGCGCTGCGGTCGGCGCGACAGCGGGTGCAGCATCATCTGGAGGCAGTTCCGCTGGCGTATTCCTCCGACGGAACCACCTTCGGCTTCCAAACTCCAATCTCCACCCCGGCGCTGGTCGGCGGGTATGTGCGGATTACGACGGTGGATGGTCGCACGTTGCTTGGCCAGGTCATGAGCAAGACGGTCACCGAGCACGAGGGGCCGAACGTGAGCGTCGAGGGTGACGCTGGCTTGGGCCTCCAGGTTGGCGACTCCCGCATTGCCCAGACGACCTACCAGGTCCGATTGAAGCGCGCCGAGGGTGAGGGCGTGCTCCTGTGCCGCCTGACCCCGGAGGGCATCACCGACCTCCGGGCCGACGACCAGTTCGAGGACGCGGACATCGCGCCTGCCACCGACGAGGAGCTCGAGCGGTATCTCCACGCCAGGATCGGCCATCGGCCGGCGCTCGAGATCGGGAGCTTGCGCGGGAGGACGGAGGCGAAAGCATCGCTACTCGCGACAGGGTTTGACCGCCACACATTCCTCTGCGGCCAATCCGGCTCGGGCAAGACCTACGCGCTCGGGATCATGCTCGAGCGCCTCTTGCTGGAGACCCGGCTGCGGCTGATCATCATCGACCCGAATTCGGACTTCGTGCATCTTGGGGAGATGCGCTCCTTCGAGGAATTGGCGGCACAATCAGGTGACACGATCACGCCGGAAACGTACGAGGACATGCGAGCCCGCTATGATGCCGCGACACGGAATATCCGCGTCATGCGGCCCGTGGCACGCGGACAGCAGTCGCCCGATGCGTTGCGCCTCCGGTTTAGCGAGCTGCACCCGCGCGTCCAGGGCCTGGTCCTCCAGATCGATCCGCTTGAGGACATGGAAGAATACAGCTCGATGCGCGCGATCATCAGCCGGCTAGGGCGAACACGCTACTCCCTCGCGGATCTCCGGGACGCCGCGGCGGCCGATCTTTCCTCCGACGGCCGGCGGCTGGCTTTACGCATCTCGAACCTTGGTGTCGCAACCTGGGATATCTGGGCAGAGATCGACGAGTCGTCGCTCGCGGACCTGGTCGCGGACGACGACTGGCGGGCATTGGTGCTGGACGTCGGTGGGTTCAGCAATCCGGCGGAGAAGTCCTTGCTGGCGAGCTCGGTGCTCGGGCATCTATGGGGGATTCGCGATCGCCGGGAGCCTATGCTCATTGTCGCTGACGAGGCGCATACGATCTGCGCGCAGGCGGCCACGGACCCGATCCAGCAGGTGGCCACGGACCGCGCGATCCGGATTGCAGGCGAGGGCCGCAAATTTGGGCTCTACCTGCTGATGGCGACGCAGCGTCCGCAAAAACTGCACGCGAACGTGCTCAGCCAATGCGACAATCTGGTGCTGATGCGTATGAACTCGGCGGGCGACCTGGCGCACCTGGCCACCACGTTTTCGTTCATCCCGGCGTCGCTGATCGAGCAAGCCGCCCGGTTTGGCCAGGGCGAGTCGCTCGTGGGTGGCAAGCTGGTGCCCTCGCCGCTCTTCGTCACATTCTCAGGCCGGCTGAGCCGCGAGGGTGGCAGCGATGTCCCGACAAGCTGGGCCGGCACATCGGAGAGGGATCACTGATGATCCCGATTCCCTTCCTGTTTGTCGTCTGGCGATTTCTGCGGATCAACACCAGCGTGATCCGGGATCCAAAGGTACGACCGCTGGCTGCGTGGGTAGGAATCCTTCTTGTCGCCGGCACGGTTTTCTACCGCAATGCCGAGGGGTGGGGATGGCTCGATTCGCTTTACTTCTGCGTGATCTCGCTTGCCACCGTGGGCTATGGCGACCTCCACCCGACCACCGGCCTCAGCAAGATCTTCACGATGGCCTACGTGCTCAGCGGCGTTGGCCTGTTGCTGGGCTTCGTTGACGCGTTTTTCGAGCGAGGACGAGATGAGCGGATCCGTCGACCGCGGGTTGGCCGAGATATTCCTGTAGAGGATGGAACAGGTCGTGACGGTTGACAAGACCGGAGAGCCACCTCGATGAGACGGAGGCGATTGCCTCGACACCCGTGGTTCGGGTCGGCACATGACCCATGGTGGTGTCCCTCTTGCGTACGCTAAACTGACCTCCACAGAGTGTTGCTCAGAAGCTGCAAGGGGCTATCGCGCAACACTCCAGAGAGCCGCCAAGGTCCGTATAGAATCGGGGTTTTGGCCTACTCTGATGCGAACTCGCCTTATAGGCGGTAAGCCGTGGGTTCGATCCCTGCCTGGGGCACCCCACCGCAATCGAACGAGCACAACTGCCATTTCGAAGAACTGCCTGAGAAATTCCAATCCGGCTGATTTGATGCTGGTGGACCTTTGGCAGGCGTTGCCGAACCATCTTGATAGCACCGAATCCCACTCAGCCCGTACGTCGACTTCTCGGCCCCTGCAAGGCATTTTAAGCCTTCCTGACGGGCGCACCGGTGATGCCAGCCAGCAGTCACAACGGGTGAAGATCGAAACCGAGCCGCCCGACCCCGTCCACGCAATCGTGCTCCTTGTCGAAGGCAATCGACAGTCGCGACGTCACCCCTGAAGCGTGCGCCGCGCACCCATCGTGATGAGCATGATGGACCCGCCAATGAAGGCAATGAGCAAGGCGCCCCTGGTCAGCTGCGGTGGCAGGCCCGGGCTAAGTCCCACCATGGGCCCACGAGTACCGACATGGACCTTCCCTGCTCTTGCCCGGTTGGGCCTACTATCGGTCAACACTCCCGTCGAGTGAAAGGGATCAACAATGACTGGTGATGCGGCCACGGCGGTTGCCTTAGGCGCCGCATTGACGTTCATCCAGCCCGGCTTCGTGCGATTTGCGGTCGAGCCTCTGGAAGCGATCCTCTGTGCCTTCATGGCGAGCCACACCCGAAGCGTGAAACCTACGAACGTGATACCGGTCAGGATCATGAGAACGCCAAATGGAGACCAGAAGCCAGCATAAAGGCTGATGCAGCCGACGATCGTATCGAGTGCCAAACTGAGTCCCATACTGAGGACGATGCGCTGGGTAAGGTCGTTGATGCCGAGAAGTCCAGCGAGGCCGAGACCAGGGCCAATGCCGAGAAAGACGAATATGGCGAACGGACGAAACGGCGACGGCGCGTCGAAGATGACTGCCGAACTTGCGATCACGGCGGTCAAGGCGGCGATGATCGACCATCGCCAATCGGTCAATTCTTCCTGGCCAACAAGGGCCGATCGCAAGACGTTTGGCGCCTGCGTCTGTAGCTCCCGGCTCATGATGCCCCCTTGGATTCCGGTGGAGTCAATATAAAGATGATGGCGTCTTCATTTGCGTACAAAACCTGGAATTGATCAGACGCCGAAAGCGCAGTCACCATATCTTCAAGTGGATACGGCAATAATTTGAACATCTCGTCATTGGCGATCTGGCTGCGGGTGATGATGAGATATGCCGCCGTGTATTGGGAGCCGTGCATCGTGGCCTGAATTTCGTCGAGATCGGTTACAAGGTCTGCACTCCAGTCCCAGTCGATGCTGTCGGCCAACGTCTGATGAGAGTGCCGCTCGTAGTCCCGGTATTTCCAAGGCGTTTTCGCCGTACCAGCCAGCAGGAGGGAGCCTGACGGCGCCTGCTCGTAGAGATAGTCAACTGCCTGAACCTCGGCCGGTGTAAATGCGTCCATCCGCTCGTTGCCGTAACGGGTGATGAAGAAGCTGGACAGGAGCAACAGAACCGCGATGGACGTTATCACCCGAGCGAGCCATGTTCGACCGACGGTGGGAGAAGGAACGAACAATGCGGCGACAAAGAAGGCCATGAATGGAAGCGAGAAGAGGTAAATCCGCAGGAGCATTTCGCCACCATACGGTTGCATAAACAAGAGAGGGAACGGTGCTGCCGCCAGGAGCGCTAACGTGAAGTCGCGGCGATGATGTTTCACCCGCCTGAGGCCCCCGATGCCGGCGAGGCCCCAGAAGACAAGCGAGGCAGTACTGCGCATGTAGACGACCACCTGATGCCCTTCGCTGCCGGCGAGCCGGTCGCCGATGTTGCTGCCAACTGACGTACCGACATCTCCGACCTGGCCAGCGATGTGGCTCTCGTGACCTGCCAGATAGGCCGAGGCCATGAAGCGCAGCCAACCAAGGGCAACCACCGCCATGACGACTGGTAGTAGCCGCAACGTGCAGCGATTAAGAACGACCAGGATCGCAACCGCAACGAGGATCGCAAACGGCGTCAACTGATGGCTGGGAGCGACGGCGACATACAGGAGAACCACAACGACTGCGAGCGCCCGTTGCTGCGTGCGGGTAGCCGAAGCGGCGGGAAGGTCCGGCGGAGCGAGCCAGTGCACCAAGCGTTCGAGCGTCTGGTTGGATAGGTGGTAGCGTCGCGCCAGGTCCAGGAGCCCGGATTGTGACGTTGCGGGCACCGAAAACCAGGTGATGAGCACGGCCATAATCACCAGGAAGAGGAAATAGCCGAAACCTTGTGGCGAAAGATAGTCTTGCCCTACCCAATTTGCGACGTAGAAGAACCAGACCCCGAGCCAGACCAGTCGCTTGTCGTGCGTAGCATGCCGAAAAATCATGAGCAACGGACCGAGATACAGGAGGTTGGAAACCACTGGCGCCCAGGAGAGCAAACTCAAGGGCGATTCCAAGCCAGCAAGGTCCGTGATCAGAGCTACCAGGACAAAGAAGCCGGGCCAGTTGAAGTACGCGTCGATCAGCGGATCCACGCTTCCATGCCGAAGGATGTAATCTGTGACGCCGACATGCTTCCAGGCAGACTCGAACCGGGGCACTGGCTCGACGATGGCAGTAATACCGAAGAGCATGATGATGAGGACAACGACGTAAAGAAGCGCTACCGAGGTTCGGATCGGCACCCGGCCGAGCTCATGCATAAAGCAGAGAGTCACGACAGCAACCGCCAGCAGCACGGGCAGTGGCAGCACCGAAACCAAACCGATATCCGTCATATGACGATAATCAGCCGTTCGCGCCGCGACAATCCAGACGACGAAGGCTAAGGCGGCGATGACCGGCCCGAGCACGTCTCGGACTACGAGACGTCTGTCAATCGGCTGGCTCGTTGCAGGAGTGAGAATCGCAGAATCAGCCATTGCATTCTATCCACATAAGGCGTGCGTTGAACAATAATGATCAACAGGGGCGAAACTCATCGCGTATGGAACAGTGACGAGGGTGAAACCAGCATGACGCCTGGACAGAAGACAACCATCATCATTGTGAGTGACCTCCACTTGGCTGCGGGCAGCGATCCCGGCTCGGGGAACCGCGATCCCCGCGATCCATTCGCCCACGACGACGCATTCGCTCGCTGGCTGGACCTTCAGCGAGAGACCACGGAGAACGCCGGTGGCGTCCATCGTCTCCTGCTTCTCGGTGACCTCTTCGACTTTCCCAGAGTGCGACTGTCGCGCTATGACGTTAAATCTTCCGACGCGACCGACGACCTGGCGATTGCCAAGCTCAACCGCATCAGCGCTGACCATCCTACGGTCTTCGCAGCCCTCGGTCGCTGGATGAGCGACGAAAGGCCGGTCGACATCGTTCCCGGCAATCACGATTTCGAGCTGATGCGTCCAGCAGTGCGTCGCCACCTGAGCAGCCTCCTCGAAAAGGAAGCTGGACTGGCGCATCAGAGATCGAACGTGACCGTCTCGCCATGGATCTACCATGTCCCCGGCCTGCTTTACGCTGAACATGGCCAGCAGTATCACGACATCAACTCCTTCCCAATGCTCGTTTGGCTGCAGTCGCAACATCCCGGTGCTCGGGACCTGCCGCCGGGCGCGGCACTCGACATCTTCGTTCAGCGCGTGACGGACAAACTCGGTTCCGAGGTTGATGCGCCCGATTCCATCACTCGCCTGCTCCTCAACATCGCGCGTACTGGCCCGCGCAGCGCGGCCCGCGTCGCTCCAGATTTAGCCGGGTTGGCCTTCGCGATCTGTCGTGGTGTCATAGCCCGCCGACTGCCAAGCCACCGCGCCCGGCAGGAACGCTATCGCACCGACGTCATGCCGGAACTGGCGACGGAGACGGACCTCTCTGCTGACGTATTGGCTCAGATTGACCTGCTGGCGGAATCGACATACAATCGCTTGCCGGCGCGGCTGATGGGCATGACGTGGCGGCGGAGAACTCCGATGCAGCGACCGCATGGGACGAGGCTTCCGGCGCACTATCTGGTTCGAGCCGCGGAGGACATTCGGCGAATGCTCGCGGAAGGCGGCGCGAGTACGGCCTTCTATGTCTTCGGACATTCCCACCAGGCGGAACAGCGACCGCTCGGCGACGGCACGTCGCCCGCGTTTTATCTCAATAGCGGCACGTGGGCTTGGCAACCCGAGGGAAAGGACCCATTTCTGACGTTCGTCACAGTGACCCTGGACCGCGGCAGCAGAGAAGCCACCGCTGCCGTTCAGCACTGGAATGACCGTCTCCGGGAAGTGGAAACCATTGGCACGCCAGCCCACGTCTCCCTGGACCTGGCCGACGCTGACCGTACCTGATCCTACGTTGGCCAAACCTGGCGGCACGTACTCGAACGCGCCCAGGTCCGTGACGGCTTCACCGTCCCTGCTGCCATCGATTGGAACTGGACTCCCGGCAAGGTCGCGACCGTAGCCAAGCAAGACACCTCTGTCGATCGCAGGGCTCTCGGCGGCCAGAGTGAATCCTCCTGGGGCGAAAGCCGGATCCTCGATCATGCTGTGGGGTCCAGGCGTGAATTGGATCTGGCCACCGTAGAAGAGATTGTAGTCCTCGCTGAAGGGAGCGTCCGCGTAACCGACTTTTCCAGGCGACTGGACAATGTTGTTACGCATCGCAAGTATTTCGGAACTGCAGCCACCAAAGCAGACGAAGCCCTGGCTCTCCGTGCCACTCAGGAATATGGTGTTATTCTCGACGCGCGTTCGGGAAACGGGGCCCCGGCTGTCCTGATTACCTCGGGTGACCACCCCAGTGGACGTCTGCAGCGAAGAAACCACGAGGTTATACGCCAGAGTATTGTCTTCCGCCTGAGGATCGCCGAGCTCAACAAAGGCATCATTGTCAATCGCCACATTGTGATGTACGATGTTGCGCTGCCCACCGAAGATTTCGACGGCCGCCCCGTCACGCCCATAGTCGTAGGAGAACGCGTCGGAGCCCGTAATTGTGTTGAAGCAAACTTCGGTCCTGTCACCATTGACCAGCACCCCAAAGGCTCCCGAATCGTTCTCACCGCCACGGTCCAGCACCGACATCCGGTTGTTGCCGACGATCTTGTTGTTGATGATCTGATTCCGCTGGGACCCAGCTTTGACATAGACGCCGGCAACGCTTGTCGTCAGTTCGCACCGCTCTACCCGGTTATTGCTACCGGAGAGTGCAATGCCTGCGAACGAACATTCGGATGTCCTTATCTCCTGAACGGTGATATAGGAGCCGTTGACATCCACACAACCTCCGGAGAAAGTTGGTAAATCACCAGAGCCGTAAGAACCAACCACGATAGGTCGTTGAGACGATCCTGAGTCATCGAGACGCAGGGTTCCCGTCCAGGAAGAGCCCCTGCGAAAAAGCAGGCGGTCTCCGGGATGCAGTTGCACATCGTCAACCCTTGGAAGAGTCTCCCAAGGGTCAGATTCCGAGGTCCCCAAGTTTACGTCGCTGCCCGCAAGGCTATCGACGTAGTATGTATGTGCCAAGTCGGGATGAGGAGTCGCAGACGCTGACGGAACCGCGCGAGAGACGCTATCGCGCATCGTCACGTCGACTGCGAGTGACGGCGTGAACAATCCAGCCACATTCCCCCAGGGGACGAGCTTGAAGTTCTGGTTCCCTCCCCCATTCCGATCATCCTGCGTGACGAAGAGCCCCGAGGCGAATTCACCCCCCAGGTCGGCATTGGTTACTTCGATGCCGTCGGTGTGCGAGACACCATCGATGTCTCCGTTTCCTACTGCGAAGCGACCGAGATAATCCCCGGCGAGCGAATAGACGGCGAAGTCATCGCTACCCTGGCTCGACGCAAGCAAATACCGATCACCACCTTCGTAGATAGCGAGGCCCTCGATATCGGCGGCTAGATGGGAGCCAACACGATCGACCGACGTTCGTTCATTTCCAGCGTCCGGCTCGGCTCCGTATCGCCAAATACCGACGTCTTCTTCGGCGATGTAGACATCGGCATTGCGGTCGTCGGCAACGCACCCCTCAGATGTCGAGCCGACCGAGATGGTGCGGACCTTCCGTGTATCGACCCGCCCCTCTCCGTTGTCGCTCAGCTCCCACTGCTGGACGGTCCCGCTACTGTCGCTGACGAAGGCGTAGTATTCGCCGGAACGAGGGCTCACATAGAGACAAAGACCAGCCACACTGAGCCCGGTATCCGACGTCCGTGCAGCTACATCGACAAGACCGCGTGTGGCTGGATCGACGCGATAGGTTCGTAAGCTATCTGACGTGGTGTCGCTTGTAACCACCAGGGAGACACGGTCGTTTCCCAAGGGAAAGCCGTCGCGAAGATCGACGTTGTTCGGGGTACTATCGTCGTAGTAGGCCAACTGCTTCCCGGTCAGATCGTAGACAGCAAGGCCACCCTGTTTGTCGGTGCCGATGACCGTACTTCGGCCTGGATCGGTCGGATCGCGCCAGATCGCTGCATCATCAGCCGCGTCTCCGCTGTGCGGTACAGGCTGCGTCTCTACCGCTGCCGTCACAGTGACATTGACGGAGGGTGTCGGGCTGGCCGTGACGCTGGTTAGGGGCGCCAACGCGACGAGTAACAGAATGAAGCCCACATGTTGCCCGACGAAGAGAAGTCGGCATGGCGCGTGACGAAGCGACCGGATCATGATTGTTCCACGGCAGATGGCACTACCCCTTCTGGCCGCAGCATGGTGAGAAGGCGCGAGAACGTCCAGATCCCGGTAAGAAGCTGGGTAGTGAGCCAAGACAGCGCCATAGCGTCGATCCCCGAGACAATGCCAGCGAACACCGCAGCTCCGACCCCAACCGTCCCACTCACCAGCCCCACCAGGATCGCTTCGCCCAGGCGATTACGGGCTCGGCACGCGGCGTAATATGCCTGAATGAAGGTGAAGGGAAACGCGACCAGGAGGAGAATGCGCAGAGGGGTCGTCCCGGCATCGGCGTACGTGTTGCCGAGGAGACCAAGCAAGAAAGGCCCGAGCACAGCGGCCGACACAGCGGCGGCCGCACCCACACTGAGGGATAACCGCACGCCCTGCCAGACGATTCGAGGGAGTTCGTCCGGCCGGCGCGACGCCTCAGCGAACTGTGAGAGCCCGATCTGGATCGGGACGACGTAGACAACCCAAGCCATCATCCAGGCGGCGTACCAGGCGGCGTTCGTCTCCGGCGACAGGAGCTCGGTCACCGCGATTGGCATCACCGCTCCCGGCGCACGTTCCGCCAGGGTGAGTAACCAGTTTGGCATTCCGACCGTGACAAGTTGCCAACTGAGATCGCGTCGGATTCTTCCCCGAAAACGGTAATCGGTTACGGAGCGACAGAGCTGGGCATAGCCGAGACCAGTTCCGACAATCCCGCCGAACACCCACGCTCCAAGGATGGCGAGCGGACTGTCAAGTCCAGTAAGTGCCGGAAATCCGACGAGCACCGCAAGCGAAGCGATTCCGAAGAGCGCGTTGCGGACGAGCATTTGGTCACCGCGGCGCAGTACGGTCGCGGTCTGATCGAACAGCACACCAAGGGTACCGAACACGCACATGGCGAGGAAGGCCACAGCGTATGCTGGCCTCATGGCAACAATCTGAAGTTGGTGAAGGAGCGTCCCGGCGACAACCAGGAATGTGCCGCCGGCCACAAGCGCCGCGCACACCACGAAGATGAGCGCGGAGTCGAGCAGATCGTGGCGACGGTGCGGAAGAGTTGGAAGGAGCACAATGACTGCGGCGCCAGCGCCGAAGAGCGCCAGTTGAACGCAGAGCATCATTGCCGATACGGTGGCGGAGGCAAGGCCAACGGTATCGGCGGTAAACAGGCGGGCCGCCACGAGCCAGACGACGAAGCCGAGGCCCATTGTCGCCATCTTGCCGGCGACCAAGGCGAGGGAGTTGAGGCGCATCGGCAGCGCCCTCGGCACATGGGCACTCCATGGTGCCTGGAACTGTCGTCCCGCTGCCTCACCCGTCTGAGCTGATCTAGGCCCGTCCATGCTCGACCCTGGACGATTCAGTCACCGTCCGCCGCCGGAATTCGTTCCCAAGGATCCCTGCTGCGGCAACATAATTGACGACGCCGTAAGTGAGGAAGTAAGGAATCCAACGCGGCTGCAGATGGAGCAGCGATAGGCCGATACCGCGCACGGCACCCGCGGCGGGAATACCGAGGAGCATGACCGCGCGCCAGCCGTGCTTGAACACCATGCGAGCCAACCCTTGCCCGTCAGCGACAAACTGGCCCCGAGCACATGCAAAGGAATCATCGAAGCGGTGGGTGACAACGGTCCGCCGCGACACCCCCAGCTTCGACTTCGCCCGCTGCAACCGATAACGCAGTTCAATATCCTCGCCCGAGGCGAATTGCTCGTCGAGCCCATGGGCAAGGAAGACGTCACGGTCGAAGATCGTCGCCATCACCCCCGGCCAGTGTTTGCTACGACCATGGTTGTGGTGGAAGGCGAGCGCCTGCCCCCAGTACCCTGGGCCGGCCGCGCTGTGAAGCCCAGCCTGGAGGGCCGTGAAGCCACCCGACTGGAATTCCTCAAGAAGGTCCGCCAACGCCCCGTCCGGCAGCACGATGTCCACGTCGATAAGGGCTATCGTTCTCTGGTTTGCGGCGGAGGCTCCCTGCATGCGGGCAGCGGCAACTCCCCCCCCGCCATCAGAAAAGACCCGCTCCGTATAGTGCCGTGCAATCTCCACGGTGCGGTCAGTCGAATTCCCGTCGACCACGATAAGCTCGGCTGGTTTGGCTTGCGCTATCGAGCCAAGGCATTCGTCAATGAAACCTTCGGCGTTGCGCACCGGTACGATGACAGTGAGGTCGAGCACGGTCTGACTATCCTTCCCTGACCGGGACGGCTGAAGCCATCGCCGGAACGTCGAGACGTTGGAGGAGGTTCTGGAGCTGGGCGACGATGAGGTCCGATGCCTGATCAGGTGGGAACGCCTGCGGCACCTGCAACAGGTAGGCAGGCTTGTCGGCCAAAGCCGCCTGCAAGACCGCCGCCTTGTCGCCGAACATCCGCTCAATAGGGGCCAGGCCAGTCGCACCTAACGCGGTGATCACTTCCTGAGAATGCCTGGTGATCTCCGCGTGGAAGTTGCCGATCATCCGGGACACCATCCACTCGGGCGATTTCTCCTGGAGGATCACCTGATCACCAGCGCAACGCTCGACAAAGACCGTCAGGTCCAATGGTGCTTCCGTTGTGATCGTCGCCGCAGGGAATGCTTCGCGCGGCGTCACCATCATGTGCTCCGGTGAGAACTTCCGTGTGACGCGAGCGAAACGCGGATATTTGGTCACAAAGGGGTGGACGAGTGTCGTCAGGCGCCCCAGTGGCCGCGTAAGGCGCGTCGGCACCAATGGTTTGCGCTTCTTCTCGAAGAGGTGGGGATAAATCGGCCGATGATGGGGCTTGATGAACATCGGCTTGGCGTACCCGAGCATGCGCCCGTCGGCAACGAGAAAGGCCCAGTCATCTCCCATGAAAGAGAATCCATCCTGCTTCAGGAGTTTGGCGATGGTGCTCGTCTTGCCGGTACCTCCCCACGCCGGGATGCAGATGCCGCGGCCACGGTAGGCCACGGTGGCTGCGTGGATCATAGCCACACCCTTGGTCGTGAGGATTCGATCGAGCAGCGGCACGGCTGAAACAAGGAGTTCTCGGGTTCCGTTGAGATGCCACCCATCCTCGTCCCGAAGGATCTGGACCTGCGACTCGTTCAGGAAGAGCGACTGGTCGGTGTACTCGTATTCCGTTTCGCCGAATGACACACCCGAGATCGGCACGATCTCACCAGTGACGGTGAGATCGTGGTGTTCAGGGACCCGAGAGGTCAGGAACGGGGCGAAAATATCGGCCAGTAGCGCGGCAGTCGGCGCCTGGCGAGCAACCCGCATCGTCGCATAGTCGTGGAAGTTGAACTCAAGCCATTCGTTCATCATGTTCAAGCCTCGATACCTCTCTGCTGTCCGCTGATGGGAAACGGAATGCCTAAAACGTCATCGGCCAACCGCCGTTTGCGCCGAACTGTCCGCCTTCCCTGCAAGTAGCCGAGGGTGGTCGTGGCAAGTCCGGAGCAGATTGCCAACGCTCTGGCAACACTTGCGATGTCGGCGTGGGTGAGCGCGTAAGCCAGCGAGCGGATCACTCCGCTGGGCAAGACCCTGAAGGTATAGGTGCGTTCAGAGGCCAATCCATCTCCGGAACCAACCAGCTCCGAGACCACCGCCTTTGAGTGACCCTCCGCATAGCAGCGGGAGTGGAAATAGCGCCAGGTCAGCCGCTGTCGCGGAACCCGGTGTAGGACGACCGCTCTCGGCTCGTACACGATCCTCGCGTCCGGCCATCGTTGCCGGAGACGGATGCAGATCTCGGTCTCTTCACAGCCAGCCGGCAATATCCCTATCCGGCCGACACTGGCGTGGAAGCCGCCGATGCCCGTGAAGACCTCCCGACGGAACGCCATGTTTGCCCCGATCGGGTTTCGTATCTCTCCTCGCGTCACGGGGAGTCCTCGGTAGCTGCACCCAACGACCCAGTAGAACTCCTCTGGCAACCACCTCGGCGGGTGGGCTTCCCATTCCGGGCGGACAGCTCCACCAACCGCGACCACACGAAACTCGGCGAACGGCCTCACCAGGTGATGGAGCCATTCCTTATCAGCTGCTGCGTCATCATCCAGGAAGGCGATGACTTCGCCTTTCGCGGTCGCGACGCCTCTGTTCCGAGCGCCAGAGAGGCCTCGAGGGCCATCGTTCACGACCGCGACGACTTCGGGGAACGCGTCCCGCACTCGCTGGAACAGCTCCGGATGATGGTCGACGACGACGATCACCTCCGTCGGGGTCGGTGGCTCTGTCAGTGACGCGAGCGCAGCTGTGAGTGCGTCCCAACGGGCCTCGGTATAGATGCAGATCACCACCGAAACTGTCGGCAGCACGGTGCTCTGAGGCACCCTGCTTGAATGGCCCGCGGGGACCGCGCTAGACGACTTCATTGAGTTCGATCCGCTCGCTCCACACCACGGCATAGCCCTGGGCGAAGCGACCAGCAGGCGCGAACGAGACTCGCTCGACACTCTGGGTGCGGACGCGCGCTGGCCGTCCACCAGTCCACCATTCCCGCAGAATCGCCTTGGTCACGCGCCAGCCATCGGGGAACGTGCGAAGGCGGCTCACGCCGTGCACCCGTTCATGCTCGAAACTGGCAATCTCGACGATCTTGAGCCCGGCCCTCAAGGCGCGAACGTTCATGATCGTCTCGATCTCGAATCCGTCTCCGTCGAGGTCGAGCTGTGGCAGCACGCGTCGCCAGAAGGCGTTGTAGCCATAGCAAAGATCCGTGTAGTGTCCGCCATGGAGCATGTGCACCATGGCCAGGAAGCCCCGGTTACCGGCGCGGCGCAGACCGGACATATCGGACGTGCCTCCGCCGTGGAGGAAGCGCGAGCCCTTCACGAAATCGGCGCCGGCAAGAAGAGGGCCGATGTAGGCCGGAATCTCTGCGGGGTCGGTCGAACCGTCGGCGTCGAGCATGACGATGATGTCACCCGTGGCCTCGGCGAAACCGGAACGCAGGGCCGCCCCCTTGCCACGCCCCATCTGGGGGACGATACGAACCCCGGGGTAGAGGCGTTGAGCGACGTCGGCCGTGCCATCAATCGAGTTGCCATCGACGAGGAGAACCTCATGCACCCAGGATGGGATGCGCGGCAAGACATAGGGGAGGTTCTTGGCCTCATTGAGGGCTGGAATGACGACCGTGACCCTGGGGTTCTGGAATCGGTCGTGATCTGGGGCCTGAGAAACCACCGCGAGATGAGACGCCCTGTGATCGTGCTGGACATGGTAGACGTCGCCTTCTGTAGCAATGCGGGTGCTGATAAGTGCCATGTCTCCACCTGCCTTCCGTGAATACGGATGTAATGGATTGGCAGAGGGAACACGAGCGTTGACGGGGTGCACGACCTTCCGGTAGCATGCATCCACCGCTTGCAGATGTTCCGTCTGCCAGTGGGTGTGAAACGGACGAGTTCTCCGTACCAAGGTTGAAACTCGTCCGTTTTCCGTGTATTCAGTGATCTTTCCGACAATGCTCCTTGTCTTCGCCGGACCGAGGTTGCTCGTCCACCTGGCGGGTTCGACGGCTTCGCACGCGGAACCCACTTGAGGCGTACAGCGGCGCGATCGATACCACGGGTTCGGGCTGCGGTGCCCGATCCCGCCTTGTCCCTTCTCCGAAATGTGAAGACCCCGTTAATAGAATGTATATTTATGACAACCTGATGTCATCATGCGTTTGCATGATTTCCACCTCACTTATTTGCATGACGTGCGTTGGTCCCGTTCCTGGACGTTCCATCCGGTGTGGCAAGAGGCGCCGTCTGGGGAGGAAATCATCGTCAGCGACTAGTCCATGTCTCACCGCGAGGAGCGCTGCCTGAAGCCGGGTATGGAGACCAAGCTTGTTCAGCAGGTGTGCTACATGGGATCTCACGGTGTTGGTCCCGAGGTTCAGTTCCGCGGCGATCGAGTGGTTGTCGAGTCCTCTTGCAAGCGCCCGGAGAACATCCATCTCCCGCGGGGAAAGCTGGGAAAGAGCGCGATCGGTCGCTGTGGCTCGGGCCTGGAGATCAGCGGCCTGCCTAATGAGCCGCATCGCCTCGACCGGGGGAATGAGCGCATGGCCTTCGCTAACTCTCCGCAAGGCGAGGATTATTTCATCTATTTCTGCGGTCTTGGAAATAAACCCGACCGCCCCGGCGGCGATGGCCAGCGGCATCGCGTCCGAGCGGGTCACCCCGGAGAGCACAACCAACGCAGCCTCCGGGTTCGCCCCGGCAAGGACGGGCAGCAGGTCAACGCCGTTCCCGTCGGGCAACATGAGGTCCACCAGCGCCGCGTTGAACGTTGCAGTCTCAATCAAGTTGAGTGCTTCGGCAATCGTCCCGGCTAGACCAGCGATCTCGATGCCGTTCTCGCGGGAAAGAACCGCGGCCAATGGGACGCGAAATGAAGCATGGTCGTCAACGATGAGCAGCCTAATCATCTGCTGTCCTAAGGTCGAACGAGAATGTTGTCCCTCTGTGGACGGTGGAATGGACTTGCAGGTGACTTCCATGGGCCTCGACGATTTCGCGGCAGATAAAAAGGCCCAGTCCACGTCCCTGCGCCAATGTTGAGTCACCTTCGGGTCCCCGGACGCGCTTGTTGAAAATCAGTGGCACCAACCTCGGCGAGATTCCCGGCCCCTGATCAATCACCTGTATATGGACAACATCATGGTCCAGAGTCGCATGCAGCTCGATCGGTGCACCGGGACGCGTGTAGCGCATGGCATTAATCAGCAGGTTCCGGAGAACCTGCTGGATTCGATGAGGGTCAGCCAGCACGTGCAATCCAGGCGGGCAGTCGATGGCCAAAGCCACATCGGGCTTGATCGTCCTGACGTAGAGAGCCGTCTGCCGGAAGATGTCGACCACCTGGGTTGACCTGATCAGAACGGTGAAGGGTCCAGACGCAGAAGGGGTCAATCGCTCGACATCGGCGATCAGCGCCTTGAGGACCTGGAGCTCGCCCTTTATGGTGGTAGCAATCTCCTCGTGAGCATCAGGAGTCAGATCGCGATCGGCCAACATACTCGTGAGAACATTAAGCGCGCTCACTGGCCCGGAGAGCTCGTGAGCGAGAATCTGTGGATCAATGCTCCTCGAACAGCCGGAAGTATCGATGCTGACGACCGATAAGCCCTTATCCTCCTGACCAGCCTTGGAAATTCCTCCTGCAAGAAGGGCCAGCAAGCCGAACTGGACGAAAGCGTTGCGGGACATGGTCGTCGATCTGAAACAGAGTCGACCGCCGGAGGTGCACATCGCATCCCCGATCGCCCTCACGGCTGCGGCATGTATCCGAAGTGACCCAACAGCCCTGCTGGCCCGGACTAGGTATTGGGCCGGAAGCTGTTGTCCCGACCAGATGGTCGGCTTGTCGATGCCGCGAAGGTATCCTGGTGGTCGATGCGTCACGGCGATGCGGCGGAGAATATGCCCCCCCAGGAATCGGCCGGGGACGACCGCTGTCATCACCATATTCGAGATATGACGTGGTGTGTGCCAGGAGTGGGGAGTCGGTGGTGACATCCGCCTGTCGGCATTTACCCGACTACGAGCGGATGCACCGTGCCACGGTGACACGGGAATTTCACACAGCCGATGGTCCTTCGCCTCTTGGCTCAAGTGGAATCGCATTGCGAATGCTCCTCATGGCCGTATGAAGCTGGGTAGTACGCAGCGAAGTTCGGGCAGTGAATCGGTGTCGTTTGAGCCCCTCGCACGTGGAATACTCTAATATTATGTTGACACTGCTCTCAGCATTATCTGTCCCTGGAACGCAGGATACTCCCGGAATGCGCCGGCGTCTATAGTCATGATGCGGTGGACTTAGCAGTTACGCCGGTCCTCATTCGCTATCGGTTATTATGTAACTATGAATACTCTTATCCATTCGGATCATCTGCATGCCGGGATGCCTTTACACGCAAATTCGCGACATGAAACGCCAAGGCTCTTGTATGGTCCGAGTTCGCAAATGCCCCATAGCGGAAGTTCAGGCGTTGGAGCACGGGATACATTGCTCAGTGCTGTGGCGTCCGACGTCTGTTCCTTCAACAGCTGGTCGGCGATGCGTTGTGTAATGCTCCGTCTCCAAATGAAAATGATTACCGAACGAGGAAGATATCCCTTCCACGTCGAGGGAGAAGTCCATATCGGTTCGGGGCTTTCCCCGCACTATGAAACGGCGAATGATGCAGCGTTTGAGCGCGGAGGAGACAGCAATAGCGCTCGTGTGACGGCAAGGCACGCTTCAGAGCATTGCCCTACCCGAACCTTGCGGACCCTCAAACAGGAAACTCCATGAGATGTGCCGACGTTCTTCCGCCGACGGTGGCCGTCGGAATCGCCTCGTCGACGATGGCAAGCCGCCCAAGCTCATCGGGATCGCCTTGGCATGGCGGAGGGTGGGCATCGTCAATGCCGAGGCGTGTAAGGATCTCGCCTGGGCCGAAACGGATGCGGCCCCGGAAACGTGTCAGATCGACCACCATGGCCGCTTGACATCGAACACGCTTACGAGGGAGTGCCGCGCTCCATTGCGGCTCCACACCGCCTCTAAACACTCAGTGCAAGCTAGACTGATGGACATGTCGAACGCGTGGCTGCGGGCTTCCTGTAGGATCACATGAAACGGAGTCGGGCATGATCGCCGAGATCCCCTCATACCGATTCCCCGAGGCTGCCCGGGACCGCGTCATTGAACTTTGCGGCGAGGTCGCGGGGAAACACGTGCTCGATGTCGGATGCGGGGATGGTCTTGTCGGTCGCGCACTGCTCCCACGCATCGGACCGGACGGTACCGTCACGTTCCTGGACCGGGATCCCGATGCCGTCGCCAGGCTTGCGGACGACCTCAGCGGTGACTCCCGCGTACACGCCAGCGTCGACGATGCTTGTAAGTTGCACACTGTCCCGGACAAATCAATCGATATTGTCGTGATGCGGGCAGTGCTTCTCTATGTCCCGGACAAGCGCGCCGCGCTCCGCTCAACGGCCCGTGTGCTGCGATCAGGCGGCCGGCTCGTCATCTCTGAACCGATCAACCGCCCCCTCTACCTCCCCGCCGAACGATTCTGGGGTTTCGACCTCACGACCATCCCGCAGATCGCCACGAAGATGCAGAAGGGGTTCACGGAGTCGGACGACCCGACGATCCGGGCGATGCTCGATTGGGACGATATCGACCTCGCGACGCACATCACCCACAGCGGGTTCAGCGACGTGCGAATGGAAACGTTCACCGAGATGGTCGCCGCGCCCGTAGTGCCCTGGCTCGCGTTCCTGCATGCCCGCTGGACGCCCTGGATGCCGACCCTCGCCAAGGTGATCTCCCAGCAATTGTCTGCTGATGAAGCGATCACCTTCGAACGCGTCGTCCGTCCTCAACTCGCTGCCGGGAACCAGCGCATGATCGTGCGCAACGCGTTCGCCACCGCCATCGTGCGATAGCCGACCCCATTCGGAATCGCATCGGGTTTTGGCGAACCCATTGACAAGCAAAAGTACTTACCCTAGAGTCAGTTATGTAGGAATTCCTATGAATCCTTTCCCCACAAGTGGACAAGCGATTCTTTCTCTCGACGGCCGGGGACCCGGGCACCGACGCTGATCACGTCGACCCACCGTATTCCGCAGTGACGTGAGCAAGGAGAATCCCTTGATCAAGAAAACACTTGGTGCAGTTGCGGCTGCGCTCCTCGGCGTTTCGATGCTCACCGCAGGTGGGTTTGCCCAGGACTCGACGCCGTCCGGCTCCCCTGGGTCATGCCAGACGACGACCGCGGACGAGAACGTCCAGATCGTGCAGCAGTATTTGGATGCGGTGAAAGCGGGCGACACTGACGCTGCAGACGCCCTGCTCTCTGACGACTTCCAACACGACCTTTCGACTGACATGATCGACGTTCCGAACGAGCCAGGCAACGCGGACGAGCTCGAGCGAATTGACATGGCTTCCGAAGCAAATCCCGAAGTCGTCGCCATGATCGCCCAGAACGACTGGGTCGCCGTGGAGTGGATGTTCGATATTACCGGCGAAAACGTCGATCTCGGTGACATCGATCCCTCGCAGGCGGGCAAGATTGACGTCATGACGTTCATCCGTATTGAGTGCGGAATGATCGCTGAAGCGCACTTTGCCTCTGATGCTCTCGGCGCGCTGCTCAACCTCGGATTCGAGGTCATGCCGCCAGGCGAGGGCCAGTAGCCGACGACTTCACCGCTCTCGCTCCTCCGGGCCCGGCCCGGTGCAGACAGTGGATTCCCACGCGAGAAGACCAAGAACTGGAGCACACCACATGGCACAGATCGCTTCGGACACGCAGAGGATCATGGGTCAAGTCACCGCCATGGCGATGCTTGACGAGGAGTTCCGCGCACGTCTCGAGTCCGCCCCGCTCGACGTCCTTCGGGAGTTTGGCATGGACCTCACGGATTCCGTGAAAGTCGAGATCGTGAGCGACCCCTCACAGCTCGAGATGTCAGATAATGCTGGCACCGTCCAGCTCTTCGTACCGGATGCCGCCGACCTCTCCGAGGAGGAGCTGTCGATGGTCGCCGGTGCCGTCGCAAGCTGCCAGAGCACGGCGAGCTCGTGCTGCACGATCACCTGCCTGTCGTCGTCATCGACGGCGTCGACCAACAGCTGCAGCTAACTCAGAAACCGTATGAAATCAGAGGCCGGCGAGTACATCCGTACTCGCCGGCCTCTTTTCATACCAGCGACGACGCGGACACGTTCCTGATCGGCTCCGCAACGTACCTCATGCACACCGTCGGCCCGATTCCTGAATCCGTATGTCACAATGGAGGCAATCCACACGCCTCGCCACCGCGATCACGACGCTCCGGAGAATCATGCATGCTTCGCCGACCCGTCTTTCGACCTCACTGGCATATCGCCCCGGTGGGCGACCGCGAAGTGTTCCTCATCGCCGAGGGGCGCAATGTCGTCCTGAACGGCAAGACCTACGTCGAGCTTGCTCGCCTGATCGACGGGGAGCGAACAACGGACACGATCGTTGACGAGCTGATCGAGTCCGTGCCCGCGACCGAGATCTACCTCGGACTCCTTAAGCTCGAGCGCGATGGCTTCATCGAGGATCGCGACGCGCAGGTCCTACCGCCAGCGGAAGCCGCATGGTGGGGAATGCACGGCGTTCCGCAAGGGAAAGCCGCCGAAGCATTGCGCTCCGGTCAGGTCGGTGTCCGAAGCATCGGACGAGTGGACGACGCCCCGGTGCGTCGCCTTCTCCACGAAAGCGGTGTGGCAGTCGCGTCCAGCGACGCGCCAGGGGTCGGCCTGCAGATAGTGGTCGTCGACGATTACCTGCGCCCGGAGCTCCGGACCGTAGACGCCGAGATGCGCGCCAGCGGAACGCCCTGGCTGCCTGTCAAACCGATCGGGATGTTCCCTTGGCTCGGCCCCCTCTTCCGACCGGACGACGGTCCATGCTGGTCCTGCCTCGCGCAGCGGCTAATGGTCAATCGCGACACCGAGGAGTTCGTGCGTGAGGCGATCGGCGCCGAGGAGCCATTCGCCAGCCTCGCGGCGACACCCGGCTCCGCCATGACGGCGATCGGGATGGCAGTGACGGAGGCGACACGTATTCTCGCGACCGGCTCGACATCGCTCGCCAATACATTGATCACCTTCAACGCCGCCACGTTCGAGGTCGATCGACATACCGTCGTTCAGCGCCCGCAATGCCCTGTCTGCGGCGACCCCGAAGTGACGCGCCTCTCCGGGCCGGTACAGCCTCAATCACGAAAGAAGGGTTATACCCGCGATGGTGGGCATCGGACCATGAGCCCCGAAGCCTCGCTGCGCCGTTGGTCACACCATGTCAGCCCCGTGACGGGCGTTGTTCGCGCCCTCACCAGAATTACCGATGAGGACGATCCGCTGCATGTCTATGTCTCTGGCAGCAACCTCGCCCTCCGAACGGAGAACTCCCGCGTCCTGAAGCGCAACTTGCGTGGCAACAGCTGCGGCAAGGGTGTCACTGACGCCCAGGCGCGGATGAGCGCGGTGGGTGAAGCCATCGAGCGCTACTCGGGCGTCTTCCGTGGGGAGGAACCGCGCGAACGCGGCACGCTCTGCAGCCTGGGCGACCGCGCCATCGACCCACAGACGTGGACGCTCTATAGCGACGCGCAATACGCCGCGCGCGACAATTGGAATCTGCGCCAGCGCCGGCTCGACGCCATCCCCCAACGCTTCACCGCGGAAACGGAGACCGATTGGTCGCCGGTATGGTCGCTGACGCAGCAGACCCATCGCCTGCTGCCGACGTCCCTTCTCTACTACAGCGCGCCGCCCGAGTCGGATTCCGGGTGCTTTGTGCCGGAATCGAATGGCACGGCGGCTGGCAGCTCGCTGGAAGACGCGATGCTGCAGGGGCTGATGGAGTTAGTGGAACGGGATAGCGTCGCGATCTGGT
Organism: uncultured Chloroflexia bacterium; assembly: GCA_963741795.1. Classification (GTDB taxonomy): domain Bacteria; phylum Chloroflexota; class Chloroflexia; order Thermomicrobiales; family UBA6265; genus UBA6265. The sequence goes on from CAVUJM010000036.1 coordinate 45,564, forward strand.
GGTACAACCGCCTGCGTCTTCCCGAGGTCGACCTCGAGAGCATGGACGAGCCCTATATCGGCCAGATGCGGGACGCCTATGCGGCTCGCAACCGGAACATCTGGGTCCTCGACGTCACGTCCGATCTCGGCATTCCCTCGTTTGTCGCCTTCTCCCGACGCATCGACGACCACCCAACGGAAGACATCATCTTCGCGCCGGCTGCCCATCTCGATCCACGGATCGCGATCCTGCGGGCACTGACGGAACTGAATCAGATGGTTCCTGGCGTCGTGCCGCCTGAAGGTGCGTCAACCGGCTATGCATACGACGACCCGGAGGCTGTGGAGTGGTGGCAAACGGCGACCATCGCGAATCAGCCGTGGGTCCTGCCGAGCGACGCGCTCCCGCCGCGTCGCGTAGACGACTACCCGTATGTCGCGCACGACGACTTGCTCGAGGACATCACCTATGTCCAGCGCATCCTCGAAGCAAAGGGCCTCGAAGTGCTGGCGCTCGACCAGACACGGCCGGATATTGGGCTGCCGGTCGTCAAGATGATCGTTCCGGGCCTTCGCCATTTCTGGGCGCGCTTCGCTCCGGGGCGTCTGTACGACGTGCCCGTCGAGATGGGACTGCTGGATCATCCGACCCGGGAAGAGGACCTGAATCCCATCCCCGTGTTCATCTAGCAGTGGTTCCCAGCGGACGACCAAGGGGCTATCGAGGTTGAAAGGGCCGGGCACATGAGCAACAGCGCCGCCACAGGAACGACGGTCACCGGGGTTGCCGAGCGCGTCCTGGTTCCCCGGCTCATCGCCGGCACCCATGTGCTGCGTCTGCCTGACGGCCGCCTACGCATCGAGGGATCGGGTGCGGCGGTGACGCTCCCCACACTCAGCCGCGGGTTGACGGACGTATTGGCCGACCTCGAAGGCAACGCCGCCACACTGGAACGCATCTACGACTACGTGGACGCCGCCGATGGCCCCGCGCTGGGCTCGATGCTGTTCGCTCACCTCGCGCGACTTTCCACCCAAGGTCTACTGACGCACCATCTCATTGTCGACGGCGAGGAGTACGCCTCGATCGAGCCCACCGGCATGCGCTACCGGTTCCTCGTCCAGCCGATTCCCGCCACACGGCCCCTGCGCCTGTCGCGGTTCAGCGCGATCCGGCGAGACGGCGATCGTATGGTGGTGGAATCGGCGCTGGGCCATGGTGTCATTCACATCACGAACGTCTCGGTGATGGCGATCGTGGGCGCGCTCGCCGCTCCACAGACGCTGGAGAGCCTCACGGCGTTCGGCGAAGTCACGGGCGTTGGGCCGGATGCAATCGCCGGGCTCCTTTCGCTCCTCTCCAACGCCAAGGTCTTCGAAGAACAGGCCGAACAAGACAGCGATGATCTCCGCCTGTGGAACGCGCATGACCTCCACTTCCACATGTCGAGCCGCTACGGTCGGTTCGGCGGCCAGTTCGGCGGCAACTTCCGGCATATCGGCGAGATGGAGCCTGCTCCGGCAGTCCGGCCGCTGCCTGAAGGTGATCGCGTCCCACTGCCGGTACCTGTTCTCGATGACATGCTGCGCAACGATCCGCCGTTCCAGGAAGTAGTTGAGACCCGGCAGTCCATATACACCTACGGGCCGACACCCATCACCATCGACGACCTCGGCGAGTTCCTCTACCGCGTCGGCAGGGTGCGATGGATCGGCCACCAGCCGGTTTCCTCCTTTCTCACTGGAGAAGAGAGTGAGATGGAGGTCAGCTCGCGTCCTGTTCCCGCCGGCGGGCGCGGCTACGAGCTCGAGATCTACCTCACCATCGCCGAATGCGATGGGCTCACGCCGGGCATGTATCACTACGACCCCGCCGGTCATCAACTAACCCGGATTCGCGCCGTGGACGACCTTACCAGGCAGATGCTGACCTACGCGTCGATCGCCTCGCCAGGCACCGAGCCGCAGGTTCTCGTGACGCTCGCCGCGCGGTTTCGCCGCATGATGTGGAAGTACGACAGGCTCGCCTACGCCGCGACGCTCAAGCATGTCGGCGTGATGATCCAACAGATGTACCTCGCCGCGACCACCATGCACCTTGCCCCCAGCGCCCTCGGCAGCGGCAATATCGAAACGTTCGCCGCCGCGACCGGGAACGACCCGGTCGTTGAGGGTTCAGTCGGGGAGTTCATCCTCGGCAGCTCGTCGCGCGGCGCGCGACAAAACCGGCCCCGGATGCTCTACCCGGAGCGCGAGGTATGAGTTCGTTGGGCGAAAATGTCGAAATGCTCCACGCCACGATGGAGAGGTACGCCCACGCAAAACGCTTCAACGAGCGATGGTTGGCGGACCCTATGTTCCGGAACCGTCTCTTTCGCGACCCCGCACAGGCGGTCGCCGATTACGAACTCCCTGTTGACGTCGTCGAGGCTCGCGGCATCGTCTCAGGCGATACGGACAGCGCAGGTTCGATCGCGAGAGGGATCTACGCCATCTCGGCCATGAAATCGACGCTGATGGAACGGTGGTACGGGTCGGAGTCGATCGCTTCGGACCCGCGCGTGGCGGCGTGGAGAGCTCGGCAAGAAGCCCGCATGCTCCTTGAGCTGGGACCGTTCCAGGCGAAAGCATCGATCCGCGCAGCCTGGAACGCCGAGCTCACTCGTGGCTGCAGCGGCGGCTGCTGGTTCTGTAATATGGCCGCACCGGCCTTAACAGGCGTTGCGCCGGCCGACGAAGGGAGCCTCGAGGAATGGCGCCGCATCCTGCAGGCGCTTGAGGCGCGACTCGGGCCAGCGATGCGGACCGGCTTCCTCGACGGCGCCACGGACCCGTTCGATCACCCCTCATACGAATCGTTCTGCCGCATCGTGGTCGACGAGGCAGGGTTCTTCCCGCCCACATCAACGGCGCTGGCGCTCCGGGACGTCCGAGCGATCGCGATTGTTCTTCGCCGAGGCGAAGGCGGCAGGATGCTGGTCAGTTCGCCTGACCGTTCGCGACCAGGATGAGCTGGACGCCATCCACGCCACGTTCTCCAGCGATGAGCTCGCGCATGTTCAACTGAACGTCCTCGCCCCTCAGTCGAGCTTCGTGTACTCACTTGCCGGTCGATTCCGCGATCGATACCTGGCGGACCCGGCGTTCGCGGGCCGCGAGCGGCGCAAGCTCGCCTTCGCACCCTGGTACACCCGCAGCAAGGAATACAGCCAGGACCGAAGCTATCCCGTCGACGCGAACACCGGCGTCGTCGGATTCACGATCAACCTTGTCGACCGCACGGTGTCGCTGGTGGCACCGCGGCCATCGTCGGACGCGTTTCCCCTCGGCTTTGAGACGTTGGATCGCCTTCGGTTCACCGACAGCGAACGCTTCGCGGACGCGCTGGACACATTGATCCGACGCTGGATGCCGGAGCGGCTCGCGGAAGCGGACAAGGTCCAACTCTGGGACGGCCTTCGCTGCGAAGCAATCGCTGATGGTGTGCGGCTGCATGGCCGATTCGGGCAGTTCACGGAGATCGTGGATGCCGACCATGCACTACTGATCCAGTCGATCGCGGCTGCACTGACCCGGGGAGCGACGGTTGGGGATATCCAGCGGGCGAACGACGCTGATCCTGATCTGTCAACAACCATCCTCCACCGCTTCTTCGTCGCCGGGCTGCTTCAGGAGATCCGTATCAATGACTGACGTGACTTCGCTTCGCACCGACGCCGCCCTGATCGACTCCATCGTCCAGCGTGGTTTCGATCCGGAGATGCCGATCGGGCGCGACGACTTCCTGCGGCTTCTCGCCGACGCCGAAACCATCACCGCATTCGGTCCCGACGGTCTGCCGTCAGTCATCTCCGAGATGGGCGAGCAGTATGGGGAGATCGGCGACGCGCTCACGCTGCCGGTCGCTGTCGGCCATCGCTGGCTCCTGCGACTGCTTCAGGACACCCCCGTCGTGCTGGAAGACACTGCGATCATGGACTCCGTCGCGACCCTGGTCAGGCGCCTCGTGCCGGTGCTCCAGCAGTTCGTGCAGTTCGACGCGATCGTCTCCCGCTCGGCGCGCAGCGTCTCACGTGGTAACGATGGATCCTCCGACGCTGGCCCGACGCTCCTGGACGCCTGGCTGGAGAGGTGGTCGACGTTCCCGGTGCTCGCATCGCTGATGACGCTGACCGTCGTTCACTGGTTCCAGTCCCTCGAGGAAATGATCCGAGCGTTGGAACGTGATCACGCCGAGATCGCTACCGGTCTCAGCGGCACCTCGACGCCCCTCACCATCAAGGCGATTCACGGCGACGCCGGCGACAAGCACCTCGACGGTCGGTCGGTGATGCTCCTCACCTTTGCCGATGATGCGCGGGTTGTGTTCAAACCCAAGCAGCTTGCCATCACAGACGTCTTCCGGGATCTCGTCGATCGCATCAACGCGGCTGGCTTCACGCCTCCCCTCCGCGTTCACGACGCAATGGTCTGCGAGGGGCATACATGGGAGGAATACATCCCACATCGCCCCTGCGAGGACGAGGCACAGGTGGCGCGGTTCTACCGTCGCATGGGCGGCTGGATTCGCCTGCTCCAGATCGTCGAGGGCCGGGACTTTTGGCTCGACAACCTCATCGCGGACGGCGAGTATCCCATCTTTATCGACCTCGAGACGATCATGCAGCCGCGCCGCAGCGCCATGCCGATGTCCGACGCGGCCGAGCGCGTCCAGGATCGGCTAGAAGCGTCACCGCTCGTCACGAATATCGTCGCGATGCCCGTCCCGATCGGGCCCGGCATCGCGGGTGAGGACCTGGCCTGCTTCGTGACGCCGAAGGACTTCCTCTCCCCGTTCGCGGCGACATCGATTCCCGGGGCGAAATCGAGCGGCGAAAGCCGCGACGGCTACCGCACGTGGACGCACCCCGAGCACGCGCCGGTGCTGGATGGCGAACCCGTCGATGCGGAGCGGTGGTATCCGGAGATCGAAGCCGGATATCGGGACATGGCAGCGACCATCGACGCCCTCGCGGGCGAGTTTCTCCAGCCATGCGGGCTGGTGGACAGGCTCTCGACGCATCCGGTTCGGACGATCTTCAGAGATACCTGGACATGTATCCGCATCATCCACAGGAGCACGGCGCCTCCCCTCCTCGGTCACTACCAGCGACGACGCCAGTTCCTTGAGCGGATGGGACGGGAGTCGGCAGTCGATGCAGAGGTCACGGGTCCGGTCATCGCCGCCGAGGTGCGCGCCATGCTCGCGCTCGACGTTCCCTTCTTCAGCGCGTATGGCAACGAAGACGCGATTCATCCGCCGAGCGGAAAGCCTGTAGCCGGGTTCTTTGACGGTACTGCGCGGGACCGACTCGTGACCAACCTACGGGTATCGTCGCGAGAACGGCTGGAAGAGGACATTGCGCTGCTCAGGACCGCGTTCTGGACGACCCATCGCAGTACACCGGCGGTCCAGGGAAGCAGCAGTGCCTCAGTCGCGCCCATTCATGACAACGACTGGATCGCCGCTGCCAGCCGCATCGCGGAAGACATCGCCGACGCGCAGGTACCGGGGGCAGACGGCTCGTCGAGCTGGCCAGCGCTTTCCTATCACCCGATGGCCGACATCGAGAACTGGTCGCCCATCGGAAACGACCTGCTCAGCGGCCGCGCGGGACTGATACCGATGTTCCTCGACGAGTGGCGCACGACCGGAGAGGAGCGGTGGCGGGATCTCGCATCATCATTGGCACATGAGGTCGCCGCGACGATTCGCCAGGTCGGGCTTCCGTTGCGAGGCGACTCTCCCCCATCGCATCCTGCCGCTCCGTTGCTCCTCGGGGCGTTCACCGGCGTCGGCGGGATGTTGGCGGCCGTCAAGCTGGCGTCCGATGAGCTGGACGACGGAGATCTCGAGCGCAAATGGAGCGATACACTCCACGGCGTGGACTGGGCCGCGGCCCTGGATCGCTCAGGCAGTGACGTTGTTGGGGGCGCCATCGGGTTCGGGCTTGCACTCACGGCCCGACCGGAATGGGCGGACCACGTCCCCGACAATGTGAGGTCGCTGCTTGCCAGCATCGGGCAAGACGAGGAGCGACGATCGAGCGTCATCTACCCGCCGATCAACCGCCGGAAGGCTCGCTATCCTGCCTGGCAACCATATTGGGAAGATGCTGATCCGATCTCGACTCGATCTCGCGGCCTCCGGATCGAACCCGGACGACATCCACTCGGTGCTCCATACCTCGCTGAGTCCCGGTGACCTGCTCGGGCTCATTGAGCTGAGCGATTCAGAAGCGACGGTGGTGGCCGCACCTTTCGCCGCTCGTCGGCACGGCCATCGACCAGAAAGGGAGGTCCCGTGACCGCCTCGAGCAGGTGCAGGCGGCCGAGCTGGCGCTGGCGATGTCGAGCGCGACGCAGGATAAAGAGTGGCTCCAAAAGGCGCAGTCGCTGGGGACCTGCTGGATCGACGAGTTCAACCGAACGGGAAGCTGGTTCCCGAAGGACCTCGCCGACGACCGTTATCGCCTGTCGAGCGTGCGTGGGTTGCCCGCCATCGCCTCTGTTCTTCGCCGCCTCGGAGGGGCGACGAGCATCGCCGCGCCAATGACGATGAACTGGCGCCCATGGAATCAGTGATGAACGTTCTGAGAAACGGCTGGTCCGGAAGACGAGACGCACCATCACGCACGCCGTCGATCCGTCAGGTCCAGGAGACGGAGTGCGGGGTCGCGGCGCTCGCCATCGTCCTCGCCCACTACGGCGCCTGGGTCCCGTTCCCGGAGCTGCGCAGGCTCTGCGAGGTGTCCGATCAGGGTGTCACCGCGCTCTCGATCGTGCAGGCCGCGAAGCACTACGGGCTCGCCCTTCGCGGTATGCGGCTCGGCGTAGATGCACTCCAGCATTTGCCGGCGCCCCTCATTCTCTCGTGGGAGAGGTGGCACTTCGTTGTTCTTGAAGGCGTGCGCGGCGAGGTCGCCTGGATCAACGACCCGGCGCGCGGCCATCGCCGCGTATCACTTGCCGAGCTGCGGAAGAGCTATTCGGGCATCGCGCTCATCGCCAAGCCGGGCCCGGATTTCACACGGATCGGTGAACCACGCCAACCGCTGAGGGCGGCCGCCACAATGTTGCGACCAGCGGCCGGTTCGCTCGCCCTCCTCGCAACCGCCTCGCTCGTGGAGGCAGTGCTGCTCCCTACAGCCGTCTCCAGGGCCGGGAGCGTGATCAGTGGCCGTCGAACCTCGACGACCGGTGGCTGGCGCCCCCTTGCCCTCACGCTTGGAGGACTGTTGGCGGTCAGCGCAGCTCGGCGTTGGTCCGGTACCAGGATGGAAGAGGAGATTTCAACGGCGACAGCCACGCCCGGGAATCCTTCGGATGAGATGCGGCAGGCCGTCACGCACGCCGCCGCGACCAGCGCCGGGATCGTTACCGCCGGCACACGCATGGCTGTTTCCGTCCCGCTGCTGCTTCGCATCCTCGCCCGCCTTCACCCGGCGGTCGCGCTCATCACCATGCCAGCACTCGCGGCTCCACTCCTTACCCGCCCCCCCATTGGCGAAGGGACTTTTCGCCTTTCCGCGAGGCAACGATCGAGGGCGCGGCTCATCGTCATGGCAATGCCGGCTCTGGTTGCGGGAACGCTTTCCACGGAGGACGTCGTTCCGACTGCGATGGTGGCGTTCGGCGCCAGTTGGGTCGCATTCCGTCTCGTCGACTCCGCCGCTGATGCGATCGGCATGCTATATCTTTTGCCAGAGTCCATCATCGAAATAACGTCGGGTCACGCAGGCGAACTCCAGATCAGCGATGTCTCGTAAACGTCGGTTCCATTTTCCGTATACGCGAAGGAGCAACCCCAGATGACGTCTCAACCGATCAATCGCCGCCTTCTCACGATCGCGGGACTCGCGGCAGTCGCGACCTCCCGGGCGGCCGGTGCCCAGCCAGCCACGCCCGCTTCTCCGGTCGCCGTCCCCGAGGCGCTCTACACTGTCGATCTCGCTGCCGCACAACTGCCGCCCGCGCCGGTGGCGTTTGGTGCCGGTGGCGTGACGATGGAGGCCGGGACAGTCGTCGTCTACCCCGAGGGATCAGCCGGGCAAAGTGTCGCGATCGACCATGTCTTCGCGGGCGGATATGAGATCGAGACTGAGAGCGAACTCATTCACTTCGATCGAACGGGCAAGCAGACAGAGGTCGCGGCGGGCGAGACAACCTCTGTCGCGGAGGGTGAGACCATCGTGTTGCTCCAGAATGAAGCGGAGCAGCGGATTACCGCCGGCGACAAGGAGACCCGGACGGTGTCGGTTGCCTTCTTCTCGCTCGAGCGTGGAACGAACGAAACAAACGTGGACGGCACCATGGAGCAAGTGGTGCTCGGCGGCATGATCGTCGACGCCATGCCCGAGACAGGCGTGAGGGTTGCGATGATGCCCTCGGATCAGGCCGGCGCCCATCCCGATCTGGTGGCCGAGGTCACATTCACTCTCGAGTCAGGCGAAAAGTGGACGGCCGTCGTCGTGCCCCTGGAAGCGGACTAACCTCGACTAGAGGCGCACGTCCAGCCGCTCCAAGCCATGCAGGATCGAACGCCATGGAGGCGCCGGGTTGGCGAGCGTCATATCCGGCGCCTCACGCGCCAGCATGCGAAACACCGTTGCCGCTTCCAATCGAGCGAGGGGAGCGCCCATGCACGAATGGGCGCCCGCCCCAAAACCGGCATGCCGCCCGATCTTGCGGTCGACCATCAGTTGGTCAGGCTCGTCCCACATCGTTTCATCACGATTGGCCGAACCAAGCATAAACAGCACTTCCGACCCTCGCGGAACGGTGACACCGCCTATCTCCACATCCTCACCCGCGATGCGCCCGGTGAATTGTGTCGGGCTGTCGTAGCGGATGATCTCCTCGACCGCATTGCCCGCCAGCGATGGGTTCGCGACGAGCAAGTCCCATTGTTCGCGGTGGCGCATGAGCGCGAGCGTGCCGTTCGCGACGACGTTCACCATGGTCTGATGCCCCGCTGAAACAAGCAGCATGCACATCGTGACCAGCTCGTCCTCGGTGAGCATGTCCCCATCGTCGTCCCTCGAGGCGATCATCCGCGACACTCCGTCGTCCTTTGGCGAACGTGAACGCGCCCGAACCATCGAACGCAGGTACGCAAGGAGCTCCCCGGTGAGCCTGTCGATCCGGGCCTTCATGGTCGCCAGCGAATCCGTGGGCGTGTCTATCGTTGCGCTGATCACCATGGACCAGTCCCGGAGGAGATCGGTGTCCTCTCGGGGAATCCCGAGGATACGCGCGGTTACCAGCATCGGTAACGGATAGGCGAGCGCCTGAATGAGGTCACCTTCCCCGCCCTGCTTGGCGCGGAAGCTGGCTAGCAGGTCCGATGCGATGTGCTCGATCTCCGCTCGTTGATCCCCGACGAACTGAGACGTGAACGCGCGTGCGGCAAGCCTGCGAAGTCGCGTATGCTCGGGTGGATCCTGGAACAGCATGTACCGGCGGCTCACGGCATCGAACGTCTCAGGCCCTGGCGGCTCCCATCGCTGGAGTTTGCGGAAGACATGGACCTCAGGCAGCTTCGTGAACTGCCGGATCATCCGCGTGTCCTTCAGCCCCTGCATGACATCCGCGTAGCGAAAGACCGCGACCTGCGGTCGACCGATCGGCCAGCCAGGATCGCCGATGTGCACCGGGTCATGCTCGCGAAACCAGGCGTACTGCGGATACGGGTTCCCGTCAGGCAATGGCTCCTGGACAGCGAAGCGTCTCCGAGGTGCCGTGATACCGTCATCCTTCATGCGATGTCGTCCTTGCCTGCCGGAGTGAGAAGCCTGTGTCCGTCTGTTCCAGTCTACCCGTGGTCGTGCGCGCAGACGCAGCAATGCGGGGCAGGGTCATTTGTCAATTGTTCCGGGGTGATGGTGAAGGTCAACCGTGTCGCCACCGACAGGGGCGACTGGGAGCGTCAGGACGTGGCGTGGCCACTTGCCTCTCCGCCCGGAAGTCGGATCAAGCCGATTCGGCGCCGTTGAGGTCCGGACCATAACGAGGAGTAGAATGGAATAGGGCGGGGCTGTAGCGACGAGCGTGCGAGGCGCGAGCATCGCGGCGACGTGCGCAAACCACGCTTGGGGGAACTCCACCATGAGCCCGGGCGACCAATCGTATTGGCCTTCTTTCCGGACCACGCCGAAGCCCGGCATGCCTTGCGAGATGTACGGCGTTACGGGCTTCGGCATTCCATATCGATCCAGCAGACGGCGGATCACCCCGCGTCGGTCGAGGGGCATCGCTATTCCCAGTGGCTGAGGGGCGGCACGCTTCTCGTCTCCATCGCGGCGTTGCTCGCGGTCCTCCTGTTGATGCCCGTGCGGGAATCGCCGACAGATGACGCGCTCATCGCCATGATCGCGTTCACCGTCCTCGCTCTTGGCGCGACGCTGGTCGTCTGGCTGGGGCTCGGTATCGGCGTTGCCCAGGACATCGTCAGCCGATACACGCCGTGGGTTTTGCCGGGCGAGTCCCTCCTAATCCTGACGACAACTTCTGACCGACTGGAAGAGGTCAGGGCCGTGCTCGGACGGCGGGAGTATCAGCAAGGATCCGTCTTCATCATGCAACCAGAGGCGGTTGTCTCCAAGCCCGTCTCCCACCCGATTCGCCAAGGCAGACTGCCAGAGGAACAACTGACGCGGCACGCGCAGGAACTGGCGTCGGACCATGTGTCCGTACCTGGTCTGGAAAACCTGCGACCCGTGGAACACTGGGTCACGGATGCGGCTCGCACCATCGACGCCGTCACGTCACGGTTGATGGAGTCGGCTCAGGCGCAACAGAGCGTCTCGACGTCCGCCGAGTGGCTGCTCGACAACAACTACCTGATCCAGCAGCATGTCCTCGACGTGGAGAGGAGCCTCGCCAAATCGTCGCGGGACAGGCTCCCGACGTTCCAGGATGGCCATCATGCCGGCGCCCCTCGCATCTATGCCCTTGCCAGCGAATTCGTGGGCCTCACTGACGGCGAGGTAATCGAGGAAGAAATCCTCCTCTATCTCCAGCGTTTTCAGACCGGCCAGACGCTCACTATGGCGGAGATCTGGCAGTTCCCCCTCATGCTCCGCGTGGGCCTTCTGCAGATGGTGGCGGAAAGGGCGATCGAGACCGGCCATCGCGAGCATGATCACGAGCATGCCGATTTCTGGGCCAGTCGATTGCTCAGCGCCGCCCGACTCGACCCCGATGAACTGGCCTTCGCGCTTGCCCAGCTCGCACGGGAACAACCGAATCCGTCTCCGTATGTTGTAGATCGGCTGATCAACCAGACCGAGGCCGAGCCGCTCGCCTTCGAAGCGGTGCGGATCTGGCTCGAACACAAGACGGGGACGCCAATCGCCGAGGTGATCGAAGAAGATCAACGCCACACCGCGTATGACCTGGTCACGCTCGCGAACGCCATCTCCAGTCTCCGCACGGTGACGTCCCTCGACTGGGCCGTAATGTTCGAGCGCCTCAGCGTTGTCGAGGGGGTGTTCCGTGGCGACCCCTCGGGCATCTATCCAGCGATGGACGTCCAGACGCGCGATTGGTACCGGAAGGAGCTGGAGCTTCTCGCCACAGGCGCCGGGATGTCGGAGAAGGAAACGGCCCGTGAGGTCGTTGCGCTAGCCAGGGAGCATGCGGGCGACGAGCTCGCAAGCCATATCGGGTTCTACCTGATCGACGAGGGCCGCCCCGCGCTCGAGCGAAGGATTCAGGCTCGCATTTCGGCACGGCAACGCCTCGTGCGAGTCGTTCGTCGCCGGGCGAATGTCGTCTTTCCGGCAAGCATCCTCTTGACGACGATGGTGATCCTGATCGTGCTCGTCCGGCTCCTTAGCCCTCTCGAGCATTCCTTCACACACGTATTAGCCGCTATCGCCTGTATAGGAGCTCTGGTGATCCTGGCGAGCGAAGCAGCCGTTCAACTCATCTCGCTCGTCGTCACACGATCGTTGCCCACCCGACCGCTACCCAAGCTCTCGATCAAGACCACCATCCCGGCCAGTCTCCGGACGCTTGTCGTCACCCCGGAAGTCCTCGGCTCCGTCGATGCGGTGGGGGCCTCGCTCGACCGCATGGAAACTCGCTACCTCGCCAATCGGGACCCCAACCTGCTTTTCGGCCTGATCATGGATCTCCCCGATGCCCCGCATCAAACCATGCCAGGTGATACCGTCATCCTCAATGCGGCAAAGCAGCGCATCGCCGAACTCAATCACCGGCATTATGGAGCACCATTCTTGCTGTTCTTCCGGGAGCGCCGCTGGAGCGACACCGAAGACGCCTGGCTCGGCTGGGAACGGAAACGCGGGAAGTTGGAGGAGCTGAACCGGCTCCTCACACGCGGGCCAGCGTTGGATACCGATGGAGACACCGCGCCAGACAGTACGCTGCGGCTCCTCGGCGATCCCCTGAAGCTCGAGGGGATCAGGTTCGTCATCACGCTCGACGCCGATACCATCCTGCCCCGCGACGCCGCCCGGCACCTGATCGCCACGCTCGCCCATCCCCTGAACCTGCCCCGACTCGGCCCGGACGACAGGTCTATCGAACGCGGGTACGGCATTATCCAGCCGCGCATGATCGCCACGCTTCCCTCAGCTGCGTCCAGTCGCTTCTCACGCATCTTTGCCGATTGCGTCGGCGTGGACCCCTATTCCCGCCTCGTCTCAGACCTGTATCAGGACCTCGCCGGCGATGCCTCCTACTATGGCAAAGGCATCTATGACCCCATCGCCCTGAACGCCGTCCTCGATAGCCGATTTCCGCAGGGATCGATCCTCAGCCACGACCTCCTTGAAGGAGCGTACACGCGCGTGGGCCTTGCAAGCGATATCCAACTATTCGACCAGTTCCCCGACAGTTGGCCCGTTTTCGCCAGACGCCAACACCGCTGGATCAGAGGCGACTGGCAGATCGCGGCTTGGTGCACGCCACGAGTCCCAGGTCCGGCAGGCTGGGAGCGCAATCCGCTCAGCCCCATTGATCGTTGGAAAATCCTGGATAACCTGCGGCGGAGCCTGATCCCGATCGCCGCCATCGTTGCCTTGTTTACGGCCTGGACCGTCTTCCCGGAATCCGCGAGGGCGATAAGCCTGTTCGTCGCGGTGATCATGCTCTTCCCTGCGCTGTTGGGGACGATCACCTCTCTCATAGCACAACCTAAGCTCATCGCCATCTGGAATCACCAGCCAAGATGGCTGGACCTCGGGCTTATCTGGGCACGGGGACTTGTCGCGCTTGCACTGCTTCCACACGACGCTTTGCTGGCGAGCGACGCCATTGCTCGCGTCGTCTATCGTCGCCTGATCTCACGGCGGCACCTGCTCGAATGGCAGCCATCTCGTATACGCGAAGGCATCACCTGGCTCGAGCACACAACCGCTATCACCCGTCTGGCAGGTCTCCATGCGGCATTTGCTGTCGTCCTGATCGCCGCCACGCTCTCGATACCATCCATCCTGGCCGCCACGGCGCCTTACCTGGCCGCATGGATTGCGGCCCCGTTCCTGATGCCATGGCTTGATGGCAGCGCTCGCCGGTCGCCGACATTCACAATCCGCGAAACCCGGCGCCTGCGCGCGTTCGCCCGGCTGACCTGGCGATACTTCGACGATTTCGTTGGTCCAGATACATCCTTCCTTCCGCCCGACAACTTCCAGCAGATTGTTCGGACCGATCTCGCGCAACGAACCTCGCCGACGAATATCGGGTTATGGCTGACATCGGCATTGACGGCTTACGACTTCGGCTTCATCACCATCGAGGAGCTCGTCGAGCGGCTTGAAAACACGTTCCACACCCTGTTTCGCCTGGAGCGGTATGAGGGGCACATCCTCAACTGGTACGACACCAAGACGCTGCAACCTCTCCATCCCCGCTATGTCTCCACAGTCGATAGTGGAAACCTGGTGGCCAGCCTATGGGTGGCCGCAAAGGGACTCTCCGACGCCATCGACAGGCCGATCGTAAGCGACGACTGCATCGAAGCCTGCCAGGATTCGCTGTACCTGCTTGAACAGGCGATACTCCGGGAACTGAAACCCACGGACACCAACGGGCGGATCGACGAGCTCCTCGCGACGCTGAGGTCTCTCTGTGAATCTGTGCCCGCCAAGCCGGAGGGGCTGACCACCCGGCTGGGCGAGATCCAATCTCTCGCCCAGGAGCTGGCCAACTTGATCGAGCCCTTGGAAGCCAGTGGCACTGCCTCGTTCCATCAGCTTCAGCTCCCCCTGCTCCCTCTTGGTGGAGAAAAAGGGCCTCCCCGCCTCGCGGCCTACTGGTCACGTACGCTCGCGGGCCAAAGCCACGCCTGGTACCGTCTCATCGATCGCTACCTCTCATCGGTTGACGACACGACATCGCCAGCGCAGGACCGCTCTACCGGGAAGCCGAAGGACGCAGCGGCGACCATGCCTTCATTGCGCGATCTCGCCTGCCTGGACGGGGACGACCCTCCTACCAGCCCCCGCGCCTCCGCAAGGGCCATGATCCTCCAGGTGGAGGCATTGGTGGCCCAATCCCGTCAGCTCGCTGATGAAATGCGCATGGGTTTCCTCTTCGACGAGGACCGCAAACTATTCAGCATCGGCTTCAACGCGGAGACCCGCCAGCTCGACACCTCGTATTACGATCTGCTGGCCAGCGAAGCACGGATTGCCAGCTATGTGGCGATCACGCAGGGAGACGTGCCGTCCGAGCACTGGCTCGCTCTTGGCCGGATATACGCCCGGGTTGGCCAGCGGCGCGCGCTGCTCTCGTGGAGCGGCACGATGTTCGAGTACCTGATGCCCACCATGTTCATGCGCACCTTTCCGTGTTCCCTGCTGGACAACGCCGAGCGCCAGGCCATCAGGGCGCAGATGGATTATGCCGAACGCATGAAAGTGCCATGGGGCATTTCGGAGTCGGCCTTCTCCGCGCTCGACCAGCACCACATCTACCAGTACAAGGCGTTCGGCGTGCCTGGGCTTGGAGCCCGACGGGCCCTCGCCGACGACCTGGTTGTCGCACCGTACGCAACCGCCCTCGCGCTCCCCCTGTTCCCGCAACTCGCCCTCCGGAACATGAAGCGACTCGCCGATCTCGGCATGGTTGGCGAGTACGGCTTCTACGACGCGATCGATTTCACGCCACATCGGCAGCCCCAAGGAACGCATGGCCTCATCGCCTACACCTTCATGGCCCACCACCAGGCGATGACGCTCGTCTCGATTGGCAACGCGCTGCACGGCAATATCATGGTGCACCGGTTCCATGCCGACGGGCGGGTGCGTTCTGGCGAACCCATGCTTTGGGAACGGATCCCGGCCGAGCCGCCGTTGATCGAGCGGCCACTTTCCGTTCAACCGTTGCACATGCTTCCACCTGGCACCGGGCTTGTTCCTCCCACCCGCCTCACGACCCCGGATACACCCATCCCACGCACGCAGCTGCTGGGAAGCGAGGCCTATTCCGTGATGGTCACCAACGCCGGCGGCGGATACAGTCGCTGGCGGGACATCGACCTGACGCGCTGGCGGGCCGACGCAACAACCGACGAGTGGGGCAGCTTCATTTACGTGAAGGACACAGTGAGCGGTGAAGTGTGGTCACCTGCCCACCATCCGACGCGCCGCGACACCGCTCCCTACTCCATGACGTTCACCCCGCCCCAGGTCACGTTCGAGCGGCGTGACGACGACATCGGAACCACAATGGAGATCGCTGTTTCCGTGGAGGACGCGGCCGAGCTGCGGCGCCTGACCTTCACCAACTACTCCGATCATCCTCGTTCGCTGGAGATAACCTCCTACATCGAGCTGGCGTTGGCGCCACGCAGCCGATATCGCTCTCCGGACTATTCAGGAGTTCTTGTGAAGACCGAGGCCCTACCGAACCGAAACGCCCTGATCGCGTCGCGGAGGCCACGCTCATCCGACGAAGGTGCTGTCTGGGCGGCGCACGCTCTGTCCGCCGAGGGAGCCGCCCTGGCGCCACCCCGACAGTTCGAGACGGATCGGGCCTGGTTTGTCGGCCGCGGTCGCATGCTCGAACATCCCGCTGCCCTCGACGGCCGGCTATCGAACACGGCAGGTTGGGTGCTCGACCCGATCTTCAGCCTGCGGCACCAGATGACTGTCACTCCCGGGAAGCAGGCCCAACTGCTGTTCGTGACGTGCGCAGGCGAGTCGCGCACGGACGTCCTGTGGATGGTCGAGAAGTACAGGGACATCCATGTCGCCAACCGCGCGTTCGGGTTGACGCGAGCGCTGATCGAGCTCGAGCCTCGCAAACTCCGGATTCCGGTGAACCAGGTACAGCAATTCCAGCAGCTCGCCACCCACATGATCTTCCCGAATCGGGCCTTGCGGGCGGGCCAAAAACTGATCAGGGACAACCGGCTCGGTCAATCGCGACTGTGGGCGTATGGCATCTCCGGCGACCTTCCGCTCATGCTCGTCACCGTCGGAAGGTCCCGCGATCTCCCGCTCGTGCGGGAAGCGTTGGCTGCCCACGCCTATTGGCGATTGAGGGGCTTCCGGTCAGACATCTTCATCCTCAACGAAGAGGCCCACGGCTACCAGCAGCCGCTGGAAGTAGAGCTCAACCAGATGATCCAGTGGTACGAGCAGTTCACACCTCGTGACCAGCCGGCCGGCATCTATCTACGCGTGCGGGATCAAATGCCGGAGGATGACGTCCGCCTGCTCCATGCCATTGCCCGGGTGGTGCTTGTCGCCTCGCGCGGGTCTCTAGAGCGCCAACTGGCTGCGTGGAATGTGGTTCCTTCCATCTCCGGTGCGCACAAGCCCAAGAGAGCCTCGGTGCCAGAGCGACAGTCGTCGCTTCCGATTCTCGATCGCCACTACCTCAACGGGTTCGGCGGCTTCACGCTTGACGGGCGCGAGTATGTCGTCCAGATCGATCCTGAACCACCGCCCCCCGCTCCGTGGGTGAACGTGATGGCCGGTCCCCGGTTCGGCACGCTGGTCTCGGAGACGGCGCGGGGTTCACCTGGCGCTCAACAGCCAAGGGAACCGCCTGACTCCGTGGTCGAACGATCCCGTCTCCGACCCGCCCGGTGATGCGGTCTATATCCGTGACGACGACACCGGAGACGTCTGGACGCCTACGGCGGCGCCGATCCGGGAGCAAGGTCCGTATCGCGTCCGCCACGGTCAGGGCTACACAATTTTTGAGCACAACAGCCACGAGGATCGAGCAGGAGATGACGACATTTGTGCCGGTGGACGCGGCAGGCGGGCGCGCCGGCGCGATTGTAATGGCTCAAGCTACACAATCGCTCTCGTCGTCTACGCCACCTGAACATCTACGAAGATACAACGATTGGGTGCTTGGCACCCACCGCGAGCAAACCGGGATGCACGTGGTGACGAAGTGGAAAGGTGATCATGATGTCCTCTTCGCCAGGAACGCCTACCACCCGGATGTTGGAGGACACGTCGCTTTGCGAGCGTCACTCCCCGGGCCTCTGGCTACACGCCGACGCACGGAGTTCATTGGCCGGAACGGGACGACTCGCCGGTCCGGCAGCACTACGGCGTTTATCGCCTCGGGAAGCGGACCGGCGCTGGGCTCGATCCCTGCGCCGCGCTGCAGTCACATCGATCATCCTCAATCCTGGAGCAGACGCAAGACGTCATCTTCACCCTCGGGCAGGCCCTCGACGAACAGTCGCGCCAGCGACGTTGCCCAGCGATGCAGAGACGCCGCGTCACGTTCGAGGACGCGCTGAGACGCAACGCGCGCCTGGTGGGACAGCACCTGCTGGGGACGATCGAGGTAGAGACACCGGATAACGCTCAGCAGACATCATGCTCAACCGCTGGCTGCTCTACCAAACACTTGAGTTGCCGGCTCTGGGGGCGATCGGGCTTCTACCAGTCGGGCGGCGCGTTCGGGTTCCGCGATCAGCTGCAGGATGCGCATGGCCCTCGCTCTACGCCGCATCCCGACGAGGCACGCGCGCAGATCCTGCGGGCGGCAGCGCGCCAGTTCGTCGAAGGCGACGTGCAGCACTGGTGGCACCCGCAGTCGGGAGCGGGCGTCGGACACGGATCTCCGACGACCTCCTGTGGCTACCTTACGTGACGACCCAATACGTGCAGGTGACCGACGACAGAAGGCATTCTCGACGAGATGGTGCCTTTCCTCGAGCGGCCCGGAACTCGAGGAGGACGAGCATGAACGCTATTTCGTGCCGGACGTCTTGCCGGAGAGTTGCCACGCTTGCGCGAGCACTGCCACCGGGCAATCGCTCGAGGATCAAACGGTCGGACCTCACGGTCTGCCACTCATCGGCACCGGGAGATTGGAACGACGGGCATGAGCTCGGTCGGGGTCGATGGGACCGGTGAGAGCATCTGGCTCGCCTGGTTCCTGATCGACGTCCTGAACCGCTTCGCCGGGATCATCGCTGGTCGCGGCGAGCGCACTTTGGCGAGATCGCTACCGAAAGGAAGCCGGCCGGTTGGCCGCCGCGGTCGAGACCGGGGCGTGGGATGGAGCCTGGTACGTCCGGGCGTTCTTCGACGACGGCACCCCTGTGGGGTCGAGTGCAAGCATTCAGGACCGGATCGACTCCCTGGCGCAATCATGGGCAGTGATCAGCGGCGCCGCGGATCCCGAACGCGCTCGGAGCGCATGCGCGCGGTCGACGACGAGCTCATACTCGACCGGGAGCAGATGGTGCTCCTTTCACCCCGCCTTCGAGAAGGCCATGCTCGGATCCGGGTTACATCAGCAATTACCCACCGGGCGTGCGAGAGAACGGCGGACAATACACGCACGCGGCCATTTGGGTCGCCATGGCGTTCGCTCGGCTCGGGGACGGTGACCGCGCGGCGGCGATCCTCCACATGCTAAACCCGATTGAACATGGCCGCACACGAGAGGACGTCGAGCGGTACAAGGTGGAGCCGTATGTTGTCGCGGCGGATGTCTACGCGCTGGAACACCAGTCGGGCGCGGCGGGTGGACCTGGTACACAGGATCGAGCGGCTGGATGTACCGGGTGTGGATCGAAGAGATCCTCGGCTTCAAGCTCCGGGGAACCAGACTCACCATCGACCCGGTGATCCCGCGCTCCTGGGAGGGGTTCAAGCTCACATTCCGTTACGGCCGAGCCGAATACGCGATCCACGTGGAGAATCCGACGCCGATCAACCGCGGCGTTCTATGGGTGGAGCTTGACGGGCAGCGTCATCCTGATTCCACGATCAGCCTCGTGGACGACGAACAGCGAGCATGCGGTAACCGTCATGCTGGGAACACCTGACGCCGTGGGCGGCACATGATCGGGAGAACGGTCGAAGCGGCAGTCAATGGCGTCCCAATCTTGGGCAGCCTGGAAGAACGCCCAACGGTGTGGTGATCAGCCCGCCCGTAATACCTGACGAGCGGGCGGCCCGATTCGCTCCAGCCACCGTTCATACGTTTTTCCGGAAGGATGCAGGCCATCGGTGGCGACCCATTCCGGCCCGACAAGCTCCTGCGACAACTCGAAGATGTCGGCGACGGCCACCCCCCGTTTACCTGCCTCCTCGACGATGATCACGTTGAACGACGCGATGCCAGCGGTGATGTCACGCCCCCGGCTGTACTTCCCGCCCTCCGGAGTGACGGAGAAGTCCGGGATCGTGACAAACAGGAGCCGATCCGGTGACGGCAGCTCCTGCTGGACTTCACCGATGATCTGACCCAGCCGTTCCCGGAACACATCCGCGTCGACGCCCTGCACCCAGTCGTTCACGCCGATCAGCAACGTGACGAATGTGGCGTTGCTCTCCCGGAGTACCGGCAGCTCCTTCTCCAGCACGTCGGCCGTCGTCCACCCCGTCACGGAGGGGTTGGCCACGAGGTCGATGTCCACGCCGGCATCGCGCAGGTAGGTCACCAATCGATTCGGCCACCGCTCCTCGGATTCGACGCCCTCGCCGATGGTGTAGGAATCGCCGAGCGCCACATATCGTTCCACGCCTTATCCCCTCCATCAACCCGTTATCCCGACCGCTGAAGTCCGTTTACGGATCTGTGACGCGCGATCCCCGCAGCCCGATGCCTTTGTTGCGGCCCGGGGCATACCGTGTATGCAGAAGCATGCCAGCCATCAGGCGTGCATGGTGTTCGGTGCAGTGAAAGGTAGTAATCCCATGGAAACCACAACAGTCGAGTACGTCACCCTGCCTCGGCTCAACGAGCCCGCGCCGGACTTCGATGCCCTGACGACGCATGGCCGCAAGAAGCTGAGCGACTACACCGACGCCGGCCGGTGGGTCTTGCTGTTCAGCCACCCTGCCGACTTCACACCCGTCTGCACCACGGAGTTCATGGCCTTTGCGCAACTCGAGCCCGAGTTCAGGGCGCGCAACGTCCAGCTGATCGGGCTCTCCATCGACTCGATCCACTCCCATCTCGCATGGGTCCAGGACATCGAGCAGAATCTCGGCGTTCACGTTCCCTTCCCGATCATCGCCGATCTCGACATGAAGGTCGCCAACGCGTTCGGGATGGTCCATCCAGCGGCGTCGACCACATCCGCCGTGCGCGCAGTCTTCATCGTCGACCCGAACCGCATACTCCGCGCGATGGTCTACTACCCGCTCACGACCGGCCGCAATATGGACGAGCTCCTGCGCGTCATCGACGCCCTGCAAACCTCCGACGAGTACAAGGTCTCCACCCCGGCGAACTGGACGCCCGGCAAGGACGTTATCGTGCCGGCGCCGTCTACCATGGACGATCTCGCGGCCGAAGAGGCGAAGCGCGACGAGTATGACTACAAGCGCTGGTACCTGCGGTTCCGCTCCCTTCCAGAAGGACGGGCCGCCGACTGATCCTCCCGCAGGCTGACGTGCCAATCGAATGAGCAGAACGCCGTCGCCGGAACATTCACAGCGACGGCGTTCTTTTTGGCCGGAACCGCCTCTTTTCGCTACTTCAGCGCGCCAGAGGTCAGCCCCGCGATGAATTGCTTCGACGCCATCAGGTACACCGCGATCACCGGAAGGATCGAGATGCTGAGCGCCGCGAACATGAGTGCCCAATCGTTTGTGTACTCGCCAAAGAACGTGCTCACGCCGAGCGGCACCGTCCGCAGGTTCTCCGAACGGATAAAGATCAGCGGGAAGAAGAAGTCGTTCCAGACGTTCAGGAAGTGGAACAACCCGACCGTCGCCAGCGCCGGGCGCACGAGCGGCAGCATGATCTGGTAATAGACCTGGAACGGCCCCGCCCCATCGAGGATCGCCGCGTCCTCCAGATCCCTCGGCACGTGCCGGAAGAAGTTCACCATCAGGAAGATCGTGAAGGGCATGCCGCCGGCGATGTAGACGAGGATCAGCGACCACAGCGTGTCCAGCAGGTGCAACTGGCGCATCATGACGAAGAGCGGCACGATCGCCAGCCGCACCGGGATCATGAACCCGGCAAGGAACAGCAGGTAGACCGCCCGGTTCCCCGGGAACGAGAACCGCGCGAGGACGAACGCCGCCATCGACCCGAACCAAAGGATCAGGAAGACCGAGACGAGCCCAACGAAGATGCTATTGCGGAAGTACGTCCCGAAGTTCGCCTGGTTCCATGCGTCGACGTAGTTGATGAAGCGGGCCGCCTCCGGGATCAACTGCAGCGGGTTCGCGAAGATCTCCCCGGTCGTCTTCAGCGACGAGGCGATCATGATCAGCAGCGGGTAGACGACGATCAGGCCGTACGCGATCAGGACGATCTGGATGAGGCCGTTCGCAAGAAAACTCCCTATCCCTCGCCGCGCGTGCACTACCGGCGTGCCGGCATCCTGGCTAGTACTCATGCGACACCCTTCGCTGGTAGATGATCACGAATACGGACACCGGGAGCACAATCAACAGCATCAGCGTCGCCAACGCGGCCGCGCCACCGAGCCCGGTGCCTGCGTAGACTCCGCCGACCCCGCCGAACGCCATCCTGTAGAAGAGTGTCCCCAGCACATCGGTCGCGAAGAACGGCCCGCCTTCCGATCCTTCCATGGCGAAGACCAGCTCGAACGTATTCACCGACGCAATGAACTGCAACACCACCAGCGTGATCAGGGTCGGGAGCAGCAACGGCAGGACGATTGTCCAAATGATCCGCAGCTCGCTCGCGCCGTCCAGCCGCGCCGCCTCGGTAAGGTCGGACGGGATACCGAGGATCGCCGCGAGAAAGATCAGGATCGGGAACCCCATGTTCGCCCACGCGTTCACCGCCACAATCGACGGCAACGCGAAGTCCGGATCGCCCAGCCACGGACGGGCAAACGAATCCAGACCGACCCCGCGTAGGACAGCGTTGACCGCCCCGAACTGGGGGTTCAGCAGCAGGTTCCAAAGGAAACCCACGACCACGACCGAGAGGGTGTTCGGCATGAAGAAGAGCGCCTGGTAGAACTTCGACCCCGGGATCCGGCGGCTCAGGACAAGCGCGAAGCCGAGCCCCACGAACGTCGACAGGATCGTGCTCAGGATGAACACCTGCGCCGTGTTCCCCAGCGCGTTCGAGAACTGGTTCTTGATCGGGACGCGGTTGAACAGGTTCGTGTAGTTGTCGATCCCCACGAAATCATCGAGGGGACCGAGCCCGCTCCAGTTGAAGAAGCTGACATAGATGGTGTTGGCGAACGGCCAGATGATGAACGCCAGGTACATCAACAGCCCCGGCGCC
Source organism: uncultured Chloroflexia bacterium (assembly GCA_963741795.1). Lineage (GTDB taxonomy): Bacteria > Chloroflexota > Chloroflexia > Thermomicrobiales > UBA6265 > UBA6265. Next base: position 68,270 of record CAVUJM010000036.1, read on the forward strand.
AGCATCAGGAGAAAAGAGTATTTGCGAATCCCGACGGGGCTTCTCGACGCAGAAGCCACCTCGGCCGTCGCATCAGCCGCATTGCCCGGTCGACGCCAGGAGCGGAGCGTGCGCATGGTCCTCGTCACCCTGTTTTGGAGATGGGATGGCCGAAGCCGCGCGTGCGGCCCCGGCCATGTCGATTGGCTCTACCTAGTCACCCATGAACGGTTCGTACCACTGCGACAGCCCCTCATCGAGCTGCTGCGCCACCTCCTCGGACGACACCTGGTCGCTGAGAAGGCCCTGCATCAGCGGATGCAGCAGCGTCGAGATGCCTGGGTCGCCCTGGTCGAACGGCGAGCGAATGCGATACAGGTTTTGGATCGCCTTCTCCGAGAACTCGATCTGCTTCTGGAGGTAGGGGTTGTCGCCCGCCTCAACACCGGGGATCGACGACATCTCTTGGGTGATGTCGGAGAACGTCTGCCCATACTCCGTCGTGGCGGAGTACTTGACCAGCTCGAGGGCCGCATCCTGCACCTCGGACGCCGAGTTCACGGCATAGCCGCCGTCAACGAAAACGTAGCTGCGGGTTTCCCCACCCGCCTCGTCCGGCGGGCTCAGGAAGAAGTCGAAATTGAGGTCCGGCGCCTGCTCGACGTAGGTATTCGCCGCCCAGCCACCGTAGATGACCATGGCGGCCTGGCCAGTCTGGAACGCGGCGTCCATGTCTGGCACGTTGTTGCCGACGAAGCCGTCCTGGAAGTACGGCTGGAGGCCCTTGATCTTGTCGAGCAGGCTCACGAACTTCTCATCCGTGAAGCGCTTCTCGCCCGAGATCAGCTGCGCGGCGTAATCATCGCCGAGGTACGTCGCACCGATGCAGTCGACGTAGCCGGAAAGCACCCAGCCTTCGCGCGCCGGCACGAAGATCGGCGTGACGTCGGCCTCCTTGAGCGTGTCGCAGATCGAGATGAGGTCGTCCCATGTCTCCGGCGGCGTCAGGCCATGCTCCTCGAAGATATCCGTGTTGTAGTAGAAGACCCAGACCTGGCTGGCAAACGGAACCGCGAGCACCTCGCCGTCATAGCTCACCTGGCCGAGCGTCCCTTCGGGGATGTCGGCAAGGCCCGGCACCTTGTCGGTCAGCGGAACGAACATGTCCGCATCGCCATACGGGCGGAAGTAGCCCTCACCCGCGCGCGTGGTGATGATGTCCGGCCCCTGGCCGCCCTGCATCGCCGTCGAGACCTTGGTGCCGAACTCGGTCGCGTCGCTGACCTCGACCTCGACCGCCAGCCCCGGCCAAACGTCCTGCAGCGCTTCGGCGGCAGCTTCCCAGACCTTGACGTCGTCCTCGCGCCACGACCAGATCGAGACCGTCGCCGGCTCGCGGTCGGAGGGCGTGGACTGGGCGGCAACCGCGGCGGGCAGCTTCCCGCCGAGGATGGTGGCCGATGCCGAACCGGCGACAGCGCCCTGGACAAGGCGACGGCGCGAAAGCGCGGCCTGCTGCAACCGGGAAAGGACATCCTTCGAATCGTTCATACCTGTCTCCTTACGTGCATTGCGTGCTGACGTGCTGATCGGAGATGGCCGCGCCACGAGCAAGCGTGCTCCGCGCGCCATAACTGAGGTCCCCTTCATCAATGTTCCAGATCGCTCACCGACCGGCCTCACCCCCTTTCGGCCTTCCCCAGCCTGGTCCGCTTCACGACGAGGTCACGCGCGTTGCCGCTCCGCGCCCTGGAGAGCGGAGATACCGTTGCCCGCTGTGGAACCGCTGAACGTCGATGACTGGTGACCGTGAAATCTGGCTGGAGTCGTTTGAAGGCACGCTACGGCAGCGCCGCGAGCGTGTCAAGAGGGAGGGCGTGGCCCATCCCTCCTGCGGCCGGCGCATTGTCACGCGTTTGTGACGCCGGGCGTCGCATCTCCGATGCGTTTGCGACAAGGGCCGGACGACCATGGGAGTGGCAATCCGGCAACCAAGGGAGAGTGTCCAAGTGGAGCGACCCACGAAAGCATCGGTAAGCGGCGAGGAGAAGTTTCTCAACCGGGAATCCGCCGGCCTCCGGCTGGCTGACGCATTGCGGGATGTCGCGAACGAGTACCCGCTCGTCCTCGGCATCCCGCGCGGAGGCGTTCCGGTCGCGGCGGAGGTCGCCCGGGAACTGCGCGCCGAGCTGGACGTGATCGTCGCGCGAAAGCTCGGCGCGCCCCGGAACCCGGAGTTGGCGATCGGCGCGGTGACGTCCAACGGCGGCTTGTTCATCGATCACGAGGTCGTTCGTGACCTCGGCGTGCAGGACGCCTACCTCGATGAGGTGATCGCGCGAGAATCCGCCGTCGCCCACAACCGCGAGGTGCGCTTCCGCGGCGGTCGTCCTGCGCCACGCATCGAGGGGCGTAACGTCATCGTCGTTGACGATGGCCTCGCCACCGGGGCGACCATGCGCGCCGCGGTCCGATCGATCCGGAAGCATCATCCATCCCGCCTGACGGTCGCCGTACCGGTCGGCTCCGCGGAGGCGATCGCCTCGCTCAGTGTTGAAGCGGACGAGGTGATCTGCCCTGTCGTGCCGGAGCCCTTCATCGCCGTGGGCTTGTACTACGAGGCGTTCCTGCCCGTCGAGGACGCAACGGTGGAGCGCATTCTGGCGTCGTTTCGCGAGCGAGCCAACTCCCCTTCAGCCCCGGCCGGCACCTGAGCTCCGCCACTCCGCCGCGTCTTCCATGCGAGTCGGAGGCCGTTCAACATGCGCGCAATGAGATAGAGCAGGATTGGCACGGTGAGAAACAGGGCCAGGAATTGGTGCACCTGGAACCGGCTCCACTCCGTGTTGTAGTGCGCATAGACATACATCGGGTAATACGCGAGCCCGAGGAGCGACGCGACGACGACATACGCGGTGGCCAGCAAGTCTCGGCGCAGCGCGAACATCGCGATCACCGGGATCAGGTACCACGCGTACAGATTCGTCGTGAACAGCAACAACAGGAGCAGCGTTTCGGCGGCGACAATCTCCTCCGACCTCCCCTTCCAGGCGGCAAGCGCCAGCGCGATCGTCAGGCCGGCGAAGATCTCCATGTAGCCGCGCCGGATCCCATCCGCCGTGTCCTCCGGCAGGATCTCGAACGCCGGGCGACTGCGGACGAAGATCGGGTCAGGGCGACTCTCCGCGATGTCTTGTTGCACCCATTGCTGCGTGAGCGAGAGGGGCGAGACGTGGTCCATGTGCTGCGATTGTTCCAGCCCCGCCTCGAACCCGTCCACCATCTTCCCGTCGGACCAATACGGCAGGCTGACCGCCGCCATAGCCGCGACGGCCAGCACGGTTGTGAGGATGGCCCGCCTCCAGGGCCACCGGTCCCGTAGCGCCACCGCGATGAACAGCGGAGCAAGCGCCGCCGCGTAGAGCTTGACCATGACCGCAAGCGCCAGCAGCGGCCCGGCCATCATCGAGCGACGCTTGAGCGACACCATCGCCGCCACAATGAACACCGTCATCAGGACATCGTTATGGACGTTGGCGACGCCTTCGAACAGGATCAGCGGATTCAGGAGGAAGAACACAATCCCCGTCCAGCGTGCCCGAGCGTCGGAGTGCTGCATCGCGATCAGCGCCGCGATGATCCCGATCAGCCCAAGGTGGTAGACCTTCAGCGCCAGGAGCGCCTGCAGCAGGTCGCCAAATCCCGTCAGAAGGAGCGGCAGGCCCGAGACGATCAACCATACCGGGCCGTAGAACAGCGGCAGGTCGATGAGGAACGCTGAGCGAGCGAACGAGTCGTCCTTATACGCCTCGAAGGTGACGAGGTACGGATTCTGGTCGTAGTGGAAGGCGAGCTTGAGCTCGACCAGGTAGTTGAACACATCCAGCGCCCCGACCGGGTAGAGAAGGACGCTGGCCAGCGCCGCGGCGGAGATCGATACGATCAGCGCAGTCCGGCGTACAGGCGTGACGGCGCGCATTGACCGCATCGCGGCGAGGACGCCAGCATACGAGACGCCCAGCACGAGAAGGAACGCGAACGCGTGCCGCAGAACAGGGGAGTCAAACTGCCCGTCTGCCTTCTCGAACGCGAAGAATGGAACATCGACGTAGTCGAGCACGCTCCAGTCCCGGACAAGGAGCCACCACGCGGCGACGTTCGTCACGGCCAGACCGATCAGCACGGCGGTCAGGGCGATCCCACGCCATGACGAACGGGGCACACCGATGGCACGTCGCTCGAGACGATCCGCAGTGCCCTTCTCCTGTATCACTATTTCGCCGGACACGTTCCGATTCGCCCCTGTCGCTGACACACCACATCACCGGCCGATCAGGACCGGCCGTCCGGCGTCCATGCGCAGCATGCGTACCATCCCCTTTTTGCGGGAAAGAAAGAGCCCGGATGCTGACCGGCATCCGGGCTCTTCTCGGGAGACTCTGGCCTGGAGGGAGTGCTACCAGGCGCTGCCTTCCTCGCGTTTGGTGCTCAGCGCGGCGTGCGCGGCTGAGAGTCGGGCAATCGGTACCCGGTACGGCGAACAGCTCACGTAGTCCAGCCCCTGTGCCGCGAAGAACGAGATGCTCTCCGGGTCGCCACCGACTTCGCCGCAGACGCCCACGTGCAGCTCGGGCCGGGTCGCGCGGCCGAGCGTCGTGCCCATCTCCACGAGGCGGCCTACGCCTTCCTGGTCGATGGAGACGAACGGATCTCGCGACAGGATGCCCTGCTGCACGTAGCTGGGCAGGAAGCGTCCGGAGTCGTCACGGCTCATGCCGAAGGTTGTCTGGGTCAGGTCGTTGGTGCCGAACGAGAAGAAGTCGGCATGCTCGGCGATCTTGTCAGCCAGGAGGGCCGCCCGCGGCAGCTCGATCATCGTGCCGACGTGGTATTCGATCTCCATGCCCTCTTGCTCGAAGATCTCGCGCGCCGCCGTGTCGACGATCTCGCGCTGCATCTCCAGCTCCTTCGGCGAGGACACAAGCGGGATCATGACCTCAGGGAAGGCCTTGCCACCCTCGCGCACCACCCGACAGGCGGCGGTGAAGATCGCCTTCGCCTGCATCTCGGTGATATGCGGGTATGCGATGCCAAGCCGGCAGCCGCGGAACCCGAGCATCGGGTTCGCCTCGCGGAGCGCGGCCACGCGACCACGCAGGAGGTTGACGTCCATGTTGAGCTGCCACGCCAGGTTCGCCTCTTCCGGCGCCGTGTGCGGCAGGAACTCGTGCAGCGGCGGATCCAGCGTGCGAATTGTGACCGGCTTACCCTGCATCGCCCGGAAGATTCCGACGAAGTCCTCGGTCTGGAGCGGCAAGAGCTTCTCGATCGCGGCGTCGCGATCCTCCTCGTTGTCGGCGAGGATCATCTCGCGCACGATCTGGATGCGCTCGCCCTGGAAGAACATGTGCTCGGTGCGGCACAGGCCAACGCCCTCGGCGCCCAGCGAGAATGCGGTCTCCGCATCCTCCGGCGTGTCCGCGTTCGCACGTACGCCCATCGTCCGGAGCTCATCCGCCCAGGCCAGAAGCTCGCCCGTGTCCGCGCCGGTGTCGGGCTGGATCATGCGCACACGGCCCTTCATCACACGGCCGGTCGAGCCATCGATCGTCACCCATTGGTGCCGGCGGATGATGTCGTCACCGACAGAGAAGAACCCGGCGGCCTCATGGATGTCGAGGCTGCCCGCGCCAGCGACACACGGCTTGCCCATGCCGCGCGCGACGACTGCCGCATGCGACGTCGTGCCGCCGAACGCGGTCACGAAGCCGCGCGCCGCAACCATGCCATGGAAGTCGTCCGGCGAGGTTTCGCGGCGGATGAGGATGACATCCTCCCCCTTCTCGAACAGCTCGACCGCCTCATCGGCGTCGAAGACGGCCTTGCCGCTCGCCGCGCCCGGGGAGGCCGCGAGTCCGCTGGCCAGCACGTCGACCTTCGCCTCAGGATCGATCATCGGGTGGAGCAGCTGGTCGAGCTGCTCAGGGGCAACACGCTTCACGGCTGTCACGTGGTCGATCAGGCCCTCGTTCGCCATATCGACGGCGATCTTTACGGCCGCCCGGCCAGTGCGCTTCGCGGTGCGGGTCTGCAGCATCCATAGCTTGCCGCGCTCGATCGTGAACTCCACATCCTGCGCGTCCGTGTAGTGCTGCTCAAGCGTTTGGCCGACTCCGAGCAACTCGCGGTACGCCGGCCGCAGGACCTCGTCCTCCTCGAGAAGCTCGATATGGATCGGGGTGCGGATGCCGGAGACGACGTCCTCGCCCTGCGCCTTCGGCAGGTACTCGCCGACCAGCTTGTTTTCGCCGGTCGCCGGGTCGCGCGTGAAGGCGACGCCCGTCGCGGAGTTGTCCCCGAGATTGCCGTAGACCATCGCCTGCACGTTCACGCCCGTGCCGAGGTCCACCGGCAGGCGGTACTGCTTGCGGTAGTTGATCGCGCGCTGGGTGTTCCAGGAGCGGAACACGGCCTCGATCGAGCCCTTGAGCTGATCCCACGGATCCTCCGGGAAGTCTCGCCCGGTATCCTCGCGGATGATCGCCTTGTAGTCCCGCACGACCTCTTTCAGCGCCTCGACATCGAGACCGGTGTCGTACTCGACGCCGCGTCGCTTCTTGTGGTCGCTCAGGGTGTTCTCAAACTTGTCGGCCGGAACCTCCATCACGACCTTGCCGTACATCTGGATGAGGCGGCGGTAGGAATCCCATGCGAATCGCGGGTCACCGGACTCCTTCTCAAGGCCTTTGACGGTCGTGTCGTTAAGGCCAAGATTCAGGACCGTTTCCATCATGCCAGGCATCGAGATGGCCGCCCCGGAGCGGACCGACAGCAGCAACGGGTGCTCGGAAGCAGCAAAGGTGTATCCCATCTCCTGCTCAACCGCGCGCAATCCCTCGCGAACGTCGTCCCACATGCCCTCCGGGGCTGTGAGTCCGGCGCCGAAGTATGCCTTGCAGGCTTCGGTGGTCACGACGAAGCCCGGAGGAATCGGCAGACCCAGGCGGGTCATCTCGGCGAGGTTCGCACCCTTGTTTCCTAGTAGCGTTTTTTGGGTGGCATCTCCGTCCCGGAAAAGCCGGACCCACTGAAGCATCGTCTGCATCACGCACTCCCTTCGGCCGTTGGCCGTACCCGGGACAACATTGTCCCGCGTGTCGTGGCCTTGCCCTGTCGGTGAACACCGCGCTGGCGTCCGGGATGGCCTTCCGGCCGGGGCGTCTTATGCAGTCTTCAGTGGTCGGCAAGGTCCGTGAGGAACAGATGAACGTCCTTGCCGCACACGTTCCAGCGTCAGCACAGGTTTCAGCGTGAGGACCTTCCCTCTGCTTCCTGCCTTGCTGAATGTGCGTTGCTTATCGTTCATTGCACTATCCCTTCGAGATAAGTGTATGCAATCGACACATCCGGATTCAATGCACTTTCTGAGGGAATTTCCTCCATTTTTCGGGCTTTTTGGCCACCCCTCGGGGTAGGCACCGGGAGGGGACAAAACATCCATGAGTGCCACTCCACCCCTTGCCGCGGTGCCGGACCGCTGATACCGTGACCGGCATCGGACCAGCGTCTCTCAACACGCGGAGGACACATGACCACAGGAATGCATGATGCCGATCGCCAGGTGATCGGCGACATCTGGACCAGCGACGAAGCGTACCGAAACCTCGAGGAGCTGACCGACGTCATCGGTTCACGGTGGGCCGGAAGCGAGAGCGAGCACAAGGGTGGCGAGTTCCTGAAGTCGAAGCTGGAAGAGTACGGTCTCCAGAACGTGCATCTCGAGCCGATCGAGTTCGGCGCCTGGACGCGCGGACACTGCACGCTCACGGTCACCGCGCCGGTCGAGAAGGAGATCTCGGTTATCGCCCTGCCCTACTGCCCGGCCGGCGATATCGAGGCGGCGCTCATCGACGGCGGGAACGGCGAGCAGGACGACATCGAGCAACTTGGTGACGCGGTCAAGGGCAAGCTCGTGCTCGTGGCGGCGGAAACCGATCCGGCCGGTGCGAAGGTCGCCAAGCTGGCGCACCGCAACGACAAGATGCGCTTCGCGGCCGATGCCGGAGCCGCCGGGGTCGTGTTCGTGAACCAGAACATGGGCCTCTTGCGCATCACGGGCGGCATCGGCGCGCCGGGCGGCAAGCCCAACCCCATCTTCGGCATCGGCACGTCGTGGGAGCACGGACAGGCGCTGAAGCGGATGCTCAAGCGGCATGGCGGCGAGATCACCGTGAAGCTCTCCGTCGGCGGCGAGTTCTTCGAGAACACCTCGTACAACGTTGTGGGCGACATCCCCGGTCACAGGCATCCGGAGGAGTTGATCGTCGTCGGCGCCCACTACGACGGCCATGACATCTCGCAGGCTGCGCTGGACGACGGCGCCGGCACGATCGTCGCCCTGGAGACGGCCCGCGCGCTTGCGGCCCTGCCGAAAGAAGCGATCGATCGAACGATTCGCTTCGTGCTTTTCTGTGGCGAGGAAGTTGGCCTCTTCGGCTCGTGGGGCTATGCCGCCGCTCATGAGGATGAGGCGAAGACGACTCGCTTCATGCTCAACCTCGACGGCGCGGGACGCGGAAAAGGCGGCACGGAATCCGTGACGCTTTCCGGCCGGCCGGAGCTGGTGCCGTGGCTGGAGGCGTTCCGGGACGAAGCGCACTACGAGTTCAAGATCGTCGATCTCCTGAACTCGCACTCCGACCACTACCCGTTCGCGATTCGCGGAATCCCCTCGGCCACGCTCATGAGCGAGGACGATTCGTCGACCATGGTCGGCCGCGGCTGGGGCCACACCGAGGCAGACACGCTCGACAAGGCATCGCTACGCGGCCTTCAGATGTCCGCCGTGCTCACCGCCCGGCTGCTGCTCCGCATGGCCGCGGACAACGCCTTCCCGGCCGACATGACGCCGGCTGACAAGATGCGGCAGCAACTGGAGGAGATGGGCCTCGACACCGCGCTCAAGCGCTCCGGGCGCTGGAAGCTGGTCGGGGGATCCGCGACCGCGTAACACGATGGCCGAACCGGGTCGACACGCGGTCCTTCCGATTCGGCCATCGCGATCCAGGGGAGGACGTTGCGTCCTCCCCTGCTCCACTCGTTACCCGGCGCCCTCCGCCCACAAGCGTGCAACCTCGACGCACAGTTGGGTCGCCATGGCCATGTCCTGCACGCTGATCCACTCGAGCGGGCCATGGATGTCCTGCATGCCGGTGAACAGGTTTGGCGTCGGGAACGCCCATCTCCGTGAGGCGAGATCCGTCGGTCCCGCCACGCGTCGGCGTCGAGAACGTCTCCACACCGAGGTTCGCGGCCGCCGCCTTCGCCAGATCGACCGGGCGCATGTCGTCTTCGAGCCAATAGCGCATGTTGCGATACTGCGGCGTGATCTCGCAGGTGATCTTCGCCCGTGGCTCCGTCGCGGCAACCGTGTCGCACACCTGCTTCAGCAGCTCGCCGTGCGACGCGAGACCGTCGCGCTCGAAATCGCGCAGGATGAACTCGAGCGTCGCCTCGGCCGCCCCGCCGCGCATGTTGTAGACGTGGATGAAGCCGTCACGGCCGTCTGTTGTCTCCGGGGTGCGAGTGACATGCGGCAGCGCGTCGATGATCTTCGCCGCGAGGTGCAGGGCGTTGACCAGCGTGTCCTTCGCCTGCCCCGGATGGGCTGAGACGCCGTGGATTTTCACGACCGCCTTATCGGCGGAGAACGTCTCAAAGACGATCTCACCTCGCTCGCCCCCATCGAGGGTGTAGGCGACGTCAGCCCGCAAGTCCTTCGGCAACTGCTGATGCACGCCTCGGCCGATCTCCTCGTCCGGCGTGAAGCACACGCGAATCTCCCCATGAGGGACGTCCGGATGCTGCAGCAGGTGCTCGGCCATCGTCATCACGATCGCCACACCGGCCTTGTCGTCCGCGCCGAGCAACGTCTTGCCGCTGGCGGTGATGATGTCGTCGCCCTTGCGTTTGCCAAGATACGTTGAGGTCGCCGGTGAGAGCACGAGGCCTGGATCGTCCGGATAGGTGATATCACCGCCGTCATATGCGCGATGGACACGCGGTTTGACGCCGGAGCCGCTGAACGCCGCTGTGGTGTCGACATGCCCGAGGAACGCCACAACCGGCACATCGCTCTCGGTCGTGGCCGGCACGGTCCCGATCACCGCGCCATAGTCGGTGAGCTTGACGTCCTGGACGCCGATCCCCGTCAGCTCCTCGACGAGCACGTTCAGCAAGTCATACTGTTTCTCCGTGCTTGGCGATGTCGGCGAATCCTCGTCGCTGGTCGTGTCGATCTGCACGTATCGCAGCAGCCGGTCTTCGAGCGCCTTCTCCATCATTGCCTCCATCAGGGGTCCTGTCATCGTCCGTTACGCAGCCTTGCGCCGCGTCCATTGCCCGACAATGGTCCGGTGAGCAGAGAGGATTGGCAAGGCCCGTGCGAAGGATGGTCCCGGACGCAATGAGGCGTCTCGAACGAAAGGTTCCAGTTTTGACACCTCGCACCATCATCCTCACCGGCGCCAGCGACGGGATCGGCGCCGCGGCAGCCCGCGAGCTCGCCCGCGACGGTGCCCATCTCGTGCTTGTCGGCCGCTCGCCGGAGAAGACAAACGCGATTGCCGACGAGGTCGGCGCCGACCGCTTCGATGCCGACTTCGCCCGTCTCGACGACGTGCGCACCCTCGCCGAAACCCTGGTCGAGCGCTATCCGCGTATCGACGCGCTGGTGAACAACGCCGGCGGCATCTTCGGCGACCGCCAGCGCACGGTGGACGGCTTCGAGCGCACCCTTCAGGTGAACCATCTCGCCCCGTTCCTGCTGACCAACGTGCTGATGGACCGCCTCGTGGAAAGCAACGCGAGCGTCATCAACACATCCAGCGTCGCCGCCCGCCTCTTCGGGAACATCGACCTCGATGACCTGCAGAACGAGCGCAGCTTCTCCGCGAACAAGGCCTACGGCGACTCCAAGCTCGCCAACATCCTGTTCACCAAGGGACTGCACCGCCATTTCCATGGCCAGGGCATCAACGCGGCCGCGTTCCATCCGGGCGTGGTGGGCACCAGCTTTGCGCGGGACACCAGCAGCGCGATGCGCTTCCTGTACCAGACGCCGCTGAGCAAGGTGCTCACCGTGAGCCCCGAGAAGGGCGCCGACACCCTGCTCTGGCTCCTGCGCAGCACACCGGGCGACGATTGGCGATCGGGCGAGTACTACGAGAAGCGCAAGCCGGGCAAGACGAACCCGCAGGCTCAAGAGGCCACGCTGGTTGACAGCTTGTGGGAGCGCAGTGCCGAGATGGTTGGCCTCCCCGCCGCCTCCCTTCGCTGATCATCCATGCGGAAGCCCCCGTCCGGGTCTCCCGGGTCGGGGGCTTCCGCATGCTCCGCGCAGTTTCGATCACTCGCGCATGGATACCGGAGGTTCGAGCACTTCCTTGACGAGGAAGGCCGTGCGGATCGACTCCTTGCCTCCTATGGCGCGACGGATGCGTCGCGCGGACGACGGCCCGGCCGCCGGCGCCGGTTCACGTCGATCGCGAACCGGTCGCGCCGGCCGATCCTCGACGTGCGCCAGGTCGACGCGCAACTCCAGCGAATCCTCTCGTGCATGCGACACCCCCTGACGCACTGGGGGAACTGCGCCGCCGCTTTCCATGAAGCTCCGCGGGCTCCCCACCATCCCGCGCCGCTGCGGCCCGCCACCGCGGGTCCGACCCGGCAGGAACCGCGAGAACAGCGTGCGCAGCCAGATGAAGGCCACGCCGCCAATGATCAGGGCAGGAATCAGGAAATCGAGGAGAAAGCCCATGGCGCCTATCCTTCGTCCCCGGCGATCGAGCCGCGCATTCGCGTGTCCGCCTGCACGTTCTCCATCTTGTAGTAATCCATAACGCCCAGCCGGCCGCTACGGAACGCCTCGGCGAGCGCCAATGGCACCTGCGCCTCGGCCTCGACCACTTTGGCCCGCATCTCCTGCTCGGCAGCCATCGCCATCGCCCGCCGCTCCTCGGCCTTGGCTTGGGCGATGTTCTTGTCCGCTTGCGCCTGGTCCGTTTGCAGCTCGGCACCGATGTTTCGGCCGACGTCGACATCGGCGATATCGATCGAGAGGATCTCGTATGCCGTTCCCTGGTCCAACCCGCGCTCCAACACGTACTTCGAGATCTGGTCCGGGTTCTCGAGAACTTCCTTATGGGACTTCGCCGAGCCGATGCTCGACACCGTGCCCTCGCCGACCCGGGCGATAATCGTCTCCTCGCCCGCGCCGCCGACAAGCCGTTCGATGTTCGCGCGCACCGTCACGCGCGCCACCGCGACGAGCTGGATGCCGTCTTTTGCCACCGCCGAGACGCGCGGCGTCTGGATCACCTTCGGGTTCACGCTCACCTGCACCGCTTCGAGCACATCGCGGCCGGCGAGGTCGATCGCTGTCGCCCGCTGCCACGGAAGCTCGATGTTCGCGCGGTCCGCGGAAATGAGCGCCTGGACGACGCGCTGCACGTCACCGCCAGCAAGGTAATGCGCCTCCATTTGACCGACCTTCAGGTCGAGATCAGCCTTGATCGCGCTGATATAGGGACGGATGATGTCGTTGGGGTTCACCTTGCGCAGGCGCATGCCGACCAACGTACCGAGGCTCACGCGGGCGCCGGAGAAGATCGCGGTGATCCAGAGTCCCACGGGGACGAAGTAGAAGAAGAACGCGATCAGCGCGATGAGGATCACGATCGTGACGAGTAAGCCGATATTAATGTCCACTGCCGATTCCCTTGGTGTATGCCTGTGTCCGGTCGTGTCCGTGCCGGCCTGCGATGCCGGTCGCCCGCGCGTCCATGCCCTTTCCGGGTATTCCTACAAACCTGTTGGGTCGTGATGTTCCCTGAGTGCGGTATGGCCACGATCATCCCGCTGGACACGCTCGTTGCCACCGGTGAGGCGGACCAGCCATCCCGGCTGATCAGGCTCGCGGCCGCCATCGTCCACCGTCGCCGAGAGACTCAATCCCTCCAGGCCGCGCGGCAAACCGGTCGCCGTCGGGATGACCCGTGGCAGCAGGTACAGGAACGCGATGACCAGGACGATCATGCCGGCGAGCGTCGCGACGACAATGCCGAGCACGTCACTCGCCTCGCGCGCGAAGCCTTCATCGCCGAAATCGCGCATCGTCATGGTGAGCACGAGCCCGGCGACCAATGAGATCGTGCCGCCGATCCCCGCGAGACCGAAACCCGGGATAACGAACACTTCGAGCCCGATGAGCACCAGCCCAATGCCGATCAGGAGCAGGTCCTCCCAACCGGCCAGCCCGGTCAACAGGTAGCCCCAGAAGAACAGCCCGAGCGCCGCTGCGCCAACCACCGCCGCGATCCCGAAGCCTTCGATGAACCCATCGACAACGATGAGGCCAAGGCCAAGCAGGACGAGCAGCGAGCCGACGAACGGATCGGTGACCCAGGAGACCACACGCTCCCAGAACGTCATCTCTGCCCGCACGACGGGTGCGCCGGAGAGGCCCAGCTCGCTGAGCAACGTGTCCTGGTCAGCGGCGATACCGTCGGCATAGCCATTCGCCTGTGCCTGCTCGACGCTGAGGGTGAGCAGCGAGGAGCTGGAATCCAGACCCTCAACAACCACGGCAGGGTCAACCATCGCCTCGGCGATGAGCGGATCCCGTCCCTGCTCTTCGGCCGTCGCCCGGAATACCGAGCGAACGGCGGAAATGGTCTTTTCGCTGGCCGTCTCACCAGTCGCGCCGTCGATGGGGGTCGCCGCGCCAAATACGCCAGCAGGGGCCATCCAGATCTGGTCGCTGGCGATGGTGATCAACGCGCCGGCGGAGAACGCCTCGCGGTTGACCCAGGCGACGACGGGGATTTCGGTGTCCAGGATGCGATCGCGCATCGCGAGGACCGTGTCCAGGCGGCCGCCCGGTGTATTGATATCGAGGATGATCGTGGCCGCGCCGGAGTCCTCGGCCTCGGTGATAGCGCGATCGAGGTACTCGCCCATGCCCGGCTCGATCGTGCCCTGGATCGGGATGATCACGACCGGGTTCTCGGCCGTTTGGGCGCCGACAGTAACACCCGAGACCGATGAGACGAGGATGAGCAGCAAGCCGATCAGGCTCGCGATATGAGGAAACGCCCGGGTACGATGAAAGGATGGCGTGTGGGACGTCATGGCTGGGACCTTCCAGGATATGTCTTTAGTCTTGGCTAAATGATACCACGTCCCAGGCCCCGGCGTCGGTCAACGATCGCCTGTTCCCCCCTCCGGCACATACTTGCCATGGTCGGGAACCGCAATATCGTCAAAATGTGTGACCAGGTCAGCAAGACCATCCCGCAACTCATCTCCGGACATCGGCGTGCCGTGCCCCGTTGCGGCGATGGAGGGCTTCAGATCCGCCAGCCGTTCAACCGATGATCGCGCGGCGATCCAGTCAGGCGTGAAATACGCCGGTGGACCATGGACGCCCTTCTTCTGCTGCATGACCTCGTACAGCGACTCTTGCTGGGTCGTCACGAACGCGTCGCCGGCGATCAGCAGCCGGTCGTCCTCACGGAACAGGGAGATATGGCCCTCGCTGTGGCCGGGCGTGTGGATCCAGCGCCATCCCGGCATGTGCGGGACGCTGCCATCCTCCGGCAGGGGCCGGACGCGCGCGCCGAAGTCGTTCGCCTTGTTCGGGTATGCGAACGAGAGCAACGCCATCGCGCCCTTGCCGACGCCGGGGTCGGGTTCCGGATAGTCCTTCCCGCCGGTGAGGAACGGCACCTCCAGCGGATGGGCGTAGATCGGGACATCCCAGGTCGCGAAGAGCTCGGGGAAGCCCCCGACATGGTCGAAGTGCCCGTGGGTCATGATGTAGGCGCTCGGTGGGTTGCCCTCGCCGAACCGCTCGGCGGCGGCGCGCATGATGTCGTCGGCACACCCCTGGAGGCCGGCGTCGACCAGCACCCACTCGTCGGCCGTTCCGCACATGTACATGTTCACGAAGAGAAACCGGATCCGGGCGACGTCTGGTGCGACTTCATCGATAGTGAGTGCAAGCGACATGGTCCGGTCCTCCGGTGATGCGGGCCTCGCGCCCGCTCGTCTTCCGGGTACCGACATGCAGGAAGCGTGCCCCCTAGTCATTTGCCTTTAGGGGGAAGCTACGCGCGAAGAGCTCGGGGTACTGCAGGACGACGCCGTCCTCATCAACCGCGATGTCGGCGGTGAACTCCCCTCCCTGGGACGTGTAGCGCACGGTGGAGGCGTCGATGCGCGTGTACCGCTGCTCTGCCCGTTTCAGCTCCAGCGAAGGAAGCGCGATGTACGCGACGGAGATGTCGCGCTCCTCGCCCGGCTGCAGGTCGAGTCGGCGCACCGGCAGGGTATTGGTCAGCGGCGACCACTGGATGTCGACATCAATCACCCCGTCGAGCGAGGGGATGCGCCGCTCGTCCGCGTCGGTCCAGACGCCCTCGCCGTTCGCAAGCAGGTGCAGCGCGGCCATGCTGCCCGGCTCCTGCTCGGCCATGATCCGGATCTCGAGGGTGCGGAACGCCTTGTCGACAACCAGCGTGTAGCCGCCGCGCACGATCTGTCCGTCGTGCTCGCGCACGATCATGCTGTCGAAGACATTCCAGCCGGGATGCGACTGGTCCACGCGCACATGCTCGAAGCCAGCGGCATCAAGCGCCTGCCAGAGGTATTCCTGCTTCATCCTGATCGCTCCTTAACGAGACAGCCGCCCGGGCCTTCACCCGAGGCGGCTGCCATCTCGATTCGCGGCGGTCCTAGCCGAAGATTTCGGCCGCGACCCGCGCGATCTTGAATCCGTACGATGTGTCGGTGGCCCAGGTGCCGCCAAGGTCTTCGAGCGTCACGATGTCCCCGGCCCATCCGGCCTTGAACACGTTCTCATACCCGATGTCGACGCCCTGCAGCACTGCCGGCAGCGGCTCCCGATCACCGTACACCTCCGCGTGCATGTGCGCCATCTGCGCCCGCGCCGAGACGGTCCCGCTCTCGAAGCCCGGGCTCGCCCCGTGGGTCGACGGGTCATCGTTGATCTGGAGCCCGGCCGGGTTCAGCCGCTCCTTCCACCAGTAGCTCTTCCAGTACCCGGTCTCGAGGGCGGACTGGGCGACCAGCAGCGATGGATCGAGGCCGATCTCCGGCGCGAGCCGGTAGATCTCGTTGATGTACTTCTCGACCTCATCCATCCGCACCGCGCCGTTGCGCTGGGCGAACGCGATGGCCTGCGTCGCCGTCCCGCGTACGGGGCCCTGGATCGTATTCGTCCAGTGATACCCCTGATTTGACTGGATCTCCGGCCACGGCTTCGGAATCACCGTCACCGGATTCGGCGTCGGGATCGGCGCCGTCGCGGTCGGCTTCGGCGTCACCGCCGTTGGCTTCGGCGTGGGCGGAACCTGCGTTGGCACGGGGGTCGGTGGCACCTTGGTCGGCACCGGCGTCGGCGGGATCGTCGGCTGCGGCGCGGTCGACGGCGTGATGTCCAGGTACGTGCTGAACCCCCAGCCGGTCTTGCCGTTATAGCTGACGGAGTGGAAGCCGTTCGACTGCTGCCCGGTCAGGACCACCGTCGCGCCGGCCGGCATGACCGTGACCACGTCGTACGTCGTCGCCGGACCGGACCGCATGTTCAGCGTCTCGGTCACGCGTGCCGAGCTGGTCGGCCGGGTCTCGGTGTCCTTCGGCGTGATCCAGTCACGGTGCGCCCAACCGGTCTTGCCGTTGTACGTCACTTCGAGGAAGTTGCCGGACGACTTCCCGGTGAGCTGCACCGTCGCCGACGCCGGGATAACGAGGATGACCGGGTAGGTCGTTGCGGCACCGGAGCGCATATTCAGCGAATCGGTGGTGATGCCCGTCCCCTTTGTCGAGGTGACCGGCGGCACCGGCGTCGGTTGTGGCGTTGGCGCGGGGGTCGGGGCGGATCCCGATGTCACGCGCAGCCAATCCTTGGCGGACCAGCCGGTCTTGCCCTTGTACGTCACCTGCAAGTAGCCGTTGGACGACTGCCCGGTGAGCGACACCGTCGCGCCGCGCGGGATAACGAGCAGGACCGGATTCCCGAGGCCCGCGCCGCTCCGCATGTTGAGGTCGTCGGTGGCCACGGCGGTGTTGCCGCTGGTTGCCGGTGGCTGGGTAGGCGCCGGGGTCGGGTTCGGCGTGGTCGGCGCCGGCGTCTGGCCGCTGCTCACGCGCAGGAAGTCGGCGGAGGCCCATCCGCTCTTGCCGTTCCACTTCACGCCAAAGAACCCGTTGGCGGACTGGCCGGTGAGCGTCACCGTGGTGCCCGGCGGCATCACGGTCAGCACGGAATAGGTCGTGCCGGCGCCAGCGCGCATGTTGAGCGAGTCGGTGGTGACGGCTGTTCCGGCCGCGGGAAGATCGGGCACGGTCGGCGGGGCCGGTTGCGGAGTGCCGCCGGTGCGGATCCAGTCGCCATGAGCGAAGCCCTGGAAGCTGCTCCAGGTTACGGCAAGGTAACCGCCGCTGCTCTCTCCGGTCACGACCACCTCGGCTCCGGCAGGCATCACCACGATCACTGGCGAGGTCGAGGATGGCCCGGACCGCAGGTTCAGCGAATCGGTCGTCACGCCGGCAACCTCGGTCGCGGAGGGACGCTTGCTCAGGGCGAGGTAATCCTTCGACGCCCACCCGTCGCGGCCCGCATAGCGAATCGGCAGGAAGCCGTTCTGCTCCCCTCCGCGCACGGTCACCGTTTCGCCATACGGGATGACGAGCAACACCGGATTGCCCAGCCCTGCGCCGCTGCGCATGTTGAGCTGGTCCGTCGTCGTTGCGGTGACGTTCTCCTGGGCGACGCCTCCCCCGGGCGTCAGCACCATTGAGCTCACCGGCAACAGCGCGGCGAGAATGATAAGCAGCAAGCGTTGTATACGGGCCGGCACGGTCCTCTTCCCCTCGACGGAATCGCATCTATGCGAGTTCGTACATGCATGTCAAGGATAGAGGCCCGGCTGAACCGAATCAAGAGAGCATCCGTACACATCTTAGGCGCGATTTCGAAAGCCGCACGGGAAGATCGTTTTATGACATCGCGATGAATAGAGTGTACGTACTTTATTTTCAGCGACCGGGGCGATCGATCATGCACAGAGCATGCCGGATCTGGCCCAGGTGATAGGCGGTATGGACGACCGTCGCCATCCCTCCCCCGATCATCTCGTCGTTGGCGGCGAACGCGTCCGCCGAAGTCTCGTTGATGATCTGCAGCAGGGTCTTCTGCCGCTCGCGGAGCTGCTGCTTCAAGGCGTCCCACTCCTCATCGGAGACGTGGACCATCTCCCACGCCGCGCCCCAGTCTTGCTTACCCGGGTTCTCGCCCCGCATGTACTGGAAGCCGACATCGAAGTAGAAGATCACGTGGTTCACCTGCGAGGCGATGCTGTTGCCGTCCCCGCAAACCGGGATCGACGCTTGCGCAGCCGTCAACCCCTCAAGCGTCGGGAACAACGACTCGCCCTTGTCCAGAAATGCGCCGTGCACGTTGTCGAATGCCTCATCTAGGAGGGTCAGCAGCGCCTGCTTGAACGCGGCGACGCTGATCGTGGCTGTACCGGTAGTTTGGGACATGATGCCGTGTTCTCCTTCTCTGCTCCTTGCACCGCTCCGGTGTCGATGCGTAGTCTACGGGTCCCGGCGGACAGGGGCTGTCCGCATTCCCCCTCCCCGGCCAATCTGTGACCTTTGGACACATCTTGCGATGATAGAACATTTGTTCTAATCTGGATCGCAGATGAGATCGGGCGCTGCCCGACAACGCCCCTGACCCAAAGGAGGATGCCGTGGCCATCGCCTGTCTTCGCATTCCCCATCTGGAACTGCGAATCGCCTTGCTCGACCAGCCCGAACTCGATGGCATGCCACTGATCCTCAGCAACCCCGAAAGCGGCCGCGCGGTTGTGCATTGACGCGACGGACGAGGCGACCGCCAAGGGCGTCCGGGCCGGCATGACGCTGCGCGAGGCAACCGCGCTCACCCCGGACGCCGTCATCGTCATGCCGAACCCGGCGATGGTCTCCCGCATCAGCCGCCAGATCCTGACCCAGCTGGAAGCGCTCAGTCCGCTCGTCGAGCCTGATGAGCAGGAGGATGGCTGCTGGTACGTCGACCTGCGCGGGCTGGGCCGCCACTACCCGACGACGACCGCCGCGGCCGAGCGGATGATCACCTGCGTGCGCCCCATCCTGCGCCCTCGCGCCGGCGTCGCCACGTCCCGCTTCCCGGCGCGCATCGCCGCCGGTATCGCGAAACCCGGCCAGGTTCGCACCGTGGCAGCCGGTCGGGAGAAGACGTTCCTGGCCAGCGCCCCGGTCGCCTGGCTGCCCTTCCCTCCGGAGATGACGCACCAGCTGCGACGCCTCGGCATCGGCACCATGGGCGCGCTCGCCGCCCTCCCGCCGTCGAAGCTCGCCGCCCGCTTCGGGCCGGACGGCCGCCTTGCCTGGGAGCTCGCCTCCGGCATCGACGAGCGCCGCGTCACCCCGCGCCCGCGCGAGGAGACGATCGTCGAGGAGCTGGCGATGCCAACCCCGGCGATCACCCGCGAGATGCTGATGGTCGGCATTCGCATGATGGTCAACCGGGCCTTCGCCCGGAAGGAGCTGCGTGGCAAGCAGGTTCGCCAGGTCACCCTTCGCGCCATGCTCGAGAACCGCCGCTCGTGGGAGCGCCCGATGGTGCTGAAGGAGCCATGCGGACAATCCGCGCTGATCAACGCGCTCGAGCTGCGCCTGCAGGCGATGGAGCTGCCCGGCCCGGTCGAGGCCGTCGCCATCCAGCTCAGCGGCATCGTCCACGAGGTCGCGCACCAGGGAATGCTCCCGACGCTGCGCGCGCGCCATGTCCCGCCGCTGACCGAGGCCATCCAGCAGCTCCAGCATCGCTACGGCCTCTCGCCCCTGTTTCGTGTTGTGGAGGTAGAACCATGGTCAAGGATTCCCGAACGCCGTCACGCCCTCATCACCTACGAGCCCTGAACGAGCCGCGCCCGATCAAGGTCCTCACCGAGCGCGACCTGCCCGTCGCCATCCTCCGCGAGGAGGGTCGCGAACCGGTCGACAAGGTGCAGGACACCTGGATCGTGCAGGACGAATGGTGGCGCCAGGAGATCGACCGCCAGTACTACAATCTCCTGCTCCGCAACGGCACCGTCCGCACCGTCTACCACGACCGCGTCACCGACACCTGGTACGAGCAGGCGTATTGACGCCAACACATCTGGCCCTGGTAGCCCCGGCCCCGTGGTGGCCGGGGATTGTCGCCGGCGGACGATCGCCCCTTGTAGCCCCGGATCGGCAGTATCCGATGGGCATCGACCGAAGGTCGATATCCGGGCGGGTATGTCGATTCGCAAAACCCTGCCCAGACCGCACCTGGCCGGGGAACGTATCCCGACGACCGCCTCGATCCTCGCGCATCATGACGCATCCGGACTCAACGGCTTCAAACCCGGACACAAGGTCCGGGTCTACGAAACATCTCTTCCTGCGACATCAGGGCATCTGCTGGCAATTCATCCCGGGACCGATATGCCCTACACCGAGCTCCACCTCCACACCGCATTTTCCTTCCTGGACGGCGCCTCCCTCCCCGAGGAGATGGTCGCGCGGGCCGTCGCCTACGGGTACGAATCGCTCGCCGTCACCGACCACGACGGTCTCTACGGCGCCATGGAGTTCGCCCAGGCCGCCAAAACCGCCGGCATCACTCCCATCACCGGCGCCGAGATCACCCTCGACGACGGCTCGCACCTCACCCTGCTCGCCGAGACCCGCACCGGCTACGGCAACCTCTCCCGCCTCATCACCGACAGCAAGCACGGTCGCCCACCCGCACCGATTCCCCTGTACGGTGAATCGGCCGGGCCGTCGCTCGGGACATCGGACCTCGCCACCTACGCCGAAGGGCTCATCCTCCTCACCGGCTGCCGCTCGGCCAGCTCTCCCGCGCCATCGACGAGGGGCGCCTGCTCGACGCCGAAACCATCCTCCGTACCTACATCGACTGGTTTGGCCGCGACAACGTGGTCGTCGAGCTCCAGCAGAACTTCGTCTTCGGCGACACCCCGCGCATCCACCATCTCGTCGATCTCGCAAACCGCTTCGGCGTCCGATACGCCGCCACCGGCAACGTCCACTACCACGAGAAGGAGCGGCACCGGCTGCAGGACGTCGTCGTCGCGATCGCCAACCGCGCCACGCTCGATACCTCGCATCGCCAGCGCCGCCCGAACGCCGAGTTCCACCTCCGCCGCCCGGAGGAGATGGAGGCGCTCTTCGCCGCCTACCCCGAAGCCATCCGCACGACGGAGCTGATCGCCGGGCGCTGCGCCCAATTCGACCTCACGCGCGATCTCCACTACGAGTTCCCGGACTACGACACCACAACCGGCGAATCGGCCGACGAGCTGCTCGCCCGCATCTGCTGGGAGTCCTTCGCCGAGCGCTACACCGCCCCGCGCTCGGAGAAGATCGACAAGGCCCGCGCCCAGCTCCAGGAAGAGCTCCGGCTCATCAAGCGCCACAACCTCGCCGGCTTCTTCCTGCTTTACCGCGACCTGCTGAACCTCGCGCGCGATGTCGCCGCCGAGATCCGCGGCCGCGAGCTGGCCGGATCCCGCGCGTTCCTCCCGCCGGGTCGCGGGCGCGGATCCGCCGTCAGCTCCATCGTCTGCTACCTGATCGGTCTCTCCCCGGTCGATCCCCTCGCGCACGATCTCTACGTCGGCCGCTTCCTTAACGAAGAACTGCCGTCGGTTCCGGATATCGATCTCGACTTCCCGCGCGAGATTCGGGAGAAGATGATCGAGCGCGTCTACGAGGTCTACGGCACCGACCGCGTTGCGCTCGTCTGCGCGTTCTCCACCTACCGCCTGCGCAGCGCCGTGCGCGACGTCGGCAAGACGCTCGGCCTCCCTTTGCCCGATCTCGACCGCATCGCCAAGCTCAGCGAGCCGCGCGGCGCCGGCGACCTGAGCCAGGAGCTCGACCGCCTGCCCGAATACGCTGCCCGCAAGAACGCCCCGCCATGGTCGTACCTGATCGACATCGCGAAGCAGCTCGCCGGCTTCCCGCGCCACGTCACCCAGCACGTCGGCGGCATGGTCATCTCGGCGAATCCGCTCAACGAGATGATCCCGATCCAGCCCGCCGCGATGGACGGTCGCTTCATCTGCCAGTGGGACAAGGACTCCTGCGAGGACGCGCGCCTGATCAAGATCGACTTCCTCGCCCTCGGCATGCTCTCGCTCGTCGAGGAGGCACTTGATCTCATCGACGACAATGGCCGACCACCGGTCGATCTCAGCCGCATCGACTTCAATGACCCGGCCGTCTACCACATGATCCAGGAGGGCGACACCGTCGGCGTCTTCCAGGTCGAGAGCCGCGCCCAGATCCAGATGATCCGCCGCACGAAGCCGGAGAAACTGGAGGACCTCGTCGTGCAGGTCGCCATCGTCCGCCCCGGCCCGATCGTCGGCGGCGCGGTCACGCCGTTCGTCGAGCGCCGCATGAACCCGCAGTTCGAGCCGGTCTACGACCATCCGAGGCTGAAGCCGATCCTGCAAGAGACGCTCGGCGTCATCCTCTACCAGGAGCAGGTCATCCAGGTCGCCGAGGCGATCGCCGGGTTCAGCGCCGGCCAGGCCGACCAGCTTCGCCGCGCCATGACCCGCAAGCGGTCACACGAGGCGATGGAATCCATCCGCGCGACGTTCATCGAGGGTGCCGTGGACGAGGGCATCAAGCCGGAGCTCGCGAACGAGATCTTCGACAAACTCGCCGGCTTCGCGGACTACGGCTTCCCGAAGAGCCACGCTGCCGCCTTCGGCCTGCTCGCCTACCAGTCATGCTGGCTCAAGCACTACTACCCGGCCGAGTTCCTCTGCGCGCTGCTGAACAACCAGCCGATGGGCTTCTACGCACCACATGTGCTAATCAACGACGCCAAGCGGCACGGCCTCCGCGTATTCCGTCCGGACGTCAACGCCAGCAACCTCGAATGCACCGTCGAGGGCACGCACACGGTGCGCATCGGCCTCTCCTTCATCAAGGGCATCTCCGACGAGGTCGCCATCCGCATCGCCGACGAGCGCCGGCGCAACGGCGAGTATGCCTCGCTGGCCGACCTCATCCGCCGCGTGCCGCTCCGCCCGGATGCGCAGGAGAACCTCATCGCCGCCGGTGCCTGCGACGGCTTCGGCCTCCAGCGCCGGGAGATGTTGTGGCAAATCGGCCTCTTCGTCTCCCCGAAGGGCTTTCGCGACAAGAAGACACGTGCCCACGGCGGCCACCAACTCCCGCTCGCCCTGCCAACGGAGCAGGATGCCGTCGAGCTCCCCCGCACGACGCTCTGGGAACGCATGACCGACGAGTATCGCGTGCTTGGCATGTCCGTGCTGCATCATCCGCTCGGCCTGCTCCGCCACCGGTTGCCGGAGGGCATGACATCGACCCGCGAGCTGCCGACGCTGCCAGACGGCATGAAGGTCTTCATCCCGGGACTCGTGGTCTGCCGACAGCGCCCCGGCACGGCCAAGGGCATCACGTTCCTGCTGCTGGAGGACGAGTTCGGGTTGACCAACATCGTCGTCTATCCGGATCTCTATGAGGAACAACGCCTCCACGTCCGCTCGACGCCGCTGCTGATCATCGAGGGGCGGCTGCAGCTGGCGAACAACAACGTGAACATCGTCGCCGAGCGCCTGCACCCGATCGAGGACAGCCCGTTCATCTACCCTGCGCCGACCTACACCGACGCCATGGAAGCGGCGCTGGAGGACGTCGACGCCTCGCGCATCCAGCTCGTCCGCCTGCCGACGAAGGACTTCATCGAAGCACCCTTCACCCAGGCCGATATCCGCGCCGTCACACCGGATTCGCACAACTATCGCTAGACGGTCGACCGGATGCCCCGTACGGGCGATATTCATCGACGCCTCTCGAGCGGCACGCCGAACCCGGACCCGGAGGTTGGTACACTGCGGATGGCGGTCATCCTCGGCCCGCCGTCTCCCTCAGCATCATCAAAGGAAGCAACGCGTGCGAGCATTGATCAGCGTTTCGGACAAGACAGGCATCGTGGAGTTCGCCAGGGAGCTGCAGTCGCTCGGCTATGAGCTCGTCAGCACCGGCGGAACGCTGAAGGCGCTCTCGGATGCCGGGTTACCGGTCATCTCTGTCGCCGACGTCACCGGGTCACCGGAGATGCTCGATGGCCGCGTCAAGACGTTGCACCCGAAGATCCATGGCGGCCTGCTCGCGCGCCGCGACCTCGAGGAGCATCGGCGGCAGCTGGATGAGCACGGCATCACGCCGATCGACCTGCTGGTCGTGAACCTCTATCCCTTCGAGTCGACGGTCCAGCAGGAGGGCATGTCCGAGCAGGACGTAATCGAGCAGATCGATATCGGGGGGCCGGCGATGGTTCGCGCCGGCGCCAAGAACTTCGCGTCGGTCACCGTGGTGACAGATCCCAACGACTATGACGCGGTGATCGAGCACCTGCGAAAGGCCGACCTGTCCTACGAGAGCCGGCGCGAGCTCGCCGCGAAGGCGTTCGGGCACGTCTCCACCTACGACTCGCTGGTCGCCGAGTATCTCAACAGCTTCAGCGACCGTGGCCGCTTCCCACGGGAGTACACCATCGGCCTGCGCGTCGCGGCCAAGCCGAAGTACGGCGAGAACTCGCATCAGGAAGCCCGCGCCTACACGCGTCTTCGCGCCGGGAAGCCGGTGCAGGGATTGCTGCAGGCCGAGCTACTGAAGGGTGAGGACCTCTCCTTCAACAACTACCTCGACGCCGACGCCGCATGGCAGGCAGCCCAGCTCTTCGAAGGCCCGACCGTCAGCATCATCAAGCACACCGTTCCATGCGGTCTGGCTGAGCGACAAACGCTGGCGGAAGCCTACGAGGCGGCGTTCGAAGGCGACCCGGTGTCGGCGTTTGGCGGCATCGTCGCGCTCAATCGCCCGGTCGACATGGCAACAGCCACACTCATGCGGAAGATCAAGCTCGACATCATCCTCGCGCCGGACTACGACGACGACGCCCTGCAGCTCCTGCGCAAGAAGAAAGCGACACGCATCCTGAAGATTGCGAACCGCGAGGGAGACCGTGTCGCGGAGCTCGATGTTCGCCCCATCACCGGCGGCATGCTGGTTCAGGAGCCGGATATCGCGGTTGAAGACCCCGCCAACTGGAAGGTCGTGACGGAGAAGCAGCCAACTGCCGATGAGCAGGGCGATCTCGAGTTCGCCTGGCGCGTCCTTCCCCTGATCAAGTCCAACGCAATCGTGTTCGTGAAAGACCGCGCGATTGTCGGACTTGGCGCCGGACAGCCGAACCGCCTGGAAAGCGTCGCGATCGCCGCCCGCAAGGCGGAGGACAAGGCAAAGGGCGCCGTCATGGCGAGCGACGCGTTCTTCCCCTTCGCGGATGGCATCGAGCGCGCGATCGAGGCCGGTATCACCGCCGTCATCCAGCCTGGCGGATCACTCCGGGACGATGAGGTGATCGCAGCGGCGAACGCGGCCGGCGTGTCGATGATCTTCACCGGCCGGCGCCACTTCCGCCACTAATCCTGGAATGACGACAGCCCGGTCCCCCTTTTGGAGGCCGGGCTGTCGTCATCGAGATGGCGATGTGGAGGAACTAACTGGCTGTCTGGGCCGGGATGGTGCCACTCAGAGCGTCCATGCGGGCAATCCAGAGTGACGGCTGCCGCAGCTCCTTCATGGAAGGAAGATGCTCCGGCTTGTCCCACACCCGATGGGCGAAGGCGTGTCCGCGCTCGGCCACCACCGCGTTGATGAACTCCTCGCCCTGGCGATACTGCTCCATCTTCACATCGAGCCCGGTCAGACGCGCGAAGAGTTGGTCCGCCTGGGACCGCTGGCGCTGGCGCTCCTCGAACTTGCGGGAGATGAGGTCATAGTTGGCGAGAAGATCCTTGCCGACCGCGTTCATCACGTGGTTCGAGTACCCCTCGATCACGCTCATGAGCGCCTGCATCTCCGAGAACAGCGCGCGCTGCTCCTCATCCATCAGCGCCTCAAGCCAACTTCCGCTTGAGTCCTCCGCTGATGTATCCCGCTCGGAAATGCGCTTGGCGAAGACCTTCAGGCCCTGCACCCCCTGCCGCAGGAACTCGGTGTCTTGCTTCAGGAACGTCATGTACCGGTCGAGAAGGCCGTTGAAATGTGTCCGTACCCACGGATGCGCCTCGAACTCGAACGCGTGCGTCGTCTCATGCAGCGCCAACCACATCCGGAAGTCCTGCTTCGGCAGCCCCAGCTTCTTTTCGATGCCCCGGATGTTCGGCTCAACGTAGTAGAGCTTGCCGTTCGATTGCACTGGCTCGCGGCCGAGCAGCGCCAGGTCGTACTGACCGAGCACCCGCCGCGCCATATAGCCGAGCAAGAGCCCAACTTCGTAGGAGACGGCGACCTGGTTCACGCCATTCCATGCCTTGGCGACAACGTTCTTCGCACTCGAGCTCGTATCCAGCGCCTCGATCGGCTCGAACATGCGCTGGAAGCCCTCGAGGTTAGCGTTGATCCAGTCGACGCGGTCGAATGCGAAAGTCCGCTCCTCGTCAGTGGGAAGGCTCGTGCCGGTGTACTCGGACACGATCGGAATGCACTTGGCGACAAGCCGCCCGTAATAGGCGTTGAGCTCCTCGCGCTCCGCCGCCGTCAAGGCATCGCCCTTGTTCATGTTGGTCGCGATCTCGCGCGATCGCTCCCAGTCAACCATGCCTTGCGGTCGCTCCTTCTGCGCGAACGCCTGGATCCGCTTGCCAGCCCACACGCCTGCCGCGGCGCCCATCATCGCGCCGGCGGTCACCAACGACCGCGATGCGCCGTTACCCATACCTCTGTCTGTCATCGTTCACTCTTTTCTGGTCGCCGAAAACGCTCTGCAACGACGTCAACCTGACAAGCTTAACCGATGCGCGCGCGTCGATAACATGAACGGTCGTTTGGGGGGATTAAGCAGAAAAGCCGTCCGGCCTGTGGAGGCGGGACGGCGTCGGGTGCGGGGTCGGGGGAAGGGAGGGCTGGAGAAGCGCCTGGGCGGTCTGCGGTAGCGGGGGAAGGATTCGAACCTCCGACCTTTGGGTTATGAGCCCAACGAGCTGCCACTGCTCCACCCCGCGTCAGGGGCCGGTGTGTGTGAGCGCATCATCCGGCTGTGTCCGGGTCCGGGGGGTGCCCGCAGCGGCCTCGCCTCCCAACGCGTCGCCGCGTCAGTACTCTCCGGCGCTGCCGTGGGTCACGACCGGGTTCGGGATGGGTCCGGGTGGGGCCACGGCGCTCTCGGCCACGGGCACCCCGCGTCCCCCGACACAGTCTTGCCTGTCAACTCACACATCACACACGCCCGCCAGGACCGATCCGGCCCTGCCGCGCCCACCACGAAGTCTCGCACGATGCTCTCCTCAGAGGAGGATCTGTTGACCATTAGGACGCATCGGCTCCAGTCGGTTACCCGCTGTCCACCTTGCGCCTATCAACCCGGTCGTCTCCCGGGGGTCTCCCGGACCCAAGGGTCCACGGACGTCTCGTCTTGGGGCAAGATTCCCGCTTAGATGCCTTCAGCGGTTCGCTCATCCGCACGTAGCTACCCAGCGGTGCCGGTCGCCCGACAACTGGCTCACCAGCGGTGCGTCCATCCCGGTCCTCTCGTACTAGGGACAGCCCCCCTCACACGTCCTACGCCCACAGCGGATAGAGACCGAACTGTCTCACGACGTTCTGAACCCAGCTCGCGTACCGCTTTAATGGGCGAACAGCCCAACCCTTGGGACCTTCTCCGGCCCCAGGATGCGACGAGCCGACATCGAGGTGCCAAACCCTGCCGTCGATATGGACTCTTGGGCAGGATCAGCCTGTTATCCCCGGCGTAGCTTTTATCCGTTAAGCCACGGCCCTACCACCCGGTACCGTGGGATCACTAGGCCCGACTTTCGTCCCTGCTCGGCCTGTCCGCCTCGCAGTCAAGCTCCCTTGTTGCCCTTACGCGCTCCGGCCGATGACCATCCGGCCTGAGGGAACCATTGGGCGCCTCCGTTACTCTTTGGGAGGCGACCGCCCCAGTCAAACTCCCCACCAGCCGCGGTCCCCTGCCAGGCTATCTGGCCCGGGTGAGAATATAGGCACCGTCAGGGTGGTATCTCACCAACGCCTCCCCGAAGACTGACGTCTCCGGCTCACCGGCTCCCACCTATCCTGCACAAACGGCACCCACATCCAACGACAAGCTGGAGTAAAGCTGCACGGGGTCTTTTTGTCCTGCTGCGGGTCACCGGTATCTTCACCGGTCTTGCAATTTCGCCGAGTCCCCTGTCGAGACAGCGCCCAGATCGTTCTACCTTTCGTGCGGGTCGGAACTTACCCGACAAGGAATTTCGCTACCTTAGGACCGTTATAGTTACGGCCGCCGTTTACCGGGGCTTCAGTTCAGGGCGTGAACCCCTCCCTTTAACCTTCCGGCACTGGGCAGGTCTCAGCCCCTATACGTCCACGCTCATTCGCGTTGGCAGGGACCGGTGTTTTTGGTAAACAGTCGCCTGGGCCTGGTCACTGCGGCCCCCTCACGCTCCGCCCGTACGGGCCTCACGCTACCGGGGCGCTCCTTCTCCCGAAGTTACGGAGCTAATTTGCCGAGTTCCTTGACAGAGGTTCTCTCGTCCACCTCGGTATACTCTACCAGCCCACCTGTGTCGGTTTGCGGTACGGGCACGACGCACACTCGCTAGAGGCTTTTCTCGACAGTCCAGCATCAATCCGTCCGGATTGGCCCGCAGGCCGCTCCTTCCACTCGCCTCTCGGTCACCGGTCCAGCGGATTTACCTACCAGACCTCCCTACCGGCTTGGAGGGTCGCACTGACCCCCGGACCTAGCTCCCTGTGTCCCCCCATCGCTCAAACGTGTGGCCGTGGGACGGGAATGTGCACCCGTTGTCCATCGCCTACGCCTTCCGGCCTCGGCTTAGGCCCGCCTAACCCGTCGATGATCAGCATCGCGACGGAACCCTCGGGCATTCGGTGGGAAGGATTCTCACCTTCCTCGCGCTACTCATGCCAACATTCGCACTCGTGGCCACTCCAGGTCGCGTTCCCGCTCCCCTTCACTGCCGACCACGACGCTCCCCTACCATGCAAGAGTCACTCTCGCATCCGCGGCGTCGGTACCATGCTTGAGCCCCGGTGGATTGTCGGCGCCGCGGCGCATCGACCAGTGAGCTATTACGCACTCTTTCAAGGATGGCTGCTTCTAAGCCAACCTCCTGGTTGTCACTGCGCCACGACTACCTTGCCCACTTAGCATGGATTTCGGGACCTTAACCGGCGGTCTGGGCTGTTTCCCTCTCGACCATGGAACTTAGCTCCCACAGTCTCACTCGCGTGTCTCTCCCTGCGGCATTCGACGTTTGATACGGGTCAGTAAGCGGGAAGCCCCCTCGCCGAACCAGTGCGCTACCTCCACAGTGATCTCAACACACGGCTGTACCTAAATACATTTCGGGGAGAACCAGCTATCTCCAGGTTCGCTTGGCATTTCACCGCTTTCCACAAGTCATCCCAGCCTTTTGTAACAGACCCGGGTTCGGGCCTCCACGCATGTATTCCACGCGCTTCACCCTGCTCATGGAAAGATCACCTGGTTTCGGGTCTCCTGCAGGCCACTCATCGCCCTTTCGGACTCGCGTTCGCTCCGGCTCCACCTGTCTCCCGGCTTAACCTCGCGACCTGCAACAACTCGTTGGCTCATTCTACAAAAGGCACGCCGTCACCCCCCAAAGGAGGCTCCGACCGGCCGGAGGCACATGGTTTCAGGATCTGTTTCACTCCCCATCACGGGGTGCTTTTCACCGTTCCCTCACGGTACTGGTGCACTATCGGTCGCCGTGGGTATGTAGCCTTGGGTCGTGGGCGACCCTGCTTCCCACCGGATTTCGCGTGTCCGGCGGTACTCACGCTCATGTCGCACCCCCCAGCATCCTCCGTCGCCTACGGGACTCTCACCCGCTCCGGTCCGCTGTTCCAATACGGTTCGGCTAAAGGATCTGTCAGGGGCGAGGACCCTGCTGTGCCCTCCCAACATCGCGTTCAACCCCACATCAGCAGCGGCAGCAGCCTCGATACGCTGATCTGGTTTGGGCTCCTCCCGGTTCGCTCGCCGCTACTACGGGAATCCTCTCTCTTCCTCGGGGTACGTGAGATGTTTCAGTTCCCCCGGTTCCCTCCCTCCCTAAGGAGGGTCACCGGTCTCCCGGTGGGGTTGCCCCATTCGGACTCCGCAGGCTCATCGGGTGCCAGCCCCTCCCCTGCGCGTTTCGCCGCGTGGCCACGTCCTTCATCGGCCCCTGGCGCCTAGGCATCCACCATGTGCCCTTCTCTCGATCCTGTCTCCCGACATGATCATGGTGTTCTTTCATGTTTGTTTCTTCGTGGTGCGCGCGGTGACGCCTGAATCGGCCTCGCACCACGCTCGCAGATCAGGCTGATCTACTTTGGTTTGTGGAATGTGCTCCGTGACGGTGTGCGGGGTGGAGCCGCGGGGATTCGAACCCCGGACCTCCGCCGTGCAAGGGCGGCGCTCTCCCAGACTAAGCTACGGCCCCCCGGTCCCGTTTCCGGCAACGCAGCCCCCGAAAGGGGTGGGCGCGCCTGGACTCGAACCAGGGACCTCGGCCTTATCAGGGCCGCGCTCTAACCACCTGAGCTACGCGCCCATCGCTCGCACGCACGTCACTGCGGCGCCAGGGCTGGCCGGATCCCTCGGAATCGCGGCAGCCTGTGCCGAAGACGAAGCAAAACCAGATGCACGCGCCAACCAGACGCCACGTGCCCCTCCCCATCCGGATGAGCGCCCCTGCCGGACCGTCCTGCGCGTCGAACGCGCGGCCCTGTCCCGAGGCTTGGTCCCTCATCATGGATGGATCGCCGGTGCACTGCTTGACCGTCGGGATAACTCCCTAGAAAGGAGGTGATCCAGCCGCAGCTTCCGCTACGGCTACCTTGTTACGACTTCGTCCCAATCACCAGCCCCACCCTCGGCAGCTGCGCCCCCGAAGCGGTTCGCCCACCGACTTCAGGTGTTGCCGGCTTTCATGACGTGACGGGCGGTGTGTACAAGGCCCGGGAACATATTCACCGCCGTACTGCTGACCGGCGGTTACTAGCGACTCCACCTTCACGTGGGCGAGTTGCAGCCCACGATCCGAACTGAGACCGGGTTTGGGGGATTAGCTCCA
>CAVUJM010000037.1:0-23921 GCA_963741795.1 uncultured Chloroflexia bacterium
GGCAAGCGCATGACATTTCCCCTGTGACCGCGCCAAATCCGCAACGATTCAGCGGTCACCGGCATGGCGAGCCAGGAATTCTTCGCGCGTCAGCAGCATCACCAGCTCGTAGCCCGTGTTCCCCGGCTCGTCGTCCGTCACATAGACCGTCTTCACCGGCCGGAACCCTGCCTTCGCGTAGCTGCGCACCGCCCGCGCGTTCTCCGGGTCCGGGGCGATCATCGCCAGCGGGGCATCCATCTCCCCGAACACGATCCGGTCGAGGCAGGCGCGGATCACATCCGTCCCCCAGCCCTGCCCGCGATACGCCGCCTCCCCGATGAACAGGTCCATCGCGACCGCCTCGGCGGACACGTCGACCTGCCGCCGGTACTCCTCCTCGTCGGCCAGCCGGTAGACCTGGATGTACCCGACCGGCGTGTCATCGATCAGGATGATGAGCTTGCGCATCGGCGGCTCCGGCGCGAACTTCCGACCGATGTTCGCCTCGCTCAGCTCGCCCTCGTCGTACCAGCGCCGCACGTCCGGGTCGCCCAGCCACCGCAGCAGGTCCGCCAGGTCCCGCTCGATCTCGACCGGCCGGAACCCGATTCGCTCGTCGCGCATGGCTACTGCCTCCTGCTTGGCCCCTATCAGGTCGCCACACACCAACCGCACATCGTCATTCTGAGCCGAAGCGAAGAATCGCAGTGCGAAGCATTTCAAACGGCGCGCAGCGCATTCCATGATCTGGCCGTAGACTCGTACGCGCCTGGAGCATCGATCCTGCGGTCGATCGGCTTCGCTGTCGGATCCTTCGCCTTCGGCTCGGGATGACGTGCGTATAGAGTCGGCGTAGGGCAAACATCGGCGCCACGGGCCTGTTGACTGCCGCGTTCATTCTCCCCGGTCGAATCCATCCGCCCGATCTGGTGGATAATCACCGGATGACCGGCACGCCATCGACCAACGGAGGAATCTGATGACCAATGTACCGGAGCAGGAACTCTTCGAGCTCCTCGGCGACCAGCAGGAGATCACCGTCGCCACCGCCGAGTCCTGCACCGGCGGTAACGTTGCCGGCCGCATCACCCGCGTCGCCGGGTCGTCCGCCTACATGATGGGCGGCATCGTGTCGTACTCGAACGACGCCAAGGCGAACCTGCTCGGCGTCTCCCGTGACGTGCTCGAGAACCCCGGCGCGGTCAGCGAGCAATGCGCGACGCAGATGGCCGAGGGCGCCCGCCGCGCGCTCGGCGCCACCTTCGGCGTCAGCACCACCGGCATCGCCGGCCCCTCCGGCGGCACCGCCCGCAAGCCCGTCGGCCTCGTCTACATCGGCGTCAGCGGCCCGGGCGGCACGACTGTCGAGGAACACAACTTCTCCGGCGACCGCGCGCAGGTCATCGAGTCCGCCACCATGCGCGCGCTTGAGATGCTCGTCGATGCCGTCCGCGCCCATCGGACGGGTTAACCCGCAAACTTTACAGAGGCTTCATACTTGTATGCGCACGGCAGCTCCGCTGACCGGCGTCACACGACCGACATTGACTGAGGAGTACCCGTTCTTGACCGCCTCCCCCACCCCCGCAACGTCGTCCGCCACCGATGCCCCCTACGAGAAGACCACCCTGCCGAACGGCGTCCGCGTCGTCACCGGCACCATGACCGGCGTCCGCTCGGCGAGCCTCATCTTCTATTACAACGTCGGCTCCCGCATCGAGCCGGACGAGATCGCCGGCATCTCCCACTTCCTCGAGCACATGGTCTTCAAGGGCACCGAGCAGCGCCCGGACCCGATGATGATCTCGCAGGAGATCGAGAGCGTCGGCGGCATCGTCAACGCCGGCACCGGCCGCGAGTCGACCTCCTACTGGGTGAAGGTCCCGAGCACGCACTTCACCCTCGCCTTCGACGTCCTCGCCGACATGATGCGCAACTCGACCTTCGACCCCAAGGAGCTCGATCAGGAGCGTCACGTCATCTACGAGGAGATCCGCTCCGTCCAGGACATCCCGGAAGAGCTCGTTCACGACCTCATCGACCAGGTCGTCTGGCCGGACGACCCGATCGGCCGCGAGATCGCCGGCTCCGAGGAAACCGTCGCCAACATCTCGCGCGACGCGATGATGGACTTCTGGCGCAACAACTACGGCGCCGACCGACTCGTCATCGCGGCGGGCGGGGATGTGCGGCATGAGGACGTCGTCGCCCTCAGCGAGAAGCACTTCGGGGATCTCCCGCGTAGCGAGAACGGCTTCGTCTCCCGCCCGGTCACCGTCTCGCAGAAGGAGCCCCGCATCGCCCTCGTCAACCGCGACACCGAGCAGGCCCACTTCTGCCTCTCGTTCCCGGCGATCTCCTATCACGACGAGCGCCGCTACGTGCAATCGACCATCGAGTCGATCCTCTCGTCCGGCATGAGCTCGCGACTCTTCCAGGAAATCCGCGAGAACCGCGGTCTCGTCTATTCCATCTACGGCTACTTCCGCGGCTATGAGGATGTCGGCCAGGGCGTGATCTACGCCGGGACGGACATCGACCGCGTCAAGGAGACGATCGCGGCGACCGTCGGCGAGCTGAAGAAGCTGCGCGACATCCCGGTCCCGGCCGACGAGCTGGAGCGCAGCAAGACCCTGCGCAAGGGCCGCCTGCTGATGAGCCTTGAGGACAGCCGCTCCGTCGCAAGCTGGATCGGCAGCCAGGAAGCCACCTACGGTGAGATCCTGACCCCGGAGCAGATCATGGAGCACATCGACGCCGTCACCGTCGAGGACGTCCAGGCGCTCTCCACCGAGCTCCTGCGCGCCGACCGCTTCAGCCTCGCCCTCATCGGCCCCTTCGACGCCGAGCAGGACTACCTCGACCTCCTCTCGCTCGACGCGTAGTCCCGGACCATGTGTCCGGGACATGACCCGCAGGGTCATATCGCGCCCGTATCGACCTGCGGTCGATGTCTCGCACACATGGTGCGAGACTACGGAACGTAAGGACTCACCATGCCCGACAACGATGCACTCGTTTTCATCGATCCGGAGGGCGGCCTGGAGATCCGGCCGCTGCCGGCCAACCGCGATGCGGACGCCGCCGCGATCCTTGCCGATGCCACCGGTGCCGGCACGCCCGAGGCCGCGCAGCAGAAGCTGGCCGAGGCCCGCGCGGGCGGTGACGACCGGGTCATCGGCGCGGCGCTGAACGGCGAGCTGATCGCCGCCTATACCCTCGTGCGCGACGGCATGGCGAACCAGATCGGCCTCATTGGCGTCCATCAGGACCATCGCCGCCGGGGCATCGGCCGCGCGCTGCTGCAGGATGCGCTGCGCCGCTCCGGTCGCCGCCCGCTCACCGCCGAGACCGATGAGGAAGGCCTGCCCTTCTACAAGGCGTGCGGGTTCAAGATGGTCGGCCGCCGTAAACATCCGTCCGGCACGTTCCGCTACCGCATCGGCTGGCACGCCCCCGGCGTCCGCTTCAAGGGCGGCAGCACCGGCGCCCTGGGCCATCAGGGCGTCAAGCCCGGAGAATAACCTTCACGTTCGACGATATCGAACGCTTTCGTACCGCCGGAGCCGGTCTCCGGCGTCGATCGCCGCACACAAGGTGCGGCAGTACGGGTGGTCTGGTGCCGCCCCGGAGACGCCACTCCATCATGACGACCTTCCAGCCCGATGTTCGCGCCATCATCGATCTCGCCCTCGCCGAAGACATCGGCACCGGCGATGTCACGAGCCTGGCAACCGTTCCGGCCGACCGCACCGCCGAGGCGGTCATGCTTGCCAAGGCCGAGGGCGTGCTCAGCGGCATCGAGGTCGCGCGGGAGGTCTTCGCCATCGTCGATTCGTCGCTGGCGTTCGAGGCCCTGGCCGCCGACGGCGACCGGCTGACCCATCGCATGCCCATCGCCCGCATCAGCGGCAACGCCCGCTCCATCCTCACGGCCGAGCGCACCGCCCTGAACTTCGTCCAGCGCCTCTCCGGCGTCGCCACGGTCACCGCGCGCTACGTCGCCCTCGTCGAGGGCACCTCAACGACGGTCGTCGACACGCGCAAGACGACGCCGGGCATGCGCCTGCTCCAGAAGCGCGCCGTCATGCACGGTGGCGGGAGCAACCACCGCTTCGGGCTCGCCGACGGCGTCCTCATCAAGGACAACCACCTCGCCGCGATCGGCGGCCCGCGCCGGATCACGGACGCCATTGCCGCCGCACGCGCCCACGCGCCGCACACGCTGAAGATCGAGGTCGAGGTAACGTCACTGGACGAGCTCCGCGAGGCGCTCGACGCCGGCGCGGACATCATCATGCTCGACAACATGGACACCGCCACCATGGCCGAGGCCGTCGCCATCCGCGACGCGCACGCGACCTCGCCGCTGCTGGAAGCGTCCGGTGGCATCACCGCCGAGCGCATTCCGGAGATCGCGCAGACCGGCATCGACCTCATCTCCGTCGGTGCGCTAACCCACTCTGCCCCGGCCCTCGATATCAGCCTCGACATCACCCTCACGTAACGACCGAAACCGCCCAGTGCCAAGCCGTCACCGAACGTGGTATGGTCCACCGGGAGAGCGTATGGGCGGCGGTGCCGACGACCGGTCTGGCCAAACGAAATCCGGTGTCCTATAGTGTACGTACACGTCTCCAGGGGCGAGGTGCGACGACGTGATCAGGTGGATTCCTGGCAGGACACGATCCACGATCGCGAGAAACCGGATTCGCGAACCATACGTTCACTCAGATGGGGAATCGCCCCCTGCCGTGCCGCTCCGGCGCACCACGGCGGAACGCAATGGACATCTTCCCTGGGAGCGCACCTCTCACGACGCGTCATGCCACACGGCATGGGGCCTGTCGGGAGTGCCGGAAGCGCCCGGCCAGGCCGTTTGCTCGACGGCGGCCAGGGTCCAGGCGGGGACACGCAGTATTTTTTTCAGGGCGAAAGGGAGTGGCGGTGAAATACGTGTCGAATGGCGCAACGGGAACGTCCGGGCGTCGCATGTGGATGGGCGTCGCGGCGATGCTGCTGGCGGTCTTCAGCCTGCTGATGTCAAGCGTAATGCCGCTTGCGTCGCAGCCGGCCTCGGCGCAGAGCGCGAGCAACTGGGCGCCCCCGTCGACGGTCTACATCCCGGAAACCGGCCACTCGCTGGACCGGCTGTTCCTCGATCTCTGGCGCAACGCGGGCGGGGCCGCAGCCTTCGGCTACCCGATCACGCCCGAGATCACCATGGACAACGGTCACGTCGTCCAGTACCTCCAGTACGCGCGTTTCGAGTACTGGCCAGAGGGTGACGCGAACGGCAACACCGTCCTCCTCGGCAAGATCGGTGAGGAGCTGCGCCCGATCACCCTGCAGCGTTCGATGATCGCCTCCAACAACATCGAGCAGAGCGCGAGCCTGCAGCAGTCCGCCGCCCTTATGCGCGCCTGGCTGCCGGCCGAGAAGATCACCGACACCGACTCGACGATCTACGTCGCTGAGACGCAGCACACCATCAAGACCGGGTTCCTGAACTTCTGGTACAACAGCGGCGCGGAATCCTACCTTGGCAACCCGCTGACCGAGGAGTACACCCTCGACGGCACCATCTACCAGGTCTTCGAGCGCGGCCAGCTCCAGTACACCGACCAGGACGGTGTGAGCATGGTCCCGATTGGGAAGGTGCTTGCCGAGAAGTACAACCTCGACACCGCGCCGATGGCCCAGGGCAATCTGCCGGCGTACGACGAGGCCCTCTTCATCCCGCCCCCGGAGCCGACGCCGGAGCCGGTCGAGATCGCCGGAATCCCGGAAGCCGCAACCGGCGAGCTCTGGATCGATGTCAACCTCTCGACCGAGTACATGACGGTCTACCAGGGGTCAACCGTGGTCCTCGAGACCTACATCAGCTCCGGACGCCCCGGCTTCGATACCCCGACCGGTACCTTCTACATCAATACCATGCTGCCCGAGCAGGACATGGAGGGTGTCATCGGCGGCGAGTACTACAACGTCCCGTCCGTGCCTGACGTCATGTACTTCACCGACGTTGGACACGCGATCCACGGCACGTACTGGCACAACAACTTCGGCGCACCGATGAGCCACGGCTGCATCAACATGCCGATGGACCAGGCGGCCTACCTCTACAGCATCGCCACCATCGGCACCCGGGTCGAGATCCACTTCTAGGTCGCTGCCGGATCGGCCGATAAGCCGGGAAGACCCGCGCGAGGCACGCCCTCCGCGGGTCTTCCCGTTGCCGATGCCGCATCCCGCCCGGTCATCCACCCCCTGCATGGTAGGCTTCCCGCAGAACGGGTCCCGCCCGCTCACCGGCCCGCAGCCCGCCCAGGAGGCCCGCCATGCGCCGCTCCTTCGCCCGCATCCTGACCACCGTCCTCGCGCTCTTCGCCACCCTCTCGGCGCTCGCCATGCCGTCCGCCGCTCGCGAGACACGCACCCTCGCGGACCGCTTCATGGTCGAGATCGGCTTCGTCGACGAGCCCGCCATCCAGGCCGACACGAACGGGCTGTGGCTGCGCGTCACCGAGGACGAGGAACCGGTTACCGGGCTGGAGCAGACACTCCAGGCCGAGGTGATCTATGGCGATGCCGTCCGCGCCCTGCCGCTCATCCCGACCACCGACCAGGCCGGCGTCTACACCTCAACGTTCATCCCGGTCCAGCCAGGCGACTACACCTTCCACATCTTCGGCACCATCGCCGACCTCGCCGTCGACGAGCGATTCAGCTCCGCGCCGGAGGGCGTTGCCCCGGTCGACGCGCGCATCGACTACGAGTTCCCGACCGCCGCCCAGGGCTGGATGCCGGAGCGCCTCGCGATGCCCGCCGCCATTGGCGCGGCCACGCTGGCGGTGATCGCGGTCACTGCCCTCGTTCGCCGCGGCAACGAGAGGACGTAACCGTTCGGTAGCGGAGGACGTGTGACCACAGGCCGCGCGATCGCACCGGGCGAATCCGGTCACAATGTCCTCCTTTTGCGCGGCTGATCACATCGGCGTGATCCTGGATCGCCCGCGCATGACACACGGGGAGCACGCGCTCCCGAAGGACCCGCAATGACGCGCCACAGAGGAACCCATCGTCTCGCCGACTCGCGCCCCGGACGCGTGCCCGGCTTCCGTCTCCTGCTCCTCGTGGCCGTGCTCGCCATCCTCTCGCCGGGCCTCCATGTCGCCTCCGCGCAGGAGATCGCCCCGGATACCGCCGTCCGCACGACCCCGATCGACGGCGAGATCCTCGACCGCTGGCCACGCGCCGCTATCGCCTCCTTTCCGGACGACATCGACCCGGCAGCCAGCACCCTGCGCCTCGTCGATATCCGCGGCGAGGACGTCGCCGGCGTGACATCATCCTTCCCGGCCGACGGCGTTTCGATGTCGCTCGCGCTCCCGTCCGGCATCCCGGATGGTGTGTACTCGCTCGTCTGGAACGCCACGACCACGGGCGGCGACGCCATCGTCGGCTACTCGTCGTTCTCCGTCGGCAATCCTGAAGACGCTGCGATCATCACCATCCCGACCGACGCCGGGACATCCGACGGCCCACCGCAATGGCTGCAGACCGGCGCTCGCTGGAGCGCGCTCGTCGGCGTGCTCGCCGCCATCGCGATCTGGCCCGCCTGGACGCTCGTCGTCCGCCCTGCCCTCTCACCGATCTGGCGTCGCGGTCCGCAGGCGGTCCTCGCGATGCAGCAATACGCCTTCATCGTGTTCTCGCTGGCCTTCCTTGGGTCGCTACTGGAGCTTGCCGTCCACGCACAGACCCTGCCGGAGGGCACCTGGCTCGACAAGCTCATGAACACCGTCGGCAATAGCGACTGGGGCACCTGGTGGCTGCTGCGGATGGGGCTCCTGATCCTCCTCGGGATCGGCCTCTCCTCCGTTGCCTGGTGGTATCCCAAGCACCGGCCCTATCGCCTCTCCGCCGCGTGGATCCTCTCGCTCGCCGTCGCCCCGACGCTCAGCATGACCTCCCACGCCGCCGATGACACGGTCGGGCGCGTCTCCGCCGTCGCGGCAGACGCCGTCCATGTGCTCGCCTCCGCGCTCTGGATCGGCACCGCCGTGATCGCCGCCGCCGTCCTCTTGCCCCGGCCGCACGGACTGGACCCGGCTGCCGCCCGGGAGACCATCCGGCGCCTGGCGCCCCGCTTCGCCGGGATGACGATCGTCACCTGGACGCTTCTCGCCCTCACCGGCGCCTACGCCGCGTGGCTCCACGCCGGGAGCCTCGATGCCCTGCGCGACACCGACTATGGCCGTGCCCTGCTCGCCAAGCTGCTGCTGGTGGCCGTCGCCCTCGCGCTGGTCGTCGCCGGCGTCGTGGTCCTGCGCCGACTCGGATCCTCCCCGAGCGATACGACCCGCACGAGACTCCGCTGGCTCCTGGCAGCGCAGGGCCTGCTCGTCCTGCTGATTCTCGTCGCCGCCGGTTCAATGACGACCAGCCGCACGGCGCGTGACATCACAACCGAGCGTGCCCAGCAACGCATGGTCGAGGCGCAGCTCGGCGACCGGTCATCGCGCTACCTCATCGCCCCGGGCCGCGTCGGCGTGAACCACCTGCGGCTTGAGATTCCCGGCGCCTATGTCCCGAACGAGTCGGAGGCGTTCGTCACCCTCTCCAGTCCGGACCACCCGCAGCTCGGGACGAAAACGATCCAGATGTACCGCGTGCCGGGCAACGCCTTCGAGCACCACGGCACCGAGTTCGCCCTCACCGGCACCTGGGATATCACACTCAGCTTCGTCGAGCCCGGCTTCGACACCCGCACCTACGATTTCACGCAAAGCATCGGCGAAGAGGTCG
Source organism: uncultured Chloroflexia bacterium (assembly GCA_963741795.1). Lineage (GTDB taxonomy): Bacteria > Chloroflexota > Chloroflexia > Thermomicrobiales > UBA6265 > UBA6265. Next base: position 8,794 of record CAVUJM010000037.1, read on the forward strand.
ACGCGCCGGACACTCCGGGGAACGCCTGGAAGTTCGAGACGCTCGGTGGCACCTCGGCGCTTGTCCTGATCACCATCGGCGTCGCCGGCATCGTGATCGGCATCTTCTCCGGCGCCGGACCGACCCGGAAGGAAGCCGCCGGACTCGGCGCAGCGGCCCTCGCCCTCGCCGTCGTGCTGCTGATGCAGGCACGTATCGACGCCATCCTCGCCGTGGGTGAAGACGAAGGCGGGATCAACCCGGACGACGTCGCGATGGTCACGCGGGGCGAAGAGGTCTACAGCACCTACTGCGTCAGCTGTCACGGCGCCGACCTGCGCGGCGATGGCCCGCTCAGCGCGGACCTGAACCCACCACCGGCCGACTTCACACAGCCGCATACCTTCGTCCACTCGGACGCCGACCTCATCTTCTGGATCCAGAACGGCAAGCAAGGCACCGCGATGCCCGGCTACGACGCCCAGCTCACCGATCAGGAGATGCGCGACGTCGTCGCCTTTATTCAGCGCTGGCAACAGGACTACATCGAATCCGGCGGGGAGGCCAGTAGCCCGGTCGCGTCGACGCTGGCGTGCGAGGTCGCGCCGATCGAATATGCGCAGATCCCGGAGATCTTCCATCACGGCCTGGAGCCGGAGGTCTCGCGCGGCACGCCGCTGGTCCCGGCGAGCGACCCGGCGGTCGACGGCGACACGGCGAACGAGGTGATGTGGACGATCGAGCAGATGGTCGCCTGCACGAACGAGGACCTGACGCTCTCCCGCCTGCGCCTGTTCAGCGCGCCATTGCTGATGGAGTTCTTCCCGAACGGTGCGGACCAGCGCCTGACCACGGCGACCACAAGCCAGCCGCAACCCCTCGCACCCGGCGAGCAGGTCGGTATCGAGGACGTGCAGTCGCTCACCCGCCTGGCGGACGGCCGGATCGCGGTCAGCGTGATCTTCAACGACCCCGCCGGCGTCGGCGTCGCTCCCGGTGCGCCGGTCATTACTCAGGTGACCCTCATCATGCTCGAACAGGACGGTGCCTGGATCGTCGACGAGATTCGGTAAAAGGTCAGGGGTCATCTGCCAACACCCCCGAGTATTACGGAGCGCTTCGGCGCTCCTCCAACCCGGGACGACATGGCAACAACGACTCCTGGTCCCTACTCCCCCGCGCGCTCGACGTGCCACTGGCCGGCGTACCCTGCATGGCGGAGCGCCTTGAGAAGTGCCTCTTCCGCCGACACGCCATCGTCGCCGGTCGCCGGAAGCATCACCATCAGGCCGCCATCGTGCTCGCCAATGACCTCCAGTTCGGCTCTGGTAGCGACCTCGCGCAGCCCTTCCAACCCCTTCTCGACGTCCGGCGTGAGCAGCACGATCCGGCGCAGCCGCACCCGCTTGTACCCGGCCGTCCACTCGCGCAGCAGCGAAGACAAGCCGTCCGGAATCTGCAGCTCCACTTTGCCGCTCGAGATAGGCAATGATCTGGTCCAGGTCGAAACCGGCACCCAGCGCCCGGCCAACCGAGCCGGGACGGAGTTGGTAGGACGCCTCGGGGGTCAGCGCCTCGGCGTCCGCGAACGCCGTCAGCGACCAGACATGCACCGGCTCCGGCCGCAGCAGCGTGATCGCCCCGGAGGCGTCCACAGCCAAGGTGTTCCCGTCCGGTGTTGCCTCGGTGCTCTCGACGACCGCCCGGCTGTCGGACGCGGCGAGGCGCGCGGCCTCGGTCACGCGCATGGCGATCCCCTTGCGCCCGATGCGCACGAGGTCGACAAAGCCGAACCACCACATCGCCGTCTGCAGCTCGATCTCGATGATCTGCGCGATGGCCGCGACGCGCGCATCGCCCCTGTCCATCCCACCTCGCGCGGAGGCGGCCGTGAACGTCGACCCGACGATGCTCGTATCCTGCTCGGCCAGCCGCCGGGCGACATCCGTCAGCAACAACCACTCGCCCGGGTCCATATCCCGCAAGTCGCCGAGCAGGCGCCGGCGGAAACCTTGCCAATCGGCGCCCCAGACATCGATCTGCTCGCGCTCGCGACCCTCGACCCACTGGTCCGCGAAGAGCCAGGCGTCGCGCATCGCGCCGATCTGGTGGGCGAAACTCTCGCGCGTCCATTGCCTCACGCGCGAGGCGAGCACCGGACGCACCGCATGCTTGTCGCCTCCGGCCCCGGTCGGGCGCGTCCCCGGCTCCAGCGCGCCGACGCCCAGCGCGAGATAGATCAGGAACCCGAGGTAGCCCTCCGGCGGCACTTCATCGCCGCCAAACCAGAGGCGCCCGTTGAGCTGCCGCTGCCAGGTACGCGAGATCGGCTCTCCCGGAACCCAGACCGGCGCGCCCTTGCTCGCGATCTCGCGCACCACCGTCAGCAAGTCCCACGCGATCGCGAAGGGATGCCGCCGCTCTGGCTCCGGCACATCGTCGCGTAGCGGGGTCAACGGCCGCAACGGCGCGGCGACCGGCACCGTGCCAGGGTTCAGGATCTCCTGCGGCACGAACAACGCCCGGGAGCCATCCTTCAGGTAGGTGTGATGGACGAGCAAGCTGCTCTCCAGCTCGATCAGGGCCGCCCGCACCGCTGCCGCGCGCGTGATCGCCAGCCCCTCCGGCTTCTCCGGCACAACCAGCCCGGCCCGCCGCATGGCCTCATCGAGGCGGATCGGCCCGAGCCCCGCCTCGGCCCGGACAACGTCCCACAACCGTCGGGCATCCTTTCCGAGCCCCTCGATCACGATGTCGATCCGGCGCGTGGAATTCACCTGCCGGAGGATCTCGGAGATCAGGTCGTGGCGACGACGCAGGCCAGGAATCACGCGGATGCCCCAGCGTCCGGCGGCCTCCTCGATATCCGGGTCGTCGCGCAGTTCCAGCAGCGTGCGCAGCGGCAGCGTGCTCTGGTCGCCGGCGTCCATCTCATCTAGCACGCGCCGGAAATCCAGCCCCAGCTCGCGCGGGATGAACAGTTTCGGGGTCGCGCCGACGGGCAGCTCCTGGTCATCGCCTTCCCGCGCGAGGATGCCCCAGCGGAAGAGCTGCACGCAGCTCTCGCGGACAGTGGCTTCATCAAGGTCAAGATCAGCGGCCAGCTCGGGGATCGTGCGCGCGGCGACCTGGGAGGCGCAGAGCGCGCGCACGATGCGCTGCGACGTCTCGTCCAGCTGCGACCATGCGGTGCGCACCGCCCGGACGTCGGTCATCACGCGGTAGATGGTGCCGACCTGCCGCCCGCTGTCGTTGCCCTGCAGCGGGATGCCCCACAAGCGCGCGATATGCACCAGCGAGGGGGTCTTCCGGGCATGAAGGCGGCCAAGCAGGTTTCGCATGTCGGGCTCCGCGCGTTTGATCCGGGCACGCCAGAGCGGCATCACGGCCTGCGCGCGTGATGCCGCCGGTTCTCTACGATCAGGGTAGCAGACGGGAGGACCCGGGGATGCCTAGTGCCGTTCCTCGGCGTCCTCGCTCACGTCCTCTTCCTCGAGACCCTCCGGATCGGTTTCCCACCCGGAATGCTCAGAGGTATCGCGGCTGACGTTCAGCGTCAGGTGATGCTCATCGGCCGAGGCGATCGCGCTCTTGGGAATGTAGACGTCCTCCGGCACGAGGAAGCCCTTCTCGACCACGAGGTGATCGGGCCGGACATCGACGACCTCACCGATCTTGTGGCCGCAGGAGCCGACCACGTCGAGGCCAACCTCAATCGCGACCTCATCGACAACGTCGTCGGACGCTTCCGCGCCGTCGACCCGCTCGACCGTGGTGGTCGTCTGCGGCGCCTCCTGTTCGGTGCGCTCGGTCAGCAGCTCGTTGATCGAGCCGCCGACATCGTTGCGCGGGCTTTCGTCGTTCTCCCGAGAACGGAAGAGATCGGACGATTCCTCCCAGCTCTTGCCGTAGTCGCCCATGTCGATCCTTGTCGCTGCAGGAGCAGTTCGTCGCAGGACCCTTGGCGATGTCCCGGGGGCCGCGCCCCCTTGGTTGCTGCAGCGCACCCAGAATAGCCCGGTTGCACACGGCGTGCCAATCATCCAAGTCGCTCAGGCGACATCACGCCGGCGCAGGAGCCCGTAGGAGATGACCACGCCCGCGAGCACCGTCGCGGCAAGGATCGTCATCGCGTGCGCCACGCTTACGTATGGCCCGCTGAACGCCCCCGGTCCATCGGCCTCCGATCCGCCACCCAGCGGCTCGATCAACGAGTACGCGTTCGACCGCAGCATCAGGTCGTTCGTCCACGACAGCCACGAGATCGAGATGGCGAAGGCGCTCAGCACGCCCTCGATCACCAGCGCCCAGATGATCCCGATCCCGATGGCGAGCGAGGTCCCGCGCGTCACCACCGCCAGCGCCACGCCGAGCGCCGCCCACGCGGCCAGGATCAGCCACGCGGCCCCGACCCCGGCGGCGATCTCCGACACCGGCGGCCACGTCATCGTTGCGCCCTCGCGCATGGCGATGACACTGCTGGCTACCGCTCCGATGGCGAACTCAACCACCACGAACGGGATGAGCACGATCGCCAGCGCCGCGATCTTCGCCGCGAACACCTTGCCCCGCCCGGCGCGCTGCGTGAAGAGCGTCTTGAACGTGCCCCAGCCAAACTCGCTGCCGATCGACAGCACGCCCAGCATCAGCGCGATCGCTCCGCCGTAGAACGGGAAGCCGCTGATCGTGTTCGGGATGATCTGGTCCGGCAGGAGGGACGCGACCGGCTCGTCGCCCCTCGGCCCGGCGTCATCCATCAGGTACGGCAGGACATAGGCGAAGAACAGCCCCATCGCCGCCCATAGCCCCAGCAGGACCCACGTCGCCGTCCGCTTGCGCAATTGCAGCAGCTCCGCCGAGAGCATGTCCATCGCCCGGCTAAACATGAAGCACCTCCTTGTCGCGCGTTCCGGCAGGGACCTCTGTCGCATCAACGCCCTGATCGGCGTGTCCCTGCCCGTTCGTCAGCGAAAGGAAGACCGACTCCAGCGAGGCCCGCTCCGCGCGGAGCTCGCGCACCTCGATCCCGTCGCGCACGAGCCGCGCGTTGATCCGGCCCGGGTCGATCGCCCCCTGCTCCCGCGCGAAGACCCTCAGCTCGCCGTCGTTGGCGCGCACCTCGCGCACGCCCGGCAGGGCCGCGACGATCTGGCGCGCGTCCTCCAGCGGATCGGCCTCAATCACGAGCGCGTCCTCGCCCCGCAGCTCGTCGATCGTCCCCTCGGCTACCAGACGCCCGTTCGCGATGATGGCCGCCCGGTCGCAGACCTGCTCGATCTCCGCCATCAGGTGGCTGGAGACGATCACCGTCCGCCCGCCAGCGCCGAGCTCACGGATCAGCTCCCGCATCTCGGCCATGCCGGCCGGGTCGAGCCCATTCGTCGGCTCGTCGAGGATCAGCAGCTCGGGATCCTTCATCAATGCGGCCGCGACGCCGAGGCGCTGCTTCATGCCAAGGGAATAGGTGCGGAACGGGTCACCCGCCCGGCCGCCCAGTCGCACCTCGTCCAGCGCCGTCTCGATCCGCCCCTGCGGCGTCCCGCTGTACCTGGCGAGGATCCGCAGGTTGTCGCGCCCGGAGAGATGCGGGTAGAAGGCCGGCGTCTCGATCATCGTCCCGATCCGCCCCAGGCTGGCCTCGGCTCCGGGCGGGTGCCCAAGCACTGTCGCGCTGCCGCTGGTCGGGCGGATGAGCCCCACCAGCATGCGTAGCGTCGTCGTCTTGCCCGCCCCGTTCGCCCCGAGGAACCCGAAAACGTCGCCATTCCGGACCCGCAGGTCCAGCCCGTCCACCGCGGCGATCTCGCCGTAGCGCTTCGTGAGCCCCGTTGTCTCGATCACGTCATTGCCCATATCGTGCTCTCCATCGTGCCGTTCACCAGCTCCAGCGCAGGTCGACGCCTACGATTCCAGGTTCCGCAGGCGCTCCCGGTACTCGTCCGCGTCGATCTCGCCGCGCGCATACCGCTCCGCGAGGATGGCCTGCACCGAGCGCGTGGCGAACATCCCGCGAGCCCGGCCGAAGGGGGCCGGCTCGCGCATACGCCGGTCGCGGAGGACCTGGCTGCGCGCCTCGTACTCCTCGGTTTCGATCTCGCCGCGCGCATACCGCTCGGCGAGAACATCGCTGGCGCGGTCGCTCGACGGTGGCCCGCCGCGCCACGGGCGGTTCCCGAACGCGACGAACCGAACGAACAGGAAGATGAGCGCGATCCAGAACAGGAACATGACGAAACCTCCAAACCACCAACCGCCCGGGCCGCCCTGATAGGGATGCGCCACAGGGATGAAGGCGAAAACGTCCATTGATGTGTCCTCCTGTGCCGTGGCCGCCGATCCGGCGCCTCGCCGTCTCCCGGTCACGGCTCCAAATGCCGACATCCCCAGTCTGGGAGGCGGAGGTCAACGATCGGCACAGGGGATGTCAACAAACGCTCAACAGCCTGTTACCACCCTGTCAGCGGCGCCGTTCCGGCCTCGTATTCGGTGCAGGGGCGCACAATACTGGGGATGAGGGCAGGACCACACGAGAGAGGAGGCCCTGATGGACGCCACCACAACCGTGCTCGTGGTCGACGACGACGAGGACATCGCGACCCTGATGCGGGATTTCCTGGAAGCGGACGGCTATCGGGTGATCACCGCCAGCGACGGCCCCGGGGGCCTGGACGCGCTGCGGGAGAACGACGTCGACTGCGTGCTGCTCGACGTGATGATGCCCGGGCCGTCCGGCTTCGAGGTCCTGCGCACCATCCGGGAGACGAGCGACGTGCCCGTCCTGTTTCTCAGCGCGAAGCAGGAGGAGAGCGACAAGCTGCGCGGGCTCGGCCTGGGCGGTGACGACTACATCGTCAAATCCTCCACCCCGGCGGAGATCGTCGCGCGGATCAAGGCCGTCCTGCGCCGCTCCCAGCGCGAATCCTCGGGCAGAAACCGGCATCCTCGACTTTGGCCGCCTCGTCATCGACGAGCCGGCGCGGGAGGTCCGCGTGGACGGCGAGATCGTTCCGCTCACCGCGCGCGAGTACGAGCTGCTCCAGCTCTTCGCGCGAACATCCCCGGCAAGTCCTGACGCGGGACACCCTCTTCGAGCGCCTTTGGGGCCCGTATGGCGACCGCCACTCCCTGACCGTCCATATCGGGCGGTTGCGCGAGAAGATCGAGGAGGACCCGTCCGATCCCCACTACATCGTTACCGTCTGGGGCGTCGGCTATCGCTTTGAAGGGGAGCAGCACAGATGAGCGCGGCCAATCGCCTGCCGGTCATGTCGATCCGCGCCTGGCTCGGGGTCGCGCTGGCGTTCCTGTTCCTGGCGCCCGTCCTGACCCGATGGTGATCGGCATCATCGTCTTCGCGCCGACCCATGGGCCGCGCGAGATTGACCGCGAGATCGGCGACGTCGTCGTGCGGGACGCCGCGCGCTGGACCGACCCGGCGTGGCAGGAGGAACTACGCCTCGAGTACGAGGGACCAGGGCGCCGACATCATCCTGCTCGTCGATGGGCGCGAGATCTTCCGCACCGGCGAGCCACTGCCGCACGACGGATCGCGCACGGTCCGCAAGGTCACCGTCCCGGGACGAACCCGCCGCAGGAGGCGCACATCTACGCCGATATCATCGTGGGACCGCCCGTGGAGCTGCGGCAGTGGTTCGTGCCGGTGGCGCTGATCGCGGCACTCGTGCTGGCGCTGGCCGCGATCGCCTGGTTCCTGCGCCGGGCCATCATCCAGCCGCTGGAGTCGACGAGCGAGGCGGCACGCCGGGTCGCCCGAGGCGAGCTGGACGTCGCCCTGCCATCGTCGCAGGTCCGCGAGGTCGCCGAGCTCAACCGCGCCTTCGAGTCGATGAGCGACGACCTGCAAGCGTCGCTGGAACGCCGGACCGCCATGGAGAAGGAGCGCCGGCTCTTCATCACCGCCATCGCGCACGATCTCCGCACCCCGCTCTTCTCCCTCCGCGGCTCGCTCGAAGGGCTCCGGACGGGCATCGCCGCGTCGCCGGAGCAGCGGGACCGCTATCTCCGCATCGCCTCGGAGAAGGCGGACCAGCTCGAGCGCCTGATCGCCGATCTCTTCACCTACACGCGTATCGAGTACATGGGCGAGACCCCGACCACGACCGAGTTGGACCTCGCCGGCCTGCTCCGCGAGATCGTCGACGGCGCGTCCCCGCGTGCGGACGACCAGGACGTCACCCTCTCGCTCGACGCGCCGGATGCGCCGGTTCCCGTGGAGGCGGACGAGCACCTGCTGACGCGCGCGATCGAGAACATCATCGACAACGCGCTGCGGCATACGCCCGAGGGCGGGACAATCCAGATCGCCCTGGCCGACGAGGATACCGGCGCCACCATCACGATCACCGACTCCGGACCCGGCTTCGAGGAACAGGACATCCCGCTCCTGTTCGAGCCGCTCTACCGCGCGGAGTCGTCGCGCAACCGCAAGACCGGCGGCGCCGGCCTCGGCCTGACCATCGCCCACCGCATCATCACCGCCCACGGCGGCACCCTCACCGCCCGCAACGCCCCCTCCGGCGGCGCAGAGCTAACGATCACGCTTCCGCGATAACCCTGATGCATCTCCCGGAGCCTCTCCCTGTAGTCTCGGGCCCAGGGCCCGAGACCGGCACCGAAGGTGCCGCCCCGGTTATCGACCTTCGGTCGATGGTCTCGCCCACGGGCGGGCGAGACTACAGATTGCTGTGCCCGAGGGAGCCGCCCGAACAGGACTATCCTACGCAAACCTCCCGTACGCCGGGAACGGCTCATCCCCCAACAACGGCCGCATGTACGCATGGAACGCCGGCGTCACCGACATCCCGTCCTCCCCGATGAACGCATCGTCCAGGTGCCGTACCCGGTTCGCGATCTTCTCCAGCGGCACGGCGACGACCTCCGCCGCGTACGGCTCGTCCGATGTACGCCGCAGCGCCGTCATGAACCCGGACTCCCCGGCGACGATCCGCTCGACCGCTCCCGCGCCCAACCGGCCCGCGTCCTGCAGGTCGACCTCCGACGCCAGCGCGATCGACATCCGCGCCGCCGTGCCCGGCTTGTCGTAGCGAGCGCGCAGGTGCAGCTCCTGCGAGACGAGACGCGTCATCGCCGCGCCGGTGCTCGGGAAGTACGGATGCCCAAAGCCGTCCACGTACTCCGGCGTCTCCCCGCCGAAGTGCTGCCCGGTCGCCGTCCGCATCGTCTCCGGCAGGACGACGATCGAGAACCCTCGCCGCTTCACGTCCGCCTCGATCGCGGCCAGCACATCCTCCACCGACTGCGGCGCGCGCTCCGGCAGCAGCAACAACGGAGCGAGGTCCGCCTCGTCCTCGCCGAACCCGAGCGCCCCGGCGGCGGTCACCCACCCGGCGTCGCGCCCCATCACCTCGACGAACTTCACCGGGTAGAGCTGCGGCGAGGCGATCGAGTCGTACGTCGCGTCCCGCACGGCGTTCCCGAGAAAGCGCGCGATGGACGGGTAGCCGGGGCAGTAGTCGGTCTCCGGGAGGTCGTTGTCGATCGTCTTCGGCACGGACATCACGCGCAGGTCATAGCCGATCGCGCGGGCGTGCTGCTCCAGCCGGTGCGCGGTGTCCGCCGAGTCGTTGCCGCCGATATAGACGAAGGCGGTCACGCCGAGGTCGCGCATCGCGATCACCGCGCGGTCGAGGTCCTCCTCGCGCAACTTGTAGCGGCCGGTACCGAGCGCCGCCGAGGGTGTGCGCCGGACGCGGTCGATCGTCGCCTGGTCCTGCCGGGTGAGATCGACGAAGCGCTGCTGGAACAGCCCCTCGATGCCGTTGCGCAGGCCCAGCACGCGCCCGAACTCGCCCGACGCCCGTGCGGCGTCCACCACGCCCGCGAGGCTGGCATTGATCACCGCCGTCGCCCCGCCCGACTGCCCGACCAGCAACGTTGATTCGGCGGGTGAGCTGATATCAGTCAATGGATTCGTGTCCTTTCAGGCGAGTGCCCGTTGTAGTCCCGGGCCTGTCGGCCGCCCGGGAGGGGCGGCGTACAAAGGCGCCGCTAGTGCGCAGCAGCAGTCGCTCATCGCCCGCGAGGACGACCGGCCCCGCCGCGCGGATGCGCTCGACCGATGCGTCGCCTGTGGTGAGGTGATCCTGCCAGGCCGCCGAACCGTAAAAGGCGACGTCGACCTCCGCCGGCGCGACTTCGAGGATCTTCGCGACCCGCTCCTGCACCGTCATGAACGCCTCCAGCCCAACATCGCCGATCAGCGTCACTGCCGGCCGCGCCGTCGAGGTCGTCAGCAGCGCGCCTTCCAGCCCCTCGATATCGGTCAGCGAGTAGCGCAGCAGCTGCTCGCGCCCGACCACCGAGAGCACCAGCCACATCAGGACCGGCACGAACGACGTGTCCCGGTCCAACCAGTACCGGCGTGAAGCTCCCTCCCGGCGACCCTTGAGGACGCCGAGGCGCTCCAGCTTGTAGCACTCGTGCTGCACGCTGCTGATCGAGAGATCGAGCGCGCGCGCCAGCTCGGTCAATGAGAAGCGGGATTCCTCCCGCGCCACCATGAACCCGAGCACCGCCGCCCGTACCTTCGAGGACAGCAGCTCCGCGAGCAACTCCGTCCCCTTGCTGGCTCCGTTGTCCGCCATACCGATCTTTCCCGCATACGATAGGCCAAGATTTACCGCGATATCGTAGCACTAACGTGGGTACGGTCACCGCCGGCGGAGCGCGAGTTAAGACCGATCAACACCTGCTCTCCGTCCTCCTTGTCCATATGCGGCAGCGACGTTCGCCCGCCCCCGGCGACCGCGACATGCAGCGTCACCAAATCTGCCCGTCGCTGGAAGGGGTTGGCTGTCAGGGCCCGGTGCTGGATGCGCCGCCGGGTGGTGACCAGCGTGCTCCGGGCCAACTCGCGCGAGCGAAGCACGAGCAACTGTTCCCCCAGCGCCCAGCCGGCATCGTGATAGGCCAGCCAGCCGCTCCCGATCCGGAACGGGACCAGCCCCAGCGGCAGGTACGCCCACCACGGCACCTCACCGCGCCACCAGAAGACGGAGCCGATCACGACAAGCGCGAACAGGAGCGTGACGATCGTGCCGCCGACGATATACCGGGGTAGCGCGCGTGGGGGCAGGGTCGCGAGGGAGATCGCGCTCACGTCGACGGCGAATTCCGGCGTGACGCTCTCCAGCACCGCATGCGCATCGCGCCGGCGCAGGAACGGGAACAACGTGCCGGAGCCGCCCTCGCCCTCGCCACGCTGGCCCGCGCTGGTGTAGCCAAGGCTGACATAGCCGAACGGCTGCCGGAGGAGCCCCTCGTCGATGCGGATCGCCTGGATGCGGTGCACCGGGATCGTGGCCCGCCGCTTGTCCAGCAACCCGTGCTGGACGAACAGATGCTCGCCGGAGCGGCGCAGCTCAAATCCGTAGTACGTGATGACCGTGCCGGCGATCGCCATCAGCCATGCCAGCAGCGCTACGGCCAGTACCAGGAGCCCGATGATCGTCAGGCTCGACCAGAGACTCTCGACGCGCTCCCACGGCACCCGCCGCCACCAGGCATCGGGCACGATGTCCTCCGCGAGGCTGATCCCCGCGCCGATCACGGCGGCGGCAGGGCCGATCGTGCCGGAGGTCGCCCCGGCGAGGAGCAGCTCCCGCGTCGAAAGCGCCCGCACGAGCTCACCCTCGGTCTCGACTGACCGCGTGTCATCCAGATCCGTGACGGGCATGGCGTCGCCGCTCCGGACGGCCTCGCGCTCCCGCAGCAGATGATCGCGCACGGCCATGGCCTCGTCACGGCTCACCGCGCGGATATCGACCTCCGACTTCTCCCCCATCCCGGGGCCGCGGTCTCGACGCGCAGCCGTGCCAGGCCCAGCAGCCGGTAGGACGGCGTCCCGACGACGTCGACCGACTGGATGCGCTGGTACGGGACCGATCGCTCCTGCCGGGAGATCCACCGGAGCGGACGAGGAGCCGCGACGGCAACAGCGCGTAGCGGAAGAACCGCCACTCCATGATGTTCCAGATGAGGCTCACGAGAAGGATGGCGACAAAGATGCCGAGTGTCACAAGCGAGCGCGGGGAGAGCGGGTCGCGCAGCGTGCCGGAGCCGATGACGACCACGATGAACGGCACGACGAGGCTGCGCAGCGTGCCGGACAGCTCGACGAGCATGAACCCGGGATGCGGGCGTCGCCATGCAATGCGGTCGGTCTCCGGGGTGCTAGAGGTCATCATGGACCTTCGCCAGCGCGGCGATCTGGTCGCGCACCTGCTCGGCACGCTCGACCGAGAGCTGCGGGATCTCCATCGCGCCGGCCGCGGTGAAGAACTGGACGGTGGCCAGCCCGTAGCGACGCTGGAGTGGCCCCCGGCTCGTGTCGACGTGCTGGATACGCGACATCGGGACAACCTGGCGCGTGCGGGTGATCACGCCATGCAGGAGATCGACCTCATCGTCGCGAATCTCGAAGCGCCACTGGCGGAACTCGATCTCCGGGCGGATGAACGCCCAGGCCACGAGCGCAACGGCAAAGGCGCCCGGGACGACGAAGGTCGCCAGCCGGTCGAACTCGAACAGCCGCCACAGGGTATAGGTGACGCCCCACGCCATGGTGGTGAGGATCACCGCCATCAGCAGATCCCCAAGCGTCCAGACGCGGCGCGCCCTCGGATCCAACGTCTCACGCGGTTCGTTCACCATTCCCCCTGTCACGAATTCCGCTCGCCGGAGCCCCGGACCACGCCATGACCCGCCCAATTCCGTATCATTCACCCAGACGACCGATGATCGGCACACCCGGGCCATCACACCCCAAGTGTGACACGGTCATCGTGACATGCCGCGACCATCACAGCACGGAGGCCCCATGACCGAGGAGCACGACCGACACCTCGCCGAATCGTATCCGGACCCGACCACCACGACGCCGGAGCGCGTGCTGCTGATCCAGGCGCACCCCGACGACGCCGAGTTCTCCTGCGCCGGCACCATCGCCAAATGGGCGCGCGCCGGGGCGGAGGTCCATTACTGCTCCATCACCAGCGGCGACAAGGGCAGCGACGATCCGGAGATGAACGGCCCCGCCCTCGCCACCATGCGCGAGGCCGAGCAGCGCGCCGCCGCCGAGATCCTCGGCGTCAGGAGCGTCACCTTCCTCGGCTACCAGGACGCGATGCTCGTGCCGGACCTGAACCTCCGCCGCGACCTGACCCGCGTCATGCGCCGCATCCGCCCGACCGCGCTCGTCTGCCAGGACCCGACGATGCGCTACATCGGCCGCGAGTACATCAACCACCCGGACCACATCGCCGCCGGCGAGGCGTCCCTCGCCGCGGTCTTCCCCTCCGTGCGCGACCGCCTCACCTTCCCCGAGCTGCTGAACGAGGGGCTGGAGCCGCACAAGGTCCCGGACGTCTACATCTTCGGCACCGCCACGCCGGATTGCTGGATCGACGTCAGCGAGACGATCGAGGTCAAGCTCGAGGCGCTGCTCGCCCACGCCTCGCAGGTCGACGCCGACAGCGCCGAGACGATCGTGAAGGAGTGGGGTCGCCGCGACGCCGAGCGCCATCCGGACAAGCCCGAGGGCTTCGGTGAGTACGCCGAGACCTTCAAGTACATGCACATCGGCTAGTCGATCCCGCGTCCGGCCGGCGCACCATCCACCTATACTGGACGCCTGTATCACCATCGCCAGGAGACACACCACCATGATGCAGCGATCGATCGCCGCCTACGTCGCGAACAAGGTCAAGGACGAGATATTCAACCCGAAGGAGGTCGATGACGCCGGCGAAGTCCACGTCGTCGAGCCGGCCATCGATCCGCTGGACGGCGAGCTCATCCGTGACAGCCAGGGGCGCTCGCTGGGCCGCGCCTACCGCGTCCCGAACGTCTCCGTCTACGTCGTCGGCAACTCCAACGCCGATCCGGACGCCGAGCTCGAGCGCGCCCTGAACGACCCGGACACGGAGACGATCATCCACTGGGAAGGCAACGAGATCGCCGCCCTCGTCTTCGTACCCGCCCAATCCCGCGACGGCTCCGGCATTCACGGGGTCCGCGCCGACGACGTCTAGCCGCGAGGGGATGGCGGCGAAGTCAGGCCCTTCGCCGCCATCCCCTCCCACGCCGAGGAGAAAAGCGCCTGATGCCCGAGAAGAAGCGGTGGGACGCGCTGGAGCACCACTACGCGGAGCTGCTGCACGCGCAGGACCCGATCCTGGACGCGGCCGTCCGCGCCAGCCAGGATGCCGGGCTGCGCAACGTCGCCGTCTCGGAGAGCCAGGGCAAGATGCTCATGCTCCTCGTCATGGCGACCGGCGCCCAACGCATTCTCGAGATCGGCACCCTTGGCGGCTACAGCTCGCTCTGGATGGCGCGCGGCGTGACCATGGGCCTCCAGCGGGGCGGCACCATCGTCACCCTCGAGAAGGACCCGAAAACCGCCTTCGTCGCCAAACGCACCATCATGGACGCCGGCGCGGCGGACATCATCGACGTCCGCGTTGGTGATGCGCGCGACACCCTGCGCAAGATGGTCGAGTCCGACACGGCCCCGTTCGACATCGTCTTCATCGACGCCGACCGCGAGAACCTGCCGTACTACCTCGTCTGGACGATGAAGCTCGCCCGCCCCGGCACGGTGATCATCGCCGACAACGTGGTTCGCCGCGGGCAGGTCGCCAACCCGGACATCAGCAACCCCGAGCTGGAGGGGGTACGCACCTTCCTCGACCTCGCCGGCCAGGACCCCCGCCTGGAGTGCACCGTCATCCAGACGGTCAGCGGCAAGGGCCACGACGGCTTCTGTATGTGCGTCGTGCAGTCCTGAGCGGCGCATAGCCCGCCTTGCACACGCCTCCCCTGACGTCCCTCTATGGCGGAGCCGAAGACGCTCGATAGCTACCGCCGTGGCGACGCCGATCGTCCTACGGTCGATAACCCGGGGTGCCACTATGAATGCCTCCCCTACCGCATTCCCTGAAATCGTCATCCCGAGCCGATGGCCGAACGCAGTGAGGTCATCGTGTCGAGGGATCTTTACCCCAGTCCGAAGTCGTGTCATGCAAGGACAAAGATCCATCGACACGGCCGTCTCGCTCCGCTCGACAGACCGGCTCGGGATGACGGTTATATGTGGCGGTGGGGGCATG
>CAVUJM010000038.1:0-7240 GCA_963741795.1 uncultured Chloroflexia bacterium
GTCCTTGCCACCGGTCGCGTTATGTACGCTCAGCCCCGACGCTGCCTGGATCGTCAGCACGCGAAGCTCGCCGCCCGCGCCCCGCTCTTGCCCCTCGGTGCCGACCGACGGCTGCGTCGATCCCATCTCGACCCCGGCGAGCTCGGGCGATGCGGCAGGGGAGGCCGATTGCGCGGCACCCGCGAGCTGGGCCAGCGGACGGCGCTTCCTGCGCCCACCCCGAGCGCGGTCGCCCGGGCAACAAACATACGTCGATCGATATGGCCCCGGATAAACGCTTCGTGCAGGGCCCGAAGCGGCGTGGTGCGGGTCTGGAATCCTGTCATGCGACGATGCTCCTCGACGGGTTCGCGATACCGGCGGGCCATGCGCCCGAACCGGCCAACCTCTCTTCAGTTGTGGGACCTGATGCGTATTGTAGCGGGAACGAACGAAGCGCGGATGGCTTTCGGGGGGCGCTTCTCCGGGTCATGTAAAGCCGAAGGAATCTACAGATGATCCGTCGCTCCAGACGGTCTCATCGCCTACTGTCGACGGCCCACGTGGTGACGGCGCAAAGAGACATCCGCGGATATGGTGATGGAGCGGAAATTCCGACAAACGGCCGGCATCCGTCAATGTTTCCGTACGAGCAAGGGCGGAGAAACGACGGAACTGTATCCGGCGGTGGCACTATGTCACCTGCCCGTAACATCTGTACCGTTGTCTTGGCGTCTCCAGAGTCTCCGGATGGCGGACAGAGTGAGCAAGGACGAGATGCGCATTGTTCGCCGCACAGCCTCATGAATCCTGGCAGTCACCGTCGCGGTGGTGGAGGGACTGTGGGTGTCCCCGGCGCCGCGATCGGCACCGAGCCGATGATCAGCCCGCGGAACCTGAACCCCGGCGAGCGTTCCCGTGACTGGGTCTGGTTTATCGTGCCGGAAGCGACGGTTCCGGTCGAGTTCCTCTATGTCGCCCCGCCGCCCCAGTTCCGCATCCCACTGGACCGGTAATCGATGAATGGACCCCCCCGCGGGCGTCAGCATCGCCTCGACTCTCGGGGAGGACGGCCGTCTTGCTGGTGGCCCAGGCGATGGGCGATTCGTCGACTACGGATTGCCCATGATCACGTAATGATCCGGGTCCACGCCTCAAAGCAGAGGCTTGAGGAGAAAAGGGCCCGATTTGCCTCTGGATTTGCTACAGTAGACCAAGGGTCTTCACCATAACAACTGCATGCCGAAATGGAAGGTAGGCGCACATGGTGGACGCGGATCGCAAGCGACTGGCTTCGAGGATGGTTGTCGTGCTGCCGAGGTATGGGCTGTGGGCAAACGGCTTCCGCGAGGTCGAGACACCGTATGGACGGGTCGGCTACCGTCAGTTCACCGTGCTCTGGATGCTGCGCCAGAGCCCGGAGGAGGTTGGCCGGGTCACCGCATCCCGCCTCGCCGAATTCTTCGACGTCCAGCCAAGCGTCATGACTCGCGCCCTCGCCAAGCTCGAGGCCGCCGGGTTCATCACCCGCGCGATCGACGAGGCGGATCGGCGCCGCTTCGATATCCAGATTACCGATCGGGGACGCCAGGTCAGCGAGCACATCCAGGACGTCATCACCGGTGACCTGCTGGATAGCATCAAGACCCTGAACGACGATCAGGTAATCGAGCTGGAGCGGAACGTTGATCTCCTCAGCGACATCGTTGGCGAGTTGGAGCAGGATCGCGGCATACCGGGCTTCCGCGACGCGGCATCCTGATCGCGTTCCTGATCTCGCATCCTTCGTGAAACCCGTCACATCTTGTGCCGGTCGCTCAAGTCACCTCATCGGTTAACGCCGAATCGTGATATCCGTCACGATTTCATCGGCGTTGTCACCAGTTGCGTTTCTTTCCGTTCGTCGCTACCATAGGGGCTCCGCAACGACGCGACGAACATGGAAGCGATTCAGCACATCCTCACGGAGGAAACCATGAGCGATCTTGTTCGTATTCCCGAAGAAAGCGTCCAGACCCTCGGCTCCAGCGCCATGGAGGTCATCGCCCATTTGTGTGAGGGCGATTGCCTCACATTCGGCACCGTCGTCTCCTGGTGCGAGGCCCGCGGCGATTGCGTCCACGTCGTTACCTGCCCGAACTGCAGCACCGTCTTCCATCTCGATGAGGAAGATCTCGACCAGCTCGAGCGCTGGACCGATCAATACGGTGACAGCCTCGTATGCGGCCTGCGCATTCCCGCCTGAACAATCGACATCACACGGCATGCGGAAGAGGGCGGGTGCGAATGCGTATCCGCCCTCTCGTTATACGGAATCTGGTCTTCCTATCGCAGTGGTGCCGGGCTCAGGACATGGGCGACGAGCTGTGCCCATGTCTTGATCTCCTTCAGATCAGGCACCGCCGAGCCGTTCAGCGAGGTCGCGTGGCTGTTGGAGCGTCGCGAGCCGTGCCGCGTCGGCACCGCGGTGCGGAACATGCCGGCCGCGATCGGGTGTAGCCAGCGGATTTGCGCCAGCTCGTTGAGCAGTTCCTCACGGTCATTGTCGACCGCCGCGGTGGCTCTACCGGGGTGGCGTTCGCGAAAACCGCGACAGGTAACTGGATTAACGCCGACTTCTGCGTCGACAGGAAGGCCCGGGCCTCCGCGGCCCAGCGTCCCGCCTCGAACGGCGCGCCCAGCACGACCGTGCCAAACCCCGCAAGGTCGCGCACCGCCGCCAATGGCCGCATCTCCGTGGCAAGCCCCTCCTCGCGCAACGTCTCCGCGATCTCCTCTGCTATTCGCCGGGTGACAGCAGCGTCTCCCGCGAACAGCACCAAAATCGGTGTGAACATCCTGGGCTTCTTTCCACGGTCATCCGCCCGGGTCCGCTGGACGCCGGCGGCAGGTCCGGGGCCGTGGGGATTCGCGCCGTATCGCCCCGGCCGCCCCATCTTCCCGCTCGATTCTTTACCAAGTGTGACGGACGCACCATGTCGGACGCGTCACGATACCGCCCCGGGGTGTTGCAGAAACATCACAGTGTTCCTACATCAGGCCACATCGACCGTCGAATTGGCGTGTATGCTTGCCGACGATGAAACGCGCGACACACCTTCTCCTCGGCGCGGCGGCCGCGATGCCCGTCGCCCTCACACTCTCTCCGGGACTGGCCCTGGGCTCCCTTTGGTGGGGCATGGTCGGCGGTGGCTTCCCGGACTGGTTCGACCTGCGGTCGGAGTTCCGCAAGGGTTTGCGCCTGCGGCACCGTGGCGCATCCCACGGCCTGCCGTTCGTGGTCGCCATGACCGGTGGGCTCTATTTGCTGCTCGGCGTGCTGGCCGCGACGCCGCTGACATGGGGAGATGTGAGCGTGGCGCTGACGGAGGAGGCGATTCGCCCGTGGACCGCTGCGTTCGCCCTCGGCATCCTCTCGCACCTGCTTTCCGATGCCTGGACGCACGCCGGGATCCGGCCGCTGTCTGCCGTTCTCGGATGTCCGCTTCTGGATCGCGCCGAAACTGCTGCGCGGCAAGTCCAGCGGCCCGCTGGACGCGCTCGTCCGCTTCGTGGCGATGCTCGCGCTGTTGGTCGGAGCCATCGGCTACCTGTGGATGCACGTCAGCCTGATCATTCGCCCGTGCCGTGTATCTCATAAAGTGATGGAGCGGGGAATATCACCCCCGGCTGAGCATTGCCCTCGAGGAATCGGCGCGCATGGTCGATGACGACGTCCGCCGGGATGTCGTGGCCAACACCGCGAACCGGGATCGCCTCGACGTCCCCAGCATGCTGCCGCACCCATGCAATGTCATCTTCGCGCAGCAGCGAGCCAGAGTGCTGGTCTCTCCATGCAGGAGCAAGATGGGGCACTGTAGGGACTCCAGCATCGCCGCCAGGTCAATACCGTCGAGCGCCCGGTCAAGCACGTCCGGATTCGTGACATCAGGATCGATTTTGCTGAGCTGGGTCGCGACCGCTCGAAGGGTCGCTTCGTCTGCGTCAGGCATAACGACCTTGCAGGCCGCCATCAGCCCCTCGAAGCCGGGTTCCGCTCTGGTGGTCTCGTACGCGAACTGGAGCAAGCCAGCGATGGGAAGGTCGTGGAATCGATGGTTACGGAGCATCAAGGGTGGCTCGACCAGAACCAGTCCTCGTACACGGCCTGGCAATGCCGCTCCGGTCCCGAGGGCGACCAGCGCCCCGAGTGAGAACCCGATGAAGATCACCGGTTCGTCGCCAGGAATTACGTTGTGGATGAACGCCGTGATGTCTCGAGCGTAGTCCCTCAGGTGGTACGCGCCCGGTGTCGGTGCGTGCCCGGACTCGCCGTGTCCTCTCAGGTCGCACGCATAGACATGCCACCGATCTCCCAGGGAGCGTAGTTCTTGCTCGTGTGCCTGCCAACGGCCGTTGACGCCGTGCAACAGGACGAGTGCCGCTCCACGATCTGGGCCCTCCGCATATGAGATGGTCAGCTCGCCCGTATTCAGGGTGTGCGTCGAGATCATGCCGATCCTTTTTACTCGGGCCGAGGATAACAGGGACATCATACCCCACGTGTGTGGGCGCGAGCAATCAGGCCTGATAGCTGGAGAGCAGCTCCGGCATCGCCATGCCCTGTGGCGGATTGTTGAGGTCCAGCCCGGTTGCCTCGGCGAGTCGCTCCTTGAACCACAGGTCGAATTCATCCCGCGACTGGACGAATTGCCCCAACGCGCTGTTGAAATCCGGGCTCTCCATATAGGCGATCAGATGGTCCCCGCTCGGCAGCGCGGCCAGGAACCACGCTTCCTTCACGATGCCGATGCGGCGCTCGGAGCGATCGTAGTCGGGCTTGCGCGCTCCCTCCAGCTCGCGCATGAAATCGCGTGCCGCATCGCTCTTGTCGGGCAGGATCGGTAAGGCCAGGCAGATGTGGTCCATGACACACTCCTCCTCAGGAACCGGAAAGGACGGCGCGTCAGGTTAACGCGCCAGTGTTGGTTGGGGCCATGCTCCCATACTAGGGCGAGCCGATCTATTGTCAAGTTGCGTTGGCGAGTATCAGAGGGGACATCGCACCTGAGTCGAGCGGGTTGGGATCCGGTAATCCCGATGCGACACGTGGATGCATGAAAGAGGGCGACCGCATTGCGGCCGCCCTCGTGTGTGCGGCGATCAGGCTGACGCCTGGGCGGTTGCGCCGTTGGGTCGTGCCTCGTTGTTCACCCGCTCCGCGACGGGCACCAGCATGACCGGTGCGATTCCGGATCGAATCAGCTTCTCCGCGACGCTGCCAAGCAACCAGCGCCGGAGGCCGCTTGCCCCATGGCTGGTCATCACGATCACATCGCCCGGCTCCATCCCGTCCGAGATGACGTGCGCCGCGCGCCCGAGCTCGAGCTGCGATGTTGCCTCCAGACCCGCGTCGTGCAGCGCCTGCACCTCGTCGCGCAACCATGCGGCCAGCTCCTCACGCATCGGGGCAAGCAGCGTCTCCAGGTCGTCACCTTCATCGCCGAGAAGCCAATCGCCTTCCAGGTCGATGGCGTGGACCAGGTGGATGGGGATCTCGAGCAACCGCCCGACTCGCACCGCGACCGGCAACGCCTCCGCGGCGAACGACGAGCCGTCGAGCGGCACGACGAGCCGGCGGATATTGCCGACCTCGTGCGACACGCGCCGGCACATCGCGCTCATGGGGATGGACCAGCATCACCGGGACAACCGACGAACGGGCCACGCGGTCAGCAACGCTGCCGATCATGGTTCGACCGAAGGCGCCGCGCCCGTGTGTACCGATCACGATCAGGTCAACGGCGTTCCGGGCGGCGATCCGCGTGATCACTTCGTTCGGCTCACCGACCTCGACCATCGTCCGGATATGCTCCGTCTCGTTGGTCAGGATTGCCGCCACGTCGTTCAGGTAGCGCGTCGCCTCATCCATTGCATGCCACACCATCGCGTCCAGGCGGTCCCCGTCGCCGCCCACCATGGGGCTAAGTGGGACCGGATCCGGCACCACGCGCAGCACGATGATGGCGGTAGAGCGGGTCGCCAGCGTGCGGACGAAGGGCAGGCTCACGGTGGCGAGGTCGGAGCCGTCGAGAGGCACAAGAATCCGCAGGTCGATGTTCGTGTCGGCCATGGCGCACCTCCTTGCAAGGGGTGAGCACGAAGACCGTGCTCCCCTCCCTCCATGATGCGCTGCGCGCCGTCACACCGGCGCTACGGCGAGAGGCTCCGGCGTGTCAGGCGCGTGTCAATTCCGCCCGCCGGCCGGTGACAAGCGTCGTCAGCGCGACAATGGCCGTCCCGAAGGCATAGCCGCCCACGACGTCCGAGGTCCAGTGCGCGCCGGACCAGATACGCGCCCAGCCGACGATCAGCACCAGCGCAGCGAGGACCGCGATGATGAGCCAGGCAGCCCGGCGTGATGGCACGCGGCGCCAGGCGATGACGGCGAGGCCAAGGCCCATCGTGGACGCCGTCAGCGCATGGCCGCTCGGGTACCCGGAGCCGTGCCAGTCGCCGACGATCGTGACGAGGTCGTCCGTCGGGCGCGGCGATTCGAAGAGGGGCTTGATTTGCGTCGCCAGCAGCCGCAGGACCAGCAGGATCGCGAGGAACCACACCTCGTCCCATGCCCGCAGCGCGGCGGCGGCCACCAGGCCCACGCCGATCGCGACAGCCGCCCACGCGGTCGAGCCCAGCACATTGCCGAAATCGGCGAGCCAGCGCACCGCGCCGCCCTGCGCCTGCTGGAGGGACGTCGTGAGCTCGAGATCAGCGTCCAGGACATTCGGCCCATAGGCAACGAAGCCCAGACCGATGCCGACCGCGAGGGCGAGCACGACGACGATGAGCAACGCGCGCGGGGAGGGAAGGGGGCGGTTTGCTGGGGTCATCAGGTCCTGTACCAGGGTCGGGCGAAAGGTCTGGCGAGAAGTGTACCGGCTGTTCGCCGCTCCGAAACAACCCGATCATCCTGACAATGTGTCGACGCAACGTCAGGAAAACCCCTTGCGCGCTCCACGGGGTGCCCGTACGATGACGCAAATCCTCGGCAACCCATTCGCGGGGAACAACGGTGTTCCCGTCCTGCCAACGATGGCCCTCGGCGTCTCACACCACGGCTGGTGGTGTCTTGTGCGGCGTTCCCGCGTGGCCGCCGCTGTCGTTCTGAGGAGTTGGGAATGGTCTCCGATTACCCGTCGTCCGGTCCGCTTCGTCGCCTCTTCGAGGCCTATTCCGCCGGTCAGCTCGATCGGCGCGCGTTCGTGCGTCAGGCCACGGC
>CAVUJM010000039.1:0-108823 GCA_963741795.1 uncultured Chloroflexia bacterium
CATACGCAGGACGTACTGTGGATGGTGAGGGGCACAGGCCTTCGTCGTTGTGTCGTCGCTCGAGAGGAGGGCGGCATGAGATTCCTCCCGGATGTTCACCATATCGATTGGCATCACGATCTCACCGCTGCGGTCACTATCGTGGTGCTCCCGGCCGTCATTCTGTTTGGCACCAGCGGCCGATTGTTCCTGTTCGCCGTGGTGGCGATGGCGGTCCTTGTCGTTCCTGGCAGGGTACCGGTTCGTGCCGCGTGACCTGTGGCTGGTATTTCTCGTTGCCTTCCTGCTCACGTGGGCGAGCTTCGGATCGCGGATCGTATCGGGGCGATGGGCGAGGGCGAACCCATTACGTCGCGCCCTGGTTTGTCGGGGTCATGGTCCTCGTGCCGATGATCGTCGTTGCCTTCGTGCCGTTGTGGACCGGGCGTTTGCTCAAGCGGGACAACATGCGGATCGCAGCGCGGCGCAAGGCAGCCGGTCAGGCTCGCTGAGCGATTGAGTTCTGAAGGGAAGGCGAGATGGACCTTCACGTCGACCTCCACCATACCGATTGGATTCACGACCTCGTCTATCCATTGATGGTCTTCGCGGTGCCGCTCGCGGTGTCACTGGTCTGGACCGGGGATCTGATGATCGCCATCGCTCCGGCGATGTTGCTGGCCGGGTTCCTTTTCGCGCCGCGCCATATCTGGCTTGTCTGGCTCGGGTCGGTGGTGATGCTGTGGGCGGTCAACGGCGTTGCCGCGCTGATGGGCGAGTTCGAGTCGGAAGCCGGGAATGGTGAGACGATCTGGAGCTTTGCATTCGAATCTCTCATCTTCACCGCTGTGCTCGTTCTCGTGCCGTTGTGGCTCGGGCGGAAGCTGCACCAGATGAGGGAGCGGTCCACGACGCCGTAAGGCGTGTGCGGGTGGGAAGAAGCGGAATGGAGGGCGTCATGCAGATGCACCTGGATGTTCACCGCATCGATTGGCGCAATGACCTTGTCTATCCGCTGGCGCTGATCGCCGTGCCGATCGTGATCTCGGCGTTTGGTCCCGGTGGGGTGCTGACGTTGGCGTTCCCGGTGGCGGTGGTGGCCGGGTATGTGTTCTCGCCGCGCCACCTGTGGCTCGTCTGGCTCGCGTCCGTGATGCTGATGTGGGCGTCGTATGGGAGCGCGGTGCTGCTGGACGTGCTGCCCAGCCCGGCCGAGGATCCATCCTCAGGCGAGACCATATGGTCGTTCGCGGCCGAGGCGTTCGTGTTCATGGCGGGGCTGGTGTGGCTGCCGGTGACGATCGGGCGGCTGCTGAAGCGCGCCTTCGGGTGAGGCCAAGCCGCCGGATGGGAGGACATTTCGACCAGCGGCGTCCCGAGCGATGGTGTGATCGTTGGTCGAAAGTCCCCGGCCGAGCACGGAGTGCGAGAAGCGAAAGGGCCGCTTACGCTTTTCGTCCTTCGGACTCACCCGGGCGAGCCTTTCGCGTTACCAGACGGGTACGCAGAAACGCGAAAACAAGCAGGAGGGCGGCCCAAAGTAGGCCGCCCTCCTGCTGTTTGGGGAGAGATCGAAGATCCGGATCTAGCGCGTGGGGACGAACCCGGATTTCGCGGATGGGGACGGCATCGTTGCTTGCCGTTCCTGGAGGTCGTGGGTCTTGCCGGCGATGGCCGCGCCGAGCGCGATCATCATGCCGCCGATGCGATGGCGGAGGCTGGAGGAGGCGTTGTCGCCTTTCAGCCCGGAGGTGATCCAATGGGTATTGACGTCGGCCATGAGCCGCTCGGTCCGGTGGTGGGTATCGATGCCCTGGATGCCGTGAATGATGAGGCTGGTGCCGATGGACTGGTTGGTGGTCACGTCTGTATCTCCCTGGTGCTGTGGCTGCGATGCGCGGCTGCGATCACGTTTGTTCATGACCACATCATGCCGGAGCGCCAGGGGCGATACATCGTACAGAGTGCGTATTCGTGTCGGGGGCTTTACGTACGAGGTTTCGCGTAGGACTTAAGACGGAGCGACGATGCCCATGCGTATCGCGGCGGAGATCGCGGCGGTGCGCGAAGTAACATCCAGCTTCGCGTAGAGCCGGGTGAGGTGGGTCGTGACCGTGCGCTGGCTGATGAACAGTTCGTCGGCGATCTCGGCGTTCGACTTGCCAGCCCGCAAGCAGGCTCAATACCTCGCGCTCGCGCGGGGTGAGGTCGTCATCAGGTTGGAATGCCTGGGGCTCTGGCGCGGCCGGCGCGGCGGTGACGCGCTCGGCGAGGGCGATCGCGGCGGGGATGGCGAGCTGGCGACCCTCGCGGAGGGCTCGCTCGTAGGTCGTCCGCGCCGAGCTGGTCGCGGAGCAGGGCTTCGGCGCGGTCGACGTCGGCCCGAGACTTGTCAGTGATCTTGATCCCGATCTGGTCGAGGATCGCCAGCGAGGCGCCGAGGAGCCGCGCACCATCCTCGGCAGCGTCCGTGTGCCCGGCGAGCTCGGCGCTGAGCATCAGGACCATCGAGAGCATGTCGGGCCGGTGGTGCGGCGGCGCGAGGTGGTATTCGAGGCTGCGCGCGAGGGCGGCGCCGGCCTTGTCGAACGCGCCGCTGCGGATGTGCATGTACCCGATCGAGCCGTAGAGCAAGGGGAAGGGCCTCCGGCCGGCCCTTGGCGATGACCGGGAAGGCCTCGTCGAAGAGCGACTGGGCGCGCTCCGGCTGGCCATCCTCAATGAGGCGCTCGGCAAGCTGGACGGTAAACATCGCTGTACCGAGCTCGTCACCCGCGTCACGCATGGTATCGATGGCGAGCTGCTGGTAGCGCTTGCCCTCGTCATCGTTCCCGTCGAGCCATTCCAGGACGCCGAGGAGGTTATAGCAGTTGCCGATGGCGCGGTAGTCCTCCCGCTCCCTGGCGATCTCGAGCGACTGCCGGATGTAGGTACGCGAGCGGTCGTGCTCGTCCACATTGACCATGACGAGCGCGGCCATTCGATAGAACTGCGCCTGGGCCTCGGGCGACACCTGGTCGACATACGGGAGACACCGTTCAATCCAGGTTCGCGCCTCGTGCAACTGGCCCATCTCGAGCCAGAACGCCGTGAGCTGGGCGGTCATGCGGAGCCCGGCGGGACCGTCGCCCATGTTGATGAGCCGGTCGAGCACGACCAGGAAGGTCGGCAAGTCCGGCGAGTAGCGGCGGGTCCAGGCGCGCAGGGCGGAGGTGCCCGTGCGCCAGGTCGTGGTCGGTGTGTCGATCACAAGCTGCGCATACCAGCACGCGTGGGCGCGGAGGATGGCGTCCAGCTCCCCGCTGAGCTCAAGCTGCTCCATGGCGAACTCGCGGATGGTGTGGAGCAGTCGGATGCGCGGTCCGGTGTCCGGGCTGTCCTCGATGCGGACCAGGCTGTGATCGACGAGCGCTTCGAGGAGCTCGTCCACATGGCCGTCGAGGTCGCCGCCGAGATTGCAGATCGGCTCGACGGCGTCGTAGGGCAGGCCGTTGATGGCCACGCCGAGGCGGCGGAAGAGCGTGCGTTCGTCCGGGCTGAGCAGGTCGTACGACCATTCGAGCGTCGCGCGGATGGTGCGATGGCGCTCCGGGACGTCACGCGGGCCGCCGATGAGCATCGAGAGGCGCTCAGTGAGCCGCTCGCGCATGGCTGTTGGCGAGAGGAAGCGGGTGCGGGCGGCGGCCAGCTCGATGGCGAGCGGGAGGCCGTCGACGCGGCGGCAGATGTCATCGATGGCGCGGATGTTCTCATCGGTGAGGGCGAGATCCGGCTTGACGAGGCGGGCGCGGTCGACGAAGAGGGCGCTGGCCGGGGCGAGCTGGTCGTGGCCGGGGCTGGTCGTCGCCAGCGGGTCGAGGCTGAAGACATGCTCGCCGGAGAGATGGAGCATGACCCGGCTGGTGGCGAGGATGGTCAGGCCGGGGCAACGCCGGATGAGATCGGAGAGGAAGGTCAGGTGCGCGGTGAGCTGCTCGACGTTGTCGAGGATCAGCAGCATGGGTCGCGTGCCGATGGAGTCCGCGAGCTCGTCGAGGAGTGAGCCGTCGTCGGGCATGGAGAGACCGAGCGCGCGGGCGATGGCCGGGAGGGCGGCACTCCCCGAGGTGACGTTGGCGAGGAGCACGAGGCGCACCGGGCCGGCGAGATGCGGGTCGATGTCGTGGGCGACCTGCAGGGCAAGGCGGGTTTTGCCGACGCCGCCGGGACCGACGAGCGTGACGAGGTGGACATCCGGGCGGGTGAGGAGCACGAGCAGGCGCGCAAGCTCATCGTCCCGGCCGACCAGCGAGGTCGTCGGGAGCGGGAGGAGCTGGTTGTCCATCGCGATCGTCTGCATGTGGATTCCTCGACGCCGGGCCCCTCAGTGAATGGTGAACCAGTATAGAGCGAAACCGGGTGTTATGTGATGGACATCCGGGCGGCGAGAGGGAGGCATCCATGCCGCCCTCACGCCTGTCATGATCGTCCGAAAGTTGGTCGGCTATGGACTGCAGTGAGAACCAGATGCCTTCTCGCCATCAAAGCTGAATGAGCGGCTCAACGTACATCACCGATCGAATCTTGGTCGGTGCTTACGATCTCCCAACAGATGTTGAACTCTACCGAACCACCTGTCGAATAGTTCGGACTGGGTAAGCATGTGGGTCGTCAGGGATCACACCACACGTAGTTGTTGTAGTGGTCGTATATCCGGTAGCTCTGGCTGCTGCTCACCGACCTTGGAAGTCCAAGGTCGACGCCAAGGCGTTCCCGTTTCGTTCACCGACATAGTGTCACTGGCGACTCGAACGATGAAGAACTGGGTTGCCGGGATCGAGGAGCTTCGTTGATACTGGTTCTCACGCCATGCACTACGTCAGTCGCATACGGAGCAACAGAGACCAACCGTAACTTCATAATCACCGACCTTACCTACAGTGTTGAGTTGGAAGTCGGGATTCTCTCGAGTAGCGATGATTCGCATGTCTGCTGTACTCGGATGCAATTGTTCGCTTGTTGGTCACCGAGATGCAGGACGGTGTGTCATCTCTGTAGGTCCTGAGCTGTCGCGATTGCGGATCCACGGCGACTTCAATCGGGTTGTCCCAAGCGGAGAACCATAAAGGGCTTCGCATTGATACGTCCATCAGAGGTCTCGCACGTACATCAGCGAGTGAATCCGCGATCAGTCTGGAGTTGATCTCGCCAGCAGACGCTTGAATTCGACGGCCAGCCTCCGAGAGAATAGCTCGGATGATGAAGAGTAGTGATCATCGCGGCGATTAATCGCCAGCAGGTGTTGTTGTACCGTGGTCGTACCCAACGCTGCTGTTGCCGACGTGCTTGATCGCTGATCCAAGTCGGTTGCAGGCTTGCTCATTAGGTCGCGATCCCGGTGTATGTCAACCGACAGGCTTGACCTGGAGCGCTGACCATAGCGAAGGACGATCAGTGTCTGGCGTCTCGAGCCGTGAATCTAGTACGTCGCCATTCGGCGCGACACGCAGCTTCCAAGCGCTGATCCATGCCTGTCGCGGCTCGTCTCCGACGATGCCAAGATCCGGACTGCACCGGCCATCATCTGCCAGCCTTGTCTCGAGATCGAGGAGTGCCTCCACGGGTCTCGAGTTGAGCCGTGCAGTTGGCCAACTCCGTCTATGCCATGGGTCGGAAGCGGGTCGCTGTATCGGGCTGACCATGAGCGATTGGTCAAGCGATGACTCCGATTGATCGTCTGCCAGCTTGCGCTGGACCCCGGCAGGAATCCGATCCCAGGCAGGATCATCATACGAGGCCGTAGTCGATAAACACGTTCGCGATCAAGTCCGCATCTCTCTGCCAGTTGTAGCCGGCTCTACTCCCCGAACGGACACTGATTTGCATTCTCTAGTGTCGTTGGTCTGAGGACGGATTCCATCCGCAAAATTCCCTAAAGATTCTGCGGCCTCAGTACGTAAGTAATGCCACGCGCTTCAGGACGTAGCTGGATACAATGCCGGGAGAGGCTGATCATCACGACGCTGTGACCGACGGCGCAACAGGTGAAAGGATGCGGATCCCATGGCATCAACCGCGACGCTCCCCGACTGGCAGAACCCGGAGATCACGCACCGCAACCGGCTGGACCCGCGGCCGCTGCTGATCCCGTACGCGGACGACGCATCGGCCATCCGGGGCGATCGCACCGTCTCGCCGTGGTACCGGAACCTGAACGGCGACTGGCTGTTCTACTACGCGGAGTCGGTGTCGCTGGTGCCGCTGGACGCCTCCGAGCACG
Organism: uncultured Chloroflexia bacterium; assembly: GCA_963741795.1. Classification (GTDB taxonomy): domain Bacteria; phylum Chloroflexota; class Chloroflexia; order Thermomicrobiales; family UBA6265; genus UBA6265. The sequence continues at coordinate 6,239 of CAVUJM010000039.1, forward strand.
AGATGGACGACCTCGGCTGGGATACGATCCCGGTGCCGTCCGTCTGGCAGATGCACGGCTACGGCACGCCGAACTACACGAACGTGAAGTATCCGTTCCCGGTCGATCCGCCGTTCGTGCCGGACCACGCCGTGGGGTGCTACCGGACGGAGTTCACCGTGCCGGACGCGTGGGACGGGCGGCGAATCCGGCTGACGTTCGACGGCGTCTGCTCGATGTTCACCGTCTGGGTGAACGGCGAGGAGGTCGGGCTGTCGAAGGGGAGCCACGTCCCGGCCGAGTTCGACATCACGGACGTCGCGCGGCAGGGCGAGATCAACTCGCTGGCGGTGCAGGTGCACCAGTGGTCGGACGCGAGCTATCTCGAAGACCAGGACATGTGGCGCTTCAACGGCATCTTCCGCGATGTCTGGCTGGCGGCGCTGCCGGAAACGCACATCCACGACGTGCACGCGCGCCCGGTGCTGGCGGACGACGTCTCGTCGGCGACGTTGGAGATCGATGTGACGCTGCGCGGCGGTGCGGATGGGTCGGTCGAGGCCGTCCTGCTCGGGCCGGATGGCGCGGAGGTCGGCACGGCGACGCTGGAGGGCGGTGACGCGCGCTCTGCATCGATCGCGGTCGAGGCCCCGGCGCTGTGGAGCAACGAGACGCCGAACCTGTACACGTTGCTGCTGCGCAACACGGGCGCCGGACGGCACGATCCGCGAGGTGCAGCGGCAGACGGTCGGGTTCCGCACCGTCGAGATCCGCGACCAGCAGCTCTGGGTGAACGGCGTCTCGATCAAGATCCAGGGCGTGAACCGCCACGACGATCACCCGGATTTCGGCTACGCAGTGCCGCTGGAGGACATGGAGCGGGACGTGCAGCTGATGAAGCAGCACAACGTGAACACGGTCCGCACGTCGCACTACCCGAACGACTCGCGGTTCTACGAGATGTGCAACCGGTACGGCCTCTTCATGATCGACGAGACCGACCTCGAGACGCATGGATTCTTCGTCACCGGCAACTTCAGCGAGATCTCCGACGATCCGGCGTGGCAGAAAGCATACCTGGACCGTGTGATCCGGATGTATGAGCGGGACAAGAACCACCCGGCGATCATCATCTGGTCGCTCGGCAATGAATCCGGCTACGGGCAGAACCAGGACGCGATGTACGCGTGGCTCAAGGAGCACGACCCTTCGCGGCCGGTGCATCTGGAAGCGGAGGAGCATCGGCAGTCACCCGTCGCCGCGACGGACATGCTGAGCACGATGTACCCGCCGGTCGCCGAGGTCATCCGGCAGGGCGAGATGGACGAGCCCAAGCCCTACATCCTGATCGAGTACGCGCACGCGATGGGCAACGGCCCGGGCAGCTTCAAGGAGTACTGGGAAGCGATTCGCTCGCATCGGCGGCTGATCGGCGGCCTTGTCTGGGAGTGGGCGGACCATGGCGTGCGCCAGTACACGGCCGATGGCGAGATGTTCTTTGCCTACGGTGGCGATTTCGGGGATCACCCGAACGACGGCAACTTCTGCATCGACGGGCTGATGTCGCCGGACCGCGAGCCGCACCCGAGCGCCATCGAGATGAAGAAGGTCTACGAGCCGATCGCGGTGGAGCTGGTCGATGCCGGCTCCGGCACGATCCGTCTCCTGAACCGGCGCTTCTTCACCGATCTCTCGGACCTCGCGCTGCGCTGGACGCTGACGACGCGCGGACGGGTGGTCGCGAGCGGCACGCTGGAGGTGGACGACCTCGGACCGGGCGACGCCTGGGAGATCACCATCGACGCGGCCGCCGACGCCGCTGGCCAGCCTGATACGTGGCTGGACATTGTCGCGACGACCGCCGGGCAAACGGATTGGGCGCCGGCGGGCTTCGAGCTCGCGCACTGCCAGGTCTGCATCGCCGCGCCGGAGGGTGCCGGGGTGCCGGCGCTGGCCGAGGGCACGCTGGAGGTCGCGGAGACCGACGTGGCAATCCTCGTCGCGACGGACCGGGGCGAGGTGCTGTTCGACCGCACGCTCGGGACGATCGCGAGCTGGACGGTGAATGGGCAGGACCTGATCGAGACCGGCCCGGTGTTCGACGTGTTCCGCGCGCCGACCGACAACGACAAGTACATTCGCGATGTCTGGCGGCAGTGGGACCTGCGGCATATGCGGCCGACCGTGCGTTCGACCGAGATCGTGAAGCAGGACGAGCGGTACGTCATCATCGAGGTGCGGGCGGCGTTCGGCGCGCCGGCGTTCAAGCCGCTCTACGACGTGGTGACCCGGTTCGTGATCGAGGGGTCGGGCGATGTCGAGATCACGACGGAGGCGACGCCGCGCGCGATACCGGCCGGGCTGGTGTCGCTGCCGCGCGTCGGGCTGACGATGGAGTTGCCGGGGACGTTCGGGGCGGTGACCTGGCGAGGGCTGGGGCCGCACGAGAACTATCCGGACCGCAAGGAGAGCGCGACGTTCGACACCTGGTCGCTGGACGTGACGGAGATGCCGTACCCTACGTGATGCCGCAGGACACGGGCAATCGCGAGGGGGTGCGCTGGGCGACCGTCGCCCCGGAGCATGGGTACGGGCTGCTGGCGTGGGCCGACGAGGGGATGAGCATCAAGGCGCTGCCGTATACGGCGGCGGAACTGGACGACGCGACGCATTCCTGGCAGATGGTGCCGGGCGCGACGACGGTGCTCTCGCTGGATCACAAGGTGGCCGGGCTCGGGTCGTCGATCTGCGGTCCGATGCCGCTGGAGGAGTACCTGGTGCCGGTGGAGCCCTACACGTTCATGATACGGTTGCGACCGGTTCCGGCGGGAACAAGACCATCGTTGTAGTCCCGGACCACGTGTCCGGGACATGGCCCGAAGGGCCATAACGCGCAGTATCGACCTTCGGTCGATGTCTCGCACACCGTCGCAGCTGCGTGGTGCGAGACTACGTGGGCATTGAGGAAACGGGATGATCGTTGTGGGTGACTGGGCGGTTGGCATCATCCGACCGGCATGGTCAAACGTAGTGAGGGGAGAAGGACGCGCGTGGTCCCGCGCGTTCGCCTCGCTGCGGCGATCCACGGAGGCAGGCTCCCGCACGTCCCGGCCGTCGCAGGTGCGCGATACACCGTCCCTCACCACAGAGGATCCCGAGCGGGACCGCGAGCTGATGCGCCGGGTCGCCGCGCACGACGAGGAGGCCCTCGCCGCCCTTTACGACCACTACGCGCCGGCGGTCAATGGGCTCGCGCGGTCGATCCTGCACGATCCGGCGCTGGCCGAGGAGGTCACCCACGACGTGTTCCTGCGCCTCTGGCAACAGCCCACCGCCTACGACCCGGCACGGGGGACCTTCGCCGGGTGGCTGCTGCGGGTGGCGCGGAACCGCTCCATCGACCAGCTCCGCCGCCGGCGGGAGACGTCGGAGAGCGCGCTGGACGCGGACATGACGGGATGGGTTGTGGACCCGGAGCCGGGACCGGAGGAGCAGGCGCTGGCCGGGCTGCGACGGGACGAGGTACGGCGGGCGCTGGCGACGTTGACAACGGACCAGCGCGAGCTGCTGGAGCTGGCCTATTTCACCGGCCTGAGCCAGTCGCAGATCGCGGCCCGGCTGCACCGGCCGCTTGGCACGGTGAAGTCGCAGATCCGTATGGCGATGGCGCGCCTGGCGGAGCGGCTATCGCCCGAAATGGCCCATTCCTCGAACCCTGGAACACGTGCCGGAGAGCCGCGATGAGCGCCCGACAGCCCAACCACCTGGCATCGCACCATCAGTCGCACGAGGCGGTTGCCGCGTACGCGCTGGGAGTGCTTGATGACGATGAGCGGCGCGAGATCGAGGCGCACCTGGCATCGTGCCCGGCCTGCCGCGCGGAGCTCTCGCGCTACGAGGATGTCGTCGGCGATCTCGGTGCCATGGCGGAGCCTGTCGCCCCGTCGTCGGGGCTCCGCGACCGATTGCTGGCGGATGCGCGCGCGTCGCGAGGCGGCTCTTCTGCGCCCCGCACGTTCCGGCGCCAGGTTCCGCTGGCATGGCTGGCCATCGCCGCCTCGATCGCCGTGATCTCGATCGTCGCGCTGGGCTTCCTGCTCGTCGTGACGCTGGACGAGCGGGATGATGCCCGGCTGTCGGAGCAAGAGATGGCGGAGTACCTGAAGGATGGCGGGACGCTGTCGGCGCTTGTGCCGGCACCCGGCGCGCCGGAGGACGTCGTACCCGGCCACGGCTCGCTGGCCGTCGCGCCAGACCAGGATCGGGCGATGCTCGTCGTCTACGATCTCCCAGCCTCCGGTGGCGAATACCGCTACACCGCGTTCGCGGAGCGCGATGGCGAGCGGGTCGAGCTCGGCGACCTGCGGGTCAACGAGCAGGGTGTCGGGTGGCTGCTGCTTTCTGGCCCGGAGCCGATGTCCACCTACGACACGGTCGGAATCACGCGCTACGCGCCCGGGGCTCCGGACGGCGAACCATTCCTCGTCGCGCCGATGCGGTAGGCGGCTGCCAGATCATCTGCCCGTCACGATACCGACCCTTGGGTACCACCAGGTGCCCTGCGGGCCGGTCGGGTCGGTATGAAACCGACCCCTACCACCGCATTGTCTTCTTGATCTCCATTCCTTACCCATGGTCACCTGCTCATCCAATCGAAGGTCTGGCGCGTAGGGGAGATACACGCCGGGACTGCAGCCCGGCGTGCCGGGCATCGCGAGCGGTGCCCGGAGAGCCATTGCTCCGGTGCGGCGGTCGATCGCCGCACCGGACGGGACCCTATCGAGCCGACTGGCACACCGATGTTTCGAGATTGGAGCACTGCCATGTACAAGCGCTTCCTGTTGGTTCTCTCCCTCCTGTTCGCGTTCGCCGGCTCCGCGGCCGTCGCCCAGGACAACACGACGGTTAAGACTGCAGACGACCCGGAGTACGGCACCTTCTTCACCGATCCTGACGGTATGTCGCTCTACATCTTCCTCAAGGACGAGCCGAACTCGGGCAAGAGCACCTGCTACGACCAGTGCGAGCAGAACTGGCCGGTCTTCTCCTCCGAGGAGCCCCTCACGCTCCCCGACGGCGTTCCCGGCGAGCTCGGCACGATCACCCGTGACGACGGCACGACGCAGGTGACCTACAACGGCTGGCCGCTCTACTACTTCGTCAAGGATGAGAAGCCTGGCGACACCATGGGCCAGGATGTCGGCGACGTCTGGTACCTGGCCGCCCCGGTCGAGACGGCTGGCGCCACGCCGATGGCGGAGTCCGAGGAAGAAGCGTCCCCGGTCGCGAGTCCGATGGCGATGGGTGGCACGACGGTCATGACGAGCGACAACGCGGACTTCGGCACGATCTTTACTGACGCCGAGGGCATGACGCTGTACATCTTCCTGAAGGACACCCCGGGCTCCGGTGAGAGCACCTGCTATGACCAGTGCGAGCAGAACTGGCCCGTGTTCTCGGCCGAGGAACCGTTGGCGTTGCCGGACGGCGTGTCGGGCGAGCTGAGCACGATCGAGCGGACCGACGGCACGATGCAGGTGACATACAACGGGTGGCCGCTGTACTACTGGGCGGCGGACCAGAAGCCTGGCGACACTACGGGCCAGGGCGTGGGTGACGTCTGGTTTGTGGCGATCCCGGTCGAGGGTGACGCGGTTCCGGGTGCGGACGCTCCCGGGATGTAGCGGGGCCTCACTGGTCACGGAACCTGGATACGGATCTCCTCGGGGCGCGCATCATGCGCGTCCCTTTCTTGTCTCCGCCGGCAGGCGGACGGACACTCGCGCGTCACACACGCTTTGGTAGAGGGTGCTCCTGGACACAAGGAAGAGCAATCGATTTCGCCACACCACTAGCGCTTTAGCGCTGGCTAAAATACCATGTGGCACAGAGATGGCCGCTCAAAGGTGGCGGTCACCCGTGGGCCCGGATCGCAGGGCCGGCCATGATGACCGATTCTCCTCCCGGGGCCATCCGGATCGCCGCATGTCGTGTGACGTTCCGGACCTCGTACCCGACGTTCTCCGGGACGCCTGCAAGGGCGATCCTGGAACAGTGATGGTGGAGCTGAGCTCGTATGGCAATGGATGGCCGGGGACAGCCAGAGTCGGCAGCCGCACCTGTTCGGTCAAAGCAGGAAGGTCGTTTCCGGGGCAGTGGACCGAGCGCGATCGGTCAGATCAGCGAACATGGCCGTGATGCCGCCATGCTGGAGAGCACGGCGGCCGTCCTGGAAGGGACGAGCGACAAGGGGCGCTGGGCGTCCCTGATGCCGTTCCTCGGGCCGGCGTTCATCGCCGCCGTCGCCTATATCGACCCCGGCAACTTCGCGACGAATATCCAGGGTGGCGCGCAGTACGGGTACCTGCTGTTGTGGGTGATCGTGGCCTCCAACCTGATGGCGATGCTGATCCAGGCCCTCTCGGCGAAGCTCGGCATCGCGACCGGGAAGAACCTGCCGGAGCTGATCCGCCAGCAGTTTTCGAAGCCGGTGACATGGGTGCTCTGGATATTGGCGGAGATCGTCGCGATGGCGACGGACCTTGCCGAGTTCCTCGGCGCGGCGGTCGGCCTTTACCTGCTGTTCGACATCCCGCTGTTCCCGGCCGCGCTGCTCACCGGCGTCGCGACGTTCGTCATACTTGCGCTGCAACGCTACGGCGCCCGTCCGCTTGAGGCGGCGATCACGGCGATGGTCGGCCTGATCGGGGCGTGCTACCTCGTCGAGATGGTGCTCGGGCGGCCGGATCTCGGCGCGGCCGGGGCGGCGATCATCGAGCCGCGCTTCGAGGGCGGCGAGAGCGTGCTGCTGGCGACCGGCATCCTCGGCGCGACCGTCATGCCGCACGTCATCTATCTGCACTCCGCGCTGACGCAAGGGCGGATCGTGCCGAAGAACGCGGGCCAGGCGCGGCGGCTGTACCGGCTGGAGCTGGTCGACGTCGTGATCGCGATGGGCGTTGCGGGGCTGATCAACGCCGCGATGCTGATGACGGCCGCCGCGACGTTTTGGAGCCGGGGTATCGATGTCACAGCCACCGACGACATTATCATGGAGGCGTACCGGACGTTGACGCCGCTGCTGGGGAGCGCGGCGAGCACGATCTTCGCGATCTCGCTGCTGGCCTCCGGGCTGGCCTCGACCGCGGTCGGGACGATGGCCGGTCAGGTCATCATGCAGGGGTTTATCGGGCGTCATATCCCGATTTGGCTGCGCCGCCTGGTCACGATGGCGCCGGCGCTGGTCGTGATCGCGATGGGGGTGGATACGACCCGCACCTTGGTCATCAGCCAGGTCGTGCTGTCGTTCGGCATCCCGTTCGCGCTCGTGCCGTTGGTCATGTTCACCCGGCGTCGCGACCTGATGGGCGAGCTGGTGAACCGCCGCACGACGACGGTTGCTGCCGCGGTGGTCGCCGCGGTGATCATCGCGCTCAATATCTTCCTGCTTTGGGAGACCTTCCGCGCGCTGTAGGAGAATCGCGCGCTGAGAAGAGGAGGCTTCATGGACGCCATCTCCCCGGTTACCTTCGATCGCATGGTCGTGCCACTGGACGGGTCCCGCCTCGCGGAGGTGGTCATCGAGCCGGTTACCCGGCTCGCCCGGCGCCTCTCCGCCCGCGTGATCCTGCTGCATGTGCTGGAGGACCGCGCGCCAGCCACGGTTCATGGCGACCGGCACCTGACGACGGCGGACGAGGCGGACGCCTACCTCGCGGAGATCGCGCAGGGCATGGCCGCGGAGGGCGTGGACGTTGAGTACCACAGCCACGACAACCCGGAAGGGGATGTCGCCGCGAGCATCTCCGACCATGCCGCCGAGCTCGGGGCGAGCCTGCTCGTGCTCTGCACCCACGGGCGCGGTCGCCCGCGGGACTGGATCGTCGGCTCGATCGCCCAGCAGGTGGTGCGCAAGGCGGAGACGCCGGTGCTGCTGATCCGCCCCTCGATCGAGGAGAGTTGGGCATTCCCGCCACAGCGCGTGATCACCGCGCTGGATGGCACCCCGGAGGCCGAGCGGGTGCTGCCTGTGGCGTCGGCCTTCGCCCGGGCATTCGATGTGCCCCATGAGCTGCTGATCGCCGTGCCCACGCTCGGGACGCTGACGGGGGACCGGATCGCGGCCGCGCGGCTGGTGCCCTCGGCAACGGCGGCGTCGCTGGATCTCGAAGCGGAGGAGGCCGGAGCGTATGCGCGCGGGCTGGCGGAGCAGCTCGCGACATCCGGCGTCGCAGACGCGGGCGCATGTGGCCCGGGGCGATATCGCGCAGTCCGTGCTCGACCTTGCGGAGGCCGAAGGGCCGGCGCTGATCGCGATGGTGACGCACGCGCGAAGCGGCCTGGATGGGTTCTGGTCGGTCAGCGTTGGCCAGCGCGTCGTCGGCCGCGCGCGATGCCCGTTGCTGCTGGTTCGCGCCGGAGAGTGACCCGTTCCGGCGCACGCCATGGCGCTGTCACGACCGCCTGGCACCACACGAACAGGGAACATCACGCGTGGACCGGTTTCTGCGTTGCAGCGGCCGGTTACACATCGGTTTGCCGCAGGCCGCCCGCATCGGCGGTCGGAGGGTCCTTTCGGTGGCACGCTGGTTCTCCCATGCTGAAACAACGCCTCGCGCAGCACCACCTTTCGGCCGATTAGGACGTCCTAGACGGACCAGGTTTCTGGCAGGGGAATGCCCCAGCGGTTCGAGACGATGCCGGACCAGACGAGGCTGAGCAGGAGCCCGAGGATCACGCAGACGACGATCAGGATGTAGACCGCGATCGCGACGCGGCGCAGGCCCGGGCTGGCCGGGAGCGCGTCCGGCGGGGCCTCGTCCTCATAGGCGTACTCGTCGTCGGGTGGCAATGGTGGTGGCTGGATCATGGTTTTAGGGGCGTCTCCCGGTGATCGAGGCGTAGGTCACGCCCTCGTCGACGAGATAGACGGTGTAGGCGCGATCGCGCGTCTGCTCCGTGACGTCGACCGAGAACGTGCCGAGGGGCGCGCCGTCGCGGACGAGGATGCTGCGGTCGGCGGTCTGCGTGTCGTCCGTGGGGATGACGAGGATGCCGTTCCCGGCAAGGCGGATTGCCGGGGCGAAGGTATAGGCGCGTTCCTCGAGGTTTGTCACGATGAGCGTGTCGCCCTCGATCGCGAAGGCCGGCGGGCGACCGGCGTCGTCGGCGCTCGCTGACGGCACCGTCTCGACGACCGGCGCGGCCATCGTGGTTGGCTCGCAGGTCGCCGGGTCGAACGTCGCCACTGTCGTCCCGATGCATTGCTGGACAGTGAACCGGAGGGATGCCTCCGGCGCGGCCGGGTAGGGCGAGTCGTACATCAGCAACAGGTAGGTTTCGAGGTTCGGGTGCAGGGCGATCGTCCCGGCCCAGCGGTCGCCGCTGGTGTGCGAGAGGCGGGAGACCGGGCGCACGCCGTCACTGGTCTGCGCGGCCAGCACGATCGACGCGGTGTCCGTTTCGGCCGTCGTGGTCAGGCGCGCGTCGTAGGTGCCGCGGGGGAGGTCGGGAAAGGCGTTGGCCGTCGCGTCGGATGCATCCGGTGTCTCCTCGTCGGGGTCACCGGCGGTGCCGATCGAGGCGGTGCCCCTGTCGGCGGCGATCTCGCAGCCGTCCGGGACATCAGTCGTGCTCTTCGAGGGCCGCGCGGCGTTCGCATCGCAGGTGTAGGCGACGATGCGGATCGGTTGGTGGGTATCGAGATTCTGCCAGAGGGCGCGGCCGGCGAGGACGAGCGCGAGCACGCCGATGATGCCGACAACGATCGGGAGGATAGTGATCTCCCACCCCGCGCGGGCCCAGACGGCGACCCAGAGCATGGCCACGACGGCCACCCCGAAACCGAGCAGCGGGCCGAGCCAGGTCGCGTGCCGCGCGTCGGCCAGTGTCGCGTTGCCGATATCGAAGCTGAGTGGCGCGACCCGCACCAGCCACAGCCACCCGAGCCCGGCCAGCGCCAGCAGGGCGAGCGTGGTCAGGATCGCCAGCGCGATGGTTGAGGGCTGGCGGGATGTGGTCGGGGCGGGTGCTGCGGGCATGCGATCTCCGGCGACGAGGCGTGCGAGCTGAACAGGTCAACTATAGCCGGGCCGGTGCACGGATTGTGCGAGGGACCAGCCGCAGTAGAATGTGGAGACCGGACAATAGAGAGATCCTTTCACCGGGGCGCCGCGCGCGGGGTGATGGGGGTCAGGAGGATGGAACGTGCGCAAGCTTGCCGGAATGGTCATGCTGCTGCTGTTGAGCGTCGTGCTCGTATCGTGCAGCGTCGGGGAAGAGGACACGCCGGAACCGACCGAGGCGCCCACGTTGGCAACGATCTCAGCGACGTCGGAGCCGGAAGAGGACACCGATGTCGGGATCCCGGGCACGCCGGAGTTCGACATCGCCGAGGTCTCCACGCCGGACATCGCGACGCCCGATGTGTCGATGTCGGATGTGGCGACGCCCGCCATGGTGGCAACCCCGGCGGAAGAGTTCATGGCCACGCCGGAAGATGCGGTGATGCCGGGCTGCCGGATGCCTCGCCGATCGCGACACCGGCCACCGGGACCGCGACACCAGCCGGTGCTGCCTCGCCTGTCGCGTCGCCGATGGTCATTGCCACGCCGGAGGGGACGGCCGTCGAGGAGCCTTCCGGCATGATCGTGCCGCCGGTCTCCGAGCCGACGGAGCCGCCGGTGATGATCGAGATGACCGGCACGGTGACGCTCGATGGCCAGCCGAACGAGGCCTATGTGCTGACCGACGAGGGATGCGTGGCGCTCGGGGCGTATAGCCAGCTGCATGCCGGTCGCCAGGTGGTGATCCGCAATGAGCAGGGCACGATCACGTCGGTGACGACGCTGGAGCCGGCGACGGATGCCGAGGGGTGCGCGTGGGAGTTCGTGGCGGCGGTGCCGGAGTCGGAGTTCTACAGCGTGTCGATCCCGATGGTGGTGGAGCAGGTGTTCCCGGCGGCGCAGGTCACGGGGAACGATGGCGCGGTGGTGATCGAGCTGCCGTAGGGGGGAAGGAAGGCGCTTCGCGTCGTTGGGGCCGCATCCGGCAATCCTCCAGGAACCGTCATCCCGAGCCGGTCCGTTGAGCGCAGCGAAACGACCGCGTCGAGGGATCCTTGTTCCGGCCCGCATGGGTGTTGGGCCAGTGCACAGATCCCTCCACGCGCGTCCCGCTGCGCGGTCCGCTTGGTCGGGATGACGTGGGCTATTTTGGTGACGTCATGAGAAGCAGGCCCCCGGCAATGCTGCCCGGGGCCTGTTCTCATGTGTTCGGTTATGCGGATGCCGTTACGGTTTGCGCATCCACTCCGTCCAGCGGAGGTCGATGCCCATCTCGGTGGCGCGGGCGCGGAAAGCGGTCATCAGCGCGTTCGCGGCGGCGTCGTAGGCGGTGTCATCCTTCCACGTCTTGCGCGGGTTGAGGATGGCATTCGGCACGCCCGGGAATTCGCGCGGGTATTCGATGTTGAAGATCGAATGGCGGTGGTATCCCCGCTCCGGTTCCAGGTCGCTCGTGATGGCGTGGATGATGTCCCGGGTGTGGGCGATGCTGATGCGGTGACCGGTGCCGTAGCCGCCGCCGGTCCAGCCGGTGTTGACGAGCCACAGCGAGGGCTGGTGCTCGTCGATGCGCTGGGCGAGCAGCTCGGCGTAGCGCTCCGGCGGCAGCGGCAGGAACGGCGAGCCGAAGCATTCGGAGAAGGTGCGGGTGGGCTCGGTGACGCCGCGCTCGGTGCCGGCCAGCTTCGAGGTGAAGCCGAGCAGGAACATCGAGATCGCCTCTTCCTTGGTCAGCTTCGAGACCGGCGGCAGCACGCCGGTGGCGTCCGCCGTGAGGAAGATGATCCGCTTCGGGTGCTTGCCCATGCCGCTCTCGACGTAGTCCGGGATGAACTCGATCGGGAAGGCGGAGCGGGTGTTCTCGGTGAGGGTGCTGTCGTAGAAGTCCGGCTCCTTCGTCTGCGGGTCGAGCGGGACGTTCTCGATCAGTGTGCCGGGGTGGTTCGTCGCCGCCCAGATGCGCGGCTCGTCCTCTTCCTTCAGCTTGATCGTCTTGGCGTAGCAGCCACCCTCGATGTTGAAGACGCCGTTCTCGCTCCAGCCGTGCTCATCGTCGCCGATGAGGCGCATGATGGGGTCCATCGAGAGGGTGGTCTTGCCGGTGCCGGAGAGGCCGAAGAAGATCGTCGTCTCGCCGTCCGGGCCCTCGCTGGCCGAGCAGTGCATGGTCGCGACATCCTGCTTCGGGAGCAGGTAGTTCATCATCGTGAAGATGGACTTCTTGACCTCACCGCTGTACTCGGTGCCGGCGATGACGACCGTGCGCTCGGCGACGTTGAGGGCGATGACGGTGCTGGTGCGGGTGCCGTGGCGCTCCGGGTCCGCTTCATAGTGCGGGGCGTGGATGATCGTCAGCTGCTCGCCGCCGATCTGCTCGCCGTCCTTCGGGACGATGAAGAGGTGGCGGGCGAAGAGGGCGATCCAGGGCACCTCGGTCGTGAGATGGACGGGGTAGCGGTACTGCGGATCGGCGCCGACGTAGAGATCCTGCGTGTAGAGGACCGGCTGCTGGGCGAGGTGGGCCTCGACATCCTGCTTCAGCGTCTGGTAGTTGGCGAGGCTCATCGGGGCGTTGACGCGGCCCCACCAGATGTCGTCCTTTGAGGATGGCTCCTCGACGACGAACTTGTCCTTCGGCGAGCGGCCGGTGAACTTCCCGGTCGAGACGGCCAGCGCGCCGGTTGCGGCCAGCTCGCCATTGCCGGCCTCGATCGAGTGGCGGATCAGCTCATCGGTGCCGAGCTGGTGGTAGACCTGTTGCGTCCCTCGGGATTCCTGTGCATGGGCCATGGCAGGAGCATCCTTTCCTCGTTGAACGGACCTTCGCCGAGCAGCCAGTCTCGCGTGCGATGCCAGTCGAAATCCGTTGAGTGCATATTGGCGACAATCCGCCGCAATGCGATTACGCGAGCAATTGTGCCCGGCGGCATCATCAACGTCAATCTTTCGTGCGATTTTTCACAATTGGCGCACTTTCGCCCGCTCGATGCGTATATAGAGTAGAGGGGTAATAGAACATGTGTTCTTATTCGCGCCCCTCTGTCCTCGTCGGGACTAGTCCTCCGGGCGGGAGCGGACCTCGATCCTCCCGGAGACGATGCGCGTTTCGTAGACCGGGATCGGAGCGGTTGCCGGTCCGTGGATGGCCTTGCCGTTCGTCATGTCGAACACGCTGCCATGCCACGGGCAGGTCACGCAGCTGCCGTCCACCGGACCCTCGTCCAGAGGGCCCTTCGAGATGCGTGCAAACCGGGGAGGCGGCGTAGATGGCGGTGTGGTCCTTCAGGAGCATCACCGGCACATCATCGATCTCGACGCGTTTCGCCTCGCCATGGCTCAGCGCGCTGGCCTCGACGCCGGTGTCGGTCCAGTCGTCCAGGCGGCCAACGGTGATCGAGCGGTCGACGCCGATGCCGAGGACGTAGCGAGAGATGGCCACCGATGTAGCCGGAGGCGGTTGCCAGCGAATGGCCGATCCAGGCGGTGGCGATGCCGGCCGCGCGTTTGTCGCGGTCGCGCAGCATCCACGAGGCGACGTAGAGGCCGAGCGCGATGGTGTTCAGCTCGGCGTGGACCGTTCCGAGTCGGCGCGGCTCGTCGTTGTTCGTCGCGTCATACCACTGCGCTGCGCCGGAGAGGGCGGTCGCGCCAGAGCTCAGCACGCCGAGTTTCAACGCCAGGTCGGCGGCCGCGTTCCTCGCGGATGACATCCATCGCCATGGAGGTCGTCCAGCGCGCCGATGGTGACGTCGGTCAGGAACGGGTGCAGCGGGTGGCCGAGCCAGGTGCCGTAGAGCAGGTCCTTCACGGCCTGCGGGCCGTTCTCGCCGAGCAGCGGGGAGAACGCCTTCTTCAGGAGGCCGGCCGGTTGATCGAGCCATGGGGACGACGCCGCGAATTTACCGAGAACGCCAGACATAGGAACGGTCCTTTCACACAGTATTCATGCCCAATGAGGGACGTCATGCACGGGGGGTGCCACGAGGCGGTCCCCCAGAGGAGGGAGCAGGGTGTCGATGGTTGTACAGGGACCGTGGTCCGGCGCGGAGCGGACCGCCTGGCCGCCCGGGATGCTGACGGCGGACGATGAAGCGCGGTTCGAGGCGTATGCCCGGGCGTCGGCCTTCTTCGCCGGGGAGCAACGGCCAGAGCGGGTACGGGCGGGTGATCCGCCGCCGCTCGTCTTCAACTACGCGCGGGCGCTGGTGCGCAAGACGGCCAGCTACATCTTCTCCGGGCCGGTCGGCACAAGCGTGCTGGCCGAGCAGGAGCTGATGGCGACGGCGAACCGGGCCGAAACGCGCCTGGGCGAGTTGCGCGACGCGCTCGATCTTGGTGGGCTGGACGCCTCGCTCGCGGTCGAGAGCGCGGTGCTCGGCGACGCGGCGATGAAGGTCACATGGGACGAGGCGACCCGCCGGCCCCGCGTGAGCGCGGTCGACCCGGCGACGCTGGTCGTGCGGACCGCGCCGGACGACGCGCGGGCGGTCGAGCAGGTGGCGCAGGGGTATGCGCTGACGGGAGCACAGGTCGGACAGGTGTTCTCGCGCGGGGTCGCGATGGGCCTCGATCCGGACCGGGCCTATCCGGTGGTCGAGCAATGGACGACGGAGCGATGGACGGTCGCGATTGCGGACCAGCCGGTGCATGACGGGCCAAACCCGTACGGCTGGATCCCGTACCTCGTCGTCGCCAACGACCGGCGGCCGCTGTCGTTCTGGGGCACGTCCGACCTGGACGACCTGGTCACTGTCTGCCGGGAGCTGAACCGGCGGATGAGCGTGCTGGCGCATGTGCTGGAGCTCTCCGGCGCGCCGATCGCGGTGTTGGAGAACGTCGACGGCTCGGAGGGTATCCGCGTCGGGCCGGGCGCGAAGTGGGAGCTGCCAGAGGGATCGCGCGCCTACCTGCTGGACCTGTTGCAGGGCGGCGGAGCCGAGGTGCACCTGCGGTACGTCGATCTGCTGTTCCGGATGCTGCACGACCTGGCGGAGACGCCCCGGACGGCGTTCGGCGATTCCGGGCGCGATCTCTCCGGCGCGGCGCTGGAGGTCGAGATCCAGCCGCTGGTGCAGAAGGTGAACCGCAAGCGACGGATCTGGGACGGCGTCTATGCCGCCCGTAACGCGATGCTGCTGGATTTGCTGGAGCGCTTCGGCGGCGAGGAATTCGGCGGCTTGCGGCGGACGACCACGACATGGCCGCCGGTGCTGCCGAGCGACACGGACAGCGCGGTGCGGAACGCGGTCTCGCTCGTCGGGAGCGGCATCCGCAGCCGTCGCAGCGCGATGGCGTCGCTCGGGGAGATGGACCCGGATGCGGAGCTGGCGCGGGTGCGGGAGGAGTGGATGGCGACGCTGCCGTAAAGGCGACGTCATAGGCCAACCTGCCACCATAAAACACCACGTCATTCTGACCGAAGGGAAGAATCCCCCGGCGAAGCCGATCGACCGCAGGTCGATAGCGGGGCGCGATCTCCTTGCCCGAATGGAAATGGAAGGCGCTGCGCGCCGTTTGAACGTGCTTCGCACGGGGATTCCTCGCTTCGCTCTGAATGACGGTGGTTGAAGGGGGCTTTGGCCTCTGGCACAAGAGAAACGCATGCGTACAGCCGCCCCTCGCAGCTGCGACGGTGGGCGGCTCATTCGTCGTGCATACGGAGCCGGCCACAAGGGCCGGCTGTACGGAGTTGGAACGCCACATTCGGGAGGACCTCGTGTCCTCTCCTACGAAGGGAAATCGACGAGGGACAGGGATGACGACACGACTCCAGATGCGGACGATGCTGCGGAACCGGTTGGAGGATGGCGGGCCGGACCCGCTGTGGAGCGACGAGGTGCTGAACGACGCGATCGCCGAGGCGGTCCGCCGGTACAGCACGCATGTGCCCCGGCAGGAGGTCGCCGCGATCGCGGTGCTGGCCGGGGATCGGGAGATCGAGATGCCGGAGGACGTCAACGCCCTGCGCGTGGCGCGGGTGTTCGACGATCGCGGCAGGCCGTGGCCGCGCTGGGAGGGTTATGGCGAGGCGCCGCCGGTGCCGATGGGCCCCGCGGGGGGCACGGCAACCTGGCGGGTGTGGGGGAACATGCTGTTGCTGGGGGATGCCGTGCCGCGCACGGGACTGTGGCGGGTCGAGCACCTCGTCCATCGGGATACGCCGCTCGACGATGCCATGCCGATCGACATCCAGCCGAACGATGAGGACATCATCGTCGCGCTGGCGCTGGCCGTCGCCCTTTCGCGCCGGGCGATCAGCGAAGGGAAGCGCTACACGGGCAGGGCGGGCGTGCACCCGCTCGCGGCGGCGGCCCGCAGCGCGCAGGTCGATGCGGACCGGATGTTCTGGGCCCGCACGCATCGCGCGCGGGGCGGCTCGCTCGACCCGCAGGCGGCGTCGTGATCGGCTACGACCTCGGCGCGCCCGCCGGAGGGCGGTCCGGCAACCCGGCCGCCGTGCGCGAGACGTGGGAGGACATCACCGATTTCCTGGTGACGCGCGTTCCGGACGTGCTGGAGCCAGTCTGGGAGCTGGTCGGGCGGGTCGTCGAGGCCGCGCGGTGGGTTCTGGAAACCGTCGCGCAGGTGTACCCGGTGCGCTGGGAACGGTGGGTCACGGCGGCGGACGAGCGGGTTTGCCCGGAGTGCGGCCCGCTGCACGGCCGCGCGTGGCCAGAAGGGGAGGGCGATGTGCCGCCGCTGCACGTCAACTGCCGTTGCCGCCGGGAGGACGCGTTCACGGAGTGGCACACGCGCTATGTCGAGGAGTGGCGGCTGCAATGGTCGTCGCACACGGTGTTCGACTGGGCGATCACCGGCTGGGAGTGATGGATGGGGCAACGGACGGATGTGGAGCTGGACGGCGCGGGCTATATGCTCGTGCCGGGGACCGGCTCGGCGGCGTACACGCGCTCGCAGGACGGCATCGCCGAGGGGCGGACCGGGCGGATCGCGCTGCGGGACTTCTTCGGTGGCCAGCGGCGCGCGCATCCAGCTCGAGCGCGACAAGGCGTTCGACGGCATGGCGGTCGGGCCGGCGCTGGATGGCCAGGGCGTCGCGCCGTGGGGCCGGATGACGACGAACATCGCGGTCCCGGCGATGACGACGCTGCCGACGGCGGCGACGCGGGTGCCCTCGGCGTTTGTGCGCGACCGGCTCTATTTCGCGGTCGGCTCGCGGCTCTATCGTGGGCCGCACCGCGACGAGGCGTGGTCGGCGCCGGTGCTGGAGTGGGACGCCGGCGCAACGATCGTCGACATGTGCGTTTACGCGTCGGACGGGCTGCTGCTGACGTTCGGCAATGCCAAGGACGTCACGTTCTGGTCGACGACGCAAGGCGCTTCGCAGGCGCTGAAGGCCGGGGAACGCGGCTTCCAGATCGGCGGGTATGCCGGGTACGCGGCGTGGAACGACGCCCGGCCCGAGGCGCGGCCAACGTACATCCAGATGGTCACCGGCACGGGCATCGACACGCGGATCCTCGACTACGACGTGATCGGGTTCGCGAACGTCGACGCCGAGCTGTTCGTGATCACGAAGCAGTCGATCTACTCCTACAACGGCCGCGTGAAGGACGTCATGATCCCGAACCCGGCCTATTCCGGCCCCGGCGATACGGACGACCCGACGATCCGGGCGCAGCAATGGTCCGGCGAGTTCACGCCGTACTTCCAGCATGGCGTCTACGCCGAGGCGGACGACTTCAGGGTCTTCGTCGGGTACGGCGGGCGGATCCACACGTGGGTGGCCGGCGGGATGATGGAGGACAACCCGCGCGGCGACCGTGCTGGCTGGCGCGCGACCGGGCTGTCCGGGCGGCGCTGCTTCGGCGGGACGGTCGCGGGCGGCTACGTCGTCGTCTCGATCGAGTCGCACGAGGGCATGAACGAGCTCTGGGCGTGGGATGGCGCCGGGTGGTGGCGGATCGCGCAGAAGGCGATGGCGGCGACCGGGACATGGATCTGGCCGACCGCGCTCGGCGGCGGCGGCGGCGGTCAGGATCTGATGGTCTTCCGCGACGGCGAGGCGGCGGTCGATCTCGTCCGCCTGCAGCACCGCTCGGCGGCGCAGCACGCGTTCCCCTCGTTGGCAACGTTCGTCACGCCGATGATCGACGCCGGGGAGCGCGACAAGACGAAGGCATGGCGGAAGGCCGGGGCGGTCTTCGCCGCGCCGGTGCGGAGCGGCAACCTCGTCCTCGACCGACGCCGTGACGGCCCATCTCGAGTATTCGCTCGATGCCGGGGCGACGTGGACCACGGTCGCGTCGCAGGTGCTGGCCGGAAACACGCTGGCGAACAGCAATCTCGCGCTTGAGGCGGCGCTATCCGGCGCGACGTCGCGCTTTCTCATGCTCCGCGTGCGGTGGGAATCGGTCGAGCGACTGGGCGCCGGTGCTGGTCGGTATCTGGGCGGAGTTCGAGGTGATGGACTCCCCGGCGCGCCGCCGGCGCTGGTCGTTCCGGGTGCAGGCGCGGGACCAGGTTGTCGACAGGGCCGGGTCGCCGCTCTCGCGCACCGGGCGGCAGTTGATCGCGGAGCTGTGGGGCGCGTGGGAGCAGGGGACGCCGCTTGTCCTTCCGCGACCAGGATTACGACGCGGACCCGGTCGAGCGCGCGGTGCGCATCGTCGGCATCAGCGAGACGGTCCCGTCCCCGGCCGACGCCGGCCGGTGGGGCGACGCGGTGGTCGCGTTGCAGTTGGTGGAGGTGTGAGCGTCCCTGCTGCCGCATTGCCTGTCATATCACCTACAACCAATCGTCATCCTGAGCGCATGCGAAGGAGCCCGAGCGGAGCGAGGTCCATCGTGTCGAAGGATCTTGCTGTGGCCGAACGGCCAACCAGGCCGGCGCGGGTATCCCTCCGCGCACGACCCGCTTCGCCGGGGATTCTTCGCTTCGGTCGGGATGACGACCCTTTTCTTTCGAAACATGGCCTACATGACCGGAGAGATCACACATGACCTTTCAACCGCTTCACATCATGGTCGTGCAGGGGCATCGGAACGCGTCGGGCGGGAACCCGCGCGAGATGGCGAAGACGCCTCGCGTGGCCCGCGCGATCGTCGCGGCGCTGAACGCGGCGGGACACCGCGCCGAATGCCTGCAGCCGGAGAACGACTGGTTCCCGGGAACGCTGGACGCCGTCGCGCGGGAGATCGTGACGCGGCACCGGCACGACCCGATCGACGTCATGATCGACGTCCACTTCGAGGGCGATTCAGGCCATACGCGCGGGGTGTTCGCGATCGTGCCGGACGGCGATGGGCTGCGCACGTTAACCCCCTACACCGGCTCCGACGCGATCCACACGAACCCGCTGGACCACGCGACGGCGCGGGAGATCGCGCAGGCGATCTCGCGGTGCACCGGCATGCCGCTGCGGCGCTCGAACGTCGTCGAGCCGGGCGTGATGAGCGAGCGGCAGACGCATGTCGGCGCGGATCTCGGCTGGCGGCTGGCGATGTTCGGCTACACGGCCCCGGCGCGCGACCGGATGGTGCGGCTGGTGCTGGAGTGCGGGAACATCGTCGGCGACGCGGCGATCATCGACGGCCCGGCGTTTCCGGCGCAGGTCGGCGCCGGGGTGGTCGAGGGCATCGCCCGGGCGCGTGGCGAGGCCGTGGTCACCGGGCCGGTCGCGGTGCCGTCCGGACCTGTCTGGCCGCCGTTCGGGACGATCGGCGAGCTGGCGTCACCGCGGCTGGTGACGGTGATGGTCGATTCGTTGAACGCCCGTGCCTGGGCGGAGACGAACCAGCCGGTGCGCGGCATCTGGAAAGAGGGGCGGAAGTTCTGGGCGCGCGGCTGGGTGATCGGCGAGGCGGTGAACGGCAACCCGGTCTGGTGGATCACCGGCAAGGGCGTGAAGTCGGACCTGCAGTGGCGCGTCTGGTCCGGCGGGACGGACCTCGCCGGGATGGGCGTGCTGGCGCTGGAGACCGTGCGGGACGCGGCGTGGGCCTGTCGTCTCCCGCTCAGCGTGCGTTATTTGGCCATTCGCGCCAACACCATGACGTCATTCTGAACGAATGTGAAGAATCCCCGCGCGAAGCACGTTCAATGGCGCGAAGCGCCCTCCGTTTTCGTTCGGGGCACGATCTCGCGCCCGGATATCGACCTGCGGTCGATCGGCTTCGCCGGTGGGATTCTTCGCTTCGCTCTGAGTGACGGCGGTGGGACCTTGCCAGGCGTGGGATAGCGCCAGGAGGGAGGACATTTCGACCAGATTCGGCGACCGGTCATGGAGGTCGGTGATCGGTCGAAAGTCCTCCGCTACAGGAGTGAACGGAGGTCGCTCTATGGAAATGCAAGATCCGGTGGAGCTGGTGGCGGGGGTGTCGCTGGTCGTGGTGACGCCGGCGCTGGTCGAGATCGCGAAGGGGAACGGGCTGCCGGCGCGGTTCGCCGGCGTGGCGTCGGTCGTCATCGCGTTCACGCTGCTGGTGATCGCGGAGATCGCGCTGGACGGCGTCCCGGCATCGGGTGAGCTGGGACGGGCCATCGCCCGGTGGATTATTGGCGGAATCGTCTACGGGTTGGCCGCGGCAGGGCTGTACTCGCAGGGGCGGGTGCTCGGCACGCGGTCGACGGACGTGTAGCTCCGTCAGGTCGGGCGGGCGATCTGGTCCTTGATGACGAGCAGGACGGCGCAGGCGAAGAAGAGCGCCGCGCCGGCGAACCAGTAGGTTTGGCTGTTACGGACCGCGAGGCCGATCGCGATGCCGCCGCTGAACATCATGATGCCGGCGGCGATGTACTGCACGATCTGCGAGCGCGAGACGAGCCCGACACCGAACACCAGCCCGAGCGCGACGAGGCCGCCGCCGGTCGCGAGGATCGTCTCCTCGGTGCTCTGGTAGATGGCGTAGAGGACGAACGCGACCAACGCCAGGCCAAACACGGCGAAGAGGAGGACTTCTTTCGGGGCGCCTCCCTGGGTTGGTGGTGGCGGATTGTAATCAGGCTCGTTGTTCATCGGTGGTCCCTGGACGCGCGATCGGTTGTTCCGCTCGCTATTGTACCGGGCGGCCGCATGGCACAAAACGGGGCGGGCACATTTGTGCTCGCCCCGTTTTGTGTGTCGTGCAAGGTTGACGGTGGTTAGTCGTCCTCGACCACGATGCGGTTGATGGTGACCTCGGGGTCGAGGTGCTGGCCCTCAGACGGCTGCTCCTGGATCGTCCGCACGACCTCCATGCCCTCGAGGACGCGGCCGAAGGCGGCGAAGCCCTGGCCGTCTGCGTTGCGCATGCCGCCGAAGTCCAGCGCCGGCTGGTCGCCGATGCAGATGAAGAAATCAGCCACGGCCGAGTCCGGCGTGGTGCGCGCCATCGAGATCGTGCCGTCGACGTGCCGCAACCCCGTTTCGGAGGTGCGCTCCAGCGGGATGGGGTCGCCCAGCTCGTCGTGGCGCTCCTCGTTGATCGTGGCCTGGATGACCTCGATCTTCTCCTGGTCGTTCGGCAGGGGGGCGCCGTCGTCGTTGACGTCCTTGCGCTTCGGCAGGTTCTCGTTGCCCTGGTTGTCCATGCGGACGGTGCGGTGGAACGACCCGCCGTCATAGAGCCCTTCCTCGACATAGTGGAGGAAGTTTGTGGTGGTAATCGGCGATGCCTGCTCGTCCAGCTCCACACGGATTGGACCGAACTCGGTATCGATACGGACGATGGTACTCACGTCGTGGAATCCCCCTCTACCCATGCCCTGTTGGGCACGCCTGACGCAGGATACCGAATTGGCGGTGAGGTGTCATGGGCGCCTGGGCTCAGGAGGCCGGCGTCGCGGCCGTGACGATCGTGCTCGGGGCCTCATCGGCGGCGAACAACGACGCCGTCAGGATGACGATTGGCTCGTCGCTGTTGTTCACGCCGAAGTGGACCATGCCCTCCGGCTCGGTGAGCGCATCACCGGCGTGGAGGTCGGTTGTCTCGCCGCTGGCGAGCGTCTCCATCGTGCCGTCGGCGCGCGTGATCGTGGCTTCGCCCTCGACGACGGTGTAGGTGAGCGTGCCGGAGACGATCACGTTTACCTGCATGCCGGGGTGCGTGTGCGCCGGCAGGGCGATATTGCCGGGGATCGTGTAGCGCACGAGCTGGAGCGCCAGCCCCGGCGCGGCGGCGGGATCCCCCTCGTTGATCACCTCGCGCACGACAGCCGCGGGCGTTGCCGCCGGGGTCGCCGCATCCTCGCCGAGCGCCATGCCGGGCAGGCCGAGACCGAGGAGCAGCGTGACGACGAGCGCGAGCAGGCGTCGTGTCCAAAACGGGTGGGAGTAAGATGCCATCCGGGAATCCTCGTGATGATGAGCGCCACATGTCGATAAGACCCGGAGGTCATCCTATGCGAGGGCACGCGCGATGGCAATCGGCCGTTCGCTTTCTCCGTGTGGCGGGCGGGAGTGGGGCGTCCTCGTCACTCGGGGAGCGTGGCGATGAGCAGCCGGGTTGATCTTCAGCTGAACGAGACTATCGCCACTGCGTCGTCAAATGACGTTGTAAGAGGTCTGGCACAGGGCGTGCATTCATGAACCGCGGAATGGGAGCCGGACCGCGAGATTGAAGATGTGGAGGGTACCGATGAAGCAGGTACTGGTCGTCGATGACGACCCCACTGTACGCGACGTCATCGGGGACGTCCTGAAGGAGGAAGGGTTCAGTGTGGCCTTTGCTCACAGCGGCCGGACCACGTTGCAGCGGCTTCGGGCCAGACCACCAGACCTGGTCATCCTCGACCTGAGGATCCCGGATGGCGATGGACAGCAGACGCTTCGCGCGATGCAGTCGTGCGCAGACCTCCGGGAGTATCCCTGTCATCATGATCAGCACAGATGACATGAACCTGTGCATGGAATCGGAAGCC
Source organism: uncultured Chloroflexia bacterium (assembly GCA_963741795.1). Lineage (GTDB taxonomy): Bacteria > Chloroflexota > Chloroflexia > Thermomicrobiales > UBA6265 > UBA6265. The sequence continues at coordinate 29,144 of CAVUJM010000039.1, forward strand.
GTGACCTACCTGGCGAAGCCCTTCGATCTGGACCAGCTTGCGTATCTCGTGGTCGACATCATTGGCGCACCGGATCAGCCCGAATAAGGGCCAGGGAACTATCCCGCCGTCGACGCATCCCGTTCGTCACCCGGCTCAGAGGATGACCCGTCCGCAACGGCGAGCGGCAACCTCACCGTAAAGGTCGTGCCGCGACCCTCATCGCTCTCAAAGCCGATCGAGCCGCCGTGCTGTTCCACGATTCGCTTTGTGCCGGCCAGGCCGATACCGCTGCCCGGGACCGCGCCGACGTTCGTCGCGCGCGCCTGGAATTCGAACACATATGGTGCATCCGCCTCGGGAATGCCGATGCCCTCGTCGCGGACCGTGAGCACGGCTGCCCCTGCCTCGATGGTGATGCCGATCACCACCCGGCCCCCCTCCGGGCTGTACTTCACGGCGTTGTCGAGCAGGTTCGAGACGACCCTCCGCAATCGCTTCGCATCCCACTCACCCACAACCGGACGCGCTTCCGTCTCAACAGTCAACGGTATGCGACCCCTCGACCCCGTTCAGCTCGTCGACCGCCGCACTGACAACGGCGACGAGATCGACCGCTGCACGGTGAAGCTCCAATGGCTCACCTGCCGCCAGCCGCGCATGATCGCCCAGCTCGTCGACCAGCGTGTTGATCCGGTTCGTCAGGCGCTCGAACCCCTCCAGCTTTGCGATCAGCGCCTCGGGATCCGGCGTGCCGCGTCGAACGACTTGCCGGCGCAGCAGCTGCGCCTGGCCCTGAAGCACGGCGAGGGGGTTCTTCAGGTCGTGCGCCAGCGCCCGGAGGAAGCGCTCCCGCTCATTCTCCGCCACGATTCGGTCGGAGATGTCGCTGGCGACCAGCACTGCCCCGATGATGCGCCCCTCCTCTTTGATCGGTGCATTGGAGCAGCGGACAGGGACCGCGCGTCCGTCTCGCATAAAGAAGGTGTCTTCATGGTGATGGAGGACTTCGCCGGTCTGCAACACGGTTCGCAGGGGGCATTCGGACACCGGATACGGCGACCCGTCCGGATGCTGGTAATGAAGCACCTCGTGCAGGTCGCGCCCGTACAGCTCCTTCCCGCTCCAGCCGAACAACGCCTCGGCCGCCGGATTCACATAGACGACCCGCCCGCGCGCATCCATCACGAAGAAAGCCTCACCAGCCCGTTCCGCGATGGTTTCCGTGATTCGGCGCTGGTACTGGAGGCGATTCTCCGCCAGGCGCTCGGCGGACAGGTCGCGCACGGCGGAGACAAACAGCTGTGCCTGGGCCAGATCGACAACGCTTGCACGCGCCTCGACCGGCACGGTCGCGCCGTCCTTGCGCCGCAGCACGAGCTCACCGCGCCACTGGCCCTCTTCCCGGTACCGGCTGTATTCAGCGTCGGTCCAGGTCGGCTCATAGGCGACCACGTCGGTCACCCGCATGCGGAGCAGCTCATCCCGGGTATAGCCCAGGAGGCGCTCGGCGGCGGGGTTCGCGTCGATGTAGCGCCCATCGGCATCGGCGACCAGGATAGCGTCGGAGACAGCGGCAAAGATCGCCTCATACGGGACCTGGGCCGCGAGCGGCGTGGCCGGGTCCTGACCGGGCGTGGCGGGGGTCGGACCCGGCTCCCCTCCCGATGCAGGTAAGGACATGGCGTCCAGTCCTCCACTTCCGGCCTGCGTCAGGAGGCGCGTGGTGCTGCGCCATGCCCTTGGTGCGGGCCATTACAAACGGTTCCCTGGTGAGGGACGACATAAGCCATTATAGGGATATTGGGTCGGGGGTGAAGGCCGGCATCCTCCCGTTGCTGGAATGGGTACCGGACTCGCACCGCTGATACCGCCTCCCGCCTTTCAGCCCGGCCCAGCCCGTTCCCCGTTCAAGGCTAACAACCGCGAGAGGATGACGTCTTCCTCAACGTCGGCGGGGACCTCGTCCGCTGGCCAGCCGTAGGCGTCCCAGACGGCGCGGTCGAGGGCGGCGTGGGCGTTCTGGAGCCAGGTGGGGCGCTGGTTGTAGCGGTTGGTGAGGCTGCGCTTCTTCAGCTCGGCCATGGCCGATTAACTCTCCAGATAAGCGGATCTATCCCCTGCGGCATGTGCCGAAGGGGGTCGTCCGGGACCCCAAGACTGGGCACAATCGGGTTGCTCAAAAATGAACGAGCTGCTGCCCCCAGGGTGTTTCGAAACGCTCCCGAGGCAAGGCTCGTTGATTTTGCCTTGTGGTCGCCCCGATCACCTTGGGCTGGTGGCACAGGGCGCTCCCCGCAGCAGGCAATCGTGTGAACCTTGGCTCCGGCGGCTCCCGCCGATATCCCTATCCCGCCTGTTCAGGAGTGAGCAGTGTCCGCCCGCGGCGGAATCCAGACTGGCTCGCGCTCCGGTGCCCCCTCGAGCGCTGCGTGAATCGCGTGGTAGGCCGGCTTCGGCTGCAGGTCCTCGTCGAATGGCAGCGGCCGACGGGCTTGACCATCGTCACGCGGGTAGTCCTCCTGAAGCCACGTGTAGCGGTCGGTGAGGCCAAAAGTCATCACCGAGAAGACGGCCGGCTCGTCCAGCGCGACTTCAAGATAGCGCGCATATGCGTCCGCGATCACCTGATCACGCTCGACGGGGTCCGCCGTCACCCCATCATCCAGCACGTCAAGCTCCGAGATAATCACGCCCAATCCTCGGTCGGCGATCTCGCCGAGGAACTCGCGGTAGGCGTCTGCGTCGAATCGCTCGGTGAACTGGTGCGCGTCAAGATGCGCCTGCACGCCGAAGGCATGCACGGGCGCCCCGGCATCCAACAGGCTGTCCAGCACGATCAGCGCGTTCTTGCGTCGGTCGGCGGCGCGATCCCATTGCGAATCCGTCTCAAAGCCGAATTCGTTGAGCACCAGGGTGGCATGAGGATCGATCGCGTGCGCCGCCTCGAAGGCGTCCGCCACGACGGACGGACCGATGGTCGTCAGCCACGGATAATCCGTGCGCAGACCATCGGCCGTGTGGGCGTCAATCACCTCATTCACGACGATCCAGCCGGCGGCCCGGCCCTTGTACCGCTCGACCTGTGCTTCGAGGGTATCGAACAGCAGACGGCGGGCGGCAGTCTCGTCCAACCCCCAGAGATCGTTCATGACCCAGCCTTCGCCAAAGCCTTCGTCCCAGACGAGGTGCGCGCCAAAGACGAGCTGGCCCTGCTCCTCGGCGATCGAGAAGAGGCGGTCGGCATGGGAGAAGTCGAGGTCTGCGTCCGGAGACGGCTTGAGCCGCCACCACAGGAGATCATCTTCGGTGAAGAGGACGGCCGCCTGGCGATCGACTACCGCGAGGTACTCCGCGTCGTCCGCCTGCCAGGTAGCCAGCGAGGTCCCGTAGACGATCCCATTCTGCCAGGCCGCGTCCCAGAGCGGTGTCAATCCCCCGACTGGTGATGCCATTGGTGTCGCAACTGCCGTCGCGTCCTGGGCGAGCACGGAGGTGTGCTGCAACGCCAGAGCGGTGCCCGCTGTGGATGTGAACAGTTCCCGTCGAGTCAGCTGGAATGGATGTCGCATGGCTCGCATCCCCTGATCGTATGGTTCGTCGAATCGATGTCGAGTTTTTAGCCATGGTCCCTACGCTAGCAGTTGGCCAGAGAGAAATCCATCGTTTGGTCGATGAACCCACACACCCTTCACGAGAACCCGGGTGAGCACGCTTCAGTTGGCGGGGTCGCCCGCTGGCCTTGGGTGATTCCCGCCCGCTCCCCGTTCAGCGCCAGGAGGCGGGAGAGGATGACGTCCTCGTCGATGTCGGCGGGGACCTCGTCGGTGGGCCAGCCGTAGGCGTCCCCTAGACCGATCAATCTGGTCGATACAGGAATACCTATCGCTCTGATGCATGTTGTATGGCAGGTTCAGAACTGATCTGATATTCCTTTGTGTTCTTTCGGTTCTTCGCCTTCTTACTTTGGCGAGGAAATGCACTGAAATCAAACGCATGGGTATCGTTCAAGAATAGAGAGAGGAGATCTTTTCACTCAAGACCCTTGTTCGCATGGCCAAGATCGGATCTGAATTCGAAGAGCAAGTCCTCAAACGATGACCATAATCGTTCTGGCGCCGGATTTGGTTGTGTCGCTATGCTCCACCAATTTCTATATGCGATTATCACCGAGTCGGATCCCCATAATATGATTCGCTGTGTGATCCGAATTTGTTCTTCCGTCAGGCGTTCCTGTAGACGATTGCCCTTTGGCGTTTTGGTTTGATTTGATGTGGTTATCACAAGTTCGAACCACGTCTTTAGGGCTGACTCGTAGAGCTCTACTTTCGCCTCTCGTTGGCTTGCTTCGATCTCTCGTCGACGATTCCAAGTGGCTTGGAAACCGTGGCCCATCGCTGCAATCAAGATCGCCACGGCGCCAGCGATAATCGCAGAGCTAGTTTGGCTTTCAAGGGTCGAGACTCTTTCAACCGTCCATCTGATCAGCCAAAAAGTTCCTAGCCCGATTGCCCCCAGGAGAAGCAGTCCGAACACTACATTCACGTTTTCACGTAATCTCATTGGTCCCTCGCATTCTGTTCAATTCAAGCAGCCGGGAGAGGATGACATCTTCCTCGGCGTCGGCAGACACTTCGTCCGCCGGCCAGCCGTAGGCGTCCCAGACGGCGCGGTCGAGGGCGGCGTGGGCGTGCTGCAGCCAGGTGGGGCGCTGGTTGTAGAGGTTGGTGAGGGTGCGTTTCTTCAGCTCGGCCTCGGTCGCGCCGTCCGGGTTCAGCCAGTTCTCCCGCAGCTCGTTCAGCCTCTTCGCGGCCTCGGCGATGGCGATCACGCGCGGGTCGTCGACCGGCTCGGTGCCGGGCGGCCACGGGAAGCGGGAAGGTTTCGAAGCAGGTGGTCGGGGTGTAGCGGGGGCGGTCCTCCAGCGACGTCCCCATCCGCAGCGACCAGACCTCGTGCGCGCGGGAGTGCAGGACGCCGAAGAAGTAGTCATCCTCGCGGGCGAAGACGATGAGTTGCTGATCTGGCAATCATCCCTGATACAAGCCAGACAAATAGCCGGTGCTTGGCAACCATTGGCGTAGCCACGAATCGCCTGAGTCCGTTGAGTGCTTGCGCGCAGCGCCGGACGTGATTCACCATGAATCCACCAACTTCTCGTGTATGTCGCTCTCGATTGTTCTGCCTCTCTGGTTGAACATACTTCCTAACATATCGAAATGGCGTCTCGTATAGAGCGGCATCTGCCATGTCCGCGTTCAGTGCCGAAGTCGATAATCCACATTCTCGCGAGTCGTCGCGTAACATCTAGCCCATTACCCATGGCTTGATTACATCGCTGTTCGGCCTGCCGTTGGGGTTGCACCGGTGCGCCAAGAGTTCCATCGCCAAGCGGTCAGGTATTTCAAAGGCTCCTGCTTTCGTATCACCTCAGAAAGCCAAGCCTGCGTTCTCAGTGAAGCGCGTAGCGCAGCGTCCAGACTGAGGCGGCTGTCAGGTCTGAGTTGATCGCGGCAACCGGTTGACCATTGAGTACCGCGTTGGTCGAGACCAGTCATCAGAAGCCAACGATCGAGATTCGGACAGCTGCCCCTCGAGGATCCACGGCTCGTCGGACCACGCCATGAAGATGTCGCCAGTCTGCCTTGATGCGTCGAGGACTCGCGGTTTGCACCGCCCCGAATCGAGTTCGTAGCGAGCAACCCGGCACGCTTGAGTCTCTGCTACCTTCGATTTGACTGCCCGTGCTTTCTCGAAGAAGTAGCAGACGAGATCGGCTCCGCTCGGCAGCCGTCCTCGTAGAACATCTGAACAGTGTCTCGACGTAGTCGTCACCCGAGTTCTCGTCGTAGCTTCTTGTCCCCGAGGAACGGCGGGTTCCCGATGATGAAATCCGCCTCCGGCCACTCGGTCTCGGTGACCGTGCCGTCCTCGTGGAAGGTCAGCAGGGCGTCCTGCAGGCGGATCGTGTCCAGCGCGCCGAGCACCGGCTCGCTCCAGCCGAAGCCGTTGCGGATCATCCACTGCAGGTAGCCGATCCAGATCGCGACCTGCGCCAGCTGCTGGGCGTAGTCGTTGATCTCCAGCCCCAGCATCTGCTCTGGCCGCACCTCCGGGAAGCCGAGCGGCGACACCGCATGCGTCGCGCGGTAGAGCCGCACCTCCTTCTCCAGGTTCAGCAGGCGGTCCAGCGCGACATAGAGGAAGTTGCCGCTGCCGCAGGCCGGGTCCAGCACGCGGACGCCGCGCAGCTCGGCGAGGAAGGCGTCGATCGTGGCGTTGAAGGCGTTCCGGTTGCGCGTGCGCACGGAGGCCGACTTCGACGTGTCGTTCGCGGTCGCGAGCAACCCCTCCGCCTCGGCGCGGACCTCGTCCCAGCGGCGGCGCAGCGGCGCCATCACCACCGGGTCGACGACGCGCTCGATATCCGGCACGGCCGGTGTAGTGCGCGCCGAGCTGGGAGCGTTTGGCGGGGTCCAGCGAGCGCTCGAAGAGGGTGCCGAAGATGGCGGGCTCGATCGACGACCAGTCGAGCTTCGCCGCCTCGCGCAGGATGCGGATCTCCGCCTCGTCCAGCTCCGGCACATCGACATGGCGGAAGAGGCCGCCGTTGATATGCGGGATCTTCTCGTAGGCCACGAAGTCGCCGCTGTTCATCGCCTCCAGCAGGCGCGTGGTCTCGGCCTGGAAGCGCGCCGGGTAGCGCAGTCCCATGTCCAGCATCCTGGAGAAGATGCGCTGGGGAAGCAGCCCGATGTCCTCCGCGAAGAGGCAGAACAGGAGTTGCATCAGCGCGTGGGCGGCGCGGGCCGGCTCGACGCCCCGGCTGTGCAGGCCGCGCGCGATCTCGCCGAAGCGGGATGCCGCCTCCTTTGTGACGTCGTCGGGGTGGAGGTCCGGCCGGAACGATTCCGGGTCGGTCCAGACGCGCTTCAGGATCGCGAGCTTGCCGGGGTCCGCGATGTCGTCGAGGGTGATGACCTCGGTGCGCTGGACCGAGTTCGTGAAGTTGGTGCGGATCTCGATGCGGTCGAGGTCGCAGACGACCAGCAGCGGCGGGTTCTCCAGCGCGTCCTTGTAGCGCAGCAGTTGGAGGTAGGCGGCGTCGAGGTCGCGCCCTAGCCCTTGTACTCCCAGGCGAAGCGGCCGCGATACCAGACATCCGCCCAGCCGTCGCCACCACCGGCCTTCCCGGCGCCCTTCTCGAAGGTGTAGGTGTCGCCGATGGGGTCCGCCTCGATCGGGTTCTGCACGCCCACGAGGGCGCAGAGGTCGTTGAAGTGCGACTGCGAGGCGGTGCGCTCCTTGAGGTTCACGGAGGCGGTTCGCCATTTGCTTTGGAACGCGATGGGGTCCACGCGGGCTGCTCCGGGCTTCGTAAAAAGGTGTCCGTGGAGAGAGTATAGGCCGTGCCGATACCCGGCGGGTCATCCGCGACGCCAGCCTTGCCGATTCATGAATCTCTACTGCAACTGCATGGCACACGGCATGCATCTTCGGGCACCATTGACCTGTATGGTCGTTCGCGTCCCGATTCGAGGAGTCCTCGCCCCCATGTCGTCATCCCGCCCGCGCCTGCTCCCGTTCCTTGCCATGGTCGTGGTGCTGCTGACCCTGGTCGCGCCAGCAACTGTCCTGCCCGGCGCAACACCGGCGTCCGCAAAGGTCACGCCCGAGCCGATCACGTTCCCGCGCGACGACGGGCCGCACGACGTGCCGATCGAGTGGTGGTACGTCACCGGGCATCTGTTCACCGAGACCGGCGACCGCTATGGCTTCCAGATGGTCGTCTTCAAGGGCGAGCGCGACGAGCTGCTGGGCTACGCCGCCCACGTCGCGATCGTCGACGACGCGCGCGGCACATTCCAGTACGACGAGAAGCTGGTGATCAGGCGATTCCGTCTCGACCGAGGTCCCGGGCGGCGGCTACGATCTCCAGCTCGGCGATTGGCGCATGCGCGGGGCGAACGGGAGCGACCGCCTGGTCGCCCAGATTCCCGGGTACGCGTTCGACCTCCAGACCAGCAGCACCAAGCCGGCCGCGCTGCATGACGGCGACGGCTTCGTCGACTACGGCTCGGACAAGTACTCGTACTACTACTCGCGCACGCGAATGGAGACCACCGGCACGCTGGAGGTCGACGGGAAGGTGCTGAACGTCCAGGGCGAGGCCTGGATGGACCACCAGTGGGGCGACTTCACGACGTGGGACGGCGGCGGCTGGGACTGGTTCGCGCTGCAGCTCGATGACGGCAGCGACCTGATGCTCTACGTCATCTACGCGCCGGATGGCACCCCGGGGATCGTCGATGGGTCCCTTGTCGCGCCCGACGGCACGGTCACGGCGCTCGGCGAGGGGGACTTCACAGCCACGCCGACGGGATCGTGGCGCAGCCCGACGACCGGCACGGAGTATCCCTCCGGATGGAGCGTCGAGCTGCCGGCCGCGTCGCTGTCAGTGACGGTCACCCCGGACGTGCCGGATCAGGAGCTGGACACCACGCGCTCGACGGGGCAGATCTACTGGGAGGGCCAGGTGTCGGTCAAGGGCACCCGTAACGGGCAACCGATCGATGGCCTCGGCTACGTCGAGCTGACCGGCTACGACCGTCGCGGCACCATGCCGGACGCCTACGTACCGATGCCCGCGACGCCACCCGCCGGCGACTGACCTCGTCATACAGCTGTCGACAACCGCGGCATCGGCCGTGGTGAATCTCCACTGAAGGTCCACGGCACGCCACATGCATAGGGGTGGAAGGACCAGATGATGACATCTGTCATGACTCGATAAAGGAGCCCCACCGTGGAGAAGGACCCGAAGCCGTTCGCCCACTATCAGGACACGCAGGAGACGCACGAGCACCGTCCACCGGATGAGATCGCCGTTCCGCTGACCGAGGAGGAGCTCGCTGCCCGCACCCGCGAGGTCGAGCGTGGTGAGGTCCGCATCGAGAAGGACGTCGTCTCCGAGCAGCAGACGCTCGACGTCCCGGTGACCGAGGAAGAGGTCGAGGTCACGCGCCGCCGTGTGGACCGCCCGGCGACGGACGCCGACGCTTTTGAAGAAGAAACCGTCGAGGTGCCGTTGCGCGGTGAGGAGGTCGAGGTCGAGAAACGCGCCCGCGTTGTCGAGGAGATCGACATCGACAAGACCGCTCGCGAGCACACCGAGCAGGTGACCGACACCGTTCGCCACGAGGAAGTGCGCGTTGAGGGCGAGAATGTCGAGGTTGACCGGTCCGGGCGTGGATCGGGAAGCGACCTGTAGTGGCGCACGCATGACATGTTACACTGTCCGGGCCGAGGGCGCCCGGACGGTGAACGCGACAAGGCCACGGTCCGGGGGCAGAGGACCGTGGCCTTGTTGTGATCTAGATGTCTTGTCCGGGAACTGCTTCTACTTGAGGGATGCGACCGCAACGACCTGAACGGTCCCGCCTTCGCTGACTCCGTCTGGTGTAACGATGACCTGCCAGCTAACATCGCCTACCTGGAGGTCACCCAGACGCCCGATCAGCGACGTGGTGCCAGCGTTGGTGATGGCACTGCTCGCGTCCGCCATCAGCCAATCGGGGATGGGATCGGTTCCGCTTGTGTAGGTACCAGCGTATGACGCGACGTTGTCGACCGTGCAGTCGAGGCTGAGGCGCAGGTTGTCCTTGCCCTTGCCGGGGTTGTCGTCCTTCGGCTTGGCCGCGACGGTGCCGAAGCCGACCGAGAAGGTGAGCAGGGCGACGAGGAAGGTGGTCGTGAATTTTCGCATGGATATGGTCCTAGGGTGAGGGCGGGAGCTCTCAAAATCTCGGCACGGTGACGACCGTCCCCGGCGGTCTGGAGGTGGCGGGCGTCGGGCGCGTTGATTCCTGTATTCCATTGTAGATTTTCATCGTAATAAAACAATGTAAGTAGAGAGGTGATTTTCGATTTTGGCTTGTCATGGTTTTGGCATATGTCATAACCGCCGTGGTATGAAAACTTAACGGCCGATTGAGACGAATGATGACGAGCTCGTGTGGCTCAGCCGTGCGTCATCAGTGGGCCAGGCCTCGTTGTCTCCTGCACGGCGCGTCGGACACCGGCACCCTTGCTACACTGCCGTGAGAGACCGCACGCGCGTTTGCAGCAGGGAGCAGTACCTTGTCAACGACGACATCGACCGAGCGATCGACCTTCCTCACCGCCGGCAAGCTGGCGCATTTCGACCCCGGCGCGGGTTTCGACGCCGGGGCCGCCACGCCGGGCTTCGACGACGCCTCGTGGCTGGACATCGCCATCCCCGGCGACGTTCATCGCACGCTGATCGACGCCGGTCAGATTCCCGACCCGTTCTGGGACCAGCAGGAGCGCGACTGCGCGTGGATGGAGGAGAAGGAGTGGTGGTACCGCATTCCGCTCCGGATTCCCAATGCTGCCCTCGGTGACGACGAGCGTTGGCAGGTCGTCTTCCACGGGCTGGATACCTTCGTGACCATTTACCTCGACGGCGAGAAGGTCGGCGAGGGCCAGAACATGTTCCACGACATCACCGTGGATATCACCGGCCACGTTGAGCCGGGCAGCGAGCATGTCCTCGCGCTGCAATTCCATCCGCCGCTGAAGGCCGTCGAGGGCAAGCCGCTCGGGCCGTGGGACTTCTACCCGATCGAGCGCACAGCAATGCGCAAGGCCCAGTTCGGCTTCGGCTGGGACTGGGGACCGCGCCTGCCGACCATCGGCGCCTGGCAGCCGATCGAGCTGCGCCGCGTCGACCGCGCGACGATCCTCGGCGTGCATTTCGACAACGTCGAGCTCGCGGCGGACCAGACGCAGGCCGTCGTCGCCGTGCGCGTCGAGGCGATCCCGGTCGCTGGGGTTGAGCCGCTGCGCGCACGGGCAACGCTTCGCGAGCCGGGCACCGACCGTGAATGGAAGGCGGAATTCGAGCTGCCGCTGAACGCGGACGCCATTGCCGACGGCCGCGCCTATGTCACTGTCCATATGCCGAAGCTGTGGTGGACGCACGATCTCGGCGAGCCGTTCCTCTACGACCTGACGGTCGACTTGCTGTCCGGGGATGACGTTGTCGCCACGGACGAGCGCACGGTTGGGATCCGCTCGCTGGTGCTGGACCAGTCGCCGGACCCGGACGAGCCGGGCACGCGCTTCTTCCGCTTCATCCTCAACGGCGTGCCGATCTTCGCGAAGGGCGCCGACTGGATCCCGCCGGACTCGTTCGTCGGCGCGATCGAGCCCGAGCGCTATACCCGCTGGCTGGAGGCCGTGCGCGACGCGAACATGCAGATGCTGCGCGTCTGGGGCGGCGGCATCTACATGCACGACGTCTTCTACGACGAGTGCGACCGCCTCGGCATCCTCGTCTGGCAGGATTTCATGTTCGCTTGCGCGGGCTACCCGGAGGAGGACCCGGAGTTCGTGCGCGAGGTCGACCTCGAGGCGCGCTATCAGGTACGTCGCCTCCGCAGCCATCCCGTCGCTGGCCGTCTGGGTCGGCAACAACGAGGTGCAGTGGCTGACCGACGGGCGGTACTGGAACATGCCGTTCGATGAGCGCCCGGCGTACGGCGCGCTCTACTTCGACAAGATCCTGCCGGACGCCATCCGCGAGCTGGACGGCCGCACGCCCTACTGGCCGGGTTCGCCCTACGGCGGCAACGACTACAACTCGATGGAGGAGGGCAACCGGCACAACTGGGACGCCTGGCATGGGCAGAGCCCGCGACGCTTCTTCGAGGAGGGCAAGCAGGTCCTCACGCCGGAGATGGTCAGCTACCGCCGCTACGCCGAGGACATGACGCGCTTCTGCTCGGAGTTTGGCCTGCATGCCTCGCCCGTCGTGGAGACGCTACGCCGCGCGGTGCCGGAGGACGAGCTCTACCATCACAGCCCGGCGATGGACTGGCACAACAAGGACAACCCGAAGAACAAGGGCGACATGCTGATGGAGTCTGTCACCGGCGTGCCGGACAACCTGGCGGACTACATCGACTTCAGCCAGATCGCGCAGGCCGAGGGCGTCATCTTCGGCATCGAGCACTTCCGACGCCGCACGCCGCACTGCTCCGGCGCGCTCGTCTGGCAGATGAACGACTGCTGGCCGGTGCAGAGCTGGTCGGTGATGGACTACTACGGCTTCGGGAAGGCCGGGTACTTCTATCTGCGCCGCGTCTTCCACCCGGTGCTGGCCTCGTTCAAGGGCACGGACGACGGCGTCGAGCTGTGGATCACGAACGACTCGCTGGAGCATGTCCGCGACGACGTGACGGTGACCCTTGGCACGTTCGCCGGGCGAGACCATCGAGCAGCGCGTGCTGGATGTTGATGTCCCGCCGACGACGAGCATGAAGGTCGCCTCCTGGCCGGCGGACATCGCCGGCAACGACCGGTACCTGCGAGCGGCGAGCGGCAGCGGCATCTTCTACGACAACCGGCACTTCTTCGTCGACTTCAAGGATCTCGACCGCGTCCCGGCCGAGCCAGCGGTGGAGATGCGGCAGGTCGGCGAGGGCGAGGTGGAGGTCACGCTGACCGCGCCGGACGACGGGTATTGCTGGTTCGTGCACCTGCAGCGGCCGGTCGCGACGACGCGCTACAGCGACAACTACGTCGACCTCGCGCCGGGCGTCTCGAAGACCATCACGGTCACCGACCCGACCGGCCCCGTCTCGCCGGACGAGATCACTGTCGGCTGGCGATAGGACGTTTCAGGGGCGGGTATGACCGGCAGCGGCATACTCGCCCTTCCGCCAAAATCCACTGTCATCCTGACCGGAGGGAAGGATCCCCCGGCGAAGCCGATCGACCGCAGGTCGATACCCGCGACGGTACAGACATGAATCAGTGTCTTGCCGCCCCAATATGCACCTTCGGTGCATCGGCTTCGCCGGGGGATTCATCGCTACGCTCTGAATGACGAGGGGAGTAGGGAGCGGGCATGACGTAGCCAGCTTTCGGCACTGCCCGCGCTCCCTCGTACACCCGGCCCTCGCAGCTGCGGGCGGTGGCCGGGTCATGAGAGCCGCGCCCGCGACCCGGCCACAAGGGCCGGGTGTACGCATGAATGCGCCTGTCATGAGCCCTTGGCGATGCGCGGGCGGAGGTTCACGCCGTCCAGCGCGGTGACGAGCGCCGCGCTGATCACCAGGTCGTCGTGTCCGGCGGCGGTAGGCACGCTCCAACGAAGCGCCGCGCCAGGGCCGCCGGCCGTCGTGTACTCCGTCGCGCGGAGCTGGGCGTAGAACTCTGTCGTGTCATGCTCCCCGTCATCGGCGTACTCCTTGTAGCGGCCGCTGTCGATCAGCGCGACGAAGTCCCACCCGAGTTGGCTTTTGCTGGCGCTGGTGAAGCCGAATCGCCGCACCTTCACCCCGCGCGGCGTCAGCGACGAATCCAGGAACGAGGCGAGCCCGGCGCCGATGCCGGTCGCGTCGACGACCAGCCAGCTCGCCTTCCAGACGTTTGTCGCGAGGTCGACCAGTTGGGCGTGCAGCGCAACGTGGCTGGTCCCGGTCCATGTCCGGCGGTCGACCACCCGGTAGAGCGGCCGCTCATCAACGCGGGATGACGTGTCGACTTCGACCACGGTGAGCGCCGTGCTGTCGCGGCGGGACGACCCGTCCAGCCCGAATGAGAGCTGCCCGCCGCCGGATTCCTCCTCGCCGGCGACGTCGAGCAGCAGGGCGTAGCGACGACCCTGCGTGGCGGCATGCTGGCGCGGGTGCTCGCCGTGCATCTGCGCGATGCGGTGCGGCGGGAAGAGGCCCTGCTCGCCGTCGAGCTCCTCCAGGAAGTACTCGGTGCGAATGAACGGGTGCCGCTGGCCGAGCTGCGCCATCCGGTCGCGAACGCGCTGTCCATAGGCGGGAATCTCGTTCGCGACCTCCTCCCATGGCACGAGGAAGACGCGCGGCGTGCCGTCCGCCTGCTCCTTCTCGCGCAGGTAGCGCATCTGCCGGGCGAGGAGCGTGTGCCGGCTCCAGACCGTGCCGAGGAAGATCGTCGGCGCGTTCGTGCTTGCCGCCATCGGGTCGAAGACGGCGTCCCACGTGTCCGGGGCGATGTTCTGCGTCTCGTTGGCGATCAGGGCGAGGTCGGCGGTCTGGCCCCGGGCGTTGGCGCGCGGCGCGGCGGAGAGGAATGTTGCCTGTGCCTTGCCGACGCGGATCGTCGTCCCGTTCGTCGAGGTGGAGTCCTTCGTCGCGGGATGATCCAGCAAACGCGCCAGCAGCCGGTCGCGCGAGAGCATGGCCTGCGGCCGCAGCGTCGGCGCCGCGACAACCACCGAGCCGCCGGTTTTCGCGCGGTGGAGCAGCAGGAACGCCAACATCTGGGCGAGCATCTCGTCCTTGCCGGCTTGCCGCGCGAAGACGACGGCATACTGCTCGCCCCGCCCGGCCAGCACGCTGTCGACGATCGGTGCGCGCCGCATTCATCTGGTACGGCCGCAGGACGTGGGCGGGTAGACCTTCCCGCGAGAAGCCAGCGAGTTCGGGCCACTCCGTGGCATCGGGCAGGTTCATCCTCCCATCCAGCGCGTCAGCATGTCGACGACGATGCTGCCGATGATGAGGTAGAAGATGGTATCGACGCGGGACTTGATCTCGCGCAGGTCGTCCTCCAGCGATTCGACCTTTTCCCGCGTGATCGCCTCGTAGGCGCTGGTCGGCTCGAGATCGATCGGCGGGCTCGTGGAGCGCGAATGATGGGGCCGGGCGCGTCGCTTCGGATGGATCAGGCGGGCTGGGGTGGTCATCATCGGCGCTCCTCCCGGTGGTCGTCGGTACGGGTGATCTGGTCGTGCACGCGCGCGGCCTGCGTCATCGCCGCGGCGATCCGCGCCAGCAGCGGTGCGTGCGTGGCCACGTGCTCGGGGTCGTGCGCGAGCAGGTGGCGCTGGGCCGTTCGCAACCCCTCCATCGTCTCCCGCAGCAACGTCGTCGCGCTGAAATCGGCCGTCTGATGGCCCTGATGGCTCTGGCGTCATGGCATCCTCTCCTCGGAGCGAAAACAGAACAAATGTTCTTATTCGTCTACTCCCTATACAGATCGGGAGCGCCGATATGCGCCACGGGGGAACCCGCGCGGCGGGCATGGCGTTATCCCCACGAAGGCGGCGAGGCGTGCACCATCGACTCGCCGTCACCGCGTCGGACATGCACCAGGGAGCCGGCGCAACGGGGCCGAAGGTCGGTCACCCGAGGGACCAGTTGTTTTGAGGAGTGGGTTATGCGGAAGGTGTTGACGGCGCTGCTGGCGCTCATGATGCTGATCGGGAGCGGCGCGAGCGTGGCGCTGGCGCAGGATGCGACCCCGGAGGCGAGCGCGGCGGGATCGGGCGAGCCGACAGCGTTCGCAGTGGGTCTCGACGCCCCGGCGACCTACTTTTCGGATCGCGGTGACGCCGTGACCAGCATCACGGTGCTGGATGTCGAGCGCGGCTGGCAGGACTACGGCCAGTACTACGATCCGGATCCGGGCATCGAGTACATCGCCGTGACGTTCGAGGTCGAGAACCTCTCGCGCGGCAACATCATCGTCGAGCCGTACGACTTCTCGATGCTCGACAGCTTTGGCCGCAACAACTCCCGCTCCTACGTGAGCGTGGACGAGGGCAGCAGCGTCCAGATTTTCGAGGATGACACCGCGATCGCCTCTGGCGAGAGCGTCGAGCTGACGATCATCTTCGAGATGTACGAGCAGACCGAGATCAGCATGTTCATGTGGCAGCCGGATAGCGGGATCATCGTCATGGTCGACCTCCGCGACGTCTAGCGCCCGGCGCTGATCCAGACAGGTACACAACAGCCCCGGCGGGAGTCATCCTGCCGGGGCTGTTCGTGTTCTCGGGCATTCGCGTTCGTACCGCCGCACCTCGCAGCTGCGAGTGGTGTGCGCGCGGGCGCGGCACCAGGCGAGGTGCGCGTCGGCCGGCGCTCCCCGGGCACGGCGGGATTGCGCTTACGCGCAACCCTTGGCCCGGGGCTACCAATGGCATCGCCGTCCGTAGTCTCGCACCACGTGTGCGAGACATCGACCGCAGGTCGATATGGGCGCGTTATGACCCTGCGGGTCATGTCCCGGACACATGGTCCGGGACTACGATTCCCAATCCGCGCGGGGCATGGCGCGCCACTCCTCGGCGAGCAGGTCGAAGACGACCATGTTCCCGAAGTTTCCCTCGTACGGGTAGAGCCACGTCACGCGGCCGGCTTCCTTGTAGCCCTGCTTGCGCAGCGCCGCCGCCGAGCGCGTGTTCGGGAAGTACACCCACGACTCCACCATGTGCAGCCCGAGCTTCTCGAACGCGTACTCCAGCAGGAGCTGCTTCGCCTCCGAGCCGTAGCCGCTGCCGCGGTAGTCCGGGCGGTGGAAGAAGCTGCCCGTCTCGGCGTAGAGGTGCACGTAGTCGATGCCCAGCAGCCCGACCGCGCCGATCGGCTCGTCGTTCTCACGCAGGCAGACCGTGAACCAGATGCCGTCCGGGTGATCGCCTTCCTGTGACGACTGCGTCCAGTGCTGATGCAGCACGGGCGTCGGCAGGTGGCGGCCGATATCAAAGAAGGTTTCTTCTTCCTTGCGCGCCCAGTCCGCCACGGACTTGGCGTCGTCTTTCTCCTCCGGCCGCAGGTAGACGCGCTTGCCGATCAGGATCGCGTTCTTCGGCGGGTCACCCTCGATCGTGACCGGCGGCGGAACCGGGCGCGGCTCGCCGGTGCCGGAGCGCGGGATCTCCGCTTCCAGCGGATCGCCCAGCGTCTCCATCCAGCCCGTGTTGTGGTACTGGTAGAGCACGCAATCGACCCGCTTGCCGTTGATGGAGAACATCTCGCGCCAGCGTGCCGTCTCGCGCAGGCCAAACGCCTGGATGCGCTCGGCGACGACCGTCTCCGAGGCCGGGATCTCGACGCCGACCGACGGCATGTGCCGCTCGTCGACGGCCCAGCCTGCCATCAGCGTGATCGCCTCGGCCTTCCAGCGTTGGCCGGTCTCGGCATAGAGCGGATCGACGTGCACATCCAGCTCGACGATGGTGTCGAAGTTGGCCGTCTTGACCGAGCCGACGATCAGGTCGTCGGCCTTGCGCACGATCGCGTAGAACGACGTCTTCTGCTTCCCGGCCTTCGGGATGCCTTCCTCGATCCACGTCTTCACCAGCTCGGTCGACTTCGGGAAGACCGAGTTGCGCCAGGAGGCGGCGTTCTTCTCGTCGCCGAGCTCGAAGGTGCGGAGGTAGACCTCCTCGCCAACGAGGAACGTCTGCCCGTGGTGGCCGGTGCCCGGCGCGGGCGTCTTCTTCTGTTCCGTGTCCTGCGCCTGCTGGGGCGCGTCCACCTTGTCCAGGATATCGGTCATGGTCTAGCTGTCCTCCGGGTAGGCGGAGCCGGTGCGCGGCATCGCCCGCCAGGTGCTCGCGAGGAGCTCGAAGACGACAAAGTTCGTGAAACGGCCGCTCTGGCGGGTCAGCCAGTGCTCGCGGCCGACCTCGGTGTAGCCCTGCTTGCGTAGCGCCGCGGCCGAGCGCGGTGTTGGCGAACATCACCCACGACTGCAGCGAGTGCAGCCCGAGGGTGTTGAAGGCGTAGTCGAACAACAGGTGCTTCGCCTCGGTGCCGTAGCCCCCGCCGCGATAGTCCGGCCGGTGGAACTCGCTTTCCGATTCCGCGCGGCGGTTCTGGTAATCGATGCCGTCGATCCCGACAACGCCGATGATCTCGTCCGTCTCGCGCAGGCAGACCGCAAAGCGGACCCATTCCTGCGGCTCGTCCTCCTGGAGGCTCTTGAACCAGGTCTCCAGCGAGGTCGTGGTCGAGACGTAGCGGCCACCGCTCCAGAACCCCTCGGTCTCCTTGCGCTGCCACTCCGCGATCACCTTCGCGTCCTCCTTCTGGAGGGGACGCAGGTAAACGCGCGGGCCGACGCGCATCGCGTTCAGCGGAAGCGGCCCGTCCACGACGACCGGCGCGATCACCGGGCGCGGCACGCCGGTGCCGGAGCGCGGAAGCTCGTCGTCCGCCGGGTCGCCGAGGGTTTCTACCCACTGCTTGTTGATGTACTCGTAGTTGTGGCAGGCGATGAAGCGATTGCCGCGCTTGAAGTACTCCGAGAAGGTGTACTCCGGCCGCGCGCCGATCGTCTCCAGCGCCTCGCGCAGGATATGCCGGTCATCCGCGATCTCGTTGATGTGGGCGATTACCCGGTGATGCTCATCCACGTACCACGGCAGGAAGAGGCCGAGCGCCTCGCCAAGCCAACGATCGCCCTGCTCGCCGAAGAGCGGGTCGACGAACGGGTCTATCCAGACCGAATGCGCCCAACGCTCGGTGTTGATGGAGCCGATCGGGCGGTCGTCGCTCTTGCGCAGGATGATGAGGTGGCCGGTGTCCCGCTCCTCCTTCATCTCGTCATTGATGTACTTCTCGACGCGCGCGACGGAGCGCGGGAGGATCGTGTTCATCCACGACATCCCGTACTGCGCGTCTTCCTCGCGGATCGTGCGCAGGTAGACGTTCTCGCCGACGAGGAACGTCTGGCCCTCGTGCCCGCTCCCGGGCGCTGGCGCCTTTTTCTCCTCAGTTGCTGTAGACATGCTGGAATCTCTCCGGTTCGGACACGCGGGACGGCCGCGCGTTCATACGCGGTCCGGCGGGGCGCTATCTCTCACGCACGGTGAAAGATGCGGTCGCTCGCTCCCGGGTTCCCAATGCAGTTGTGTTGGTCAACGGTTACAGGGCGGATCGGTACGCGATGGTACCGGTCCGGGTGGATTCAGGCGCGTCCCGTGGGAGTGGCGCCGGTATTGGTGATGGTATCGATCATCGTCATCACCCCTTTCCGTCTGGCCGGCGTGGTCGTCGGGGAGACGAGCCACCCGGTAGGCGCGCCGGCGTGCGCCGGCATCCTGTCAGGTCCACCATCATGCCGCGGGCGGTGCGGCAGGCAGGCGCGTTCGCGTTCTCTGAACGGCGTGCGGCTCCCAGCATACACGAGTCGTCGGGAAAAGTGTGAACAATCCGTGTCGAAGCGCAAGAGTGTGTCGGCGCACCTTTGCCATGAATCCAAAATGGCGTCATCCGTGAGCGAGAGTGCCTACGTTGAATGTCCGGCATCGACCGGATTCCACCGTTCGACGTCATCCCGACCGAAGCGGTCCGCGCTGCGAGTCGCTCGCGAGGCGATCGTCGCACTGGCAAGATCGGGAATGGCCCGTGCAGGATCCCCCGGAAGACTCGCCCGGAGGCGGTCGACTCCGGGCTCCCCGAAGCATGGCGATGGTGCCAAGCGAGGCATTGCCTGTCACTTACTAGCCGGAACTCCGGGTTCAGGCACAGCATCCATCCTGCTACGATCGCTTCGCTAGGGCCCTTCGCTTCGCTCAGGGTGAGGTTGATGCGGTGAGGCGAGTTGCGCCATCGCCCGCCCAACGTCGCCTACGGCTCCGGGTACATCCGGATGTACGCCTCGAAGATCGTCTTTGTCGCCGGCGCGGCGTACGAAACACCCTCGCCGATGTTCTCGACCATCACGATCGACGTAATCGTCGCCTCCGTGCCGTCGCCCGGGTAGGGGCCGTAGGCGGCGAACCACGAGTGCGGCCGGTCGCTGCCGTCGAGCTGGTTCTGCGCCGTGCCCGTCTTGCCGGAGATCGGCCAGCCGAAGCTGCCAAACACCTTCGTCGAGCCGTAGCCGGTCGGGTCGCTCGTCTGGGCCCGCAGCATCGCCTGGATTTGGGCGATCTGGTCCGCGTTCAGCGGCAGCTTGCGGACCTCGACGCGCTTGCCGACCTGCACCGGATCCTCGCCCGGCACCTGCGTGCGGTCCACAACGTACGGCTGGAGCACCGAGCCGCCGTTCGCGATCGCGGCATACGCGACCGACATCTGGAGCGGCGTCGCCTCGGAGTAGCCCTGCCCGATCGAGAGGTTGACCGCGTCACCGCGTGCCCAACCGTCGCCGACAACCTCGAGCTTCCACTGCGGGTCCGGGATCGTGCCGCCGACCTCCGGGAAGTACTCGATGCCGGTCGGGGAGCCGAGGCCGAACGCCTTCGCCATGTCCGGCAGGAGGTTCTCGTCCTTCTTATCGAGCTCCGCGCCGATCTGGTAGAAGACCGTGTTGCAGGAGTTCACCAGCCCCTGGTGCAGCGTCAGCATGCCCTGGCCGGAGAGGCCGTTCTCGACGACCCAGTCGTTCCAGGTCTGGTCACCGATGGAGAATGACGAGGGGCAGTCGATCGGCGTGTTCGCGTCGTAGCCGAGATCCGCCATCGCCCCGGCGGTGGTGATGACCTTGAAGATCGAGCCGGTCGGCAGCGCCTGCTGCGTCACCCGGTTAACCTCGCCGCGCAGCAGCGGGTCGGTCATCACGGCCACGTCCTCATCCTTGAACTCGCCCGTGATGAAGCCGTTCGGGTCGAAGGAGGGGTGGCTGACCATCGCCAGCACGGCGCCGGTGCGCGGATCGAGCACCACGGCGGCCGAGCGGCGGCCCAGCTTGTCGTTCTTGTCCGGCGTCGAGTCGTCGTTCTTCTCGACCGCCGTCAACGCCTTGTCGACCTCGATCTGGAAGTCGACGTCGACCGTCGTGTAGATGTCCTTCGCGGGCTCGCCCTTGGAGACGCCGAGCTCGAACCGCTCCGCGCGGGTGTTGCACTCCACGATCAGCAGCCGCCCGCCGGGGATGCCGGTCAGGAGCTCGTTCGCGCCCAGCTCGAGCCCGGAGCGGCCGATCAGCATATCTGGCAGGACGAGGCCCGTCTCGTCACGCTGGACGTCCTCCTGGGTGGCGATGCTCACCCAGCCGACGAGATGGGCCGTGACGGCGCCATACGGATACGTGCGCTGCGTGGCGCGCGTCACCTGCACGCCGCTGTACGGCTGCAGGGCGTTGATCAGCTCCGTGTTTTTACTCGCCGGAAGGTCTGCGATGGCGACAGGCCAGCTCGGCGACTGTGACGACGCGGCGCGCGCCTCGATATCCGCGACCGAGACGCCAGTGACGTCGCTCACGGCCTGGTAGGTGGCGGCGGTGTCCTCGATCATCGCCGGGACCACGCTGACGCGGGCGACCTCGGCGTCCTCTGCGAGCACCTTACCGTTGCGGTCGAGGATGCGGCCCACGGTTCATCACCGTCGGACGAGAAGTGCACGCAGCCGTTGGTGCCGAGATCCTTGAAGATCGATGCCGGGGTCCAGACGACCTTCCAGGCGTCGCCCTCACGCGTGAAGTAGAGCTCGTTCTCCTCGCTGATATCGCCGACGAGGCTGGAGGTGAACGACACCTTGAAGGGCACGACGCCGTCCAGCGACGCCTCGCCGGTCACGTCGGCGCTCACCTTTGTCAGCCCGGCTTCATGCTGGATGTTCTCGTAGCGCGCGACGAAGTCCTCTTCCGTCATCTCCTGGTGGGTCGCGTTCGAGGTCAGCGCATACATGCTGCCGTAGTCGCCAGCCTCCCAGAACGACATCCAGTTACCGGCGATCGCGGTTGGCATCGACGTGTCGACCGCCGTCGCGGTTGGGACGGGCGTGTAGGTCGCCGTCGGCTCGGGGGTGAAGGTCGCGTTCGCGCGCGCCTGCTCGGTGACGTCGATCGCGGCGAGCTGACGCTCGTTGGACGTTTCCGGCGTCAGGCCGCCGTTGAGCAGCAGCCCCGTCGTGGCGATGACGGCGAGAAGCAGGATGGAGGCGAAGGCCCACGGCCAGCGCGGTGCGCGGCGAGGGGCAGCGTAGGCGGATCGGGAGTTGGTCGGGTAGGCCACGCGTTGTACCTCTGGGGAAATCGGCTCGTCCGGGGAGCGCCACATCGGGCTTCCGGTGTACGTGCATGCTAGCACGCGCCGTCGGACGTCTCCTTAATGGTAACGCCGGGGAAGGGGAGGCGTTTCTCGCAGCAAGAGTCCGCTGTAGCGGAGGACTTGCGACCACAGACCGCCACGTCCACCGGACCGCCGTTGGTCGCTATGTCCTCCCACCCCGCTCGCATGGTGCCGGTCTGGCATGATGCAGCGCCGATATGGGAGGACATTGGATGCGCCCCGGCCGCCGTATCAGCGGCGCGACCCAGCGCATCCAATGTCCTCCGCTACAGATGCGAAAGATGGTGAACGGCAGAAGGGCGCGCTCACACACGCAAAGACCGGGCGGGGACGCCGTTGTCCCTCGCCCGGTTCCTTGCTTCGTGGTGCTGAAGAGGGAGGCTTACTCGGCCGGAGTGGCCTCAACCTCAACCTCGATCTTCACCTCGTCGGACACCAGCATCCCGCCAGCCTCCAGCGCGGCGTTCCACTCCATGCCCCAGTCCTTGCGGTTCACCTTGCCCTTGGCGGAAAAGGCGTAGACCGTCGGACCCATCGGGGAAACGCCCTTGCCGTTGAACTCGGCGTCCAGGACGATCTCCTTCGTCGCGCCGTTCATCGTCAGGTCGCCGTAGACCTTGTAGTCGTCGCCGTCCGCCTCGATGCGGGTGCTGCGGAAGGTCATCGTCGGGTTCTGCTCGACGCCGAAGAAGTCCTGCGAGCGGAGGTGGGCGTCGCGGTTCGCGTCGCGGGTGTTGATGCTGCTCGGCTCGACATCGACGCTGACGGACGAGTTGGTAAGGTCCTGCGGGTCGAGCTGGATGGTGCCGGAGAACGTCTCGAAGCTGCCCTTCACCTTCGCGAACATCATGTGCTTCACCTGGAACATGATCTCGGAGTGCGACGGGTCGATGTTCAGGGTAATCGTGCGGGTGCTGGTATCAACCATGGGTGTGTCCTTCTTCCTCTTCTGCAATGACGGATATCGCTGGCCGGAGTTGAACCCGGCCCGTCCGATGTTCGTTACTCAACATTAGTAACTATAGAATTGATAGCTATATTTGTCAAGCCTGGAGCGGATCGTTTAGATAGGAACCTTCTGGGCCGGGCTATATCGCGGCATCGCGGGGTGGTCTTCGGTCCGCGATACATGTCTCGAGTGTCGTTCCGGCCAACGCGGATCAGGAGGTGAAACGATCCTCGCGCACGAGCTCAGTCAGCGGCCGGCGGCCACCATCAACGCCCCGCGCGCTGTTGTCGCCGTCGGCGGGCACCCCCAGCCCGACAAGGGAGCGCAGGACATAGGGCTCCGGAATGCCAAGGATGTCGCGTACAGCATTGGGGTCATACCAGGCGGTGCCGGCGCCGAGGCCGTGGGCCTTCGCGGCGAGCATGATGCGCTCCTCGACGCGCCCGTGGTCGTAGGGCTCGGTGCGGCTGTTGCTGCCATCCAGCACGACGCCGATCGCCAGGGGCGCGTTGGCGATGAAGGCGGTGAAGTTGCCCATCTCGCTGAGCTGGCGCAGCTTCTCGCGGTCGCGGATGACGAGGAAGTGCCACGGCTGGGTGTTCTTGGCGCTGCCGGTCCAGCGCGCGACGTCGAGGATGTCCTGCAGGGCGTCGTCGGGAACCGGCTCGTCCTTGAAGCGGCGAACCTGCCGCAGGTCACGCATGAAACGGGTGATCGGTGTCGCGATGCTGTTGGTCATCTGGTGGTCTCCATGGATGTCGAAGCGGTCGGTCATCTGGGGCCACCTGCGCAACAACGATGCCTTTGCCGGCCACGCAGGATGACGGCGGTCGGGTGACAGGCGTGGCGAGGCGGACCCGTATGGCCGCCCGCGTCGTAGGAAACGGGGAGCGGTTCATCACGCCCTCCCCGTTTCCACGTTCATCTTGGCCGCTATGAAACCGGGCTGGCCTCCGGGCGTAGCGCTCCCGGCCGGGAAGAGATCGTCGCGGAAGGCGCTCTCCCAATCCGTGCCCTCCGGCAGCAGACCCTGCTCCATCGCCCACGTCGCGTAGGCCTCCCAGCGCTCCGTCGTCTGCGTCCCGAACGGGACTGCGCCGTTATCCGTCCAGAGCGGGGCGAGCAGGTCCAGCCCCTCGCGCTCGACATCCTCGACGAGGTCCGGGCTTTCGGCCAGCAGCAGCGTCAGCGCGGCGTCCGGGTCGGCAGCCGCGTCGTGGTACCCCTGTCGCAACGCCCCGAGGAAGGCGGTCACGACGTCCTCCTGGTTCGCGATGATGTCCTCCCCGGCGACGAGCACGAGCTCGTAGTAGTCCGGCACGCCTTCCTCCTCGATCCGGAAGTAGCGCACCGGGGTGCCCTCTCGCTCGGCGAGGATCGTCTCGTGGGTCCAGTAGATGCCGATCGCGGCGTCCGCGCGGCCGGAGAGCACGGCCGGCAGGAGGTCGAAGCCGACGTTAACCACTTCGACGTCTTCCATAGAGAGGCCGTTGTGGCGGAGGATCGTGTCGAGATACGCCTCGTCGCTCGGCACGCCCGCGATCGCGACCGTCTTCCCGGCGAGGTCGGCCGGCGACATGATGTCGCTCGACGCCAGCACCATCAGGCTGTTGAGCGGGTGCTGCACCAGCGCGGCGACGGAGACCACCGGCACGTCCTGCGTGCGCGCCTGCAGCACGTCGAAGTGGTAGGTGATGCCGAACGTGTCCCGCCCTGCGCCGACGGTCTGCAGCACAGTCGTCGGATCCGCCGGGGTGAAGATCTCGACGTCCAGCCCGGCCTGCTCGAAGTAGCCGCGATCCTGCGCCAGGTAGATCCCGGCGTGGTTCGCGTTCGGGTACCAGTCCAGCGCGAGCGTGACCTTGGTGCGCTCTTGCGCGGTTGCCTGGCTGCGCGGCAGGGCGGACACCCCGGCGAGCGCGACGGCACTGCCGGCGACGCCCTTGAGGAGCGAACGGCGATCGATCGATTGGAACATGATGAAAAACCTCCGGTTCCTGCGCGGGCATTACCCCGATCAGGTCCTACGGTCGGCGACAGTGGGTCGCCCTCTCAGCCCGGCCGTCCCGAGCTCCCGTCCGATATGCGGGTTGTGCCGATAGCGTAGCATGTGCTGTTCCAGCGGCCGCGCGAGCGGAATACTCGCCCAGAACAGGACTTCCCGGCATCGTCCGTGCGCGCCCCTGTGGCAAGAGCGTTCATTCTGGATGGATTCTTCGTACGAAAGAGGGGGCATGGTCGATCGCACCACTGGAAGATTAAGAGGGACGGAACGTGATACCGCATCGCTGACTCGGATGGCGGTGATGGGCGCATTCGCCCTGGTGCTCGCGGCATTGCTCATCGGCGGTGTCTGGCTGACGGCGAGGCCGCTCGCGCTGCTTTTCGCCGCGATCGTCATCGCTGAGGCGGCGGCGCCCTTGATCGACCGTGCCGGCAAGGTGATGCCGCGCGGTGTTGCCGTGGGCGTCCTGTACCTCGGGGTGGCGGCCCTGTTCGGCGGATTGCTCTGGTATCTCGCGCCGACGCTTGTCACCCAGGCGCGCGAGCTGGCTGAGCAGGCCCCTGCCACGATCGAGCGACTTCGCAACACCGTGCAGGGATGGGATCTCGCCGGCGGCAACGATATCCTCTCGAAGATCACCAGCGGTTTCGGCAAGATGACGGATCTCCTGATCGCGCTGCCGATGATGATCGTCTCCACCTCCCTCGATCTCGTGCTCGTGGTCGCCATGTCGGCGTACTGGCTGCTCACCCGCTCGCGGGTCGCCCGCTTCTCCCGCTCGCTGGTCCCCTCGGACGACGAAGCGCAGGTCCAGCGCGTGCTGGAGGAGTTGAGCAGCACCGTTGGCGGTTATGTGCGCGGCACGCTGATCTCCGCGCTCCTTGTCGGGACGATCGTTTACATCGGCCTGCTCGTCATCGGCGTGGACTATCCGCTGGTCCTGGCACTCGTCGCGGGTTTCGGCGAGATCATCCCGGTGGTCGGGCCCGTCTTCGCCGCCGTGCCGACAACCCTTGTGGCGTTCGCCACGTCACCGACCCAGGGGCTGATCGTCCTCGTCTTCTACGTCATCGTGCAGCAGATCGAGAGCAACCTCATTACCCCGAACGTGATGAGCCGTGAGACGGATATCCCGCCACTGCTCGTCCTCATCGCCCTCTCCATCGGCGCCGCGCTCGGTGGGATCGTCGGCGCGCTCGTTGCCATCCCGCTCGCCGGCGTGCTGAAGGTACTTGTAGTGGAGGTCGTTGCGCCGTTCGTCCGCCGCTGGACGGGCGCGACCGACGCTCCCACGACAATGGCCGAGGCGCAAGAGGCTCGGTCGGACTGAGGGGAGACTGGTCCCGGCGTCCGGCTCAGCTCTGCTAGAATGGTGAGTACCAAGAACCGGTATCACGCTCAGGAGGGCCTGTCATGGCACGCAACACATCGGTCTCCCTCGGAGATCACTTCACCGAATTCGTCGAGAAGCAGGTCGCGTCCGGGCGTTACGCCACGGCGAGCGATGTCCTCCGGGCCGGCCTCCGGCTTGTTGGAGTTCGAGATGAAGAGGAACTGCCATGGTTGCGGCACCGGATCGATGAAACGAGGCTGACACTAGGGCGGGCAACGTAAGAGAGGTCAATGAGGCCTACTGGGAGAATGTGGACAGGGAAGTTGACGAGCGGGTGAGCCAAGCGGGGATAGCCCCGTCCCGCATGTATGCCCGTAGCATGCGTCTGGAAATCACGCCCGACGCCAGGGCAGACATCGCAGCATCCTTCTCTTCACGGAAGAAGGATGGGGAAGTCAGCAACGTGATGGCTATCGTCGGATACTCGACGCTGCCCTCAGGCGGCTGGTCGCGGTACCTGGTATGGGCCGTCCAACCGATGAGCTTTCGTCCGGGTTACGCAGAGTGAATGTTGAAAGCCATGTTGTCTATTACTGGCTCGACGAAGACCGGCTAACGATCGCTCGCGTGTTGCACCATCGTCAGGATCCATACGAGACAGACTGGGAGGCGGGGAGACAGGACGACTGATGCCGGTGATCTTCCCTTCGCTAGGTGTCCGTGCACCCATCATGCGACAATAGCCCCAGACATGACTGGACCCTTGTCCCGGCCGCCCTCGACGCGCCGGAGGGTCCCGCGAAAGCCGAGGGAGAGACCACCGTGAAGATCACCGTCGTCGGAGCCGGCGCCATGGGCTCCCTGCTTGCCGCACGCCTTACCCTCGGCATGCGCTCCCACGCCAGCGAGCCGGGCGCGACGCCGGAGCTCGAGCGCGTGCTCCTCTACGGTCGCCCTTCCGCCCACCTCGACGCCATCCGCAAGCATGGCCTGGAGCTCACCGAGCGCGACGGCCAGGTCAGCCGCGCCCGTCTCGATGTCAGCAGCGAGCCCGCCGATGTACGCGGCAGCGATGTCGTCATCGTGCTCGTCAAGGCGTGGGCGACCGAGGAAGCCATGGCCCCGCTGCGGGATCACCTCGACCGCGACACCATCGTC
This sequence comes from uncultured Chloroflexia bacterium, assembly GCA_963741795.1. Classification (GTDB taxonomy): domain Bacteria; phylum Chloroflexota; class Chloroflexia; order Thermomicrobiales; family UBA6265; genus UBA6265. The sequence continues at coordinate 56,382 of CAVUJM010000039.1, forward strand.
ATCACGCTCCAGAACGGGCTCGGCAACGCATCCGCACTTCGCCGCGCGCTGACGAAAGATGGCGTCCGCCCGCATGTCTGGCTCGGGGTCACCACGCAGGAAGCGGTCCGCACCGCGCCGGGCAAGGTGATGCATACCACCGACGGAATCACCGCCCTTGGCCGCCGCACGCCGCAGGTGAATGACGAGCTGAGCAACCTTGCCGCCACGCTACGCGACAACGGCTGGCGCACCAGCGCCGTGGCCGACATCCACCGCTGGGTCTGGCGCAAGCTGGCCCTCAACTGCGCCATCAACCCGGTTACCGCGCTCGCCGCCGTGCCGACCTTCGCCATCAGCCAGGATCAGGACCTCAAGGGCGCCGCGATGTCGGTGATCCAGGAGGTGGTCGCCGTCGCCGAGGCGCAAGGGGTGCACCTCAACGCGGAGACGCTCGGCGATGTGCTGGAGGATGTCGCCCGCTCGCAGGGCAACACCTTCTCCTCGATGTACGTCGACCTGCAGCAGGGCATGCGTACCGAGATCGATGCCATCAACGGCCAGGTGGTGCGCCATGCCAAGCGGGTGAACGTTCCCGTTCCGGCAAACGCGCTCCTGACCCGGCTGGTCCGCGCCCACGAGCAAGGGCACCGGCCGCAGGGAGGTTCGAAGGAGAGCAGCTCCTACACGCCGCGCTCCAACGTCCATAGCCAGGCCTGACGGGAGGGCAGCGCATGACTCGCCCAGCAGTGAAGGCCACCACGCCCGCCGAGGTGCAGGACGCCACCCTTGGCGCGGTTACGATCGGGCTTGTCCCGGTCATGGGCCCGCTCCACGAGGGGCATCTCTCGCTGATCCGGCGGGCGAACCTCGAGAACGACGACACGATCGTTGCAGTGTTCGACCCGAACGGCGGGCAGGTCCCGCTCAGCGACGACGACATCCGCACGGTCCGGGAGCAGGGCGCGCGGATTTTCTACCTGCCCGAGCAGGAGACGATCTTCCCGCCGGGGTTCGCGACCCACGTGCTCGTCGATGGCCTCGACGACCGCTTTGAGGGCGGAATCCGTCCCGGCCGCTCCGGTCGCACCGCGGCCTATTTCGCGATCCTCCTGAACCAGCTCCAGCCGACCCGTACCTACGTCGGCGAGAAGCACCTGCAACGCCTCGCGCTCTTGCGCCGGATGCATGACGACCTCTCGCTGCCCGGCACGATCGTCTCGTCGCCGACCGTGCGCGATTTGGATGGCCTGCCGCTGAGCTCCTACAACATGCGCCTCTCGCCGGAGGACCGCGCCGCCGCGATCGCGATCCCGAACGCCCTCTTCGCCATCCAGCAGCGGGTGGTTGAAGGGGAGACGGACGCGCAGACGATCCTCGCGCTTGGCCGCGAGATCATCGCCGCCCAGCCGTCCGTCGAGCTCCAGTACCTGGCGATCGTCGACCCGGACACCTTCGATCCAATTGATCCGGTGGTGACCGGCGCCTACGCGATCGTCTCCGGCCTCGTCGGCGAGACGCGCATCATCGACAACATCCACCTCGATCCCGGTGGCGCGGGACAGGGCGAGGTATGAGCATGCCCGTCGGCGCAGCCGCCGAGCGCCCGTCTACCTTCCGCATCTGGTACCTCGCCGCGCGCCCGTGGACCTTGCCAGCCTCGCTCGCGCCGATCATCGTCGGCTCGGCCGTGGCCTGGCACGAGGACGGCTTCCACGCCCCGACGGCGCTGATGGCGCTGTTGACCGCGCTGCTGCTCCAGATCGCGGCGAACTTCGCCAACGACGCCATCGACTTCAAGCGCGGCACGGACACCGAGGAGCGCGTCGGGCCGACGCGGATTACCTCCGCCGGATACGTCTCGTACGAGGGCGTCATGCGGGCGACGGCGATCGCGCTCGGCCTGGCGGTGCTCACCGGACTCTATCTCGTCCTGCGAGGCGGGTGGCCGTTCCTGCTGCTCGGGCTCTTCGCCGTGATCGCAGCCGTCGCCTACACCGGCGGTCCGTTCCCGATCTCCTACCTCGGCCTGGGCGAGATCTTCGTCTTCCTCTTCTTCGGGCTGATCGCCGTCAGCGGCACCGCCTATCTCCAGACCGGCGAGGTCACGGCGCTGTCGCTGTGGTCGTCGCTGATCCCCGGCGCGCTGATCGTCGGCATTCTGATCGTCAACAACTACCGCGACCTTGAGGGCGATCGGGTCGCAGGCAAGCGGACCGTTGCCGTGCGCATCGGGCCGGAGAAAACGCGGATTGAATATGCGCTGATGCTCGTTGTCACGGCCGCCACGCCGCTGGCATTCTGGGCGGTCGGCTGGCTGGACGCCTGGGCGCTGGTGACGCTGCTCGGGTGGCCGTTGCTCTGGGCGTTGTGGCGGCAGATCACGTCGCTGCGCGGCCCCGCGCTCAACAAGACGCTCGGCATGACCGGGCGCATCGCCGTCGCCACCAGCGTACTGTTCTCCATCGCGCTGGTGCTGTCATGACCACCAACACCGTTGTAGGGGAGGACCTTGTGTCCTCCCGTTTCCGCGACCGGGAGGACACAAGGTCCTCCCCTACAGGGACGAACGCATGAACAACCGGAACCACGAACCGCAGAAGGGCGCGATCTCCGGCAAGGACGACGTGCGGACGATGTTCGACCGCATCGTGCCGAAATACGACCTGATGAACCACGTCATGACCGTTGGCATGGACTTCCGCTGGCGCACGATGCTGGCGAAGCAGGCCGCCGAGCTCGCCGACCGCCGCAGCCAGCGCGTGCTCGATGTGGCGACCGGTACCGGGGATGTCGCGTTCGATATCCGGAAGGCCGGCGTGCCTGAGGTCGTTGGCCTGGATGTCTCTACCGGCATGATCGAGGAGGCCCGCCGCAAGGCGAAGAAGCGCGGGAACGGCATGAGCTTCGTCGTCGGCGACGGCATGAACCTCCCATTCGAAGACGGCTCCTTCGACGCTGTCACCATCTCGTTTGGCTTGCGCAACATGCCGGACTACGCCGCGTCCGTGGGCGAGATGTCGCGGGTGCTGAAGCCGGACGGCAAGCTCGTCTGCCTCGAGATGACGCCGTTCCGTCGCCCCTTCCTTGGCCCGCTGTTCAAGCTCTACTTCGAGCAGATCGTCCCGATCATTGGCTGGCTCGTCAGCCGTGACTACAAGGCCTACAAATATCTGCCGGATTCCGTCCGCGCCTTCCCGCCGGCCGACGCCCTGGCAGACATCTTCCACGACGCCGGGCTGGAGAACGTGACGTACCAGCTCCTCGGCTTCGGCACCGTCGCCATGCATAGCGGCGTGAAGCCCTAACGACCTATCATCGGGCTCTCGCCCGGTTCTGACGCCCGTACCCAGCCGTCCACTTTGGGTCGGCGCTACCGGGACGATGCTGTTGTGCCGGAGACGTCCCCGGTGTGACGTGGCGACCCCAACGCCGATCAGCGTCGTACACTACGGAACGGGCCAGCACCTGCGGACCGCGTGCATCAACGCGCATCCACCGATCCTCCCCCTAGATCGAGGTCTTCCTGCCTATGCGTTCCATGCGACGTCTCTGGTCCTTTCTCTGGACCTACAAACTGTGGGTTATCCTCGCGCCCCTGATGATGGCGGTCGAGGTCGGAATGGACCTCATGCAGCCGCGCCTGATCCAACGGATCATCGACCAGGGCATCGCCAATGGTGATCTCGGCGAGGTCCAGCGCACCGGCGCCCTGATGGTCGGACTCGCCGTCGTCGGCATGATCGGCGGCGTGCTTTGCGGCGTCTTCGCCGTGCGCGCGTCGCAGTGGTTCGGCGCCGATGTGCGCGAGGCGCTCTTTTCGAAGGTCCAGACGCTCTCGTTCGGCAACCTCGATCGGCTCGAGACCGGCGGGCTGATCACCCGCCTCACCAACGATGTCGTCCAGCTTTCCGACGCCGTCCAGATGATGCTCCGCATCATGGTCCGCGCGCCGCTGCTGCTTGTCGGCAGCCTGACGCTCGGGATCATGACCGCGCCGAAGCTCGCGCTGCTCTTCATCGTGCTGATGCCGATCATCCTCGGCGCGGTCGCGATCGTCTTCCGGCGCGCCTTCCCGCTCTTCAAGCAGGTGCAGCAACGGCTCGACCGCATCAACGCCATCATCCAGGAGAACCTCGCCGGCGTGCGCGTGGTCAAGGCCTTCGCCCATCATCGACACGAGATGGGGCGTTTCGGTCATGCGAACGACGACTTGCGCGACACGACGCTGAGCGCCGTCTACACGATCGTCGCGATCATGCCGGTGATGATGCTGACCGTGAACTTCGGCATTGTCGCCGTGCTCTGGTACGGCGGTAACATCGTGAGCAGCGGCAATCTCGAGATCGGCGCGCTCGTCGCCTTCATCAACTACATGATGCAGACGCTCTTCTCGCTGATGATGTTCTCGATGGTCATCGTCCGCTTCACCCGCGCCGAGGCCTCCGCCGAGCGCGTCAACGAGGTGATCGACGCCGTTCCCGAGATCACGCCTCCCGTCGCGCCGGTCGCGATAAGCGATTTTCGGCCGAAGGGGAAGGTCGCCTTCGAGCATGTCTCCTTCGCCTTCGATACGGAGGAGGGCTCCGAACCGGTGCTTACCGACATTTCCTTCGTCGCCGAGCCTGGCTCCGTGGTCGCTATCCTTGGCGCGACCGGCTCCGGCAAGTCCGCGCTCGTCGGGCTGATCCCTCGCTTCTATGACGTCGACAGCGGCCGCGTCACGATTGATGGCGTCGATGTGCGCGAGATCCCGGAGGACCAGCTCCGCGCCAGTGTCGCGATCGCGCTGCAGGAAGCCGTGCTGTTCAGCGGCACGATTCGCGACAACATCCGCTTCGGCCGTGCCGGCGCGACCGACGAGGAGGTCGAGGAGGCCGCCCGCATGGCGCAGGCCGACCCGTTCATCCGTGACCTGCCCGGCGGCTACGACGCGACGGTCGGCCAGCGCGGCGTGAACCTCTCCGGCGGCCAGAAGCAGCGGCTCGCGATCGCCCGCGCGCTGCTCCACAACGCGCCGATCCTGATCCTTGACGACAGTACCAGCGCCGTCGATGTCGCCACCGAGCGGAAGATCCAGGAAGCATTGGCCGGGTTGGACCAGACGTCCTTCATCGTCGCCCAGCGCATCAGCGCCGTCGTCAACGCCGACAAGATCCTCGTTCTGGACGCCGGACGCATCGTTGCCGAGGGCACGCACGAGGAGTTGATGGCGTCCAGTTCCGTCTACCGGGAGATCTACGAATCGCAGGTCGAAAGCGGGGCGGCATATGGCGCAGCATAGGGGCGGCGGGCCGGGCGCCCGCTTCGGCGCCGAGACGCCCCGCGTCAAGGATCCGCGCGGAACGATCCGGCGGCTGTGGGGTTACCTGAGCGCGCAGCGCCTGCTGTTGATCATGGCGGTCGTGCTCATCATCGCGACCACCGGCCTCCAGCTCGCCGGGCCGTACCTGCTCGGCGTGGCGATCGACACATACATCCTGCCCGGCGACATGCCCGGCCTGCTCCGCATCATCCTGCTCATGGCGGGGATCTACGCGCTGGCTGCCGTCTTCCAGTGGTTGCAGGCGACGATCATGGCGCGGGTCGCCCAGCGGACGGTGCATGCCCTGCGGCGCGACATCTTTGCCAAGCTCCAGAAGCTGCCATTGCGCTTCTTCGACCAGCGCGCGCACGGCGACACGATGAGCCGCCTCACCAACGATGTCGAGACGATCAGCCAGATCCTCACCGAAAGCGCGACCCAGATCGTTTCCGGCGTGCTCACCGCGGTCGGCGTGATCGTGCTGATGCTCGTCGTGCAGCCGATCCTCGCGGCGGTCAGCATCGGTTCGCTGCTGGTGTTCACCTTGCTCGTGAATCGGGTGATCGGCAAGCAGACGAAGACCGGCTTCCGCGCCCAGCAGAAGAACCTCGGCACCCTCAATGGCATCATCGAGGAGACGATCACCGGCCAGCGCGTCGTCAAGGCGTACCATCAGGAGAGCGCCAAGCTCGCCCAGTTCCACGTCGCGAACGAGGAGCTGCGTATGGCGTCGACGCGTGCCCAGACCTTCGCCGGCAGCGTCGGCCCGATCATGAACTTCATCAACAACGTCACCCTCGCTCTCGTCGCGGGCGTCGGTGGCTGGCTCGTCGTGGACGGGCGGACGACCGTCGGCGTCATCGCCGCGTTCCTGAATTACACCCGCCAGCTCAGCCAGCCGGTGAACCAGATCGCCCAGCTCTACAACCAGCTGCAATCCGCGTTGGCCGGCGCCGAGCGCGTCTTCGAGGTGCTCGACGAGGAGCCGGAGGTCGATGCCGCCCCGCGCGACCGGGCCGCGATCACGCAGGGCGACGTTGTCTTCGAGGACGTCAGCTTCTCCTACGACGGCGTCACGCCCGTGCTCCAGCACATCGACCTGCACGCGAAGCAGGGTGACCTCGTCGCGCTCGTCGGCCCGACCGGCGCCGGCAAGACGACGATCGTCAACGTCCTCACCCGCTTCTACGAGATCGACTCCGGCCACATCGTCGTCGACGGCGTCGACTTGCGGGACTTGCGCAAGAGCGAGCTGCGCCGCGAGATGGGCATCGTCCTGCAGGACAGCTTCCTCTTCGTCGGCACGGTGATGGAGAACATCCGCTATGGCCGGCTTGACGCCACGGACGAGGAGGTGATCGAGGCGGCGCGGATGGCCCAGGCCGATACCTTCATCCAGCACCTGCCGGAGGGGTACGAGACGATGCTGACCGAGCGCGGCGGCAACGTCAGCCAGGGCCAGCGCCAGTTGATCGCGATCGCCCGGGCGCTCTTGGCGAACCCGCGCATCCTGATCCTGGATGAGGCGACCTCGAACGTCGACACGCGCACCGAGAAGACGATCCAGAAGGCCATGCAGACGCTGATGCAGGGCCGCACCAGCTTTGTCATCGCGCACCGGCTGAGCACGATCCGCAATGCCGACCAGATCCTCGTCATCAGTGGCGGCACGATCATCGAGCGGGGCACGCACGACGAGCTGCTGGAGCAGGGCGGGTTCTACGCGCGGCTTCACAACAGCCAATTCCGCGGCGATGAGGAGATCGCCCGCCTCGAGGACGAGGGCCAGATCCGCGAGCAGATGCTCCACGCCCGCCAGGAAGGTGAGCCCCTCCCCGCCGGCGATGACTGAGCGCCGAGGGAGCTAATCAAGCCATCGGTAGCATCGCGCTGCAATGTGCAATGCATCGACCGAAGGTCGATAGGGCGAGAGGCCCGCCGGCGGCCAACATGCGAGGCGTTGTCCCCGTTATCGACGCTTGCGGCACCTGCCGTACCGCTGCGCGCCGATTCCTCGGCCACCACGGGGCCGAGGCTACCGGTGCCTTCCCCGCTGTCGCCGACGCACCACGGGATCGAGGCTGCCGGTATACGCCCTTCTCGGTAGCCTCGGACCTTGTGTCCGGGGAAGCTGGCAGCATGAGGATGTCATCCGGCGACTGCGGGTCGGCACTATCGGGATTGGACGCGGTCTGTCCTCGTTTCGCGATACGCTCCCCATGACGGCAATGTTCGAATGGCAGGGGAGACACGCATGACCATCAGTTGGAACCAGCAGCTCGTCGATCAGCTCGATTTCGCCTGGACGTACCAGTTCCTGCCACGAATGCAGGGGCTGACCGACGAGGAGTACTTCCGCGAGCCCGTCCCCGGGTGCTGGAGCGTCCATCAGGACGATGATGGCCGGTGGACATGGCCGGAGCGGCGGTTCCCGGAGCCGGATCCGCCACCGTTCACGACGATCGCCTGGCGCATGACGCACATCATCGTCGAGATCTTCGGCGAGCGGGCCAGCAACCACTTCGGCGACGGCTCCTACACCGCCGCGAGCGCCATCATTCCCGGCTCGGCGGCCGAGGCGATGGCGCTCATGACAGACACGTACAACCAGTGGCGCGAGGGCGTCGTCGGGTTGGGCGAGGAGGGCCTGCTCCGGCCCTGTGGTCCCGCGGAAGGTCCGTTCGCCGAGCACCCGATGGCGGCGCTGGTGCTCCACATCAACCGCGAGTTCCTCCACCACGCCGCCGAGATTATGCTCCTGCGCGACCTCTACCGCGACCAGGACCGCTTCGAGACCCACAGGTAGCCCAAGTCCAGAGGTCGCGCGTCAGCGCGATCTCGCCGTATCCGGGGTTTGGGCGGGTGTGCTCACATGGAGGCAGACCCGCCCGGTATGGGTTTACGCGCCCGGCGCCGCCTCGACCGTCGCGACGCCGTTCGTGCGTTCCTCGCGCTTGCGGGCCATGATCGAGGCGGCGACCGCGATGCCGAGGATCGTGATGATCACCGCCAGGCTCGCCAGCGCCGGGACCTTGAACACGTCCACCAGCATCATCTTGCCGCCGACGAAGACCAGTACCGCGGCCAGCCCCGGCTTGAGGTAGCGCAGGCCGCCGAGGTACCCGGCGAGCACGAAGTAGAGCGCCCGGAGACCGAGGATCGCCATGATGTTCGAGGTGAAGACGATGAACGGGTCGTCCGTGATCGCGTAGATCGCCGGGATCGAGTCGACCGCGAAGACGAGGTCGGTGCTCTCGACCAGGAGCAGCACGAGGAAGAGCGGCGTCATGTACCGCACGCCGTTGCGCATCACGAAGAAGCGCTGGCCCTCGTACCCCTCCGTCACCGGGTAGAAGCGCTTGGCGAACGCGACCAGCCGGTTGTCTTCCAGCGAGGGCGTGCCGTGGTCCTGCTTCAGGAAGCGGAAGCCGGTCAGGATCAGGAACGCGCCGAAGACGTAGATCATCCAGTGCAGCGACCCGAGCAGCACGCCGGCGCCGGCGATCAGGACGGCGCGCATCACCAGTGCGCCAACGATGCCCCAGAAGAGGATCCGGTGCTGGTACTGGGGCGGGACGGCGAAGGCCGAGAAGATCAGGAGGAAGACGAAGACGTTGTCGACGGCGAGCGACTTCTCGACCAGGTAGCCGGTCGTCCACTCGATGCCTTTTTCGGAGCCCTGGAACAGGTACACGCCGATGTTGAAGACGATGGCGAGGCCGATCCAGACGGCGCTCCAGATCAGCGCCTCCTTGCGGGAGACGACGTGGGCCTCGCGGTGGAACACCCCGAGGTCGAGAGCGAGCAGGGCGCCGACGAAGAGCAGGAAGAGCGCCCAGGGGAGCAGCTCGATGAGCATGAAGACGTGATCTCCTTGAGTGGGTTACGGGGCGACGCGACCGGCGCCGCGCATGAACGGGGCGCCGGCAGGGTGCGTGGCTAGAAATCGAAGGGATCGAAATCGTCTCGCCGTCGATGCCTCTCACCACGGCGCTCGCGGGGCAGGTCGTCGTCATCCCGATACCGGGCGCGACGGTCCCGATCGTCATCCTCCTCGTCCGTGAAGCGGTCGAGGAGGGCGCGGAAGCCGCGAGCCGGGCGGCGATCGCCGCGACGCTGGCGGGAATCGCGGTCGAAGAGGTCGAGAAGGTCGTCCATTGCGCGAGATCCTTTCGTACGGTGGCCCGGGTACACAAAAACCCCGGCCATATCCAATGTGGACAGGCCAGGGTCTGACCGGACGAGAAAGGTCTCGTGCTGCAACCGGAGGAGCGGGTGGCGCTCCACGGATTGACGATTGCAGGCGACCCGCTGAGGCGGGTCGGGTTACTCCCCCTGTTGAAATGCATTCTACAGTACTCGGTTGAGATTGTCAAGAGGCGTGGGAGGAGGGCCTACGCGGGCATGGTTGTATTGCGCCCCTGTAGTCTCGCACCAGGTGTGCGAGACATCGACCGCAGGTCGATACATGCGCGACAGGCCTTCTGGGGTTCTGTGCCCGCGCCTGATATGCGTAGACCCGGGCCTTGTGCCCGGGTTCTGCCGCGCAGCGGCAGCCCGGAGTTTTCCGGCAGGAGGCGTCCGGGCGCACAAAATGGGGAGGCCCCGCTGGCATATCGCCAGCGGGACCTCCCCGCTCGTCGAAAGGAGTCGGTTTGTGCGCTATACGACGCGGATGGCGCCGTAGTAATGACCGGCGTAGTAGTCGGTGTAGAGGCTGGAGATGATGACGCCGGTGGACTCGTTCGCCGCGTGGATGATCTGGCCGTCGCCGATGTAGATCCCCGTGTGCGAGATGCCGTCGCCGTACGTCCCGGCGAAGTAGATCAGGTCGCCCGGGAGCCACTCGCCCCAATTGACCCAGTAGCCGTAGTTCATCTGCCCGGCCGTGCCGTGCCCGATGTCGATGCCGACCGTGTTGAGGACGACGTACTGCGTGAAACCGGAGCAATCGAAGCCCGTCGCCGGGGAGTTACCCGCCCAGACATAGGCGTACCCGAGGAACTGCATCGCGTAGTCGGCGATGACCTGGCCGCTCATCTGCGCCGCCGAGGCCTGCTCGCGCACGGCGCCGAGGCCAGCCGTCGCGGCGATCGCGCCAGCGCCGATCGCGCCCGCGAGTCGCTTGCCGAACAGGCGGCGGCTCAGGCGCGGGGTCGTGTGGGACGCAGCGGTCCCCTCCGTGTGGTTAACGGCAGAAGCCATGTGAGATGATCCTTCCCTCATAGAAGTGGATGTGGCGGGATGATGTGCCCCGGTGCGACGCGGACGGGACGATCCCGGTGGATGGGTGTCCACACCAGTCGTGGTGGGACGACCGTGCAGGGACTCCTTTCGTCGGACCGGTGGAGCGCGCCCTCACGCCCGGTCCGTGTAGCCATGCCCTGACGCCAATCCTCCAGCCACGGAGTTGACACAGGGGTGTCGCCACGTGATGGCGACGCGGTGCGAGGAACGTACGTTCCGTCATTGCACCGACAGCGGTCAGGCTACCACACGAGACGCATGGGCGTCGCGCGTGGGCCGACGCGAGAGTCTACCGCACGCGCCGCGAACGTGCAGGGGTGTCTTCGGCGCACTTGGTACAATGCCTCCAGTAATGCACGCGCATCCGGGCCGGCAGTTCCGGCTCGCCAGTCCCCCGGTCCCGGTGGGATACGACACAGGAGAGGCACCACATGGCCTACCGGTTCTTGCTCGAGGTACCGGAGTCGCTGGTCGAAGACGCCAACGTCGTCGTCAACCATGTCCCCGACGCGCAGGTCCTCATCAGCCACGCCGCCCACGGCCTTGGCATCGATGAGGGCGCGTACGACCTGTCCATCGCCGCCCACTCGCTGCGCGTGGTGCAGGCCATCTACAAGTGGAAGAAGGACATCGACGCCAACGCGCCGCTCTCCCGCAACCGGATCCGGATCGCGCTGCACTCCGGCGAGCGTCTCACCGTCGGTGACGTCGACTACGCCCAGATGATCGCCGCCGTTCGCCGTGACCAGCCATGGGTGGAGCGCACGATCCCGAAGATCGGCGAGCACCAGACCCGCACCGGCCCGCTGAAGGCCGCCGATGCCCCGCTCTCGACCCCGCTGCCGCGGGAGACGCAGGTCGCCGTCGCCGACGACGCCAGCGTGGCCACGGTCGCGAAGCCCCGCGCATCGCCGACGTCCATATCCTCGGCAGCGACGATGTCGCGGTCCACAACACCATCACCGTCGAGGGCATGGGCTTCATCCACCTGCCTGTGCTGGACCTTTCCAAGCCGGAGCGCATCTACAGCGAGATCTTCGGCATGCAGGTCGTTGCGCGTGGGAATCACCCGAAGAACGGCCCGTGGCAATTCGTCGAGCCGGGCTATGACATCGAGCAGGAGGCCCAGTACGGCACCGAGCCAGACTTCGCCTTCATGCAGAACGGCCCGTTGTCTGTGGCCCTCGAGCGCGTCGGCCGCGGCTATCCGCTGGGTCACTACATCCGCGTGCCGGAGCCGATCCATCTCCTGATGGACATGGAATCGCTGCGCCGGGTGCGCGCGAACGTCATGATGCGCTCGTGGGAGGTGCGCGATACGCGGCCGGACGCGTTCATCTTCCGCGATCCGTTCGGCTATACCTGGGCGCTCGTGGCCCAGGACGGTGAAGGGACAACGCGCTAGATGCTTGACGCTTACAGGGACCTGATCGACGGCCTGACCGAGGAATCCACCACACTGCGCGACATGCTGGGCGACCCCGTCCCGGATGATCTCAGCCCCGGGCTCGTGACCGCGCTGAAGGAGATCCGGGGTCGCGAAGCCGCGATGCTTCGCCGCGCGCTGGCGATCATGCGTAAGGAGCGCATCGACCTGCGTGATATCGAGAACGAGCCGGAAGTTGTGAACGCGGCCGACCTGCAGGAGCCTCCGGAAGCGCTGATGGAGGCATTCCTGCACGATCGCGGCGAGCTCGTCTCGCTACTCATCAACCTGACGCTGAAGGACTGGGAGCGCAAGGTTCCCCATTTCACGCTCGGTGAGACGACCCTCTCCGACGAGATCGAGACGCACCTGACGTGGGAAGAGGAGTCCCTCACCCGCGTCGAATCCCTCCTCGGCCAGTAGCATCGCACTGGAATGTGCGATGCATCGACCAAAGGTCGATATCCGGCCGACAGGCGGGGAGGACCTTGTGTCCGGGGGCGAACGTGCTGGACCCCGGACACGAGGTCCGGGGCTACGCTGAGGCGTCGCGCTCTTAGACGAGGAAGAGCCACCGGGTGCGACACCGGTGGCTCAAGGGGGAAGGGGACACCTGGCTGCCAGCGCTGATGTGTGGGGATCGCGCCCGGCAGCGGTGATACAAGAAGAATAGTACAAATGTTCGCATGGTGCAAGCATTCGTACGCACCTTCACTGGAACAATGCGAACCAGGAAAGGAATCACCCCCATGCATGGGGAATACAAGACCCCTGGCGGCAAGCTCGTGGTCGCCGATCTCGACATCATTGACGGACGCCTCCGCAACGTCGTCATCTCCGGCGACTTCTTCGTCTATCCGGAGGAAGAGCACCAGATCATCGCGAACGCGCTCGAAGGGGTCGATGCCGACCTCGACGACGAGAGCTTCGCCGAGCGCATCCGCATGGACCTCCACCCCGAGACGACCCTGCTCGGCACCTCGCCAGAGGGGATCATCGTTGCCGTGCGCCGTGCGCTGAACGGTGGGGAGGAGCGGGAATGAGCGACACCATCAACCGCCCTCCGGACGTCGACGAGACTACCCGCGCGAAGTGGAACGAGCGTTTCCGCAGCGTGGAGTGGACCCTGCTGCCAAACCCGGCCCTGAAGCCGCGCTACCAGAACGCGATGGATGAGGTGTTGCTGGACGAGATGGCCGCGGGACGTCGCGGGCCGCACCTGCGCTTCTGGAATTGGGCCTCGAAGGCGATCATCATTGGGCGCTTCCAGTCCGTCCGCAACGAGATCTACGAAGATGCGGCTCGCGCGATGGATGTCACCATCTCCCGCCGCATGACCGGCGGCGGCGCGATGCTCGTTGAGCCACGCGGGACGATCACCTACACCATCGCCGCCCCGGAATCGCTCGTCACCGGGATGAGCTTTGCCGAGTCGTACCAGTTCTTCGACTCGTGGGTGATCGATGCCTTGCGCGAGCTCGGCGTCGACGCGTGGTACGTGCCGTTGAACGACATCACCTCGTCCGGTGGCAAGCTGGGCGGCGCGGCGCAGGCCCGCAAGAAGGGCATCGCGCTGCACCACACGACCATCGCCTACGAGATGGCGCCTGGTGTCCTGACCCAGCTCCTGCGCATCGGCAAGGAGAAGCTGAGCGACAAGGGCGTCACCTCCGCCGACAAGCGGGTCGGTCCGCTGCGCCAGCAGACGGAGATCGACCGCGATGTCATCATCGACCACATGATCGGCCACTTCGACGCCCGCTTCGGCCTGATCCGTCAGGATTTCACGCCGCAAGAGCTTCAGCGCCTCGAGGAACTCGTCCGCGAGAAGTACGACACCGACGAGTGGGTCTACGCCCTGCCGTAACCCAGCGCTTGGCGGTAGCGTGCCGGGATGAGCACCGATGATGACGACTGCCGGCGCGTTCGTTCGCGTCTACGGCGAGCGTCGCCAGGCAGCCGATGTGATCTTGCGAAAGGACGGAGCCACCTATCGCTCCGTCCTTTCGCATGTCCGGACACGAACCCGAAACCGATGTTCGCTGATACCTGCTCATTCCCCAGGCGTATGAGTTTTTGTAAAATCCCGTACGTTCGCCCTTGCCGTCATCCGGGGAGGCGCGTACCCTTAGCGGAGGGCCTCCGGGCTCTGGGGGACCTTTCAATCACAGCATGACGTCTTTTTCGACGACATCCCGGCCGATCAATATCGGCAAGGAGACCGTCCGTGTCGTTTGACGCGTACCGTGCGAGCGCGCTTCGCCTTGCGCTGTTCACAATTCTCGCCCTGCCGCTGCTCGCCGGCTGCGTTGGCTCGTCGACTGATGGCGATGTCGTCGCCTGGCAGGACATCCCGCCGACCGTGCCTCCCACCGAGGTGGCGGCCGCGCCGACGCCGGACGACCGCACCGGCATCGGTGGGGCGACCGGTGCGTTGCCAACCACCGAGCCGCTCGCCAATGCCCCGTCTGGCTCCCAACACGATCCGGCCGCGCTCCTCTCGCCGGACGAGCTCGTCCAGTACCAGCCGAACGAGATGGGCGTCATCCCGGTCCTCGAATATCACTACATCACCACGAACCCCGATGAGGAAGAGCAGTTCATCCGCACCGCGGACAAGATGCGCGCCGACCTCGAATGGCTCTACGAGCACGGGTTCTACATCATTCCGCTCTCGGACCTCGTCGACAACACGATCCAGGCCCCGCCGGGCCGCCATCCGGTCGTGCTCACATTCGACGACGGCACCTCGTCGCAGTTCGCCTACCAGGAGGATGCCAACGGCGAGATCGTGCGGGATGAGAGCGGCGATCCGGTGATCGACCCGAATTGCGCGGTCGGCATCCTCGAGGAGTTCTACGCGCGGCATCCGGATGCTGGCTCCGGCGCGCATTTCGCACCGCTGATCTTCAATGCCTTCGCCCAGCCCGACCGTCCGAACCAGGAGCAGTACTTCGACGAGAAAGTGCAATGGATGGTCGATCACGGCTACGAGATCGGCAACCATACCTGGCAGCACACGAACCTGACCGATATCTCCACCGACGAGTTCATGATGACCGTGGCGAAGCCGCAGATCTACATGAACAACCTGCTCGGGGATCATCCCGGCAATGCGTCGGACATCCTGACGTTGCCGTTCGGCACCACGCCGGATGTCGATCTGCACCCGGACCAGCGGCAGATGTTCCGCGACGGGTTCACCTATGAGGGAGAGCAGATCTTCTTCCGGGGCGCGCTGCTCGTTGGGGCCGATCCATCGCAGTCGCCGGTGAACACCGACTGGGACAAGCTCTGGATCCCGCGCATCCAGATGTTCGACGAGTCGATCGACTTCTGGTTCGGCATGTTCGAGCGTGGCGACGTCATTCTCTATACGAGTGACGGCAACCCGGACACGATCGCGGTCCCAAACCCGCAACATCCCGCGCTGGACGGAAAGCTCGACGAGACCCGCGTGACGGGCGCCGGCAAGAAGCTCGTTGTCTACAACCCGGAGACCGGCCAGGCCGCTTCGACGGCTGCCCCTGCGGACACCCGCCGCGAGCGAATCGCCCACGGTTGACCGCTCGCATGGGTAGGGCACCGGGCTGGAAGGCGCGCGGTATACTCTAGGCGCAAGGTCGGAATGCGTGATCCCGGCCGCCGCGCCCGGCCGATGCGTGGTGTTTTCGTCAACATCCCCGGCCCTCGTCCCGATTTCCATTTCACGACAGGAAGATTCCTATGGCTTTGGCGCCTGCCACGTCTGTTCCTCCCGTTGACAAGCCCGCCGGCGAGCGCAAGATCGTCGTTGCCCAGGAGCTCGGCTACTGCTGGGGCGTTCGCCGCGCCCTCGATATCATCCAGGACGCCGCCGACCCCGAGCATCGCGTCGCGCCGATCGGCGACATCATCCACAACCCGCAGGTCGTTGAGCGCCTCCGCGAGCGCGGCGTCGAAGGGTCGACGTCGGTCGATGAGGCGAAGGAGCGGGGCTTCCGCCGCGTCGCGATCACCGCGCATGGCATGGGCCCGCATCTCGCCGTGCAGGCCGATACCGCCGGCATGGAGCTGATCGACACCACCTGCCCGCTGGTGATCAAGGTCCAGCGCCTGGCCCAGAAGCTCGTCCGCCAGGGGTACTACCTCGTCGTCTACGGCGATTCGTATCATCCGGAAGTCAAGGGCGTGCTGGCCTGGGCGAACACGTCCAAATCGTGCGCCGCCAAGCACATCGAGGACCTGCCCTGGAACGCCGCGCGTGGCGAGGAGGGCGAAGGCAAGATCGTCCCGCCGCGCAAGGTCGCACTGGTCAGCCAGACGACGAAGAACATCGATGAGCTGATGGCCTTCGCGAACGAGCTACAGCGCATGGTGATCCCGGAGGGCGGCGAGTTCCGCCTTGCGAACACCATCTGCGAGCCGACGACCGAACGCCAGAACGCGCTGAAGAAACTGGCGCATGATGCCCACCTGATCCTTGCGATCGGTGGCAAGAAGAGCTCAAACACCGCGCGCCTCGCCGAAGTCGGGAACCAGATGGGCGTGCCGTCGTATCACATCGAGCGCCCGGACGATATCCAGGACGATTGGCTCGAGTCCGTTGGCTCTGGCAACGTCGGCATCACCGCCGGCGCGTCTACCCCGGACGACGTGATCGAGCAGGTCGTCAACTACCTCGTCGAGCGCGGGTTCAACCCGCCGGAGGGCGGCATCCGCCCCGTCGACCCGGACTACGTCCCGGCGTTCTAGCCGCTCTCAACATCGTCATCGAAACAGCGCCCCGGCCACATGGTCGGGGCGCTGTTGTGCGTGCTGGCGCGAACGCGCAGGACCTGTCGTCCCGGCCTCGCGATCGCTGGGGATCGCCGACCACTTCGGGTCTGCGCTACCGGGGGCGGAGTTGCCGTCCCTGTTGACGCCGTCCCCCATCTGTGTGAAAAGGGAGCAACACCACCTGCACGAAGCGATGTCGCTTGCCGCCAACACAGAATTGGCCGGAATCTGATGGACTCTACGCAAACCGCTCATGCCCGGGCGGCCGTCGCACGCAACGACAACTGGCGGATCGCGCTCGAGGATGCCCTGCACGGCATCTTCGAAGGGCGGTCCCGCGGGCCTGACCTGCTCCTGATGTTCGCGAGCACGGCTTACAGCGACCACTATCCCGAGATGGTCCGCGAGGCCTACTACGGCGCGCAGGCGGGCTGCCTCGTCGGCTGCTCCGCGCGCGGGGTCCTCGCCGGCGACGACAGCCGGGAGGCCGCGCCCGGCATCTCGCTGCTCGCCCTTTGGCTTCCGGGGTCTGAGCTCGTGCCGGTCCGCCTCCACCAGGAGATGCAGGACACCCTCGTCGACCCGATGCTCTGGTTCGATCTCCACGACCTGCATCCGGACGAAGTGAAGGGCTGGATGGTCTTCGCCGAGCCGTATCGGATGGACGTCCACGAGGCCGTCAAGAACCTTCGCTCCCGCTATCCGGACACGCCGATGGTCGGCGCGCTTGCCTCAACGGCGCGCAGTGATCGGCAGATGTGGATCTTCATCGACGACCACGTCTACGACGAGGGCGGCGTGGCGCTGGCGCTCAAGGGCCCGTACCGGATGGAGGTCGTCGTCGCGCAGGGCGGCGAGCCCGTCGGGCAGGCGTGGACGATCACCGGTGTCGACCGCAACCGCATCACCACGATCTCGAGCCGCCCGGCGCTGGAGGTCCTGAAAGAGACCATCGCCACGCTTGGGGAAGAGCAGGGGGATGATCCGCCGGTCCTGATCGGGTTTCCCATGAACGAGTATCAGGACACGTTCCAGCGCGGCGACTTCGTTGTGCGCGGCATGCTCGGGGTCGATGAGGAGAGTGGCTCGCTGCTTGTGGGCAGCATCCCGCGCATCGGGCAAACCGTCCAGTTTCATCTGCGTGACCCGAAGGCCGCCACGGACGAGGCGGAGTGGATCCTCGGCAACCTGGCCGCGCAGTTCGACTCGCAGGACCTCGTCGCCGGGCTTGTCTGCACCTGTAAAGGGCGGGGGAAGGCGATGTTCGGCAGTGAGGACCACGACGCGCTGTCGATCCGCGATGCGTTCCCCCGCTTGCCCGTGGCGGGCATGTTCTCCTTCGGGGAGATCGGTCCTGTGAAGGGCGTCCCCGCCCTCAACGGCTTCGCCATGTCGTTCGCGGTGATTACCCGCGAGTCGAACTATGCGGGACCCTCGGACGCCGGACCCTTGAACGACGTCCCGTTCTGATTGACGCGTCCTACCCCCGGTCGAGCATGCGCTGCCCGAGGGCGGTGGCGAGCAGGTGCAGCGCGGCCTCCGTGCTGTCGCCCGTGTCGTCGAGCATCGGGTTCAGCTCCACGAAGTCCATCGACCGGATCGGGATGTCCGTGTTGCCGAGATAGCGCAACACCTGCGACGCCTCGCGGATCGTGAGGCCGCCGGGGTAGCGGGTGCCGGTGCCGGGCATCATGCCGGGGTCGAGCACGTCCAGGTCGAAATCGAGGTGGATCGCGTCGACGTCCTGCGCCATCAGGTGCGCGATCGCGTCCTTCAGTCCCGCGTTGATCCCCTGGTCGTGCCATTCGTCCATCGTCCGGGCAAACATGCCCTTCCCGACGATCAGGTCCTCTTCCTCGAGGTCGATATCCCGGATACCGAGGAACGCAATGCGCTCCGGCGCGACCATCGGCACCTTGCCGCCGAGCGCGGTCGCCCGCGGCAGGGATGTCTCGTCGCCTCGCCCATCGCGGTGGCGAGCGGCATGCCGTGGATATGCCCGGTCAGGCTCGTCTCCGGCGTGTTCACGTCCGGGTGGGTATCGATCCAGAGCACGCCGAGCCGCTCGGCGCAGCGCGTTGCTCCGGCGATGCTGCCCATCGCCAGCGAGTGGTCACCGCCAAGGATGATCGGCAGGTGGCCCTTGCGAATCGTCGCCTCCACGGCGTCCGCGAGCTTCTCGTTCGCGTTGTCGATCGCGTCCAGGAAGACGAGGTCGCGCTGGTTCATGCGGGCGCGGGAGCGCGGCACGTCCTCGACCGGGATCGTGATCGCCGGCTGCAGGCGCGCCAGCAGCTTGTTGTAGTGCCCGAAGAGCCAGCGCTGCTCCAGGCCGTCGCGCAGCGCGATTGCGCCATAGTCCGCGCCCGGCACCTCGCAGCCATACCAGATTGGCATCGCGATCGGCTGGATCGGGGCGGTCCGCAGGACGGTTTCGGCGATCGAGGCGCCCCCGTTGGCGCCCGTCAGGGCAGGATCGTTCGTCGTCATCTCACTCACATCGCGGTCGGCGCGGCAATCCCAAGGAGTGCCAGCCCGTTCCGCAGGGTCAATCGCGTCGCCGTTACCAGCGCCAGCCGGGCGTCGCGGACGCCTTCATCGGCATGGAGCACCGGGCAGGCGTGGTAGAAGTCGTTGAAGCGCTTGGCCAGCTCGAAGACATAGTTGGTGATGTGGAGCGGGCGATACTCGTCCGCCGCGCGCTGCACGATCTCCGGGAACGCCGAGATCTGCTGCAGCAACGAAAGCTCTTCAGGCTGCGGCGTACTGAAATCGACCCGCTCCAGCGACCCGAGGATGTCCGCATCGGACACCGCGGCGTGCTCGAGGATGCGGCAGGCACGGGCGTGCGCGTACTGGATGTACGGCGCGGCGTGGCCGTCGAACGAAAGCGCCTCTTCCGGGTCGAAGACGATCACCTTGTTGCCGTCGCGGGCGAGCATGACGTACTTGATCGCGCCGATCGCGATATCGTGCGCCACGCGCTGCTGCTCATCCTCCGGCAGGGACGGGTTCTTCTCCTTGATCACCGCCAGCGCCCGCTGCATCATCGCGTTGCGGACGTCCTCCAGCATCGGCGCGTTGCCTTTGCGCGACGACATGATGCCGCTTGGCAGGGTCACGAACTCATAGCCGTAGTGGATGTTGTTCTGGGCCTGCTCGAAGCCGTAGAGCTCCAGGATCTTCGTAATCTGGTCGAAGTACAGCGATTGCCGGACATCGACAACCCAGATCGCGCGGTCGACGTCGTACTCCTGGAACTTCTGCTGCGCAAGCGCGAGGTCCTTGGTGGAGTAGAGCGTCGAGCCGTCCGAGCGGAGGATCGGCATCGTACGGTAGGTTTCCTGCTCCAGGCCCAGCTTCTCGTCGATCTTGACGACCGGCAGGCCGTCGCTGATTTCCGCGATGCCGCGTTCCAGCAACTCGCGCACGATCTTCCGGCCGGCGTCCTCGACCCCGCTCTCGGAGAACCAGACGTCGAAGTGGGCGCCGAACTCGTCGAAGATCGCCTTCAGCTCGTCCATGCTCCACTGCCGGGTGGTTTCCCAGAGCTGCACGAACGCCGGGTCCTTCTGCTCCCAAAGGGCGAAGGTCGCCTTCTCATCCATGAGCCATTGCGGCACGCTTCGGCCACCAGTCGGCCATGTGCTCGTCGAGCGCCTGCCAGCTGGCATAGCGCTCCCCGGCGGCGATCGCGTTGGCCGCGGCGGCCTCGTCGTCGTCACCGGCATCGCTTCCGTTCGCGGGCAGGTCGGCCATTTCGATCTCGGCCCGGAGCTGCCGGCCGACGATCGGCCAGAAGGCGACCAGCACGTTGTCGTCAAGCAGTTCCTCCGGCTTGATCTCGCCGTCGCTTGTGACCTTGCCGAGCAGATAGGCGATGTCCTCACCATCGACCGGCGTATCGTTCGCCCAAAGGGTCTTCAGCATGCCGTCGATGGCCTCGACGAAGGCCGGATCTTCCTGCGCGAGCTTCTTGAGGAAGTTCAGGACATCGTCACGGAAGCTGAGACGATTTACGGCCTCGACGTAGAGCTCGCCGAGCCAACGACCGCGCGAGACAGTGCCGGCCGGCTCCTCACCCTGGTGGAAGGCGGTGTAGCACCACAGCGTGCGGATCACATGCCGCCCGATATCGCCGATGTAGGTGACGGGCATGGTCGTGAAGCCGCCGGCAGCGCTGATATTGGTGAGCGCGACGCCGAGGCAGATATTCCGCAGGTGGCCGACATGGGCGGCTTTGTGCGTGTTCAGTTGCGAGTGCTCGATCATCACCTTCATGCCGCGCGAGTCGGGTACGGCGTGACCGTAAGCCTCATCCTGCTCGAGCACTTCGTGGATGAGCGTCTGGGTCATCGTATGCGCGTCGTAGGAAAGGTTGATGTAGCCGTTGGCCGCCTCCACCGAGGCGAACCGGCCGCTATCGCGGATCGTCGCGGCCACGGTCTCGGCCAGCTCCTGGGCGCGTTCGCCGACGCGGGCGTTGACGAGCTTCTTGGTTTCCTTCTTGGAAAGCCCCTCCAGCGCGCCGGACGCCTCCAGCTCATTCGTCACCAGCTCTCCGGCTACCATCCGGCAAATCGTCGAGGCGCTGCCCCACGTTCCCTCGAACGGGATCGGGCGCAGGTCGATCGTGCGCGCCCCGATGTCGATACCGGCGCTCGCGAGCGCGTCGCGGATCGCCTCGATGGCGGCCTGCTCCTCACGGGCGATAACGCCAGCGGCAGGGGTGGCGGAGGATGGGGTTGTGCTCGTGGGTTCGCCTGTCATGGGCCTGCAGAAGCTCCTGGGGTGTCGTGATGCGGCGCCGCGGACGTTGGGTGCGGCGGGTGGATGTCCGGTGATGCTGCCCGGACACGGAGAGCGCCCTGTGAAAGGGCGCTTCCAATAATACTGCGCTTTGTGTGCCCGGCCTCAGGGTTCGGGCTCGAAGGTATCGTCCGGTCCGTGGCTGGCCCAGCCCTGTATCAGCAAGGCCAGCCCGGCCAGCCCGGCGATCAGGCCGCCGATAAGGATGATCATCTGGTAATAGCCGAAGCCGCGCCCGGTGCCATAGCCGAGCGAGTCCGCAAAGATGGCCAGCAGGGCGATCACGGTGCCGAGCAGCAGCAGGAGAAGGGCGAGCGAGCGGGATGCGGGGCGTTGAGCCGACATGGCGCAGGGTCTCCGCGATGGTGTCGAAAGCGGTAGTGCCGGCCACCCGGGCCGGACTTCCCCAAGTATACCGAAATGGCCGGGCGTTTCCGCGCTATCACGAGGAATTCCGACCCTACCCGACACCCGTCCGGGCGGGTAGGACGTCGTGTGCTGATGCCACACTTTGGGAGAGGAGTCCTTGACCCCGTGACACGCGGTTGGGTATAGGTATCCGTACGCAGACGAACGAGGACGTGGTCTGTACGAATGCGATGTATGCCGGCTTCCGCACGTTGCGCGGCCCGTCGGATTCGCACGGATCTTCCTCGTCGCCCGGGGCCCGACAGGTATTGGTCACCAGTTCTCCCCAAAAGTGGCGGTCCATGCGTTAAACTCGTGACGTTGACGCACGCGGACGACCGGCTTCTTCACGCCCCTGGAAAAGGATGTGGTGAGTCGGGCGCGTGCGTTTGTTGTCAGGATGACGGGGTCGGTAACGCCGGCCATCTGTGAGGAGAGCGGTCGGCCAGGGGCCAGATGTCCCGGCACGGCCAATGATGGTTTTTTACACTCCCACCCCTCGGGGTGGTGGTGCGGGGAGGCAGAATGGAAGGGCGACTTCACGACCGGGATGCACAGACCGGCCAGAGGCGGCGGGGTGGTTTTGCCGCGCGGCTCCTGACGCTTGGTATGTTGGCGATCTCGGCGTTGCTGGTGCTGGCGGCCTGTGGGCCGGACGTCGACAAGCCATACTCGACGACAAGCCCGGCATCGACACCCGCCGACGATATCCAGGGGCTGTACAAGCTCATCTTCTGGTTGTCGCTGATCGTCTTCGTCGGCGTGCAGTTCGCCATCGTCTACGTGTCGCTGCGCTATCGCCGCAAGAAGTCGGATACTCGCCGCCCACCCCAGATTCACGGCAACAAGCGGCTCGAGATCATCTGGACCATCATCCCCGCCGTCGTCCTCCTGGTCCTCCTCGTCCCGACGGTGAGCCTGCTCTTTGACTTTGACGCGCAGGCCCAGGATGGCGATATCGAGATTGACGCCTATGGCAAGCAGTGGTGGTGGGAGTTCCACCTCAACGAAGATGACGCTCAGGGGGGTGAGAGCCTCGGCGTCGTGACTGCGGGTGAGATCACGGTCCCGGTGGGCAAGAACATCGTCTTCAACCTCCAGTCGAATAACGTGATCCACTCCTTCTGGGTCCCGCAGCTCATGGGCAAGATGGACGTAATTCCCGGGCATGTGAACAAGCTTGCGTTCACGCCGACGGAGACCGGCGAGTTCTATGGTGAATGCGCCGAGTACTGCGGCGCCCAGCACGCCTGGATGCGCTTCAAGGTCAACGTCGTTCCAGAGGACGAGTTCTACGCCTGGGTGAACAACTGGCGCAGTGCCCCGGCCCAGTCGGTCCGCGCTGATGCCGGCCCGGGCGTGGTCCAGGCGCCGCAGACGTTCCAGGTTTGCCTCGCCTGCCACAAGGTCAACGGCATGGAAGGGTCCAACGCGTTGCAGGGCATCAACGCTCCCCAGAACATGGGGCCAGACCTGACGATGGTCGCCTGCCGCGAGTCAATCGCCGCCGGCATGCTCGAGATGACGCCGGAAAACCTGGCCCTGTGGATCAAGGATCCCGGCGCGGTGAAGCCCGGTAACTTCATGGCAACCCAGATCGGCCCGAACGGCGTCCAGTTCGATGACGCCCAGATCCAGGAATTGGTCGACTACATCTTCTCGATGCAGCCGGAGGGCGGGTGTACCGCACCCGACGGCTGGGCCGGAGGCGGCATGGCCACGCCATCCGCATCGCCGGTCGCCACGCCGGCGCCCGGCACCTAAGCCCTTCTTACAACGCACGGTGAGCGCCGCGCCCGATGTCGGCGCTCACATCACTGATCAGCATCGGGAGGCTCCGGGGTTGGAGCAGGGCGGCGCGACAACGTCGCCCGGGGATAGAAAACGATGCATCCGGCAGGATGCCCAGGGTAGGAGCACAAGATGGCTTCAATCGCACAACCGGTGAACGCACCTCAGGTGGTCGTTCAAACCGGGACAAAGAAGCGGTCAGGGGTGTGGGACTGGCTCACCACCATCGACCACAAGAAGATCGGCATCATGTACGGCGTGAGCGCCATCTTCTTCCTGCTGGTGGGCGGCCTTGAAGCCCTGCTCATCCGCACCCAGCTCGTCGCCCCCGGCAACGACCTGGTGAGCGAGAAGGTCTACAACGAGCTGTTCACGATGCACGGCACCACCATGATCTTCCTTGGTGTGATGCCCCTCTCGGTCGCATTCTGGAACTACATCATGCCGCTCCAGATTGGCGCGCGTGACGTTGCCTTCCCGCGATTGAACGCCTTCAGCTTCTGGCTCTTCCTCTCCGCCGGGATCATCCTGAACCTCGGCTGGCTCTACGGTGAGGCCCCGAACCAGGGCTGGTACGCGTACGCGCCGCTCACAGAGCAGGCGTGGAACCCGAGCCGCGCGGTTGACTTCTGGGTCGTCGGCCTGACGATCTCCGGTATCTCGTCGATGCTCGGCGCGTTCAACTTCATCACCACGATCCTGAACATGCGCGCCCCCGGCATGTCGCTGATGCGCATGCCCATCTTCACCTGGCTGACGCTCATCACGTCGATCCTGCTGATCATGGCCTTCCCGGCCATCACCGTCGGCATCCTGCTGCTCATGTTCGATCGCTGGATCGGCACGGGCTTCTTCGTCACCGCCGCCGGTGGCGATCCGCTGTTGTGGCAACACCTCTTCTGGATCTTCGGGCATCCGGAGGTCTACATCCTGATTCTCCCATCCTTCGGAATCCTCTCCGAGATCATCCCGACGTTCTCGCGCAAGCCGCTGTTCGGCTACTCGATCATGGTCTACGCCTCCGCCGCCATCGCCTTCCTTGGCTTCGGCGTCTGGGCGCACCACATGTTCACGACCGGCCTCGGCCCGACTGCGACGTCGATCTTCTCCGCGACCACGATGACGATCGCGATCCCGACCGGGGTCAAGATCTTCAACTGGCTCGGCACCATGGCCTTCGGCCAGGTGCGGTTCACGGCCCCAATGATGTTTGCGGTCGGTACGATCGCGATGTTCACGATCGGCGGGCTCTCCGGCGTCATGCACGCCGTCGTGCCAATCGACACGCATCACAACGACTCCTACTTCATCATCGCCCACTTCCACTACGTGCTCTTCGGTGGCGCGGTGTTCGGCCTGCTCGCCGGGCTTTACTACTGGTTCCCGAAGGTCTCCGGCCGTCTCCTGAGTGAGAAACTCGGCAAGATCAACTTCTGGACACTCTTCATTGGCTTCAACCTGACGTTCTTCCCGATGCACTTCCTCGGTTTGGAAGGCATGCCGCGTCGCTACTACACGTATGGGCCGGGCTCCGGCTGGAGCTTCTGGAACGCGTTCGTTACCTTCGGCGCCTACATCATGGGCCTCGGCTTCCTGCTCCTGATCACCAACGTCGCCATGTCGCTCCTGAAGGGAAAGCGCGTCGGCGCGAACCCGTGGGATGCCCCGACCCTGGAATGGGCGACCACGTCACCGCCGCCGGAGTACAACTTCGCCGAGATCCCGGTTATCGGGCATCGTGATCCGCTCTGGGCCGAGAAGTACGGCACCGAGGACCACGGCGACGACACCGCCCAGGTAGACGTTGCCATCGCCGGCAAGTCCGTCGGCCACGTTGATGGCCCGGATGATGCCGAGCATGAAGACGACCGGATCGCCCACAAGGCGCTCGAGGACGCCGGCAGCGGGATCGTGATGCCGAACCCGTCATTCTGGCCCTTCCTGGCCGCCCTTGGCATGTTCCTCCTTGGGATTGGCATGCTGCTCGACTCGACCGTCATCATGTCGCTTGGTCCGGTCGATTTCGGGGTCATGGCGCTGGTCGGCGTCGTCCTGATGCTGGGTTCCATCTTCGGTTGGGCCTACGAGCCAAGCGGCGTCGACCACTAGGCCGATCGTTCGGGGAGAGAGACGACACAGATGGCACAGGCAGTACAGGTCACTCAATCGTCCGGCGGGGCCGGACACGTCGAGGCTCACCATGAGGGAGGCCACCACGCCCCGGGCAGCGGTATCGAGAACCGCAAGCTCGCGATGTGGCTCTTCCTCGCCTCGGACACCATGTTCTTTGGCGCCTTCATCGCCGTGTACATGATCTACCGCGGTCGCGCGGAGTCGGTCGGCAACGGGCCGTTCCCGTCCGAGCTGATCGACATCCCGTTCACGTCCGTCAGCGCGTTCATCCTGCTCATGAGCTCCATGACCATGGTGCTCTCGCTCGGCGCGCTCCAGCACAACGACATTCGCGGCTCGCGCATCTGGCTCGCGGCCACGGCGATCCTCGGTATGGCCTTCCTTGGTGGTCAGTACTTCGAGTTCACGGAGTTCTACCACGAGGGCCTGACGATGCAGGTGAACATCTTTGGCTCGTCGTTCTTTACCTTGACCGGCTTTCACGGGACCCACGTCGCGATCGGCGTGCTGTGGCTGCTGGCGCTGCTCTGGACGTCGTTCCGAGGCGGCCTGACGGCGAAGAACTCGATGAGCCTGGAGATCGCCGGTCTCTACTGGCACTTTGTCGACATCGTCTGGATCGTCATCTTCACGCTCGTCTACCTCGTGCCGTACGACGAGGTGACGTCGGAAGGTGGTGCGGAGCACGGCGCGCGTATCGTCGAGCTCGCCCAGTCCCTGGCCCACGCGCTCTTCTAGGAGCGAACCGGCCGGGCCCCGTGCAGGCATGGGGCCCGGCACCGAGGAGTTGATCGACTATGGCGACCCATCACGCCGTTCCGGACGCCCAGCATGCCGATATGCACGTGCATCCGTCGCAGGGCACCTACGTCAAGATCGCGGCGTTTCTCGCGATCGTGACCGGTATCGAGGTGTTCATCTACTACATCGATGCGTTCTCGGCGATTCTCGTGCCGGCGCTCGTATTACTCTCGGCGGTCAAGTTCATTACCGTCGTCGGGTACTTCATGCACCTGAAGTTTGACAGCCGCTTGCTCGCCTTCACGTTCACCGCCGCCATGCTCGTCTCTCTTGCCGTCTACATCGCGACCTGGCTGGTGATGAACAACGATGCCGTTACCCTGTTCACCTCAGATATGAGCGTCTAGCCACGCCCGCCTCGTCCAGGCGGATCCGGGACCGCTCCTGATTCCGTATCCGCCTGCATGTTCATTCCGGGTCCTTCGGGAGCGCGGGCGCTCGCTCGGGTCCGCCGGTTCGCGCCGGCACAGCGCCAGGTATCACCATCATGCTGACATCGCTGCCACTTCTCCATATCGGTGGACCAGAGCCAACCGGATTCCTGTACTCGCACTGGATTCTCGATCCATCCATCGCGCTCCTGATCATCGTCCTTACCGGCGCGTACCTCGCGGTGGTTGGGCCGTTGAACCGGCGCCGTCCGGATGTTGAGAACCGTCCGGTGAGCTCAACCCAGATCCGGTGGTTCCTGCTCGGGCAGCTCGCGCTGCTGGTCTCGCTCGGGCCGCCGCTCGATGACTGGTCCTACTACTACTTCAGCAGCGCTCACATGGTGCAGCACCTGATGCTGATGTTTGTCGTCGTCCCGGCCTGGATCAAGGGGACGCCGCCGTGGGTGTTCGACCCGATCCTCCGTAGCCGGCGCGGCCGCTTCCTGTTGACCGTGGTGCCGCGCGCGCTCCCGGGGTTCCTGCTGGCGTCGCTGATCATCGCGCTGTGGCACGTTCCGGTGTTCTACAATGCGACCCTGAACAACGAGCTGATCCATGTGGTGCAGCACATGTTCTTCGTCATCGCCGGGTTCCTGTTCTTCTGGCCGCTGATGAGCACAGTTGGGGAGTCGCCGCAGCTTTCACCGCCGATGAAGACGCTGTACCTCTTCGCGCAGACCATCCCGTCCGGCATCGTCGGCGCCACGATCGTCTACGCCGCGCCGCCGCTCTATCCGCACTACGCGAATTCGATTGTGCGACCGTGGGGCCTCTCCGTCGCGGACGACCAGGTTATCGGCGGGTTGATCATGTGGGTCGGGATGAACCTGGTGTTCCTGACGATGCTGTCGATCATCTTCCTGCGCTGGGCCGCGGTGGAAGACCGCAAGGAGCGCGAGTCCGTCTCCACCGGCCAGCTTCGGCAGCGCATCGCTCCGGTGCCGGAACCGCGGGGGCATCATCAGGTGATCTCCTGATGGCCTACGGGCTGCGGGAACCGAGGAAAGGAGGGTAAGACGCATGGCCCTGCCACTCAACAAAGCACCACAGCCGTCGTCCCACTCCGAACGGGCGTTGCGCGACCTTGAGGCCGAGCACAACCGGGATCGGGACGAGCGCGTCACTGGATGGACCGTTATCTGGGTCCTGTTCGCCTTCAAGTTCCTGACCGTCGGTGTGATTTGGTGGGCGGCTCGCGGATCGCAGGAGGAAGGCGCCGCCGCGAGCGGTTTGCTGGTCGCGACCACATGGTATTACGTCCTGATCCCGGTGGTCGCGCTCAGCGGCTTCATCGGCTACCGGCTTCGACTGCGGGCCGCCCGACGGCGCGTCGAGCAGCTTCGCAAGGCGGAGTTCATGGAATCGCACCGGGCGGAGGAATCCGCTACGATGGCGATACACTTGACCGACGAGGAAAAGGCGCGGCTCCGGATGCTGGGCCACCGGCGCGAGGATGTCGCATAACGGGTTCGAGGGGTAACGACGGCGCGACGGGCGCCGATTCGACAGGGTGAGGAGACTATGGGCAAATTCTTCGAGAGGTACATCAATCCGTTCGTGCTGCCGTTGGGCCTCCTGGCGGTGATCCTGTTGGTCCTGGCCGGGATCGGCGAGCTCTATCTGGCGCTCTTCGTCCCCGGTGACACGACGGACCGGCTGGACCGCCCTGAGCTTTGGGCGAGCATCGCCATCCTGCTCGGCGTGATCGCCCTCCTCGCTTTCGTCGCGACCCGCCCGAAGGGCACCCTCGGGCCACTGGAGAAGGACGTCATGTTCGGTCGTCATCCGCTCGGCTCGCACGAGCTTCCCCCGGTCGATGCCCGCGCCGTGCGTGGCACGCCGGGCACCGTCGCCGACGTCAACGCCGGCTACACCCTCTACGCCCAGAGTGGCGCGCTCGCGACCGTTGTCGGCCTCCTGCCGGGCGGCAGCGACTATGGCAAGCGCTTTAGCGGCTTCATGTATGCCGAGGGCGTTGGGCACGCGGCCAAGGAGCTGTGGATCCCGTTCGAGGCCGTGACGGCCGTCTACCCGGAGACCCGGTCGGCCTTCCTCGCCATCAAGGGCGATGAGACCGAGGCTTTTGGCTGGACCTCGCCGCCGGAGACGATCACCCGCGGCGCCTCGAAGCACCAGCCCGCGGCGGATCGCATCAAGTAGGCAGCCGTCCACACAATACGCACATGCATGAGGCCGGAGGCACACGCCCCCGGCCTCATAGCGTCCCGCGGTCTTGTCGTCCTTCCGAAGGGCGCATAGCAAACACCGACAATGGCAGGGGTCGCGAGGGAGGACATTTCGACCAGTGTCGCTGCGGTTACAGATGCGCCTCGTGGTCGAACGTCCTCCGCTACGGTCTCGTCGTCTTTCCGGCTGGCATGACGGTCGTCGCAGCCGACGAGGTCTCCTCTCAGGCCGTGAGCAGCAACACCGCGTAAACCGAGAGCCAGTGCTCAACCATGTAGTGGCTGCCCGTCACCTGCGCCATCGATGCGGCGGCGTGCGCGTCTGCCGCCCGCTCGAGCGCCGGGATCCGCGCGTCGCCCGCCGGCAGCTCGTTCGCGAGACGCACGAAGGCCCAGGCTCGGCTCAGGTTCAGCCCGTGGAGGTGCGCGATCTGCCCATCGCTGGCGTCCGAAACCGTCGCCGGCGTGAACAGCGACGCCGGCTCCGACGTCGCGATTCCCGGCAGGAACCGCTCAAGCCACGTCGGGAAGTCGTCAACGGGCAGCACCCGGCTCATCAGCTCTGCTTCGCACAACCCCGCCGAGAGGAAATCCGCCCCGGAGGGTTCGTATCGCACCGGGTAGTCGGTATCTTCGCCGAACCAGCCGGTCGCCCGCTCGCGGAAGAGATCGAGCAGCTCCGGCCGGTGGGCGGCGACGGCATCCCACGCGAGTGAGAGTCCGAACGCGGTGTTCGTGTGCATGCCGATCCGCTGCGCGTAGGTGAGTTTCGGCAGCCACGCGGCAAAGCGGTCCATGATCGCCTCGGCCAGCGGCGTCAGCGTCTCGTGCCAGCGGACGGCGTCTCCATCGTTCCACATCTCCAGCTCGTGCCAAAGCGTTAGGAGCCAGCCCCAGCCATAGGGCCGTTCGAATCCCCCGTGCGCCGGGTGACGGACGAACGCAGTCTCTTGCGCGATGTTCGCCTCCGTCAGCAGGTAGTCGAACGTCCGACGCGCCTCCGCCTCCTGCGGCAGCCCAGGGAGCAGGCGCATGAGGCGTGCGGCTGCCCAATACATCTCCACGCAGGAGTGCCAATCGAAGGAGCCGAAGAACGCGGGGTGGAGGTCGCGGTGCAGCCGGTAGTCCGACGCGTCCTCGGCGACAAGCCACGCCATATGCGGGTACTCGCGATGGATATTCTCGATCGAGAGCGCGACCCAGGCGTTGGCATGCTCCCGCAACAGCTGCTGGCGCGAAGCTGGGTCCCGGGCGATGATGGGGGCTGTCATGATGGTTGGATTCTCCAGGGAGAGGGTCGAGAAGGGCGGTACTGCTCGTCATGGTATCCGAACAGCTGCCAGTCGTCGTCGTGACCGGGCCGGTCGGCTCGGGCAAGTCGACGACGCTCGATGCCATCTCTGCCCGACTCGAGGAGTCTGGCGTCCGCCACGCCGCGATCGACATGGACTACCTGCGCTGGGTGTCTCCGGAGCCGGAGGGTGACCGCTTCGGGATGGCGCTCGGATACCGGAACCTTGCGGCGGTGTGGCCGAATTTCCGGGAGGTGGGCATCCGATGCGCCGTGCTGGCCGATGTCGTCGAATCGCGCGGGCAGGTGAACGCCTACGAGGCGGCGATGCCCGGCACCCGTGTGGTCGTGGCTCGCCTGCAGGTCGCGCCGGAGGAGTTGGAGCGGCGGCTGCACGGCCGTGAGCGTCCGGAGACGATCGCGTGGTACCTGCACCGTGCCCAGGAGCTGCAGGGGATCATGGAGCGGGAAGGCGTGGGCGACATCGTCATCGATGTGGGCTCGCGCGATCCGCAGGACATCGCCGCGGAGATCATCGAGAAGGCCGGACTCACGTCGTAACCGTTCCGTACAGCCGGCCCTTGTGGCCGGCTCCACCGTACGCATGAGCCGGCCACAAGGGCCGGCTGTACGGGGGCTACAGCTTCATCTTGAAGCCGAGATGCGTCGCCTCGAAACCCAGACGCTCATAGAAGCGGTGTGCGTCGGCGCGGCTCTTGTCCGTTGTGAGCTGGACCATGCCGCAGCCCTGCTCCCGCGCGTAGTCAATCGCCCAGGTGACCATCCGCGTGCCGATGCCGTGGGCGCGGGCATCGCGATGGACGCGCACGCCCTCGATCAGCAGCCTCGTCATGCCTTTATGGGACAACCCCGGGATGCGTGTCAGTTGCATCGTGCCGACAACCGCGCCGTCCATCTCGCAGATCGCCAGGAACTGATGCGGGTCGGCGTCGATCGTGGCGAAAGCTGCCTGGTAGGGCGATAGATCGTCCGGGGATTCGCGCAACGCCCCGAGATGATCGTCCGCCAACATGGCGACGATCGCCGACAGGTCCTCACGCGTCGCCCGGCGCATGATTGGCTCGCTCATGCGTCACCGTCCACCGGGATGCGGTACTGGATGAACCCGGTCGGCGGCGCGAATCGATCGTAGAGCCGCCTGGCACGTGAGTTCGTCTCCTGGGTCAGCCAGTGGATGCGCGTCCAGCCCTGCTCGGCGCCACGCCGCTGCAGCGCGCGGATCAACTCCTCGCCGATCCCGCCGCCGCGCACCTCCGGGTCCACATACAGGTCATGCAGGTAGCACTGGAGCCCGGTCGACCACGTATACGGGTGCAGCACATAGTTGGCGAACCCGACGATACGCCCGTCCTGCTCGGCGACGATCGCGCCGAAGTCGGAAACGGCGGGATCCAGCACCCGGCGCCACGTCGCATCGGTCACGTCCGCCGGCATGTCCGTCTCGTAGAAGTCGCAGTAGCCGTCCCATAGCTCGCGCCAGCGCGCCTCGTCATCGGCCTGCACGTCGCGGATCGTCACCGTCATCCTTCGTTCTCCCTGCCCGAGCGCCGTCCCGACGGCGTCCCAGATCGTCCCCGGCATCAGCCCGTAGTTGTAGACGTCGATTCCCTGCACTCCGGCGGATGTCCACGCCGCCACACGGGGCGCGATGGTCGCCGGGTTGGTCGTGTCCGGCGCGATGGCGCGAATCGCCCCGCGTGCCGGCTTGCCCATCGCCTGCGCACGCTGGGCGCGGTCGATCGCGTTCTCGTGGGATGACGCGTAGCCGGAGAGGATGCCGTCACCTGTGGCGACCAGCCGCGCGTCCCGCTCGCTGCCGTCGAGGGCGGCGAAGTGCCAGATCGTCGTGTCCGGGTTCGCGGCGCGGATCGTCTCCCGCATCTCCTCCGCAAGCGAGATCTCCTGGTCGACCAGCCAATCGGCGTAGGCGTGGACGTCGGGGTCGTCCAGCACCGCCGTTGCGGCCTCGGTCGGCTCGTCGCCATCCATCAGGGCGATGCCCCGGTTCCAGCAGCCGTCGAGCAGGCTGGCGACGCGGTGGCGCACCGCCTCGGCGTCGATCCCGGCGATGGTCGCCCCGGCGATCTCGACCGGATTGAACGAGAGCGAGAGCAGGCGCTGCTGCACCGCATCCAGTTGCACGCCGAGGATCTCGTGATGGTAGCCGTGGAGGAAGCCCATGTAGCCCGGCGACTCGAGCTGGACGGCGACGACCTCATGCCGGCTCACCATATCGCCGAGCACCGCGAGGATATACGTCCGCACATCCGGATGGGCCGGGGAAAGCGAGTGGATCAGCGGATCGCCGAACGCCGTATGCATCGTTGTGTCCGGGAACTGCTCGCCCAGCCAGCTGTTGTGCAGGCAGACAGTCCAGGCCGTGGTCGTCAGACCGTGCCGATGGCCATGCTCCACCACCCGCGCCAGCGGGCTGCCGGTCTCTTTCACGAGCGAGTGGACGCGCGGGTGCATACGCCCATAGCGGGAAGGAGTCAGGCTCGAAGAAAACCGCGCCGTCCTCCTGGAAATAGACGCGGCGACGTGGATTGCGCGGGAGCAGGAACTTGCCGGCGTGGTACTGGGTGGCGAGGTTCACGGTGGCGAAGCCGGCGTCGGCGATCTCGCCGAGTGCGGCGTCCTCGCCCCGGGCCTCGAGGTCCCAGGCGTACGTGAAGAGTCCGTGCTGCATAGGGGCCATCCTTCAGGAGGGGCTGCCGTGCGTGTGCGGCCAGCGGTGGTTCTGGGATGCACTATGCGGGTTGGCGGGCGGAGTCACAAGCCCTTTGGAACACCGGGGATGGAGTTAAAAGCGATAGCCGGCGGGATAATCCTTGGGGAAGGGCCGCCGGCTATCTGGGGGTGGGAGGAGAGATGTGAGAAGTGTGTTGCACTTCCCTGATCTCAAAGATAGGGTGGAACGCTGAGCCATGGCTGAAGCTTTCCTGAGGAAAGTATGAATTCCGGCGGGGGCGTTGCTGGTACCGGCCCGCGAACTGCGGGAAGTGGCCTTCGTCATCCCGAGCCGACGCGCGAACGCCGTGAGCGTGTCGTGTCGAGGGATCCTTGCACTGGCCCGATATGGAGTCGGGCTTGAGCAAAGATCCCCCGGGCGACTCCGAAGGAGTCGAAGCGGAGCGGCCCTTCACGCGCGTCCCGCTGCGCGGTCCGCTTGGTCGGGATGACGGGGTCTGATGAAGGGGCGGTGCCCACAACAGATCGACGCGGTCACTCTTCTGAGCCGACATGCGAGCCTTCGCCGTCCGGTCTTGGCCGGGAGGCAGGAGCGAGCCTTTCACGTGCGTCCTGCTGCGTGGTTCGGTCAGAATGATGAGCGTCAGCCCAGTGACGCAGCGGAAAGGGAGTTCGGCTTCAAGATCTCGTTAAAAGGCTTGGCCGGTATCGCGAGGACACCGGCCGCCTTGGGGGTGGGGGGAGAGATGGCGAGAAGCGTTGGTCCCGCTCCTCATGTTCAAAACTATAGGGGCGCCCCCTGAACGGACGCTGAGCCTTTCCTGAAAACTCCCTGAACGTTCGCGGCCCGCCTCATGAGCGGATGTCGAACGCCTCCACCACCGCGCGCTGCAGCTTTGGATGCTGGTCCAGCAACCCGTCGATGCTCATCCGCAGGAACGCCGCGAGCTGGATCAGCTCCAGCGGCGAAAGCGACAACGTCAGGAAATCGATCTGCAGGCGGCACTGGTCGTCGGCGTCCAGCGCGTCCTTTGGGCGATCCGGGATGTGCAGCGTCGTCGAGAGGCCGGTCTCCGGCCAGATCATGTCCAGCAGCTCGATCTCGCGCGGTCGCGGCGTCGGGCGGTCGGTGCTCACGGCGGGCTCCTTTCATCGATAGAGGGCGGCAGGCTCTGCGCTCATCTTGATGCATCGCTATACTGCTGACCAGAACCCGTTGTGCATACGCCAGGGAGGCGACCGCTGTGACCGATCGACCGGATTCCACGGAGCAAGCAGATCCGCGCCAGGCGCTGCGCACGCTGATCGAGCGCGGCGAGGGCACCTCGGCCAGCGCCACGATCCTTCGCCTGCTCTGGCTCCGGCAGGATCACCCGGCGGCGGTCATCACCACGGAGACGGCTCACCTCACCGAGACGGCCGTCGTCATCCGCGCGACGATCGCCATCCCGCACGGTGGTGGCGGCTCCGGGCTGGCCGCGGCGACGGTCGATGAGCCGTCCGAGTGGGCCGAGGCCGTCGAGCGCGCCGAGACGAACGCGATCTCCCGCGCGCTCGATACGCTGGGGTATGTGGTGGAGCGCGCCAACTCCGCGCCGGCCACGCCCCGGCCGGCACAGGGCAGCCAACCTTCGCCGCAGCCAGTGCAGCAGACCGGACCTCGTTCCATGCCTCCCGCGCAGCCGCGGCCCACCCCCATCCAGCGACAGGAGGAATCGGCCCCGCCGGTCGTCAACGCCCTCCGCCGCGCCGGCCAGCGCCCGCAGGCGGTTCCTCCGGCGCCGCAGGAGCCTGCCCGCGAGGACGACGCCCACCTGCCGGAATACTCGTGGACGACGTTCTGGAATACCGCGCGGGGCTTCGGACTCGACGCCAAGCGCGTCGAGGAGATTCTTGGCCGGCCGGCGAACCAGTCCAGCCCGAAGGAGGCCGTTGAGGCATTACGCGCGGCTGGCGCCTGGGGATCCTCCGGCGACGAGGGATAGGGGCTCCCACTGCACCATTCATCGATCACACGCGACCCCGGCCTTGGCCGGGGTCGCGCCATGTCCGAGACCGATCTCGGCACGGTCACCGAAGCTTGCCGAGTGCATGTCATGTACGTTCGTTATTTACATGCCGCGAGATGCATGGTCTGTACAAACAGCATGTACATGCGCAGCCGTCAGTGCGTACGTAACTTTATCTCCTAAGGTTGAAGTCGCATCTCTATACCCCTCTCTATAATCCAATTCGCGTCCGGCAATCACTTTCCTGCCCAATTGAGGGTGAACGTACTCTTGTTACAAGTGGCGCCCCGGCGTAAGGTGGTCTCGCACGGGAACGGCTCCACGACCCGTATCGAGCCGCCGCTCCCGATCACCGTCCCCGTACGGTGAGCCCGATGTTGGCCCCCGCAGGCCCGCATCGATCGCTACCGGTATGGACCCGCATCCATGCCGGTAGCATGCGAACCAGACTTCGTCATTGACTGACGCCTGAGGGGGGAGAACGTCGCCATGGCGGCTAACACCGCGAACACCAATAAGCTGGCGCCGCCAGCATCATCGTCGTCACGCCGCAGCTCGGGCAACCTCGTTGGCCGGAGCCTGATGGTCGTCGCCCTGATCGCCTCGGCGCTCTTCGCGGCGGCCTTCGTCACCGCGCAGGAGAACACGCCCGAGCCGTCGTCCACGCCGACCGGTACGCCCTCGGCGACCCCGTCGGCCGAGATGCCGCGCCTGGAGCTGGACCTCGAGGAGCTCAACGACTCCGGTATCTCGGGCACGGTGACCCTCTACGACGCCGGCGAGCGCACGATCGTCGAATTCGACGTCGAGGGCGCGGGTGGCGATCACCCGGCGAATATCTCGACCGGTGTCTGTGGCGACCTCGACCCGGAGCCGGCCTTCGAGCTGGAGCCGATCGACAAGGACGGCAAGAGCCTGACCGTCGTCGATGAGAAGCTCGACACGCTGCTGGAGAGCGAGCACGCGATCGACATGCGCCTCGCGCCGGACCAGCTCGGTACCATCATCGCCTGCGCGAACATCGAGGGTGAGCCGGAAGTGCCGTCCGCCGCGACTCCGGAAGCCTCGCCGACCGGTGAGGGCGGGCAGGTTGCGTCCCAGACGCCGACGGCCACGGTGACCGCGACCGCGACCGCAACCGAGACGGCGACCGCCACCGTGACGACCACCCCGGCGGGAACCTCGACCACACCGGTGTCGACCCCGGAATCGGACGGCACCGGCGGAACGATCAACGCCGGTGAGCGCACCGAGACGATTCCGCTGCGCGAGTTGAACGACTCCGGCGTGACCGGCACGGTCGTCCTCTCCGAGCAGGGGAGTGCCACCCGTATCTCCATCCAGCTGACGGGGGACGCCGTCACCGGCGATCACATCGCCCACCTGCACGATGGCACCTGCGAGGCGCCGGGCGAGTACACCTACACGCTGAACCCGGTCTCGGCCCAGGGCACCAGCGAGACGGTCGTCAACATGACGCTCGACGAGCTCCTGACCGGCGGCTACATCGTCAACGTCCACCCGGACGAGGCGAACTGGGACACCTGGATGGTCTGCGGCGAGTTGACCACGGCCACCACTGCCACCGTGACGCCGACGCCAGTCCCGACCACTGCGGCCGGTGGCCAGTCGACCACGCCGACCACTGGCACGACCATGACCCCATCGACATCCACCTCGACCACCACGCCGGTGATCCCGGTGCAGACGCTTCCGCCGACCACCTCGGGCGATGGCACCGCGGGTGTGACCGGGGCGGCCACGGGCGACAACGTCCAGACCCTGCCGCAGACGGCCGGCGTCGGCGCGATGCTTGATTGGCCATCCGACCCGCGCACCGCGATCCTGTGGGCGACCACAGCCGCCGCGCTCATTCTCGCCGCCACCGCGCTGGTCATCCGCCGCGGTGAGCGCCAGGCCGCGACCACCCATTCCCGCTGGACGCGCCTCGGGATCTAGCTGGACCGTCACCAGCCCCGACCCGCTCAGCAGCACAGCCACAGGACGTGGACCCGTTCCCCCAACGGGCCCACGTCCTGCTTTAATGGCTGGAGCACAGCCCGTCGCCTTCGGGCCGGGCATGTGGCCCATCTCCGCCTTCCCATTCCAGGAGTCATGCATGCAGCTCTTGCTGATCCGGCACGGTCAGTCGCAGGCCAATCTCGACGGCGTCATCCAGGGGAACGATGACCCGCTCACCGAGTTGGGACGTCGCCAGGCCGACGCCCTCGGGCGGCACCTCGCCGCGACGCGCAGTATCGATCTCCTCTACGCCAGCCCGCTGGCCCGTGCCCGGCAGACGGCGCTGCTCATCGGCGCGCATATCGGGCTGGAGCCCGTGTTCGAGCCCGGTCTTGCCGAGATCCATGCCGGTACTGCCGCCGGCATGACGTGGGACGACTGGACGGTCGCCTATCCGGACCAGGCGGCACGGATGCGTACCCGCGCCCGCTCGCTGGACGACGGCTGGGAGGGTGGCGAGACCGGTCGCAGCTTCAGGACCCGCGTCCTGTCCGCCTGGGAGCGCATCGTCGAGGCCCATCGCGAGACCGAGGACACGGTCGCTGTCGTTTCGCATGGCGGCGCGCTCGCCTGGATCGCCAGCCACCTGCATGGTGACCCGCAGGAAG
The DNA here is from genome assembly GCA_963741795.1 of uncultured Chloroflexia bacterium. Lineage (GTDB taxonomy): Bacteria > Chloroflexota > Chloroflexia > Thermomicrobiales > UBA6265 > UBA6265. Next base: position 94,298 of record CAVUJM010000039.1, read on the forward strand.
CGTGGCCGTTCGAGCGGGCCGTCTTCGCGAACTGCTCCCTCAGCGAAGTGACCATCGACCGCCACGGTGTCCACTCCCTCGGCGCCTGGAACCAGCTCGACCACCTGCCGCAGGAGTAGGGCAGAGCTTTGAGGATGAATGGCGCGGTCAACTCCCATGTGTCACACGCCCTCCAACGGGATTCCCGTCACCCTGGTGAGCGAAGGGTTCCGAAGGAACGAGAACGACGTCCTGCCGGGAGCTTCGGTCCTGACCAGCCAGACCGCCAGGAAACGGGGTGTCAAGCATGACTCTAGCGGTGTTGCTTCGCTTCGTGTTGGATTCATCGCTTCGCTCTGAATGACTGGTCGTTCTTCAGGCGACACCCGCTCCTCTACTTGCCGTCCTCGATCGGGTAGGACGGCTCACCGTCCCGGCGCGGATCGTGCGTCGACCGGGGATGGACGCGATCAGGGTGGCGCGCCCGTTACGGTAAGATGCATGCAAGCGGACATTGGGGGGTATGGCGGACGGATACAATACGATGAATTTGCGCGTGCTGGCGGTGACCGACGAAGTCGATGATCGGATCTACAGCCCTTCGATCCGGGAGCGGATGGGGGATGTCGACATCATCGTGAGCTGCGGTGACCTCCCGGCCAGCTACCTCGAGTTCCTCACCGATGCCCTCCATCGCGAGGTCTACTATGTCCTTGGCAACCACGCCGAGGAGATCACCCGCGTCGGCGAGCGCGGCGTGCCGCGTCACCCCGAGGGGTGCGTCGACGTCGGCTTCAAGGTCGTCCACGATCCCCTGACTGGCCTGATCATCGCCGGCTTTCCGGGCTCGTTACGCTATTCAGATGGCGACCCGGTCCAGTTCACCGAGTTCCAGATACGCTGGCGCATGATTCGGATGGCACCCCGTTTGCTCTGGAATCGGTGGCGCTATGGCCGTGCCCTCGACCTCCTTGTCACCCATGCGCCCCCGCGCCATATCGGGGATCGGGAGGACTATGCGCATCGCGGGTTCGAGAGCCTCCGCTGGTTCCTGTCGTGGGCCAAGCCGCGATGGCACCTGCACGGCCACGTTCATCTTTATGACCGAACCATCGATAACCAGCACGAGTTCCTCGAGACCACCATCGTCAACGTCTATCCCTACCAGCGTCTCCATCTCGATTTTCCGTCGTTGCCCCAACGCGACCTACCGACCACACCCTCCGACTCGCTCCGCGCCGAGCTGGATGCGAGCCGGGCGGAAGTGAGCGAGGCCCCATGATTGACGACCAGATCCAGGCCGACTATGAACGCGCCCACAACAAGGCGCTGGTGAATGACCTCCGCGCCGCCATCGCCCGGCGCGACAACCGCCTCATGTCGTTCCACGATTTCCGCAGCCGCATCAACCCCGAGGGCGAGAGCTACCGCGGTATGCAGGAAGTCCCGATCTCCCAGATCGTTGGCAGCATGGATCGTTACCAGGACTTCGACCGCACCTTCCTGCCCAAGAAGAAGCACACCCGCTCTCGCTGGAAGAACATCGACAAGGCGTACTACCAGGATGTCCGCCTACCACCGATCCAGCTCTATAAGGTCGGCGACGTCTACTTCGTGAAGGACGGCAACCACCGCGTCTCCGTCGCGCGGGAGCGTGGCGTGGAGTTCATTGACGCGGAGGTCATCGAAGGTCACGTCCGCGTGCCGATCACCTCGGAGATGTCGACCGAGGAGCTGCTGATGCAGGCGGAATACGCCGAGTTCCTGCGCCGGACGGATCTGGACCGGATCCAGCCGGACCACGACATCCGTCCGACCAGCCTGGGCCGCTACGACGAGATTTGGCAGCACATCGAGCTGCATCGCCAGTGGCTGTCATGGATCTGGCACCGACAGGCCACCGTCCACGAGGCGGTCAACGACTGGTACGAGTACATCTACATGCCGATCATCCAGGTCGTGCGCGACCGCGAGGTGCTCAGCGAGTTCCCGCGGCACACCGAGGCAGACATCTATCTCTGGGTAATGAAGAACCGGCATATGCTCGAGGACGAGCAAGGGCAGGACGTCGGCCCGGTGGCCTCCGCCGAGGCCTACGCCGACCTGATGACCCAGCCCCTCTCCTTCGGTGATCGCGTCCGCGCCGCGATCGCCGGTCCGGACACGCGTCGGTCCCCCGATCCCGCCGAGGAGCGCGAGCGCCGGCGCCATCGCCTCCGCCGCTGGGCGCGCCCCCGCGCCCGTTAGGACCCCTCATGGGTTTTTGTCCACTGCATGCATTCCGCCCGAATCGGGCACGGATTATGCTATAGGGAAGTCTCAGGGACCTAGAAGAGACGGACGGATCCGGGACCGTACCCCGGTTGCCCGCCTACGCTCGGGCGCCGTTCACGACGCCGGATCAACGTGGCTGCAGCGTGTCCTATCCATCACGATAAGGAGGTCGTATGAACATGCGTCTCATGAAGAGTGGATTTTCCCGACGATCGTTCGTGAAGGGCAGCGCCTCGACTGCTGCCGGCATGGCGGCCTGGGCCGCCTATCTGCGCCAGGCGTCCCCGATCGCCGCGCAGGCATCCGGCGAGGTCAGGCTCACCGGCGGCGCGTCGTCCCCGGCCGAGGAAGAGTTGCTGCGGCAGGCGCTCGAGACATTCCAGCAGGAATTCCCCGACATCACGGTCAACTACGAGCCCATCGCGGCCGATTACCTGACCAAGCTCCAGACCGACATCGCCGCCGGGAACGCCGCCGATGTCTTCTATGTCCAGGCCGAGTTTGCACAGGACTTCATGTCCCGCGGCGTCCTGATGCCGATCGACGACTATATGCAGGCCGACGGTGTCTCGGCGGACGATTACTACCCGGGCCTCTATGATGCCTTCACGTGGGAGGGCAAGACGTACGGCCTCCCCAAGGACTGGTCACCGCTCGGCATGGTCTTCGACCCGGCCGCGCTCTCGGACGCCGGCATCAGCGATCCGCCGACCACCTGGGATGAGCTGCGCAATACGCTGCAGGCGCTCGTCGATACGACCGGCCAGCCCGGGTTCGTGATCGACGCGAACTTCGATCGGTTCATCGTGTTCCTCTATCAGGCCGGCGGTAGCGTCACCAACGAGGACGTGACCGAGGTGACCCTCGACCAGCCGGCGACAAAGGAGGCGCTCGACTTCTTCTACGGCCTCTACCAGGACGGGCTCATCGCCACCTCGGCGGACGTCGGCGCGCAATGGCCGGGCGATGCCTTTGCGCAGGGCCTCGCCTCGATCATCTACGAGGGCAACTGGGTCTTCCCGTTCCTCGAGACAAACGCGCCAGACAAGGAGTACGGCATCGCCGAGCTTCCGGCGGGCGAGCAGAAGGGCACCGCGGCCTTCACCGTGGCCTATTCCATCTTCAACCAGACCCAGAACGCGGACGCAGCGTGGGCGCTCGTTCGCTACATGACCGGCCCGGACGGCATGTCGACGTGGACATCGCTCGGTCTCGCCATGCCTTCGCGACCAGACCTCGCCGATCAGTGGCTGGAGAAGTTCCCGGACCGCGAGCCGTATCTCGATAGCGGTGACTACGCGACCGCCGTGCAGTACGGCCCGGGTGGCCAGAAGTTCTCGGCCGACGCAAACGCCGTCACGCAGTCGCTCTTCGCTGGCCAGATCGACACGGCTGAAGCCCAGACGCAGCTCACCGAGGCTGCGAAGAACGACCTCACCCTCGTAAGCGGAGGTGGCATGGCCTCGCCCGAGGCGTCACCGGCGTCGTAGGTCTCGAATCCGGGACACACGGACGGAGGGGCGGACACGCCCCTCCATACCCTTTTCGGATGTCCGGCGGGAGGTATCAGTGGCAGGGCCCCTGGCGATCCTGCCAGGGGTGGGGAGAGGAGCTGATCCATGGCCACACTGCTTCGGCGCGGGCGCTCGCGCGACCCGATGGCAGCGGAAGACGCGATCGCCGGATGGCTCTTCGTCCTGCCCGCGCTGATCATCTTCGGCACGTTCATCTTCTGGCCGATCCTCCAGGTGTTCTGGCTCAGCTTCCACGAGTGGAGCGTCATCACGCCGGAGAAGCCGTTTGTCGGCATCGACAACTACCGCACGCTGTTTACCAACGGCGATTTCCAGATCGCCCTCCGCAATACCCTCTGGTTCGCGGCCGGCGTGGTCCCGACGCAGACGGCGCTCGGCCTGGTCCTCGCGGTGCTCGCCAACCAGAAGATTCGCGGCAAGGGATTCTTCCGGACGGCGTTCTACTTCCCGTCAATCAGCTCCTCCGTCGTCATCTCGATCATTTTCCTGTGGCTCTACTCGCAGCGCGGCCTGATCAACTTCGTGCTGCGCGAGCTCGGCTTCCCGACACCGCGACCGCCCTGGCTGGCGAACCCCAAGGGTGTGCTCGAGATGCTGCTCAACAGCGTCGGCGTCGACAACGTTTCCACCTGGTTGGCCGGGCCGAGTGTCGCGTTGCTCTCGATCATGATGATGAACATCTGGACCACGATGGGCACGATGATGGTCGTCTTCCTCGCCGGCCTGCAGGATGTCCCGAACGACGTCTACGAGGCGGCCTCGATCGACGGCGCCACTCGCAAGCAGCAGTTCTTCCATATCACGGTGCCACTGCTGCGCCCGGTGATTTTCTTCGTTCTGACGCTCGGCTTTATCGGCACGTTCCAGGTGTTCGACCAGATCTTCGTGATGACCGATGGTGGTCCGGCCAAATCCACGATCACCCTGGGGTACCTCATCTATCTCGAGGGATTCCGGAATTTCGCGATGGGATACTCCGCCGCCATTGCCGTTGTGCTGTTCGCGATGATCATGGCCATCTACCTGGTCCAGCGTCGCATCGTGGGGAGTAACGCCTGATGGTAGCGACGATGCCGGGGTTCACAGGGAGCGAGGTCCAGCCATGGTAAGCAGCGTCGACCAGGGAGTCGCAACCACGCCGGTTGCCGAGGTGGTCACCGCCGGTGAGGCGCCGGCCCCAGGGCCGAGCCGGGGCGGTGGCGGCGTTGATACGGTGTTCAAGATCATTGCCTATGTGGTTCTGGTGTTCGTCGGGTTCCTGATGTTCGTGCCGTTCGCCTACGCGGTCGCGACGTCGTTCAAGGCACCACCCGAGGCACTGACGATCGATTTCGCCAACATCTTCTGGCCAAAGGAGCCGACGACCCGCGCGTACGAGGTCGCCCGCGACTCCAACGTCACGCGCTGGTTCTTCAACAGCGTCTTCGTGGCGGTGGTCTGGATCATCGGGCGCGTCATCACCTGCACCATGGCCGGTTACGCCTTCGCTCGCATGCGCTTCCCCGGGCGGGACATCCTCTTCCTGCTGGTGCTCAGCACCTTGATGATCCCCGGCATCGTGACCATCATCCCGAAGTTCATCCTGCTGCAGAACCTTCACCTGTTGAATAGCTACGGGGCGTTGACGTTGCCGTTCCTGACGGACGCGTTCGGCATCTTCCTGATGAAGCAATTCTTCGAGTCGTTCCCCAACGAGATCGAGGAGGCGGCGCGCGTCGACGGGGCGAACCGGTTCCGCATCTTCTCGCAGATCGTGGTCCCGAACGCGATCCCGGCGATCACCGCGCTGACGATCTTCACCTTCCAGGGCAGCTGGAACGCCTTCCTGGAGCCGGTGATCTTCATCAGCGGCAACTCACCGGATCTCTTCACGCTCCCGGTCGGGCTCGCCAACTTCCAGCAGGCGTACTACACGGACCAGCCGACCCTGATGGCGATCTCGGTGATCACGACCGTCCCGGTCGCGATCTTCTTCATCGTCTTCCAGCGCTACTTCATCCAGGGTCAGACCTCCGCCGCCGTGAAGGGATAGCGTTAGGGTAGCCCTGCCCTCGCGATGGGCGGAGGAATCGGCTGTAGCGAAAGGCTCGCTTTGCTTCTCGCCTTCGGCTCGGCCAGGGACTTTCGACCACTGACCGCCATACGAACCGGCACGTGGCAGGTCGAAATGTCCTCCCACGTCGGGGCGGGAATGACAATAGCGATTCCGCTGCGATGGGACGACATTGCGGCGTCATCATGCGGCGAAATCTCCCTCTGGACGCCGCAAGTCGTCCGTTACGTGCTGCGTTGCGTGTTCCGCGCGATCACCTGCGCTTCCAATTCGAAGGCCCGCTCGCGGTCGAGGTAGGCTGGCCGCAGCGTCAGCTCCGGGCGCTGGTCGTCCAGGACCTCACGCGTGAGGTCCCCCTGCCAGCCCGATGCCGACGGCTCCGGCTCGTCGCGCTCCATGTGCAGCAGCGTCCGCAGCGCGAACGACAGCGTCCACGCCTGGTTTGACTCCGGGCGATTGGTCCCGGCGATGACATCCTCCTCCGGCGCACCGGGCTCTGGATCCAATAGTGGCGAGCGCACGCGTCCGTCGGCATCCACGTACAGGAATTCATACAGCGCCCCGGCGGCGTCCAGCGCGCGAATGTGCCGGAGCGCGAGGTCGTCGGCCAGCTCCCCGAGCCCCTGACGAGCGAGACCGGCGGCGTACATGCTGTTCGCCACGCCCCAGCAACTCAGCACGCCGTGATAGTCCGGGATAGGGGAGGGCGTTCGCATGGCGCAGCGACCGGCTGCGGATCCCTGCCGGGGTCATCAGGTCTGGTCCGTGCGCCATGCGGACGATGGCGGAGACATACGCCTGCCGCTCGGCGTCCGGCAGGCCGTCGAAGATGCCCGTTTCCAGCAGCTCGGTGGGCATTGCCGTGATCGTCCGCACTTGCCGGGGCGTATCGCCATCCGCCGGGTCGCGGTCGATCGCGAGCGCGAAGTACTGATCGTCGGGCATCCAGAAGGCGTCCAGCGTCGCATCCCGCAGCGCCAACGGCGAGTTCTCGCCAACGCCGAGCATCGTCCGGCATGTCCCTTTCGAGCAGGTCCGCGCCATCGACAAGCGCGTCATAGGCGAGACCCTGCAGGCCGATCGTCTCGACCCGCGCCTCGGCGTTCGCCAGCAAGCCGTCGGGGTGGATGATCGACGTCGCGCCGTCCTGCAGGATCTGCCAGCGATGCCCATGCGCCTTGTTGCTGCGCAGGAATCCGAGCAGCGGCCGGTCGGCGGCGCGGACCTCCTCCTCCGTCCACGTCACGGCGGCACGAAGGCTCTCGCGGAGCGTCAGCACGGCGCCGTCCGCGCGACGGAACGTTTCGTCCAGGATCTCGTCGCCATGAAGGCGGCAATGGCGCGCGACCAACCGCACGAACTGCGGCGTCGCGTCGGCTGAGCCGTACTGCACCACACCGTCTGTCGTGCCGCCCCAGCGTTCCGCGAGCTCGTCGAGCAGTGCCTGCTGGTCCGGGCCGATCTGCCGCGGGCCGACGAACCGGAAGCGCGCTTCGTGCGGGATTTGCCCGGGGCGCTTGGCATCGGAGATCGCGCGAGCTTCGGTCGCCTGCAGGTGCGCCAGAGAGAAGATGATCGTCTCACTCAGCGACGGCAGCCACGGGACGAGATCGAGGCCGACCCGCAGGGAGTCGCGCCCGAAGATCGCGCCCTTGAAAAGGTGGTCGTTCGATGCCTGGATGCCGAGTGGCGTCACCAGGCCGAAGAGGGTGGCAAAGAGGTCGGATTCCCGGAACGGGAAGGGGGAGGGTCGGACGGCCATGCGGGGATCCTTTCCGGAAGGCGGGTAGGGCCGAATTCTGCGCCAACGGAGGCGACGTCGCAAGCCGGGGCGCCTGCTTGACGCCGGACGATGGGGCGCCATAATGGGAGGCTACCCGGGACCCCGCACCGTCTCCGCCGCCCTGTCGCCTCTCGGCCGCAACACCTCTCGGCAAGGAGCCCAGCCATGTCGCGTATCCTGCGTACTGCCCTCGTCCTTTTCACACTGGCCGCCGCCTCGTTCTCGCCCGTATACCGCGCAAGATGCCCGCCCGGATGTGCCTGAAGGGACCGTCGAGCGGGCGGGGGTTGGCGATCCCGGACCACGCCCGGAGACGGCAGACCGTACCGATACGGCGGATGCATTCATCGCCATGGTCGTGCAGGACGCCTCGGTCACCTGGGGTTCGTTCCTCGCCGAGGCGGGCCACCCCTTCGTTCCGCCGACGGTTGTCACGGTCGCGGCGGGCTACTATGCCCGCTCCAGCTGCGGCATCAACGCCGGCGATCCGCGTGAGAGGGAATCGCTCACTCCGGCGCTCTATTGCCAATACGGCGGGGAGGTCGGAGGTCAGGAGCTCGCCTCCAGCAAGATCAGCGACTCCGTCTATGTCTTCTCCCCGGTGATCTACCTCTCCGTGCCCTGGCTTGAGACCTACGCGACCGAGAGCAGCGACGCGCCGGATGTCGCCCTGGCGTACCGGGTGGTGCGAGAATATAGCAACCATATCGAGCACATCCTGGGCGTCACCGATCACACCGGCGGCGGAAGCGCCGGATACAGCGACGAGCATGTATCTCTCGTGGCCGAATGCTTCACTGGCGTCTGGGCGTATTCAGCCTATGACCGTGGACAGCTCGATCTCGCGGCGATCGGCTCTGCGCAGGAGGCCGCCTGGGGGCCGGACGCCCCGCCGCTGGCGATCTTCGGGCGCGGCGCGTCGTACGGCACCAGCGACCAGCGCATGGAGGCCTTCTCGACGGGGTACGACAGCGGGAGCCCGGCCGACTGCCTGGGGTAATGCTCCACGGAAGTGGACCCGGACAGGTGAGGGGCGGCGAGGCCCGGGAGCAGCATGACGAAGAACTACACGCTCGCGATGACGCTGGACCCGGAGGCGGCTGAGGTGATCGCGCGCATCGAGGCGGAGATCGCGGTGATCCATGGCCAGCATCGGCTCTATGGCGAAGGCATCCGCCCCCATCTCACCTTCGGGATGTTCGAGAAGGCGGACCCTGACTGTGTTGGCGAGGTCCTCGATGCGTTTGTGGAACGGTTCCCTGCCATCACGGTGACGTTCGCCAGCCTCGGCGTGTTCGTGCTGGAGACGGATGTCGTCTTCGGCACGCCCATCGTCACGGCGGAGCTGTTGGAACGGCACGCCTGGCTGCATGAGCGCCTCGACGCGTGCACGGAGGGTCCGTTCCCGCCACTCCTGCCGGGGAGCTGGGTGCCGCATGCGACCCTCGCGGCGGATGTCCCGCTGCCGCTACTGGCGCCCGTCATCACCGCGGCGCGGGCGATGCCCCTGCCGCTGGAAGCGCGGCTGGAGCGCATACTCCTCGCACGCTTCCCGATCGGGCCGGTGATCCACGAGCGGGTCTTGCACCCGGGCACGCCGAAGCTCGCCTGACGGCTTCAGCGCTCCCGGCACCGGGCGCAGATCCCGGTGAGGGTCAGGTGCTCGGTGGTGACATGGAAGCCGAACCGATCCGAGATCGTCCGGAACGCATGGGCGATCTCCGGGCTCTCGATGAGCTCTTCCCGGCCACAGACTTGGCAGATGAGATGATGGTGCGGCTGGGCGGGGACGATCACCCCCACGATCATGGTCACAGCCATGGCGGAGGCGCCTTCGGCTGGATCGCGACCGTCATGCACTGGCACGGCCACGAGCATGTCGAGGAAGACCTCACCGGCAACCCGGCGTTCGCCACGAACGAGGGGATTCGCACGGTCTGGATTGCCCTGGGCGCGCTTGCGGTCACGACCGCGCTCCAGTTCATCATCGTCTGGCTGAGCGGCAGCGTCGCGCTGCTTGCCGACACCGTCCACAACCTTGGCGACATGCTGAACCCGGTGCCGCTGCTGATCGCGTTCTACTTCGCGCGGCGCGTGGCGAACCGGCGCTATACCTACGGTTACGGCCGGGCGGAGGCCGTCGCCGGCATCCTGATCGTGTTCTCGATCGTCTTCAGTGCCGGGTACATTTTCTGGGAATCGTTCCGCAAGCTCGTCGATCCGCAGCCGATCGAGCAGCTTCCGTGGGTCGCCGCCGCGGCGATCGTCGGCTTTCTCGGCAACGAGGCGGTGGCCTGGTTCCAGATCAGGGCTGGCAACCGCATCGGCTCCGCGTCGCTGATCGCGGACGGGATGCACGTCCGCATCGACGGCCTGACATTGCTGGTCGTGCTGGTGGCCGTGGCGGGTTCGGCGCTCGGTTTTCCGATCGTCGACCCGATCATCGGTGTCCTGATCGGCGTGACCATCGTGTTCATGGCAAAGGATGCGACGATCCGGATCTGGCACCGCCTGATGGACGCTGTCGACCTCGAGCTGATCGACGAGATCGAGCACCTGACGGGACATGTGGCCGGCGTCGAGCGGGTCGCGTCGGTGCGGGCGCGGTGGGTCGGTCACGAGCTCCACGCTGAGGTCCAGGTCGAGCTGTCGGGGATAGTGTCGCTCGCGGAAGGACAGCAGACGGTCGGAGGAGATCCGCCGCTCCCTGTTGACGGGGATCCGGCACCTCTCGGTCGTGACGCTTGAAGCCGTCCCGGCGCCGGGAGCTTGACGGATACCATCGTGCAAACGGAACACGGCCCCGGGAAGCGATCGCTTCCCGGGGCCGTGTCGTCGTGAATCAGGTTGGGAGGCTGCTTACGCCGCCTCGTGGCCCATGCGCTGGTCGTCGTGGCTGAACAGGCGGCCGATCGCGTGGCGCACGCTGCCCAGCGCGTCCGGCACGATCTGCAGCAGCGAGGTGCGGCCGTTGCCGGTCTCCGGACCGTCGTTCGCGATCGCCATCGCGTCCTCGCGTATCGCGCGCTGGCGGCTCTGGAGAACCTCCAGGCGAGAGGCGGGACGGCCGCTCTCCATGCGCTCCAGCTCGATCAGGTTCATGGCGGTGGTGGTGTAGCTCGTCGGCATCATCATCGTGGTGTTGGTCCTTTATGTTCTGGCGGCTGCATCGCCGCATGCGTCGCGGAGCCACATGGCCCCGGATGTCTTCCCCTGGCACGGCTGGACGCTCCCCGGTGGCGTTTGCCACCTGCCACGCGTTCGGGCGCAGAAGCACCTCCCCACGCGGTGGGGTCTCGTCTCGTTCCGTGCTCATGTGGTGTCTCATGAGTTGACGGACGATCGGTGATCGTCCTCAGCCACGGCCCGGGTCTGCCGTGGTGGACATGGGCCGCTAACGGGCGCGCATGTCACTTACAAATCTATAGTAACGTGCGGTACAGAGGTCTTCAAGGGCCCTGGGCCCTAATTGTGTATTTCTTCACGAGACCGTCGCGCCAACGTTCCCACGCCACCTTACGCATGAAGCTTGCCACGCTGCGATTCGCTGGGATAATGCGATGCATGGGACCAATGAACCGGCGGACGTGGCCATGCGCCAGCGCTCGCCGGAATCTGGCGACGACTGTCCCGCGCTGAAGATGATGAGCACCGGATGCGAGCGCGCCTGGCGTCGTTCCGTGTGGCTGCTCGCGTGAGGAACACCATGCGCTTGTTCTCCCGGTGGTCGCACCGGATCGTTCTCCTCTGCCTCGTCTCGCTGCTCCTGCCTCTCGCCGCGCCGATCGCCGCGCAGCACCCCGCCGGGCTGGACCCGGCCGACATGGATTTCTCCGTCGACCCGGCGGACGATTTCTACCGCTTCGCCAACGGCGGCTGGCTCGACAGCACCGAGATGCCCGCGACCACCGGCGCGTACGGCGCCATGCGGCAGCTCCAGGACACAACCACCCGCAGCCTCATCGCCCTGATGAACGGCGCCACGGACGACCCGACGCTCGCGCCGGGCAGCGATACATGGAAGGCGACCACCCTCTACGCGCAAGGGCTGGATATGGAGGCGCGCAATGCGGACGGCATCGCGCCGATCCGGCCGATCCTCGACAGCATCGCCGCGATCGGGAACATGGACGACGTGCACGGCTATCAGCAGACAGCCGTCTTCGACATGGTCACCGGCCTCTTCGCGATCGCCATCAGCCCCGACCTGCTGGACAGCACGACCAACGCCGTCTACCTCGACGGCCCCTATCTTGGTCTCCCGAACCGGGACTATTACACGCAGGACGACGTCGCCACGCGCGATGCTTATATCGAGACGAGCGCGGCTCTGCTCGTCGAGGCGGGCGCCAGCGAGGACGACGCGACGGAGGCCGCCGAGGCTGTCTTTCGCTTCGAGTCGGAGCTGGCCGCGTTGACGATGACGCTGGAGGAGCAGCAGGATCCGGCGCTCGCCTACAACCCGATGTCCATCGCGGAGCTTCAGGAGGCCTATCCGGCGATGGACTGGGCCGCCTACCTGCAGGCGCTGGGCATCACCGGCGTGGACACGATCGTCGTCAGCGACATCGGCTATCTCGAATCGCTCTCCGGGCTGCTCGCCACGACCCCGGTCGAGGTGCTGAAGGATTACTACACGCTCGAGGTGATGTGGACCTACGCGCCCTTCCTGACCGCAAACACCGATGCGATCATGTTCGCCTTCACCGGAACGGCGCTCGAGGGTATCACCGCGCGCCGTTCGCTGGAGGAAGTGACGCTGGGACAGGTGAACGACATCCTGCCCGACGCCGTCGGTCGGCTCTACGTCGACGCGACCTTCCCGCCCGAGGCCAGGGACGAGATCACCGCGCTCGTCGACGCCGAGATCGAGGCCTTCCGCGTTCGCATCCAGCACAATCCATGGATGTCGGACGAGACGCGCGCCCTCGCGATCCAGAAGCTGGACGCGATCACCGTCAAGGTCGGGTATCCGGACAGAGTGGGAGACCTACGACGGCGTCGAGATCGGTGATTCCTTCGCCGGGTCGATCCAGAACGCCTATGAGGCCGGCCTGCGCGAGGAGTTCGCCAGCGCGGGGCAGCCCGTCGACCCGGGTGAGTGGGACATCGCCGTGCAGACGGTGAACGCGTATTACAACCCGCTGGCGAACGAGATCGTCTTCCCCGCCGCGATCCTCCAGCCGCCGTTCTTCACCTACGGTGGTGACCCGGCGGCCAACTTCGGCGGCATCGGCATGGTGATCGGCCATGAGCTCACCCACGGCTTCGATCTCTCCGGCTCGCAGTTCGACGCCGAAGGCAATCTCGTCAACTGGTGGACCGACGCGGACCGCCAGCGCTTCCTGGAGCTGAACCAGGACGTGGCCGATCAGTACAGCGCGCGTCGAGGTCCTGCCCGGCGTGCATATCAACGGCCAGCTCACGGTCGGCGAGAACGTGGCCGACCTCGGTGGCGTCCAGATCGCGCACGACGCGATGACGATTTACCTGGCCGGGCAGGACCAAGGTCAGGCTACCGCTACGCCCATCGGGACGCCATGGGCATCGCCGATCGCCGGGCTGACGTTCGAGGACCTGACGCCGGATCAGCGGTTCTTCGTCTCCGTCGCGACCGTCTGGCGCATGCAGACGCGCGACGAGTACCTCCGAACGCAGGTCCTCACGGACCCGCACTCGCCGGCAGTCGCCCGCGCGTTGATGCCGATCCAGAACATGGACGAGTTCTATGCCGCGTTCGACATCCAGCCCGGCGATGCGATGTACTTGCCACCGGAGGAGCGCATCGTCATCTGGTAGCGACGCGTCAGGAGCAGGGCGCGCTGCCGGTATCGGTGTACGTCGCGCCCTCGACCGGGACGAACGCCCAGTCGTAGCCGTCCGCATTGAGCGTCAGCTTCAGGACGCCGAATGCCTCGTTCGAGCGCGCCTCGCTGTTCGGCATCGGCGCGGCAAGGGAGTAAAGGTGGACGCCGCCGGTGCCGACCACGAACTGGCGCATGCCGGCCGGGTCGGCGTTGCCCCAGGCGTCTTGCGGGGCGAAGCGCTCGTAGATGTGGTCGTGCCCGGAGAGCATGACGTCCACACCGGAGCGGTCGAGCAGGTCCCACATCGCCACGAGATCGGCCTCGCCGCCGTGCTCGCCGGAGCTGAACAGCGGGTGGTGCCCATAGGCGAGGGTGCACTGCGCCGGGTGCGCGGCGAGGTCGGCTTCCAGCCACGCATACTCCGGTGAGTTTTCCCCGCAGCCGCCGATCTCCGCGCAGTTGGTGTTCAGCGCGACGATGTGCCAGTCGCCGAGATCATACGAGTAGTAGCCCTGTGTCGGGTCGCCTGCCTCTTGCCGGAAGTAGGCGAAATACCCGGCCGCGCCCGGCGTGTAGTAGTCGTGGTTCCCCGGTACGGGCCGCGTGCGCGCCCGATGCCGCCCCCATGTCGGGTCGTAGCACGACTCGAATTCATGCACTGTGCCGCGGTCATAGGCGTTGTCGCCGAGCGTCGCGACGGTGCCGTCGATCCCGTCCACCAGCCGCGCGGTCGCCTCGTCGTTGTCGTCGTAGCAGGACGCGATGTCCCCGGCCGCCACGAGCACGGCTGGCTGAGGAGGCGGTGTCTGAGCATACGCGGACGCAGACATGGCAAGCGAGAGAAAAGCCGCGAGGGTACGAAGGACGATCGATGTCAACGGCATGGTCGATTCCTGGTCATGGAACGGGTGATCGGAGCGCACCAGGCGCACACTCACTATACGAAACCTCTTTCGCCCTGAGGTCTTCGTCTCGCGGCAAATGCGTCTCCGTTCACGGGAATCCATGGAAGGGGGCTGCCGTCAGTTCAGTGCGTGCCCGCTGGTCGCCCCGGATGCGGTGGTTGATTCGACACGGTGGATCCGGAACACCCGA
>CAVUJM010000040.1:0-25031 GCA_963741795.1 uncultured Chloroflexia bacterium
GAAAGCCCCTTCCCGTATCGAGAACGCATTCCACAACGCCCTTACGATACCCGGGAATTGCCCTGTAGTCTCGCACCACGCAGCGGCGACCGGTGTGCGAGTCAGGGGAACGGCGCTTGCCCTGCAACTGGCCGGCGCCGTCGGGAAACCTCGTGTGGGCGCTGCGTGTCATCGCCTAGTGGTGTCCACTGGGAAACCTCGAAGGTAGCCTCGGGTCCGTGGTACCCGAGGAATCGGCCGGCCGCCTACCGGTCCAGCAACCCCCGCACCGTCTCCCGCCCCTGCGACGTCAGCACCACGTTCGACCCGTACCGCACGACCAGCCCGCGGTCGACCGCTCGCTCGACCGTCGCGTGCGCCGCGTCCGTCGACCAGCGCAACGCCGCGCTGATATGCCCCAGCGTGCTCTCCGTCGCCTCCGCCGCCGTCCGCTCGTGCGTCGAGAGGTGCATCAGGAGCAGGTCCTGCGCGAAGCGCTGGCGGTTCACCCGGTTTCGCCGCACCTTCGCGACCACACCTTCCAGCGGCGAGAAGAGCAGGGCGAGGAAGAAGAACGCGCCGGCCATCGTCACGATGCCGCCGGAGACCGAGCCGTCGATCAGGATCGCCAGCCAGTAGCCCGCGATCGCCGAGAGCGCCCCGATCATCGCCGAGTAGGCGATCATCTCGACCAGCCGCTCCGTCAGCAGGTAGGCCGTCGCCGCCGGCACGATCACCAACGCCACGACGAGGATCGCCCCGACCGCCGTGAACGCGCCGACCGTCGTCACCGACAGCACCGTCATCAGCAGGTAGTGCATCAGCACCGGCGCGAATCCCAGCGTCGCCGCCAGCCCCGCGTCGAAGGTCGAGAGCTTCAGTTCCTTATAGAAGAGGGCGAGGAACGCGACATTGACCACCACCAGCGCGCCCATCGTCCACAGCGACTGCGGCCCGAGATCGTGCCCGGCGATCACCAGGCGGTCGAACGACGAGAACTCGATGTTGCCATAGAGGATCGCGTCGGTATCCAGATGGACATCCGAGAAGAAGCGCGTCACAAGCACCGTGCCGAGCGCGAACATCGCCGGGAAGACGATGCCCATCGCCTCGCCACCCTGCACCCGCCCGGACGATTGCAGCGCCTCGACCAGCGCCACGGTCACGACCGCCGCGAGCGTCGCCCCGAGCGCGCCGAGCAGCAGGTTGTTGCCGCCCGACACCCAGTAGCCGAACACCAGCCCCGGCAGGATCGCGTGGCTGATCGCATCGGTCATCATCGCCATCTTGCGCAGAATCAGGAACGTCCCGAGCAGCGCGCACGCGACCGCGACCAGCACCCCGGTCAGGAGGATCACCGCGCCAGACGTCATCGCGGCACCTCCGGGAGCCCGGCCGGGATACCGGTCCGGCGGATCGTCGCGCGTTGGCGCCGTCGCCGCAATGTGTCCGGGACGATTCCCCGGTTCGGCGCGAAGAAGATCGAGACGAGCACGATGGTCGTCAGCGCGAGAATGATCATCGGCCCGGTTGGCAGCCGGCTCGCCTGGACGCTCAGCACCGCGCCGGTCACCCCGGCCAGCGCCCCGAATAGCCCGGCGAGCAGCAACATGACATGCAGCCGGTCGGTCCACTGCCGCGCCGCCGCCCCCGGCCCGATCACCATCGCCGCCATCAGCACCACACCCACCGTCTGCAGCCCGATCATGACCGCCACGACCAGCAGCGATGTGAGCAGGATGTCCAGTACCCGCACCGGGAACCCGATCGAGAAGGCGAACGCCGGGTCGAACGCGAGCAGCTTGAACTCCTTGTAGAAGAGGGCGACAACGAGCAGCGCTGCCAGCCCGAGGACGAGGAAGGTCACCACATCCTCAGCGACGATCGATGCCGCCTGCCCGAACAGGTACCGGTCGAGCCCCGCCTGCTGGGCATTGTTCTGGCCCTGCACCCACGTCAGCAGGAGGATGCCGACGCCGTAAAACACGCTGAGGATCGTGCCGAGCACCGTATCCTCCGCGAGCTTCGTATGCGCCACGACCCTGAGCAGGATCAGCGTCCCGATCCATCCGGCGATCCCCGCCCCGATCAGCAGGACCCACGACTCGCGCATGCCGGTGACGATGAACGCCAGCACGATCCCCGGCAGCGCGGCATGGCTCAGCGTGTCGCCCAGCAAGCCCTTGCCGCCGCAGGACCGCGAACGAGCCCAGCACCCCGCTGACGATGCCGAGCAGCATCGACCCCAGCGCGATATTCCGCAGCGTGTAGTCGAACAGCAGGTCATGCAGCACGCTCATCGCTCGCCCCTCGGATCAGTCGTCATTCTGAGCGAAGCGAACGGCCCGCTCCCGCTTCTCGCGCCAATGGGCTCGGCCGGGAACCCTACGCGAAGCGGTGTTTCGGGAGAAGCGTCATTCCCTCCGGCAACACTCTCTTCAGCGGAGGACTTGCGACCACCAGCCGCCACATCAACCGCCGCGACTCTGGTCGCAATGTCCTCCCTCCCGGCGCCGATCGGTCTGTACAGAACGGAGGAGGGCTTCCCCACATATGTCGGCACGTCATGAGACGCCGCCCCGAATCCGACGTCATCCCGAGCCGACGTCTCGACCGCAGGGCGAGCGTCGTGTCGAGGGATCTTTGCATAGGCATGACATGGTTCCAGGCAGGCACAAAGATCCCTCCACGCGCGACCCGCTACGCGGTCCGCTTGGTCGGGATGACGGACCGGGGAGGGGCACTGCCGAAGGCTGACCACGAACTTCGTGCTCAGGGGGAGGCAATCGCTCATGACGCCGCCCGCTCCAGCTCGCGCAGCTTGAGCAGGTTCAGCGTCCCGCCATACGCCCGCGCGAGGTTGTCCGCCGTGAACGTCGTCGCGAATGGCCCGGAGGCGATCTTCCGCACGTTCAGCAGCACCAGCCAGTCGAAATACTCCGGCGCCGACTCCAGGTCGTGGTGCACCGCGACCACCGTCTTGCCCCGGTCCCGCAGCTCCTGCAGCAACGTCACGATCGCGCGCTCCGTCGCCGCGTCGACGCCCACGAACGGCTCGTCCATGAAGTACAGCTCGGCGTCCTGCACCAGCGCCCGCGCCAGGAAGACACGCTGCTGCTGACCGCCCGAGAGCTGGCTGATCTGCCGCTCGGCGAAGTCCGCCATCCCGACCTGCTCCAGCGCGTGCATCGCCAGCTCGCGCTCGCGCTTGCCCGGTCGCCGGATCCAGCCGAGTTGCCCGTAGGTGCCCATCGTCACGATGTCCAGCGCGTTGGTCGGAAAGCTCCAGTCGACGCTTCCGCGCTGCGGCACATAGCCGACCAGCCGTCGCTGGGCGGGGGAGGCGTGCCCGAAGATCTCGACCGTCCCGGACGCCGCCGGCACCAGGCCGAGGATGGTTTTCAGCAGCGTGCTCTTCCCTGCGCCGTTCGGCCCGATGATCGCCGTCAGCGTCCCCGCCGGGATCGCCAGGTCCACGTCCCATAGCACCGGGTCATCGCGATACGCCACCGTCAGGTCGTGGACCGTCACCGCATTCGTCTCATCCGCCATCCGGACGCCATTTCCATTCATGCGCATTCATCTCCCACTGTAGGGGAGGACCTTGTGTCCTCCCAATGATCCGATTAACGTGTTGGTTCCTATGCTGTTCACTCAAATAAAAGACGTCATTCAGAGCGAAGCGAGGAATCCCCGTGCGAAGCACGTCCAAACGGCCCGCGAGGGCCTCCTTGCTTCCTCGCCCAGCAACGCCCCCACGATCGTCTCGACGTTCGCCCGCACCATGCCGATATACGTCCCGTCCGGCGTGCCTTCCTCGCCATACGCGTCCGCGTACAGCGATCCGCCGATCGCGACATCCCACCCCTGCGAGCGGACGGCCGCCTGCACCGCCTCGATCGTCGCCGGAGGCACCGCCGACTCGACGAAGATCGCCCGGATCTCCCGCGCCACGATCACCTCGGCCAGCGTCTGGATGTCAGCCGCGCCGGCCTCGGCTGCCGTGCTCACGCCCTGCACGCCCATCACCTCGAAGCCGTAACGCCGGCCGAAGTAGGTGAACGCGTCGTGCGCCGTGATGAGCACCCGCTGCTCCGGTTCCAGCCGCTCCACCTGCTCAAAGACCCAGGCGTCGAGCGCGTCCAGCTCCGCCCGGTAGGTCGCCATGTTCTCCCGGAACGCGTCCGCATGCTGCGGGAACGTCGTCGCCAGCGTCTCCGCGATCCCCTCGGCGACGATCGTCCACAACGAGACGTCGAACCAGATATGTGGGTCCCAGGCATAGGCACCGTTGACGTGCGCGATGCGCTGGTCCTCCGGCACGGCTTCGGACGCGGCGACGGCCGGGATCGCGCCGCCCTCGTGGATCTTCTCGAACGTCTCGATCATGCGGCCCTCCAAGGAGAGTCCGCCGTAGACGATGAGGTCCGCGTCGCCGAGCGTCGTGATGTCGCTCGCCCGGGGCTTGTAGGTGTGCGGATCGATGCCCGGGCCCATCAGCCCGGTCACGGAGAGGAGGTCGCCACCGATGTTGCGTACGACGTCCGTGATCATGCCGACCGTCGTCGCAACGGCGATGCGGCCATCCTCCCGGCCCGTCTGACTCCGGTTCGCGAAGCCCATGCTGACCGCGAGCGCGCCTAGCGTGGCCGCGCCCGAGATGAGCAGGTTGCGTCGTGAGAGGGAAGGGGAGGTGTCCAGCGTCATGCCTTTGGGTGATGCAATGCGGTCGGTCATCGTCAAGGTTTAGCCATAGCTAAAACATATGGTACACGCAGCCGTCCAGATGTCCACCCCTGGCCTCGGTCAGTAGCATCGGACTGGAATGTCCGATGCATCGACCGAAGGTCGATATCGCGCCATATCAGCCCGCGTCGCCATCCTGGTCAGCCACCCATGCGCTACCATCCTGAGCGAGAATCGAACCCGCCCTCACGAGAGGATCCCCATGGCCACCACGCGCTTCGCGCAGAACGAGCTCATCCGCATCAGCTACGAGGTCTCCGGCCCGGAAGATGGTCCGGCCGTTGTCCTGCTCCATGGCCTGCTCGGCGACCGCCCTTCCATGCGCCCGATCGCCGACCGCCTGCAGGACACCGCGCGCGTCATCGCCCCGGATGCACGCGGCCACGGCGCCACCTCCGCCCTGACCGACCGCACCGTTTCGATGACCGACCTCGCCAACGATGTCATCGCCGTGCTCGACACGGAGGGCGTCGATGGTCCGGTCCACCTCGTCGGACACGGCCAGGGCGCGATCACCGCGCTCGAGCTCGCCCATTGGCGCCCGGACCGGATCGCCTCCCTCGTGCTGATCGAGCCGGACGCCCTCACGGTGCTCGACGGGGAGACCGACGAAGCCACCGCTGCCGCACGAGAAAAAGCCCGCGCCGGTGAGCGCGAGGCGTCCGATCTTTCCTATAAGGGGTTGGCCGACAAGGCCCTGGACCGCTATCTCGACCGGCGCTGGGGCGACGGCTGGCGCGAGCGACTGACGCCGATACGCATGGCCTCGGTCCGCCGCTCGGTGCAGGCCCTCAGCCCGTCACTCGACGCCCTCGGCCGCTTCCGCATCCTGCCGGAGCACCTCGCGGACGTCGCCTTCCCGGTTCTCATCGTCACTGGTCAGCACACGCCGCAGGCTGAGCGCCTTGTCGCCGATCGCCTTGAAGCGTGGATTCCTTGCCGCCGAGCGTCTCGACGTCCCCGCCCTGCCCGGCGGCGCACCGATCACCGACGACACGGCCATCGCCATCGCCGACTGGATAAAGGATCACCTCTCGTAGTCTCGGACCACGTGTCCGAGACATCGACCGAAGGTCGATACCCGGGGCGGCATATCGGTCGCTCTTGCCGGGAATCGCCGCATGATGCTGTAGCGGGGACTTTCGACCTCACGTCACCACATTGGCCGCATTGTGGGTGGTCGAAATGTCCTCCATTTTGGTGGCCGACAGGATCGTGTGCTCGGGCGCCCTATCACCGGTAGCCCTGGCCCCATGGTGGCCAGGGAGCGCCGCCGGGGACGGACCTTGCGGCGGGACCGCTACCGATTCGCGCCCGCTTCCATCCCGCACAACAACATGTCCGCGATCTCGTCGGCCAGCGACGGGGGCGGATAGGGGAAATCAGAGCCGAACCGGGCGATCTGCAGCTGCCCCACGAACGCGCTGAAGCAGACCTGCGCCATCAGCGTCGGATCGCCGGGACGCAACTCACCCTCCACGATCGCCTCGCCGATCGCGTCTTCCAGATAGGTCCACGGGCGCTCGTACGTCTCCCAAAAGATCGCCTGCCGCGCGTCCGCCACGTATCGGTGGAAATCGCCGAACAGCCGGCTCAGGTCCGCGCGGTCCGCGCTGAACAGTACGCTGCCGAACGCCACCAGCTTCTCCCGGAAGGTCGCGCCAGCGTCGATGGAGCGGGCGAGGCGATCCTGCGAGCGGCCGAACTGCTCGCGCATCATCATCACGAACAGGTCTTCCTTGTCCTCAAAATGGTGGTACAGCGTCGCCTTCGTCACTCCGGCAGCGTCCGCGATCTGCTGCATCGAGACACCGGAATAGCCGAGATCGGCGAATTTGCGGAACGCCGCGTCGATGATGCGCTCCCGCCCTGTTGCTACTGTCGCTGTTGACCCGTCGCCCACCGAATAAGACCCTTCCGTACCTGTTGACGTCCTCACCTTCCGTAAGTATAGTTGCTTGGCGCTTCCCGACCAACCGGTCGGTCGAGGAAGAGAAGAGGTTCGAAACCCAGGAGAATCCCGTGTCCCAAAACACCGCAACGGTCCCACCCGAGCACGCGCTCGACGACGGGCCACGTTACCTGCCTCACAACGAGATCCTGCCGATCATGTTCGCGATCATGGCCGGCACCTTCCTCGCCGCGCTCGACCAGAGCATCGTCGGCGTCGCCTTGCCGCGCATCACCAGCGACCTCGGCGGCCTCGAGCACCTCTCGTGGGTCGTGACCGCCTACCTGCTGACGAGCACCGCCGCGACACCGCTGTGGGGCAAGATCTCCGACCTCTACGGCCGCAAGCGGATCTACCAGACAGCGATCGTCATCTTCCTGCTCGGCTCCATGCTCTCCGGTCTCGCCCGCGACATGCCGCAGCTCATCGCTTTCCGCGCCCTTCAGGGCATCGGCGGCGGTGGCCTCATGTCCATCGGTCTTGCGATCATTGGCGACATCATCCCGCCTCGCGAGCGCGGCCGCTACCAGGGCTTCTTTGGCGCCGTCTTCGGCGTCTCGGCCGTTGCCGGCCCGCTCATCGGCGGCTGGTTGACGGATGCTATCTCCTGGCGTTGGATCTTCTACATCAACCTGCCGGTTGGCGCCCTCGCCGTCTTCCTGATCGCCACCCGCCTGAACCTCAGCATGCCGCGCCGCCAGCACAGCGTCGACTACGTCGGTGCCGCGCTCGTCGTCGCCTCCGTCTCGTCCTTGTTGCTCTACCTGAATTACGCCGGCGAGAACTGGGGGTGGGGTGACACGCGGTCCATCGGGCTGGTGATCGCCTCGATCCTCTTTGCCGTCATCTTCGTCCTGGTCGAGCTGCGCGCCGCGGAGCCGATCATCCCGATGCGGCTGCTGCGCAACGACATCTTCACGATCAGCAACGCCTTCGGCTTCATCTCCGGCCTCGCCATGTTCGGCGGCATCATCTTCCTGCCGCTCTACTTCCAGGGCACGCTCGGCTTCTCGCCGACGCGATCCGGCCTCGCGATGGTGCCGATGGTCGTCGGTATCTTCAGCTTCTCCATCACGACCGGCCTGCTGATCACCAAGAGCGGCAAGTACAAGATCTTCCCGATCGTCGGCTCCGTCCTGATCGCGGTCGGCCTGTTCCTGCTCAGCCGCCTCCAGGTCGACACACAGTACTGGTACATCGCCATCTCGGCCTTCGTCTTCGGCGCCGGCCTTGGCCTCACCATGCAGCCGATGATGGTTGCCGTGCAGAACTCGGTCCCGTTCCGTGACATGGGTGCCGCGACCAGCTCCGTGACCTTCACGCGTTCGCTCGGCTCGGCAATCGGAACCGCCATCTTCGGCGCGATCCTGAACAGCCGGCTGGCAACGCACCTTGCGGATGGCTTCGCCGCGGCGGGGGGCAGCGCCCCGCAGGTTGCCGCCTCCACCGAGGCCACGAACAGCATCCAGGCGATGCAGCAGCTCGAGGAGCCGGTGAAGGGCATCGTCCTCGGCGCCTACACCGACGCCATCACCGACCTCTTCATCGTCGCCATCCCGATCGTCCTCATTGGCCTCGTCATCGCGTTCTTCCTGCGCGAGATCCCGCTCCAGACCGGTAAAGGCTCGGAGCCTGCCGAGTCCGGGGCCTCCGAAGCAACCGAGGCTGAGACTTCCGAGTCGGCCCGGGACATGGTCATCGCTGCTCACTAGAGGCGTTCCGGAGGATTGCACACGGGTACGGGCGGTCGGCCGTCGGCTCGCCGCCCATCGCCCGCAGAGTGATTGTCCTCGCCCGACATTCCACGACTCCGTGCGAGAATACCGGCATTGATACGCCGATCGCGCACGGAGGCCGCCGCCCATGACCACCGACCCCAAGCCCATCGCCAGCTACCTCATGGACATGGACGGCGTGATCGTCCGCGAGGACAACCTCGTCCCCGGCGCCGACCGCTTCATCGCCCGACTGCGCGAGGCCGGCAGGCCGTTCCTCATCCTCACCAACAACTCGCGCCATACCCCGCGCGACCTCGTCGCCCGCCTCCAGCGCATCGGCCTCGACGTCACCGATCACGATATCTGGACCTCCGCGCTCGCCACCGCACGCTTCCTCGCCGACCAGCGCCCCAAAGGCACGGCCTTCGTCATCGGTGAATCCGGCCTCACCACCGCGCTCTACGAGGCCGGCTACACCCAGACCGAGCACAACCCGGACTACGTCGTGCTCGGCGAGACCCGCACCTACAGCTTCGAGCGCATCACCCACGCGATCCGACTCATCACCGAGGGCGCCCGCTTCATCGCCACCAACCCCGACAACACCGGCCCGTCGCCGCAGGGCATCATCCCCGCGACCGGCTCCGTCGCCGCCATGATCTCCCGCGCCGCCGGCGTCGAGCCGTACTACGTCGGCAAGCCCAACGCCCTGATGATGCGCTCCGCCCTGCGCGCCATTGAGGCCCACTCCGAGTCGAGCGTCATGATCGGCGACCGCATGGACACCGACATCATCTCCGGTATGGAGGCTGGCATGCGCACCGTCCTCGTCCTCACCGGCATCTCCACCCGCGAGACCGCCGACCGCTTCCCGTTCCAACCCACCCGCATCGTCGACTCCGTCGCTGACCTCATCGACAGTATCGGCGCGAGCAGCGACTGATTGATGTGCTCACGTAGGGGCGGTCGGGCGAAGCCCCGGCCGATCCCTGAGGGCGAGAAGCGAAAGGGCCGCTGCCGCTTTTCGTCCTTCGAACTCACCCTGGCGAGCCCTCGCCGCCCCTATGCGAGCACAAACTGTGAGCACGACGTCGGTCGAGGTGCGCTGTCAGATATGTGCGAGCCGTATTGACCGGTCGCATCTCCTGTGGCACTATCCATCCATAAGGATCCACATAACGAAATCACAGTCCGCGCCGTGTGCATCGCCTCGGCCACGATCCAACTCCTCCACCATTCAGAGGAGCATGGGGGTCGAGGGGCCTACAGAGGACTTGCCATGAATGCTCGCCCCCATGCTGCCCCGGTTCCTCGACAAGACCGATCACCGTCGGGCTGCACATCCTGCAAACCGATGGGCCTCCTGCGGTCGGCTGGCGTGATGCACTTGCGATGGCCCGTAAGGCGGAGGAGATCGGCTTCGATGCTATCTCGATGGGCGAGCACTTCATTTTCGATATTGACGACGAACAGTCGCTCGGCTTGTGGGATTGCTGGTCGTTTCTGGCTGGACTCGCCGCGACCACAAGCCGAATTCGCCTGGAAACGCTTGTAAGCAGTACCGCGTATCGAAATCCGGCACTTCTCGCCAAGATCGCCGACACCGTCGACGAGATGAGTGGAGGCCGCTTCATTTTGGGCATCGGTGCGGGATGGCACGAGCAAGAGTTTCGGGCGTTCGGCTATCCGTTCGACCATCGCGTGAGCCGGTTCGAAGAGGCGATTCAGATCATCAGCGCGCTGCTCCGCGAGCGATATGTGGACTTCAATGGGCACTACTACGAGGCACGCGCCTGCAAGCTGCGACCGGCGGGACCTCGTGAACAGGGCCCACCGATCATGGTGGGCGGGGGAGGACCACGTGTCCTGCGCCTCGCTGCCCGTTACGCGGACGCGTGGAACGCGGACGCCGGGACAACACCCGAGACCATTGTGGATATCAACGCTCGTGTCGATGAGGCGTGCGCCGAAGTGGGCCGCGAACCCACATCGCTTGAGCGGTCAGCCTTCCTCACCGTCGACCTCTCCGGACCGACGTTGCCGGGAGATCAGTGGCTGGAGCATGTCTGGAGCGGGAACCAGGCATGTGGGACGCCGGAAGAGCTGGCGACAAGACTGCGCGCATACGCGGCCGCAGGTATTCACCATGCGCAGATCTGGCTTAACCCGTGCTCGGTCGCCGGGGTCGAGGCCTTTGCACCGGTACTTGAATTGCTGGACGCGCCCGCGTAGGGAGGGCAAGGCTATCACGTCTCGAGACTCGCAGGAAGGCTATGGAAGAGCGGGCAGGGAGAGACCGGGGCCGTTGTCGGAGGACGTAGTCGTGTAGGGGTCGACCTCGTGTCGACCCGATCGACCAAAGGTCGATACCTCGGCGAGCAGGTCGATGCGTATCGCCTCAGCCCCGCGTCCGTAGCAGCACGACGAGCACCAGCGCCAGCAACCCGGACACCAGCGCCGCGCTGATCGCGAGGATCACCGCCCGCGTCGACGGCAGGAACTGCCCCGCCTCGATCTCGTCACGCGCGTGGAGGTAGTGCACCCCGCCCAGCAGCGTCATCGTGATCCCCGCCACGATCAGGAAGATGGAGAAGATCGTCGTCACCGGGAACCCCGGCACGAGATCGCGCTCCAGGAACTGCGCCGCCGCCAACCCCAGCGCCACCAGGCTCAACCCTGTGCGCAGCCACGCGAGGAATGTCCGCTCGTTTGCGAGATGCGTCCGCGCGCGACTATCCGGATCCGCCGGCCGCTTCTCCATCACCATCCCCCTGATGTCCCAGTGCGCCGCCTACGCCTCGCCGATGAGCTCCCTGATCGCCGCGAGCAGGTCATCGAGGTCGAACGGCTTCAGCAGATGCCGGTCGCCCCCAAACTCGTTATGCCGCTCCTGCGCATCCGCGAGCAGGTCCGGCGTCGTCGAGATCAGCAGCAACGGGATGTCTTTCGTCGAAGCGGCCTGCTGCAGTCGGGCCAGCAGGTCCCAGCCGGCCTGCTCGCCGAGCACCAGGTCGATGATCAGCATATCGGGCTGCGCCGCCTCGATCGTCTCGAACGACTTCGGCACGAAGTTGGTCGTGGTGACGTTGTAGCTCTCGTCCTGCAAGAGTTGCCGGACGATATCGAGGAACACCGGCGACCCGTTCACGACATAGACATGCTTGCGGACCATCTGTTCTGGCGTCGCGCGCTTGCCCGGAGCCGCGTCACTCCTGCCACTCATGGCATCCCCCTGTGAGAGTCATTTCCTGACAGGTCATGTTCTGATAGGAGAATGTCCCATCAAGGCGCCGGCATTGTCAACGCTCCCGGATTCGTTCCGGCAGGAACGCTTCCAGCTCTGGCGTCAGCACCACGCTCTCTTGCTCGTTCGGGTCCGTTCGCGACCCGACCACCAGCGCCGGCGCGGTCTCGCTCCGGTTCGCGGCGACATGCGGCACCCCGGCCGGGATGTAGATGTAATCCCCGGCGCGGCATTCCGCGTACTGCTCCAGCTGCTCGCCGTACCACATGTCCACCATGCCCTCGAGCATGTAGAGGGCCGTTTCGTGCGCCTCGTGGAAATGCGCCTTCGTCCGCCCGCTCGGCGGGATCCGGATCAGCCCGAACCAGAGCCCCTGCGACCCGACGCTCTCCGCGCTGATCGCGCCCGTATACTCCGGACCCTGCTTGCCGATGTAGCTCTCCGCCGACCGGATCACCCGGCACGTCGGCGCCTGCGCATCGCGTTCGTTCACCATCTGTGCATACCTCTTATGGAATGGGCGATCTGCCCGATCGATTGGTGATGACCCGTGGGCAGTATAGGGTGACGTCGCGCGAGCGCGGAATCTCGCGAAACGTAGGTTCCCTGGCTCGTCAACTTGAAAACGTGGATTCTGGCGGCGAGCCGGCTCACGTCAGCCGCTTGGCCAGCCGCCATCGGTTCGATCCGTCCGGTACCCGCTCGTAATCCAGCTCGTCAGTCGCCGCCTGGACGATCGGCAGCCCCCAGCCATGATCGAGGTCCAGGTCGTCGAGCGCGCCACGCATGTCGGCCGTGCGCGTCGGCGGGGTGAAGTCGAACGGCAACCCGCGGTCGAGCAGGATCGCCTCCAGGCGGTCCGGGAAGTACTGCAGGGAGATGCGGAAGGTGGCATTTGCGACCGCGTCCGGATAGGCATGGCGCACCACGTTACCGGCGATCTCGGCGACCGCGGAGGCGAACAGGACCTGCCGCATGCCATCGATAGGAGGTCCACCGGCGCCTTTGATCGCGCGCCAGTAGTCGTCCAGCGCGTCATGCACCGTCGCAAGCCCGTCAAGGCTCGCGCTCACGTCACGTTCGATCAGGACGAGTGGGTGCTCAGCCTGCAAACCCATCGACTGCCTCCGCCACGGATGGGTAGAGCCGGAAGACCTGGTCGAGTGATGTCAGCGCGAGCACCGCTGTCGGCTGCTCGCCAGCCGCCGCGATCCGCAAATCCCCACCCGCCTGCCGGCAGGAGCGCAAGCCACTGACCAGCGCGCTGAGCCCGGAGCTGTCGATAAACGTGATGCCCGCGAGGTCCACCACCAGCCGCGCCGCGCCGCCCTGCACCGTCTCCGCGAAGAGGCGCTTGGCCTCCGCGGCCGAGGCGATATCGAGCCTCCCGCCGAGATGCACCACGCTGATCCCTTCCTGCTTCGCGTCTACCGAGCTCGTCATCGAGGTCGCCATGGTCTGTGTCCTCCTCTGCTTTCATGTCGTTACTTGCCGCCAGTGCCGGCACGCCCGTGAACGCTCGCCGCACTCTCGAGCGGCAACAGGTCCGCATCATCTGGCGGACGATAGAATACGGCGTCGAGCACGACGCTGAGCGCCACCAGGTCGTAGATCGCCCAGACGACGTTGACCAGCACCGGGATCCCGTCGTCCGTCAGCCCCAGCGCGAGCCGCCCGACGCCAACGATCACGGCGGCGACCAGCAGCACCATAAAGATGAGTTGCGGCCGCACGATCCGCAGCGACACGCCGCCCTGGCGGGTCTTTGGGGTTACCACGAATCCGAGTTTCTTTCCGAAGTGGACGCTGCCGACCGCGCTCGTGACGGCCTTGATCCAAATCGGGAACAGGGCCAGGCTGTACTGCTGCCCGCGCCATGTCGGCAGGCCCCACGCGATGGTCGTGAACAGGAGCTGGTTGACGATGAGGTAGGGGATCAGCCGCCAGAAGAACTCGTCGGAGATCGCGTTCACCGGCAACCACCCGAACAGCAGGTACAGAATCGGCGCGATGAGGTAGACGACGGCGAAGAACCCCGAGAGATAGCTCCACATTGTCGCGAAGTACATAAGCCGCTGCATCGGTTTCAGGCCCGGGTAGGAGAGCGGGTTCTCGCGCAACATTACCTGGATGGTGCCCTGCGCCCATCGCAGCCGCTGTTGCAGCGCTGTCCGCAGGTCCTCCGGTGCCAGCCCGTAGACGAGCACGCGCGGGTGGTATACCGAGCGGTACCCGAGCGAGTGCAGCCGCATTGCGGTGGCCATGTCCTCGGTGACCGAGATGGTCGAGAGCGACATGACCGGCATCGCCTCGAACGCCCGGTCGACGTCCACCCGCAGCAGGAGGTGCTGCACCTCGGCGAACGCATGGAGCGGTGAGGTCTCGCGCGACGTCAGCCCCGCGAGCACCACCGGGTCGTCCAGCAAGCCCTCGATCTTGTCGCGGAGATCGATGTCCGGGTCCAGCCCCGGGATGTCGTCCAGCTCGGCCGCGATCGCTGCGAAGTCCTGCCCAACGATCTGCTGCCCGGCCTCTTGCGCCCGGCGCTGGAAGCGGTAGGTCAGCTCCGCCAGAGGCGCCTTGGCGGAGAGCGCGGACTTGGCCTCACGCACCGCCTCCTGCAGCTCCCGGATCGCCGGCAAGTAGGCTTCCTGCCCGCGCGTCTCGAGGTCGAGCGCCAGCGCGTCGAGTTGCGGCGACGCCTCGTTGAGGATGTTCTGCAGCTGGACGCGAAGGTCCCGCGCATAGTTCACCAGCCCGGCGTGGAGTAGGGCATCGCGCCGGAGCACCGCGTTCGAGCCGCAGAAGAACGCCGCGTTCCAGCCGTCCTTCGCCTCCTGGATCGGTCCGTAAAAGAGCGGCGCCTGGCTTCCGAACGGGTCGCCCTCCGGCACGTTCTTGAACCACTGCGGTGTCTGCACGAAGGCGACGCCCGGGTCGCTGAAGTAGCCGAGCGTCTCGTCCAGCAGCGCCGGCATCGGGACCTGGTCAGCGTCGAGGATGAGTAGGAACTCGCCGTCCGTCTGGTCGAGCGCGTTGATGAGGTTGCCCGCCTTGGCGTGGCGCTCCTTGCCCTTCCAGACCGCCGCGCGGGTGATGTAGTTGCAGCCGATCCGCTCGGTCATCGCCCGCATCTCGGCGCTGTCGCCGTCGTCGCAGACGTAAATCGTGCAAGGGTGGTTTAGCTTGAGGGCCGCGCGGGCGGTCTCCTCGACCAGCTCCACCGGCTCGTTGTAACAGGTGATGAAGACGTCGACCGTCTCATCGCCGCGGGCTGGCGGGGGGATGAATCGCCGGTGCCATTTCCACATGCTGGAACCAAGCAGCCACGAGTCGATGAAGCTGTACGTCTCGGCCGCCAGCAGCGCCAGCGCCAGCGGCCAGAACGCCCAGTTGATCGATGCCGTATAGCGCCACACCATGTAGTAGGAACCGAGAAGCAGGTTCGCCACGATCAGCACGCGGATGGCATACTGCCGCACGCGCATGTCGCGCCAGGTACGCTCCGGGATTGTGCCGATCGCCGGCCCGACGGCCTCCGCCAGGGTCACCCTAGCGCTTTCCGCCACGAATCCAGCGGATCTGGATCACGCCGATCATCAGCGCGAGGAAGGCAACCAGCACGATCGCCCCGACGACCTGCCACGCGTCGATGCGTTCGATCCACGGCCGCTCGTCCGGCAACACTTGCGGCGAGAGGTCCGACCGTATCGATGTCGACGGCTCCGCCCCGGCCATTGTCTGCGGCCCGAGGTTGCCCGTGATCGCGACGCGCGTGCCCCGCATCCCGGCGAGCACTTCCTGGTCGCCCAATGCCGTCGCGGCCAGCAGGATCCCCTCGCTACCGTTATCGGAGCCCGCCACGAGCAGCGCTATGTCGCCGTCCGACCAAGGCGAGTCGCCGAGCGCCAGCACGCCATAGGGCGCGTCGACCTCGGCGTAAGCCGCGGGCGCGATGGCCTGCAGCGTCTCGTCGCCCAGCTCACTCGCGGCGCCGTTTCGCTGAGGCCCGCCGATCACGATCACGGCCCGGTCTTGCAGGGCCTCGCTGGAGACTTCGCCAGCGGTCATCACGTCCGGTATTACCGGCGCCGACCACGCGTTCCAGCGCCCGGCCGCCGCCACGGCCTGCAGTGCGGCCTGCTGCTCTTCCTCTGTCGCATCGTCCGGCACCACGACGGTCATCGCCGCCGGATCGTCGTCGGAGGTCAGCCCGGCCGGGAAACGCCCGAGGTCCGGCTCGCCGCTGGTGTCGTGCGGTAAGGAAATCGCCGATGTTGGCAGCAGCGCAGCCCAGGTCGCCGCCGGATCGATCGACTCACATGCCTCACGCGAGGAGTCGAGGAACAGCCGCACCTGCACCATGAGGTCCCGCTCTGGCTGTCCCTCCAGATCCACATTGAGCCGGTCGGCCGGCAGGTCGAATGCGTACGCCTGCACGCCGTCCTGATTCGCGCGCAGCGGTTGCGTGCCGATATCCTGCCCGTTCACTGTCACCCGCACCCATGAGGTCTCGGCGCGCACGGCGGGGGAGACCTGCAGGTCCAGGGTCAACTGGCTACCGTCCCGGAGCACCCAGTTCGCCGGCCGCTGGTAGGGGAGGTCGATGAAGTGCTCGCCGGGCCCGATCACATCCTGCCGGTAGCCCCCGAGCTGGGCGAAGCTCGCGGCGCCCTCCTGCCACGCATAGCGGCTCGGGCTTGCCTCCGCCAGATCGCCGCTGACGATCACGACCGGAGCGTCGAACGTCGGCCAATCCATTGGTCGCGACAATGCGTTCGCCGCCAGCCGCACCGCCTCCGGGGTCGCACCACTGACCAGGATCTGCGGTACCGGCTGTTGCCGCATCGCCAGCACACCATGCCCGGCCGGGATCGCCTCGCCGGCGAGCAGGAACTGCTCGCCATCCCACGCCAGCGGGCCCCAGCCTTCGCCCAGATCGAGCACGTCACCGGTGCCGATGATCACCGCCGCCTGGTCGCTCCCTGGCATCTCGGTCACGACATCACCAAGCGATACTGGCGAGTTCGCCATCCCGGACCACTGCCCGAGCTGGAAGCTCACCGCGCTCGCCGCATCCAGCCGCCCGGCATCCGGCATGACGATGACTGGACCAGTGCCGGTCTCCTTTGCGCTCCGGCGAAGCAGCGACGGCGCGTCCGCGACGTGGACCTCCGTCTCGCCCACACCGGTCGGCAAGGTTAGCGTCGACGCCTTGTCGATCGTCACCCACAGCGCCGGGTCGTCCGGGATCTCGCACGCCTCCCGCGTCAGCCGCAAGTGAAAGGAGATCGTCACCTGCACGGCGTCCGCGTCGCCCTCCAGCGGCGGTAGGTCGACTGCCAGCCGGCCGGACTCCGCCGTGTCCTCGGTCAAGTGCACGCTGTCGACGCTCTGTCCGTTGACGAGCACCGTCATCGTTGAGAGATCGCCGATCAGGAGGGGAGAGTGGCTGTAGGCGAGGTCGAGGCGGCCTCCACTCGGCGCCGACGTGGCGAGTGGCAGCGGGAACGTGTAGGTCGTTGAGGCGAACATGCCACGCGCCGTCACATCGTCGTAGCCGAACGCCGCGAAGCTGTCTGCCGCGTCCGCCTGGACGACGGGCGACGCGACCGGCGTCGCGGCCTGTGGCGTTTGCGCCACGAGATGACGGGAAGAGGGGAGCAACAACCCGAGCAGCATGACGAACGTCACCAGCACGAGCCGGCGCTTTCCGAGATAGATGGGTTGCGTCACGCGCGGTGCTCCTGCCGTCGAACGGCGATGAGGGTCAGGTCGTCAGGTCGAGGACCATGGCCCTCTGTAACGCGCTCGAGCGACGCCAGCATCTGCCTCGCGTCACCGCCACGTACGCAGAGCGAGGCCACGTTCGCCGGCTGGTCAAGCTCCAGATCGGGCCGGGCGTCTGGCAGGCCGTCGCTATAGATGACCAGCGTGTCTCCCTCGGCCAGGCGGGTGTTCGTCGACGTATATCGGGTGTCCGGCAAAATCCCGATTGGCACCTGCCGGTGCTGCAAGCACTCAACCGAGCCGTCGCGCCGGAGGATCATCGCCAGGCCGTGGCCGGCGTCGGTGAACGTGACCCGCCCGTCCGACCGTACTTCGGCGTGGAACATCGTCACGAACGCGTCCGATGATGCGAGGTCCGCCATCAGCGTCCGGTTTACCGTCGTGATCGCCTCGTCCACCGGCAGGTGTGACGCCGCCCGCAGCGCTGCGCGCGTCGTCGCCATCAGCAGTGCCGCCGCCATGCCCTTGCCGGTCACATCGGCCAGCACCAGGCGCACGCCGCCCTCCGTCTCCGCCCAGTCGAAGAAGTCGCCGCCCACCTCGCGCGCGGGCCGGCATATCGCCGCGAACTCGAATCCCGATATCCGCGGCACCGACGTCGGCAACAGGTGCGCCTGGATCTCTGCCGCCCGCGCTACTTCTTCGCGCAGCTCCCGGTACAACCGGTCGCGCTCGGCGATCAGCCGCTTGTGCTCCGTGATATCCCGCGCGATCGTTGACACGCCCGCGATCTCTCCCTCGGCATCGCGGATCAGCGACAGCGTGAGGGATACGTCGATGGTCCGGTCATCCTTCGTGCACCGACGCGTCTCGTACTGTGCCACGCGCTCGCCGCGTTCCAGCCGCTCATTGATACGCACCAGGTCGTCCGACATGTCCGGCGGCAGCAGGATATCCAGCCGCTGCCCGATGATCTCCTCCGGCGTGTAGCCGTACAGCCGCTCCGCAGAGCGATTCCACGTCAGTACCACGTCGTCCAGCGTCTTCGAGTAGATCGCGTCCTGCGTGTTGTCGACGATCGCCGCCAGCAACGCCCGCTGCATCTGCTGCGCGCGTCGATCAGTGATGTCGGCCGATACCCCGCCCAGATAGACCGTCCCGTCGCCGTCGGTGACCGGGAATTTGATGGAATACCAGTAGCGCGGCTGCCCGTCCGGGTCGAACGACGTCTCGTAGAGGTTCTGCACCTCCCCGGAGCGCAGCACCGCCACGTCGTTCTCGCGCACCTGCCGCGCGGTCTCCGGGTCAAGCCAGTCGAGGTCCGTCTTCCCGATGATCCACCCTGGCTCATGCCCGAACGCGTCACACCAGGGCCGGTTCGCAAACACGTAGCGACCCTCCGGATCCTTCATGTACCCGATGGCCGGCGTGTGGTCCATAAAGGCGTGGAAGCGCTGCTCGGCCTGCACGCGAGCCGCGAACTCCTGGTCGCGCTCGATCTGCGTCGCCAGCAGCCGCGACAGCACGGAGAGCAGCTGCGCCTGCTGCGGCGTGATCCGCGTTGGCGCCGCATCGCTCGCGCAGAGTGTCCCGTGCAGCGTCCCGTCGCTCAGCATGATCGGCACGCCGACATACGATCCCACGCGCGGGAACGTCTTCGCCGCCAGGCATTGGGAAAACTGCGGGTGGTTGCGGACGTCCTCGATGATCAACGGCCGCGGCTCGACGGCGTTGATGATCGCGCTGCAGAATGTCGCCGCCACCGGTGCCGCGGCGCCAGGATGCATATCGAACCCGCCGGGTTCCGTGTGCGATTGCTTCACTGTCAGGTCACACGCCGCGCTGTCCAGCTCCGTGACCCACGACGTCCGCATCCCGAGCAGGTCCGTCATCGTCACGAGCACGGCCTCCGTCGCGTCGTCCACCGACTCGAACCGGGTCCCCGCCAGCTGCGAGAGGCGATCAAGCGTGGCCGTTGCGGCGTCGGTGGCGAAGGTCGGCGTGTCTGGCATCCATGCGCTCCGTGTTGTGGTCGCCGTCCAGGCCCCCGCTCGGCTCTGCATCCGATTGCGGGCGTTCCGGGCATCGTCCTGTGGCTGAAATGGCGTCGCGGGGAGAGGCCAAAATGCGCCCCCTCGCGTCGTCTCACCGGAAGTTTACGCCGGATCAATGATCAATGCTGGTTTAGGCATACATAATGCCGCGCGGAACGGTGTAGCGCTCCGGATCGTTCTTCCAATAGAGAAGACCCATCCGCATCGACCCCGGAGGTCAGCCATGCACCGCACCATCGACCGCCGCACCCTCATCGCCGCCAGCGCCCTCGCCGCCACCATCGCGACCCGCGCCAGCGCCCAGGACGCCTCCCCGGAGCCCATCCCCGGCCCGGCGACCCTCGCCAGCGGCCTCACCGGCTTCGCGCTCGATCTCTACCGCGAGCTCCGCGCCGAATCCGGCTCCGGCAACATCATCGTCTCGCCCTACAGCGTCGCCCTCGCCCTCGCCATGACCTCCGCCGGCGCCCGTGGCGACACCGCCACGCAAATGGCCGACACCCTCGGCTTCACCGTGCCGGCGGACACCCTGCACGAGGCCTTCGCCGCCCTCACCGCCGATCTGCTCGACCGCGGAAACCAGGAGGCGAACGACGATCGCGGCACCGCCGAAAGCGGCCTCCGCATCGCCAACGCCCTCTTCGGCGAGCAGACCTTCCCCTTCGACCAGGCCTTCATCGACCAGCTGGACGCGGAGTACGGCGCCGGCATCGAGCTGGAGGACTTCAAGAACGAGCCCGAAGCCGCCCGCGACGACATCAACGCCTGGGTGGAAGAGGGGACCGAAGGCCGCATCCAGGACATCGTCCCCGAAGGCGCCATCACGAAGCTCACCCGCCTCGTTCTCGCCAACGCCATCTGGTTCTACGGCGCCTGGCAAAACACATTCGACGAGGAGAACACCGTCGACGAGCCGTTCCACCCGCTCGATGGTGACCCCGTCGACGTGCCCTTCATGCGCCAGACCGAGTCGTTCGCCTACGCCGCCCTCGACGGCATGCAGGTCGTCGACCTCCCGTACGCCGCCCCCGGCTTCTCCATGACCATCATCCTCCCGGACGAAGGCGAATTCGACGCCGTCGAGGCATCGCTCGACCCCGGCACCCTGCAGGACGCCATCGACGCCCTCGCCTGGACCCGCATCCACCTCTACCTGCCGAAATGGGAGTTCGATTACGCCGCCAGCCTCGCCGATACCCTCAAGGCCCTCGGCATGACCGACGCCTTCGACCCCGATCGCGCCGACTTCTCCGGCATGATCGCCGCCGACGCCACCCCGCCGGACGACACCCTCGCCATCGGCGACGTCCTCCACAAGGCCTTCATCGCCGTCGACGAGAACGGCACCGAAGCGGCCGCCGCCACCGTCGTCATCATGGTCGGCGCCGGCGCACCCCCGGAGGAAGAACCCCTCGAGCTCCGCATCGACCGCCCGTTCCTCTTCGCCATCCGCGACGACCGCACCGGCGCCATCCTCTTCCTCGGCCGCGTCACCGACCCCTCATAACGGGCGTCGCACCCCCGATCCACCGGTAGCCCCGGCCCCAAGGTGGCCGGGGACAAGAAACGGGCGCCCATCCCGCGCGACACCCGCTCCGCTATCATGGAACCGCGCACACGTATCCGCCCGAGAGGAGCCGCCATGCTTGCCCCCATCATCGAGGACAACCGCGACGCCATCGCCGCCCTCTGCCGCAAGCACCGCGTCAAGGCCCTCTGGGTCTTCGGCTCCGTCACCACCGATCACTGGAACCCCGGGACGAGCGACATCGACTTCCTGGTTGACCTCGGTGGCTCCGAGGCCGGCATCGCCATGCGCTACCTTGACCTGGCCGACGACCTGGAAGGCCTCATGGGCCGCCGCATCGATCTCGTCTCCATCGGTGGTCTGCGCCGCAACCACCGTCTCCGCGCAGAACTTGAACGCACGAGGGTACCGCTCTATGAACGAGACGACGCGCGAGCGGTTGCGTGATGCCCGAGACGCGTGCCGGCGGATTCAGCTCGAAGTTGCGGGACTTGATGAGGACGCCTATCTTCGCGCCACAACGGTGACCTATGCCGTCAATTGGCTCCTGATGATCCTCGGTGAAGCGCTGACAGTCGCCGTCCGGGAAGAGGCGATCATCGAGGATGCGGTCCCCGACGCACGCGCCGCCATAGGCCTACGCAACCGCATTGTCCACGGATACGACTCTGTGGACGATACGGTCATCTGGGATGTTGTTACCACGCATATCCCGCGCATCGAGGCCCAAATAGACGCCACGCTCGACGCAGATGCATCGTAAGCCGCCTCCCGGTACCCCGACCGATAACCTCCAACCCGCAGTGGCCGGGTAACGCCACCGGACGCCCATCCCGCCCCGCATCGCATCCACCGGTAGCCCCGGCCCCGCGGTGGCCGGGGTGCCAGACGCGGACGCCTCATCCCCCGCACGCGCACGAAAAGGGGTGCGAGGCCCGACCGGTCGCCCGGCCATGCCCCGCACCCCTGTGCGCGCTATCGTCTCGCCAGGGCTAGACGCCGCGACGCCCCGTGAACAGGTTGAAGACCAGCAGGATCAACGCGACCACCAGCAACAGGTGGATCAGGCTCCCGCCGATGCTGCCGATCAGGCCGATCAGCCAGAAGATGATAATGATGGCGATAATCCACCAGATAATCGTTGCCATAAGGTAAAACCCCTTCGTGTGGGAGACGCCGGCAGCATCCGCGCCGTGGTCCCCGTCAAACGTTCGGTTGCGGAAGAAAGCGCAGAAGCCGTGCCGCGACCCGCCGGGAAGGGTCTGTTCGCCATGCCAACAGGTGCAAATCCGCACGGTTCACGCTACTGTGGCCTTGGGACAATGCGACTGACATGCGCCGTATACAAGGACACGCTATGGTCCGCGCCATTGATCCCGCCACGCTCGCTCCCGGCCGCCTGGTGTTGCCCGCCCTCTGTCTCGGCTCGTTCATCACCACGCTCACCTTCGCCGCTCCCGCGCCCTTCCTCCCGGCCATATCGGACGATCTCGGCGTGAGCGTCGGCCTGCTCGGCCAGGTCACCGCCACCATGATGATCATGAGCGCCGCGCTGGCCCTCGTCGTCGGTCCCCTGGCGGACCACCTCGGGGCCCGACGCTTCATCATCACCGGCCTCGCCGCCGCCGCCCTCAGCCTCGTCGATTTCGCGCTGGCGCCCGTCTTCTCCGTCCTCCTGATCGCCGCCATCGCCGGCGGCATCGCCGAAGCCACCGTCCCCGGCCTCTCGCTGGCCATCGCCGGCACCCGCTTCTCCGGCCCGGAAGCGCGACGGGCGATCGGCTGGACCGTCGGCGCCCTCGCCAGCGCCCCGATCATCGGGGTCCCGATCCTCACCACCATCGGCGACGCGGCCGGCTGGCGCATCGCCTTCCTCTCAGCCGGCGCCGCGACGGTCGTCGCCACCGTCCTCGTCGCCGCCTGGCTTCCACCAGAGCCACGCCCGGTCAGCGGCCCCTTCCGGTGGCGTGGCGTCCTCGGCACCTACCGGCCACTCCTCCATGACGCCGGGATGCGCCGCCTCTTCGGCTGCACCGTCACGCGCGCCGTGACCTGGCTCGGGCTGATCACCTATCTGGGCGCCCTGCTCGCCGACGAGTTCGACCGCTCCACCGGGCAGATCGGGCTGGTCTACATGCTCGCCGGGTCCGGCTACTTTGCCGGCAGCCTCATTGGCGGAGGCCGCCTCGCCAGCCTGCCACCCCGCCGCCTGCTCGCCGTCAGCAACCTCGTCATGGCGATCGCGCTGCTGCTCGCGTTCACCGCCGCGTTCACCCTGGTCATCACGATCACCGCCGTCGTGGTCGCCGCCTTCGCCGCCGCCGTCGGTTGGGTCGCGCTCACCAGCCTCATCACCGAGGAGACCCCGGTGGGCGCCGGCACCACCCTCGTGCTCAACTCCGCGCTGCTCAACATCGGCGCGTCGGTCGGAGCCGGACTCGGTGGCATCCTGCTCGCCGCCGGCGGGTTCGCCGTCGTCGGCGGCGTCATGGCGCTGGTCGGCCTGGCGTCCGTGCTCCTCGCCTGGCTGGCCCCGGCCCCGCATCCCTTGCCCGCGTAGGGGAGGTCCTGCGACCACATGCATGCACGCCTGCGTGAACAGGCCCGTTATCCGACCGACCCTCGTAATCGGCCCATCACGCCGCTGGGCGCTCGGCCGCAAAGCGGGAGCGACTCTTTCTGCCCTCCCGTTCGAGCGCCCGGAACACCCCCGCCAAAGGGCTGGCCCCCTCGTCACCCCCGCGAGGGGCGAAAGGTGCCACGACGTAAGGATCCGCCACGGCGGATGATACGCTGGCGACATGGCCTGCGCGGCCATGGCAGGCCGCACACGGGGCGACGCTAGGAGATCCGCCATGTCCCGCTATGTCGTGCTCATGAACTGGACGGACCAGGGCGTCCGCAACGCCTCGGACAGCGTCCAGCGCGCCGCCCAGGCTCGCGCCGCCTGGGAATCCCGCGGGGTCACCATCGAGTCGCTCTACTGGACGCTGGGCGAGTTCGACCTCGTCGGGATCCTCAATGCCCCGGACGACGCCACGGTCGCCGCGGTCCTGCTGCAGCTCGCGGGCGCCGGAAACATCCGCTCCCGGACCCTCCGCGCCTTCGACGAAAGTGAGACGCAGGGCATCCTCGACCAGCTTGGATGACACGAGATCCCGCACGCAGGTGGAACTGACGGAGGGTGAGTGCTTGACGCTCACCCTCCCGGTAGAGCGCCCGCTGAACGACGACCGACTGCCGCTACGTGCCCGTCGCATCGCCCTCGATCGCATCGAAAAACTCCGCCGGGCTCACCACCCGCACAGCGCCGATCTGCCCGACCGCCTGCACGCCCTTGTCGCCGGACACCAGGAAATCCGCGCCGCCCGACCACCGCGTGCGCGAACAGGTAATCGTCCTTCCGGTCCCGCCCGACCTCCGGCAACGGCTCCCCGATCTCCGGCACCACCTCCGCAACCGTCATCAGCAGCCGAACCAGCCGCTCCGTCTCTTCGGGCGTGATATCGCGCCGCTAACCACGGCTTTGTCGCCGTCTTCCCGCGCAACTCCGCGATCACACCCTCGGGCAACACCAACTGGTACGCGCCCGTGAAGGCCCCATCCACCACGCGGATCGTCGCCGACGACCCGTCAGGGGAGAGGAGGTAACTGATGAAGACGTTCGCATCCAGCAACGCGCGAATCGCCATCGGCTACCGCTCGTCTCGCTCGAACGTCACCGCCTCCGATGCCGCCAGGTCGTCCACGATCTCCCGCGACACCCGTTCGGCCAAATCCTCTGCCTCGTCCTCGCCCAAAGATGCGTTCTGCGCCCGCACCTCGTCCCGCAACGCCCGCAGCTCCGCCAGCGCATCGGCTCGCCGCTTCTGCTCCCGCAGCGCCAGCACTTCCTCATACGCTTCGAACGAGATCAGCACCGCCTTCGGCTTGCCGTGACTCTCCACGATCACTTCCTCGCCCTCCGTGCTCACGGAGCGCAGCAGGGACCCCAATCGGTTCTTTGCTTCATTGGCGGAAACGGCCCTGGACATAGCGCCTCCTTCCGGGACCTTGCGGGTGTTCGCAGGTAGTTTCGTCC
>CAVUJM010000041.1:0-95598 GCA_963741795.1 uncultured Chloroflexia bacterium
CTCCTGCCTGATCGGGTCAAGGCCCAGCGTCCTGACCTCTCCCGTATCCGCGGGGAGCATGCCGGTGATGAGGTTAACGAGCGTCGTCTTGCCGGCACCGTTCGGGCCGATGAGCCCGAAAATCTCTCCCGCCTCGATCTCCAGCATCACATCGTCGAGGGCGGTGAGGCTCCCGAACCGCTTGCCGGCGTTTCGTATCTGTACTGCTGATGTCATTATCTGCCTGCTCCTTCTCTCCGTCTATCCAAGTCTGGCGTTCGGTTGCGGTGTGGGCGACGGCAGCCTGGATGAATTGCCGGTCAACCATTCGGTTGATAGGCTGGGTTCCATCTGGCGTGATCGGTCTGGAGGAAATCTCATGGGTACAAACGGTGTGGTCGGTGAGCGCGAGAGCGTCCCGGTCTACGGGAACTTCATCAACGGCGAGTGGGTCGCTTCCGAGGCGACCTTCGAGAACCGCAATCCCGCGCGATGGTCCGAGGTCATCGGGCACTTCGCGCATGGCACGGCGGCAGACGCCGACAAGGCGATTGCAGCAGCGGAGGGGGCGGCCGAGGCGTGGGGCCGGACATCGGCAATCACGCGCGCGAACATCCTCTACAAGGCGAGCGAGATCCTCATGGCGCGCGCCAGCGAAGTCGGGCGGGACTTGACCCGAGAGGAGGGCAAAACGCTCAAGGAGGGCATCGGAGAGACGATGCGGGCCGCGCAAATCCTCCGTTATCACGCGGGTGAGGCGCAGCAGCCGGTCGGCGAGCACTACCCGAGCGCGAACCCGACGACGATGCTCTACACCATCCGCGAGCCGCTCGGCGTCGTCGGCGTGATCACGCCGTGGAACTTCCCGATCGCCATCCCGGCGTGGAAGATCGCCCCGGCCCTCGCCTTCGGCAACACTGTCGTCTTCAAGCCGGCATCGGCGACGCCGCTTTGCGCGGTGCATTTCGTTGCCGCGCTGGAGGAGGCCGGGCTGCCGAAGGGCGTGCTCAACCTCGTGACCGGGCCGGCCGGAGAGGTGGGCGACCCGATCGTCAAGGACGACCGCGTGGTGGCGATCTCCTTCACCGGCTCCGGCGATGTGGGCGAGGGCATCCGCAGGATCGCCTCAGCGCGTGGGGCCAAGATCCAGCTCGAGCTGGGCGGGAAGAACCCGGCGATCGTGCTTGCGGACGCCGACCTCGATCATGCCGTCGGGCAAGTACTGAACGGCGCGATGATGAGTAGCGGCCAGAAATGCACCGCGACGAGCCGCGCGATCGTCGACCGTCGTATCGTCGGCGACATCACTTCGCGACTGGAGGCGCGCATCGAGGCCATGGTCGTTGGCGATCCGCTGCACGACGCGACGACCATGGGCCCGCTGATCGACGCCAAGGCTGCCGAGCGCGTAGCCGGCGAGGTGGAGCGCGCGAGGGCCGAAGGCGTTTCCCTGCTGACCGGCGGCGAGCGCCCTTCGGCGCTGCCGGACGGTCATTTCGTCACGCCGGCGCTGTTCGCCGACGTCGACCCGGCGTCGCGCCTCGGGCAGGAGGAGATGTTCGGCCCGATCCTCGGGATCATCCCGGTCGACGATGTCGATGAGGCGATCGCCGTCGCCAATAGCGTCCGCTACGGCCTCTCGGCGTCGCTTTTCACGCGCGATCTGGGCCGCGCGATGCAGTTCGTGCGCGAGATCAAGGCCGGCATTGTCCATGTGAATACCGAGACGGCCGGAGCGGAGCCTCAGGTGCCATTTGGAGGCTATAAGGCGTCCAGCTCCTACTCCCGCGAGCAGGGCAAGACGGCCCGGGAGTTCTACACGCAGGTCAAGACCGTCTATCTCGATCCACCGCCGGTCTCGTAATCGGCCGTGGCGCGGAAATCGCGACGTTGACTATGTACGTCGACCATCGCCCGTCACGGGGGATGGTCTAGCCTATCAGGAGGGAATTCATGGCGATTACCGACCGCAGCGCACGAACGATCTGGGAAGGCGATCTCGAGACCGGCGAGGGCCGCGTGAGCTCCGGCATCGGCACGTTCAAGGACGTGAAGATGTCGCTCCCGTCCCGTATCGGCGAGCCGAACGGCTACTCCAGCCCGGAGGACATGCTGGCCGCGGCGCATTCTGGCTGCCTGGCGATGAACCTCTCCGGCGTGCTCGCGAAGAACGGCACCCCGGCGGAGACGCTGGACGTCGAGTCGACGGTAGGTGTTGGCCCGAAGGACGGCGGCGGGCTTGAGGTGAAGCACGCGAACGTGGTCATCAAGGGCAAGGTGCCGGGCATGAGCGCGGACGAGTTCCGCAAGCTCGCCGAGCAGGCGGAGCAGACCTGTCCGGTCGCGACTCTCTTCCGTGGCAACACCGAGATGAAGGTCGACATCCAGTTCGAGGGATAGGCCTTAACTCAGGCAGGAACGGTAGCGGCCCGGGGATCATTTCC
Organism: uncultured Chloroflexia bacterium; assembly: GCA_963741795.1. Taxonomy (GTDB): domain Bacteria; phylum Chloroflexota; class Chloroflexia; order Thermomicrobiales; family UBA6265; genus UBA6265. Next base: position 2,424 of record CAVUJM010000041.1, read on the forward strand.
CGGGCCGTCGCCGTTGCTGGTCGCAAAGACATTCGTACCGCCGGAGCCCGGCCGAGCCCGTAAGGGCGAGAAGCGCAAGTGGGCCTTTGTCTCCGGCCCAAATCGCCGCACACAAGGTGCGGCGGTATGATTTGAAACCTTGGCCTAATACCGTGCGATGCGGGTGTGGTAGGCGAGGGTGATGAGCGCGTTGCCCCAGACGTAGACCCAGAACCAGGTCGGCATGGACGCCGGCGTCCACTTCCGCTCGTGCCGCATTTCGTAGGCGACCACCTGCGCCACAGCCGGGATCGGCCAGACCCAGTACCACGGGTGCGAGTTCACCGGGATAAACGACAGGATCAGGAAGATGAACAGCCAGCCGTAGAGCAGGGTCGGCGTCCACCACGGCAGGCCATCCGGCGTGAGCGGGTCCTCGCCAGGGTCGCTCGAGACCTGCGGCGCGTGCCAGAGCCGCCACCCCATCCAGACCACGACGGCGATCGACAAGGCGATCGTGGCGACCTGGAGGGTCGGGCGCGTGACCGCCGTCCAACCGCCGGACACCGCATCGGGGAAGAGCAGCCCGAGCAGCGACTGGATGCCGCGCCAGACCGGGTGCGTGTAGAGCCGTGACGGCTCGGCCAGCATCTCGTCGATCGTCTCCGGGCCATCCCAGTACGGCAGGAACGCCCCGACGATCACCGCGGCGATCGCGATGCCGTCGAGGATCCAGTTGCCAAAGATCCGCTTCGTCCACCCCTGCGGCTTCTTGCGGTCGATGAGCCGCATGATGCCGAGCACGCCGAACAGGGGCAGGGTGATGAACTTGATCATCACGGAGACCGCGACGAGGATGATGCCCGCGCGCAACGCCGCCATGCCGCCAAGGACGACGACCGCAAGGCCGATCGTCGCGATCAGGACCGTATGCGGGTCGTTGTGGACCTGTCCCGAGCTCTCGAGGATCATGTTCGGCTGCCACGAGACGAGCACGCCGGCCGCGACGGCCAGCGTCTGGTTGCCGCCGCTGAGCCGCTTGGCGAACCAGTAGATCACCACCCCAAGGGCGAGCGCGAAGACGCCTGAAAGCGCCTTCTGGACGAGCGTCGCGATGATCGGATCCGGCCCAACGAAGCTCATCACGATGCGGTTGTAGTTCACCCAATGCGGGCCATAGACGGTCCCGATGTCGATCCAGAAGTTGAACGGGATCAGCGGGTGATCCGGCCAGTCCATCAGCTCGCTGGTGAACGGGTTCAGCCCATGCGCCGCGAAATCGCCGACCGCCTCGTAGAAGAAGACGTCGGAGTTCGACGGGATGATCAGGATGCCCTGGAGGATGTGGGCGCCGATCGGGCCGATCATCCACTTCCACATCGAGGGGTTCTTTGAGCGCATCACAACGACGAAGGCGGCGACCTGCGCGACGAACGCGGAGAGCATCGCGGCGCGGAAGCCCCAGGCGATGACGCCGGTGGGGAGCTGGTAGCGCGGGATGACCGGCTCCAGCCAGTCCTGCCAAAGCGCGACGCGCTCGACGGCACCCCAGTTCTCGACGATGTTCATCGTGCCGCGGATGGAGTCGCGAGAGGAGCCGAGCAGCATCAGGGCCATGACGATGCTGGATATCCAGAGAATGGCGGTGAGCTGACCGATGGTCAGGGCGCCGAGGCGATCGGCGACGGCGATGCTCCAACGGCGAAAACGCCCACCTTGGTTGGCGGGCATGGTCTGGGGTTCGGTGGAGGTGGCGGGTGCCGTCATGTCCCTCGGCTTCCGGAGTGTTGTGCGGGTTGCGGTGCTGCAGGCGGATAGGCGCACGCCTGCCGCAGGTGTTGTATCACGTCGGCGCCCGGATGACGAAACATCATCGTACCGACCTCGGTGGTCTCCGGCGTCCGGGCGCGTAATCGAGCGCGCACATCCGCTGATTAGCCTTCAGCTTCTTGCTTCAGCTCGAAGAGCACGCGGATCGCGTCGAGCGGTGTCAGCGATTCGACCTCCAGCTCCCGCAGGCGCTGGACGACCGGGCTCGGCGCGTCGAAGAAGGTGAGTTGCATCTTCGGGGCGGCGGATGGCACCGGCTGGCGCATTGCCTCCCGGCGGCCCGAGCGATTCTGCGACCCCGGCTCGTGCGCCTCCAGCTCGGCGAGGATCTCCTCGGCGCGGCGGCTGACCGCCTTCGGGATGCCCGCCAGACGCGCGACGTGGATGCCGTAGCTCTTGTCGGCGTTGCCCGGCACGACCTTGCGCAGGAACACGACGCGCTCGCCGTCCTCCAGCACGTCCATCCGGGAGTTCGTCACGCGCGGCAGGACGTCGGCCAGCTCGGTCAGCTCGTGATAGTGTGTCGCGAACAGCGTCTTGCAGCCGAGCGACGGCGCGTTATGGACGTACTCAACGATGGCGCGAGCGATGGCCAGCCCGTCATAGGTGCTGGTTCCGCGCCCGATCTCGTCCAGCACAACAAGCGACTGCGGCGTGGCGTGGTGGAGGATGTTCGCCATCTCCAGCATCTCGACCATGAACGTCGATTGCCCGGTCGAGATGTCGTCCTGCGCGCCGATGCGCGTGAAGATGCGGTCGACGATGCCGATCGAGGCGCGTGTGGCGGGAACGAACGAGCCGATCTGCGCCATGAGCGTGATGAGCGCGACCTGCCGCAACCAGCTCGACTTCCCGGCCATGTTCGGTCCGGTCAGGATCACGACCTGGTCGCGGTCGGTGTCCAGACGCGCGTCGTTCGGCACGTACTCACCGGCGGGTAGCGTGGTTTCCAGCACCGGGTGCCGACCGTCCTCAATGTCGATCGCGTCGTCGTAGCGCAGCTCGGGCCGGACGTAGTCATGGTCGATCGCGACCTCGGCGAGGTCGGCCGTGACGTCGATATAGGCGATCGCCGCCGCGGCGCGCAGGAGCCGCTCGGTATAGCCGGCCAGCTGCTTCATCAACTTGCGGTACTGGTCGGCCTCCAGCTCGCCGAGCGTGTCCTCGGCGGTGAGCACGAGCGTCTCGTACTCCTTCAGCTGCGGCGTGAAATAGCGGGTCGCGTTCGCCAGCGTTTGCTTCGGGATGTAGTCGTCCGGGAGCGGCGAGCCACTGACGCCACGCGACATCCGCTCGCGCTCGGCGTTCGCCAGGGCGGCCTGCGTGACTTCCAGGTAATAGCCGAAGACCTTGTTGTAGCCGACCTTGAGTGTCTTGATGCCGGTGCGCTCGCGTTCGGTGCGTTCGAGATTGGCGATCCACTCACGCGCCTCCCGCGCCCGGGCGCGATGGCCGTCCAGCTCGCTGGCGTAGCCGGACCGGAAGACTGGCGCCTTGCCGAGCACGGCCGGCGGCTCGTCGACGATCGCGCTGGCGAGCAGGTCCGCCACGGCGCTCGCGTCCGGCAGGGACGGTGTGCCGGGGAGGTCACGCACCAAGCGGTTCGAGATCCGGCAACGCCTGGAGCGCCCCGCGGAGCATGCCGAGATCGCGCGGGGTCGCGATCCCCGTCGTGATGCGATTGGCGAGGCGTTCGATATCGCCAATCTTCCCGAGCAGTTCCCGGGCCTTGGCGCGCTCGCCGGGGTGCTTCGTGAACCACTCGACGTCATCGAGACGGCTGTTGAGCGTGTCGACATCGAGCAGCGGCTGGGCGATCCACTTCCGGAGCATCCGCGCGCCCATTGGCGTGCGCGTGTGGTCGAGAACGGCGGTAAGGCTCAGCTTGCGGTCGCCGCGCTGGCTCTCGGTCAGCTCCAGGTTGCGCCGCGTCTGGGCATCGAGCGTCATGAACCCGCTGGTCGAGTAGGTCTCCAGCGCGGTGATCTGGTCGAGCCCGCTGAGCTGGGTCTCCTCGAGGTATTGCAGAAGACCGCCGGCCGCGCGGATGGCGAACGGCTTACCGGTCGCGCCGAAACCGTCCAGCGACTCGACGGCGAAGTGGCGCATCAGGCGCTCGGCCGTGCGGTCCTCCGTCCAGCGCCAGGCGTCAGTGCGGCTGAGGCTGGTCTCTTCCGGGATCCAGGCGGCCTGAGGGAGGGCGAGGGCGTCGTTGAAGTCGGTCGAGACGACGATCTCGGCGGCTCGAAGACGAAGCAACTCGCGTCCCAGCGCGAGCAGGACCTCCTCCTGGCTCTCCTCATGGATCTCGGTCGTCAGGAACTCGCCTGTCGTGATGTCGGCATGGGCGATCCCGGCGCGATTGCCATCGACGACGATCGCGGCGATGTAGTTGTTGGTCCGCGCGTCAAGCATCGCCGGATCGAGGATCGTGCCCGGCGTGACGACCCGCGTGACGTCACGCTCGACGAGCTTCTTGCCCTTCGTCGGCTCCCCGATCTGCTCGCAGATGGCGACCTTGTGCCCCGCGGCGATGAGTTTGGCGATGTAGCCATCGGCGGCGTGGTAGGGGATGCCGGCGAGCGGCACGCGGACCCCTTTGCCAGCTTCGCGCGATGTGAGGACGATGTCCAGCACGTCGGCGGCGATTTGGGCATCGCCGTCGAACGTCTCGTAGAAGTCGCCCATCCGGAACATCAGGATGTGCTCAGGATAGCGCGACTTGATCTGGAGGTATTGCCGCCGCATCGGCGCGACGTCCTTGGCGCCGGCATGGCTTGCGTCGGTCTGGGCCGTGGTCATAGGTGGGCGGGACTCCCGGGGTGGCGCGTCGTGGCTCGTCATGCTTCCGACAAGGATAGCGTGTCAAGAGTGTACGGTCACGTCCGGAGCGACAGAACTGGGGCGAATAGGGTAACGTATCGAAAACGAACGTCGCCGAACAACGTGGAGGTCACCGGAAATGCCGCTCTTTACCGCGATCCTGGAATACGGTGACGATGTCGATCGCCGGCAGGAGGTGCGACCCGACGCACCGGGAGTACCTGCGCGCTTGCTGGAGCAGGGGAAGTTGGTCCGCTCCGGCCCGTTCGCCGATGACAGCGGCGCGCTCATCATCTACGAGGCGGACGATCTTTCCGAAGCCCAAACGCTGCTCACGAACGATCCCTTCGCCCTGAACGGCATCATCGTCGGCGCGGAGATCAAGGAGTGGACGGTCGTGATGGACCGCGACCAGCAATAGAGTCGACGTCAACGGAACTCGTGCACGCGAAGAGCCGGGTGCTGACTGGCACCCGGCTCTCTCTGTGCTTCGATATCGCGTCGTCTGTCGTCTCGCTCGCTGTGGGCGGGACATCGGCCGCAGGCCGATATGGCCCGGGTCGATGGCGTCCTGCCGACGGCCGATTGCGGTGTTCTTCGACGTCGGCCCGAGACGACAGGGACTCGCGTATTGGAGGCTAAAACAGGCCGACGACCTTGCCATCCTCGTCAAGATGGATGCGTTCGGCGGCGGGCGACGCGCCGAGACCCGGCATGGTGCGCATGTTGCCGGCGATGGCGTAGACGTAGCCAGCTCCGGCGGCGAGGCGAACCTCGCGCACCGGCAGCCGCCATCCGGTCGGCGCGCCCTTCAGCTTCGGGTCGTGGCTGATCGAGAGGTGCGTCTTCGCGATCACCACCGGCAGCGTGCCGAATCCGTGCTTCTCGAACGCCCGCAGGTCTCGCGCGGCGGTCTCTGTGAAGTCCACGCCGTCGGCCCCGTACACCTTGCGGGCAACGGCCTCGATCTTCGTCGCGAGCGTCTCGTCAAGCTCGTAGGTGTAGCGGAAGTCGGTCGGGTCGTCGGCGGCAGCGGTCACCTCACGGGCGAGATCAGCCGCGCCCTCGCCGCCGTACATGACGTGGCGCGAGATGGCGCTCCGGACGCCGGCCTCGGCGGCGATCGCCTGGATCTCGGCCAGCTCCGAATCGTGGTCGGTCGGGAAGGCGTTGATCGCGACGACCGGGTTGACGCCGAAGCCCTTGACGATCTCGATGTGCTTCAGCAGGTTCGCGGCACCGGCGCGGACATCATCCGGCGACTCGGCGAGCAGCGCCTCCGGCAGCGGCTTGCCCGGCACGATCTTGAACCGCCCGGAATGAGCTTTGAGGGCGCGCACGGTGACGACGAGCACGGCGACCGACGGTCGCAGGCCTGATGTGCGGCACTTCACGTTGAAGAAGCGCTCAGCGCCCATGTCCGCCCCGAAGCCGGCCTCGGTGATGACGAAGTCGGCGGTGCGGATACCGACCTGGTCGGCGATGACGGACGAATTGCCGGTCGCGATATTGCCGAATGGTCCGGCGTGGACGAGCACCGGCGTGTTCTCGGTGGTCTGGAGCAGGTTCGGCCAGCTCGCGTCCTTGAGGATGACGGCCATGGCACCAGCGGCGCCAAGGTCGTCGGCGGTGACGAACTCCCCGCTGCGATTGCGGCCGATCACGATTCGCTTCAGTCGCTCCTGGAGATCCTCCAATGAGGTCGCGAGCGAGAGGATCGTCATCACCTCGGAGGCGGCGGTGATGTCGAAGCCGGTCTGGCGCGGCGTGCCGTCCTCTTTCGAGCCGAGTCCTTCGACGATCGAGCGCAGCGAGCGGTCGTTCACGTCGAGCACGCGGCGCCACATGATGGCGTGCGGATCGAGATCCAGCGCGTTCCCGTGGTAGAGGTGATTGCTGATCATGGCCGCGAGCAGGTTGTGGGCGGCGGTGACGGCGTGGAAATCGCCGGTCAGGTGCAGGTTCAGCTGCTCCATCGGCAGCACCTGCGAGTATCCGGCGCCGGCCGCCCCGCCCTTGATGCCAAAGGTCGGGCCCATCGAGGGCTGGCGAAGGGTGAGCACGGAGGTCCGGCCAATGTGCTGGAGCCCCTGCGCGAGGCCGACGGCGGTGGTCGTCTTCCCCTCGCCGAGCGGCGTCGGGGTGATGGCCGTGACGACGACGTAGGTGCCCATCGGGCGGTCGAGCATGCGGTCGGCGACACCAGGGTCGACTTTGGCAACGTGCCTACCGTACGGGACGAGGTCGTTCTCATCGATGCCCAGCTGGGCGGCTATCTCGGTCGGGGGCAGGAGGGTGGCCGCCTGGGCGATTTCCAGGTCGGTCGGGAGGGTCAGCATCGTCCAGTCCAATCTCTTGTGCGGCATTGCACAGGGGCGCGCACCCGCGCTGGCGTAGCGCCCGGGCGATGGCTTCCTGGCATGCATCCACGGTCTCGCGGGATGCGCCCGGAGCCATAGCTACTATCAAGATTGTACGACCAAACGACTGGTAAGCATGTCGGGGCGATGTCGGGTGTTTCCCGCTTCCGTCACTCCCCGGACACGAGGTCCGGAGCGACGACAACCGTGGACGCAAAGGGCCCCGCCACAACGGCGCGGCCCTCGTTGTTATCCGTGTATCGGAGGGAAGAGCCTAGAGCTCCTGGTGGTAGGCGAAGAGGCGATCGCCATCGAGCCGGCGCAGCTTCTGCAGCGCCTCGTTCTCGATCTGGCGGACGCGCTCGCGGCTGATCTGGAGCTGCTCGCCAACTTCGGCCAGCGTGTGCTGGTGGCCCTGCCCAAGCCCAAAGCGAAGCTGGAGCACGAGGCGCTCGCGCGGGGAGAGCGTATCCAGCGCGGCGGAGACGTCACGCTTCAGCATGCTCTCGCTGGCGGCCTCGTACGGCGTCTCCGAAACCTCATCGGCGATCAGATCGCCGAGGCTCGTGTCGTCCTCGTTGCCGATCGGCGTCTCGAGCGAGATCGTGCGCTGGGCAGCCTGGACGATCTGGTGGATCTTCTCCGGGGCGACTTCCATCGTCTCGGCGACTTCCTCCGGGGTTGGCTGGCGGCCGAGCGACTGCGCGAGCTGGTTCAGGGTCTTGCGGTAGCGGCTGATCGAGTCACCCATGTGGACAGGGAGGCGGATCGTGCGGCTCTGGTCGGCGATGGCGCGGGTGATCGCCTGGCGAATCCACCACGTCGCGTAGGTGCTGAAGCGGAAGCCCTTGCGCCAGTCGTACTTCTGGACGGCGCGCATCAGGCCGATGTTGCCTTCCTGGATCAGGTCGAGCAGCGTCAGGCCACGGTTCACGTAGCGCTTGGCGATGGAGACGACGAGGCGGAGGTTGGCGCGGACGAACTGCTGGACCGCCTGGAGGTCGTTGTCCTCGACGCGCTTGGCGAGCTCGATCTCCTGGTCGTGGGTCAGGAGCGGCGTCTCGGCGATCTCGCGGAGGTACAGCCGCACCGGGTCATTGATGAAGTTCGGATCGAGACGCTGGAGCACGTCCAGATCGCGTTCGAGATCGGCTTCCTGCTCGACCTCCGGCTCCATCTGCGTGGTAATCTCTTCAGGGACATCCGGCCGATCCTCGTTCATGCTGTCTCTGGTCAGCTGATCGATCTTGGCGACGTCATATGTGGACATTGGGTCATCCCATCTAGCGTTTCAGTGCGCGAAGTCGCAAGGCAAGGTACGTCGTTGTACCCGGTGCGCCAGGCGACGCGGTCATCCTGCGCGCGTCGCAGGATGTGTTCCGCTTTCGTGCAACATTCCCCGGCGCGCAAACGGGCGCCCCCGGCCTGGCTCTTCTGGATGTGCGCTTTCGCGCGCGAGTCAGACGGTTGTTCGTGCAGACGCTGAAGTCACTCGAATATAGGGAAGAGGCCGCTCGCGTGCCAGTCCACACGCGGATCGCGGCGATGTTGCATCGTGGCCCTTACGGGGTCACGGACGTGCTATTATACCCGGTTGGGACAGTTTTGTGAAGACCTTAACGAACAGAAACCCGAGGGGCCTTCCCGTGCGGGAAGGCCCCTCGGGTCATCCGCCCGGGCGCTAGCTGGAGCAGCCGCAGCTCTGGCCGGTCTCCGCCGCGTCGTCACCCGTATCGAACGAGTGGCCGCAGGCGCAGGACGCGACCGCGTTGGGGTTGCGGACCGTGAAGCCGCCACCCATGAGCGAGTTGACGAAGTCGATCTCGGCGCCCTCGAGGTACATGGCGCTGAAGTTGTCAACGAGCACCTTGACGCCAGCGGTCTCGATGATCTCATCGCCCTCGTCGGAGGTCTCGTCGATGGTCATGCCGTACTGCAGGCCCGAGCATCCGCCTGGGGCGACGAACACACGCAGCGCGTGATCCGGCGTGCCCTGGTCGGTCAGGAAGGTCTTGAGCTGCGATACGGCTTCCGGGGTCATGCTAATCATACGAATCTTGCCTCCGGCAACGTGAATGGGAACCCTGTGGGGAGCAACGACGAATCGTCGCATACTTCCATTCCGTTAGCATAGTCGGTTTCACGGACCTGTCAAGCGCGGCGCGGAGGGTCGCGACGCATGACGTCGCCCTCGCGCGAGTCGCATACTATGGCCGGATACTCGCCCGCCGGCACTGCGTCCGGTTGGTACAGGAGGAATGCGTTTGCCACGAAAATCCCCCAGGTCACGCCGTCCGGCGCCGATCGCCGAAGAGCCGGTGGATGTGCCGCCGTCCACGATTCCGGACGAGGCGATTCCCGCAATCGTCGTCCGCGCCCATGGTCTCTGGTTCGAGGTGAAGCTGCTCGCCGGCCCCCGGCGGCATGATGTGCTGATTGCCACCCTACGTGGCGGATTGAAGAAGCGTCGCCGGCGCACCGATATCGTCGCGGTAGGCGATCGGGTGCATGTCATCGAGCTGCCGGATAACGAGGCGGCGATCGTCGCCGTCGAGCCCCGTTCTCGGGCGCTCGTCCGCACGGCGCGAAACACCCGGGATACCGAGCAGGTGATCCTTGCTAACCCGGATCAGGTCCTGTTCGTCTTCTCGATTGCCGAACCGGACCCGCACGTTCGCATGCTGGATCGCTTCATTGTTCTGGCGGAGCGGCAGGAGCTTCCGATCGGGATCGTCGTCAACAAGAGCGACCTCGACGACGAAGCGAACTCGCGCATCGAGGCGACCTTCGGTATGTACCGCGGGGTCTACCCGCTGTTCGTGGTCAGCGCGGAGACGGGGGAAGGGATCGCTGAGCTACAAGCCTTCCTTCGCGGCAAGACGACCGCGCTCGCCGGTCCCTCCGGCGTCGGCAAGTCGTCGCTGCTGAACGCGATCGACCCCGAGCAGCGTCGCGAGGTTGGCGACGTTTCGTCGGCGACCGGTAAGGGGCGGCACACGACGATTGGCTCGCGTCTGTACGAGATCGGCGATGACACCTTCGTTGCCGACACGCCGGGCATGCGCGCGTTGGCGATGCACGCGATTCCGATCGAGGATCTGGATCATTGCTTCATCGAATTCCGGCCCTTCCTGGGCCAGTGCTTCTATCCGGATTGCACCCACGTCCATGAACCGGGCTGCGCGGTAAAGGAAGCGCTGGAAGAAGGGGAGATTGGCCAGGAGCGCTATGAGAGCTACGTCGCCCTGCGCTCCGGCGGCGAGCTGAAAGAGGAGGAATGGTAGCGATGGTACAGGCGCACGATACCGGACCGAATGGGGTCACCGTCGACGACCTTGTCGAGAAGATGCTTCCCTATGTGGAAGAGCTCCTGCGCCGGATCGACGGCGACGAGTTCACCACGAACGAGTTCATCGACCTGATGCTGCAGGTGCCGGAGACCGCGGCAGCGTATGACGCCGCTGGCCGGGCCTGGGGTGAGCACCGCCGGCAGACGAAGCAGGTCTTGCACGGGCAGGTGATCCCCGCCGCGCTGCGGCGCACGCCGTTGGTCGAATGGCAAGGCTACGCCTACGGGGAGGCGGACGAGTACGCCATCCCTGGCATCTGGCGGCTGGTCCGCGGATGAGCCGCGATCGGCGCGATCTCTCCGACGCGATAAAGCCGGGCTGGAACCGGCACATGTCGCTGCAGGAGGCGTCGACGAGCATCCGGCGCCTGGCTCGCTACCAGCCCGGCGTGGTTGCCGAGCTCCCGGAAGAGGGCTGGCTGAGGGTCGAGATCAACGGCGTGCTGGCCGGCGCGATTCATTGCCTGCCGGACGCGCAAGCCGAGCTGGCGCTTGGCTGGGCCTTTTTACACGGCTTCTTCTCCAGGCCAGACGATGTCGATTCCGTGACGGTCCACGATGGCCGGGTCTCGCTGATGCTGGGCACCGGAGTCGATCTCGATGCTCGTCGCCTCGCGGCCGTCGGATGGCGAGATTCGCTGATCGACGATGATGGCCCTGCGTTCGAGACTGCGGCGCAGCCCTTTGTTGTTCACGCCGATGTGTTGTTCGACCTGGTGCGCGATGCGCTTCGGGCCATGTCGGCGGACCGCTCTCGCGACGGCTTCGTCCATGCGGCGATCGCCTCCGACGCGATGGTGCACTGCGTGGCGCGCGATATGACCGTCGACAACGCCGTGGCCAAGATCCTGGGTTGGAAGCTGCGCGACGGCCGCGAGGCCGATTCACCCGTGTTGCTCGTGCGTGGCATCGTCGACCGGCTCGTGGTCGCGGCGGCTGCCGGGCTGGGCGTTTCCCTGATCGCGACGACCGGCATCCCGACCGCCGACGCGTTCCGTGAGGCGACCGGGCGGGAGGTCAGCATCCTCGGCATGGCGGCCCACCAGCGGCCAGGTCTGCTCGTCGATGCCGGTCACGTCATCGAGGACGACGAGTAGGGGGCCGGGATTCCTGAATTCGTGATGAAATTCGTGTCAACTATGCTACGAATGTTCTACAGTTCTCAAAGGAAAACAGTCGTGAATGGTCGAATGGGTTCCTGGGCCTTTGCTCCCGGAACGCGACCGTCCCGGTCCACCATTATCTATATCGAGAGAGTTGTCCAACATGAGTCAGCAGGATCCCAAGAAGCCGCAGTTTCCGCTGATGCGGCCCGATCCGAATCGGAACCGCCAGCAGCGGCAGCGCCGCGGTGGCGACGGCCCCGGTGGTGAGGAGCCGCGCAGCGGCGGCCCGCGCATCCCGACCTGGGTCGTGGCGACCATCATTATCGCCCTCGTCGGGTGGTACATCTGGAACTTCTTCGGCCCCCAGGAAGACCCGTCGATTACCGACGTCCCGTACAACGTTGTCACCGCGCAGATCGACGCGAACAACGTCGACAAGGCGACGATGTCGGAGACACGCATCCGCCTCGAGCTGAAGGACCCGATCCGGTACGACTCCGAAAACCAGGTGTCCGGAGCCGACTTGCCGCTCGACAACCAGAACGTCGAGGAGACGAGCGACGTCCAGGCGACGCTGCCGCAAGGCGTCGAGAATACCGAGCTACTGAACAGGATCGAGGCGACGGACGCAACGATCGTCGGTCGCACGACCAGCACCTCGATCTGGACGAACCTGCTCTTCAGCTTCCTGCCATTCCTCCTCTTCCTCGGCCTGATCATCTTCATGAGCCGCCAGATGGGTCGTGGCAACCAGAACGTCTTCGGCTTCGGCCGGTCCAAGGCGCGCCAGAACGATCCCGAGCGGCCGCAGGTGACGTTCGCGGACGTTGCTGGTGAGGATGAGGCCAAGCAAGAGCTGATGGAGGTCGTCGACTTCCTCCGTAATCCGGCGAAGTACCATGCGCTCGGCGCGCGGCTACCGCGTGGCGTGCTGCTGGTGGGCCCTCCGGGTACCGGTAAGACGCTCACCGCGCGTGCCGTCGCCGGTGAGGCGGGGGTTCCGTTCTTCAGCGTCTCGGCCTCCGAGTTCGTCGAGATGTTTGTCGGTGTCGGCGCGAGCCGCGTCCGCGACCTGTTCGACAAGGCCAAGACCGCCGCGCCGGCCATCATCTTCGTCGACGAGCTCGACGCCGTCGGTCGCCAGCGCTTCGCCGGCCTTGGCGGCTCCAACGACGAGCGCGAGCAGACGCTGAACCAGCTGCTCGTGGAGATGGACGGGTTCGAGACGAACCAGGAAGTCATCGTCATGGCGGCCACGAACCGCCCCGACGTGCTCGACCCGGCGCTGCTGCGCCCGGGCCGCTTCGATCGTCAGGTCACCGTTGGCCTGCCGGACCGGAAGGGCCGCGAGGCGATCCTCCGCATCCATTCGCGCGGCATGCCGCTGAGCCCCAAGGTGGACCTCGAGCGTATCTCTCGCGGCACCACCGGCTTCGCGGGCGCGGACCTCGCTAACCTCGTCAACGAGGCGGCGCTGAACGCGGCGCGCAACAACCGTAAGGAAATCTTCCCGATCGACTTCGAGGAGGCGCTCGACAAGATCCTGCTCGGTGTGGCGCGGAGCGGCCTCGTCGATCCCAAGGAGCGCGAGGTCGTCGCCTACCACGAGGCCGGTCACGCCCTCGCCGCGCACTTCACGCCGGGCTCCGACCCGCTCCGTAAGGTGAGCATCGTCCCGCGCGGCTCGGCCGGTGGTGTGACGATCCAGATGCCGGAGGAGGACCGCGGTCTCTACAGCCGCGCATACCTGCTCGGCCGCCTGGTCGGCATGCTTGGCGGTCGCGCCGCTGAGGTGGTGGTCTTCGAGGAGATCACGACCGGCGCCGAGAACGACCTGAAGCAGGCCACAAGCCTCGCGCGCCGGATGGTTGGTCTCTGGGGCATGAGCGACGCGGTCGGGCCGGTCTATCTCGGTACGGGCGAGGAGCATGTCTTCCTCGGCCGAGAGATCACCCAGGACAAGTCGTTCTCCGACGCCACCGCGCAGAAGGTGGACGCGGCGGTCCGCGAGATCGTCGAGAACGCCCAGCGCCGCGCGATTGAGCTGAACCGCGAGTACCGCGAAAAGCTGGAGGCGCTCGTCGCCGCGCTGCTTGAGCGGGAGACGCTGGACGGCCGCGAGGTCGAGGCAATCTTCGGCACGCCGGGCATGATGGAAGACCACGAAGCGGGCATGGCGGTGCAGCAGCGCCGCACGGCGGACGAGATCTCGGAGGAGCGCGTGGCCTCCGGCGAGCCGGACGGGCGCCGGGACGGCGGCGAGTAGCCGGACGCTCCCGAGACCTATGGGTACGAGGCGACGCGGTTCCGGACTCCGGAGTCGCGTCGCTTTGTTGTCTACGCCTTCCCGTGGCCAGGCGGCGGGGCTCTTGCATACAATCGGGAGAGCGTCGTTGTGTCAGGTCCCGCATCCGGGCGGGGTCGGAGGTTCGTGAAAGGTCGTGCGCCGGCATGAGCGCTTCCTCGTCATCCAACAACCCGGCGCAGTCCGCCGCGAACTCTGACTGGGTCCTGCCGGGGCTAGGCCCCGAGCTCTACCTGAATCGTGAACTGAGCTGGTTGTACTTCAACGGTCGCGTTCTCGAAGAGATGGGCGAAGAGAGCCAGCCGTTGTTGGAGCGCATCAAGTTCGCCTCGATCTTCTCCTCCAATCTCGACGAGTTCTTCATGATCCGCGTGGCAGGGGTGCGACGGAAAGTCGTGGCCGGGGTCACGGACGTCGGCACGGATGGCCGCACGCCGTTGCAGGCGCTGCGCCGTATCCATGAGCTCACGCAGGAGCTGATGGATCGGCAGGTCGACGGTGTCGTCAACGAGCTCGTTCCGGCGCTGAAGGAAGCGGGGATCGAGATTGTCGATCACCGGGATCTCAGCACCGCCGAGAAGCTCGCGCTGGAGCGGGTCTTCGAGCGCGAGGTCTTTCCTGTGCTGACCCCGCAGGCCATCGATCGCGGTCGACGCTTCCCACACGTGTCAAACGACAGCGTGAACCTCATCGTCGTGATCAAGAGCAAGGGTGAATCGCGGTTTGCCCGCGTCAAGGTGCCGGCCCTGTTGCCTCGATTCGTGCCCGTCCCGGCAAGCGAGCCAGAAGGGGAGTCCGGCAACGTGCTGGTGGAGCAGTTCCGCCAGGACAGCGAGCGTCCGCTGCGCTTTACCCTGATGGAGCAGGTGATCGCCGCGCACATGGACCGCCTCTTCCCGGGAAGTACCGTCGTCGCATCGTATCCGTTCCACCTTCTCCGCGATTCGGACGTCGAGCCAGACGAGGACGACGAGGACGCTGAGGACCTGCTCGAGATCATGCGAGAGACGATCTCGCAGCGCCCGTTCGGCTCAACGGTGCGGATCGACATCGATACGACGATGCCTGATGCGGTGCGTTCGTGGCTGCTGGACCAGGTCCATGCTGACGAGAACGACCTCTACGTGGTCGACGGGCCAATCGGACTCGAAGACGTGGTCGAACTCGCGAAGCTCGACCGCCCGGACCTGAAGGACGAGCCCTTCTCGCCGGCGACGAACTTCCCGTGGCGCTCGTCGGCCGCGGATGATGAGAAGCCGGACATTTTCAGCGTGCTGCGCGGCAACGATGTGCTTCTCCATCTGCCGTACCAGTCGTTCGGCGGCGTGGTGGACTTCGTGCATGCGGCCAGCACGGACCCGGACGTCATTGCGATCAAACAGACGTTGTATCGGGTCGGCAAGAACTCCCCGCTGATCCCGGCGCTCATCAATGCGCGGGATGATGACACACAGGTTGCCGTGCTGGTCGAGTTGAAGGCCCGGTTCGACGAGGAGAACAATATCGAGTGGGCGCAGACGCTGGAGACGCACGGCGTGCATGTCGCCTACGGCCTCGCCGGCCTCAAGACCCACTGCAAGCTCACGATGGTTGTGCGGCGCGAGGAAGATGGCTTGCGCCGCTATTGCCACATCGCGACCGGCAACTATAACGCGAACACCGCTCGTCTCTATGAGGATATCGGCTTGTTCACCTCACGTGAGAACATCGCCGACGACGTCACCGACGTTTTTAACGTGCTGACCGGGTTCGCGGAGCAGCAGGACTACCGTTCCCTCTGGGTCGCACCCCATGCCATGCGCTCGAACATCATCGAGCACATTCGACGGGAAACTGAGAGCCATCTCGCGCACGGCAACGGACACATCATCATGAAGATGAACTCGCTTGTCGATCGCGAGACGATTCGCGCGCTCTACGCGGCGTCCCACGCCGGCGTGCGGATCGACCTGATCGTGCGTGGAATCTGCTGCTTGCGGCCCGAGGTACCTGGCTGGAGCGAGACGATCAAGGTGCGGAGCATCGTCGGGCGGTTCCTGGAACACAGCCGGATCTACTTCTTCGCCAACAATGGCGACCCGCTGATGTTCATCGGCAGCGCCGATGCGATGGAGCGCAACCTCGAGCGCCGGGTTGAGGTGATCACACCCGTGCAGTCTCCCGACCTCGTGCAACACCTGCGGGACGTGGTGCTTATGTCCTACCTCAGGGACAACGTCAATGCTCGCCGGCTGCGTCAGGACGGGCGGTGGGAGATGGTCGAGCGCGGGGAAGGGGACGAGCCCTTCGACGTGCAGGCCTGGTTCCTGGAGCAATACCGCACCATGATGGTGATCGGACCGCGAGAGGCGACGAGCGGCGTCTCCCGATAGACGGACCGGACCAGCGTAAGCGACATATCCCGTTGTCCCCGGAAAGCATCTACGGCTGCGATCGCCATCTGTCGTGGATGACGTTCGACCGTGTACCGCCACGATCACTGGAGCGGTTGGGGGTCGAAATGTCTTCACATGCACGTGCGCTGATTAAAGCTTCAGTTGCTTCTGACAGCCCGCCAATAGCGATGCCGCCGGCTACACGCTACATATCCCATTGTCAATCCAACCACAAAGACAAATGCTCCTGACGAGCATCCAAGCGCGTGGGGATATGTCGCGTAACGGGTTAGACCTACACCGCTACACGATCTCTCCAGATCAAAACGCTCCGCAAGCACACCCTGCTTCAACTCCACGACCCGACCGGCGAGTCGCCCAACCGCGTAACGATCGTGCAGCACCATCAACACTGTTCCGGGGAACGCCGCGAGCGCCTGCTCGAACTCCTCCCGCGACTCGATGTCCAAATGGTTCATCGGCTCGTCGAGCAGCAGCAATGACGTCTGCTTCAGGACGAGCAGAGCAAGCATGAGCCGAGCTCGCTCCCCGTAGGAGAGATCGGCGATCCGCCGATGCACGGTGTCACCGCCAAAGAGGAATTTGTGCAGCTCCGCCCGTAATTCGCTCTCCAGCATCGCAGCGGCCTTACCGGCCTGCTGCAATACGGTGAGCTCCGGCTCCAGCACCTGTTGCTCTTGCGCGAAGTATCCCACGCGGACGCCGGATCCCAACCGGACATCTCCCGAATCCGGGGTGAGCTCACCGGTAACGACGCGCATGAGCGTGGTCTTGCCACTCCCGTTGTCGCCGAGTAGCGCGACCCGCTCCCCATGCCGCAGGTGGAGGTCCAGTCCTCGCAATACAGGATGGCCGCCCAGCGCGACGTGCACCTTTTCCATGACCAGGACGTCACGCGCGCCACCTTCCGGGGCGTCGAGATCCATGGCGAGCCCCCAACGGCGCACGGGCCGCTCGGCGGCGTCGGCGGAATCCAGCATCCGCTCGAGCTTCTTCTTGCGCACGACAGCCGGCCGGGCGATCTTCGCCGCCTTCTTGCGGACCGCGTAGTCGATGGTGTTCGACTCGATCGAACGCGCCTTTGTCTCCGCCGCACGAATGTCGCGGTTGATGCGGGCGACCTCCGCCTGCTGACGCTCCCACGCAGCTTCGGCGTCGGCCTCCTCGCGCTGTTTCGCGGCGATGAAGTCGCTGTAGTTGCCGGTGTAGGGGGTGACGCTCTTGGCGATGTCGTCGATGGCCAGGATGCTCGTTGCGACGCCATCGAGGAACGCGCGGTCATGCGACACGATCAGCATCGCGCCAGGCCACGAGCGCAGGTACGACGCGAGCCAGTCGAGCGCGTCGGCGTCCAGGTGATTGGTCGGCTCGTCGAGCACAAGCACGTCCGGACGCGTCACGAGTAGCGCCGCCAGTCCCGCTCGCGTCTTTTGTCCACCAGACAGGCTCGCCAGGGGACGATGATGCGGGATATCCGCCAACCCGAATCGATC
Source organism: uncultured Chloroflexia bacterium (assembly GCA_963741795.1). Classification (GTDB taxonomy): domain Bacteria; phylum Chloroflexota; class Chloroflexia; order Thermomicrobiales; family UBA6265; genus UBA6265. The sequence continues at coordinate 20,065 of CAVUJM010000041.1, forward strand.
CAGCAGCGCGTCCAGCTCGGCGAGCGCTGCATAGCCCCCTCGCGCCTCAAACCGATCGCTGGCAAGCTGGAAGATGTCCGCCACTTCGTCGGGGTCGCGTTCGGCGTCGCCGAAGGCCAATGTGGCCTCTTCGAGGGCACATTGCGCCGCGAGCAGCCCGCGTGTAGGCACGTCGAGCAGGTCGGCCAGCGTGCCAGCCGGGATGTCGGAGAATCCCTGCCGCAGGTACCCGAGCGTGGCACCGGGTTGGGCGCCGATGCTGCCGGTATCCGGGCGGTCTTCGCCCGTCAGGATACGGAGCAGACTCGATTTGCCGGCACCATTCGGGCCGACGAGGCCAATGCGGTCGCCTGGGTTGATAGTGAAGGTAACGTGCTCGAAAAGAAGGGTGTCGCCGTAGCGTCGCGACACGTCGTTGACGGTATACATAGGCACTCCTGCCGGCAGTCTGGAGAGGGCCGCACGCCGGGGATGGCGCAACGATCCTGCATGACGTCCAACGTGAGCGAGCATGGCTGGCTCACGAGAGTGCTAATCCGCCAACGGTCCTTGTTCCTTCGCGGGATCACGCCGGTCGCACCCCGGATGATCGTCGAGCAGTAAAGCGGCGGAGGGCCAACGAGGGCCGCTCCGCCGTTCACACTACATGAGTGCACCGTCATCCCGCAAGGGGAGGGCGATTATTCGCCGTCAGAGAGGTTCATCGCCTCTGCCTCAAGCGAGGCGAGCGCGTAATCGTCGATCTCCTGCTGGAGGGCGTCCCGCAGGTTGATCAGGTCGACGAGGTCGAGCCCAGCGATCACCGCATTGTTCTCGGCATCACTGTCATCGTTGGTCGACGGAACCACGCGGAACTCAACTTCCACCATCTCTTCGCCGTCGAACTCTTCGCCCGTCGGGAGCTCATCCATATAGATGTTGTACGTCTCCACGTTCCCGCCTCCGTTCACCAACGCAGTTATCCAACGATGGCACCAGACGGTCCTGATGCCGATATCGACACGATCACGACAGGGTGCACCAGCGTGATGCGCATCGTCATCGAGCCCCGCAACGCGCGCCTCGAACCCGGCCGGGCCGGGGACGTTCACGCGCGAACGGACTAGTGCCTAGCATATCCCGTCGGGCTGGTTTGTGCATCCGCCATCACAGGGCGTTCCGGCGGTGGTGGCGGGCATTTCGCGTATCATCTACCGTACATGGACCCGCTACCGCCGGCGGACGCTGATTCGGCCCGGCGCAACCGTACAGGGATCGAGGCCGCATGCCAGAATTCATCAACAGGGGCCCGCGCGGCAGGCACGCCCGGCTGACACGCCGCGCCTTCACGCTCGGCGCCACGGCCTCCGCGCTCGGCCTTGTGGCGTGCGGACAAGAAGACAAGGGTGAGGACGTTAACATCATCCCGGTCGCCACCGAGGCGCCAACCCAGGCCCAGCCGACTCCCAGCCAACCACCTATCAGCACGCCCGCCGCAGGATACCAGGACCCCAACCGCTGGGCGGGACGCACGGTGACTGTCGCGACCGCTGGCGTCGCCGAATTCCTCGCATCGATGGACGAGGCGTTCTTCCAGGCATTCACGCGTGACACCGGCGCGGAAGTGCGACACGAGGAGTTCGGGCGTGATGGCGTCGAAAACCTCGTCTCGCAGGTTGAATCGGGCGATATTCTCTGGGACGTCATGCTCGTCCCGGCGTCAGATGTGCTGGCCTACGCGAACCGCGGCCTGATCGAGGCGATCGACTACAACATCGTCGACTCGACATCGCTCTATCCAGAGCTGACGATGCAGCACGGCGTCGGCGCGATGCTCTATTCGACAACGATGGTCTACTCGGTCTCCGTCGAGACCCCGCCGGCCGACTGGGCCGACTTCTTCAACCTGGATCTCTTCGACGGGACACGCGCGCTGCGACGATCCCCGGTCGGGACGCTGGAATTTGCGCTCCTCGCCGATGGCGTGCCCGTGAATGAACTGTACCCGCTGGACGTGACGCGGGCGTTCGCCAAGCTGGAAACCCTACGCGAGGCGACGCTCTTCTACGAGGACAGCAAGCAGCCGGTCGAGCTTGTCCGCACCGGTCAGGTCGGCCTGGCGAGCGCCTGGTCCGTCCGGACAAACTTGCCGGATGCTGCCTCCCTCGTAAAGCCACAGTGGAACCAGGGCATGCTCTCGGCGGACGCCTGGGTCATGGCTCGCGGATCGGCGAACGCCGATATCGCCATGAACTTCATCAACTACGCCACGCGGGCGATCCCGACCGCGAACTTCACGCGTTTGCAGCCCTTCGGTCCGGTAAACAAGGACGCGCTTGCGCTCCTGCGGCCAGACATCATCGGCGCACTTCCGAACGCGCCGGAGAACTTCACTTCCCAATTCTTCGAGAACTGGAGCTACTGGCGGGACCAGCGTGAGACACTGACCGCGCAGTTCGAGGACTGGCTCCTGAACCCGCCATCGACCCCGGTGGCCGAATCCGACGCCGGCTGACGAAACCGAAAGCGGCGTCCAGACGCTAGTATTGGTGAACAGGATCCAGCCAGGCACCTTCATGCCCGGCCCGCAGACGCGCGCCAGGCCAACGTATGGGAGAAGAGCACTTCATGCAGCGACTTCGCGAGATCATCTCCGTCATGGCGATCAGCGCCACGATGCTTACCTCCGGGTTCACCGCCGCGGCGCAATCGGCCCCCGAGGCCACACAAGCTGACCCGCGCGACGGACTCGCCGCCGTCACACCCGGCGCTGAGGACCTCCCGACCGGCTACACATTCGTCGGCGAAACGTTCCTGGATGCGGATCAGGTTGCCGCGTCGGGCGTCGACGCCGAGGCGCTCCGCTCTGGCGGATTCGTGAGCCAGTACGTCAGCGTCTATGAGAACGCTGATGCTGACCAGCGGATCCGCGCCTACGTGTCCCTCTGGGATGGCGACCAGGCGGCCACTGACGGCTTCGCGATCCTCGAGGATGAGAGCGTCACCAACCCGAACGACGCGCTCGAGGATAGCGATGCCTCCGCCGGCGAGGAACCGCGCGAGACAACGACCGGCACCTACGCCGCGGCTGACGGCACAACGATCGGAACGGTGGACGTCACCTTCCGGCGCGGCCCAATGGTCGTCGGGATCGCGCACGAGACGCTCGATGGCACGGCGGCCGACGCCGACCTCGCGAACGAGCTCGCGGCGCGCATCGACGAGCGTGCCCAGGCGGTCCTTGACGGCTCGGAGCTGCCGCACATCGACATGGCGCTTCCCGGCACGGTCGTGAGCTTCGAGGGGGAGGGGAACGGCCTGGCGCAGGCCGGCTTCCTCGGCCCCGTGGAGGTCGAGTCGATGTACGGCGTCCAGGGCTCGCTGCTGAGCGGTATTGACAGCTCGTGGGTCGAGACGACGCTGATCGGCGGCAAGGCGGAGTCACCGTCGGTCACGGTCGGCGTGTCGACCTTCACGAACCCGGACGATGCGTCGCTCGTCGTCCAGCAGGCTGCCGATCTCTTCCCGCCGCTCACTGGTCAGGAGGCGGTCGACGGCGTGTCGCTCGAGGGCGCCGATGCCGTATCCGCGTTCCGCTATGGCACCAGCGAGGGCAGCGCGGACGGCTACCGGATGCTGTTTGCGAAGAACGGGACGCTGACCGTAATCGACGTACAGCGAGCGGCAGCCGACGGTGGGGCCGAGGAGACGGCACTGGCAATCGCCAACGCCGAGCTTGCCTGCCAGACGGGCGGCGCCTGCGAGGCGCCGTCGCTTCCAGGAAGCCTCACCGGCCAGTAGACCCGGGGCACACGAGAGGGGCGGGATGTCGATGACGTCCCGCCCCTCTGCTGTTATAGGCGCCTTGTTATTCGCCCGGCACTGGCGTCGAGGGCGGCGTGCCGTGGACGAGATTCCAGGTCTGCGTCGCCTGCAGGTCCGTGACGACCGAGTCGCGACTCCGGTCTTGATCACGACCGCGCTGCGCGTCCGGCGCCAATCCGTCAGCGCACCCGACGAGCAGGCCCAGGGCCAGCACCGCCACGGCAATCCGCCCGGAGAGTCGCCGGAAGCTAATCATCGAGGTCGCTTCGCGCGCCGGGCGCGCGGTAGGTTCCAAAGGCATCCTGATATTCTTCCGCGACGTCCATGGCCGATTTATGGACGTAGATTCGTGTCGTCTGGGGCGACGCATGCCCGAGGATCGTCTGCACCGTCGATTCGCGCACCCGCCGTCGAACCAGCTCCGTGGCCAGTCCATGCCGGAACGAGTGTGGCGTGACCTCGCTCTCTATGCCAAGCTCCGTACATATCTGCGCGACGATGTGCTCCACCGTGCGTGGGCTGATCGCCGAGCCGGCAACGCCGGGCTTGTCCCGCCCACTGAACGCCGGAAGCACGCCTGCGCCGCGCACTTCGTCTCCTCGAGCCCGCCAGTACGCGACGAGCACGCGCGCCGTCTCCTCATCGAAGTGCACCGTCCGGCTCTTGCCACCCTTCGCGCGGTAGATGCTTGCCGTGCCGCTCGCAAGGTCGATGTCGCGACGCCGCAGGGCGCACAGCTCGGAGACGCGGACGCCTGTCCGATACATGAACAGGATCATCGCCCGTACCTTCAGACGCCGCAGCTCGAGGTGCGGTTTCTCCTCGCGCGGGCCGGTCAGCACGTGTTCCACGATTCTTTCGAGGTCACCGAGCTGGACATCTGGCGGCGGCGGGGTAAAGCGCGGCATCATCGCGGCGATCCGCACGCGAAGCCGGTCCGTCGAGAGGTCCGGGTGGTGATCGTAGGCCGCCAGCCATGAGCAGAACTTTCGCACGGCGGCGAGGTTGTTCTGCGCCGTGCGCATACGGGAAACCTCCTCCGGTGTGCGGATGTCTGGAGGCACAAGCATCGACGCAAAGTCGGTCACCTGCTCGGCGGTAATCGCCGTCACCGGTGCGACCTCCGGGTCGATCCCCTCATGCGTGGCGAGGTGGTCGACGAACTTGCGCACGCCCTGCCGGTAGGTCATCTTGGTCCGCGGCGCAAGGCGCATGTCGGCGAAGAAGATGTCGACCGCAGAGTTGATCGTGAGCGCATCGGTCGCCTGTGAAACGGCAGCCATGGGGATTCCCTCCTGTCATCGCCGTAGTGTACGTACACTATTATACGCAAGGCGACAACAGATGGCGAGGCCCCCTATCGACGGCGAACCTGCGCCAGCAGCTCGGGAAGACGCCGGCTGAACTCGCCGTTTGAGACGGTCCTTCGCACCCCGGCCGCCTTGGCCGCGCGGAAGCCGTCCACATCGGTATGTGAGCCGAAGGCCAGCACCGGCGTGCTCCCCTCAAGCACCGGCGCGAGCAACGCCCAATCGACCGGCTGGTTGAAATCGACAACCAGCGTGCTCCCCGGGCTCGCCGCAACCGCGTCAACCGCTTCTGCTTCTGTCTTCACCAACCGCAGCTCCTGGCCGAGCTGGGCGAGGACGGTGCGAATGCGCATCCCGAAAAACACATCTCGGCTGAGGGCGACGACCAGCCCGGCGCCTTCACGAACGTTTTCGTCTGCCACTGAGGTCTCCTCTTTACCGCCGGGAAGGGTGCATAGGTCCCGTTTGTGAATTTGGTGACAATCCTTCCCGCGCGATACTATTCCTGCCGCGAGGGTACACCACGCCTCTATCCCGACACCTTCCACATCAGGAGCTTTCGTCCATGGCATCGCGGTTTTCGATCGAAGGGCTCGCCGGCTCGAGCGCGCGCCACCCTTGGCGGGTGATCGCCATCTGGGCGCTCATTCTCGTCATCGGTGGCGGCTACGCGGCCTATGGGCTGAACGACGTGCTCTCCAACGAGATGACGATCTCCGGCGATGTGGAGACGATCATTGGCGCCGAGAAGCTCCAGGGCACGACCCTCTCCGACGACGCCAAGGCCGCCGAGACGATCGTGATCAGCTCCAAGGACGGCACGACCGTCGATGACGATGCGTTCGCCGCGAAGGCGAATGAGGTGACGACCGCCGTCCGCACCTTGCAGGGAGAATGGGTCGGCGAAGGACCGCTGCCGCCACCGAATCCGCTGGAGCTGGCGTCTGGCGAGCTCGAAGGCGCGACCGTCATCAACTACTTCGAGCTACGACAGTTCAACAACGCCCAGATCGAGGCGCTGCGGAACGACGCGGGAACCGTCGTCCTGCTACCGGTCACCTTCGACATCTACGAGAACGGCGTGCCGATCCGCGAGTACATCGACACCGTCGAGCAATTCGACGACGACCAGTTCGATGTGACGACGGTCGGCAACCTCTCCATCAATGATGAATTCCAGGAAATCGTGCTCGAGGACCTGATCTCCGCCGAGACGGTCGGCGTGCCGATCGCCATCCTGGTGCTGGTGATCGTCTTCGGGGCTCTCGTCGCGCCGGTCGTTCCGCTGACGCTCGGCGTGTTCTCCGTTGGCATCGCGCTGGGCATCGTGACGTTGCTCGGGCAGTTCGAGGACCTGCAGCTCTTCATCCAGAACATGGTGACGATGCTCGGCCTGGCACTCGGCATCGACTACGCGCTCTTCATCATCGAGCGCTACCGCGAGCAACGCACGCTTGGCTATAGCCGCCAGCGCTCGATCGAGATCGCCGGCGGAACGGCCGGCAAGGCAGTCGTGTTCTCGGGACTGACGGTGATCCTCGCCCTCATCGGCGTCACCTTCGTCCGTATCAACATCTTCTTCTCGCTCGGGCTCGGCGCCGTCATCGTCGTCGCGATCGCCGTGATGCTCACCACCACGCTCCTGCCAGCGATGCTGAGTCTGCTCGGAGACCGCATCAACTGGCCGCGCAAGAACTATCACTCGTCCTCGGCGGTGGCCGACGAGGACGTCTACGCCGGCTTCTGGGGCGGGCTGACCAAGGCCGTCGTCGCCCGACCCTGGGTATCGTTGATCGTCTCGGTCTCGATTCTTCTCATCCTGGCGTACCCCGTCCTAGACATGAAGACCGGCTTCACCGGCAGCGCCCAGCTCCCGCCGGGTGAGGTCTCGCAGGCGTATCACGTGCTCGAGACGGATTTCAGCGCCGGGCTACTCTCGCCGATGGAGATCGTGATCGAGGGCGAGCATACCGATGCGCTGGACGCTGCCGTGGAGGACTTCCGCAGCCAGCTGGCGAACGACGAGCGCTTCGCGAGCGTCGGGCAGCCGCTGTGGGACGACGAGGCGGGCGTCGGCCTCATCAAGGCGACACTGGCGTTCACCGGCTCCTCGCCGGAGGCATACGACGTCGTCCACGAGCTGCGTGACGATATCCTTCCGGCCACGATCGAGCAGGTCGACGGCGTGGAGACCTATGTCACGGGCCAAAGCGCCGGCGAGGCCGACATGCTGACGATCCTCGACGAGGCGACGCCGGTCGTCTTCACGTTCGTGCTCTCGCTCAGCTTCATCCTGCTCACCCTCGCATTCCGCTCGATCATCGTGCCGATCAAGGCGATGGTCTACAACCTCCTGTCGGTCGGCGCGGCGTGGGGCATCACGGTCGCCGTCTTCTCGAAGGGCATCGGTCGCGACCTGCTCGGGTACACCGCGAGCCCGGTGATTGAGTCGTGGCAACCCATCCTGCTCTTCTGCATCCTGTTCGGCCTGAGCATGGACTACCACGTCTTCATTCTCAGCCGCATCCGCGAGCATTACGACATCTCGCACAACAACGCCGAGAGTGTCGCGATCGGGCTGCGCAGCACGGGCCGCATCATCACCGGCGCGGCCCTGATCATGGTTGTCGTGTTCGGCGCGTTCTCGCAGGGATCGATGCTCGCGCTGCAGCAGCTCGGATTCGGTCTCGCCGTCGCCGTGGCGCTCGACGCGACGGTCATCCGCTCGGTGCTGGTGCCGTCCCTGATGACGATCGTCGGCGACACCAACTGGTGGTTGCCGAAGTGGCTGGAATGGCTGCCGGACGTCCGCATCGAAGGCGAGGCGCCGCACGAACCGACTGCCGCGGAACGCGACCAGACGGCCCAGCAGTTGTAGGGCGCGTCTCAGGGTGGTTGATAGGTAGTCCCGGGCCCTGTGCCCGGGACCGGCACCGAAGGTGCCGCTTTGGCGCCCATATCGCCCTTCGGGCGATTCTCGCCCACCGGGGCGAGACGACATGACGGTCAACCACCCTGCAGATGGCTATAGGGGCCGTACCTCCGAAGGAATGTCGGCGTCCTCAGCTTGTCGAAGGATCGACCAGAGGTCGATATCCGGGCGAGTCGTTCCACCGGGCATCGCTCTGGGACCACACGGAAGCGGCCCCGGCGAGCGAATTCGCCGGGGCCGTGCTCGTTGCGCTACTTGCCGCGATAGGCGGGCGCCGTGATCGACGCCACAAGGTGGACCGGGTCGGGCCGCGCCTGCAGCACACCGGGCAGGGACACGATGAACGCGTTCTCCAACCCCTCGATCGCGCGGATCTCGTCCAGCGCCTCCCCGGGGATCTCCTCGTCGACGTTCGTGACCATCATCGCCTCGCCACGCGGGACCTCACGACTGACCTGCATGCCGGCGATGTTGATGTTGTAGCGCGCGAGCGTCGTTGAGAGCTTGCCGATGATGCCGGGTCGGTCCTGATGGTGCGTGATAAGCACATACCCGGAAAGCGGCTGCGCCAGCGAGAAGCGATCGACCTCCACGATGCCGGCGATGTCGCGATCCCAGCTCACGACGACGGAGTGCACGCCGTCGCCCCGGACCTCGAAGCGGAACTGCGGGATCGAGGTCTCGTCCCCGTCGTCCGCCGCGGTCATCACGTCGATCCCGATCTCCGAGGCGATCAGGCGAGCGTTCACCGGCGTCACGCGGCGCCCCAGCCAGCGCTGGAGCGACTCCGCGAGCGCGGCGTTGGCGACATGCTCGGTGATGTCGTTGGAGACCATGCCACGCGCCTCAACGCTCACGCTGCTGACGTGGTCTGGCATGAGGACGGAGAGCAGCCGGCCAGCCGCCGCCGCGACGGAGGTGAGCAGCTTCAGCGCCGGTGCTTCCAGCGAGGCAGCCGGAAGATTCACGGCGTTCGACACAGCCTCACCGCGCAGCGCGGCAACGGTCGTCGCCCCGATCACACGCCCGACGGCGAGCAGCGCCTCCTCGCTCGATCCGCCCGTGTGCGGCGTCAGGACAACGTTCTCCAGCCCGAACAGCGGGCTCTCGACGCATGGCTCCGATGGGTAAACGTCGACACCAGCAGCCCGCAGATGGCCCGAGCGGATCGCGTCGGCCAACGCATTCGCGTCCACGAGCTCGCCGCGTCCGGCATTGATCACGATCGAGCCCGGCCGCATCTGCGCGATCGTGCCGGCGTTGAGCATGTGCGTGTTCTCCGACGTCGCCGGGCAGTGGAACGTCACGATGTCGCTGCGGCGCCAGATTTCGTCCAGCGAAACCTGCTCGACGCCGGCGTCGGTGAAACGCGCGGTCGGGATATACGGGTCGTAGGCGATGACATGTGCTTCGAAGGCCTTCAGGCGACGCGCGACGACCGTTCCGACACGGCCGAGACCGACGATGCCGACCGTGCGACCGCGAACGTCGATGGGCTTGATCGCCTTACGCTTCCATTCGCCTGCGTGTGTCGTCCGGTTCGCGAACGGGAGCTGGCGCGTCGCCGCAAGCATCAGCGCAATGGTGTGCTCGCCGGCGGAGTAAGCGTTCGCGCCCGGCGCGTTCAGGACGACGACGCCAGCACGCGTCGCGGCGTCCACATCGATGTTGTCGACCCCTACACCGGCCCGCGCGACGACCTTCAGCTTCGGCCCGGCCGCGAGGACCTCCTGCGTCACTTGCGTCTCGCTGCGGACGACCAGCGCGTCGGCGTCCGGGAGCGAAGCAAGAAGGGCAGGAAGGTCAGTGCCGTCTACGTCGACGATATCGGCCACCGCCTGGATGTGCTCGCGCGCGACAGCGTGGATCGTGTCCGAGACGACGACCTTCCAGCGGCGCGGGGCCTCGCCACCATCCTCCAGCGGCGGGAGGGACGAGACGACGGCCGCCGACATCGGCGCGCGCCGCTCGGCCGCGAGCAGGGAAACGATCGCGTCGAACGAGGGGACCTCGACGATGTAGGGGTTGGTCGCATCGTGTTGCTCCGGCCGGGCGTTGATGACGTAGCAGGTCACCTCGCCGGAGGCGTAGTTGCGCGCATGGCGCAGGCTATCTTCGACCGCGAATCGGCACCCCTGGCGCTTGGCGATGCCGATCTTGTCATCCGCGAAGATCACCTGCGTGTGCGGGAAGCCATGCTTGCGCAGCCAGCGCAGGGTCATATCCGCCGACGTCTCCGGGCGCGCGGTAACGATGATGACGTTGTCTGGACCGGCCAGGTCGACAAGCCCCCGGAAGAACTCCTGGGCTCCGTCGGCCGGCTCCATCCTGAAGGCCGGTCCCTCGGGTCCATAGACCCATTCACGCACGTGGAGCGGCACATTCAGGCCGGACGAGTCGACGAAGGCGATATCGGGGAGATCCATCCCGAAGTGCTCGTTGGCGGCATGGGCCAGCGGCACGGGCGACCCGGTGAGCACGCCGTCCATGTCGACGGCGATCCGGAACGGGGACGAATCGTGGAGCGATGACTGCTGGGTCATTATGGAGAGGACACCTTTACGCACTGGAGAGGTTGCGCCACCCTTGGCGTCGCCGGCGCCGGTGCCGTGCCCGCCTAGTGTACGCGCGGGCCGGAGGCGCTTGCAGGCGTTCCCCTCGACGCCGGACCTACGTTCTGCGATAACGACCCTAATGAACTTGGGCGCCTGGCACAGAAGGGAAACATCCATGTCCACGACCGATCCGTCCGTCTTCGCGAACCGTATCCGCCGCGCGCAGGAGGTGCTCCGCCAGGAGGGCGTCGACACGCTCTTGCTCGGTCCCTCGGCTGACCTGATGTACCTCACCGGCGTTGACGCGCATCTCAGCGAGCGGCTGAACCTGCTCGTGCTACCGAAAGACGGCGAGCCGCGCATGGTCGTGCCCGGCCTCGAAGCCCCGCTTGTGCAGGCGACCAGCGACGTGGCCCTGGTGACATGGGCTGACCAGGACAATCCGGCCGCGATCGCTGCCGAGACGATCGGCGCGCAATCCGGGGCGACCCTCGCCGTCGGCAACCAGCTCTGGAGCGCGTTCCTGATCCGCCTCCAGAACGCCATCCCGGGCGCGACCTGGGTTGAGGGCACACCGGTGCTGCGCGATCTCCGGATGATCAAGGACCAGGACGAGATCGACGCCCTCGCCGAGGCCGCCCGCCTGACCGACCAGGCCTGGGAGGCGTTCATCAAGGCCGGAGCCATCTCCGGCATGACCGAGCGCCAGGCGCTGCAGAAGTTGCTCGATATCTCGCGCGACCAGGGATTGGAGAGCCCGTACGGCATCATCGGCAGTGGGCCGAATTCCGCGTCGCCTCACCACAGCGGTAACGACCGCGTGATTGGCGAGGGCGACGCGATGGTGTTCGACTGGGGTGGCAAGGTTCGGGGCTATCTCTCCGACGTCACCCGCTCTGCCCACGTCGGCGAGCCGGGTGAGGAGTACCGCCGCGTCTACGACATCGTCAAGCGCGCCAACCAGGCAATGTACGAGACGGTGAAGCCGGGTGTACCCCTGCAGGAGCTCGACCGCGCCGCCCGGGGCCTCATCACCGAGGAGGGCTACGGTCCATACTTCCTGCACCGGGTCGGGCACGGCCTCGGGCTGGAGGTGCACGAGGAGCCCTACCTTGTGGAGGGCAACACGCTGCCTCTGCAGGCCGGGATGACGTTCAGCGACGAGCCCGGCATCTATCTTGAGGGGCGATTCGGCGTGCGCATCGAGGACACGGTCCTCTGCACCGAGGACGGTGGGCGCCGCCTGAATAACGCGACGCGCGAGCTGATCGTGCTCGACTGAGGAGAGCCACATGGACGACGGCACGCTTTCGAACCGCGAGACCTACTCGGAGATCGAGCACGGGCACGACGCCTACAGCGACGAGGAGCTGCTGGAGCAGAGCCAGTTCAACGCCCAGGCGCTGCTGATGGCGTCGGTCGCGGCGCTCGACGGCGGCGAGGAAGCGGTCGAGCGCTGGGCGAAGGGTGTCGCGGACGTCTTCGCTCGCGGTTGGGACACGGACCGCGCGTGGGAGCCGGCCGAGGTGCTCGACGCATTGCTCACGAACTACCGCTCATTCGGCGCGAATGTCATCGAGACAGACCTCTCCGGCGCACCGGCCACAGCAACCATCGCCGACCTGCCGGATCTCGAGCTGGCGGAGTCGCTTGGCGTCAATGATGAGCATGCGGACGCTATCTTCCGCATCGGGGCGCACCTCTCCAGCACGCTCGGCCGCACGCTCACCTGGAGCCGTGACCCCGAAACAGGGGACGTCCGGTTGGAGGTTGCATGAGCGCGACGATCGGCAAGGCTCGCCTCACGCTCTACTTCGAGGACACCTTCTCGCTGAAGGACAAGCGCGCCGAGGTGAAGCGGGTGACGACGCGCCTGCGGAACCAGTTCAACGCCGCCGTCGCCGAGATCGAGGACCTCGACGACATGCGCGCGGCGACGCTGGGCATCGTGGTGGTCAGCACCTCGGCACCGCATGCCAGCCAGATGCTGAACACGATCATCGAGGCCGCCGAGCGCCTGCTGGATACCAGCACGCTCGGCGACGTCGAAACGGAGCTCATCCCGTTCGGGTGAGCCCCGACTCTTCTAGCTCTACCCCTGGCCGGGGAGGAGAGGCAGCCGGTCGACGCGGCGTCGCGGCCGGGCTGGCCATCGGCGAGGCGACCGGCGACGCTTCTGGCGTAACGCCGAACCCTTCCGGCAACTCCGGTATCACCTCGTACACCGTCGCCGCATTGACGTCCGTCACCAGCAGCGTTCCGTCCGGCGCGACGGTCATGCCACCAGCGCGCACCGGCGGCAGGTTCGGGATGTCGACGATCTCGTTGCCGTCGTAGGCGGAAACGGTCCCCAGCATCGGCGTGGTGAAGTAGACGACGCCATCTGGACCGACCGCGAGGTCATTCAGGCGATCAACCCCGAGCTGTCCCTCCCAGGCCGGCACGGGAATCTCCTCCAGGAACTGCCCCTCGATCGTGAAGATCTGGATGCGTGCGTTGCCGGAATCCGCGACCCAGACATGCCCGTCCGGCCCGATCACGATGCCCGTCGGCTCGAGCAGCTTGCCCGGCTCGCTGCCGAAGCCACCGAATGCGGTCAGGAACGTGCCGTCCTTACTGAAGACCTGAACACGTTCGTTACCGGTATCGGTCACGAAGATGCGTTCATTCGTCACCGCAACCGCGCGCGGCCCGAAGAATAGGCCCGGCTGATCGAGCACCATGCCGCCATCGGTAATGTCGGCGAGGTTGCCGCGCTGACCGAGCTGGCGCACGACAGTTCCGTTGTTGTCCACTACAACAACCGTATGGTTCCATGTATCGGCGATGTAGATCAGGCCATCCGGACCAACGGTGAGTCCGGTACCGCCCTGGTTCGCGTTCCACGACAGGCCGAGCACCGGATCGACCGCGCCATCCCAGACGCCGATGAACGTGCCGTTGCGCTCGTACCGGTCGATCCGCTGGTTCTTGGCGTTTAGGACGTAGATCGTCTCGCCGTCCGGCGAAACACCGATGCCAGTCGGCTGGTCGAGCTGTCCCTGGCCACTCCCGGGGCCAGGCGAGCTGCCGTCGAAGAGGTTGTATGGCCCGAAGTTGGGGTTCAGCTGGTTCCCGACGCGATTCGAGTAGCCAACGGTGATATGCGCAGGCTCCTGCGGGTTCTCCAGCTCGCGCCCGATCAGGTAGCGCAGCGCCGCCGACCAGCTGTCCGGCGTAGTGATCTTGCCCAGGATGTCGCCCGCGCTGAGGTCGACGTAGCTCGCCGGCGCCTGGACCCGCCATGCCTGGGTCTGCGGGGTGAGGCCATACGTCGGCATCGCGTCGGCCGACATCGCGAACGCCACATCGGTGTTCTCGTCCCACCCGGCGGGCGGGGTGACGCGCACGAACGGGAAGTCGCGGAAATACCAGGCGAGCGGCCACTGGACCTCGGGACTGATCCCGATCCGGAGACCGAAGCGACCAGTCGGGTCGATCGTGGAGCGATCCTCCACGCTGAGATCCCGGGAGACGCGATAAACACGGTCGATCAGCCCGGACGCCTCCTGCGTCGGGATATGCCTCGCAAGCAGCTCCGTGCCATCGTCGGCCCGCTGGAACGCCAAACCGGCGGTCGTGATGATGCCAAAGAACGCGAGCGCCGTGGCGACCATCACCAGCACCGGATCAACAATGCGGACCTCGCTCCCGGTGCGAGCAGAGGCAGGCAACGCCCCCACCGCACCGAGCGTGATCAGCACCAGCGCTGCAGTGAGCAGCACGACAAGCCACGTCGGCAACCCATCCGCCGGGACGACCTGCGCGTCGAACGCACGAGCCACGACCGCGATGGACGCGACGACCGCGATGGCCACACCAAGCAGCAGTGTCGGCATGCCCCAGCCGTTACCCCGCCAGAACCCGGCGGCGTCGAAGCGGGCGAAAACATCGCCCAGGCCAAGACCACCAAGCAGGATCAGCGGCAGCGCGACAAGCACGGCCTGATAGGTCTCCCGGCCCGAGGCGAAGGAGTGCAGCACCAGGGCGGCGAAAAACCAGCCGCCAAAGAGCATGGGGTTCAGCGCCTGTCGCCGCTCCAGGCGACCACCCTTCACCGGACGGCCCGAGATCGCCGCCAGCAGCGCGAACACCACCGCGAGCAGCTCGTAGAGCAGCAGCACCCAGAAGTAGTACGACGGTGGCAGTGACGACGCGCGGGACATCATCATCCGACCCCATTCGGTGAAGGTCGTCAGCAGTCCTTCGAGGGCCGTCAGGTCGGTCAGGAGTCGCGAGAACAGGAGCACGACCGCGACCGCGAAGCCGATCAGCGTGATGCCGATATTCGTGGCCGAGGTGCCGATTGACGCGACGCCGGCACGAACCGCCCCTCGTTCACGGCCCCGTTCGCCGGAGGGATCGGTGACTGCGGCGATGAAGACGCCAACACCAAGCGAGAGAGCGGCCGTCACGCCATCAACGCCGGACCCGAGGAGGCCGGCAAACCCAAGCCCGACGCCGAGCGCCCAACCGGCTTGCGTCACCGGGCCGGAGGCGATGCCTGCGCGGAGAAGGCAGACGAGCGTCAGGAACGCGAAGAATGCGGCAGAGATCGCTGGGTCAATTGTGCGCGAGGCGAAAACGAGGGTAGGAGAGATCGCCGCCAGCAACGCCATCGCCGCGAGATGAGAGCGGGAGACGAACGGGCGCAGCGCGAAGACGAGGACCACGATCCCAAGACCGAGCATCGCCGCGGCGATGCGCGCTGTGGCGTCCGTCACCCCGAACAGCGCGAAGGAGACGGCGTTGGCGAGCTGGAGGAACGGCGCGACTTCCGGCAGCCCTCCGCCGCCCATGACCGGCCGCCCGTTGAAGATGGACCACCCGTCGTACGCCCAGGCACCCTCGCTGTCGCCGAGCAGGTACGCGTCCAGCTTCAGGATCCGCAGGAGGAGCGCGGCGAGCAGGATGACGACGACAGCAAGCCCGAACGGCGTGAAGGGGCTACGGAGCCGCGCCAGGAGCACCTCGTCGTTGAGGGACGCCGAGCGGGTCGGCGTCAGTCGGTCGTGCTCCGGCACGGCGACGCCAGTGTCCATCGGGGGAGTCGTCACAGGGAAGTCCTCTCGCGGGGCGTCGTTATTCGCCATAGCGCACATCGTTGTAGGCGGGCACGAGGTCGTTACGCACGTAGACCATGAACTGGTACGAGGTCAGGCCGGTCGGCATCTCCCGATACATCACCATGCGGAAGAGCCGCTGCTGGCCCTCGGGCGTCGTGGCCTGCCGCAGGCTACTCCCGATCGACTTGGCAATGGCGACCGGGCCGTGCGGCTGGTCCACTGTCTGCCACGCGGATCGACCGACCGGGATCTCTGGTGCGATCGCGAACTCGCGGTATACCTGCTGTTCCGGCTCGTGCCAGCGCAACACGTAGACCTGCGTCGTGTAGCCCGGGATCTCGAACGGCATCCCGCAGCCGGCATCCCATGGGTGGGCGATGATCACGTCCGGCCCGGTCGCCGGATCGGGCGGCACCGTGCTGTTGAGCTGACGGTTCGGGAAGTCGCGCAGGTACCAGTTGAACGGCCACTGGACGCATCCGTCAAACTGGATGCGAATGCTGTCGTCGCCATAGACAGCTCGCGATAA
The DNA here is from genome assembly GCA_963741795.1 of uncultured Chloroflexia bacterium. Lineage (GTDB taxonomy): Bacteria > Chloroflexota > Chloroflexia > Thermomicrobiales > UBA6265 > UBA6265. The sequence continues at coordinate 36,300 of CAVUJM010000041.1, forward strand.
CTGCGCCATGTCGGCGGTAAAATCGGTCACGTCCGGCGACGTCGTGTTGTAGATCAGCGTGTCGACGGCCACATCGCCATCGAGGTACGTCATCCGGAACCCCTGGTGGATCTGGAAGAGGCTGAAGACGGCGAACAGCGCGGTTATCACCGTGTACGCCGTCTTGCGCGGGCCGATCAGCCATGTCGCCGCTGCGATCAGGACCAGGGCGACCAACGGCGGGATGGCGAGATACCACCAATCGTTCAGCGTCGCCTGCGGAATCGTGCGCTCGTAGGTTCCGGGGACCGGCTCCGTCCAGAGCCCGTAGGTGCGATGCGCGGCGAGGAAGAACCACGACAGCGCGAGCACGATCAGCACCGCGAACAAGCCGATCATCCCGTAGCGCGAGGAGACCGGGTGGCGTCCCGGGTGCGAACGGAACCACGCGACCGCACCCTCGACGATCTCGTTGATCAGCGCGCCGGCGACGAGGAAGGCCGGCAGCGCGAAGTGCATGATCAGCCAGGGCATCTTCTCTCCCGCCCAGGAGAGGACGAGGAACATGAAGATGAACCACCAGGCGTTGAAGACGTTGAACAGCAGGTTCGGCCCGGCGTCGCGTCCCAGGAGGCCCTTGACCGATCGGTAACCGACGACCAGCAGGCCGGCGGCGGCGAAGAAGATGCCGAGCCACTCGTACTGGAAGCCTTCGGTGATGAAGTAGAACCACGGCTGCTGGCCGCGCTGTACGTCGTGCTGGCCAAGCCAATAGAGGAGGGTGCCATCCGTCGCCCAGGTCCCTGTCGCGAAGCCGTGCGGGTTGGTGAAGAACGTGGTGAAGAGCAGGACGAAGAAGAGGAACGCGGCGCTCGCCCCGATCAGGATCCCCGCCGGGTCCTGGAGCGCGTGGTAGACGCCGTAGGCAACCGAGTTCGGCCGCGCGTCGCCGAAGAGCCGATCGTTCAGCGAGCCCTCGCGGTCGCTTGCCGACGCCTGCCACCAGATCGCGACGCCGAGCGCGACAAGGGTCACGATCCCGACGATGATCATGCCAAGCACCAGCGGATGCGAGAAGAGATCGCCGTAATAGCGCGTCATATCCTCGTGGGTCGGGTTCTGCCAGGGGATCTCCGGCAGCGGTTCGGCGCCCCGGAACATGAGGTAGACAACCCCGGCGAGGACCACCGCGCCAACATGTACCGGGATCGTTGCCCGCAACCGGGTGACGACGAGTGCCGTCCAGAGCACCATCACCATCGCCAGCACGATCGCGAAGACGATCTCGTGGTTGGTCAGGAGGAAGGAGACGGTCAGGAAGCCAATGATGATCCAGCGGCGTTGCGGACGCTCGAGGTAGCGGAAGATCGCGATGGCGAGCAGCAGCGCGCCGGCCGCCGTATACGGGTCGTGCCGGATGTAACGGGTGTAGTACAGGTACGCCGGCGAGATCAGCAGCATGTAGCCGACCGCGAGCGCGCCCCATGGCCCCAGGAAGCGCCGTCCGCGCAGTAACCATGGCAACCAGACGAGCAGCACGCCGAACAACGCCGGCAGGAAGCGCGACGTCGCGTCCGACACACCGAAGATCCAGTAGACGAGCGCGTTCCCGTGGAACAGGAACGGGCCGTGCATCAACGGATTGTGGACGTAGGGGATGTCGCCGGTGAAGAAGCCCCACGAGTAATAGGCGTGCAGCGACTCATCGTGATGGAGCGTGCGGTAGCCAAGGTTCCAGAAGCGGGAGATCGCGGCGGCTACAACCAGGACCAACCACAGGGCGTTCTGGACGGTCGGGGCCGGCAGGCGATCGACCCAGGATGTGCGCTCAGGCGCGGCCGTATCCACGAGGCGTTCCGGGTAGTGCGGATCGGGCCGCTCCATTGAGGTATCGGTCACACGTGCTCTCCACAAGAACGGGTCGTGGCACCGTCGTGCCGGTCATGGTTCCCCATGATCCAAGAGAGGATAAAACGCCCATCACACTCACGGCGACCCGCCGCCCGTGTCCCGCACCAGATGTGTCGATGCCGGATCGCCCGCTCACGTATAATTGGCTCTTGCGCCGCATCAATCATGCGGCTCCGAATACCGATCACATTAACAAGGGTAGGACCACCATGCACGACCACGATCATGAGCACGACCACAGCCATCATCGTCATGCCCAGCTGAGCGACGAGGGGCTCGCCGAGGAGCAGGAGCAGATCGCTCGCGAAATCGGCGGAGACATCACCGAGGCGTTTGTCGAATACGTCCACGGCAACCTCCAGTTCGAGGACCTCGTCTTCGGCATCTTCGACGCCCTGAGCGATCTCAGCGTCGTGGCCAGCGGCGAGTATGAGCTGGAAGAAGATGGCGGTGACGACGAAGAAGACGAGGAAGACGCATAGTCGCCGTTCCTGAGAGACAAACGGATCCCGCGTGAGCTCGTCATCATTCCATACCCAACACATCCAACGACGGGTGATCCGGATCCTGATCGCGGCGGCGATCCTCCTGACGTTGATCGCGACGCCGCTGATCCTGTTCGACGAGCTTCGGCTCGACATCGCGCACGAGCTCGGGCTTGCCCCGGGCAAGGATGCCGAAAAGCTGGCGGGCGGGGAGGACGGTGCTGTGCTCGTCGTCCTCCCGCTGGGTGACTACCAGGGTGTCGGTCGCGAGCAATATCGCTACGCCGCCGCCTACATCGCCCGTCCGACCGACACCGGATATACGCTCACGGACATCGAGTCGGACGCAACGATCGACCTCCCGCTCGCCGAGCTTTCCTTCATCGCGGCGGACCCTGAGGGGCAGCACATCCTCTTCCGCGGCCCCGCGGCCGATGGAGGATCGGAGAGCGCCGCGCTCGTCACGCGCGACGACGCGACGGTCGAGCTGCTGCCGGAGGGGCAGGACGCCCCGGATTTGCCGGGAGACTGGGAAACGCCGGTCTGGTCGAAAGTCGTCGGGACCTGTGACCGCGTCTCGCCTCACGAGCGATTCATCGCCTGCTTTAATCGCGCGGAGATCATCAACTACCTCGCCGGCGACTGGCAGGTCGATGTCCAGCTCTTCGGCGACTTCCAGGTCTCGGAGCCGGTCTACCGTGGTCTCGGGTTCCGCCCGATCCTCGGTTTCGCGCATGACGACACGTGGTTGTACTTCCAAAACGAGACCGGCCTCTACCGTATTGAGATCCCGCAGTCGTTACAGACGCATAGCGTGGTCGCCACGCCTCAGGGCACACCGCACAACCCCTGAGCGAAATGTGACGCGCCGTTCACGATCCTGTAACAACCAACTTGCATCCCGGGTGTAGCATGAGAGCAGCGAGGTCGAAATGGCGGCCTCCTCCATGACTTGCCACTACTTGTCGGCGCCCACATCCCGGCCAGGCGTCGCGCTCGTGCCCTCGCACGATCTCGGCGCAATGACCCCAAACCCGGCCCCGACGAGGCACACATCCATGAATGACTTCATCTTCCTGACGATTCCCATCCTCATCATGTGGGCCTGGACCATCACGCTCGGCTTCTCGAGCCGTCAATGCGAAGGCGGCATCATCGTTGTCCGCCAGATCCCCGTGTTGGCCCGTATGAAGCGCCATGCGTCGACCCACGCGCTCGTCGCCACCGTTACGGCGGCGTTGGTCGTGCTCGACCTCGCCAGCTTCTGGTGGCTGGTCGTAACCGCCATCTCGTTCGTGACGATCGTGGCCATCCCGCAGAAGTACGTCGTTACGACGCGTGGCATCCGCACCGCTCGCGGCGCCTTCCGCCGCTGGACAGAGTTCGCCGGCGTCCACCGGTCGACCGCCGGGGTCACCCTGCAAACCATCGGTCGGCACCCGAACGTGCCGATCTGGCTCGCCCGCGACCGTGGGGATGACGAGTTCGTGCACCTGCTGCGCACGTTGGTGCGAGATAGCTACAAGGGCAAGGTGACGCCGCTGCCGGTCATGCAGGCCGGGGAACGTGGCGCTTCCGATCCTCCGGACCTCGGCGCCATCGCCGCGTTCCAGCAGCCGCAGACCACACGCTGACAGCAAAACGCCCCACCAGGTTGGTGGGGCGTTGTCGTGTGCTCTTGTCGTGCGCTATCCCTCGGCGGTCGGGTCGACCGGCCGCACATCGTCGATCAGCCACTGGCCGTCGATCTGGACGAGCGTGAGCGTGTCCGTCCATTCCTGATCGCCCGAGCGGAACGTCGCCGTCACATCGACTGACCCACCCTGGGGATCGATCGCCAGGATCTCGACCAGCTCCAGCGGCACGCCAGTGGGCTGCCCCTCGCTGTCCAGCATCTGCTCGAAGGCGGGCAGATAGTGCTCCTCCGGATCGGCGAACGTCTGTGAGAACCAGCGTGGGGTGAACATCGCCCAGACGAGCGTCGGATCACCGGTATTCGTGCAGGCGACGTACTGCTGTAGCACGTCTTCAGCCTCCGCCTCCGAGAGCTCCGCTATGGCAGGCGACGCCTCGGGGCTTGGCGTCGCGAAGACGGTGACGGGCGTGCCGCCGAACAGGGGCAGCTCCAGCGGCTGGAGCTCGCAACTCGCTGCGTCCTGCGCGACCGCGCTTCCGCCCAGCAGCGCCGCACCAGCGACGATCGCAACGAATCCTGCCCGAATCCCACGTTGTGCTCTCATATGGCTCCTCCTGGCTGCTGGCACGCGCGTTCCTCCAGCGTGGCGTAAGATGACGGCATCGGCCGTTGCCGGGACGCCGCGCGGCCACCTGTCGCATGTCGTGAAGAGTAACGAAGAAGCGGACCCATGACCAAGAACGTCTCCTCCATGCGCATCCCCTATACGCTCGGCCAGCTCGGCGACCGTGACGTCGATCCCGACCCCATCGTCCAGTTCCGGGAGTGGTTCGACGAGGTCTGCTCCACGTCGACCGCCGAGGCGAACGCCATGGTCGTCTCCACGGTCGGGCCCGACTGCCGACCATCGTCGCGAACGGTCCTGATGAAGGGGTTCGACGCGCAGGGGATCGTCTTCTTCACGAACTATGAGAGCGAGAAGGGGCGAGACATCGCGGCAAACCCGGCGGTCAGCGTGCTCTTCTACTGGCCGACACTGCAACGCCAGGTACGTTGGAGCGGAACAGCCACTCGCCTGAGTGCCGACGAATCCGACGCCTACTTCCGCCAGCGGCCGCGTGGGAGCCAGATCGGGGCGCTCGCCTCACCGCAGAGCCAGCCGATTCCGGACCGCGCATGGCTTGCCGAGCGCTTCACCGAGCTGGAGCAGCACTACGGCGAGGATGCGGAAATCCCGCGACCGGCGCATTGGGGCGGTTACCTGATCCGGCCAGAAACGATCGAATTCTGGCAAGGGCGCGAGAACCGGATGCACGACCGCATCCTCTACACGCGTGACGATGCAGGCCGCTGGACGCACCAACGGTTGGCCCCATAGGTTCACCGCGGAAAAGGTTTGAATCCCGGGAAGCTGTGTGCTAGGATTCCCAGCGTTGTCACGTGGCCCGTTCGTCTAGCGGCCTAGGACACCGCCCTCTCAAGGCGGAGATCAGGGGTTCGAATCCCCTACGGGCTACCACATGACTGGCAGACGCCTCGCACTTCGGTGCGGGGCGTTTTGCGTTGCGCCAGCATGGCGACGGCCTGCAGGGGAAGGGTGGTTAAACACAACAGTCCCGGTGGGCGGAGATGCGCATCGTGGCCTGGATCGTTTCAGTACGTCGCCCCGCAACGCGTACCGTTCGCCTCCGTGCCCCCGTGTGACGATTCGGGATTGGACAAAGCCCCGCAGCGATGTCCGCCGATTCCGTCTTCGGGTGATGCTGGTGCATCTCCAGCCCTTGGGACTGTACGGACAGTATGAACGCCATGTACGGACATGTCAAGGGGCTAGAGCGAATCGGTTCTGAGCCCTGGCCGGGAGCGGAACTTCCTCCGCCCCCGACCTAGCATATCGGCCCGCCTACACGGGAACGATCTGGTCCTCCAGCTTCTTCGAGCGCTTCGTGATGACTTCCGGCTTCTTCTTGCCGACGAAGACGGTGTCATCGTGGCGGAACCCGCCGACGCCGAAGATGTAGATGCCCGGCTCGGACGAGTAGACCTCGTTCTCCTTGAACGGGCGCTGCAGGAACGGCATATCCTCCGGGAACTCGTGCCCGGCGATGCCGATGCCGTGACCGGTGCGGTGGTTGATGTACTCGGCGAACCCAGCTTCCTCGTACACCTGTTGGGCAGCGGCGTCGGCGCTGCAGACCGGGTTGCCGGCAATCATCTGGGCTGCGGCGGCCTCGCAGGCGTCTGTCGCGGCCTGGAAGGCGCGGCGCTGGATCTCCTCGCGCGGCTCGCCGACGAAGAGGGTGCGCTCGTTCTCGATGACCAGGCCGTTCATGCGCACGATGACGATGTTCACCACGCCGTCGCCGACCGCGAACGTCTCGCCAGCGTCCGCGCCGGTGCCGTGCGGCGACGCGCTGTTCTTGCCGGAGAGGGACATCAGCCGGACCTCAACGCGGTCCTTCGGGAAGCGCCGACCAGCTTCTTCCATGATCAGCTTGCTGATCTCGAAGTCGAACGCCTTGACGTTCATGCCCGGCTTCAGCAGCTCCATGTAGCGGTCCTGGCCATAGTCGGTCAGGGTCGCGCCCTCGCGCAAGATGTCGAGCTCTTCGGGATATTTCACCTCGCGCATCTCGATCAGGAAGCGCGTGGCGTCCTCGAACTGGAGCTTCGGCGCCGCCTTGCGCAGCTCCGAGGGTCCGGCGCCCTCAACGGCGATCCGCCCGTCGGTGACGCCGCGCTCGGCGAGGCGCATCGCCAGCAGCTCGCCGAACTGGAGCTTGATCCAGATCCGGTTCGTGGTGCGGACGTGCTCGGAGTAGAACGTGTAGTCGGTCATGAAGAGCGACTTCCGCTCCTCGGCGAAGCGCAGGTGGTTTGTCGAGAGCTCGTTCATGATCATGAACGGCTCGCCCTCGGCCGGGATAACGGCCGCCACCGGGCGCTCCCACGGCGCGACGTCGAGATGGAACCCGGTCACCATGTAGAAGTTGTCGGGCGTTGTGACGACCAGGGCCTTCATGTCCTGCTCGCCGAGCCACTCCCTGATCCGCTTCGCGCGATCCGCGAACACCTTCTGTGGAACGAACGCCATCAAGTTTCCCCTTTCAGGATGAGCTATATCCGGACAACGACTTCCGTCGTGTCGACAATCTCGCCATCGGTATCGCGTGTCCCGTTCGACGTCGCTCCTTTCCTCGCATCGTTTCTGTGGTCAGCGTCATCAAAATCTGACGAAAGGGTCAGGTAGGGCTTCTCCCTGCCGATGTCCCCGTAGTACGTGGGCCGCCGATCTTGCAGGAGGTTGAGGCCGAAGAAATCGACCGTTCGACCATCCTCAATGCCTTGCACGAGATCGACGGTCGCCATGGCCAGCCCCTCGCTGTAACCGATGTCCGTGATCACCTTGCCATTGGGGGCGATGATGCGGCTGTGCCCGTAGTAATTGGGGGTGCCCGGTGTGTCGGGCCGGCCGATCTGGTTGGAGCACACCATCCACATCTGGTTCATCAGCGCGTTGGAGCGGGACAGGATGTCGTAGGTGTATCCGTAGTAGTCGTCGGTGTGATCCTCACCCTTCATGGGCCAGGCAGTGGTCAGGGCAGCGATCCGTGCGCCGCGTAAGGCGAACAGGCGCGTTATCTCCGGGAACGCGAGGTCGTAGCAAATGAACATGCCAATCTTGCCCAGCCCGGTGTCGAACACTTCCATATGGTTTCCGGGTGAGAAGACCGGCCATTCGAACTGGTTATGGAACTTCCGGAAGACGCCCACGATGCCCTCCGGCCCAACCAGCACGGCGGAATTGAAGACGACACTGCCGTCCGCGGACTTTTCCGCCATGCCCGCCTGGATATACATGGTGTGCTTGCGGGCCAGTTCATGAAGTTTCCGGGTGGTTGGTCCCGGAATGGTCTCGGCGACCGAACGGAAGTACTTATGCTGCTCGGCCAGGTCACGCGTGCCCAATTCCCGGCTGCCGAAGAGATAGCCATGCAGGGAGACCTCGGGGAAGACGAGGTAATCCACGCCGTTCGCGGCGGCCTCCTCGATGAACTCCTCGTATCGCTTCCAGTTGGCATCCGGATCGTGGCTGCCTCGCATGGAAACAGCGGCGAGTGTCGCTTCCCGTTCGTTGAATTGGCGGGATCCCATGGTTCGATACCTCCTGAGCGCGACGGCAAGACGTACACGAGAAAAACACTTCTCATGTCCAGTGGAGCGGGGGGTACCAGGAACGTCACATGCGATCGACGGTCACGTCGAACCCGTCGCGAATCGCATCTCCCAGCATGTTGAGGGCAAGAACCACGAGGACGATCATGGCGCCCGGCATGTAGACGGTATGTGGGGAGATAGCCAGGTACTGCCGGTTCTCCGACAGCATGGCTCCCCACTCAGGGCTAGGCGGCTGTGCCCCTAATCCGAGAAAGCTCAGGCCCGCCGCCGACAGGATGAGCCAGCCGACACTAATCGAAAACGACACGATGACAAAAGGCAGGATCGACGGAAAGACGGCCCGCGTCAAGATGCGGGCGTTGCTCGCACCCAGCGATTTCGCCGCTTCGACATAGGTTCGCTCGCGGACGGACAGAACAGCACTTCGCATGACTCGAAGGTAAAAAGGGATGTTCGTGATCGAGACGGCGATGATGGTGTTTCGGAGGCTGGGTCCCAGGGTCCCGACAATGACGATCGCCAGCAAGAGGTACGGGAATGCGAGGAGGACGTCGACGATTCGCATCAGGACGGTATCGAACCAACCACGGCTATAGCCGGCGATGATCCCGAGCGGTATCCCGACGCCAAGTGAAATCGCGCTCGACACGAGACCGACCGTAAGGCTGATTCGTCCACCATACAGGAGCCTGCTGAGAATGTCCCGGCCGAAGGCATCCGCACCGAGCAAGTAGCCTTCGGTCCCGGGCTTGGCGAACCGGGCGGTCAGGTCTTGGGCGTTTGGGTCATTCGGCGCTATCCACGGCGCAAAGATCGCCCCACACACGATGAGCAAAAGGACGATGATGCCGAACAGGCCAGAGGGGCGATGGAGGATGGTCCAAAGTATCCGATGCTCCTGCCGGAAGCTCCGCTCAGGCGCGCGTTCAGGCTGAGCAAGCGGGTCCGACTGAGTCGTGGTTGGAAGTGTCGTTCCGGCAATCAAGGAATAGTCCCCATAGTTGATCAGGAGAACTCGATCCGCGGATCCAACCGGGATTGGATCAGATCGACCAGCAGGTTAACGGCGATATAGATCACAGCGAGCAATAACACGGACGCCTGGATAAGCGGAAAGTCTCGTGACGTCACTGACGACACCAGCAGGGACCCAAGGCCGGGCCACGAGAAGACGACCTCGACCAGGGCGGTCGAGCTGAGGAGGTAGCCGATCTGGAGCCCGATGACGGACGCCACGGGCACCATGGCGTTCTTCAGGGCATGGCGAACGACAACTTCAACCTCGCGCAAGCCCTTTGCATGGGCAGTCCGAATGTAGTCCTCGTTCGCCACCTCCAGCATCGACGACCGCACCATGCGCGCGATCACCGTCGTCGGAACGGCCGCGAGGGTTATGGATGGCAAGATCGCGTGAATCAGGACCTGGCCGACGCTCGACTCTCCACGAACGGGATACATCCCGCCGGTCGGAAGTAAATCGAGTTGAACGGAGAACACCAGGACGAGCAACATGCCCAGGAAGAAGGGAGGGAAGCTGATGCCGAGGATGCTCGCCCCCATCACCGCCTGGGAGAGAACGCTACGCCGTCGAACACTCGAGTAGACGCCGATAATCGTCCCGGCCACGAGCGCGATGGCGAACCCGAAGCCTGCAATGATGGCGGAGTTTCCCAGCCGCTCCATGACGACTGGGGCGACACTCCGGTTGAGACGGTAGGAGTCTCCCAGGTCACCGGTAAGGGCATGTCCCAGCCATCGGCCATACTGCACGTAGATGGGGTCATCGAGACCCATTTCCTCACGCGCACGCGCGAGCGTTTCCTCCGTCCGTGTCGGGCCCAGCAACGCCTCCGCCGGGTCGCCGGGAGCGATATAGAGCATCAGGAACACAAGCACGGTGACACCGAACAGAACCGGGACCGTATGAAGAAGTCGCTTCAGAACGACGGCGAGCATGCTCTTGCCTCGAGTTCAGGATGGGGAGGGCTAGCGCGTCTGGCGCCAGCCCTCCCCGAGCCCCATCAACTCTCCAGATACACCTTCGAGAGCGACACCACCGACGGGCTTGAGTTCAGCACCAGGCCCTGGACCGCGGCACTGGCGGCACCGACGTTGTTGGCGCTGAACATGAAGATCCATGGGCAGTCTTCCCGCAAGATCTCCTGGACCTGCTGGAAGAGACCTGCTCGCTCGTCCTGATCGAGAGAGGCACTGGCCTGGGCGAGCAACTCGTCGACGTCAGGGTTGGAGTAGTAGCCGCCATTGAATGCGGCCGGCGCGATCGCATCGGTGGCGAGGTTCGGCTCGAGCCACTCGGCCGGGTCGGGCGACGAGAAGTTCCAGCTCATCTCGCCCATGCCGAACTGACCGACGTCGAGGCCCTCATATCCCCAATCGGAGACGTAGCTCGTCCACTCCTGCGTCACGATCTCGGCCTGGACACCGATATCCGCCAGATATTGCTGGATGACCTGGCCGATCTCGCGTGGCGCAACCATCCCGGACCCTGACTCCGGCACCCAGAAACGGGTGGAGAAGCCGTCCGGATACCCGGCGTCAGCCAGAAGCTGCTTTGCCTTCTCAGGGTCATAAGGGTAGGGTTCGATTGACGTATCGTTCGCCCATGAGTGCTGGATGATAGGGCCGTTGGTGATCGTCGCTGCGCCGTAGAGAATCGTGTCGATGATCGTGTTCTTGTCGATCGCGTAGTTCAGCGCCTGCCGGACCCGCACATCCTTCATCGGCTCTTCATGCATATTCAGGGTCACCCACCAGATATGGTTTCCTGGCGCCTGAACGATCTGCAAGTTCGAATCGGACTCGATGACAGGGATGAACTCCGGGCTAATCGCCACAACGAAATCCACTTCGCCCTGCTGCAGAGCGGCGAGACGTGACGCGGTCTCGGGAATCGGCTGAATGATCACCTGGTCCAGGTAGGCTTTCTCGCCCCAGTAGTCCTCGAAGCGGTCAAGCACGATACGGACGCCCTTGTCCCAGGAGGTCACCTTGAACGGGCCGCTGCCCACCGGCATCTGGCCGAACGCCTCGTTCCCCATCTCCTGCACGGCGGTGGGCGAAATGATGGCGGCGTAGCTTGCCATGATCCGCGTTGCGAACGTCGCGTCCGGTTCCCCAAGCGTCATCTTCAGCGTGAGGGGCTCGAGCACCTCGACCGTCTGGATGCCGCCGAGGTAGTAGTCGAGCAAGCCATACGGGGGATCGTTGAACTCATTCTCGGGATTGAGCCATCGATCGAAATTCCAGCGGACCGCCTCGGCGTCGACCGGCGTCCCGTCCTGGAACAACATGTCAGGGCGAATATCGATCGTCCACTCCAGCCCGTCCTCAGAAGACTCCCACGTGGTGGCGATCATCGGTACGGGATCGCTCGAGTCGCCTTCCAGCCCCCAAAGGGTCTCGGCGAACTGATACACGATCCGGGTCTCATGACCACCATAGGTCTTGACGGGGTCGAGCGTGCTGGCGTCTTCCTCCCACGCGACGACCAGGACGCCGCCTTGCTTGGGCTCCTGGGCCGGGTGTTGCGCGCGCCCCTGGGGATCGGGCGCCGCAACCGCGTCGGAGGGAGCAAGACCACCCGTGAGCGACAACGTGCCAGCAGCGCCTGCGCCAGCAACCAGCGAGCGACGAGAAATACCGAACGACTGCGTCTCAGAAACCTGGACAGGGCGACGATCGTCATGCTTGGACATAGGTTTCCCCCAAACGGAGACATGGAGCCTTATGCACGTCGTAAACGAGAAGCAGGACCCTGGATGGTGAGGCGGAGTGGAGTCGGTGCGATCCTCCCTCTGACAGTGGGATGAAGACCCGGACGCGGCGACATCGGCCGCCACGCACGACGTTATGTTCGAGAAACGTTCAATCAGCGTATGAACCGCCTGTTCCGGTGTCAATATCCGGGCCAGGCGACATGCGGCAGTGGTGCCTCAATGGTCCCCCGAATCCTAGCCTCAAGCGCCATCGTAGGATGGGCAAAACGGTTCCCGTCACACGCCTTCTCATTTCTGGATCCGTGGGTCCAACGTGTCACGCAACCAATCGCCAGTGATGTTGACCGCGAGGGCGACCACCGCGAGCGCAAGGCCCGGCAGGGTGATGAGCCACCACGCGGAGTAGATGTAGTCGAGTCCTTCGCTGACCATGCTGCCCCAGGCGGGCGTCGGCGGCTGCACGCCAAACCCAAGGAAGCTGATGCTTGCCTCGGCGATGATGAACCGCGCCACCTGCAAGGTGCTGATGACGATCAGCGGTGTGATGATGTTCGGCAGCACATGCCGCGCAAAAAGCCGCGCTTTGGAGACGCCGATCACCTGAGCCGCCTGGATGTACTCCCGCTCGCGGACCACCAGCGTCTCACCACGGGCGATACGGGCGTATTCGATCCACCCCGCGATCACGAGCGTGATGACGATGTTCCGCAAGCCGAGGCCGAGGATCGCGTTGATCGTCAGCGCGAGGAGGATGAACGGAAACGAGAGCTGCACATCGGCAAATCGCATCAGGAGGGTGTCGAACCATCCGCCGAAGTAGCCGGCGATCATCCCGACCGGCACGCCGATGAGCGCGGCGAAGAACACCGCGACGAAGCCGACGAAGAGCGAGATGCGCGAGCCGAGCAGGAGCCGACCCCAGACATCACGCCCGAGCTGATCCGTGCCGGCGATGTGGCCGTCGCTCAGCGGCGGCAAGAGGCGCTCGCCGAAGCTCGGGCTGTTGATCGTATCCGGCACGATCCACGGCGAGAGCAACGCCGTCAGGATGACGACGATCAGGAACAGGAGTGACCCGGCCGCCCATGGGTCGCGCCGGAGCGAGCGCCAAATGCGGTTCGGCCGCTTGCGCCCGCCGGTCGCGCGGGCTTCAGCAAGGGTAGGGGAGACAGCAGCCATTAGCGCAACCTCACCTGTGGATTCGCCCAGCCATACGCCAGATCGGCGAGCAGGTTCGCCAGCGTGTACATCACCGCGAAAAGCATCACGGCCGCCGTCACCACCGCGAAGTCGCGGTTCAGCAACGCCTGCACCGTCACACGGCCCATGCCGGGCCAGGCGAAGACCTGCTCGACAACGACGGCTCCCTCGATCAGTCGACCGATCTCGAGGCCGGTCATCGTGATGAGCGACACGCTCGCGTTCTTCAATGCATGCCGGACAAGGATCACCCACCCGGTGAGGCCCTTCGCCCGCGCCGTGCGGATGTAGTCCTGCCCCAGCACATCGAGCATTGTCGAGCGAGTCAACCGTGCGTAACGAGCAGTGCTCAGCGCCGCCAGCGTGATCGCCGGCAGGATGATGTGCTCCGGCGTGCCCCGACCGCTCGTCGGGAGCCAGCCGAGATTCACCGAAAACAGCATGATCAACAGCACGCCAAGCCAGAACCCCGGGATCGCCTGCCCGGCGACCGAGATCACGCGCGCCAGCTTATCCCAGAGCGTGCCGTGCTTCACGGCGGAGAGCACGCCGAGCGGGACCCCGATCACGAGCGAGATCACCAGCGCCGTAGCGCCAAGCTGCAGCGTCGCCGGCAACCGCTCGATCACGACTTCCGTGGCGGGGCGACGCTCGCGCGACGAGTCGCCGAAGTCGCCTTGTACCGCGTTGCCCATGAACCGCCCGTACTGCACGACGAGCGGGTCGTTGAATCCCATCCGCTCCCGAATTTCCTCCAGGTCGGCCCGCGTCGTATCCATGGGCGCGAGGAGGAGAACGGGATCCCCTGACAGCCGCAACATGAAGAAGACGGCTGTCAGGGCAAGGAGGATGACAACAACACCTGAGACCAGCCGTCCCAGTATGTATCCCTTCACGCGATCATCCTCCGGACCTCTTGTGCGTTCGACTAGCGGCCGCTGGCCTCACCCATCCAGAGGAACTCGTCCGGACGCGGCGTCCACTCGACATCATTGGAGACGCCGTAGCTATCGTGCTGCTGCCACAGGAAGAGCCAGGCCGCATCGTCGTATACCATCTGCTGAACCTGGTCCCACAGCGCCTGCCGCGCCTCCGGGTCGACGGTCTGCGTCGCCTCGGAGATCAGATCCTCGACCTCCGGCGTGCCGTAGCTGCTGTACGTGGAGTCGCCGACAAAGAGGTAGGCCAGCGTGCCCATTGCGTCGAGCGACGGCCCCCAGCCGAGGTAGAACATGTCGCCGGTCTGGCGGTTCACGATCTTGTCGAGATGCGTGCCCCACTCGTTGTATTGCACGTCAACGTTGATCCCGATGTCGCCGAGCGAGGCGGCGATCGCCAGCGCGGCGTCGGCGTCCATCGGGTAGCGGCCCTGCGGCGCGTCCATGGTGACGGTGAGTTCGCCCGGCGCGTAGCCGGCCTCCTCGATCAGCGCCCGCGCCTTATCCGGGTCGTACTCGTACGGGGTGATGCTCGTGTTGACTTCCGGATTGAGGTCGGAGAGCGCGCCGGCCATCCGGGTCGCGTTGCCCTGGAAGATGCCGTCGATGATGCCCTGCACGTCGACGCCGTAGTTCACCGCCTGACGAAGCTTGACGTCGGTGAACACGCTATCCTCGCGGTTCTGGACGAGCGCCACGTAGTTCACGCGGGAGGACGGGATGGACTCGATGCGCGCCGTCCCGCTGTCCTCGACCGTCTGGAAAGAGTCGACCGGGACGTCCTTGACGATATCGAGCTCGCCGGCCAGCAACGCGGAGAGACGTGTGCTGAACTCCGGGCTGAAGCGGAACTCGACCTCCTTCACCATCACGTCGTTGCGCCAGTAGTCGTCGTTGCGCTCCAGCAGCAGGTACTCGCCCCGCACCCACTCCTTGAGCTTGAACGGGCCGGTGCCGGTCGGGTTCGCCTCGTACTCGTCCCAGCCGACCGCCTCGATCTGCTTGGTGTCGAACGGGTAGAGCTCGACCATCCGCTGCTCCATGAGCGGGAATGGATCGGCCGTGGTGATCCGGAAGGTTTGGTCATCGATAATGTCGACCTGCTGGAACTGGCTCCAGCGCTCGAGATAGTGGCTCTCGTTGGCCGGGTCGAGCGCCCAGTCGATCGCGGTCTTGAAATCCTCCGCGACCAGCGTGTTGCCGGAGTGGAAGGTGATGTCCGGCTGGACCAGCTTCATCTCCCAGGTCAGGTCGTCGATGTTGGTGAGATCGACCAGCCATGGCCCAACCGCGTAGCTCTGATCCGGGTCGTAGTTCATCGCCCGGTCGAACATGTGTGTGACCTGGATGTTGGTCGTCCAGTCCACGATCGCGTTCGGGATCAGCGCGAGCGGATCGGCACCGAGGCCGATCGAGACACGGTCGAGCTCGGTTCCCTGCGCATAAACGGAGATCGCCCCCGTAGCATTGAGCATCGTGAGAGCCGACGCGGAGAACGGAAGCGCGGCGCCGAGCTGCATCAGCTGTCGGCGTGAGAGGGGACGGACGTTGCGGGACATAGCGACTCCTCCAATGATCGTGACGAACCGTCTCGAGGACCCTGGAACATGCCTACCGCCAATGCGGCGGCCCACGCCATCAACACCTTCGATTGTCGTGTTGAGGCACGGTAGCAACGCCCCCTGATGGTGTCAAGGCATCAATCACCAGATCACATAACAAAGAGGAGGGAGATCACGACTCGACAGGCACGCTTCGGGCCCAGTCGCGCTCGTAGACAGAGATTACGCGCGAGACGAGCAGCGGGTCGTCCACCACCATCGCCATCTCGCGGTTGCGGTCCAACGAGGTCATCGAGTAGTTGACCGAGCCGACGAGCGATACCTCACCGTCGACTGTCATCGTCTTCGCGTGGATGTAGAGCGACGCCATCAGCCGGACCTCGACGCCATCCGCTACGAGTGCCTCGATCGCCGAGATGTCCTCCGGGTCGAGCGACGCGTTCATGATCAGCCGCACCTGCACGCCACGACCTTCTGCGGCACGAAGCGCCGCGAGGATCTCTTCGTCGCGGATGAGCTCGGCGTAGAAGTCGATCGAGCGCTCCGCCGAGGCGATGAGCCCGAGTACGCGGTCGCGCGCGTTGTCCGGACTCACGACGAGCGGCCCCGGCACGGCGGGCGAAGCACCGTCCTCCGCCCAGTCGGCGGCGAAGACATTGGACGCCTGCGAGACCTCATCGGGCTGCGTGGTGACGACGCCAAACTCGCGATTGGAGTTGAACGCCGCGCCCGTGAAGTTCTGGTTCATGATCACCGCGACCCGCGCATCGACCACCATGTACTTGGCGTGGGTGAACTGGTACGCGCTCTCCCCCCACTGGACCTCGACGCCACCTTCCTCGAGGCGGTCGAACGCTTCCTGCTGGTCACCAAACATGCCGAATGGGTGTTCGTCGAGGATGACGCGCACGCGCACGCCGCGGGCGTCCGCCCGAATGAGCGCCTGGAAGAGCACGTCATCCGTGAGCATGTACATCGTGAGGTCGAGCGTGCAGCGGGCGGCGTCGATCTCGTCAACGACCGGGGTGTAGCCGTCGTCTGGCTGGACGAAGACCCCGGTGACCGGCGCGGGAGGTGCGCCAAGACCAGACAAGCACTGGCTGGCGTCGTTTCCGACTCCCGGCTCCGCCCATGGCACCGCACATCCGGACAACAAAAGGCTCGCGATGAGAAGGATCACCGCGAGCCGTGCCGGCATGTTCATTCTGGGCGCGAACTTGTCGCGCACGATATCGCTGCGATGCACAATCGCTCTCGTCAACAAGGAAGGTTGTCGAGGGGGGAGACCAGCCGCCTCCCCGGCGGTGTCAGCGGCGGGTGTTCCTGACCCGGACAGGGACGGGCACCGGCTGCGGGCCGCGGAGTGCGTTACCAATCCATTCTCGAAGTGCTTCCAGTAGCTTTTCCACGGCTGCTGCCCTTTTGCTCCAGCGATGACGGGGATGAGAGGTCTGCGATGGTCATTGCTCGCCATTGAGCGTTTCTGGTCAGGTTGCATAAGCGTAACAAAGTCCGCGACGCTTGTACACGTCCTGATTGCCAGTTGTGCATTGTGGACGCAATTGGCGTGCCCGGGTTCCTCAGGGGCGCAGGCTCGACGTGCCGGGAATCCCCAGCCGGCGCCGGACATGTTCGCTGATCTCGTCCGCCCACGGCTGTTGGGCGGCGCTCCCGACGGTGACGAGACGGATACGTGAAGGAAGCAGGACACCCAGCTCCAGCTCCGTTGCGCGTTGGACGACGGCATCCTCCCACGGGCCGGTGAAGGCCCGCGTCGCGCCAAGGCAACGCTCGGACAGCGCGAGAGCGACCAGCTCGGCTGCAATCGGGTCCGTGGTCGCGGCAAGGAACGTCCCGTCCCGCAGCGTCAGGCTCACGACATGGAGATCGACATGGACCGCGCTGGCGATCTCCGCTGCGATCTCGCCACGCGCCGCGTCGGCGACCAGTCGCACGCGTTGCCGCGGATGGGCATAGCGCGCGGCGACGTCGAGCACGAACGGACCATGCCGGGCGACCTCCACCACATCGACGGCGATCAGCCGGTGCGCGGCGGTCGCGATTGGACCCGGCATGACGGCGGTCTGCAGCTTGCTTCCCGGTGCTGTGATCGGCATATCGCGCCATTGGCCGAGCACCGTCGGGCTGAGGAAGGCCCGCCGCGCGGCGGCACCGCTCACGGGCACCATGGTCCGGCCGTCCGCCCCATCCGGCAGCAGATTGAGCACTTCTTCCGCGACCGGGTCGGCGGCATCGAGCGAGGAGGGGAGCACAACGGTGTCGCCCTGGAGGTGGGCGGTCATGGCGGGCAGGACCTCGGACGCCGCGCGGTGCAGGGTGGGCTCGATCTGGATCTGGACGGTGGCGGTGCGCACTGGGCTCCTCCGGGTGGTGTCGTAGGCTACATCATGCTCTCCGCGGCGATGATCGCGCCGGTCATCGTCGGGAGCTGGAGCACGTTTCCGTGCAATTGCACATCGGCACCCGTCCCGAGTGCAAGCCACATCGTTCCGCGCGCCCCGAGATCGATACCGTGATGCTCGTCCGTGCGGTTGATCGCGACCAGCCACGATCCAACGAGATACACGAGCAATCCGGACGGATCGGCGTGCACAAGCTGTCGGCGCATGCGGTGAACGCCCCACCGTTTACGCCAGAACACCAGGCTGCGATAGAACTCGGCCAGGTCGCGGTCCTGCCCCGCACCCCACGGCATCGGCGTGCGCGACTCCTCCATCCGGCGCGTGCCGTCCGGGTATTCGAGGTCGTGCCATTGGCTGAGGCCGACCTCGGTGCCGTAATAGACAACCGGCGGACCGGGGAGCGTCATCTGCAGTAACGCCGCCAGCTTCAACCGCCGCACATCGCCCCGCGCGATCCACAGGAAGCGATTCATATCGTGATTGTCGAGGAACGTGGGGAGGACCAGCCCCTCACCGAAGTAGGCGTAGTGCCGATCGAGGAAGCGCCACAGCTGGTCGGCCCCAATGAGGTCAAACCCGAGGAAGCCGCGAACCTCCTGCAGGAACAGGAAGTCCAGGTTGCCGTCGAGGCGCCCCTCGAACGCCTGCATCGCATCCGCGCTCTCGACCACCTCGCCGATCAGCCCGATATCCGGGTTCACTGCCCGGAGGGCACGCCTGAACCGCGCCCAGAACGCCAGCGACGGCCCAACGGCGTAGTCCAGCCGGTACCCGTCGACGCCACGCTGGAGCCAGTACACCGCCGCGTCGATGAGCCAGTCGGCGGCCGTGTCGTGATCGACGGCGACCTGCGGCATCGTCTCGACGCCGAAGAACGTCGTGTAGGAGCCATCGGAGTGGAAGGTGAAGTACGTCCCGTTCCGGCGCCTCCGGGTTTTCCTTCGCGGCGACGAATGCCGGATGCTCGTTCGACGTGTGGTTGGCGACAAAGTCGAGGATGACCTTGATCCCGCGACGGTGGGCCTCGGCGACCAGCTCGTCGAAGTCCGTCAGCGTGCCGAGACGGGGCTCGATCGCTGTGTAGTCCGTCGCGTCGTAGCCATGGTGGGTCGGCGAGGGAAAGATCGGGGAAAGCCAGATCGCCGTCCCGCCGAGGTGCTGGATGTGGTCCAGTCGCTTCGTGACGCCCTTCAGCGTGCCACCCCAGATGTCGTTCAGGGATGGCTGCTTTCGAAGCTCGTCGCCGTTGTCATCGGCAAAGCGATCGACAAAAACCTGATAGATCACCGCCCCGGGAAGCCATGATGCCACCCGCTCGCGATCGACCGACACGGCGAACAAGCCGGGTTCGCCGGAGTCGGTGTTGACGTCCGCCCAATATTCCTGCCCGGCCCCGGAGACCGCCCGCACGCGGTAGCGCAGGAACGACGGCTCGCCCGGCGTCTCGAGCGTGCCGCTCCAGGTCTCGACGTAGCCCCACGACATCGTGTCCCACTCAACACCTTGTCGCACAAGCGGTATCGCCTCAGACGATCCGTCCGGCATGCTACCGTCTCGCGTGGCGAGCAGCTCGACCCGATCGGCATCGATATCGCTGCCAACAGTCACCATGAACGTCAGCGTGTCACCGGGCACCGGATCGCGCGGCTCGACGCGGCTGCCGTGCCAGAGCCCGCGAGCGCGCCCCTTGACCTGCTCCAGTCGCAACTCATCGGTCGCCAACGTGCCAAAGATGAAATCGTTGGTGACGTCCTCCATCTCCCGCTTACTCACCGCCAAGCCTCCAGACCGTCGCGGATCGGCCCGCCAGGCTGATCGTGCACCCGTTGGTGACGGATTCCATTTCGGCTAGGTCGCCGACGCTGAGGATCGTCTCCGCGGGGCCGCTCACATCGCAGGCGAGCTTGTCGGGCTCCTCGCTGGTGTTGATCGCGATCAGCAGCTCCTGGTCGTCGAGCGCGCGCCGGAACGCATAGCTTGCCGGCGTCGCGGCAACGCCCTGGTAGAGACCGCGACGAAGGGCAGCGTGCTCGGTACGCAGCTGGATGAGGCTCGTCACGTGGGTGAGGAGGTCCTGGTTCCAGCTCGCCTCGTCGCTCCACGGGAACGTCTTGCGCGCCCACTGGTCCGGCAGGCCACCGTCGAGGCCGATCTCGTCGCCGTAATAGATCGATGGCGCGCCAGGGTAGGTAAACAGCAGGAGTAGCGAGAGCTCCAGGCTGCGCTGGTCACCGCCGAGGATCGAGATCGCGCGCGCGGTATCGTGGCTGTCCAGCAGGTTGAGCTGCGCGAGGGTGACGTTCCAGTCGTAGACGCCGAGCAGGTCGTCGATCTTCTCGGCGTAGGTCAGCCCATCGATGCCCGGCCAGGGATCGTAAGCGCGCTCTTCCGACCATTCCTTCACCACATGGTCCCGGCCACAGAAGGCGAGCGCGGCGGACGTGAAGGGGTAGTTCATCAGCGCGTCGAAGCGCGTGCCGGTGAGGAATTCCGGTTTGATCTCCCAAATCTCACCGACGATCCACGCCTCCGGGTTGATCGCCCGCACGCGCTGGCGGAACTCTTCCCAGAATCCGTCCGTCGTGATCTCGTCGGGCACATCCAGTCGCCAGCCGTCGATGCCCTTGCGAATCCAGTACTCGCCGACCTGCATCAGGTACTCGCGCACCTCCGCGTTGTCAGTGTTCAGCTTCGGCAGGGCATGCAACCCCCACCACGCCTCGTAGCCAGCCGGCTTGTTGTGGTCGTAGGCATTGATCGGGAAGTCGTTCTCGAACAGGAACCAATCGATCCATGGCGACGCGGCGCCGTTCTCCAGCACGTCGTTGAACTGGAAGAACCCGCGACTGGCGTGGTTGAACACGCCGTCGAGCACCACCCGGATACCTCGCTCCTTGCAGGCCGCGAGCATCGTGTCGAAGGCCACGTCACCGCCAAGCAGCGGATCGACCTTCATGTAGTCGTGCGTGTGGTAGCGGTGGTTCGAGGCGGACTGGAAGATCGGGTTGAAGTACAACGCGGTGACGCCGAGCTCCTGCAGATAGTCGAGGTGCTCGACAACCCCGAGCAAATCGCCGCCCTTGTATCCGTAGGTTGTAGGGTCGGTATCCCACGGCTCCAGCCCGGCCGGCTTCGGCAGGCTGTCCGATTTTGCGAACCGGTCCGGGAAGATCTGGTAGAAGATCGCGTCAGCAACCCAGTCCGGGGTGTCGACGGTGCCCGGCATGTCGCCGAAGACCGGGAAGTCCTGTTTCATGGAGTCAGTCATGGAGCGATTCCCAATTAGCAGGCCGGAAGGCGTGGTCCGGCGACCACCCCTTCCGGCAGATGATGCGAGCTAGCCCTTGACGGCGCCGCGGGTGAGACCCTCGACGAGGAACCGCTGGGCGAGGAAGAAGATGATCAGGATCGGGATCGAGCCGAGCACCGCCGCCGCGCAGAAGAGCGTCCACGATGTGGCGAGCTGGGTCGACAGCGTCCGCACACCGACACCGAGCGGGTAGAGCGCGTCGTCGGAGATCAGGATCGACGTCAGGATGTACTCGTTGTAGACGCCGATGAACCCGAAGATGAACTGCGCGACAAGCATCGGCTGGACCAGCGGGAAGATGATCCGCCAGAACGTCGTCCAGTGCGTCCCACCGTCGAGGTACGATGCCTCATCGAGATCCTTCGGGATCGAATCGACGAAGTTCTTCATGAGCCAGACCGAGAGGGCCGACCCGCCGAAGCCGAGGATGAGGATGATGCCAATCCGGGTGTTCGTCAGGTCCACCGCCGCGAGCATCCGGTAGTAGGCAACCACCTGCATGTTGACCGGCAGCATCTGGATCACGAGCAGGAAGAGAATGCCGTACTTGCGGCCCGGGAAGCGCATGCGCGAGAAGGCGTAGCCGCCAAAGGTGGCGAAGACCACCTGCGCAACACCGGCGCTCAGGCCAAGGATCAGCGAGTTTCCGACCCAGCGGAGGAAGTTCGAATCCCCGCTTAGGAGCTGCCGGTACAGGTCGAGCGTGTACTCACGCGGGAAGAGTGTCGACGAATTGAGCGAGCGCCCATCTGCCTTGAAGCTCGTCAGGAGCACGTAGACGACCGGAAACATCACCACGACGATGATCAGCCAGAGCAAGACACGCACGAGCATGACCTGGAGGAAACTCTGCGCCTTGGAGCTTTGGCGCCATTTCGGCACCTGGTAGTCCGTTCCGGCCGGCGCGGATTCGGTATCGGCAGGAACGGTCTGCTGCGTCGAGGCAACCATTAGTCGACCTCCTTGAAGGCGTTCGTCAGGCGCGCGCTCAGGATGATGAAGACCGCGATGATGATGAACGTAAACACGCCATAGGCGGCCGCGTACCCCATGTCGCCTGCGCCTTGCTGGTTAATCAGCTTGTAGGCGAAGGAGGCGAGCGTATCGGTTACGCCGTAGCGGGCTCCGGGGTAGGCCTGCGGGTTGCCGTTCGTGAGCAGGATGATCACCCCGGCGTTATTGAACTGGAACGCCAGCTGGGTCAGCAGCAGCGGGGTCACCGACGCGACAAGGAAAGGCCATGTGATATCGCGAAACTTCTGCCAGCCTCCGGCGCCGTCGAGGTCAGCGACCTCATACAGATCCCGAGGAATCGCTTGCAGGGCGGCAAGGCCAACGGTCATGAAGAATGGATAGGAGAGCCAGAAGTTGGTGAGAATCAGCGCCGTCCGCGATGGCGTTTCTTCCAGGAACCAGCGCACGCTATCGAGCCCGAGGTTCTCGAGCACGAGGTTGATCGGGCCAGACAGGCCAAACATGCCGGCCAGTACCTGGATCGTCAGGATGTTCGGAAGCGCCCATGGGATGACAAGGATCGTGCGGTAGAGGTTGCGCTCGACCAACCGGTCGTTGTTGAGCAACAGCGCCAGGAACAGGCCGCCACCGACGTTCAGCAGGGTGCTGATAAGCATGAACGCGAATGTCCAGCCGAGCACCGGGAAGAACTCACCGCCGCTGGAGAGCGCACGCCGGTAATTTTCGAGACCAATGAAGTCAAAATCGTTGGCCCGGAACACCCGGTGATAGTTGGTGAACGAGATATAGAAGGTATAGAAGAACGGCAGGACGGTGAACAACAGCGCGGAGATCGCGACCGGCAGCAGGTACCAATAGGCAACCGGCCAGCCGCCCTTCTTCGGTGTTGCCGGGGGCAGATGCTCCGGCACATCGTCCGTCGCCAGGCTATGGCTCTGGGCACTCATCGATTCCTCCCACCCCGTGATCAGCGCCGAATTGACGAAGCCGGGAGGCTGCGCGTAGAACGCACCGCCTCCCGGCTCTCGCCTACGACATCAGAGCGCCCGCTACTGGTTCTGCTCGATGTTTGCCTTGATCTGTTCGACGGCGGTATCAAGCAGCGCCTGGACGTCTTCGTCGGAGACGTTGTTCGTGATGATACCGATCATGGCGTCGCCCCATGGCTGCCATACCTGCGCCATCTGCGGGATGTTTGGCATCGGGACGGCGACCTCGACCTGGTCCATGACGGCCGCAAGGTTCGGATTCACCTCGAT
The DNA here is from genome assembly GCA_963741795.1 of uncultured Chloroflexia bacterium. Lineage (GTDB taxonomy): Bacteria > Chloroflexota > Chloroflexia > Thermomicrobiales > UBA6265 > UBA6265. The sequence goes on from CAVUJM010000041.1 coordinate 59,894, forward strand.
CGCCTTGTCGCGCAGGGAGTTGCGGACCGGCGGCTTGTTGAACCCCTCGATCATCAGGCTGACGCCCTCGTTCGAGCCGAGGAAGTTGACGAGGTCCATCGACGCGTCGAGTTGCTCGCCGTATGCATTGACCTCGAACACCTGGACGCCCGAGAACGGCTGCAGCGGATTGCCGTTCGGCAGGGTCGGAAGCGGCGACACGGCGAAGTTGATGCCGGCGTCGCGCAAGGCGGGCTCGCGCCACGGACCACTGATACGCATGCCGAGCTGGCCGGACTCCTCAACACCATCCAGGAAGGCGGAGGCGTTCACCTGGTCCAGGACATCTTCCGGCATCGGCGGGTTCTGGTTGTTGAACATGTCGCGGAGGAACTTGGCCGCCTCGACACCGCCCTCGTTATTCAGGCCGATATCGGTGTAATCCAGCGTGCCATCGTTGTTCTTGAAAATGTACGACCCGAAGCCGTGGAAGAAGGCGCCCTGGTAGTACTGCTGCAAGATCTCGAAGGCGAAGCCCCACTGCTGATCCGTCGTTGCGTCGTTGGCCTTCTGCACCAACTCTTCCCACGTCGACGGGGCGTCCGCGATGATATCAGTATTGCGGAAGAGGACGAGCGACTCGGAGAAGACCGGGTAGCCGTAGACCTGGCCCTCGTACGTCGCGGCGTTCACCACCGACTCCGGAATGTCGTCGAAACCGACGATGTCATCGGGGGACCACGGCATCGCGATACCCTGGAGCGCGACCTCACCGATCCAGTCGTGGGCCACCGGGCCGAAAACGTCCGGTCCGTCGCCTTCCGGCGCGGCCAAACTCAGGCGGGTGCGGAAATCCGCATCCGGGACGGTCACAAGCTCGACCGGCGTGCCGACCAGCTCGGTGTAGCGCTGGGTGGACGCGGTCAGCGCGTTCCATTCGTTGGGGGAGGAATCCGGCGAGGAGCGGGTCCAGAGAACCAGCTTCTCAACCTGCGGGCCCTGCGGCTCGTAGGAGGAGGACACGGCGGCCGGAGACGCTGACGGCGAAGCGTCCTGCGCGGCGGCGCGGCCGATGGTGCCGGCTGCTGCGGCTCCAGCGCCGAGAACGGCTGCCTTGCGGAGCGCGTCGCGGCGATTCATGGTCCCCGCGGCAACCTGATCGAGAATCGAGCGAAGTTCCTTCTCGTGAGACATCGTCGTGTTCCTTTCCTGACTCTGCATGCCGCACCGTTGCGTCATGCTCCTGAACCAAGGTCCTCACGTCGTATCGCGACTGGCATGCCAGTGGATATACGGTATGCAGTGCGGTGTTGACGTCCGCGCCCGTCATACGTCCCTGTCGTTACGGTCAAAACCACTCCCGATACAGCCAAAGTGTACGGCACGCGCTTTTGATTGGCGACTTTATACATTCATCTCGATAACTACGTGAACGTATGACGGTTTGGGCGGCCAAAAGCATCCGGCAGACGACGTGCAAGCGACCCAGGATAGCGATACAGATGAACTAACTCATCGTCGAGCCGCATAAACCGGTCACGAACTGCCACCCGCCGCATCGACGATGACGGACACCTCGGCCAGCACGTCGCCGCTGTCCGGGTCCAGTAGCTGCCCAACGTAGGTGTCGGCGTCCGGCGTCGTGAACCCGATCGTGACTGTCTCGCCCGCCGGGATATCCTGCGCCGTCACCAGATCCCCGATAGCGAACTGGTACGCCTGGTCGTCGTGGTTCACCACGTCCAACTCGGTAGGCTCTCCACGGTGCAGGATGAGCTCGTCCACCGCGAAATCCCCATCCTGGATCACGAGCTCAGCAGTCTCAACGTCTTGTGGGAGTTCATCCGCCGCCCGGGGTGACACGGCGGGAACTCCGGTGCGGTCGGTCGCGACCTCTTCATCGTCGCTGCCACATGCCGCCAGCGGCACCATCAGCAGGAACAGAATGGCAATCCGTAGCCATTTGCGTCGCATAGTCATTGTCAAGGCCTCCTCGCGTTCATGCGCCTGTTGCGCTGTTGTCCACTCCCGGTCGCGCAAGGGCGATACCATGAGCAGCGACATACGCTCGCCCCGGAGCACGAACAGGAGCCCCCGCGTGCAGCTCGACGTCACATGCCGTATCCAACACACCCCCCGGCTTCTCGCTGAGTGAATCCGCGGGGCCCGCCGCATGGGGAGGCGGAGCATCACCACGGCACGCGATCGTCGACAGAAGCTACATGACCATCGATGCCACCGAACGCGGCTCGATCGTGCGACGCGTCCAGCAGCATGCCAACGGCACCGTCCTCATCACGTCGTCGGTCGAGGAGCATGACCCGGAATGGTTCGGGCGCGTCTTTCGTCGCCCGCTCGGCTCACCAGAGTGGAAGGATCCGGTAATCCGGGATCTGCACCGTCGTTTCCCGGGACTGTGGTCGCTGACCGACGGTGGTCTCTTCGAGGGGCTCGTGACCTCGATCATCGGCCAAAGCATCTCGATCGCCTCGGCGATGGCAACCCAGCGCCGACTCGCGCTGTCATTCAGCGCGCCGGCCGTGATCGGCGGACGCGAACTGATACCGCTCCCGATGGCTGGACAGCTCGCCGGCGCGCCCGTCGAGCTCATCCGCGCGTCCGGGGTGACATGGAAGCGTGCCGAGGCGCTGAAGGTCATCGCTCGCGAAGCGGCGGAGGGCAATCTCCCACCCACGAACGAGGACGCTGAGACGATCGCCCGGGAGCTGCGAGCGCTGCCCCTGGTCGGGCCGTGGACGGCCGCATCGGCATTGCTGTGGGGGCTTGGCGACCCGGACGCGTATCCATCCGGCGATGTCGCCCTCCTGCGGGCGGCGCGAGTGGCGTACGACAATGACGGCATGACGATGAAGGACCTCGACCGGTTGGCAGAGGGCTGGCGACCATATCGGGCGATTGCCACCCGGCTGTTGTGGACGGCGCTGCTCGGGCCAGCGTGGTGAGGAACGGAGAAGCAGTGACCACAACGCGACGAACCCTAATCACCGGGGCTCCGACCCGCCGCGGGCTGGTTCCGATGCCAGGACATGACATTCACGACGAACCGGTGATCGAGTCCGCGATTCTTCAGGACATGACCATCGCGGACGACCGGCTCGCCAACGGCCGCATCGAGCGCTCCGTGCTCGATGGCCTCCGCCTGGTCGGGGCCGAGGCGTCCTCGCTCATCGTGCGCGCAAGCGATCTCGAGCGCTGCGACCTCGCCGCCGCAGTCATGGAGGGGTCGTCGCTCATCCGGTGCCGCGTCGATGGCTGCAAGCTCACCGGGGCAACGCTCGACCGCGCGATCCTCCGCGACACGTCTTCGTCGACTGCCGTGCCGATCTTCTCCGGCTCCAGCATGCGAAGCTCCAACACGTCCGCTTCGAGCGGTGCCAGTTGCGCAGCGCATTCTTCAACGGCGCCACAATGCCGCGCACGGTGTTCGACAGTTGTGATCTCACCGACGTCGACTTCTCGGGTGCGAACCTCACGGGAAGCGACCTGCGCCGAAGTCGGATCGAGGGTATCCGCATCGCGCCGGATCAGCTCCGCGGCGTCATCGTCACCCACGACCAGGCGCTGTACCTCGCAGGACTACTTGGGCTCGTGGTCCGCGACGATTGAGCGGAGCCGCCCTTGACAAACCTCCTGTTTAGGTTTAGGTTCATGAGTAGCCTAAGTGCGACGAACGGAAGCTGGATGAACCCTTCAGGTTGGCTGCTACTATTGAGTTCACGTAGTCACCGCTGACCAATACCGCGGCAATGGCGCCGATGACCCGACGTTCCGCGTAGAGCCGGAGACGATGATGCCACCGTACCCAACGCGCCCTGGCACCGATCACGGTGCCTCGACCACGCAGCGCCGGAAGGACGACCACATCCGCATCAACCTCGACGAGGATGTCTACGGCCGTGAAGTAACGACCGGTTTCGAACGAGTCCGCTTTGTCCACAACGCCCTGCCGGAGCTCGACCTCGGCGGGGTCGAGCTCCAGGCCTCGTTCCTGGGACATCGACTTGGTCTCCCGTTCCTGATCTCGTCCATGACCGGAGGAACCGCCCGGGCGCGGGACATCCTGCGTCACCTGGCGATCGCCGCGGAGGAGACCGGCGTCGCTATCGGCGTCGGGTCCCAGCGTGCCGCGATCGAGAACGCGTCGCTCGCCGAGTATTACGACGTGCGCGATGTGGCGCCGACCACGCTGGTCTTCGCGAACCTTGGCGCGGTGCAGCTGAACTACGGGATCGGCATCGACGGCTGCCGTCGCGCGGTCGACATGCTTCGCGCCGACGCGTTGATCCTGCATCTGAACTCGATCCAGGAAGCCGTGCAGGCTGACGGCAACCACGACTTCTCCGGCCTACTCGACCGCATCGGGGCCGTGTGCGAGGCACTCGACGTCCCGGTCATCGTCAAGGAGGTCGGCTTCGGCATCTCCGGTGACGTAGCCCGGCGGCTGCTCGATCACGGCGTGACCGCGATCGACACCAGCGGCGCCGGCGGCACCTCGTGGAGCGCCGTCGAAGCGCACCGCGCGGCAACACCGCTGCACCGGGCGTTGGGCGAGGCGTTCGTCGGGTGGGGTATCCCGACCGCGGACAGCCTGCGCATGGTGCGGGAGGTGGCTCCGGACGCGCCGGTGATTGTGTCCGGCGGTATGCGGGACGGCGTCGATGCCGCGAAGGCGATCGCCATGGGGGCCGACCTCGTCGGGTTCGCCGGTCCGCTCCTGCGCGCCGCGACCGAGAACGCCCAGGCGGTGATCGACGCCATCACCGTTTTTGCCGAGCAACTCCGCCTTGCCATGTTCGGCGTTGGCGCCGCGACGATCCACGATCTCCGGCATGCAGCGATGGTCGATGCCACCGGCTCTATGCTGCCTTCCCGCGACGCGCATTCACCTCGGAACCAAGGAGCCAGCCATGGCACCCGCTGATCACATCTGGGGCCGCGTCCCCACGGACGCCGACTGGAAAGCGTGCTCCGCCATCGCGCAGGAGCATGGACGCTCGTTCTTCCTGGCCAGCCGGATGCTCCTGCCGGACCGGCGCCGGGCGGTGCTCTCGGCGTACGCCTATTGCCGTATCGCCGACGACATCGTGGACCGCGCAGTGGAGCAAGGGAGCGAAGCCGCCGCCGAGGCGTTGCTCTCCTGGACCCGCGAACTGGACGAGCCGCGACACCCGGTGGCCGTCGCCTTCGCGCACACGCGACGCACGTTTCGCATCCCGAAGGGGCCCATCCTCGACCTGCTTGCCGGCGTGCAGATGGACCTCTCCATAGGGCGATATGACTCGTGGGAGGCGCTGCACCGCTACTGCTATCACGTCGCGGGAACGGTCGGCCTGATCGTGGCCCCGGTCTTCGGCTGCGAGGACCACGGCGCGCTGGAGCACGCGTCCGATCTCGGTATCGCGATGCAGCTCACGAACATCCTGCGCGATGTGCGCGAAGACGCCGAGATGGGCCGGCTCTACCTGCCACTGGACGAGATCATTGCGTTCGGAGAAGACCCTGAGGCGATCCTGGCCGGCAAGCCGGGCAGGGGATTCCGCGACCTCATGCAGTTCCAGGTCGCGCGGGCACGCGACCTTTACGCAAGCGCGCACGAGGGCATTCCGGCGCTGGTTCCGAGTGGACGAATGGCGACCCTGGCGGCGAGCCACCTCTACGCCCGCATCCTCAACGAGATCGAGGCGATGGACTACGACGTCTTCCGGGGACGCGCGTTTGTGCGCAATCGGGGCAAGGCGGCATCGCTCTCGCAGGCCTCCGCCAATTTCCTGCGGATGGCGCCGTCCCGCCGGCCACGCACTGGCCTTCAGGAGGTCGCCGCGCCATCGTTCGAGCTGCGGGCCCCGGTCCACCCCTGGGTGCAGCAGGCGGACCGGGCGTCGTAACGGCCTGCTACCCGCGCAGGCTCTCGGCGATCAGGTCGTCGGCGATCTTCGCGGAGCTCAGCACGCCGGGCAGACCGGCGCCCGGATGCGTCCCCGCACCGACGAAGTAGAGGTTCGGAACCTCCTCCGAGCGGTTGTGCGGCCGGAACCACGCCGACTGCGTCAGCACCGGCTCGACCGAGAACGCCGACCCAAGATAGCTACTCAGCTCATCCCGGAAATGACGCGGATCGATCATATGCTCGGAGACGATGTGCTTCGAGAGATCGGGAAGGTAATGCTCCTCGAGGAACGACATGATCCGGTCCCGATACGGCTTCGCCATCGTATCCCAATCGATATCGCCGCCGAGATGCGGCACGGGCGCAAGCACGTAGAACGCCTCGTGGCCCTCGGGCGCGAGCGACGGGTCGGTCAGCGTCGGCATGTGCAGGTAGAGGGAGAAATCGTCCGCCAGCGTCTTCTTGTTGAAGATGTCGTCCAGCAGGTCCTTATAGCGCGGGCCAAGGATGATGTTGTGATGCGCCAACGTGGCGTCGCCATTGTTCCGGTACAGCCGATCCGTGCCGAAGTAGATGACGACGAGGGACATCGAGTAACGCATCTTTGCCAGCCGGGCGTCGGTATATTTACGGCGCAGCGACGACGGCAGCAGGCGCTGGTAGGACGCCGCAACGTCGCCATTGCAGACGACGATGTCCGCCGTCAGTATCCGCCCGTTCGCCAACCGGACGCCGGTCGCGATGCCGTTCTCGACGACGATCTCCTCCGCCTCGGTGGAGAGCATCAGCGTACCGCCCAGCTCGTCGAACAGCCGCACAAGCGATTTCACGATGGCGCCGGTGCCGCCCATCGCGAACCAGACACCCCATTGGCGTTCGAGGTGATGGATAAGCGTGTAGATGCTCGTCGTCTGGAACGGGTTTCCGCCGACCAGCAGCGGGTGGAACGAGAGCACCTGGCGCAACCGCTCGTCCTTGATATAGCGGGAGACGAGGCCGTAGACCATCCGGTAGCTTTGCAGCTTCGCGAGGTCCGGCACGATCTTCACCATGTCACTCACGTTCAGGAACGGCGTATCAGCCAGCTCGGTGAACCCCTTGTCGAAGATCTTCTCGGTGAGGGCGATGAACTGCTGGTACCCCTGAACGTCGTGCTCGGGGTATTGGCTGAACTGCCGGATCGCGGCGAGCATGTCCGGCGTCTCGCCGGTGTAGTCGAAATGCTCCCCGTCGTGGAAGAAGATGCGGTAGAACGGGTCGACGGGCACCAACTCGACGTAGTCCTCCGGGTTGCGCCCGGCGCCTTCGAACAGCTCGGTGATCATCCACGGGGCGGTGATCACGGTCGGCCCGCCGTCAAACGTGAAACCGTCCTGCTCGTAGACGTAGGCGCGGCCGCCCGGCTTGTCGCGCTTGTCGATCAGCGTGACGTCATGCCCCTTGCTGGCGAGGCGAACGGCGGCGGCCAATCCGCCAAAGCCACTTCCGATGACGACGATGCGACGGCTCATGGATGGTCACTTTCTCTCGGGTGGCGACCGCCACGCTGGAAATCGAGGGGTGTTGCGCCGATAATGAAACCTAACGTTGTACTTTCGATTTACCAGTGTACCGCACGCGAGTGCCGGGGAGTGAGCAGGACGATGGCACGGTGCTGAGAATCGTCACGACCATCATCGCCGCAATTCAGGGCCTGTTCGCCGCCCGCTCGTTCGCGCGCATGGCGCGTACCGCAAGCGGCACCCGTATCGAACGCTCGCCCGCCGCATCGGGCGACGCCGGGTCCGTCACCGTCCTGCTGCCGGTACTGAACGAAGAGCGCCGCCTCGGCCCGTGTCTCGACGGCCTCGCGGCACAGGGAGCGTCGCTCAAACACATTCTCATCATCGACGGTGGGTCAACCGACGGCACTCGTGCGCTGGTCCAGCGACGCGCGGCGGTTGACCCACGTATCCAACTCGTCGACGCCTCGCCGGTTCCGCCGGGAGTCAATGGCAAGGCGCACAACCTCGAAACGGGGTTTCGCGCGCTTTCCGACGGCACTGACTGGGTCCTGACGATCGACGCCGACGTGCGCCCGCAACCCGGACTCATTGACGCTCTCCTGCACCACGCGCGCGAAGAGGGTGTGAATGCCCTCAGCGTCGCCACGCAGCAGGAGCTGTCCGGGGCGGGGGAGGGGCTGGTCCATCCATCGATGCTCGCCACGCTCGTCTATCGTTTCGGGATCCCGGGCCATGCCACGAAGGACCCGGCCCAAATCCAGGCCAACGGGCAGTGCGCGCTCTATCGCCGTGACGTGCTGGACAGGGTAGGCGGGTTCAGCCGCGTGCTCCACGACGTCAGCGAGGATGTCACGCTAGCGCGTATCATCGCCTTAGGCGGCACCCCGGTTGGCTTCTATGAGTCGGACGACCTCGTCCGCGTCGAGATGTACGCCGGGTGGCGCGATGCGTGGGACAACTGGACGCGGTCGCTGCCGATGCGTGATCGCTTCACGGACCGTTCCAGCGCAATCGGGTTGGTGGAGGCGACGCTCGCGCAGGGCCTCCCGTCGCTGCTCGGACCCATCGCGCTTCTCTCCGGGCAACGAGGCCCGCTCATGCTGCTCAACATCGGCTTGTTCCTGGCGCGGATCGGCGTCCTCGCAGGCACGGCGCGCGCGTACCGGACGCGTCCCTGGACCTACTGGTTCTCGCCCCTTGCCGACCCCTTTGTGATCGCCCGGATCTGGATGATGTGGGCGCGACGTGTACATACCTGGCGAGGACGCACCCTCGTCGCCGGAGACCATCCATGAACGGACGTACCGCCGCACGATTGCCGCTCTTCCTGCTCATCGCCCATCTCTTCGCTCTCATCTTCGGCGTGATCGGGTTGCTGGTGATGCTGCCGAACCCGGAGCTGTGGAACCAGGACCCGCTGGCGCGGGACATCTTTACCTGGTCGATGGACCATGCCGGGGCAACGCACATCATCCTGGCCGCGCTGACGATGTTCGTTTACGGCGTGGTCTTCGTGGGCTGGGCGAAGACGACCATTTTCTTCGTCGTCTCGTTCGGCCTCTCGCTCACCTCGGAGCTGGTCGGGACGGGCTACGGCTGGCCGTTCGGCAACTACGAGTACACCGATTTCCTCGGCTACAAGGTGCTCGGCCGTGTGCCGTACTCGATCCCGCTGTCGTGGTTCTACATGGGCTTCGCCTCGTACCTGCTCGGCCGCGCGCTGGTGCAACGCTTCGGCTGGCCGCGTCCGGCGCTGATGTCGGTGCTTACCGGGGCCGGATTGCTGGTCGTCTGGGATCTCGTGCTCGATCCGGCGATGGCACATGACGACGTCCGCGTCTCCTTCTGGATCTGGGACGAGACCGGCTCGTATTTCGGCATGCCGCTGATCAACTTCCTCGGCTGGGGCCTGACCGGATTGATCTTCATGGCCGTCGCGCGGATGCTCTGGCGGTCAGACGTCGACACGCGCCTGATCCCACTCTTCGTCCCGTTCGCCATCTACCTGCTGAACACCGTCTGGGCGATGATCCTCGCCGCCGACGTCGGCCTCTGGCAGGCGATCGTGCTCGCGGCGGTGCTGGGGCTGCTCCCGGCGTACATCGCCGTGCAGCGCCGAGACAAGCCGGTCCCGTTCGAGCTCGGGCTCGCGCCCGATGCCTGAGTACGCCTGGCACGCGCTGCGCATCGCCAGCGAGCAGTACCTGAAGCGGAATGTCGACCTGTGCGTGGAGGGGAAAGAGAACCTCCCCTCCAAAGGCCCGGCGATCATCGCCGCGCGCCACTACCACCACCTGATCGACGGCGCCGCGTTACTGGCCACGATGCCGCGTCCGACGCATATCCTCGTCGGGCTGGACTGGATCCGGAATCCCGCACTCCGCGTGACGATGCACCGCCTCTGCGAGGCCGCAGGCTGGCCGATCATCTATCGCCGTGGCGACCAGAGCCCCATTGACGATATCACCGCGCGTCGCGCGCTGCGCCAGGCCTACAAGGAGTCCGTCGAGCTCCTCCGGCGTGGCCATAGCCTGATCGTGTTCCCGGAGGGCTACCCCAACATCGACCCGGGCTACACGCCGAAGACCGGGCCGGACGACTTCCTGCCGTTCCGTCCCGGTTTCGCCCAGATCGCCCTCGGCGCGAACCGCCTCGGCGTCGCCGCGCCGGTCATCCCGGTTGGGTTCACCTACGAGAAGGAGGATCGTTGGCGCGTCACGATGCGCATCGGCGCGCCGATCGAACCATCCGCGGAGGATGCGCCCGCGCTTCTCGCCCGCGTCGAAGACGAGGCTCGGCGCCTTTCCCTGGTCCCGCCTGCCTGACGAACGCTCATCCCGTATGCGAAGATAGGGCGTCATGACGTAGACAGCGCTATCGGGACATGCCCAGGGATGGGAGAAGACAATCCATGACCACATGGCGAACCGCCGCGTGCCTCCTGGCCACGTGGGTGATGGCGACCGCGCCCGTGGCCGCCGAGCATAGCCCGCACTTCGACGTGACGTGCCCGACCGGGAGCGCCGTCGTAGTGCTGGACCCGGGTCACGGCGGAGGTGATCCCGGCGCGGTGCGTGAAAGCCCCGATCTCTATGAACGGGAGATGGTGCTCGAGATCGCAACAGAGGTTCAGGCCATCGTCGAGCAGGAGTCCGGAGTCACCGTCGCGCTCACGAGAGACGACAACGACACGGATCTCGGGAACTCGGAGCGGGGCGAGATCGCCAATGCCTGCGGCGCGGAGATGTTCGTCGAGATCCACCTCAACGCGGCGGATAACCCGAGCATCGACCGGGGACAGGCATTCTGGGGCGAAAAAGAAAAGGATCTCGCGCTGAGCCTCGTCATGAACCAGGCGCTCGGATCGCTCGGTGTCCCGGTCGCCGCAGTTGACCGCTTCGACAATGGAGGGTTGTTGCGGGCGCGGATGCCAAGCGTCCTCGTCGAATCGGTGTTCCTGACCAACCAGCAGGAGGCCGACGCGCTGATGGACGGGACGCGGCAGGATGAGATCGCCCGCGCGATCGCGAACGGCATCCTGACCTGGCTCGATCTCACCGGAGCCCCAGGCAACGCCGTCTTGACGGAAGGGGAGCGGGTATGACCCGCAATTCGTCTCGCATGCCGCTCCTGATCCTCCTCGTGCTGCTGATTGTCGGCGTGGTCGTCGCGGTGCTCGCCTCACGGCAGACCTCGGAGATCGCCTCATCGCCCGCCTATGGCCCCGGGTTCCTATGTCTCCGGCGCATCGCTCGACGAATGGAACACCCGCCACTGGCAGTGGACCCTCAGCTTCCCGGTCGGGGCCAGCCCAAATCAGGATGGCTCTGGAGCCCGATGTATGCAGGGCCAAAGCGGCGATGTCGTGTTCATCCCGCGCAACCTCCCGCCGTGCACCGTGCCGGAAGGGAGCGCAGTCTTCATCCCGGTCGCGGGTGGCGAGTGCTCGTCGGTCGAGGCGGTCCCGTTCTGGGGCGGGGACGAGCAGTCGCTGCAGGCGTGCGCGGCGGAAGAGGCATCCCGCTACGCCAATATCGCCGTGACGGTGGACGGCCAGGCGATCCCGGGCATCGAGCGATACCGCTCGGCGACGGGGACGTTCAGCGTCGCCCTGCCGGAGCACAACGTCCTTGGTGCGCCCGCCGGCGTGGCATGGGCCGCCGCCGATGGCTACGCGGTGCTGCTGCGGCCACTGTCGCCCGGTGAGCACACCGTCATCGTCCATACCGAGACGGCCGATGGCCTCGTGCTGCCGGACAAGCTGCTGACGTTGACCGTCGTGGAGCCGAGCTGGTCGGCACCCGCCAGGCACGAGGTGGCGACACCTCCGGCGACGCCATCTGCGACACCCCTCAGTGCAACACCCATGACGTCGCCTGCGCCGGCGACCCCATCGGCTTCCCCGATCGCCACGCCTGTCTCTGACCGGAGCAAAGATCACCGATACGCATAGATTAATAGACATAAGCATTGCAGCGCTATCATGGTGCGATTCGGGACCCTTATTCTCATCCTCCCCAGGCCACCCGCTGCCTGGCGGGCGCGCCGCTTGCTGAAAGGCGTCAGCCATGGGCGCAACCTCTTCCGGGCCCGGAGCGACATCCGCCACTCCCGACCTGCCGTACTCCGATCTGCGTCATCGCTTGCACGGCACGCTTGAACGTCCAGGAGATCCGGGCTACGACGCTGCCCGGCGAATCTTCAACGCGATGATCGACAGGCATCCGGCCGCCATCGCGCGATGTGTCGATACAGCAGACGTTGTCGCCTCCATCCAGTTCGCCCGGCAGCACGACGTGCCGATCTCCGTGCGCGGTGGCGGTCACGGCGTCGCCGGCGACTCCCTCATCGATGATGGGCTCGTCATCGATCTCTCATCCATGAAACGAATCGAGGTCGACGAGAAGGAGCGTATCGCGAAAGCACAGGCCGGATTGCGGCTCGGCGAGTTCATCGAGGCAACCGAACGATATGGACTCGTGTCCCCGACAGGAACGGTCTCTGACACGGGCCTCGCCGGACTGACACTCGGGGGCGGGTTCGGCTGGATCTGCGGGAAGTACGGGCTTGCAGTCGATAATCTGCTGGGCGCCGAAGTGGTGTTGGCGAATGGCGATGTCGTGCACGCCTCCGACACCGATCATCCGGACCTTTTCTGGGCCATCCGCGGCGGCAGTGGCAACTTCGGGATCGTCACCGAGTTCGAGATGCGGCTGCATCCGCTACGTCAGGTGCTCGGGGGCATGCTGATCCACCCGTGGGAGCGAGCAGGGGAGGTCCTGCGGTACTATCGGGAGCTCGTCACTGGTCTCCCGGACGAGCTGACGGTCTACGCGGGCTTGCTCACCGCACCGGACGGGCATAAGGTGATCGCAATGGTCACCTGCTGGTGCGGCGACATGGAGGAGGGAGAGCGGGTGCTGGCGCCGATCCGCGCGTTCGGCCCCCCGCTGGTCGATACGATCCAACCCATGACGTACTCCGCCATGAACCGCCTCCTCGATGAGGGCATGGCGTCCGGCCAGCGGAACTACTGGAAGCAGGCATTTGTCAGCTCACTCGAAGACGGTCTCGTCGACACGGCGATCGACTACGCGAGTCGGGCGCCATCACCTCGGTCCGTCCTGCTGATCGACGAAACCCATGGTGCAGCCACCCGCGTCTCTCCAACGGCGACGGCCTTCGCGCATCGGGAAGCAGGGTTCGGGCTCGTCATACTCGCTATCTGGCAGGACCCGGCCGAGGACGTCGTCAACGTGACGTGGGCGCGCGAGCTGGCGAACGCGACCCGCGCCTATGGAACCGGTGGCGTGTACGTCAATGAGGCCGTCGACGAGAAGCCACGCGCGGCTTTCGGGCAGAACTACGACCGCCTGGCCGAAATCAAGGCGCTTTACGACCCGACGAACTTCTTCCGGCACAACACGAATATCAAGCCGGCGGAGTCGGCGAAACCTCACGCGGCCGACTGACGCATAGGAGAAGAGGCCCCCGGACTTTTTGCGAGCCCGGGAGCCTCCACTCCTTCCAGTCATGCGCTCGTAGCGACCGTGATTGCCCTTACTGGCAGGTCCACTCGTTGCGGTTACCCTGCGCCCACATCCATGCCGTAGCGTAGGCGTTGGCGACCGGATCGAAGACGTCCTGGTCGGCGTACGGCGTACGCGCCCACGTGCCGTCCAGGAACTGGAACAACCCACTGGCGCCGCTGGTGGTGTTCACCGCGTTCGGGTCGAGCACCGACTCGCACCGCGCCACGCGCAGCATGTCTTCGCGCGGCTGGCCGTACTCGTCGGCCGCGGCGTAGATGATCGAGATCAGCTCGTCCTCGGAGTATCCGTCGCTGCCATCCCACGCTGTCCCCGGCGTGGCCGGCTCAGGCGCCGGATCGGCAGGTGGCGCAGGGTCCTCGGGGGCCGCCGGACCCTGCTCGGGAGCGGCCTGCAGGAACCCGGACGATGCCCAACCGGTGTTCCCGTTGTAGCTCACCGGCGAAAACCCGCCTTGGGCCTCCCCGCGCAGCTCAACCGCCGCGCTGTCCGGCATGACGAGGACGACAGGGTGATCCAGGCTCGGGCCGGTGCGCAGGTTCAGGGCGCCATCAATGACGCTCGCTGTCCCGGTAACACCGTCACCGACGGGCACAGCATCCGGTACGGCGACCTCGGGGACCTCCACGGGCGGAGCCGGAGCCTCCGGCGCGGCCGGAACGTCCACCGGCGCCGGGTTAGCGTCGCCGGTGCCGTAGACGGAGTCGGCATGCGCCCATCCGCTCTGGTCGGCGTAGATGATGCTCAGGAAGCCGTTGGCGCTATCGCCGTTGAGCGCGACGAGCCCGCCATCCGGGATCACGGCGATGATCGCGTCGTCGGTACTCGGTCCCGTGCGGAAGTTGACCGGGCCGTCCGCGACAAGCACCTCGCCTTGCTCACCGCCGGTCGTCACCACGCCTTCACCGGTAAAGCCGAGCGTCAGGTAAGCGCTATACGCCCAGCCGGTCTGGCCGTCGTAGGCGACGGGGTAGAACCCGGCCACCGGGTCGCCGGTTACCTCAACCGCTGCCCCGGCGGGCATGACGTCGAGGATGCCGGCGTTCAGTGCCGGCTCCGCGCGCAGGTTCAGGTCGTCCGTCGTCGCCACCGCGTCGTTCGCGCCGGCGATGGAGTCCATCGGCGTCACCGCCAGGCCCCCGAAAAGCATGATCGAGGCGACGGTCAACGCGACCAGTCGCCGGATTGGTCCTGTACGAGATGTGGAGGCACGGTTCGCGGCGCCATCCACACCGGAACGAGTGGAATCCTTCACAGTGGTTCCCTCCGATTCAGGCCCGATCAGCTGCCTCCGCCCACCGGCCGGCTGGAATTCCGGCGACGCGCAGGGTCACGCCGGACATGCGGCACGGCCCTGACGCCACACCGCGATCGAGGTCCCGACAGCCATTCGGGTGACTCACGACAGCGCATGCGGCATCGACAACAGACCATGCCGCACGCGCGGCGATGTACCGATCGAAACCCTCAATTGTCCTTATACGTCGATATCCCCGGTCGTCAGCCCTCCAGCGACACCGGGCGAGCTCGCGCGTCCCCCTCAGGACAGCGCAAAGCACAGATTCGTGATTCCGGACGACACGCCGAACGCTCCCCTCCAGCCACGGATCGAACGCGTTGGGCCGTCGTGTGGATGCACTTTTTCATATCGCATTGGTGAAAGTCAAGCGAGAGGGGACGGGGAGGACGCGACTATGCCAGGTAGTTCCGCTCGCGGAGCTCATCCAGCGCCTGGTCCCATGAGGTGAAATGCAGCCCACGATCATCGATATAGGCAACGGCTGGCGGCTTGACGTGCGTGACCTCGTCGAAGTGGATGCCTTCGCGAAACCCGTGCACCTTCAGCCAGCTCCAGCACGCGGTCTTTCTGCTCGTTGCCGTTGCGCATCTCCGGATTCACGCGGGTGGTGAAGATGACGACCTTGTAGCGGTGATGCAGCCGCTCCAGCGCCTCTACGGCGCCATCGACGGGAGGATCGTAGATCGAGCCGTCCTGCCAGCCGCGACTGTAACGATGGATCACCCCATCGAAGTCGACCGCGATCGTCTGTTTCCTGCCTCGCGCCATCGTGCCTCCGCTCTCTTGCCACATCTAGTCGTCGGGTTCCGTTGTCGGCTCATTCTCGCCGCTCTTGCCGATGAACTGGAAGAGGATTGGGATAACGACATCGCGCACGAGATCCTCGAAGTCCCGTCGCGACCCGATGATGTTCTGTTAATTCACCGTCGTCGACGGGATGAACGTCGGCGGGTTCCCGATCGCGACACCTGACGACACGATGATCGCACGATCAAGGCGGTCGGCGTGGAACCAGGTCGGGGCCAGCGGGTTCGGATCTTCATTGAGGCAGATCTCGCAGAGATCGAGGTCCTCGCCAACCAGTCCCTGCTTGGCGACCTTCGCTGCGTCGTTCGGCGTGAGCACCGGACAAGTGACATTGCCGACGGCGAACTCGAAGACGGCGTCCTCATCCGGCGAGACAACGCGCGCAAGAGACAACGCGGGAATCACCGGTGGCTCGTCGGTCCAGACAGGCACGCCGCGATCGTCGACATCTTCCGCCCAGAGGGCCACCGGCGTCCAATCTGGTTTGTAGGAGACGACGAGCGGCAGAGTTTGGTGGGTGTACAGCCACCAACCGTTGCCCGGAAGCTCCTCGGCGATGGTCACGACTGGCATGCCCAGCAGCCAGTCGACGAGGAGCTGGACGCCGGGATCGCTGCCGCAGTCTCCGGTGTACGTCGGGGTCGGCGCTGACCATTGGGCCGACACGGGTGAGCCGATGGCGTGCATGCACAAGGAGGCGGGAGTGAGGACGAACGCTCGTCGGGATGTACGACAGGAGACGAATGTCGTGGGCATGATGTCCTCCTCGCGCATGCCGGAACAGCGCGAAGAGGGTAAGCCGGTGGTGTGTCACCAGCAGCCACCGTCGGCTGCCATACCACCCCCGGTCCCGGAGGAACGTCGGCCTGCCTCTCTACCTAGATGGTAGTGCTGCTCATCCTGCGTAAATGCGTGCGGTGAATCGATGATCAATGTCACATCATCGTCATGACGACGCTGGACAAACGGCTGCGGGACGTGTCCATTCGTAGCGGACGTCCGGCTCTCGTTCCTCGTTGCCCACGCCATCTGTGGACTCAACGGCTATGAAACCACGATCTTCATAGAACTGCCTTGCAGCGACGTTTCGCTGGAACGTCCAGAGCTCCAACTCGCCGGCGCTGCGGTCCTGCGCATGTTGCAGCAGGACGCTGCCGACACCATGTCCCTGGCAACCAGGCCGGACATAGAGCGCGTCGATGCACGTGCCATCGATTGCGATATACCCGGCAATCTCGTCATGCATCATGGCGAGCCAGACGTCTTGCTGAGGCAGCACAATGTCCCGAACCCAATCTTCGGTCTCCCGGTCGGAGTGAAGCTCAGGCAGGTACGGCATCGCCGTCCGGCGCGCATCCGCGTGGATCGACGCGATCACGGCTCGCGTCCTCAGGGCTCGCTGGTCGAAGAGCGATCATTCAGGACCTCCAGAGAGAGGGGCTTCCGAGGGCGAGGCGGGCCACCAGGGCTGAGCAAGGTTTGCGGATAAGCTATCTTGTGCGAAAAGAGGGCGTACGCCGGACTCCGCGCTGGCCTGTATCCGCGCTATGTCCATGGAAATGGCTGAGGATGGGACCATGCCGACGGGTCGTGTCCAGCGATGAGCGCCTCGAGCAAGCGCATGAGGCCGTCCGCCGAGCTGACCTGGTAGTCGGGCCGCTCGTCGTCGTCGGCACAGACCAACGGATAGCGCTGGTTCCAGACAAGCCAGACCGTCGTGAGCCCCAGCGCATTGGCGCCACGAATATCGCGCGCCAGGTTGTTGCCGACCATCACCACGTCACCATAGCGGCCCTGGGGAACGCCCAGCCCGTCCAGCGCATGCTGGAACATCCGTCGGTGCGGTTTCTCGACGCCCAGATGATCCGAGATGGCGAAGACGTCGAACGCGTCCATGAGCCCGTGCATGCCGAGCACGTTGCGGTAGGTGCCGTCGCGCGTGTCCGCCACCAACCCGAGCGGGATCCCGCGGTCGCGCAGACCCGATCACGACCTCGGACATGCCGGGATGGAGTTCGGCGCGCTGGGTGACGCCGTCGATCTTCTCCTCGGTCTCTTCCTTCATGATCACGTCGCCGAGATCGAACAAAACCGCATCGCAGCACGCTGCCTCCTCCACCTGTTCGCGCACCTGTTACGCTATGTCAATGAGTCACATTTGAGAGACACTGGCGGATGGATCGCTCAAGAATGACTACGTCCTCACTATACTTGCCTGCAGACTGCCCCGACGACGCCCCGGCGTTCGCCCGACAGGACCCTCCGTGACCCATCCTGCCCATCCCACGGCCACCCGGCTGACGCGCGCCGACGACATCTGGATCCGGCTGATCGTCTTCCTCGGAGGCATGACGAGCATCGGCACCGAGCTGGCCGCGACGAACCTCATCGCGCCGTACTTTGGCGAGTCAACGTTTATCTGGGCGACCGTCATCGGTCTCACAATGACCTTCCTGGCCATCGGCTATAGCTTGGGCGGCCGCGTCGCGGACACGTATCCGCGGGCCTGGCTCCTGTACTTCGCCACGGCCATCGCGGCCGATCGCGGCAGGGTTCCTGCCGTTCGTCTCGCGGCCCATCCTGCAGTCCTCGCTGGACGCCTTTGCCGACTACAACGTCGGCGCTTTCTACGGCGCGCTGATCGGCGTGCTGGTCATGCTCGCCGTGCCGATCACGTTGCTCGGGTTCGTCACGCCGTACGCGATCCGCCTGCGCCTGCATCACGTCGAGGAAGCCGGCAACACCTCCGGCACCATCTACGCGATTTCGACCGTCGGCTCCATCGCCGGGAGCTTCCTGCCCGGTGCTCGTGCTGATCCCGTGGATCGGGACGTCGCGCACCTTCCTCGTCCTCAGCCTCCTGCTCCTGCTGCCGTCACTCGTGGGCCTGTTCCGCCTGAAGGCCGTACGACCTGCTTTCGTTGCCATCGCCCTGTCCGTCGCGATGATCGTCGCCAACCTGTGGGTGGCACAGCGCCCGATCCGCGAAGCGCAGATCGGCGAGGTCGTCTACGAGACGGAATCCGCCGATAACTACATCCAGGTGACGCAGGACGGATCGCGGACCCTGCTGTCGCTGAACGACGGTCATGCGATCCACTCCATTTACGACCCGGAGAACCTGCTCACCGGCGGTCCGTGGGACTACTTCATGATCGGCCCGCTCTTCGCCCCGCAGGACGGCGCCGCCAGCTCGATCGTGCGCTCCTGATCGGCCTCGCGGCCGGAACGGCCAGCAAGCAGATCACCGTCGGCTACGGGCCGGTCCCGATCGACGGCGTGGAGCTCGACCCGGAGATCGTGCGCGTCGGGCGCGAGTATTTCGACATGAACGAGCCGAACCTCAACGTCATCATCGAGGACGGCCGCTACGTGCTGCGCACCACAGACGCAGACCTATGATCTCGTCGCCGTGGACGCCTTCCAGCAGCCGTACATCCCGTTTCAGCTCACGACGCGCGAGTTCTTCCAGGAGGTGTACGATGCCATGCCGGAGGACGGCGTCGCCGTCATGAACGTCGGTCGCACATCCACCGACTACCGGCTCGTCGACACGATCGCGTCGACCATGAAGGCCGTCTTTCCGCATGTGTTCATCATCGACACCGCGCGGTACAACAACAGCATGGTGATCGGCACGCGTGGACCGTCGTCCATCGATCTGTTCCGCGAGAACACGGCAGCGCAGCCGCCAGGCCCGGTGCGCAGCGTCGCCGAGCAGGCATTGGCGACGGGCGACATCCGCGAGGTGACCGAATCGACGGTCGTCTTCACGGACGACCACGCCCCGGTCCAACGTGTTATCGATATGATGATCATCAACGAAGCGCTCCCCCGAGAAGAAGGAACCGATGACTGACCAGAACACCGCAACGACCGAAATTGCTCTTACGCCCGTGCGTAGCCAGCTTCTCTCCGCTGTTCCCGGCGTCATCCATGGCCTGACGTATCGCGTCGAGGGCATGGGCAAGGCCGACGGCAACATCGGCTTTAGCGGCCCGCGCGACAAGGAAGACGCCTGGGAGATGCGCCAGGCATGGTGCGAGGCGATCGGCGTCGATCCGGAGCGCTTGGTGCTCGTCGGCCAGGTGCACGGCGCGGACGTCATCGAGGCGCGACCCGAGCACGCCGGCGCCGGTGCGCGACCGGGCAGCGAGCAGGCAGGCTATGCCGACGCGCTGATGACGGACCAGCCGGACCTCGTGTTGACGACGCTCCACGCCGACTGCCAGCCGATCCTGCTAGTGGATCCTGAACGTCCGGCTATCGCGGCGATCCATGCCGGCTGGCGGGGCACGGTGCAGGACATCGCCGGCGCCACGGTGCACGCGATGCAGGAGGCCTATGGATCCGATCCGGCAAATATCCTCGCCTTCCTCGGCCCCGGGATCGGCGGATGCTGCAACGAGGTCGGCCCGGAGGTGACCGACGCATGGCGCGAGCAGGCGACGGATCTCGGACCGCTCGCGGAGCTGGCGGTCACCAAACCCGGCCCGAAGGAGCATCTGGACATCCCGCGCGCGAACGCGCTGCTGCTTCAGCGCGCCGGGCTCCAGCCGGATCACATCGAGGTGTCGTCGATCTGCACCAAGTGCGAGACGGACGACTGGTTCTCGCACCGCGGGCAAGGCCCGACCACCGGACGCCAGGCGTCGATGATCATGCTGACCGGCGAGGAACGGGCGTCGTGAGCGACCGGTACGACTCCGAGGGTCTGCAGGCACGCGCCGACGCGATCCGCGAGCGTGTGCGAAACGCCGCCGAGCGGGCGAGACGCGCCGGGGACGACGTGACGATCGTCGCCGTCAGCAAGACGTTCCCTCGTGAGGCGATCGACGCCGCCTACGCGCTGGGCTTCCGCGTGTTCGGCGAGAGCCGGGTGCAGGAGATCCGCGACAAGTTCGTCACTCCCCTCCCCCCGGACGCATCGCTGCACCTGATCGGCCAACTGCAAACCAACAAGGTGCGCCAGGCGATTCGCCATGTCACCTGCGTCGAAACGGTTGACCGCCCGTCTCTCGTCGAGGCGCTCGGGAAGGAACTCCGCAAGACGGACGCGACGATGTCGGTGCTGGTGCAGGTGAACGTCTCGGGCGAGGAGCAGAAGGCCGGCGTCGCGCCGGAAGACGCCGAAAACCTGATCCGCGCAATCATGGCTGTACCGGAGTTGTCTTGTGACGGCCTGATGACCATGGCGCCGCTCGTCGACGATCCGGAGGACGCCCGCCCGACCTTTCGCGGCTTGCGCGAGCTGCGCGACCGCCTGTGCGAGTCGACCGGGCTGTCGCTCCCCATCCTGTCGATGGGCATGAGCAACGACTTCGAGGTCGCCATCGAGGAGGGCGCGACCCACGTTCGCATCGGCCGCGCCCTGTTCGGGAACCGCTAGATATCGACCTTCGGTCGATGCCTCGCACATTCCAGTGCGAGGCTACTCGCCCGTCCCAGGTAGCCTCGGCCCCATGGTGGCCGAGGAATCGGCGCCCAGCGGTACCTTCAGGTGCCGCATGCGTCGATAAGCGGGAAGACCACACCGCCCTGATGCCCGTCGGCCAGAGAGCCCCGGCCACCACGGGGCCGGGGCTACCCTGCGTCAATTCGCCGGGGTTGCGACGGGCGTTGCGCCGCCAGCCAGCGCCTCGAGGATGACTTGCAGGCGGTCCATCTCCTGGCCGTAGACGTCCCAATCACCGTTGCGCTGCGCCTCATCAGCCCGCTGCAGCGTCGTGAGGGCCTCCTGCGCCAGCTCCTCGTCGCTCAACGCGGCGAGATCCTCCGGCAGGACGCTGCGATCGACCTCGACACCGCCGGCAACCGGGGTGGCCGCGCCTGACGGCTCCTGGCCGCCGACCTGCTGCACCGCGTCCTCCGGGTTCGTCTCGATCTGGTCGACCGTCTCGGCAGACGGGTCACGCAACGCATCGATCGCCTCGCCGAGCGTCGGGCGCATCACCACCTGGTCGTTCGCGGCCACGATCACGCGGGCCAACCGTGGCGCGCTGGCGGTGGTCCCCGACGCCTTCAGGTAGAGCGGCTGCACGTAGAGCATTGCGTCGTTGACCGGGATGACGAGCATGTTGCCGCGGATCACCTCAGAGCCGCCCTGACCCCAAAGCGTGATCTGCTGCGAGATGTCCGGATCCTGGTCGATCTGCGCCTCGATCTGGCGCGGGCCGTAGACATTGATCTGGCGCGGGTACCGGTATTCCCGCAGCGTGGTCGTGCCGGCGTCGGTCGACGTCCCGGCGAACCAGGCGGTCATGTTGTGCCGCTCCGGATTGCCACCCGGCGTGAACGGGATGGTCAGCGCGAACGACGTATCCGATTCGTTCGGCAGTCGCTGGCTCACGAAGTACGGCTCCATCGGCTGGACCTCGCCTTCGCTGCTCTCGACCGCCACGTGCCACTTGTCGTCGCCGTCGTACCACGTCCGCGCGTCGTCCATGTGGTAGTCGCCCCAGACATCCGATTGCGCCACGAACAGCTCCTCCGGATACCGGAAGTGCTCGCTGATCGACGCCGGCGCCTCGGAGATGGGGGTGAAGAGATCGCTGTAGATATCGCCCCAGGCGTCGGCGATCGGGTCGTGGACGTCGGTGCGATAGAACGTCGTCTCACCGTTATAGGCGTCGACGACGACCTTTACACTGTTCCGCATGTAGTTGCGGCCGTCGTAGCGCGTCGCCTGCGGATAGGCGTCCGTCTGCGTGTACGCGTCGATGATCCAGTACATTCGCCCGTCGGCGATCACCGCGTACGGGTCGTTGTCGTAGTCGAGGAACGGGGCGATACGCTCGGCGCGGTCGACGACGTTGCGGGTCTGCACCAGCCGTGAGTCGCCGGTCAGCTGGCTGCTGAGGAAGACATTGCGGTCACCGAGGACGAGCGCGGCCATACCCCGGGTGAGCGGGTTCCCGAGCGAGATCGAGCCGTACGCATTCCCCTGGAACTCGTGGTCCAGGTTGTCCTCGCCCGCTTCAACGAGTCCGCTCGTCTCCGTCTGGTCCGTGTTCAGGATGACCCACTGCAGGTCGGTCTCGCCGAAGTAGACCTCCGGCCGGTCGAGCTGCAGCTCCGGCGGACCCTCCACCGGGATGCCGTTCATGATGTAGACGGGCCAGCCATCGCTGCCGACCTGGCTCACCGGGCTGACCACTACGCCATAGCCGTGGGTGTAGACAAGCCGGGTGTTGGTCCATGTTCGGCGGTTCTGCTCCAGGCCGTCGATGTTGAGCTCGCGCACGCCGACAATCACCTGGACCGGTTGGCCGTCGATCGTGTAGCGGTCGATATCCATGTCCGGGAACTGGTAGTACGGCCGGAACGTCTGCAGCTGCTGGTAGACCGGCCCAACGACACGGTAGTCCCAGATGCGAACATTGCTGAGCGGTGGCTCAGCCGAGTCGAGCTGCGAGGCAATGATCGGGTCCTGTCCGGTCAGCTCGGTGCTCTGCACCTCATCGAGCGCGAAGCCGGAGCGGGTCATCTGGATATTGCGCTCGATGTAACCGGACTCGCGACTGAACTCGTTCGGCTCGACGAAGATACGCTGGACCGCCAGCGGCAGCAGCGGCGTGACGATCACCGCCAGCGCGAACCACGTCCCGAGCAGGCCGAGGAGCCAGCGCGGGTTGCGAAGCACCACGCCCGAGAGCAGGCCGATCCCGACGAGCGCCGAGACGACCGCCATGATCCAGTACAACGGTCGGACGATGTTGACGTCCGTGAATCCCGGTCCAGTCACCAGTCCACGCGAGGAGTACACCAGCTCGAAGGTGCGCAGTACGTAGTTGAACGCAAGTACGAGCAGCACGGCGCTCACGAGCGCGCTGACGTGGCGCAGGGCCGCCATCGGGACATCACCCCAACGGCGGAAGCGGATGCCCATGCGGATGAGGTAGATGACGGCGACGGCGATGATCGTGACCACCAGCAGCGCCAGCAGGATCGTCTGCAGCGAGCGCAGGAACGGCAACTGGAAGACGTAGAACCCGACATCGCGGCCGAACGTCGGGTCATCGACGCCGAACGACGAGCCGTTGAACGCGAGCAGGATCTCCTGCCAGCGGTCCGAGAAGTACAGCCCCGAGAACGCACCAACGGCGAGCGAGAGCACCACGCTGAGCCAGCGGATAACAGCGTTGCCGGCGCGACCGACGCGGCTGTCCTCGCCCACGTCGTAGCGCTCTGTGTTGCGCAGGGCGAGGCGCAGGTTAACCCAGAAGAGGAGCCCGGCCAGCACGCCGGCAATGAGGAAAGCCAACCCCTGCATCGTGTAGTTCGTGGTGATCACCGAGCGGTAGCCGACGCTCCCGAACCACAGCCAGTTGATCCAGAACGGCGCGGTGATCCACATCAGCGCCACGATCAGGACCAGCACCAGGAAGATGATCAGGCTGCGTTTGGTGGACGCCGAGACCCCGAAACCTCGTCGCCGGGGGGCCTGCGGTTGTCCGTTTGGGGCAGGGTTCGACCCGCGTCTGAAGAGTTGCGCCACGTCTCGATCTTCCATATGTGTGGGCGATTTTCGCCGCGCGGAGGGTTCCTTGGCGATCGTGTTAAGATCAACTACAGGATACCGCACCGCCCCCCTCCGCACGGGCCGCTCACCCAGGAAGCACCAGACCACCCATGACCATCCCGCCCCGTCCGGCCTTCACTATTCAGCACGGCGTCTCCGTCCAGAGCCTCGGCAGCGGCAGCTCCGGCAACGCGTTCATCGTCACGACCGGCGACGGCGTGCTGCTCATCGATGCCGGCGTCGGCATCCGCACGATCACGCGCGCCCTGCGCGAGCGCAACATCGCGCTCACCGATATCGACACCATCCTCGTGACCCACGAGCACAGCGACCACATCCGGACGCTGCCGAAGCTGGTCCGCGACGACACAACGATTTTCGCGACCGACGGCACCGCGATCCGCTCCGCGGTGAATCGGGACCAGCACGTCCGGGCGCTGGGCGACACGCCGCAAAAGATCGGCGGCGTCACGGTCTGGCCTCTCCCGGTGCGGCACGACGCCAAGGAGCCCTGCGGGTTCATGCTGGAGATGCCGGATCGCACCCGGGTGACGATGCTGACGGACATCGGATCGTGGCAGGAATCGCTGGCCGAGTACGTCCGCGCCAGCCACCTCGTGATCCTGGAAGCGAACCATGACGAGGAGATGCTTCGACGAGGACCGTATCCGCAGCACCTGAAGCGCCGCGTCGCCTCGGACGTCGGGCACCTCTCGAACCGGCACTGCGGTCTCGCGCTCGGGCAGACGCTGCGCGGCTCAAGCCACACGCCGGAGATCTGGCTGGCGCACCTCTCGGCGCATAACAACCAGCCAGGGCTGGCCGAGGAGACGGTGCGGCAGGAGCTGCTGTCCCAGGATCTCGATCTGCCCGTGACCGCGCTCCCGCGAACGTCGCCGGGCGAGATCTGGACGCCCCGAGTGAACCCCGCGCCGGCGCCAGCATTCGTCAGCCGCGCGCAGCCGCCCCTCCAGCAGATGGGCCTCGACCTATTCCTAGGGGGACACTTGCCTCCCAGGTAGGCTGCGTCCTTTCGGGACGGACACGGGTCCTCGCCTACCTTCACCGACAATTCGACGTTGGCGAACCCGCCGCTACGCCCCGCCGGTGATCATGCCGCGGATCGCGAAGCCGAAAATCCAGAGGGCGACCAGGCTGTAGATCATCAACGCCTGGCGGGGATGACGCGCACGCATATACGACCACGCAAACGGCAGCGAGAGAATCGCCGTGATGCCGTACAGGTAGTGCACGGACTGCGCGTACGTCCCGCCGATGACCATGATCACCCCGAGCAATACCTGCACCGAGACGAGCACCTGGCCGATCACAAACGCGCCGCCGATGCTGCCGCCCAGCTCGCCCCCGCGCAGATACTCGAAGATGCCCCATACCCCGATCAGGAAGAAGAACAGCATCACGGTCTGGGAGAGCAGCGCGTGCGCGTCGGCGATGAAATCCATGCGTGTGACCCTCATGAGGAAAACGACGACAGC
Source organism: uncultured Chloroflexia bacterium (assembly GCA_963741795.1). Taxonomy (GTDB): domain Bacteria; phylum Chloroflexota; class Chloroflexia; order Thermomicrobiales; family UBA6265; genus UBA6265. The sequence continues at coordinate 85,460 of CAVUJM010000041.1, forward strand.
CGGGCCCGGCCCGGGACACTGCCGCAAGTATATCGCCGCCTCCCGCAGCATCCGCCGTGTCACCGCCGATTGAACATGGGCCGTACGTCCGCAGCGTCATGCCGAAAGCGCTGGACTTTGCCGATAACGGCGCCCGGATCGGCCCGTCTGTCCGAACGCTATTGACAGGGCATATCACGGGTGCGTACAATCCGACCGTACAAGGGGTGCGTACACAACCATCACCCGAGAGACATCGAGTCTTGTGAGAACCGTCGGTAGGTGCTCATCACGGTGAGCATTCGGACCTGAAAGGAGTCATCGTGGAGTCCGAGCCTCGAGACTACCAGGAGGTCATGGACGACGCCTTGCAGCTTGTCTACAGCCATCATCATCGCCTCGTGACTCAGCTTATGCCTGAGGCCTTCAAGGCGCTGTCGCTGGAGCAGCTACGCAACGGACCGTTGGGCCAGGATCTTCTTCGATTGGCACGTCTGGCAAGTGGCCAGATACGAGAACCCAAGGAACAGGTGCTGGACGCGATCGATTCCGTCCTGCAGCTGCTGTTCTGGCCGGCTGCCGCCGAGGACTACTCGGTTCCGCGGACCTTCTGGGACACGGACCTGGGCCGGATGCTCGCGCTTGCGAAGTACCGCGCCTATGAGGCGAACGAGCTCGTCAGCATCGGCAACGCCGCGCAGCAGCTCGGCGTTACCCGCCCGACCATCTATCGCTGGATGGACGACCGCACGCTGAACTACGTGCGAGATGACATGAGTGGCCGCACGTTCGTGGTTCGCCGTGACATCGATCAGCTCAAGCGCGTGGCGCAGGAGTTTGAGGGACAGATCTAGCCCGATCTTTCCCGACCCGGCCGCGACAAGGGGAAAGGGTTGCGGAGCACCCGGAGCGGGATCACATCGGATGGAGCAAGAGGCCTGGCACGATTGTGCCAGGCCTCTTGCTGTCCGGAAAAGGAATTAAACGCGTCGTCCAAACCCCAAACGCGAGGTGTCTGACCGCGCAAAGAACCCGGGCACAAGGCCCGGGTCTACGCCGTCGTAAGGGAATGTAGTCGCGGCCCTGTGCCCCGAGACATCGACCGTAGGCCGATACCGCCGGGATAACGACACGGGTCCGTCCACGCCCGTGCGGCAACCTGCGGTGCCGGTCTCGCCCACATGGGGCAAGGCTCCGGACGTCGTCTCAGATCTTCCGGTAGCCTTCGAGGTCCGCGACGGCCACGAGCTTGCCGTGGCGCATGTAGAGCTTCGGTAACCGCGGCGCCATCGTCGTGATGAACTCATGCGGGATCGAGCCGGACACCTCAGCAAGGTCTTCCAGCATCGGCGCGTCCGGCATCTCGTCCGTGCCGTTGCCGATCACCACCACCGGCTGGCGCGTCTCGGCGGGCAGGCCCTTCGGCAGGTGCAGCATCGTCTGGTCCATGCAGACCCGGCCGATGACATCCGCGCGTTCGCCGCTGATCGTCATCCACGACCGGTTCGAGAGCGTCCGCAGGTAGCCGTCCGCATAGCCGATCGGGATCAGGGCCGCGCGCGTCGGCTCCTGCGCCGTCCATGTGCCGCCGTAGCTGACGGAATCGCCCTTCGCCAGCGGGATTACCCGCGATACGCGGCTGTGGATGGACAGGATCTGGCGCATGCCCTCCGGCAGGTCGATGAACGGCGCCGGCTTGATGCCGTAGCCGGCGATGCCCGGCCGCACCATGTTCTTGTGGTACTCCGGGAAGCGCAGCGTCGCCGCGCTGTTGCAGACGTGATGGATCGGAATCTCGATACCGGCCGCCGCGAGGTCCGCCACGCACTGGTCGAAGACGCGCACCTGATCGTGGACGGAGCTGGCATCCTCCTCATCCGCCGAAGCGAAGTGCGTCATCAACCCCTCGAGCTTCAGCTCAGGGAACGACGTGATCAGCTTGGCCGCGTCCACGACCGTTTCCGGCGGGACGCCGAAGCGGCGCATGCCGGTGTCGATCTTCAGATGAACCTTGATCGGCTCGCTGCGCTGGTGCATGCGCACCGTCCGGGCAAGCCCCTTCGCGAACGGCACGTCGCTCATCACGATCGACATGCCCATGCCGACCGCGCGATCCTTCTCCGCCGCGCCCATCGGCCCAAGCACAAGGATGTCCTGCTTGATGCCCGCCTTGCGGAGCATGGCCCCCTCGTCGACCGTCGCAACGGCAACAAAGTCCGCGCCGTTCGCAAGTACCGTCTCCGCCACCGGGATCGCCCCGTGGCCGTAGGCGTTGGCCTTGACCACGGACATGATCTTCACGTCTGGCCCGACGAATCCTCGCAACGCCTGGTAGTTCCCCGCGAGGGCGTCGAGGTCGATCACCGCGAACGTCGGGCGACCCTGCCACGCGTCCGCGATCTCGCGAATGCTCATGAAACCCGGTTCTCCAGCTCGGCGATGACGCGCACCAGATCGCGGCGGGAGACGATACCGGCGTACTGCCCATTCGGGGCGACCACCGGAAGCGTATGCATGTCGAGATCGATCATGACCGTCGCGATCTCCTCGAGCGTCGCGTCGGACCGGATGCTCGTCACCGGCGAGCTCATCAACATGCGCGCGTCGATCGCCAGCGCCCGGCGCACCTCGTCCTCATACGGCCGGCCAGCGTCCGCGACGAAGATGGCGTCCAGGAACGGCACCGGCATCGGCGCCTCCACGTCGGCCTGCCGCTGCACGACGTCGCTTTCGGTGATGATGCCGACGATCTCATCGTTCTCAACGACCGCGACCCCGGCGACGTCGTAGTCAACCATCACCCGCAGCACCTGCGCGACCGTGGTCGACGGCGCTACCGGCGGCACGCCTTGCGGCATGATGTCGCCCGCGGTCAATTCGATGGTCGATTCGATCTGCTGAGGCACCACGCCCTGGGTCTCGTCCATGTTTTCTCCGTTCGTCGCGAGATTGACCTATGAGATCTGACGCAGCTCGGTGGCGATGACATCCGGCAGGTCGGTCGCGATCACGCCGAGCTCCCCGAAAATCGCCTCCACCGTCCGCGCGGCGCGCGATCCGGTGAACAGCGCCAGCCCGGCGGCGTCCACCGGCGCCAGCCCCTGCGCGAGGTAGGCGCCGATCGTGCCGGCGAACACATCGCCGCTGCCGGCGGTCGCCAGCGAGGTCGGCGCATCGTCCGCGACGATGGTCGCCTTCCCGTCGGACGCCGCGGAGTAGCCGGACTTGATCACCACGGTTTGCTTCCAGGCCTTCGCGAACTCAGACGCGACGCCCTGGGGGTTCGCGACGATGTCCGCCGTCTCGCGGCCGGTCAGCCGTGCCATCTCGCCCGGATGGGGCGTCAACACCAGCCGCCCTTCAGGCACATGATCCCACCACTGGTCCTGCTTCGCGAGCCAGTTGAGACCATCGGCGTCGACCACCACCTTGAGGTGCTCGCGGGAGAAGAGCGGCGACTGCGTGGCGCTCGCCGCACCATAGTCCACGCCGGGTGCGGCGCCAAAGCCGATGTGCGAGGCAACCCGGGAGATATGTCCGCCGAAGCCGAAAAGTGTGGTCAGGAGATGGTCCGTCGCCTCGTCGTCGCCAAGGCCGGGGCCGATCACCACGGACGTCGCCTTATCGAGATAGGGCTCCATCCGCTCCACCGCGCGGCGAGCGGCCGCCGGGGCGTCGGTCTCCGGCAGGACGATATGGGCGACCTCCGGCATCGCGCCGGTCAGCATCGAGATCACGTTGCGGCCCGACGCGAGGTAGACGATACCCGCGCCAGCTCGACCGGCAGCGCGACTCGCGAGGTAGGCCGCGCCGGTAAACGATGGCGACCCGGCGATCACGACGACCCCGCCGACCTCCCATTTGTGCGTGCCGACCTCGCGGTGCGGCACGACGGATCGCGCATACGCCTCATCAGCCCACCGCGCGGAACCGGACAGCTCCGGTCGCGCTGGTGCCTTGTCGCTGCTCATGCTGTTCTCCAGATTGATGGTTCCATGCGAAATCGTCGGACGAATGGCCTCTCCGGGGGCACCGCCAGGACGTCAATCGTCGCAGGGCGCTGTGCCGGTGCCGGTGGCTACGACGAAGGCCATCGCGTCGGTCCGGGAATGCGTCAAGGATACGCTAAAGCTGGTCAATCCCAGGGTCCGGGCGCGCTCGGCGGCCCGGCCATGGAGGATCAGCACCGGCTTGCCGCGGCGGTTCGGCAGGATCTCCATCTCCTGCCAGCGGATACCCACGATGCCGGTCCCCAGGGCCTTGGAGGTCGCCTCCTTGGCGGCGAAGCGGGCCGCCAGCTCGTTGACGCGGTCGCTATACCAGTAGCGCTCGCGCTCGGTGTAGACGCGGTTCAGGAAGCGCTGCCCGAAGTCGTTCAGCGAGCGCTGGATGCGGGCGATCTCGATGATGTCGGTGCCGACGGCGATCGCGCCCTCACGCTCCGGGTCGAATTGCGGGACGTACCACCCCTCCCCTTCTCGCTCCTCGAGCTCCGGTACCCGGTAGTCTCGCCATCGCTGTCGCCGGTCGCTCATCCCTTACGTCCTTTCGGTGGTCGGGCGGCGCCGACGGGCGTCGGGTTCGCCACCGGTACGTAGCGCTCCTCGAAACGCCGATGGGCCTCCTCGAACGTGCCCGCGTCCAGCGCGGCGCGCATCTCTTCCGTCTGCCGCGCGAGGAAGCGCAGGTTATGCTCGCTCGCCAGCCGCAGACCAAGCACCTCGTCCGCGCGGAACAGGTGGTGAATGTAGGCCGCCGTGAACTGCGTGCAGGCGGTGCAATCGCAGGTCTCGTCCACCGGCCGGTGCTCATGCTTCCAGGAGGCGTTCTTGATGTTGACGCGGCCATCCGGCGTGTAAAAGCGCTGCGTTGCGGGCGGCACGGGTCGGGAGGACACAGTCGAACATGTCGACACCGCGCGCCACACCGTTCCAGAGATCTTCCGGCGAGCCAACCCCCATCAGGTAGCGCGGCTTGTTGCGCGGGAGCTCCGGCGTGCTCGCCTCCAGCATCTCCGCCATGACCGGTTTCGGCTCGCCGACGCTGAGCCCGCCAATGGCGCACCCGGCGACGTCCATGTCGGAAAGAATGCGCGCGGCCTCAACCCGGAGATCCGCCTCCATGCCGCCCTGCTGGATCCCGAAGAGGACCGAGCGCGATGCGGGCCCATCGTTCGCCTCGTAGTGACCGATGGCGCGCTCCAGCCAGCGGGCGGAGCGATCGGTCGAGGCGCGGATCGCCTCGCGTTCGGCGGGCAGCCCGACCAGGTGGTCGAGCTGCATCATGATGTCTGAGCCGTAGGCCATCTGGAGATCGACGACCGACTCCGGCGTCATCTCCCACTTCGAGCCGTCGATATGCGACGCGAAGCGGACGCCCTGCTCGGTGACCTTCGCGTTCGTCGCGAGGCTGAACACCTGGAAGCCGCCACTGTCGGTCAGGATCGGGCCATTCCATCTCATGAAGCGATGAAGCCCGCCGGCCTCACGCAGGATCTCGACGCCTGGTCTGAGCATCAGGTGGTAGGTGTTGGCGAGGATGATCTGCGCGCCGGTCCGTCGCACTTCGTCAGGGTGCAACGTCTTGACCGTCGCCTGGGTGCCAACCGGCATGAATACCGGCGTCTCGATCACGCCGCGGGTGGTCGTGATCCTCCCCCGCCGGGCCAACGTGACGTTGTCCTCGCGCAAGAGGTCGAATTGAAAGCGGCCACCGAGCGCCTGGCTCGTCGCCAGCGGCCCGGCGGCCCGGGTGTGGGATATCTGGTCGGTCATGGAATCCGTCAGGCCGTCGCCTGGGTGTACCCGGCCTTCATGCGGCGCTGGCGGGCGCGGGCGATCGGGTCATCGAGGTCAATGGCGACTGGTTCGGACGCCTTCGCGGTCGCCACCGCCGCAGCAGCTTCCCCTTCGGCCCCCGTGTCACGCGGCGTGAGGTCGGAGAAGATCGACGGCGTCGCGGAGCGCGCGCGCCGGGCCGGCTTGCGCTCGGTGTCCTCGAACAGGGAGATGCCGGCGAACGGATCATCCTTGCTCGCCACGACGACAGGCTTGCCCGACGTCATGTTCGGCTTGGACGCCGGCGACGACGATGTCTTGGTCGCCGTGCTCTTCGTGGAGGAGGAGCGCGAGGTGGAGGTCGACGTCGACTTCGCGCCCGTCGTCGTGCCGGTCTTCTTCGCGGCGGTCGACGTCGAGGTCTTCTTGCCGGTGGTGGTGGTCTTCTTGTTGCCACCGAGGTCCTTCTGGACGCTCTTGTTAATGGAGTTCAGCTGCTGTTGCATCGGGCCAAGGTCAACGCCCATCGCGTCGAGCTCCCCCTTGGCCTCGGCGATGGTCTTGTTGAACTCGCCGGTCAGCTCCCCGGTGACATCGCGGAACTGCTTGTACAATTTACCTGCCTGCGACATGACCTCGGGCAGCTTGCCCGGGCCAAACAGCAGGAGGGCCGCGAGGCCAATGAGCAGCATTTCCTGATAGCCGATGCCGAACATGGTCGAGACTCCTTCGAGACCTATCCCCGCGCCGTCCGGCCGGGACCGTTTCTGGACGATCGCAACACCTGATCCCGGGACGCGCTGGGCTCCTGTACCCGACGAGTATCCGGCAGGACGCGCGATCGCTGCAACACCGGGCATGGACGGAGCGATGCCATCATGACGCTTTTTGGACGATTCCGGGCATGGATCCGCGCCGAGGACGTGCCCGCAGAGGACGAGGACACACCCGACATGTTCGATCGCGGTACGACGAAGATCGTCGTCGGCCTGGGCAACCCCGGCCGCCAATACGCGCAAACGCGCCATAATTTCGGGTTCATCATCGTCGAGGAACTCGCCAAACGGACGGGCGCACCGTCACCGCGCAAACGAATGAACGCCGAGATCACCGAGGCGCGCCTTGACGGCGACCGCCTTGTGCTCGTGATGCCGCAAACCTTTATGAACGACAGCGGCATCGCCGTGCGCGAGATCATGCGTTGGTACAAGGTTCCGCCGGAGGACGTCCTGGTTATCGTCGACGACCTCGATCTCCGCTTCGGCCAGATCCGGCTCCGCGCCCGGGGCAGCGCCGGTGGACACAACGGCCTGAAGTCGATTTTCAAGGAGATCGGCACGCAGGAGATTCCCCGACTCAGGCTCGGGATCGGCCGCAGCGGCACGCACGCGATCGGGCATGTGCTTGCCCGCTTCTCCGAGGAAGAGCAGCAGGATCTGCCGGGTCTCATCGAGGAGGCCGCCGACGCGGTCGAAACCTGGCTGCGCAAGGGTTCGCTGGAAGCGATGAACCTGATCAATGGCGCCAGCCGCCACGTATAATCTCCGGAGACAATCGCCGGGACCACCCCGTAGCAGGAGAAGGACGATGATGGGCGACGAGCAGAACGGCATGGCCACCGTGGGCGTCGTGGGCGCCGGAACGATGGGCAGCGGGATCGCGGAGACCTTCGCGGCCGCCGGATATGACGTGGTCCTCGTCGATACCACCGACGAGTTCCTCGATCGGGGCCTGCAGCGGATCACCTCTGCGCTCGACAAGCTGGTCGAGAAGGAACGCCTCTCAAGCGAGAACCGTGACGCCATCCTCTCCCGCATCGAGGGCACAACCGACATGGAGCGCCTCTCCGATAGCACGCTCGCCGTTGAGGCCGTGCCGGAGCAGCGCGAGCTGAAGGCTGATATCTTCCGGAAGCTTTCAGAGGCCGTGGACCCGGAGACGGTGCTGGCGAGCAACACGTCCTCCCTGTCGATCACCGAGCTGGCGCACTGCGCGACCAACCCGGAGCGCGTGGTCGGGCTCCACTTCTTCAACCCCGTGCCGAAGATGAAGCTGGTCGAGGTCGTGCCGGGCCGGGCGACCTCGGATGACACAGTTGGCCTTCGCGGTCGCCGTCGCGATGCAGCTCGGCAAGCAGCCGATCGTGGTTGGTGACTCGCCTGGCTTCGTCGCGAACCGGTTGCTGATCCCGATGATCAACGAGGCCGTGTTCGCGCTGAACGAAGGCGTTGCGTCGGCGGAGGATATCGACGCCGTGATGCGCATGGGCGCGTCGCACCCAATGGGACCCCTGGAGCTGGCGGACATGATCGGGCTCGACACCGTGCTGAGCATCATGGAAGCGATGCACCACGCGTTCGGCGACGACAAGTACCGCCCTGCTCCCCTGCTCCGCCAGATGGTTGGCGGTGGCCAGCTTGGCCGAAAATCCGGCCAGGGCTTTTATCAGTACTAGATTCACGATGCCACTGGGGCAAACGTTCGTAGGGGCCGACCGCGTGTCGACCCCGTCGGACCGCAGGGTCCCTTTAGGGGCCCAAGGCTCGATCACCGGGGAGGACCGCATGACGTCGGACGCCGACAACCGACCCATCCGCATGCTCGTCGCGAAGCCGGGCCTCGATGGTCACGACCGCGGCGCGAAGGTGATGGCGCGCGCGTTTCGCGATGCCGGCTTCGAGGTCATCTACACCGGTCTCTTCCAGACGCCGGAGATGATCGCCAACGCGGCGCTCCAGGAGGATGTCGATGTCGTCGGTATCAGCATCCTCTCCGGCGCGCACATGACGCTCTTCCCGGCGATCATGGATGCCCTGAAGGCCATCGGGCGCGATGACGCGCTGGTCGTTGCCGGTGGGACCATCCCTGCCGAGGATATCCCGCAGCTCGAGTCGCTCGGCGTGGCCAAGATCTTCGGCCCCGGCACGCCGCTGCAGGACGCCGTCTCCTACGTCCGTGAGCATGCGCCCGACCGTGCCGATGCCCCCTAGCCTTTCCGCCCGCGTCCTCGAAGGCGACCGCGCGGCGCTCGCCCGCCTGCTGACCCGCGTCGAGAACGATGACGAGATCGGCCAGCAGGCGCTGGACGCGTTGTATCCGCACACCGGCCACGCCCACCTGCTGGGTATCACTGGCCCCCCCGGCGGCGGCAAATCGACCCTGGTCAACGAGATGATCCGCGCCTATCGCGCGCGGAGGTCAGAAGGTTGCCGTCATCGCCGTCGACCCCAGCAGCCCGCTAACGGGCGGCGCGACGCTCGGTGACCGCATCCGCATGCAGGAGTGGCACGCCGATGAGGGCGTGTTCATCCGCAGCATGGCATCGCGACGTTTCGGCGGCGGGCTGGCGCAGAACACGCTCGCCGTCGCGCACGTCTTCGACGCGGCCGGGTACGACCCGGTGATCATCGAGACGGTCGGTACCGGTCAGGACGAGGTCGCCATCGCATCGTTGGCGATGACGACGCTGCTCGTGCAGGTCCCGGGCACCGGCGACGGTGTCCAGTCCCTGAAGGCCGGCTCGCTGGAGATCGGCGACATCCTGGTCGTGACCAAGGGCGATCGTCCAGAAGCGTCCCAACTCGCGCGTGACCTGCGGAGTTTGAGTTCGCTCGGGATCGCGGCCGGTTCGCCACAAGGTGGCTGGCAGGCGCCAGTCGTCCGCACCAGCGCGCTCCGTCAGGAGGGGGTCGAGGACCTGCTCGGCCAGATCGATCGTCACGCGGCATGGCTGCGCGAGTCGGGCGCATGGGTCGAACGGGACCGGGAAATCATCGGCTCCGAGGTTGCGGCGCGCGTCCAGTCAGGGTTGCTTCGCCGCCTCCAGGGCACGACATCCGGCGCCCGCATGGACGAGCTGATCGATGCAGTCGCAGCACGCCGACTGAGCCCACAACGCGCGGCGACGCGAATCCTCGACCACCTCGGATAGGCCCGGTTCCGGACCATTCCGGGCCGATGCTATAATTACAGGCCGATTATCGTTCTGCCCTCGTCTACCGGGAGTCTCTACCGTATGTCCGGACATTCCAAATGGTCCACGATCAAACGCGCGAAGGGCGCGGCCGACGCCAAGCGTGGCCAACTCTTCACCAAACTGGCCCGGGAAATCACCGTCGCGGCCCGCACTGGCCTGCCTGACCCGGACGCCAACGCCCGTCTCCGCATTGCCATCCAGAAAGCGCGTTCGGAGAACATGCCGAAGGACAACATCGACCGCGCCATACAGCGCGCCACCGGTGGTGCCGATGGCGTGCAGTATGACGAGATTTCATACGAGGGTTACGGTCCCGGCGGCGTCGCGCTCTACATCGAGGCGATGACCGACAACCGCAACCGCACGGTTGGCGAAGTCCGCGCGGCGATCACGCGTTCTGGCGGCTC
>CAVUJM010000042.1:0-39230 GCA_963741795.1 uncultured Chloroflexia bacterium
GAGCTAAGATGTTCTCGACCCTGAGGTGCGGGACGTCGTCGGCCGGGGTGAAGCCGAAGACCTGGCCGTAGAACGAGAGCTCCGCCTCGGTGGCGGCGCGGATGTTCTCGGCGCGGCGGAAGCCGTGGCCCTCGTTCGGGAACTCGACGTGCGCGACGGGAAGGCCCTTGGCGCGGACCGCGTCGGCCATCATCGTCGCCTGGTTCGGCGGCACGACCTTGTCCTCAAGCCCCTGCAGGAGCAGCATCGCGCTCTCCAGCCGGTCGAGGTGGTGGATCGGCGAGCGCTCGACGTAGGTGGCCTTGGCCTCCGGATACGGCCCGACAAGCCCATCGAGGTAGCGGCTCTCGAACTTGTGCGTGTCGCGGGCCATCGCCTCCAGGTCGCCGATGCCGTAGAGGCTGACGCCGGCGCTGAAGGTCGGCGTGAACACGAGCGCGGCGAGGGTGGTGAAGCCGCCCGCGCTGCCGCCCTTGATGACGAGGCGCGCGGGATCGGCCAGCCCCTGGTCGGCGAGCATCTCGGCGCCGGTGACGCAGTCCTGCACGTCGACGATGCCCCATTTGCCGTCGAGCCGCTCGCGGTACTCGCGGCCGTAGCCGGTGCTGCCGCCGTAGTTGACATCGAGCATGGCGAAGCCGCGGCTGGTCCAAAACTGCGGCGGAGAGGCTGAAGGACGACGAGGTCGGCGCTGGTCGGGCCGCCGTGGCTCTTGACGATGAGCGGCGGGCGCTCGCCCTCCGGCGCGGCGAACCGCGGGTTGACGGGCGGGTAGTAGAAACCGTGGGCGGTTGCGCCATCCTCGCTGGTCCAGCTTACCGGATGGGCAACGGAGACGGTCGTCCGGGTCGATCGTCGAGGTCGGTCGAGCGGCGCAGGACCTCGTACTCGCCGGTGTCGATATCCAGGCGCGACGATGCAGCCGGGCTCCGTCGGTGAGGCGCCGATGAAGAGGACGTGATCCGTCGCCTGCTGGACGGTGACGTTGCTGATGTCGGTGTATGGGATGTCGTAGCGGTGGAGCGGGCCGCCCTCGACGTCGAGCCGGCCGAGGTTCCAGTTGCCGTCCTGCGTCCAGGCGCAGACGACGGAGCCGTTGGCCATGAAGTCCCACGTCGACATGCCGAAGACCCACTGCGGCTCGCCGAACTCGGCCTCCATCGGGCGGAGGGGAACGATGCCCTTCTCGCCGCGGTCGGCGTAGAGATTCCACCAGCCGGAGCGGTCGGAGACGAAGACGGGCAGCCCGGTCTCGTTCCAGCGCGGGCGGTAGATGGAGTCGCGCGTACCGCCGGTGACGAAGCGGATGTTCTGGAGGCTGCCGTCGGTGTCGACGTCGGCATACCACAGCTCCGTGCCGTCCCATGGCATGTTCGGGTGGTTCCACTGGATCCAGGAGAGGCTTTTGCCGTTCGGGGCGAGGGCCGGGGAGGCGACGAAATCGGTGCCGGAGATGATGACCTGGCCGCCATCCTCGTTGGGGCCGTCGAGGTCGAGCTGGACGAGGGTGTTGATCGGCTCGACATCCTCGAGGGTGTGATCCTCGCGGACCGCGATGACGCGGTTGTGGTCGGTGTCGATGACGAGGTCGGCGAAGCGCCATGGGCCTTCCGGGGTGATCGGGGCTGGCTCGGCATCGTCGGTAATCGTGTAGAGGCGGTTGTCGGTGCCGTTGGAGACGACGATCACGCCGTTGCGGGCGGCCCAGGCGCCGCCGCCGTATTCGTGGACGCGGGTGCGGACATCGAACGGGTTCGGCGTCAGCTCGGTCTGCTGGCCATCGCGAAGGCGAATCAGGGTGCTGCGGCCTCCCTCGGCCGGCCGGCCCTCGAGCCAGTAGACCGTCTCGCCGTCCGAGCCAGGCTCGCGGAGCGGCACGGTGCCGCCGATCAGCATGTCGATGGAGAAGGGTGACGACCAGCTGCCATAGGGGGCAATCGTCTTGTTCGCGGTGATGTCTGACACGAGCGCGTTCCTTTCGGCACCATTGACGTCGGATGCGATGCTCCGGTGATTCGATGCCCTAAGTATGCCGCGAAAACCGGGGCGGGTCAGGATGGCACAGATTCGTTACATGAGGTAATGAACCGGGCGACTACAATTGGGGCAAGATCGGCGGACCAGGCAAGCAGGAGCGGCGCGCGGTCGCCGTCCTGTGTTGCATCCTCACCTCGTGCCACGCCACGAAAGGACCCTCGCGCATGTCGCTCGATATCCAGCACGTCACCAAGACGTTCAACGGCTTCACGGCCGTCGATGACGTGTCGTTCCGCGTCCAGCCTGGCCGTATCTTCGGCTTCCTCGGCACGAACGGCGCCGGGAAGACGACGACGATGCGGATGATCCTGGACATCATCCGGCCGGACTCCGGGGAGATCACCTGGGACGGCCGCCCGACGCGGGACCTGCCGCGCGAGATGTTCGGGTACCTGCCAGAGGAGCGCGGCCTGTACCCGAAGATGACCGTGCAGGACCAGCTGATGTTCATCGGGCAGCTCTATGGCGCGAAGGCGAAGGAGATCGACGCGCGCATCACGGAGTGGATGGAGCGCCTGAACATCACGGAGAACCGGACGAAGACGGTCGAGCAGCTGTCGAAGGGCAACCAGCAGAAGATCCAGTTCCTGGCCGCACTGCTGCACGACCCGGAGATCCTGATCCTCGACGAGCCGTTCAGCGGGCTCGACCCGGTCAACGCCGAGCAGATGAAGAACGCCTTCCGGGAGATGCGCGACCGGGGCAAGACGATCATCTTCTCGACGCACCAGCTCGACGACGCGCAGGAGCTCTCAAGCGATGTCGCGATCATCCATCGCGGCAAGCTAATGATTACCGGGCCGGTGGAGGATGTTCGCCAGAGCGTCGGCGAGCACTATGTGCGCTTCTCGGTCGCTGGCGATCCGCAGATCGCCTGGCTGGACGAGGTGCCGGACCTGCATATCGTCCGCCGCCGGCAGGACTACGTGGAGGTTGCGGTGCCGGATCCGGAGCGGGCCCGCGGGGTGCTTGCCGAGGCGATGCGGCGCGAGCTGCCGGTGACGCGGTTCGAGATCGACTACCCGTCGCTGAACGATGTGTTCCTGACGCTGGTGCAGCGGATGCCGGCGGAGATGCAGCCGACGGAAGAGGAGCTGGCGGTTCCGGCAGGGGTGTAGGCGCGGGTATGCGTCCGGCGTAGTCTCGCCCCCTGTGGGCGAGACCGGCACCGCAGGTGCCGCCCCGGTATCGGCCTGCGGCCGAAGTCTCGCACACATGGTGCGAGACTACGCGGCGCGCCATTGGAGAGAAACATGTTCGATTGGGGCCGGATACGGCTCATCGCCAGGCGCGAGCTGATGACGCGCTTCCGGCAACGCAGCTATCGCATCACGCTCGTGGTTCAGCTCATCGTCGCGGCCCTCGCGGCGCTGGCGCCGATCGGGGTCGCCTGGTTCACCGGCGATGACACGCCGGGCAGCGCGACCGTGGTCGTCGTCGATGAGGCGGATGCCGGTGTCGCGGAGCGCATGCGGGTCGCGCTGTCTGGCGAGAATGATCCCTTCCCGGCGCTGGAGGTGCGGACCGATGCCGCATCAGCCGATGAGGCGCGCGCGCAGGTCGAGGACGGCGACGCCGACTATGCCGTCATCGTCACCGATGGCGGGGACGGCGCGCTCGCCTACGAGCTGGTCTCAGAGGACGGCACGACCTCGAGCATCGAGGGCCAGCGGGTGCTCATCGCGATCACGACGTTCTCCGTGGAGCACATCGCGGCGCAGCGCGGGTTGACGACAGAGGAGGCGCAGCGGCTTGTCGCTTTCCCGGAAATCCGCGTGCAGGACGTTGCCGGTGAGGAAAGCGGCCTCGAGGGGATGATGGCGTCGACGTCCGGCCCCGAGTACGGCATCGCCTACGTCGGCTCCATCCTCATCTACATGGCGATCATCCTGTACGGGACCTGGGTCGCGACGGGCGTCGCCGAGGAAAAGGGCTCGCGGATCATGGAGATCATGGTCAACGCGGCGACCCCACGCGACCTGATGATCGGCAAGGTGCTGGGGATCATGCTCGCCGGGCTGGCGCAGCTGGTGCCGATGCTCCTGGTCGCCGGTACGCTCTTCTCGCAACAACCGCGTATCGCCGACGCGCTCGGCGTGGAGCTACCGGCGGGGCTGGATATCGACTTCGCGTCTGTCTCGTTCACGGTCGTCGCGTCGTTCCTGGTCTACTTCCTGTTCGGTTTTCTGCTCTACGGCGGGTTCTACGCCGGGATCGGCTCGATGGTGAGCCGGCAAGAGGAGGTGAACCAGGCAGTCGCGCCGATGATGACGCTGGTCGTGATGTCGTTTTTCGGGGCGGTCGTTGCGCTGAGCATCCCGGATTCGCTGTTCGCCAAGGTCCTGTTCATCTTCCCCATCTCGTCGCCGTTCGTGGCGCTACCGCGCATCCTGCTTGGATCGCCGTCGGCGGGGGAGATCGCGCTTAGCCTCGGGTTGTTGATCGTCGCGGCGATCGGGGCGATGTGCGATGGCGAGCCGGTTCTACCGTGTTGGTGTGCTGATGTACGGGCAGCGGCCGGGGCTGAAGAACATGCTGAAGGTTGGCCGGCTGCAGAAGGTGGCGCGGTGAAGTTCGACGTTCAACGTAGCGTCGCCCATGGCCCTGTCGTTTCGCTCGCTGTGGGCGTGACATCGGCCGTAGGTCGATCCCCCGGGGCGGCACCTGCGGTGCCGGTCTCGGACACGACAAGGTTTTGCATGATCGGCCGTGAGGAGAAGCGGGATGTTTGATTGGAGCCGGGTATGGCTCATCGCGCGGCGCGAGCTGAACATGCGGTTCCGGCAGCGTAGCTACCGGATCGCCACCATCGTGCAGGTGCTGATCGTTACGCTCGTGGCGCTGGCGCCGGTGCTGGTCCTGAAGTTCCTGCCGGATACGGTCAATAACGGACCGGATCGGGGAACCGTCGCGGTGGTGGACGAGGCGGACGCCAGCCTCTCGATTCGCATGCCGCTCTACCTCGAGACCATGGCCGGGGATGAGGAGCCGTTGGACGTTCGCATGGTCGATTCTGCGGACGAGGCCCGGACGCTGGTCGAGGACGGTGATGTCGACGCGGCGTTGATCGCCACGCGCGACGACGCGGGCGAGATGGTGCTGGACCTGGTGACGCAAGAGGGCGACACGGCGTCCGCGCAGTCCCAGCAAGTCATCGGCGCGGCGTCCGCGACCGTCATGGAGGACCGCATCCAGCGCAGTGGTCTCTCCACCGCGGAGGTCCAGGAGGTGTTCAGCGCGCCGGACGTGACCGTCACGACGGCTTCCGGCGAGGCGGCGAGCGAGGATGCGGGACTGGACCTCGCGTCGTACGTGATCTCGTTTATCGCGACGATCCTCCTGTTCCTCGCCGTGGTGCTCTACGGGCAGTGGATCGCCACCGGAGTGGTGGAGGAGAAGAGCTCGCGGATCATGGAGATCATGGTCAACGCGGCGACTCCGCGTGACTTGCTCGCCGGCAAGGTGCTGGGGATCATGCTGGCGGCGCTGCTGCAGTTCGGCCCGATGTTGCTTGTGGGCGGGTTGGTGTTCTCGTTCTTGCCGCAGATCGGCGACCTCATGGGCGTCGAGGTGAGCGACGTGCTGGATATCGACTTCGGCCAGCTCACGTCGACGGCGATTCTCGGCTTCCTCGTCTACTTCATCCTCGGCTTCCTCCTCTACGGCTCCCTCTATGCCGGCGTCGGATCCCTGGTGAGCCGGCAGGAAGAAGTCAGCACGGTCATCGCGCCACTCTCGATCGTGATGTTCGCCGGATACTTCGCGGCGATTTCATCGCTCAGCGACCCGGACACGATCATCGCGAAGGCCGCCTTCCTCGTCCCGCTGACGTCGCCGTTCGTCGGCGTGCCGCGTCTCCTGCTCGGTGATCCGTCGCTGGGCGAGGTCGCGCTGAGCGTCGGCCTGCTGGTGCTGACGGTGCTGCTGGCGATGTGGATTGCCGGACGGCTGTACCGGATCGGCGTGCTGATGTATGGGCAGCGGCCGGGCCTGAAGTCGCTCCTGCGCATCGGGCGCATGCAGGGCGTGGCGCGTTAGTGCGCCAAAGGGGCATCGGGCAGAGAGCCCGATGCCCCACGCCTCTCCCTCCCGTTCATTGATTCGACGCATTCTCGCAGTGCTTGCGTAACGCCTACCAGCCACACTTGGTAGGTACCCATTGCGGTGCGCGCAACATGCGTCCGCAAACAAGACCTCCCGAAAGGATGATCGTGGCGATATCTGGCAGAACCATGGAAACGACCGCTGCTCCCCCGGTAACCTCCGGGCTTGGCAAGCGCGGAAACGGCGACGGGCCCGTGCTGGAGGTGCGAAACATCGCCAAGGCCTTCGGCGACGTGAAGGCGGTGGACGACCTGTCGTTTTCCGTGAGCGCCGGTGAGGTGCTGGGGTTCCTCGGGCCAAACGGCGCGGGAAAGAGCACGACGGTCGGGATGATCCTCGGGTTGATCCGGCCCACGGAGGGCTCCGTGCGCATCAAGGGCGTCGAGGTGCAGGGTAACCAGCACATCGTCTCCGAGGGCGTGGGCGCCATCATCGAGAACCCGGCGTTTTACCCGTATCTCAGCGGCCGTGACAACCTCAAGGCCCACGCAATGGCCGTTGGCGGCGTGCCGGATTCCCGTATCGACGATCTGCTGACGCTGGTTCGTCTCGGTGAGCGCGGCAAGGACAAGTTCAAGACCTATTCCCTCGGCATGAAGCAGCGCCTCGGGATCGCCTCGACGCTGCTTACTGACCCCGCGCTGGTGATCCTCGACGAGCCGACCAACGGTCTCGATCCGGCGGGCCAGCGCGAAATCCGGGAGATCATCCCTGGCCTGGCGGACCAGGGGCACTCCGTTCTGCTGGCGAGCCATATGTTGCACGAGGTCGAGCAGGTGAGCGATCGGGTGGCGATCGTCCGCCGGGGCTCCCTCGTCACGGAGGGGAGCGTCGACGAGCTGCTCAAGCGCGGCGGATACATCGAGATCGCGGTGACCGAGGCGGACCGGGAACGCGGGCGCGAGGTGCTGCGGCTGCAGCCGGCCGTCGAGCAGGTGACGATCGAAGGCGAGATGCTGGTGGTTGTGGCGCCTCTCGAAAGCGGGAGCGAGCTCAACCGCGCGCTCGTGCAGGAGGGCATCTTTGCGAGCGCGATCACGCCGAAGCGCAGCTCGCTGGAGTCCATCTTCCTCGAGCTGACCGAGGGCGCCACGGTCTGATCAACGATCGGCTCGGGAGCCGAGTGACCCGAGCCGATCCAAAGTGACCAATAGAGGGCCCTCAGGTGTCGACGCTTCGGGCCGCGATAGACGGAGAACGACCAGACCAATGACTCACCTCCTACGCAGCGAATTGTTCCGCCTCCGCAAGCGGTCGCAAACGTGGATCCTCCTGCTGATCGCGTTCGCCTTGACCGCGTTGGTGTATGGCGGATTCGTCGTCGGCGCCCGGGTGACCGACCCGCAGGACGCCCAGGAGTTCCGGGATGCCCTGACGTTCACGCAGATGCCTGATTTCGGGCTCTCGTTCGGGCTCGGCTTCTTCGGTTCGGTGATGGTCATCATCGTCGCTGCCGGCATGATGGGAAACGAGTACAGCTGGAATACGCTGCGCCCGCTGACCGCCCGCGCGCGTAGCCGTGTCGGGCTGATGACGGCGAAGCTGGTGACGGCGGTGCTCTACACGGCGCTGTTCATGGTGGCGCTGGCGGTGCTGATCGCCGGGTTGTCGCTCGCCGGCTCGGCGTTGGCCGGAGTTGACGCCAACGTCAGCAGTGGGGCGATGGCCGACGCGGCGCAATACACGCTGAAGGCGATCCTGGCCAACCTGCCGTATGTGGCGTTCGCGTTCATGTTGGCGACCGTGGCGCGGTCGAACGCGGCGGGGATCGCCGGCGCGCTTGGCCTGAGCTTCATCGAGCAGCCGATCATGCAGTTGCTTGGACTCGCGACGGACATCTTCCAGGACGTGCAGCGGTTCGGGATTGCCTACAACGTCAACGAGCTGCTATTCGACTCCGGGAACGACTCCATCGCGCGGCCGATGACCATTCTGCTGGTCTACACGGCGCTCTTCTTCGGCATCTCATACGCCGTGTTCCTGCGGCGTGACGTGACCTCGGGGTAGCGGGTCGCAGCCGGGAAAACCTTATAACGGCGCGGAAAATCGGGGCTTGCAGGCGTGCGTACAGCATTGACCTGCAGGCCCTGATTTGGTACTATAGCGTCATGCGAACAGATGTTCGTGTGGGGTGTGTTGACCGCCGCGCCAGCCCCTGTGGAGCGCGTTGCATTCATGGTCCATACTCTGCTTAACGCACCAGTGACGATCGAGAGCGCAGAAGCGCCAGGGTGGGGCCTCCATGCCGCGCCCGGGAAGGATAGTCCCACCTCATGACAGAGCAAGCAGAACGCACACGCGCCGTCGACAATGCGATCGCCCAAATCGAGCGCCAGTTCGGCAAGGGCAGCATCATGAAGATGCGCCCGGGCGAAACCAACCCGATGAACATCGAGGCGATCCCGACCGGGAGCATCGCGCTGGACCTCGCTCTTGGCATCGGCGGCGTGCCGCGCGGCCGCATCGTCGAGATCTACGGGCCGGAGTCGTCTGGTAAGACGACGCTGGCGATGCACATCATCGCCGAGGCCCAGAAGGCGGGCGGCATGGCGGCGATCATCGACGCCGAGCATGCGCTTGACCCGATCTACGCCGGCAAGCTCGGGGTGGACCTCGACGAGCTGCTCATCTCCCAGCCGGACACCGGCGAGCAGGCGCTGGAGATCACCGAGACGCTGGTTCGCACCGGTGCGATGGACGTGATCGTGATCGACTCCGTCGCCGCGCTCGTGCCGAAGGCTGAGATCGAGGGCGACATGGGAGATTCGCACGTCGGCCTGCAAGCCCGCCTGATGAGCCAGGCGTTGCGCAAGCTGACTGGCGCGATCAGCCGCTCGAAGACCTGCGTAATCTTCATCAACCAGCTCCGCATGAAGATCGGCGTCATGTTCGGCAGCCCGGAGACGACGACCGGCGGTAACGCGCTGAAGTTCTACTCTTCCGTGCGTATGGATATCCGCCGTATCGAGACGATCAAGGACGGCCAGGATGCGACCGGTATCCGCGCTCGCGTGAAGGTCATCAAGAACAAGGTCGCCCCGCCGTTCCGCCAGGCGGAATTCGACATCATGTACGGCGAGGGGATCTCTGTCGCCGGCAGCGTGCTCGATGTGGCCACGGATCTCGGCATCGTCCGTAAGAGCGGCGCGTGGTTCTACCATGGCGAGGACCGGCTCGGGCAGGGGCGCGAGAACGCCAAGACGTTCCTGAAGACGAACCAGGACATGCTGGAGTCGATCCGCGAGGAGATCAAGCGGGCGTCACCGGAGCTCAGTGGTCGGCTTGCGTACGATGGTACGGAGGCGGATGCGACAGACGGTGTTGACGCGGACGGCGTGGTACTCGACAAGTAGTCCGCCAGGCGGGGGAGGCATCCTTCGACAAAGTCAGATGACAAGGACGCCCGGGGTTATGGTGCCGCGATGCCATGGCCCCGGGCTTCTTGCGCCCGTTGCGCGAGGCCACCGTCCCGCTTCTCCCGCATGGCGGCGAAGCGCGCCTGCACGACACGGTTGGTAGGCACCGATTCGAGGTAGGAACGGACCGTATCCTGGTCGCGCAGCAGGTTGGCGCGCTCCATCATGATGCGATGAGCGGCCTCGATGGTCGCGCGGCTCTGCTCATGCTCGCCGAGCAGTTCCTGCGCGAGCGAGAGCGAGAGATGGGCGAGGATCGGATCCTCCAGCCCACCGTCTCCCTGCTTGCTGAACCAGTCGGCCAGCTCGCGGGTATAGCGCCGGGTGGAGGCGATGTCCTTGCGGGCGACAGCGATGCGAAGGAGACCGGCGACGTCGTCC
This sequence comes from uncultured Chloroflexia bacterium, assembly GCA_963741795.1. Lineage (GTDB taxonomy): Bacteria > Chloroflexota > Chloroflexia > Thermomicrobiales > UBA6265 > UBA6265. The sequence goes on from CAVUJM010000042.1 coordinate 9,939, forward strand.
TGGGCAAGGCCGCCGAGGCCGGAGTCGCGACGCCGGTCTCGCGCGGTGCGGAAGAACTCGCCAGCGCGGTCGTATTCACCCTTGCCCTCATAGGCGAGCGCGATGTAGGTGGCGACGAACGGCAAGTAGCGCTCCAGGCGCCGGCGAACGATCAGCTCCATGGCCGCGTTCAGGATCACGATCGCCTCGTCGAAGTCGCCCAATTGGATGTTCGCGAGACCGCTGTTCAGCGTGCAGAGCACTTCGCCGCGTTGGTCACCGGCCGAGCGATAGAAGTTGATCGCTTGCTGGTAGGTCGTGATCGCGCGCTCGTACATGCCGAGGTCGATCTCGCAGTTGCCGGCGGCGAGCAAGGCTTCCGCGGTGAAGTCATCGTGCTGGAGCTCGGCGGAGAGTTTGCCGGCGTTACGGGCATGCGTGAGCGCGTCGTCATAGCGGCCCATACGGTAGTAGGTATGGCTGAGCATCGACTCGGCACCGCTCAGGTCGAAGCGGTTGCCGAGGTCGCTGTAGATCTCCGTTGCCCGGATAAGGTGCGCCTCGGCCGAGGTGAGCTCGCCAAGGTCGTAGTAGAACTGGCCGAGCTGGACGTTGCACTCGCCTTCGAGGTTCGTGAACCCCCGAAGTTGCGCATCCTCCATCACCTCGTTGGCCAGCCGGATGCCCTCGTCGAAGCGGCCAGCGAGGCGCATAGCCCGGGCAATGCCGCCCTTGGCGCGACCCGCGCGCGCCATGTCGTTGGCGCTGGTCGCGAACTCGATCGAACGATTGAACCACTCGGTGGCGAGGTCGATCTCGAGCTGGCGCATCGCCAGCGCGCCGGCCATGTACGCGTAGAACCCGGCTTCCTGCAGTTTGCCGGCGGAGGCGAAATGCTGCGCGGCGACGCCGGCGAGCGCGTTGTTGTCGATTCCCACGTAGTCAACGATCGCCTGCGCGATCTGGCCGTGCGTACGCTGTCGCTGTGCCGGGGGCACGGCACCGTACAGGTACTCCCGGAACATCGCGTGGGAGAACGTGTATTCGTGGATCGAGAGGCTGCCGTAGGTGATCGTGTCACCAATGTCCAGCAAGCGGTGATGGGCGACCAGTTCGTCGTCGACGATGCGGGCGATCTCGTTGTCATCGAGCCCGGCCGCGAGACCGAGGATCTCGACGCTGAACGACTGCCCCTGGACGGCCGCGACGGACAGCACGCGCTTGAGATCGTCCGGCAGGCGCTCTACACGCTCGGCGACCATCGCAAGTACCTTGTGGGGCACGGTCTGCATGATGGCGGTCGATGACGGCTTCCAGGAGCCGTCCGACTCCCGCTGCAGCTGGCGCCTGTCGCGCAGCCAGCGGTAGAGCTCGACCGCGAACATCGCGTGGCCCTCGGTACGCCGGAACAGGTAGTCGCCGAGGCCCTCCGTCGCGAGCTCATCAACCCCCATCTCCCGAAGCATGCCGTAGATGAAGCGGCGTCCCTCATCGCCTCCGACGGTCTCGGACATGTCGATGACGGGCTTGCGGTGAGAGCCGGGTCATCTCGGCGATCGCGGGGCGCAACGGATGCCGGCTGCCGTCCTGCCGCGGGAGGAGATCGCTGGAGCGCCAGGAGGCGATGACGAGCAACGGCAGGGAAGGGTGCATCTGGAGCTGGCGCTGCAGGTGCAGGAGGAGCGTGATAGCGCGCTCGTCGGCCCAGTGCATATCCTCCAGCACGATGACCGTCGGCTGCACCTCGGCGGTGCTGGTCACGAAGCGAGCCGCCTGGTCGAGCCGCGTGGATGTCTCGGTCGGTGAGTTCAGGGCCCGGAAGCGGGAGATCAGCTCGACAAGATTGCGGCTTTCCGGCCCCATCTCCCCGATTCGCTGGAGTAGGGCGGACTCGCTGATCATCGGGCCGACCAGACCCGGCGCGAGGGTGAGCAGGTTGTTCACCAGGCGGGCATCGCGCGCGCGTAGATCGTCACCACGCTGGCTGGGATCGGCGGCGGCGAGACCGAGCGTGTGGTTGAAGGCCTGGAGAAACGGCTGATAGGGCTCGAGGGTGGCGGCGTTCGGGGTGGTCGCCCCGCAAGCGATGAGCGTCTGCGGATCCTGAAGCCGGATGAGGTGAAGCAGATGCTGGATCAGTCGAGTCTTGCCCGTTCCGGAGTCGCCCTGAATCAGCACGAACGCCGGCGTGCCCTTCCTGGCACTGGCCCAGGCCTCTTTCAACTGGCGAAGCTGGGTTTCGCGGCCGTCGGGAACGAACAGGATGGGGTGACGGGGAGCAGGCGCGGATGGGGCAGTGCGGGAGCGGGCTTCCTCGGCGGCCGCGAGGAACGCTTCCTCCTCTGGGCTGCCGGCCGGGATCTCAAGCGCGGTGAGCAGCAGCGACACCGTTTGGGGTCGCGGACGCACCCAGCGCGACGGGTCGCGTGAGGCAGACTCAAGGTTGGCGATCGCCTTCTCGGTAACGACGCCCAGCCTGGCAAATTCCGGATCGGCAAGGTTGCGCTGCGTGATGAGGTCCACAAGTCCGGCTTGCGACAGCCCACGCTGTTGCCGGTACGCTCGCAGCAGCTTCCCGAACGGCGAACGGACGCCTTCCGCCATAGCTACTCCCGTCTTCGTATTCTGAATCCTACTGATTATACCCGATATGGCCCCGTTCAAACGGGATCGTGCTACGTGCGCTGTGATTCAACTACGGTGACACTTCCGTGGACACGATTATGTCATCTGCATACTCTGGAAATCAACGATAAACGATATGGCCCGTCTTGAACCAGCTCGCGTACCGCACGCGGAATGGTCGACGGCTCCCATGTCGCGGGCCCGTACCCGGATGAGAGCGAGGTGAATCATGGTACCGCAGGATAGTAGTGAGCGGGTGACAAATCCGGATTGGGATCGCGCGTGCCTGGCGGCGGCCCGGGAGCGGCGCGAGCATCGGCTTGGCGAGCTGGCTGGTCGGCGTCGATTAGGCGGCGCCCGGATAGAGCCGGCTCAGCAGGATGTCGACCGGATCGATGAGGCGTCCCCTGCGCGACGACCGCGGCCGTCGCTCGGGCGACCTCGCTCCTGACGGCCCACACTTCCGCAAACACTTCGGTAACAGTGGGGTGGATTCCCCCGGCAAAATTCCTACATTTGGTTACAGACGGCCAGGTATTCGGCTTTTCGCTCAATGGTGGCTCTCCGGACGGTCCCCCAACTCTTCCGGAGCGAAACCGAGCAGAGCTGACCCTGGCCGGCTCCCGTTAACGGGCGGTTGAGCCCAACTCGGCAATCGACATGGCGAACGTGTCCGGCTGTTCACTCATCATCGAGTGGCCGGCCCCTGCGATTCGCCGGACGGGAACCCCAGGCGGCACCATCTCCATATCGGCAAGCGTCAGTGCGCCGACGAGGAGCGAGCAGGGTATGGGGATCGTCTTCAGGATATCGAGAAACGACGGCGACCGATCCGCGAGCAAGGAGACGGCGCTCCGGTGCAGGGCCGTCGGGTTCGCACGCCGCAGCGGGGCCAGGAACCCTTGCGCCGCCGCATCTCCTCGCGCGGCCTGCCTCCGCGTCGCGAGCACCAGCATGGCGTAACCGCGCTCCACGAACGCGCGTTCCGGTCGCTTCGCGATCGCTTTTCCGAGCGAGCTCTGTTCCGGCATGAGAAGCGGCTCAGCGAGGATGAGCTGCTCAACATGATCCGGCACGTCCGCCGCGACCAGGAGCGCCAGCGAACCGCCCATCGAGTGCCCAACGATCATGGCGTTGGTCACGATCAGGTGATCCAGCAGCGTGAGCACGGCTTGTGTATGGTCCTCCATGGTGGCCGGCCAATCGTCCGGAGCGGAGCCGTACCCGAACCCCGGCAGATCGATGAGCAGCGAGCTCTTTTCTGCAAGCGCCGGGTGACGCGCGATGCGCTCGAACGTGAGGATCGCCGAGTCGCCCAGACCGTGGAGGAAGACGAGCGGGGTGGGAGAGGGGCCACCGACCCAGGCCCAGGCGATTGTAGCGTCATTGACCGCTAGCGTTTGGATGTCGAGCGTCATCTGGCGTCCACGCTCCAGTTTCAGGGCCGTCCCGTTCATCAGACAACGGTACCTTCCCCCGCATGCCGCTGCTATCAGCGTTAACGATCGAACCCCGACCGGAATGATCCGGTCGGGGTTCGAGTCCTGTCTCGTGGTCGCGGGCGGGCCTAGAGGCGGCGCGCGCCGTACCAGCGAGACTCCCAGTAGCTGGTGGTGATGTCGGTGACGACCACGCCAGCGTTCTCGTTCAGCGCGTTAATCATCTTGCCGTTGCCGATGTACATGCCAACGTGCGAGAGACCCGCGGTGTACGTGTTCTGGTGGAAGATCAGGTCACCCGGCTGGACGTCGTTGCGACCGACCGGCGTGCCGTAGGACACCTGCGTCCATGTCCCCGCGCCTATGTTGATGCCGAGGACGTTCCAGACCACCCAGTAGGTGAAACCGGAGCAGTCGAAGCTCGACGGGCCGTGGGTCGCCCAGACGTAGGGGTACCCGATGTAGTTCATCGCGTAGTCGACCAGCGCGCTGCCGGTGGCGGAGCCACCCGGCGCCGGGGCCGGCTCGCTTGGCGTGGTCGGGTTCGCCGACCCACCACGCTCGCTCAGCGCCGCTGAAGTCTTGACGAGGTAGTCCCCGCTCATAAAGCCCGCCAGGCCGTCGTAATCGACCGGGTAGAAGCCGTTGGAGGCCCCACCGGTGATCATGACCACGGTGCCGTCTGGCACCACGGTTGCGATGCCGGCGCTGAGGCTGGCGGAGTAGCGGAGGTTGACGTTCGCGGTCGACGCGGCATGGTCACCCTTGATCATCCCGGACGGCTGCGGCGCCGGCTCCTGCGTGGTCGGCTTCTCCGATTCGGTCGGGGCAGTGCCGCCACTTGTCGTGAACTCGCTGGCGATGAAGCCGTTCTTGCCACCGCAGACCACCGCGGTCCAGCCACTGACGGATCCGCTACGGGTCGAGACGGTCTGGCCGAGGCTCAGGACCGTGATCACCGGGTAGCTGGTGCCCGCGCCAGAGCGGCAGTTCAGGCCCATGCCGCCCGTGTTGGCGACGGTAACCGTGCCGGTTGTGGGGGCTGGCTGACTCGGAGCCGGCTGGCTCGGAGCCGGGGCCGCCGTGCCCGCCGAGATCGACAGGTACTGGCTGGAGGCGTAGCCGTTGGCGCCACCACAGGTCACCGGCGTCCAGGAGCCCTGGTTCGCGCCACGAACCGAGACCGTCTGGCCAGGGGAGAGGACCGTGATGACCGAGAATGTCGTGCCCGCGCCGGAGCGGCAGTAGAGGCCATCGCCATTCGTGTTGACGACGGTCGCCGTTCCGGAGGTGGCCGACCCGCTGCTGCCGCTGCCGGTTGAGCCGGAGCCGTCAGAGGAGGTCTTGACGTTCACCCAAGTGACGGAGACGTAGCCCTGCTGACCGCCGCACGTCACGCCGACCCAGCCGTTGGTGGCGGAGCCACGGGTCGTCAGGGTGGTGCCATCAGGGAGGACGGTGATCACCGGGTAGTTCAGGCCGGCGCCGGTGCGGCAGTTGAGGCCGTTTCCGGTACCGCTGACGGTTAGCGTCAGGTTCGCGCTCGGGATGTTGGCGTCAACCGCGCCGCCCGACCACAGGTAAGCAACGTCGCCGTAGCCCTGGACGCCACCGCAGTCGATGCCCAGGTAGCCGTTCTCCGGCTCGGCGAAGACGAGGACCTTGGTGCCCTCGGCGAGGACCATGAGGGTCGCCGCATCCGGATCCGGAGCGACGCGGCAGCGCAGGCCGTCGGTCGTACCGGTCACGGTCGCGGAACCGATCATCGTCGAAGCATCGAAGGCAGTAGCCGTCGTGACGGCCGGTGTGGTGTCTTCAACGACCGGCTCGGTCGCCTCAGCCGTGGCGTCCGCGGTGATCGGCGCATCTGCCGGTTCTTCAGCGACTGCGTCCTCCGACTCGGCGGTGGCCGGCTCGCTGGTGGTTTCCTCGACAACCGGCTTTTCAGTCGTGTTTTCAACGACCGGCGCATCGGCCTGCGGTGCGTCAGCCGGCTGCTCGACAACGGCGGTGGTGTCCTCGGCGGTCGGCGTGGCCGGATCGGTCACGTTTTCGGTCGGCGGTGTGGCCGGATCGGTGATCTCCTCGACCACCGGCTGCTCAACGACGGCGTCCTCAGCCGGGACGTCGGCGGGAGCATCGGTCTCGGCCGGAACATCGGCCGGGGCCTCTTCCGTGATCTGCTCATCGACCGGATCATTCGCCGGGACATCATCGCTGGTGGTGACGTCGGCAGGCGCATCGGCGACCGGAGCATCAGCTTCGGGCGCGTCGGCCACTGTCTCGTCAACTACCGGCTCGTCAGTCGCCTGGTCCGCCGGGGCCGGCTGCTCGGCAGCGGGTTCCTCGACGACCGGCTCTTCAGCCACTGGTTCCTCGACCACGGGCTGCTCGTCGACAACGGGCTCGTCGACGACTGGTTCCTGAACGACCGGTTCTTCGGCGACCGGCTCCTCGACCACGGGCTCTTCCGCGACCGGCTCAGCGGCCACCTCGGAATTCAGCACGACGAAGTTGCCGTTGACGTAGCCGCCCTGGCCGTTGAAGTTCACGCGGACAAAGGTCTGCTCACCGACCCAGGTGCGGGCTTCGGTGACGTCCAGCGTCGAGCCAACCGGGGCGCGGCCAAGGACCTCGCCGTCGACCGTGGCGGACACGCGCACTGCAAGGCCTTCGGCCGGCAGTTGGGCGTTGTCGTCCACGACAACAGCGGAGTCGATCGGCTCAAGCCACGGCAAGCCAGAGACCGGCTTCGCTTCGGCGGGCGCTTCCGGCGCATTGGCCAGCGGATCAGTGGTTTCCGTCTCGACCTTGGTCAGCAGCGACGCCTCGACCCAGCCCTCGATCGGATCGGCCACGAGCACACGGAACCAGACACCGTTGTCGTTGACAACCGGGCCGTCGATGATCGTGACGTGCGTGTCCTGGGCAAGTTCGAGGATGACGGTGCTGTCATCAATTGTGGAGATATCGCTACGAAGGTTCGCGCCGGAACCGTTCGGGTTGGTGATGGCGGCCTGATCGCCGATCTTGAGATCGACGTTGGCGACCGCTGCCAAGGGTGCCAACAGTGACATGACGAAGATCGCAGCCACTGCGAACATCAGCGCGCGCGGCGCACGCGTAAGGAGCGTAGACAACCCCTTCCCCCTCCTGTAGATAGACGTGCGTGCGACCGTTCAGCCCTCGGTCGACGTTGTGGGCCTGGAACCCTGACGATCGCGCCAGCCTGCGGTGCCACTCGGCAACTTGCAGGTGGTTCCGGGTATCACGGGCCGTCCCCCTTGATACCTGCTGACTTTGGGAGTCAGCACCCTGGAAACATTCGATGGTGCGCGTCTCGACCAGAAGCCATCTGGTGTCGACAGGCACCTGCGTCACGCGACGCGGACCCCGTGTCCCGACCTGAGCTGAGGTTCGATGTTGCCTGCGCGGTGTGGTCTGAGGTGGGTTTCGGGACGTGTCCGTTCGCCTGGTCCAGACCTGCTCGCGCGCTTGGGATGCCTTGAAATCACAGCCAATCAATGCGGCATCCCGGGGCAACATACTCACGGGACAAGTTGAACGTAGCAAAAGGGGATTAACGGTGTCAAGGCAGGCCGAACCGCCCGATCCGGGTCGCTGGCCGGGTCAGGTCTCGTTCTGGACTGTGAGTCCAACCTTGGGGAAAGGCCAGACCCGCATGTTGGGGTGGGTGCGGACCCCTGGGTGCCAAGGTGTCCACGGGTGCGCTGCCCGTTCGCCGTCAAACGCTGAAACGCGGCAGCGATAGGAAAAGTGTCCCGTTCCGTGGATCAATTATGTGCCTCGGTGGCACCCCGCGACCAGCCAAATGGGGGGTGCGTTGGTGCCCCGCCGGAGGTCCGATCGTACCCCCATGACGGCAAGGCACATGCCAGCAGAATGAGATGGTGCATGAATGCACGATCTCTGCCCGGACAGGCGCGTACAAACGCACATGACCCCGGCCGACGGTAGATCGGCACGGGGTCATGCAGGCGGAGTATCTCGCGAGAAAGGGGCCTTACTGGCTCGCGTCCTCGCCCCGGCGGCGGCGAACCCGGCTCCCAAGTCCGACGCGTGCCTCGCTCTCGGCGTCGCGTCGTTGGGCGGTCGCGAGGTCCAGCTCCTCCTGCACCTGCTCGAGGCGGACGCGGACGCGCTGCTCGTGGAGGTACCAGATGTCGCGGTGGAGCGATGTGTCGGTCTGGCGCAGGTCCTCGATGTTCGCGTTGATCTCGGAGATCTTGTAGGTCGTCTCGCGGAAGACCTCGTTGGTCTCCTCCAGCCGCTCGTTGAGGCGCTCAATGCGCTCCTCCAGCGTGTGCCGGAGCTGGTCGAAGCGAGCGTCAGTCTCCTGCCGCTGCTCGTCCTGCATGTCGACGAGCTGGTCGTGGCGAATATCGACCTGCGACTGCAGCTTGGTGAGGTCGCTGCGCAGGGCGGATTCGGCGGTACGGAGCTCGTCGAGCGTCGGGTCGACATGGACGAGCCCGCGCTTGGTGTCCTCGATTGCCTCGAACGTGTGGGAGAGGTCGGAGCGGAGCTCGTCAAGCCGGCTCGTGAAGCCCCCGATGTCCTCCGAGACAGCCGAGACGCGGCGACGGGCCTCCTGGTCGACGATCTTGATCGAGTCGTCCGTGCGGATGATGTCGCGCCGAACCTCGTCGATCTCGCCGCGCAGGCTGTCGATGGTGTCACGCAGGCCGTGCGTGATGGCGCTGGTGCGGTCGCTCAGCGCGGTGAGGTGCTCGATGTTCGTGCTGAGCTCCGCGTACCGCTCCTTGTTCTGGGTCGTGTCGTCCACCTTACGGCGCGACTGCTCCAGCAGGTCGGTGACGTGCGCCTGGAGCGATCGAATCGGGCGCATGCTGTCGTCGAGGCGCTCCTCGAGGTCCTCGAGCTGCTGGCGGGTGCGGTTCTCGTTGAGCCCGCCCGCCTGGGCCGACTGGGTGATTTCCTGGCGGGTGTTGTCCAGCTCGGTCTTCAGCTGGGCGATCTGCGCCTCCTGCGACTTGATCGTCGCCTGGTCCTGGACGCGCGACTCGGTGATCTCCTTGACCAACAGGCGCAGCTCATCGATCTGGTTCTGCAGCCCGACCGAGCGACTGTCATCGCGGCGGACATCATCGGCCTGGCGATAGGTCTGCGGCCGGGCCACGGTGACCGGTGGCGTCGCGTCGGACTCCTCTTCATCCATGTCCGGCAAGACGGCCTGCGACTCGGCATCGCCGCGCAGCATCGCGCGCTGGCGCTCCTGCTGGGCGCGTCGCCGCTGCTCCTGCTCGCGGGCGGTACGCTCGCGCTCCTCCTGCTTCCTGTTGGTGCCTTTGCGGGAGCCCGCCCCAAAGAGATTCCTCGCCATGCGCCTGCCTTGTCCTCGGTGAGCGTGACGGATCCTCCGGTCAACATGCACGACCGTCGAAGGAAGATGCCGCCACACGGGTGTCGTGTGTCGCGATATGCCGGGGGCGAGTGCCCCTCATGCCCCGTACAGGATACGGGAAGAGGGCGTCACCGTGTCACCGGCTACCGCATTCTTTCTATAGAAGAGCGGTCAAGGATGGTCAGGGTGTCCGCCACGCAGCGGGCGCTGGCAAGGGGCTCATACCCACCCTCCAGCACGGCGACGATGCGCCCCTCGGCATGGCGCGCGGCCAATTCGACGACGCGTTCGCCGAGCGCGCGGAAACCCTCATCGGAAACGCGCAGGCCGCCGAGCGGATCCTCGCGGTGGGCATCATATCCGGCGGAGAGGAGGATGAGCTCTGGGTGGAAGCTGTCGACCGCGGGGAGGATGCACCGGTCCCACGCGGCGAGCATCTCGACGTCACCGTCGCCCGGGGACAGCGGTACGTTGACCGTGAAGCCCTCGCCGGTCCCGGTGCCGGTCTCCGCGGCGGATCCGGTGCCCGGGAAGAACCAGCCATCGTAGCGATGGCTGGAGCAGAAAAGGACATCGGAGCGATCCGCGAAAATATCCTGTGTGCCGTTACCGTGATGAACGTCCCAATCGAGGATCGCGACGCGCTCGATGCCGCTGGCGCGGGCATGGGCAGCGGCGATCGCGACCGTGTTGAGCAGGCAGAAGCCCATTGCCCGGTCACGGGTCGCATGGTGGCCCGGAGGACGGCCGAGCACGAAGGCCGTCCGCGCTTCTCCGGCGAGGACGGCATCCACTGCGCCCACCGCCGCGCCAGCCGCGAGCCGTGCGGCATCGAGAGAATCCGGCATGACCACGGTGTCGGGATCGATCTCACCGCCACCGGCGTCGGTGATCGCGGTCAGCTCCTGGAGCAACGATGCGCCATGGACCCGGAGAATCTGCTCGTCCGTCGCCGGCTCCCAGGAAGGCGTTTTGCGTCCGGACAGGAGGCCTTGCTCGTGCAGGATGTTGTCGATGGCGACAACGCGTGACGGGTTCTCGGGATGCCAGGCACCGGTATCGTGGCCGGTGAAGGCCGCATGCCGATAAACGAGCGTTTGCCTGTCAGGGAGCATCAGGCGCCAGGACGGCGGATGCGAGTAATGGTGCCGCCGGTATTATGCGCTCGGCTGCGGGTGAGGCCGGGGCGCTGGGCGGGGTTGCGACCGCTGATAGCGTCGCGCTGTCGCGGGCGAAGCGGAGTGACGTTGCTGGGGCGGGGTTCGGGGAGGTCGATCATGTACTGGATGAGCGGATCCTGCTCGGCCTGCTCGCGGCGAGCCGCCGCGCGGGCTTGCAGGAAGCTCGTCGGGCCAAGCCAGCCGTAGGCAAGCGCCCCGGCGACAGGCACGCAGAGAATCAACAACGCCCAGGACGTCTTGTTTCCACCGCGCACGCGAGGTCGGCGCATCAGATCCCTGAGCGCCTGGTACACGAGGGTGTATTGGAGGCCTCCGAAGGCGATGATCGCCAGTGACAGGAGGACAGTCTGCACGCTCATGACGTCCCTTGTTGCCGCGCGTATTACGTCACCCCGTCGGTACTGTGCACCAGTGTAGTGCCTCGCCGGGCATCCCGCGATTGTACGTTCAGAATTACGCAGGATCTAGTCCACCGACGCCGGCTCGAGATAGTTCGCGACCACAAAGCCACTATCGCCGGTGGTATCGACCGTCACCGGGTACCAGATGTACCCTTCGGCCTCGACCTTGTCGCCGGTAATAGTCAGCGTTGACGAGCCGTCCAGCTCCGCCACGATCGTGCCGCTGATAGAGGCGTCGTCCCGGAGGTTGACCGGCGTGTCGGAGAGCTTCACCACGTCGCCGGCGGCGAAGTCCTGCACCGGCTCCGGTGTCGGCTGCGCGGCGGCCGGGGCTCCCCCGAGCGTGCACGTAGCGGGCGTCGTCGGCAACCCTTGAGGGCATCACACGCACCATGTCGAGCGAAGCCCATGGCGCAAGCTGGATCGCGGCCCAGCCCTCGCGAGTGGCGGCCGGCATGATCTCGCGGGCGACGTCCGGCTGGGGTGCGGTCAGGGCCAGCAGGTGGTCCCACGGCTCTCCGTTGGTGTCAGCCAGGCGAAGCGCCGTGAAGGAGAAGAAGGCGGGGCGCTCGCTGATGTTTGTCGCGCGGACATAGAAGGCGTGCCAGGTGTCCGTGCTGTCGGAGCCGGCCAGGGCGCGCAGCCCGAAGTCGGCGATGTCATACACCGCCTGGCCACTGATGTGATCCTGCAGCGTGACGTCGAAGTCACCGGCGCGGACCGTGTCGCCGAACGCCGCCGGGGCGTCCGGTGTCAGCCCGGCCGCCGGGTCGGCCGCGATCGGGCCATAGTCCGGCACCGTCGCCCCGTCCGTGAGCGCGAACCAGGCATCCGCCCAGTTGCCGCCGAGGAACGGGCTGTTGAACCAGAGCAGGACGTTCGAGGTGTCATTGACGAGGAAGGGCACCCAGCCCTCGACGGCCGCGCCAGGCTCCACGGTGCCCTGGGCGACCGGCTCCGGGGCCACCATGGCCACCGGGCGGCGGAGAATGCCGTCCGTGCCCGTGCCGGCGAAGTCGGTGACGTTCAGCGTGACGGGACGGTCGCTACGATTCGTCGCGGAGACGTAGGCGAGGGCCCATGCGGTTCCGGCCGGCGCCTCGTCGTTCCCGGCGTTGGCGGAAACGATGGTCGCGTAGGCGGCGTCGGCGAGCTGGACGTCGGTCACGGTCAGCTCCCACGGGCCGGCGGTGACCGGCTGGCCGACGGGCGTGAGGGTCGGGACGAACGTCGATTCCTGCGTTTGGGTCATGGGGTCCTCGTGCGGGGTAGCGGAGATGGTGTTGGCGGCGAGGCGGGTGGTCTCGGCAGGTGCAAGGATACGGACAACCCGGCTCAGCGCGCAACGGTGCTAGGTGTCTCTGCCCTTGCCCGCAGCTTCAAGGACCCTCCCGCACCATCGCCGACGGTATGTCGCCGAACGATCGATACCACTGACCCACCGAGCGCAAGTCGCGCGGGGTGACCACTGCCACGACGTCGTCCGCGAGCTCCCGGAAGTGGGCGACCGATGCCTGCGGGGCAACCGGGACGGCGACAATCACGCGGCCGGCGTTCCCGGCGCGGGCTGCCATGATCGCGGCGCGCATGGTGGCGCCGGTCGCGAGCCCGTCATCGATCAGAAGGACCGTCTTTCCTTCAATATCAGGCAGGCGCGCCGGTACGCCGAGCTCGTCACAGAGCCGCCTTGCCGCCTCAGTGGCGCGATTGGCGATGCGCTCCAGCGTCTCGTCGTCCATCCCGGATGTCGTGCAGCAACCGCTGGTTCAGGGCTCGTTCACCGCTTGCCGTCAGCGCGCCCAGGGCCAGCTCCGGTTGGTCCGGCGCGCCCAGCTTGCGCACCACGATCGCTTCCAGCCGAACGCCAAGCCGGCGCGCGACCTCCGCAGCGACGATCACGCCGCCCCGCGCAAGGCCGACGGCGACGATCTCCTCGCGCGGCGTCCTGTCCAGGACGGGACGGAGCGCATCGGCCAACCGCGCGCCGGCGTCGGTGCGGTCCTCGAAAGTGTCGTCACGTCGAGCGAAAAGGGGAGCCATGATCTGTGCCTCCGGAGGGGTTGCGGCACGTTCGCGTATGATGGGAGACCTCGGGACCGCAACAACACGCATGCCCACGCAGGCGAAATCAACGCGAGAGGTGATGCTCCCATGATACCGGGTGGACTCTCGGCGACGTTCATGCCGCAGCGAGACGCGACACCGGAGACGCTCTACGACTACTATGCGCGGTTCCGGAACGCGGGCCGGGTTGCGCGCGGCGAGCCCGAATGGCCGATCGGCGAGCCGGGGCTCGCCCTGCTGCGGTTCGACGACGTTCGGGACAGCCTGCGCGATCACCGGTTCGGCAAGGAGTGGCGTCAATTCGCCTCCCCGGACCATCCCCTGGACCCTCCGACGCCCGGGTCGTTCGACGATGTCGCCAGCCGCTTCATGCTCTTCCGCGACCCGCCGGACCATACCCGTCTGCGCTCGACGGCGAACACGGCCTTTACCCCGCGCCGGGTGACGGCGATGCGCGAGCCGATCGAGTCCCTGACCTCGCGACTCGTGGCGGAGCTGCGTGAGCACGATGGCCCGGTCGACCTCATCGGCTCGTTCGCCTATCCCTTGCCGGTGCTCGTGATTTCCGGGATCCTCGGCATCCCGGACGAGGATTACCCGATGTTTCGCGACTGGGCGAGCGTCATCGCCGCGGCGATCGACCTTCCGGTCAGCGGGCTGGAATCGTTCGTCAGCCGCGCGAACCAGACAACGCATGAGCTGACGGAATACTTCGGCTGGATCGTGGCCAGGCGGCGCGAGGACCCACAAGACGACCTGATCTCCACGTTGATCGCGGCGGAGACGGCGGAAGGCCGGATCGACGAGCAGGAACTGATCTCGACGCTTATCCTCCTGCTGGTCGCCGGGCACGAAACGACCGTGAACCTGATCGGGAACGGGATGCTGGCCATGCTGCAGTACCGCGAGCAGTGGCAGGCGCTGGTGGACGATCCGTCGTTGGCCTCGAACGCGACGGAAGAGTTGCTGCGCTACGACAGCCCGGTCCAGATGACCTCGCGCTTCGCGATGGAGGACATGGAGTTCGCCGGCACGTCCATTCGACGCGGCACGCTCGTCTATCCGGTGCTGGGCTCCGCGAATCGTGATCCGGGGGTCTTCGACCGGCCGGACTCGCTGGATATTCGGCGCGACGTCGGTCGCATCATGTCGTTCGGGATGGGCATCCATTTCTGCCTGGGGTCGCCACTCGCGCGTCTGGAAGGGGAGCTGGCGTTCGGCGCGCTCGCTCGGGCCTTCCCGGACCTCCGGCTGGCAACCGGGCAGCCCGAATGGCGCCCCGGCCTGATCCTGCGCGGACTGAAGGAGTTGCCGGTCCACCTCCACCGCTAGCTTGTTGCGTTCCTGGCATGGTACGCGCCGGGAAGCGGACGCCACTGCAACGGTCGCCGGCGGACAATTGGCGAGAACCTGTGTGTATCCTGCCGCTGTCGCCAACCGCATACCGTGGAGGTTCAAGATGAACATGCGTCGTCGCTCCCGGGTCCCTGGTCTACCGTTGACTCGCCGATGCTTCGTGCAGGGAGGAGCGGCCCTCGTGACCGCGGCTGCCTTGGGCGGCGTTCCGAACCGGAGTTTCGCGCAGGGGCTGACCGGCAAGGTCACGATCGGCTTTGATGCTTCGAATGCCGGGATCGCGGCCATCGTCGATGAGGCTGTCGCGACGGTCCAGGCCGCATCGCCGGACGCGGAGATCGAGATCATCGAGGCGCCGGCCGGCAACTTCCAGACGCAGCTCTTCCTGTCGCTCAGCAGCGGCCGCGCGCCAGACGTCTTCATCACGACCGGGTTGGGCATCGGCGAGCTCGGCGCGGGCGGCTATATCGCCCCGCTGGACGACTATCTCGCCGGCTGGGACGAGTGGAGCCAGTATCCGGATTCGATCCGCTCGGCGATCGCCTACGACGGGAAGACGTTCGCGCTACCCGCGATCATCGACGCCCACTTCCTCTATTACCGAAAGGACATCTTCGAGCAGGCGGGGCTCGACCGTGAGTGGATCCCCGCGACGCCGGACGACATCCTCGCCGCCGCCCGCCAGATCCGCGACAACGTGCCGGATGTCATGCCCTATGGGCTCTACGCTGGCGCGAACGGCGGGAACGCGACCGCCGCGCGCGGGTTCGTGCCGCTGGCGTTCGCCTACGGCGGCACCCTGACCGACGCGGACGGCAAGTTCATCATCGACAGCTGCCCGATCCGGCAGGCGCTGGCCTACTACGGCACCGTCTTCCAGGAGGACAAGACTGCCCCGCAGGACACCGTCACCGCCCCGAATCCGTCGAAGTTGCTACGCGATGCGTTCGCCGCGGGTGAGCTGGCGATGTTCTACGACGGTTCCTGGGTGTACGGGAACTGGGAGGCTACTGATCCCGACATGGCCGCGAACGAGGTCGGCTACGTCGACTTCCCGCTGGCAACCGGTGACGGCGCGATCAACGTCGGTGGCCTTGGGAATTGCTGGTACATGAACGCGAAGGCGGCGAGCCCGGATCTCGCCTGGGCGCTGATCGCGGCCGGGAACACGAAGGAGGCGGCCGTCGCGCTGAACAGCACCGATCCGCATCTTCCTCCCCGTACCGATGCGCTGGAGGATGCGGCTTTCCAGGCGACGCCCTTCCTTTCCCGCATGGTGGAGAGCTTCGACAACCTGCTGCTGGCGCCGCCTGATCCGGCGTATCGCCAGCTCGTGACCGTCATCCAGAACGCGACGGGCATCGTCGCGACCGGCGAGGCGACCCCGGAGGAGGCGGTTACCCGATACGCGGAGGAGATGACGCGCATCCTCGGCGAAGATCGTGTCGTCGCGCAGCCATGCGAGTGACGCGATGACCGGGGCAGGGGGACACGCTGGCACGCTGCGCCGCGAGTGGCGACACCTCCTCATGATCGTGCCCGCCGCCCTGCTCCTCCTGCTCTTCTTCGTCATCCCGGCCTTCTGGGCCCTCTGGACGAGCCTGACCGACCGCGCCCTGCTCGGCCTCGGGGCGATGGAGACGCGCTTCATCGGCCTCGACAACTTCCGCAACCTCGCCGAGACGCCGGACATCCCGAAGATCCTCCGCAACACGCTCGTCTTCGTGGCCGGGACGGCGATTGTCGGGCAGACGGCGCTCGGCTTCGCGCTCGCGCTGCTGCTTCACCTCGGGCGGGCACGTCGATCGCGGCTCGTTCCGGTCGCCTACGCCGCGGTACTGACCGCCTGGATCAGCCCACCCGCGTTCGCCGGGACGATCTGGGCGGCGGTGCTGGAATACCGTCACGGTGTCCTGAACGCCGTGTTGGAGGCGCTCGGCCTGGGCCGGGTCGACATGCTCTGGGAGTACCCGATGCTCTCGGTGATCATGGCGGAGAGTTGGCGCGGCGCGGCCTTCCCGATGGTGATCTTCCTCGGGGCGCTGCAGACGATTCCCTCTTCGCTCTACGAGGCGTCGGCGCTCGACGGCGCGGGCGCCTGGCGTCGCTTCCGCGACATCACGCTGCCGTTGATGAGCCACCTGCTGGCCATCGTGCTGCTGCTGACGACGATCACGGCGATGGGCAGCTTCCTCCTGATCGCGATCCTGACGAACGGCGAGCCGGGCTACGGCACGGAAACGATCGCCCTGTTCGCCTTCCACCGCGCGTTCGTGACCTACGAGATCGGCTTCGGCGCGTCGATCGCGGTGGTGATGCTCGCGCTGAACCTGCTCTTTGCGGCGCTCTACCTGCGGATCGCGAGGGTCGAGGAATGACCGCCCGGCGCGCCGTCGGCTGGATCGCGCTGCGGCTGGCGTTGCTGCTGGTGATCGCGGTGTTCGGGGTGCCGTTCCTGTGGACGGTCATCAACGCGTTTGATCGCGAGAGTGCCCGGGCGCTCCCCTGGCCGCGCGACCTGACGCTGGACCACTTCCGCGCCCTCTTCAACGACCGCAACACGGCCCCGGCGCTGGGGCGGAGCCTGATCGTGGCGACGTCCGCGATGCTGCTGGCAACCGTCTCCGCCGCGTTGGCCGGGTTCGCGCTCTCCCGGATGACGTTCCGGCGCAAGACGTGGCTCGCCTACGCCGTCTTGCTCCTGCAGACGATTCCGCTCGCCGTGACGATGGTGCCGATCTACGACCTCGCCGTGCGCCTCCGGCTGCAGGACACCTGGCGAGGCCTGATCGTGACGCACGCGGCGGTGTCGCTGCCGATGCTGGTCTGGCTGATGAAGGGCTTCATCGACACCGTCCCGCGCGCGTTGGAGGATGCCGCGATGGTGGACGGCGCTTCGGAGCTACGGGCATGGCTTGGTGTTGTCCTGCCTGCTGCCGCGCCCGGGATCGCCGTCGTGGCCGGGTTCGCGTTCGCCGCGGCCTGGTCGGAGGTGATCATGGTCGTGCTGCTGGTGACGACGGTCAATATGGAGACGCTTCCGTTCCAGTTCTATTACGCGGCGGATTCCGGCGCGGACGTGCATACGACGGCCGCGCTGGGCGTGCTCTACGTGCTGCCCGGTGCTCGCGCTGTTCCTCGGGCTGCGACGCCTGATGGTCAGTGGCATGGTCTCCAGCATCCAGAACCTGTAAGGCAACAGGAGAAATCTGCATCGTACCGCCGCACCTTGTGTGCGGCGCGGCGAACGTGACTGCGCCGCACACAAGGTGCGGCGGTACGACGGTGAAACGGGCATGTCATCGGTGCTCGGTGACGCCCACCTGCTGGCACATGTCGAGGACGGGACAGGTGGAGCACTTCGGGCGGACGCCGGTGCAGATGTGCTTGCCGAACGGCACCAGCCGCTCGTTGATCTCGATCCAGTACCGCTCCGGCAATACCTTCTCCAGCGCCACCATCGTCTTCTCCGGCGTCGAGGCATGCACGTAGCCCCAGCGGTTGGTGACGCGGTGGACGTGGATGTCGACGCTGATTCGCTTCTGGTCGCAGGCGATGCCGAGCGCGAGGTTGGCGCACTTCGGCCCGATGCCGGAGAACGAGCGCATCGTCTCGTCGTCGCAGGGCAGCTCGCCGCCGAACTCGTCCCGCACGCGTCTGGCGATGTCGCGGATCTGCCCTGCCTTGCGGTCGTGGAACGTCACATCCGGAATCAGCGCGTCGATATCGTCCGGCGCCATCTCCGCCAGCGCCTCCGGGGTGCGAGCGACCTCGAATAGCCGGCGTGAGGCGACCACGCTCGTCTCGTCGCGCGTCCGCACGGAGAGCAGGCACGCGATCAGCTGCTCGAACGGCGACGCATAGCCGTCGTCCCGCAGCTCGAACATCGCCGCCTTCGGGTACGGCTTCACCGCCTCCCGGATGCGTTCCATCGCCACGTCGATATTGAACGGTCGCTTCGCCATGCGTCGCCTCCTCTGGCGGCGAAACGGCAGGAGTCGTGCCGTGGCACGCCGTTCCCTGTAACCCGGGCATAGAATGGGATGAATGAGGGAGCCGTCAGCCGAACAACGCAGGAGAGGGGAGCGCCATGGAGCCAGGAACCTTTCGCATCGCCGTCATCCCCGGAGACGGGATCGGGAAGGAAGTCGTGCCGGAGGGCCTGCGGGTGCTGGAACACCTCGCAAACCGGTCCGACGATCGCTTCCGGTTCGAGTTCGAGTCGTTCCCATGGGGCTGCGAATACTACCTCGCGACCGGCCGGATGATGGACGAGGACGGGCTGGAGCGTCTCCAACCGTTCGATGCGATCTATTTCGGCGCGGTCGGCTGGCCGGATGTCCCGGATCACATCAGCCTGTGGGGTTTGCGGCTCGCGATCTGCCAGGGATTCGACCAGTACGCATGTATTCGCCCGGTCCAGCTCCTGCCGGGGATCACGAGCCCATTGGCGAACGCGACGCCGGAATCGATCGATTGGGTCGTCGTGCGCGAGAACTCCGAGGGCGAATATGCCGGCATTGGCGGGCGAAACCTCGCTGGCCGGGGTGACGCCTCCGAGGTCGCGCTCCAGACCGCGCTCTTCACCGAGAAGGGCTGCGAACGGATCATCCGCTACGCCTTTGACCTCGCCCGCACGCGTAAGCGGCGCAAGGTGACCAGCGTCACCAAGAGCAACGCCCAGCAGTACGCCATGACGCTGTGGGACGAGGTCTTCGCACGCGTTGCGGCTGATTACCCGGACGTCGAGACGGAGCAGTTCCTCGTCGACGCGATGGCCGCGCGCTTCGTCCTGCGCCCGGACACGTTGGAAGTCGTGGTCGGCTCGAACCTCTTTGGCGACATCCTGTCCGATCTTGGCAGCGCGATCGCCGGGAGCCTCGGCATCGCCGCCAGCGCCAATATCGACCCCGAGCGGCGTCACCCAAGCATGTTCGAGCCGGTCCATGGCTCCGCCCCCGACATCGCCGGCCAGGGGATCGCCAACCCGATCGCGGCGATCTGGAGCGCGGCGCTCATGCTGGAGCACCTCGGACTGGCGGATGAGGCGGGGGCGATTCTCGACGCGATCCGGGCGACGACAGCGTCTGGCGTCGTCACGCCCGATCTTGGCGGCACGGCGACAACTTCCGAGGTGACGGAGGCGATCCTGTCGCATCTCGGCGGCTGAACGTCCTCAGGAGATGAGCTGGGGGTGTGACTGGTGAATGCGGACGCGCTGCGAAATGGTGTTCAGCACCCGTTGCGCGAGACGGCAAAGGTCATCATCGGAGAGGGCGCCGTGCGCCAGCAGGCCCTGGAGCGAGACACCGTTCCACATCACCTGGAGGACGGCAGCAGTCTCCTCGAGGAACTGGTCTTCGAGCGGTATGCCGACCTCCTCAGGGACGGGGATACCGGCCATGAGCGCCACCATGCGCCGCGAGTGGAATCGGCCGCCCTCCTGGACCTCATCCATGAGTTGGGCGATGTTGGCGCGAGAGAGGCCGCGGTCGACGAACGCCAGCCAGATGCGGATGTCGCCACGAGTCTCGTCGTCTATGGGGGCCGTGCTGCAGATGATATCCCGCGCCCAACCGACGGGGTCCTCTGGTCTTGGCGGGCCGACGGCGTCGATGCGCGCCATGGCTCGCTCGATGGTCAGCATGAGTGCATGGTGCAGCAGGTCATCCTGGCGCGGGAAGTAGTACCGGACGGCGCCGACCGACCAGCCGGATTCCTGCGCGACAGTGCGCACCGAGACGTGGTCGAGGCCGTGCTCGAGGATGATTCGGCAGACGGCCTCGGCCAGCTCGCCGCGCCGTTGCTCATGGTCGGCGTAGCGCGGCATCACGATTTCTCCCGGGCGTCGATGGTTTTTCGTGCGTTCATGCGTGCCCTTCCCTGGCATATGCCCATGCGCGACCCGCGTGCTGCGGTTGTTGGCAACGCCATACGCAGGTATGGGACCACGCTCCGGAGGAGACGGCTGCGAGGTGAGCGAGCTCAGGCGCCTCGGGAGTGAATGACCTGCCCCGTGATCCATTCGCCTGCGTCGCTTGCCAGGAAGAGGATCAGGCGAGCCGCGTCCTCCGGCATCCCGACGCGGCCAAAGCCGTTTTCGGAGGCGATCGCGCTCTTCAGCTCGTCGGTCATCCAGCCGGTATCCGTGCCGCCGGGATCGACCGCGTTCACCGTGATCCCCTTGGGCGCCACGCCGGGCGCGATCGAGGTCGTGAAGGCCTCGATCGCTCCTTTGGTGGTCGCGTACGACAGCTCGTCCGGCATCGGCCCGACGCCCTGGCCCGAGGTCATGTTGATGATCCTGCCGCCCGTGCCTCCGGAAAACCGGCGCGAGAACTCGGCGGAGAGCAGGGCCATCGCGCGGACGTTCACGGCGTAGTGCTGATCCAGCGTCTCGGCCGTGATCGTGTCGAACGAGTCGTTGAGCGACACGGCGGCGTTGTTGACGAGGATGCTCGGCGCTCCCAGACGGTCCTGAACCGTATCCAGGAGCGTGGCGGGAGCCGCCGGGTCAGAAAGGTCGACCTCGATCGCGGCCACCCGAACCCCCTTCTGGACCAGCTCGTCTTCCAGCTGCATCGGCTCGGACGCCGTCGTGCCGAAGCTCTCTCGGTCGTACGGCGTCCAGTGCGTAAAGGCGATATCGGCCCCGGCGTCGGCGAACGCCCGGCAGACGGCGGCACCGATCCCGGCAAGCCGGCTCGCGCCGGTCACGATGGCGATTCGTCCACTCAGGTCCAGGCTCAGGGGCGGCATGCGTACTCCAGTAGGCGTCCCGGTATTACGACGACGGCGTCGCCGCGCCGGCCGGAACGATCTCGAAGGTCAATTCGACGGCGGCGGTCATCGTCACCATCGGCTCGGCCGACGGGTCGAAGGTCGGCGCATTATAGATGCTGGTCATCGAGCCGTCGGTGATGTCCATCGTACAGCTATTGACCTGGCCGGAGACGTACATGCCGCCGTAGTACATTGCGCCGGCGAGATCGTCCCGCGAGGCAACGACGTCGCCCAGCCCAACGTTCAGCAGCTCCGCCTGCAGCGTCGCCTGCTCCCGCGCGTGCCCGATCGCGTTCTCGCGGGCGCTGCGGTTCAGTGAGTCGCAGTCGCTGACGCCGTAGAGGGCGCTGGTCATGTTCACATACAGGCCGGCGTCGGTCGCCGCCGCGCTGGCGGCGGCGAGCAGGTCGCCGATCTGCTGGGTGCTCGGGCTGTCGATGGTGAAGCGCAGGGTCACCATCATCGGGGCGCCGTAGGGTGATGTGTAGTAAGCGGAGGGATCGGGGATGACCTCGATATCCGTCGCGGGGATGCCGGCGTTGACGAGCGCGTCGATGACCGGCTGGACCATCTCCTCCGGCGAGGCCGGTGGCGTCGGCGTCGCCTCCATCATCGACGGGTCCTTGTAGTAGTCGCCGCTGCCGAGCATGATCGCGATCGTCGCGGTCTCGGCCGGGGCGCTGGCGCGGCCAAAGCCGCTCACGCTGATGCCGGGAATCGATGTCGACGCGACCTGCGCCGACGCGCCGGGCGCGGCGAGCAGGACAAGCGACAGGAGAAGGACGGGGAGGGCCGAGAGGACTGACGGGCGTTTCATGGATGATCCTCCTGACGATATGCGGTTGTGGATGTGACCCTTGTCTGCACTCTATCACGCGTGGAACCGGGGATTGGTTTCGCGAAAAGCGCCCCGGGATCCGATCGGATCCCGGGGCGCGCTGCGGCTCGCGTCTCAGGATTAGGGTGTGGAGGCGCCCTGGATACTGAACGTCACGTCGGTGGCTGCAATAGCGACAACTTCCGGTTCGTCAGACATGTCATACGGTGCTGGTCCGAAGGGACCGTAGACATTCGTCATGCCGCTGTAGGAACAGCCGCCTTCGCCCGAGGCAACCATGAAGGGGTCGGTGTTGTAGGCTGGAGTCGCAAACGAATCCCGGATCGCCACGACGTCACCGACTGAGACGCCGATGATGTCGGCCTCCACACTGGCCAGCCGGGTGGCCTCGTCGAAAGCGGCCCGGCGAGCCTCCTCTTCCAGGGCGGAGCAGTCGTCCAGCCGGTGCAGCACGGTGAAGCTGGGCGGTGGCATGCGTGCCTGACCCGCGCCGATCGTCGCTGCGCCGATAACGTTGGCGATCCCCTCGCTCGTGGGGTCGTTGAGCGTTACCTCGATCAACGATGTCACAGGACCGTACATCCCGGCGAACGCATTCCCGATGTAGGGGGTGACCACCAGGTTGATATCCGATTCCGGGATGCCCGCACCGACGAGTGCCTCCACGATCGGCTGGACAGTCTCCCGTTCGGCGGCGCCAGGGGTCGCCATGGGTTGGAGTATGGGTGGTTGGCCGTACATGTCGCCGCCCGACAGCGCGATCTGGATCAGGCTGGAATCGGGGGCCGTGCTTGCCCGACCTATGCCGGTGACGGTGATGCCATCGGGCGGGGTGTTCAACGTCTGGGCGAGCGCGGGGCCGCCGAGCAGGAGACTGGTAACGAGAACGGTGATGATCGCACGGAGCAGCGAGAAAGGGGTCATGGGGAGTTCTCCTCTCGTTCGACGCTATCTCTCTGGTCTCTTTTATTTGAAGACGTCCTGACCCATCGTATCATGCCGACCGGCACGGTCCGGATCAACTGGTCCGCTCGTCTGTGCTCACCACGGTACGGAACAATGTGTATGTCTGGTGCTAGGCAAATCCGTCGAGTGCGCGATAATCGTCCTATCCTGTCTCGCCACGAATCGGTTCCAGGCTGGAGTTGGCGAGACGCTCGGCCCGGGACGGGCGTGGACGAGCGAGGAAGTGGAGGATCACAGCATGGTTGTGGAGCAGCACCGATATGACGCGTTGACCGAGGAGGACCTGCGCGGGGCCCTCGGCGCGAAGTGGACGACGTACCCGGAGTGCATCGGCGCGTTCGTCGCGGAGATGGACTTCGCGACGTCGCCGGAGATCCAGGCCGAGCTGCGCGCCGCGGTCGATGCCGGGTTCTTCGGGTACCTGCCGAAGGCGAAGGAGCGCGAGCTGGCGGAGGCCTGCGCCGGGTGGTACCAGCGCAACACGGACTGGCAGGTGGACCCGTCGCAGGTCCACTCCATGCCGGACGTCCTCAAGGGCTTCGAGCTGACCCTGACGAAGTACGCGCCGAAGGGCGGCAAGGTGATCCTGCCGACGCCGGCGTACATGCCCTTCTTCTTCATGCCGGGCATCTACAACCGCGAGATCATCCAGGTCCCGATGATCCGCACGGAGGACGGCTGGGAGTACGACTACGACGCCATCGACCAGGCCTTCAAGGATGGCGGTGAAGTGCTGGTTGTCTGCAACCCGCACAACCCGATCGGCAAGGTCGCGCAGCGCGACGAGCTGGTGAAGCTGTCGGAGATCGTCGAGCGGCATGAGGGCCGGGTGTTCTCCGACGAGATCCACGCGCCGCTCGTCTACGAAGGCAACCGGCATGTGCCCTACGCCTCGGTCTCGGACGCCGCGGCGAACCACACGATCACGGCGGTGGCCGCCTCGAAGGCCTGGAACCTCGCCGGCCTGAAGTGCGCGCAGGTCGTGATCTCGAACGACGCCGACAAGGATATCTGGGAGAACGGTGGCGCTGCCTGGGTCGCGCATGGGGCATCGACGCTCGGTGTGGTCGCGAGCATCACGGCGTACAGCAAGAGCGAGCCGTGGCTGCATGACGTCCTCTCGTACCTCGACGGCAATCGCAAGCGATTGGGCGAGCTGGTCGCCGAGCACCTGCCGGGCGTGACCTACACCGCGCCGGAGGGCACCTACCTCGGGTGGCTGGACTTCACGGCGACGAAGGTACCGGACAACGTGCAGGAGTTCTTCTGCGAGCATGCGAAGGTCGCCATCACCGACGGCTCGGCCTGCGGTGAGGTTGGCAAGCGCTGCGTGCGTTTCAACTTCTCGATGTCGCGCCCGATGCTGGAGACGACGATCGAGCGGATGGGCGAGGCGATGCGCTCGCTGGATTCGTAGGCCCCAAACCGAGATACGTGGCGGAGACCCGGGCATCACGCCCGGGTCTCGCCGTGCAGCGGCCAATAGCGTTCCGCCGCACGTTCCTATCGGCCTGCGGCCGATGTCTCGCCCACAGGGGGCGAGACTACAGCGCCGTCCTGTCAGCTGCCTGCCTGGCGACGGACGAGGAATCGGCCGGTGAGGAGGGCCGCGCTGGCGGCGAGGGCGGCTTTCGCCTTGGGGTGCGTCTGGAGCCAGGTATAGGGGCTCGCGCGGAAGGCATGGTTGCCGATGCCGCCCTCGATGCGATTGTCGTGCTCGCGCGGGGTGTAGAGCGCGTCGTCCCCGGGCGGCTCGTCGGTGCGCTGGAGCGGGATGCCAACGGTGCCGATGCCGACGTCCATCAGCCCCGGCGCGATGCGCTGCACCGCCGTCATCAGGCGACCGGAGCCGCCGGCGAGCATGTCCCGCACAGGGTGCTCGGCGGCGTAGACGACGCATTGGGCGACGACGGACGGGTGGTACACGGGGCCGGGCGCCGTTGGCCGGAATCCGACGCGGCTCAGGGCATTGTTGTAGAACGGCGTGCTGATGACGGCCGGCCTGACGCTGGTGACGGAGATCGGCACCTCCTCGTAGCGCAGCTCGCGGCGGAGTGTTTCGACAAGGCCCTCGACCGCGTGCTTCGAGGCGACATAAGCGCTTTGCAGCGGCATGGCGACGCTTGCCTCGATCGACGATACCGCGATGAAGGCGCCCCGGCCCTCGCGCCTGAGGTAGGGCAACGCCGCCTGGATCCCGTGCACGTAGCCCATGATGTTGACGTCCAGCACCCGGCGGAAGTCGTCCAGCGGAACGGTCTCGAGCGTCGCGTAGACGCCGACCGCGGCGGCATGGACCCACGTGTCCAGATGGCCGTACGTGGCGACCGCGTGCTCGGCCACGGCATTCACCTGGTCAGCGTCGGATGCGTCGCAGACGACATAGGTCGCCGTCCCGCCTTTCGCCGTGATCTCTTCGACCAGCGAATGCAGGCCGGGCTCGCTTCGCGCCGCGACGACGAGTTTCGCGCCACGGTCGGCAAGCTGGAGCGCCGTTTCGCGTCCGATGCCGCTGGACGCGCCGATGACCACCACGACCTGCTGGTCTAGCGGCTTCAGATGCGGTTTTCGCGTCAGGATGCCGCGCAGCATGTCGTGTCTCCCTGGATAGCTACTTGAACGAGCGCCGCAGCGCCGACTGCGCGCCGTGGTAGCCCGACATGCCGTGCACGCCGCCGCCCGGCGGGGTCGATGACGAGCAGAAGGTCAGGCGCGGATTCGGCGTGCTGTACGGGTCGATGCGGGGCGCCGGGCGCGTGAAGAGTTGCCGCCAGTCCTGCATCCCGCCGTTGATATCGCCGCCGATGAAGTTCGCGTTCCAGACCTGCATGTCGACCGCGTTCTTCGTTGAGCGGGCGATGATGCGGTCGCGGAAGCCCGGCGCGAAGCGCTCGATCTGGGCCTCGATGCGGTCCGTCATATCGACCGTCGAGCCGTGCGGGACGTGGCAATAGCCCCAGAGCGTGTGCTTGCCGTCCGGGGCGCGGGTGTCGTCGAAGAGGCTCTGTTGGGCCAGGAGCACGAAGGGCTGTCCGGGTGCTTGCCCTGCACGACGTCGCGCTCGGAGGCGACGATCTCCTCCATCGTCGGGCCAAGGTGGATCGTGCCGGCCTGGCGACATTCCGGCGCCGTCCATGGCACCGGGCCGTCCAGCGCCCAGTCGATCTTGAAGACGCCGCCGCCGTAGCGGTAGTGCTCCAGCGTCCGACGGTAGCCGGAGGGCACCTCGTCGCCCGCGATGTCGAGGAATTGCCGGGGCGTGACGTCGAACAACACCGCCTCGGCGTCGCCGGCGATGTCGAGCGAGGCCACGCGTGTGCCGGGGACGATGGTGCCACCGAGCGAGCGGAGGTGCGCGGCGAGGGCGTTCGTGATCTCCTGCGAGCCGCCTCGCGGGATCGGCCAGCCGACCGCGTGGCCGACGAGTCCGAGGACGAAACCGAAGGCGGCGGTGGCCGGGCGGGTGAGGTCCAGCATGGCGTGCGCGGCCATGCCGGTGAAGAGGGCTCGCGCGCGGTCGCCACGGAATGCGCGTTTGGCGAAAAGCTCGGAGGGCAAGAGCGCCGGGATGCCGAAGCGGGCGAGGGCGATCGGGTGCTTCGGGATGCGGAACGGTCCGAGCAGCGGGTCCAGCAGCAGGTCGAAGTCGTTCACCAGCGGCTCGAAGTTGCGCTTCCAGGCGCCTTCGTCGATGCCGAGCGTCGCGGCGGCTCGTCGATGGACTGCGTGAAGGCGGCGGCGGTGCCGTCATCGAAGGGGTGCGCCAGGGCGATCGGGTGGCTGGATCCATTCAAGGCCGTACTCGTGCAGCGGCAGGGTGCTCAGGAAGGGAGAGGCCGGGGCGAGGGGATGAATGGCGGCGCAGGTGTCGTGCAGGAAGCCCGGCAGGGTCAGCTCCGCCGAGCGGCAGCCGCCCCCGATCGTCTCGTTCGCCTCGTAAACGGTAACGGACTTGCCGGCCTGGGCGAGCGAGATGGCCGCGGCGAGGCCGTTCGGGCCGGCGCCGATCACCACGACGTTGGTATCGGCGATACGTAGGGGTGGTTCCGTCACGTGTCGTGTCCTCTCGATCGCAGCCGGTTGAGCGCCAGCCGGAAGGGCCGAGTCACCACCTGGAAGATCGTGTGCAGGAAGGCGTTGTAGCGGATGTTGCCGATGTTGCGCCATTGACGGTGATCATCGAGAACGGTCATGTCCATTTGCGGCTGGGCTTCGACGCCGAAATACCTCGCCAGCGCATGGAGGCTGGCTTCCCAGAACTTGTTCTCGTGCTGGTGGCCGCCAGCGGCATGCCAATCTCGTAGATCGGGTCGCTGGCGCGCATGATCACGTCGACCCGGGCGACCGTCGCGCCATCCTCCTCGACGCCGGAGAAGGTGATGGTGCCGCAGAAGGTGTGGCCCTGGAGCGTGGCGAAGGTGAACGAGGTGTCGTCCACGTTCAGGACGATGATGCCCGTCGCCACGCGCGTCCCGGCGATCATGGCGAGATCCGCCGCGGCGACATCGCCCGTCTCCAGGCCTTCGGGTGGCTGGTAGAGATGGCTGCCCTTCGGCCAGAACTCGGTGTAGCGCTTCTTCCAGACGTCGACGAGGCCGGACGGCGTCACCTCGGCGCCCTCAAGCCGTACCCAGAAGCGCTTGCGCCAGACTTGCCGAAGCCGTCTCGACGCCGGTGACGTCGCGGCCCTCGACGTTGTCCCGCAGCGCCTCGGGCGGCAAGGGGTCGGAGATGAGCATCGAGATCGGTTCGGAGGTCGTGGCGGGACCGTGATCTGGTGAATCAGGTGATCCGCTACTGCCGTGCGTGGCCAAGGGCGCACCTTTCGTGGTCGGCTGGCAGGCTACCGGCTTCGGCACCGGCATGGCGGAGGGGCATGCGGATCGGCCGGGCGCCGGGTGGCGTTCCCCGTTGTGTTCGCATGCGCTGTGCCGACAGGCTTGCGGGCCTATATGGCGCGAGCCTCGCCAAGTCCCTCGGCCGTCTGGCGGCGGATGATGGTGTCCAGCGCGATGACGATGATGGAGCAGATGACCATGATGACCGGGATGGCGGTCAGCGTAGTGGCCTGGGCGATGATGCCGGCGAGGGTGGTGATGCTGATGATGCCGACGGTGGAGGCGCTGACCTGGAAGCCGATGGTGTGCTGGGCGACGCCTGAGCCGAAGCGGAGCGGGGTGAGGGACATGAGAGTGGGGAAGAGCGGGGCCATGCTGAGGCCGAAGATGACGAGCCCGGCCTGGTAGAGGAGGGCGACGTCCTGGGTCATGAGGAGCGAGCCGGCGAGGAGGCCGTAGGTGCAGAGCTGGACAAGGCGGGCGGGGTTCATGTCCCGGGAGAGGGGGACCATAACGATGCGCCCAACGGCCATGGCGCCCCAGAAGATGCCTGCCCAGAGGCCGGCCTGGCTCTCGGTGGCGTTGAACTTCCCGGCCATGATGGTGGCGGTCCAGTTGCCGGCGCTGGCCTCGATGCCGGTCATGAAGAAGAACATGCCGATCTGGGTCCAGACGGCGGGCATGCGCATGACCTGGCCGACCGCGACGCGCGGCTCGGCGTTCTCCGTGTCGTGGTGTGCGCCGTCGTTCCAGCGTTCGAGGGTGAGGATGAAGACGAGGGCCATCAGGGCGATGGCGGTGGCGACGATGACGTAGCCGACGCGCCAGCCGCCGCCGAGGGCGAAGACGCTGGCCATGACGAACGGGACCGACCATGGCGCCGATGCCGAAGAAGGCGTGGAGCCAGTTCATGATGGTGACGGAGAAGTGCTCGGAGGCGTAGAAGTTCAGGCCGGCGTCGATGGCCCCGGAGCCGAGCCCGATGACGAGGCCGGCGAACGGGAAGGAGCCAGAACTGGGGCGAGAGGGCATAGCCGAAGAGGCCGATGGCGACGAGGGAGGTGGAGATGGCGAGGAGGCGCCCGACGCCGAGGCGGTCGATGGCGCGGCCGGCGAGGGCGCTGGAGAGGAAGTAGCCGGTGCCGGAGAAGACGAGGATGAAGCCGAGGTTGGAGAGGTTGCGCTCGAAGGTGACGCGCATGAGGGGCCAGGCCACACCGAGGACGGCGTCCGGGAAGCCGATGCTCACGAAGGCGAGGAAGGTGATGAGCATCAGCGCGCGCGAGGTGGTGCGGGCGGTCGGCATGGTGGGCGTGCGTCCCCTGTGCAGGCAAGCGGGAGGCAGGCGCCTCCCGGGAAATCACGTTCCAGTATCCGCGTTTGCCGAGTCTGCGGCCATATGACGCAGCGACGGGCAAGGCGATCAGGATCATGGT
>CAVUJM010000043.1:0-171056 GCA_963741795.1 uncultured Chloroflexia bacterium
TTGAGAATCATTCTTGACAAGCTCGTCGAACCGGGGCACCATGTGTGCAGAGTCATGTACACGTATCGCATGCGATCTCCCCGATCCATGCACCCTCCCGCCACGGACCACGTTTCCCTGCCAGAAGCGAGCGAACCGGGCCACGACAACAGGAGTCTCTTGATGTCCGATATGAAGAAGACGGTCCTCACCGACCGCCAGGGTCACCCAATCCACAACAACCAGCAGATGCGCACGGTCGGCAGCCGCGGCCCCGCGACGCTGGAGAACTACCACTTCATCGAGAAGATCAGCCACTTCGACCGCGAGCGCATCCCCGAGCGCGTTGTCCATGCCCGCGGCACGGTGGCCCACGGCGTCTTCGAGGCCTACGGCACCATCGGCGACGAGCCGGCCAGCGACCTATACCCGCGCCAAGCTCTTCCAGGAGAAGGGCAAGAAGACGTCGGTCAGCGTCCGCTTCTCGACGGTCGCCGGCGGCCGCGACTCCTCCGAGGTCGCCCGCGACCCACGCGGCTTCGCCGTGAAGTTCCGCACCGAGGACGGCAACTGGGATCTCGTCGGCAACAACCTGCCGATCTTCTTCATCCGCGACGCGACGAAGTTCCCGGACTTCATCCACTCCCAGAAGCCGGACCCGGTGACCAACGAGGCGAACGTGCCGCAGCGCGCGTTCGATTTCTGGGCCTCCTCGCCGGAAGCCATGCACATGCTGATGTGGCTCTTCTCGCCGCGCGGCATCCCGGCCAACTACCGCCAGCAGGACGGCTTCGGCGTCAACACCTATCGCATGGTCAACGCGAAGGGTGAGGGCGTGCTGGTCAAGTACCACTGGAAGAGCCAGCAGGGGATCGAGGGCCTCACAGCCGCGCAGGCCGCCGAGGTCCAGGCGAAGACGCTCGGCAGCCACACCAAGGACCTCTACGACGCGATCGAGGCGGGCGACTACCCGAAGTGGGAGCTCTGCGTCCAGATCATGAGCGACGAGGAGCACCCCGAACTCGACTTCGATCCGCTGGACGACACCAAGACGTGGCCGGAGGACCAGTTCCCGCTGCGGCCGGTCGGCATGATGACGCTGAACCAGAACGTGAAGGACAACTTCGCCGAGAACGAGCAGATCGCCTTCGGCACCGGCGTCCTCGTCGACGGGCTCGACTTCTCGGACGACAAGATGCTCGTCGGCCGCACGTACTCCTACAGCGACACCCAACGCTACCGCGTCGGCCCGAACTACCTGCAGCTCCCGGTGAACCGGCCGGTCGTCAAGCCGCACACGAACCAGGAGGGCGGCATGATGTCCCTCGGGCGTGACGAGCGCGGCGCCGATCCGTCGGTGAACTACGAGCCGTCGTTCTCGGCTGGCATGGTCGAGGCCGACGAGAGCTACACGGGCTACGAGCCGGTCGTCGAGACAACGAAGGTCACGCGCGCCTCGATCGAGCGCACGAACGACTACGGCCAGGCCCGCAACCACTACCAGAACATGCTGGAGGACTGGGAGCGCGACGACCTCGTGCTGAACCTCGCGACCGGCCTGAGCCACTGCACCCAGCCGGTGCAGGAGAAGATGCTCTGGCACTTCGAGCAGATCGATGAGGGCCTGGCGAAGCGCGTCTCCGAGGGCATGAAGAAGATGTCCATGGAGATGGAAGAGCAGCCGCAGGCCACGCTGGTCTAGCCTCCAGTAGAACTGCAACGCACAAGACACGGGCCGGAGCATATCGCCCCGGCCCGTTTTTCGCCCCGTCCACCGGGACGGATGTCTGGCCCGGGATCGGTGCATCACCATGAAGCGCCACGTCCCTTCCATGTGCGGAAAACTGGCATGCGTTTGTCACGGCTGGCGCGCGCGTTGACCACGCGTCTGATATGCGAGCGCGCTAAGATGGATGCGTCCGAACTTCCGTCCCTAGACGTTGGCATGCGCCGTGGCGGTGCTCTCCGCTGCGTCCGGGAACATCGCAGGAAGGAGCTCATCCATGCATCGCATCACGCACCTCTTCCTCCTTGTCCTGTTGCTCGTTACGCCGTCCGTTGCCAGGGCCGACACGGCAACCCCGGCCGCCGGTTGGCCAACCGCCGGGCCGGAGAGCCATGGGTTTGATTCGGCGCTTCTTGCGGATGGCTTGGTTGCCATCCATGAGGCCATTCCCGACGCGCACAGCGTGCTGCTCATCCATAACGGCGAGCTGGTGCTGGACGCATCGTTCTTCCCCTATGACGGGTCGACGCCGCATGACATGGCCTCGGTTACGAAGAGCTTCATGACGACCCTTATCGGGATCGCGATCGACCAGGGCAAGCTCTCCCTCGACGATACGATGCTCTCCTTCTTCCCCGATCGCACGATCGCGAATCTAGACGCGCGCAAGGAATCGCTCACGGTCGAGGACCTCGTCAGCAATCGGACCGGGCTGGATTGCCACTGGCAGCCCAGCGAACCGCAGCTTGCCGAGATGGAGGAGAGTGACAACTTCGTCCAGTACGCGCTCGATCTTCCCATGATCGTGGAGCCGGGAACCGCGTGGGAATACTGCAGCCCCGGCATGCACCTGCTCTCCGCAATCCTGACGGAGGCGACCGGGCGCACCGCACTCGACTTCGCACAGGAATACCTGTTCGGTCCCTTGGGTATCGACGAGGTCATCTGGCCCGAAGATCCGCAGGGGTATACACGGGGATGGGGCAACCTGATCCTGTACCCGCAGGACGCAGCCAAGCTGGGGCAGCTCTTCCTGAACGGCGGAATATGGGAAGGGAAGCAGATCATCTCCGAGCAGTGGGTGGAGACAGCCCTCTCGCCCATCGTCCAAACTCTTGATCCAACTCAGTCCTATGGCTACGGCTGGTGGGTGATGAACGAAAGCGACGTCGGCGGCGAGATCAAGGCGGCTGGCCGGGGCGGGCAAGCGATCGCCATCTTCCCCCAGATCGACCTCGTGGCAATGATCACCGGCGCCGGCGATTTCGGGGCGGGCGATGTGCTGGAGCCGCTCGTGCCGGCCCTCCATGTGGAATCGTGGAGCACGCCGATCCCGGACAACCCCGAGGGAGTAGCGAAACTGCAAAACACGGTCGCCTCGCTGCGAGCCGCCCCGCCCGCGCAACCGGTGCCACCGGCGCCGCCGATCGCCTCGGAGATTTCCGGCGCGGTGTACACCTTTGGCCCTAACCCGGCCAACTGGAAGACGCTGCAGATCGACGTCCTCAGCAAGGCCGAAACCCGTCTCACCATTACGTATGTCGACGATGCGGCGCCCACACTCGTGGTCAACACGGGAATGGACGGCGTTTACCGCTTCAGCCCGGGGGAATTTGGTCTCCCGATGGCGTCACAGGGGCGGTGGGAAGACGACACCACATTTGTCGCCAACTTGCTGTTCGTGGCGAATATCTACAGTTACGCATTATCCGCCACGTTCGAGGGGGATTCGGTCAGCGTTGAGCTCACGGACCTGGAGAGTGGCGAAGTGTTGCCACTGGAAGGCCGGACCACTGGGGCGCACATCAACTTGTTCATGGACATGACGACCGGACGACGCTGCACCTGAGGCGCGCCGCTGGCATCCCTCATCTGGGTCACTTCCGAACCTGAGGCACAACAACGCGTCGGGGTGGTCGACCCCGGCGCGTTGTCGTGCATAGCCCGCACGCGCCTTCCGAATACACGACGTGGCATCGGCTATGCAGTGTCAGGGTAGGCACACGGCCTATTCCGGAGTTCTTCACCTTGAACAGCGCACCACATCCTCACGCTCCCCCTGGCTGGTATCGTGACGCGGTCTTCTATGGCATCGATCTCGCCCGCTTCAAGGACAGCGACGCCAACGGCTTCGGCGACTTCAAGGGGGCTCACCGCGTCCCTTGATCACCTGGAGTGGCTCGGGGTCAACGCGATCTGGCTGCTCCCGTTCTACCGGTCCCCACGCGAGGACAACGGGTACGACATCATCGACCATTTCGAGATCGATCCCCGGCTCGGCACCACCGGCGAACCTCGTGGCCTTCCTGCGAGAGGCGGAGCGCCGGGATATCCGGGTCATGATCGACCTGGTCATCAACCACACATCGAACCAGCATCGCTGGTTCCAGGAATCACGGAATCCCGCGTCGCAGAAACGGGACTGGTATGTCTGGACCGATGATCTCTCGTCGGTGCCGGAGTATCCGGTCGTCTTCCCGCCGCTCCAGAAATCGACGTGGACGTGGCAAGACGTGGCACGGGGATGGTACTTGCACCATTTCCACGACTTCGAGCCGGACCTCAACACGAGCAACGAGGAGCTGCGGGCCGAGATCCGCAACATGGTGGAGTACTGGATCCGGCTCGGCGTGCGGGGCTTCCGGGTCGATGGCGCGCCGTTCTTCGGTCGCAAGCGGAAGCGAGACGAAGCGCAGGTCCACGAATCCCTGCACGAGATCCACGCGTGGGCAAAGGAGATCCACGAGCAGACGGTCCTCCTGCCGGAAGCGAATCTCGACGCCGACGAGCTGGTCCCCTATGCCGACAAGGGCGACGCGCAGATGCTCTTCAATTTCCTCGGGAGCCAGTACCTGTTCCTCGCCATGGCGACCGGTGAGGCACGGCATGTTGAACGGATGCTGGAGATCCTCCCGGAGGGCGGCCCGGGTTTTGCCTGGCTCAACTTCCTGCGCCATCAGGATGAACTGACGCTGGACCGGCTGACTGACGACGAGCGAAACCGGATACTCGAGGCGATGTCGCCCGATCCCGATACGCACATCTACCACCGGGGCTCGCGTCGCCGGCTTGCACCGCTCCTCAATGGCGACCGTCGGCGCATGGAGCTGGCGTTCAGCCTGCTCTTCGCCCTGCCGGGAAGCTCGCTGATCGTGGCCGGTGACGAGATCGGCATGGGTGACAACCTCTCCTTGCCGGAGCGGGAAGCGGCGCGCCTGCCGATGCAGTGGGACGCCGACGCACCGAACGGCGGGTTCTCCGACGCGGATGCGCGGGGCCTGGTCACGCCGGTGCTGACGGAGGGGCGCTACGGCGTCGACAAGGTCAACGTCGCCGACCAGCGGGAGGACGAAGGCAGCTTCCTGAACTGGGTGCGGCGGCTGATCGCGATCCGGAAAGATCTCGGCCGGCTGATCACCGCGCGGCCACAGGTCGAGATTCCGTCCCCGTCCGTCGCGATCTTCACCTATACCTCCAAGGAAAATCGCGTGCTGGTGATGGCCCACAACCTCGCCGACGAGACCGTCACGTTGGCGACGGAGGATGACGCTCCCGACCGGAGGGCCTGCCTGGCAAGCGACAGCGCGCTTCTGGACGATCCCTGTCGCCTCACGCTCGGCCCTTACGGGTACGCATGGTGGGAGCAGACACGGGCTCATGTGTTCCGAAACGGCTCCGTCAGCCCCGGTAACTCCTGGCACGCGCCAGGACACCGGGCGATGTGATCACCCGGTGTCCTGGCCTTCATCTGGATTGTGGAGATGCATTTACGGCGCCACAAGGGGATGCGTATCTTCCTCCGCCGCCAGAGCGCCGATGTCATCCCACTCCGGCTCCTGGGTGATCACCCAATTGCCATCCGGTTCAACCGACCGGAACAGTTCTTGGGCCGGCCGGTAGCCGTAATAGCTGCCGTCCGCGCCCAGCACCAGCAACTCCAGTTCGTCTTCCCTGTGTTCCCCGACAACCGTGAACTCGTTGGTCATTGCTCTGCTACTCCGCTCAGTTGACGATTTCGTCCCGCCTCACCCGTTATCCGCAAATAAGGATGACGCAGGGGGCGTGCCACGCTGGCACCCGGAGTGCGAACAGTCCTCCGCAGGTAGGGCCGGGAGCAGCATTCCGGTCGATTCCCCCGAGCACGGAGCACAAACCCCACATGACCTTTCTCGGATACCACAACTCCCACGAGCAGTTCTCTCCCGCCGACCTCCTGCGGTGGACGCAGCGGGCCGAGCAGGCCGGGTTCAACGCTGCCTTCAGCTCCGACCACATCGCCCCATGGTCGGAGGCGCAGGGCGAGTCCGGCTTCGCATGGTCGTGGCTGGGCGCCGCGATGGCAAAGACATCGATCCCCTTCGGATCGTTCAACGCGCCCGGCTACCGCTACCACCCGGCGATCATCGCGCAGGCGATCGCGACCCTGAACATCATGTTCCCGGAGCGCCTCTTCGTCGCCTTCGGCTCCGGCGAGCGCCTGAACGAGCACATCATCGGCGAGGAATGGCCGCTCAAGGCAGAGCGCAACGAGCGGCTGAAGGTCAATGTCGAGCTGATCCGGGCCCTGCTCGCCGGGGAGACCGTCACGGACGACCGTTTCGTGACGTTCCACGAGACGAAGATCTGGTCGCTGCCGGAGACGATGCCGACGCTGATCGGCGGGGCGCTGAGCGTCGAGACCGCCCGGAGTATCGGCACCTGGGCGGACGGCATGATCACCGTCAACGCCGCGAAGGAGCACGTCACGGCGCTGATCGAGGCCTTCCGCGAGGTCGCCGGCGACCAGGCCCCGGTCTACATCCAGTCGCACGTCTCCTACGCCGAGACCGACGAGGAGGCGCGCGCCAACGCCTTCGACCAGTGGCGCCCGAACGTCCTCGCCGGCGACCTTGGCGCCGACCTGTGGTCCGTCGCCCACTTCGACGCCGCCGCCCGCTATGTCCGCCCGGAGGACATGGACGACGGCGTGCGCATCTCGTCCGACCTCGCCCGCCACCGTGAATGGATCCACGAGGACCTCGCGCTGGGCGTGCAGGGCGTCTTCATCCACAACGTCGGCCGCAACCAGGACCAGTTCATCGATGCCTACGGGACCGACGTGCTCCCGGAGGTCCTCCGGCACGACGGGTAAGACCGCCGGCATATCGCTCCCATGGACACGCCTGGTCCTTCCCGGAATTCGTCAACGTCATTGACGGATCCATTGCAGGCCTGTAGACTAGCAAAATAGTCAATGTTGTTGACTACTTCAGGAGGGCTGCATGCCGACATTCACACAGGACCAATGTCCACGTCATGGCATTGAAGGGACCCATTTCACCACGCTGGCAACGCCAACCCATGGCAATGCGGACGTTCGCGTTTGGCACGTGGAGATCCAGCCCGGTACGAGGGCGGTGCCCCACGCCGTGACCCGAAGCGAGGTCTTCGTCGTGCAGGGCGGCGAAGCGCTGGCGACGGTCGATGGTACCGAGACGGTCGTCCGCGCCAACGATGTGCTGATCGTGCCCGCCGAGGCGCCGTTCACGCTTCAGGTCCAGGGCGACACATCCTTCCGGGCGATCGTCTGCTTCCCGCTCGACGGGCAGGCGGTCCTCCCCGGCAAGGAGCCGTTCACACCACCCTGGGGGATGTAGTGACCGACGAGCACACCGCAGAGGTGCCGCTTGCCCGGCTCTTCCTGTCCGCGACGGGAGTCCTCGTCGATGAGCTGCACGAGGGGCTTGCGGCACGCGGGTGGCGCGATGTGCGTCACTCCTGGGGCTTTGTCATGGGCCGGTTGAACGCCGGCCCCGCGAGCGTCAACGACCTGGCGGCGTTCCTCGGCGTCTCGAAACAGGCGGCATCAAAGACCGTCGAACACATGCAGGCGAACGGGCTGGTACGGATGGCGCCGCACCCGGACGATGGCCGGCAGAAGATCGTGGCGATGACCAGCGAGGGCGAGCGATTCCGCCGGGATGTCGAGGAGATCTACCATCAGGTGGAGTCGGCCTGGGCGGAACGCATCGGCCGGGACGAGCTCGAGCGCATGCGAAGCCACCTGACCGCGCTGCTGACATCGATGAATGACGGTACCCTGCCCCCACCCGCCCCCCTCAAGTAGCCTCCTCGCCTTGCCGGGAGGCATGGTGGCGCATCCCGCGCTCAGGACAGGCCTTCGTCGCGTTCCAGCCCTCTTGTGACGGTATCGGGCGATCCCTATACTCGGGAGCATCCTTCCCCGGGGCCACACCGATTCGCCGTTACCAACCTGGAGGATCGCGATGAAGCGCATGCTGCCGCCTTACCCCGCCATGCTCGTCGTTCTGTGCCTCGCATCCGCGCTCATGCTCCCTGCCGCCGCGCAGACGCCAGTCGCGACGGCAGACCCGTTCGCGCTGCCGGCGAACCTGCGGGCTCTCCGCATCCGTGCCGGAAACGGCTTCGATTACCTGCGGACTCGGGGACGGAGGGCTCGCCTACCTCAACGCCGACCTGGTCGATGACGGGCTGAGCAGGGTCCCGGTGCCGCAGTGGCTCGAGACCTGGTACACCGACATGCGTGTGATGGACCAGTACATGACCTACGTCGTCATGGTGCCCGAGGACGCCACCACCCCAACCGGCGTCATCATCGACATCCGGCTTGCTCACCTTCCCGGACGACGACCATGCCGCCGCCGCTGTGCCCGCGTCGTTCGACGTCCTGCTCCGGCAGGCGGAGGAGAACCCGTCCGCGTCACAGGGGATCACAAAGCATCCCGACCCGCCCGACCACGACCAGGCCATCATCGGCGTGACGGGCGTCGACCTGGGCTTCAACACCCGGACCGGGGCGCAGGGCGAGTTCCTCGTGCCATTCACGAGGTTCATTGCCCAGGAGGGCAACATGGTCGCCAGCATCAAAGTCACCAGCGCCGACGAGGCGTTCAACGACGCCGTCGCGCGCGAACTGCTGTCGGATCAGCTGGCCTGCCTGATGACGAACGAGTTCTGCCAGCCGGTTCCAATCCCGGCGGGAATCACCTATCAACCGGGAACGCCGGTCGCAAGCCCGGTTGCTGTCGTGCCCGGGATCACTTCCCGCCAGCGGTAAGGCCGGAAGTGGCATGCCCCCTGCAATACGGGAGGGAGGAACGGTCACCAGCCTCTTCTGCCCCTCCCTGGCCCCGACGATCAGCGGGCCATTGGCGGCAGCCCACGGAAGGAACGGGATCATGGACAACGACACCACCGGGATCGTCCCCGAAAAAGGGATGACCATCGTCGGTTCGGACGGCATGCGGGTCGGCGAGATCGACCTCGTCGAGTCCTCCTACGTCATCGTCCGCACGGGCGGGTTCTTCCCGCAGGACCATTTCATCCCCCTCGCCGACATCGTCGCGCAGGATGCGGACGGCGCCCTGCGCCTGTCCATGCCGGCGGACGAGGCGCTGGAGCGCAGCCTCGGCAACCCGATGGCGGGCGCCGATACCCATCCGGAATCGATCACGGAAGCCACCACAGACATCCGGCTCCCTGGCGCCGAGGACCTTCCCACTGACCAGGAGGCGGTCGCCGTGACGGAGCCCGACATCGCCGGTCAGGAGACAGACCGCATCCCGGACCCCGGCGTGCCGGAGCCGAAGGGATGACGACGACATGCACCGCACAATCCCCGTCGTCGAAGAGGAGCTGGACGTGCACGTCCGGCCGGTCGAGCGCGGCGCTGTGCGGGTCGAGAAGAAGATCGTCGAGGAGCAGCAGACGATCGAGGTGCCGCTGGTCGAGGAAGAGGTTGAGGTGACGCGCCGCCGCGTCGACCGCGAGATCCGGGATGACGATCACGCCTTCGAGGAGCACTCGATCGAGATCCCGCTCCACGGTCAGGCGGTCGAGATCGAGAAGCGGGCGCAGGTCGTCGAGGAGATCGACATCGACAAGACCGCCCGCACCCGCACCGAGCAGGTCAGCGATACCGTGCGCAAGGAGTCGGCGCGCGTCGAGGGTGACGGAGTCGAGGCTCCAGGCCCGCCCGTGGACGACGAGGACGACGTCGAGGAGAGGTGATCAGCCCTTCTTCGGCCGCAGGACAACCGTGATCTCGTTCCGGTTGTGATGCAGCTGGCGCACGAAGACCGGCTCCCACGCCTTCTCCAGCGTCCGCAACGTCCGGTCGATGATCGGTAGCGGGTGCTCCGGCTGCAGCTTCAGGGTCATGATCCCCATGCCGCCGGGTGTGAGGTGCCGCGCGGCGGAGTTCATGATCGACGCCGAGAGCCCGGGCTCCATGCGCATGTCGTTCACGACAAGGTCGAACCGCTGCGTCGCCTCCGCGAGGAACGGCCCGGCCGTCGTGCGGACATGATGCAGCCCAGCCCGTCCGCGCAGCCGCTGGTCCAGCTCCCCCGGGTCGACCGCCCACACCTCGAACCCGCGCTCCAGCAGGATCCGGCTCCAGCCTCCGGGCGCCGCGCCGAGATCCAGCGCCGTGCCACCCTGCGGCAGCTCCACCGCGCCGGTCCGGAAGAGCTCCTCCAGCTTGAACTCGGAGCGGGAGACCTGACCCTTTGGCTTCGCCAGCTTTACGCGTCCGCCCGGCCAATCCGACAGGGCGTTCCCCGCGCCGTTGGAGCCAAAGATGATGCCGTGCCCTGTCTGGCATGCCGAGAGGATATGCGACGCCCCGCCGCGCACGACCTCGACATCCAGCTCGTTCAGCGCCGCCGCAAGCCGCCGCCAGAGCTGGTCGTTACGGTACGGCAGGTCGGCGTCCCCGCTCTGCCAGACGTGCAGCGCGACGCGATCCGGAAACGGCAGTTGCTCCCATAGCTCCAGCGCGATGTCGCCCAGCTCACCCAGGTCCTCCGCCTCGTCATGAGGCACTTCGCCCACCCCGCGCATCAGGTGCCGGGTGAACGCCAGGTGCTCCCGGCGGATCGTCTCCGCCAGGGTCGCGATCGAGACGCCTTCATCCTCGAAGGCTCCGATATCTGGCCCGAGCGGCTCCATGAAGGCCGTCGGGAAGAACGGCCGGAGCTCATCGGCGGCGGTAGCGAGATAGTCCTCGTCGGCGGAGAAGTAGAGGCGGGAGATGGTGGACAAGCGGCATTCCTCAGGGTCAAACGGCGGGTGATCGGTTTCCCTACAGTATGATGCGTCCAGTGATGACGTGCCGTTTCGACAGGAGGATGCCCCGTGACGCCGACCGTGCTCGCCGTCAGCGCGCGAGCGGGACACCATTTCAGCAAGACTCCACGCGAGGCGATCACCCTGATCGCCGGGATCGGCGTGGAGGGTGACGCCCATGCCGGGGAGCGGGTGAAACACCGCTCCAGGGTACGCGCCAATCCGGACCAGCCGAACCTGCGCCAGGTGCACCTGCTGCCCCACGAGCTCCTGGAGGAGGTCGCGAAGCTCGGGTACACCGTCCAGCCCGGCGACCTGGGCGAGAATGTGCTGACGTCCGGCATCGACCTGATTCGACTGCCGAAGGGCACGCGCCTGAGACTCGGGAACGATGCCGAAATCGAGATCACCGGACTGCGCAACCCCTGCGCCCAGATCGAGCGCTTCCGCGAAGGCCTGCTGGAGCAGGTGGTCGAGAAAGACGCCGAGGGCACCATCATTCGCAAGGCCGGGGTCATGAGCATCGTGCTCACCGGCGGCATTGTCCGTCCCGGCGACCCGATCAGCGTCACGCTGCCACCGGAGCCGCACCAGCCGCTGGAGCGGGTTTAATCGCATGTGCGTACAGTCGGCCCTTGTGCCGCCGATCCGCGGCTAGTCGGCCACAAGGGCCGACGGTACGAACCCGCCACAGAAAGGCCCCTTGTGCCCCGACCATCGATCTATCTCGACGCCGATGCCTGCCCGGTGAAGGACCTCGTCTTCAAGGTCGCTGCCCGCTACAGCGTGCCCCTGCTCGTCGTGGCCAACACGCCAATCCGCATCCCGAACGACGCCGTTGCCCACGCCGAGATGGTCGTTGTGCCCGGGTCGCCGGACGCGGCGGACGACTGGATCGCCGAACGCGCCGAACCGGGCGATCTCGTGCTGACGGCGGATATCCCGCTCGCCGCCCGGGCGATCGGCAAGAACGTCCGCGCGATCGACTTCCGAGGTGGGGAGTACAACCCGAACCGCATCGGGGATGCCCTTGCCTCGCGTGACCTCAACGCCCACCTGCGCTCGATGGGCGTCGTGACCGGCGGCCCGAGCGCCTACTCGAAGAACGACCGCTCGAAGTTCGCGTCGCTGCTGGACGCGGCCGTCAACAAGCTCGCCCGTGAAGGAGCCTCCCGGTGACCGACCAGATCACGACCGTCCTGCTCGATCTCGACGACACGATCCTGCAGGATGACGCGGCGACCGACGTCGCCTTCGAGGCCACCACCCGCCTCGCCGAAGAACGCGCGGGGGTCGATCCGGAGCGGCTCGAGCACGAGGTGCGGCGCATCGCGGCGGCGATCTGGGAGAGCGGGCCGTTCCC
The DNA here is from genome assembly GCA_963741795.1 of uncultured Chloroflexia bacterium. GTDB lineage: Bacteria > Chloroflexota > Chloroflexia > Thermomicrobiales > UBA6265 > UBA6265. Next base: position 12,159 of record CAVUJM010000043.1, read on the forward strand.
GGAGTGGCTGGACGGCATCGGTACCAGCGAGATCGAGGGCCTGCGCGCCCGCTTCGAAGGCGACGATCCGCACTGGGCGGAGATGCGCCAGTGGGGCCCGGAGTTCCGCCATGCGGCGTGGCGCGATGCGCTGGCCGCCTGCGGCGTGGAGGACGACGGCCTCGCCCGGGAGCTCGACGCCCGCTTCGAGCAGGAGCGCGCGGCGGCCAACCCGTTCATCCCCGGCGCGGAGGACGCGCTGGCGGCGCTTGGGCGAGCGGTTCCGGCTCGGCCTGGTGACCAACGGCATCCCGGACGTCCAGCGCACAAAGCTGGAGGCGACCGGACTCGCGGAGCGCTTCGACGTCGTCACGATCTCCGGCGAGCTGGGCTGCGGCAAGCCGGATCCGCGCATCTACGCGGTGACGCTGGAGGCCATCGGCGCCCGACCGGAGGAGGCGATTATGGTCGGCGACAACTTCCGGCGCGATGTCACCGCCGCGCAGGATATCGGCATTCGCGCCGTCTGGATCGCCGCTGGCCGCCCCTCCCCGAACCCGTCCGTGACGCCCTTCCTGACGATCGACACCCTCGCGGAACTGCCCGCACTCCTGTCCTGAACGGGAGCCATCGCGCGTCGATGTTCTCCTGCCAGGCACCAAAATGACCGTCATTCTGAACGAATGTAAAGGGTCGCTTCGCTTCGACTCCTTCGGAGTCGCCCGGAGAATCCCCGGCTTCGCCTCTGAATGACGGTGAGGTTTTGCGGGTGGTAGGAGACTCCGCTAACGGCCCAGCGCGTCCTCGATGACCATGGCGATATAGGCGCGCGCGTCGCGGCGGCGGCGCAAGGTGTTGCGGCCGTAGAGCGAACGCGTGCGCTCGGGATTCGCGCGGATGTCGACCGCCTCGCGCACGATCCGGTGCCAGCGTTCGGGGAACGTCTCGAGCGCGTAGGCTCCGGCGCCGGTCTTCGACGTGATCGCGCCGGTGACGATCGTGTAGTGCAAGCGGGTCACGCCCAGCACGCCCCACTCGACGAAATCGGGCCGGAGTGACCACACGCCGGACGCAGAGGGCAGGGCCCGGCTTTTGGCCAGCCACGGCTGCCAATACGACTCGAGGTTGCCGCGTGTCCAGTCGCGAAGATGCCCGGGATCGTGATGCAGGTCCAACTCGCGCACCGGCACACCACGCCAGGTGATGCCGCCCTGACGCAACGTCTGCCACGTCACCGGGTTCCGCGCGCTGCCGTCCGTGCGCAGCTCCACCTTGCCCTCAAAGACCACCGGGCGCTGCCCATCGGTTACGCTCGGTCCAGCCGCCAGGTCGGACCGGTTAAGAACGAGGGCGTCGAGCTGTGGCATCGGATACAGGGTGCGCAGCCGCTCCACTGCCGGCCTGAGCGCCGCCATGGTGTCGTCGTCCGTCGCGTCGTCCGGGCGGACGAGCAGGAGATCGATATCGCTCTTGCCCGGCCGCGCATCGTCCAGCGCCAGTGATCCGACGACATAGACGTCGGGGAACAACCCCGTCACACGGCGATCGACCTCCCGCAGCAACTCGCGGATGACCGTCTGGGCCTCCGGAAAGACGCGCGTATGATCGGTCACGATCACGCGTCGTCGCGACCCCCGTCTGCCGGCTGGCTCGGCTGGCGACGCTGCATGTCGTCGTCGATCACGCGGCGAGCGGCGTCCCGGGCGGACGCCTGGGCATGCTCGGCGGCAGCGACGTCCGCCTCGACGTCGTCCGTGCGGCGCCGGAGCAGCTCGCCCCCGAGCTTGCGCACGATCTGGTCGACGACGTACGGCTGCTCGTTCTCCAGCTCGCCGACAAGCGCCGTGCCGCCGACTTCCATGTTCTCTGTGATGCGCTGGAAGAGGTTGGTATCTTCCTGGATCTCGCGCACATCCCGGAAGCCGCCGATCAGCGACCCCGCGCCCCAGCCCAGCAGGATCCCGAGCGGGCCGCCCATGATGCCGACCAGCGAGCCAATGATGCCGCCGGTGATCGAGCCGCCGTAGGTCTTCATCGCGGCGTCGCGCACCTCGAACTGCCCGTCCAGCCGGCGGTGCATGATGGTCAGCCCGTTGATCTTGAGCTTGCCCGCCGAGGCCGCATGCTTGATTTCGGAAAATGCCTGGTACGTCTTGCTCTCATCGCTAAAGGTCGCCACGACAATGGTGGAATCGGCCATCGCTATCACATCCCTTTCGTCATCCCGCGGATCGCGCCCGGCTGCTCTGTGGCCAGCATAGCGTTCCGCGGCCGGCACCGCATCGTGCCGGCGCAATGCGATGATCATTGCAGGTCCGGTGCCGCCTAATTCCCCCGGGGGGTAAACTACCCGTTTGCGTAGTCGACTGATGTGGCGCTTTGATGGGATACTCTTGCCAGGACGGGTCACATGGGACAATGCGGGTTTTTGGCCAAGTTCCGGGGCAAAGCGCAAGCGTCATGACGACACTTGCAGGTCGTGGCCCGGTTCTTGATTGACGTTCCACCAGCGGGTATGGCCCGCCCGGGAGCACCGCCCGATGATCCCCGATCCGGAGGCACCATCTCCGGCCGATAGTCACCGGCGTAGCGGCTCTCATTGAGAGAAAGGTTTCGCGAATGACGGACGTTGACAGCGTCGCCAACGCCACCATCGTTACAGCCGGCGAGTCCTGCCACGGCGAACGGTCGAGCGATTCGTATGCCCAGGACAAGGCAAAGCTCCTTGCCCGGCTGCGTCGCATCGAGGGCCAGGTCCGCGGCATCGGCGGCATGGTCCAGGACGACCGCTATTGCATTGATGTCCTTACCCAGATTTCCGCGGTGATCTCGTCCCTCCAGTCCGTCGGGCTGGTCATGCTCGAGGATCACATTCGCGGCTGTGTCGTGAACGCTGATCCGGAAGACCGCGAAGAGCGGTTGGACGAGCTGAACAAGGCGATCGCGCGTTTTACCCGGAGTGTTGGCTAGCACACCGGCAGCATCGTGTTCTTGACGGGTCCCTGTATTGACGCGTTCCGACATCGTACCGGCATGGACGCCATGCCGACCCGGGTCCCGGAATGTCGAGCATCATCGTCTGGAGTCAGCGGCGGTAACGGTCCGCCCTGGCATGGGTCACGGACAACGAACGTGTGAGGCCAGCTGGGTCTGGCTGGGTCCCGGTCTCACACATCTCTTGCGGTCAACGGCAATCGCATCGCCATGGCGGGTCGCATCCCCGTTACGGCAACGCCCATGACCGCAGCTACCTGGATGGAAGGAATGGACGAATGGATTTCACACTCTCCTCATACGTGCAGCCGCATGCCGCACATGCCGCACATCCCGAGCGCCTGCTCGTCCGCGATACCGCCGGCGAGTGGTTTCTCTGGTTCGGTGACGGGCGCGGAACGGTCGGCATCACGGACGACCTGGCGGGCTGGATGCTCGGTCGCCCGGAGATGACCCGGCTCGTCGGACCACTGCATTGGTTCGATATCGAGACCCTGCCGCTCAAGGTAGGCATGTACGACAACGAGCACTCGGTCGCGGATTAGGCCGGGCTTTATGCTCCTTCCGCACAGCCGGCCCCAAGAGGCGACGAGTTCATATGCGAAATGCCCCGATCGTGCTGATCGGGGCATTTCTCGTGGTGGCCGGGTCCCGGATCAGGAAAGCTCGGTCCACGCGCCGATAACGCGGAACTTGTCGTACCGGCGATCGAGCAACGCCTGTGCCTGCTCGCGGTTGGACGGATCGAACCCGGCCGAGAGCTCATCGAGATGCGCCTCGATGCGGTCGCCGACGGTCTGGATCGTGTCGCGCGGAGCCTCGTGCGCGGGCACAGGTTCCGGGATCAGCTCGTCGATGATGCCGAAGCGCTGAAGGTCGGCCGCGGTGATGCGCATCGTCTCGGCAGCCTCGGCGGCCTTGCCGGCATCCTTCCAAAGGATCGCGGCGCAGGCCTCTGGTGAGGCGACCGCGTAGATCGCGTTCTCCAGCATCAACAGGCGATCGCCCAGGCTGATCGCCAGCGCGCCTCCGGAGCCACCCTCCCCGATCACCGTCGCCACGATGGGCACCGGCGTGCCGACCATCTCCATCAGGCATTCGGCGATCGCGTTCGCCTGGCCGCGCTCCTCGGAGGAGATCCCGGGGTCGGCGCCCGAGGTGTCGACGAAGGTGATGATCGGCAGGGAGAACTTGCGCGCGTGCTGCATCAGGCGACGGGCCTTGCGGAAGCCCTCCGGGCGCGGCATGCCGAAGTTGCGGAGCAGGTTCTCCTGCGTGTTCGTGCCGCCCTGGTGTCCCATCCAGACCACCGAGCGGTCGCGGAAGGTGCCGAGGCCGCCGACCAGCGCCTGGTCATCGCCGAAGGCGCGGTCACCCCGTAGCTCCACGACGTTGTCCAGGAGCTCGTCCACATAGTCGAGGGTCGCCGGCCGCTTCGGATCGCGCGCGAGGCGCACGCGGTCCATGGCGCTCAGGCCGGCGTCGTGATGCGGCGTCTCTGCGGGCGCGGCATCCTGCCCGGGTGCTCTCTCTGTCACGATGACTCTCCGGCGTCTGCGGTGGCGGGTTCCGGCTCGTTGGCGGGCGGCGCGTCGGGCACAAGACCCTTCGGATGCCAGGTGCCGTCATGGTCCGGGCGGCGAACGTAGTGGTCGGACAGGCGGGTCAGCGTTTCGCGGAGCGCGTTGCGGTCGATGATCTGGTCGATCATGCCGTGCTCCAGCACGAACTCGGCGGTCTGGAAGCCTTCCGGCAACTTCTGGCGGGTCACCTGCTCGATCACGCGCTGCCCCGCGAAGCCGATCAGTGCGCCTGGCTCGGCCAGCATCACGTCGGCGACGGTCGCATAGCTCGCCGGGACCCCGCCGTAGCACGGATCCACCAGCAGCGAGATATGCGGCAAGCCGCGCGCGCCCAGGCGATGGAAGGCGGCGATCGTCTTCGCCATCTGCATGAGGGAATACAGCCCCTCGTGCATACGCGCGCCACCAGAAGAGTTGATCGTCAGGACGGGGATGCCTTCCTCAACGGCGCGCTCGACGGCGCGGGCCAGCTTCTCGCCCCAGACGGAGCCCATGCTGGCGCCGAGGAAGGCGAATTCGGCAACGACGACCGCGAAGGGGCGGCCATTGATCGTGCCGCGCCCGGTAATCAGCGATTCCGTCTCGCCGGTCTTCTGCTGGGTCTTCTCGATCTTTTCGTGATACGGGCCCTGGCCGTCGACGAAGTGCAGCGGGTCCTGCGGGCGGATGCCGGTGTCCCACTCTGTGAAGGAGCCTTCATCGACCAGCAGATCGAGCCGCTCGCGGGCGCGGAGTCGAAAATGATTGCCGCACTTGGGGCAGACCCGGCCGTTGCGCTCAAGCTCCCGGGTATAGATCAGCTCTTCGCATTTGGGGCATTTGACCCAGAGATCCTCGGGGATCTGCTGGCCACGCTCCTGGTCGCGCTCGTCGCCTCTGAAGAGCGGCCGGAACTTGCCCTGGCGTTGGAAGAAGTTTCGCATGACCAGGTTGCCTCGTGTCCTTTCGGGGCGCTGCTGACGAACGCGCCCGCGCGGTGGCGGGCATGGCTGATAGTGCTGCCGGGTACCCCGCTCCCCACGGGAGGTCCCGTTCCGGGTTCGCCGGGCTTCCCACCCGGTCACCGGCCGTAGCGGTGGTTATAAGACACAGATCGGGCACCGCAAACGTACGGCGCTTCCATGTCGGGGTCCTTCCGCCGTGTATCAGGATACACCGCCCATGGTCAGCGAGACACCGGCGCCCCGCCGCCGTGATGTCGTCATCCTGCCCCCGCCTGCCCCCCATCAACACTGCGGTTTTTATATCGTCGTAGTTGGATGTTACTTGATTCCAGTTACGTCATACATGGTCGCTTATCAATAGATACATTCCACGAATATTGACGTTATGTCTGCAAGTGTCTACACTTCCAAACGATGTTCGGGTAACCATAAGTGTCCAACGTGGCTGGGGGAGCCACATGAAAAGGACAGGACCACGCCGATCAGGCTGTCTCGCTGCGTCGACTCAACCGCATGCCCGCACCACACCAGAAAGGATGGCGCACCTCCTCACAGACCGCTCAACGCTACGTCTCCCCTGGAATTCCACATTCCGGTTCGGCCTTTGGCACGAAGTGCAGACGTGACAGGGATCTTGGTAATCACACGCTTTTCCCCGATCCATGGGAGGGCGAGATAAAAACGCGGCCACGCCCCATGTTCCCAAAACTGCGGCTATTGATGATGCTCTTCATGCTCTTCGGCATGGCGGGCTCGCTCGGGTTGACGGCCTCCGCCGCCCCGACGACAGCGGACCAGACCGGCATCGGCGCATTTGTCGATGAGTCGACGGTCGAACTCTGTTATGCACTTGAATACCAATCAAAACCTATCGCTGAGCCAGGGGGAACTGAACAAGCTTGAACAAGATCCGTACAACTACAGCGAGGAGCAGATCGCAGAGGTCGCGACCTTCTGCGCCGATCTGCCCTCCCAGGTCCTGGAGGTGGATAACGGAAACGGCCAGCAGGACCCCAAGCACCCGATCGTGGACGAGCAAGAGACCGGTTCCTACACCGTCCTGAAGCGGTTCTGCGAGGCGGACAACAGCGACAACGCGAACAGCAACTGCAATGGCCGCGTCGCGCCAGACGTGGACGTGACCTTCAATGTCTACGACAGCGAAGACACGCTACTCGGCACCATCGTCGTCACCGACTTCAATGAGGGCAACGGCAGCCAGGGCACCGCGCAGAGCACGATGGACCTGGTCGTCGGCGAAACCTACACCGTCTGCGAAGTCGCCCCGGAAGGCTGGGAAGCGGTCCCGCGACCTGGCGCTCAGGGCGGCGCCAACCAGACCGGCGGCGGCGACTGCATCATTGTCGAGCTCGGCCCGGGCAACAACGTCCTGCAGTTCGACAACTTCCCGGTTCCAGTAGAGCCCGGAGCGGTGATCGTCAAGAAGTACTACTGCGAGGGCACCGAGTTCGAAGGCCCCGCCGTGGTGAACGGCGAGTTCGACACCGAGGGTTGCGACGTCGGCGACGACACGAGCATCTTCGACATCCTGGACGATGAGGGCACGAGCCTGGGTCTCGACCTGAGCACCCTCTTCACGACCGGTGTCGAGCTGTTACCGGGCGACTACACGCTGGTCGAGTACGACGGCGACGCCGTGGTCCTCTCGGTGGACTTCACCATCGAGGCGAACCAGACCGCGCCGGTCGTCATCCAGGTCGTGAACCCTGTTACGCCGCCTGAAGAGGGCATGGCCACGGTCATGAAGTACTTCTGCACCGATACGGACATCACGGTTCCTGTCGTCGGTGATGAAGGCGACTACGACGGCTGCGAGCCGGCAACCGCCGAGCAGCTCGCGGGCGTCAACTTCCTGGTCTACCCGTTCGGCGTCGCGGAAGACGCGATCGACGTTGATGACACCGCGCTGCTCACGACCGGCGTCACACTGCCGGCCGGTACGCACACGCTCGTCGAAGTCTTCAACGGCACGACGCATGTGCTCGCCGACCTTCCGATCGTCGACGGGCAAACGACCTCCTTCGTCGTCTTCAACCCGATTGCGCCGGAAGAGATCACCATCAACCTCTACAAGTTCGTCTGCAGCGAGATTCTCGGATGCGCAGGAAGACGGCTGTGTCGAAAGCGACAAGCTGGACGGCACCACGATCGACTTCACCGTGACCTACACGATCGGTGAGGACGACACGACCGTCGATACCTCGCTCGTGGTCGACGGCTCCGAGGGCTCGGCCGTCGTGAACCTGCCGCTGGCGGATTCCTACACCGTCTGCGAGGACACGCCGGATGGCGTCGAGGAAGTCACCTTCGGCATCCTTGGCGTGGACAGCGCGGAGTCCACCGCGGACGGGTGCATCACCTTCAGCGGTGAAGGCCTCGCCGATGGCGGTCTCGTTGAGATCGTTTTCTGGAACGACCTTGAGGATGAGACGCCGGTGACACCGACTCCGACCCCGGTGATCCCGGAGAAGCCGGCCCCGACGCCGGTGCCAGCGCCGGTGAAGATCCTGCCGTCGACCGGTAACGGAGCGGAGAATGGCCCGTCGGTCGCTCCGTGGATGCTGATCGCCAGCGCCGCGCTGCTCGCCGGCACCGGTGCGATCCTCCGCAAGGATCGACACGCCGCCTAACCGCGATAGACGCGGGGAGGGAGCGCCAGGCGCTCCCTCCCCGCCACGGATGACCAACCGCGCCGGACCTGGCATCAGATCCGGCGCGGTTCCATCCTTCTCCTGCCCCTCCAATGTACGGTGTCCCTGGGCAAGATATACGGTTCTGATGATTGCTGTGTGACGATCTCACCGTTATGATGAGCTATCTTCCCGCATGACCATCCCCGCACTTGCCAGTCACCACTGGCGAAAGGCGTCCTCGATGAAACCCGCACCACGTTTCCTCGGCTTCGTCGCCTGCCTGCTGCTTCTGGCGGCGGCAAATGTCCCCTTGATCATGGCCCAGGACGACACGGCCACGGACGGCAACGTGTCCGCCACGGAATGGGTGAAATACGTCCCGACCAGCGTGGCCGACGCAATATGGCACATGAGCGCCTCGCATCCGGGCAGCGGCGACATCATCCCGCCTTTCACCTACAACGGCGTCGTCTATTCCTTGAACTGGAACAAGGAGACGGCGGCGATCTGGGCGAACGACTGCAAGCCGGTCCCGACCCCAACCGCGACATCCACCAGTTCACCGACCGCGACCAATACGCCAACGACCATGCCCACCGTCACCGATACCCCCACGGACACCCCAACAACCACGCCCACCTACACACCGACGGCAACGGCCACCGATACGCCGACCAATACCCCAACGTCGACACCCACCGACACGCCGACCAATACCCCGACGTCGACACCCACCGACACCCCAACCAATACACCGACGAACACTCCAACCGCCACCGCGACGGATACACCCACCAACACTCCAACCAACACAGTGGTGCCGCCAACAGACACGCCGACCAATACACCAACCAACACGGCCGTCCCGCCGACCGAGACCCCAACGAACACACCGGTCGACACGGCGTTCAGGAATCAGGGCTCTGGATCGCAGCAGATGGCCGCACGGCAGGAGGCTTCCGGGTTCGGCATGATCCGGAACATCGTCGATCCGGGCGAGCCGGGCGATGCTGGGTTCTACATCTGCCACGTCGAGATAACCCCGACCCCCACCTCGACCTTCATGCCGACGCAGGCCTCGACGGCAACGGTCCCGGCCGTCAGCGTGCTGCCGTCGACCGGCGACGAGAACGACGGCGCGCAGCCGGGCCGCGGCCTCTTGCTGCTGCTCGGCGCGAGCGCGGCGCTCCTCGCCGGCGCCGGTATGCTGCTTGCCAGCGAGTCCCGCTCGAAGCGGTAGTCCTTGCGGTTACCGGGAACGGCCAACAGACGCACGTGATGAAGGCGGCCAGTGTGCCGCCTTCATGCTGATCCTATTCCTCTGGGGATATCCGGATCGTGGGTATAAGTGTGGTGTCGAATTGCGCGAGCCTGTCCGGGCCGAGGGCCTCGATGCGCGTCAGGCATGCTCGCGTCTCGCGCAGGAGCCGCGCGGTGTCGATGCCGAGCGCGACAGGCTGGAAACGCGCGAGCTTCGCCGTGCCGTCGGTGAGCAGGGCCACCGCGCCACGGTAGTTGCCATTCAGGGCGTGGTAGAAGCCGACGCCGATCTGCAGCAGCCCCTGGTAGAGCGCGCGGATCGGCCCACGCTCGGCGTGCCACTCGGCCTCGATCGCCTCATGCTGCTCGTAGAAGCGCCGCGCGTTGAACAGCGCGATACCGGCGCGCACGCCTTCCGGCAGGGTCGCATCACTCGCCGTCTGGCTAATATCGACGCGCGGAGCGGTGAAGATATCGTCGATCAGCGGCTCGAGCTTCGCGCGCACGCGCGCCATCGTCTCCACACCTTGGCCCAGCGGCCCCTCGACGATCATCGGCCCGGCATAGCCGCTTCCGGCGATCGCCCGGATCAGCGCCGACCACGGCAGGTCGCCGTCGCCCGGTGGCAGGTGTCGCATGTGGGCGTCGCGCTCGGAGTAGTCGCTGATATGAACGTTGACGATGCGGTTCCCCATCGCGGCGAGCATCATGAACGGGTTCGCGCCGGCGTCGGCCGCCTGGAAGGGGTCGAACACGAACCCGACCTGCTCGCGCGAGCCGATGTCAGCGAGGCGGGTCGCCAACTCGGCAACGTCCCGCACCTGCGACAGCGCGCCGATCGCATGGTTCTCCAGCCCAAGGGTGACGCCAACCTCTCCGCAGGCGTCCGCCAGCTCGCGCGTCAGCGAGATGAACCGCTCGCGGCCTTCCGGCGTGGCGACCTGCGTTCGCCGCGCGCCATGCCAGACAAGCACCCTGGCGCCCAGTGCCGCCGCCGCGTCGATCCCCAGCTGGAAGAGGGCTCGGCCCTCCTCGGCCCGGCGCGGGTAACGGTCGAGCATCGGATGGAGCGGTTCCATGGTGTGCAGCGAGCGAATCGCGACCCCGGCGGCCCGGGCGTTGCCGGCCAGGCGCTCGATGAAGCGCGGATCATATTCCCCGCGCGTCTGGAGCATGACCTCCATCTGCGTGACGCCGAGGCGCGCCGCGGCCGCCGGCGTGTCCTCCGATAACGTATGGGGATAGAACGCGCCGCTGGAGACCCCGATGCTTACCGGCCGCTGGAGGTCGATGCCCTCCGCGCCGCCCGCGCCGGGTCCGGTGATCGCCTCGATGCGCAGCAGGCGATCCGCCATCTCGTCCGACGTCGATGCCGGCTCCTGCGCGCGGCTCCGGGCTGATCGTCGCGGACGCACGCCGGGAGCGCCATCCGGGAAGAGCGGCACAATGCGGGCACGGGTTGGTTCCTGCGGCTGATCCACCTGGCGGCTCCTCCTTTCCGGATCGTCTTCCCGCCATGACGGGACGCGTGCGCGAACGTGTACGCCCGGAACGTATGAGGCGGCGCCGTCGCGTGCGATCCGGGCGGCGATCCGCGCCCGGCCTCGAGGTGCGCGTCCTCCTCCGGCTACCTCCCGATGCTACCACCCGCAACCGCAAAAGATCAGATGTTCCGCAGGGTCACACGCAGGCGGATGACTAATCCTGCGGCGTGCCGGGCGGGCCGCTATACTTGGCACGCCATATCCGCGCCCGGTGCGCGGTTCCCCCGGCGGCTCCATGGCCCAGCCGGGTGGACGTCCCTGCCGTACCCATCCGCCGATCGCGCCTGTATGACTGACACCTCGACACAACGGAAGCCGAAGCTGACCCGGCTGGAACTGCACGGGTTCAAGAGCTTCGCGACGAAGACCGTGTTCGCCTTCGAGCCGGGCATCACGGCGATCGTCGGGCCGAACGGCTCCGGCAAGTCGAACGTCTCCGACGCGGTGCGCTGGGTGCTCGGCGAGACCAGCTACTCTGCCCTGCGGTCGAAGAAGACGGAGGACGTCATCTTCGCCGGCGGCAAAGGCAAGGCCCCGGCCGGCATGGCCGAGGTCGCCGTCACCTTCGATAACGAGGACCACTGGCTCCCGAGCGAATTCGCCGAGGTGACCGTCACCCGCCGCGCCTTCCGCGGTGGAGAAAGCCAGTACCTGATCAACGGTCGGCGCGTGCGGCTGAAGGACGTCGCCCTCCTCACGGCGTCCCTTGGCCACAGCTACACCGTTGTTGGTCAGGGCCTCGTCGACGCGGCGCTCAGCCAGCGCGCGGAGGAGCGCCGGGGGCTCTTCGAACATGCCGCCGACCTCACCGGCCTCCGCCTGAAAGTGCAGGAGGCGGAGCGCAACCTCGCCGAATCCGACGGTAACATCACCCGCCTGACCGATCTTCTCGCCGAAGTCGAGCCAACGCTGAAGCGCCTGGAACGCTCGGCGCGGCAGGCAAAGGAGTGGCAGGGCCTTCGCGAACGCCTCACGATGCTCCAGCGCGGTCACTATCGACGCCTGTTGATTGTCGCGAAGGAGCGGCTTGCCGCCGCCGAGGCTCTTGTCGCGGATGACGAGGCCGCCATGGCGAAGGTACAGGAGCGCCTTGACGCCCTGACCGCCGAGCGGGCGACGCTGCAGGAGACGCAGCAGCGGGCCGCCGATGAGCTGGAGCGGCACGACGCTCGCCTCGCGGCCCTGCGCGACCAGCATCGCCGCGAGAGCCACCAGCGCGATCTCGTCGCGGAGCGCCAGGCCGCCCTTGATCGCCGTCGCGAGGACATGGAGGATACGCAATCCGGCCTCGCCGAGCAGGTCCAGGCCGTCGAAAAGGCGCTTGCCGAGGCCAACACGACGTGGGAAACCACGCGCGACGAGGTCGTCGCGGCGCGCAAGCGCGTCTCGGAGCTGCAGTCGGCGGCGAACGATGCCCGACAGGCGCGAACGGAGCTGGAGCGTCAGGCCACCGAGCTGGCGCAGGCGATCGCCCGCAACGAGCGGAAGGCGAGCGACATCGAGCAGCGACGCGCCCTGCTGGTGCAGCGCATGCAGGCCGTCGCGTCGGATCGCGAACGGATCGACCGCGAGCGGGAGGAGCGCGCCGGGCGCATCGCCGGCTTCGAGACCGAGCTGGCGGCGTTCACGGAAGAGGACGAGCGCATCGGTGGCGAGATGGCGTCCCTCGCGAGCCGGCTGGATGAGTTGAAGGCGTCACTCGCCGAGAAGCAGGAGGCAGCACGGGAGGCCGCCGCGGACCTCGCCGAGCTGGACCGGCGTCATGGACAGGCGACCAACCGCCTCGATGTGCTGCAGCGCCTTCACGAGAGCGGCACGAACCTGCACGCCGGCGTGCGGCAGGTGATGCAGTGGAGCCGCGACGGGAAGCTGGATGGCATCCGGGGCACGCTCGCCGAGCTGATCGCGGTCGACAAGGAATACGACACCGCCCTGGAGGTTGCCCTCGGCGGCCACCTGCAGGATGTGGTCGTCGAGCGCTGGGCCGACGCCGAGGCGGCAATCCGGATGCTCAAGAACGCCAAGGCTGGCCGCGCGACGTTCCAGCCGATCGAGACGGTACGCCAGCGTGGCGGCAACCGGCCGATGCCGCGCGAGCTGGACGGCGCGCCGGGCGTGCATGGCGTCGCGTCCGACCTCGTGCGCAGCGAGCCGGGCGTCGAGGATGTTGTGCGCGGGCTGCTGGGCCGGATCGTCGTCGTGGACGATCTCCAGACGTCGCGCCGTTTGATGTCCACCCTTCCCGGCGGTTGGAGCACGGTGACGCTCGCCGGCGAGATCGCCCGCTCCGGCGGCTCGGTCACCGGTGGCTCGGCCGTGCGCGAGAGCGGCGTGCTGGGGCGGGAGCGCGAGCTGCGGGAGCTACCGGACGAGATCCGGCGCCTGTCCCGCGAGCGGGAGGAAGCCCGGCAGGCGCAGTCGACCGTCGCCGAGGCGATCCAGGCGCTGCTCGACGAGCGAAACCGCACTGACTCCTCCCGGGCCGGCCTGGCGGCACAGCTAAGGGAACGTTCCGGCCAACGTCAGCGGCTGGAGACGTGGCTACGCGACCTCCGCAAGGAACAGGAGGCCGCCGATCAGCGCACCGCCAGCGCCGACGACTCCCGCGCGGAGCAAGAGCGCACGGTTGCGTCGCTTGAGGCAGACCAGGAAACCGCGCAAGGGCGATATCCGCGAGCTGCAGGAGCGCCTCGCGGAGGTCCAGGCGAAGCTTGGCCGCGAGCGGGAATCCGCCGACGCGGACGACGGCGCGCTGTCCGCGGCGAACCGCGACCTCGCGATGCTTGAGGAGCGCCTGCGCTCGGAGGACCAGCATCGCTCTCGCCTGCTCTCCCAACGGCGTGGTCTTGCGGAGGAGATCGACCTGCGCTCGACGCGGGCTGCCGAGCTGGACGGCGAGCGCCAGGCACTGGCGGGCCAGCTGGACCGCGTGACGCGCGAGGTCGAGCGGCTCTCGGCCGCGCTCGAGGCCGCCTCAACGGAGCGATCCCCGCTGCTGCAGTCGGTCACTGATCTTGAGCGCTCGGCGCGCGAACTCGCCACACAGATCGACGCGGCTCGCCAGGAGATGCTCGAGCGCCAGCGCGGTCTCGGCGAGCGAGGCCTGAACGTCGAGCGGGCCCGGTCGGACGCCGCCGGGATTCGGCAGCGCATTGCGGACGATCTCGATTATGAGGAAGCGGATAATCTGATACCGGACACCGACGGAGAAACGTTCGACGAGCTGGACGATGACCATGCCGTGGTCGAGAAGGAGATCGGCCGCCTGCGCGATCGCCTCCGCCGCGTCGGGTACGTCAGCGAGGATGTCGTCAGCGAATACGAGCGCGAGGCCGAGCGCTACACGTTCATGACGACGCAACTGGCCGACGTCGAGGCGGCCGCCGCGTCGCTCCGCGAGATGATCGCCGACCTCCACCGCACCATGCAGGAGCGCTTCGAGGCGACCTTCGCCCAGGTTGCCGAGGCGTTCACCGAGGCCTTCACCGCCCTCTTTGGCGGCGGCACGGCCCGACTGGTGCTGACCTCCGACGACGAGGGCGCGCCCGGCGGCATCGATATCGTGGCCCAGCCGCCCGGCAAGCGCCTGCAGGGGCTTTCCCTGCTCTCCGGTGGCGAGCGCTCTCTCACCGCGGTCGCGCTGCTCTTCGCGATCCTGCGCGTGAACCCCTCGCCGTTCGTGCTGCTCGACGAGGTCGACGCCGCGCTGGACGAGGCGAACGTCGTCCGCTTCCGCGATGAGCTGCGGACGCTCGCCGACGAGACGCAGGCGATCGTGATTACCCACAACCGCGGCACGGTCGAGATCGCCGACACGCTCTACGGTGTGACGATGGGCGGCGACGGCGTCTCGCAGGTGCTCTCGCTGCGCCTGGCCGACATCCCGCTCGACGAGGATGTCGATGTGCGCGATCTTCCCGCTGTTTCGGCAGGCCTCCCGGTCCGCTGATACGCTGATCCGCGCCGACGCAGGATCAGAGAAGCCTGTTCATGCCCTCCTCGCTATGGTGAACACGGGTCAATCGTGACCGTCGCACCTATTTCAGGAGGATCCGTATGGCACAGACCAGCACAAGAGACACGACCCGACCGACGATCGTTTCCATGGACGAATGGAGCGCGGCACTCGATGGCTTCCGCGCGAGGGAACAGGAGCTTCAGGAGGCGATCGCCGCGGTGAACGCCGAGCGACGCCAGCTCCCGATGGTCGAGGTGACCGAGGACTACATCTTCGAGGGACCCGATGGCCCCGCCCGGCTCGTGGACCTGTTCAACGGCCAGCCCCAGCTCGTGATCTACCACTTCATGTTCGCCCCGGATTGGGACGAGGGCTGCCCCGGCTGCACCGGTTACACGAACGGCATCGGGGAGACGTCGCAGATCCGCGAGCAGGAAACGGAGTTCGTGCTGGTGTCGCGAGCGCCGGTGGAAAAGCTCCAGGCCTGGAAAGCCCGGCACGGCTGGACGATGCCGTGGTTCTCGGGCGAGACGAAGTTCAGCGAGGACATGGGCGCGCTCCCCGGTGGCAGCGATATGCCGACGATCAACGTCTTCGTCAAGGATGCCGCCGGCAAGGTCTATCGCACCTACGAAACCGGCGGAGCCGCGCTTGAGACGACGATGGGCCAGAAGGCCCTGCTCGACCTTACTCCGCGAGGAGCCGACCCGCTCGGTTAAGGGAACGTCGGTTCGCGCGCGCTGACCGTAGATGGATGAGGACCGGGTGGTATACATCCCATCCGGTCTTCTTGTGGGAGACTCCCGGCTACCGCGGAGGTCTCGCCACCATCAGGTGGAAGATGCCGAGCATGCGCGACTGGTCCTGCTCGACCCGAAAACCGAGCTTTCGGACTATCCGATGCGTCTTGCGGTCGATGTGGCAGCCCATCGCGCGGACCTGCAGCGGCGCGGCCACCTTCATCAGCGGCTTCACCAGCGGGTTCGGCGAGAGGACGTGCTCCAGCAGCACGATCTTCCCCTCCGGCTTGACCACCCGCGCCATCTCCCGCAGCGCCGCCTCCTGGTCCGGGACCGTGCAGAGCACCAGGCTGCACGTCACCGTGTCGAACGTCGCGTCGCCGAACATCGCCAGCGACTCCGCGTTCGCCTGGTGAAGCGAGACGGGGAACGGCATCGCGCTGGACTGGCGGGACGCTTGCCCGAGCATCGCCGTCGAGATGTCGACGCCGGTAAACGAGGTCACCCGCGCGGGCTGGACCTTCTGGAGCCGGCGCAACGTCTCGCCCGTTCCCGTCCCGATCTCCAGGACGTCGCCCTCGAGCTCCGCCGCGACCCGATCCCGGAAGGCGTCCCCGACCACCCGGTTCTCTGCCCGGGCTTCGCGTTCGTCCCAGTGCTCTGCCCGCGCATCGTAGATGCGGGCGATGCGCTGGATGTCATCAGCGGTGTGGTTGGTCCGGGATGAACGCTGTCGGTTGGGCATGGATACGTCCTCGTGATCGCGGGAAATGCGTATGATGGAGTGTACCGCCGGACGAGGCGGTCATGTACCGACCATGTGAAAGCATTGCCCGTGCCCCGATCGCCCCGCTCTTCCCGCGCCGATGCCGCCGAGCTCCTCCGGGAACTCCGTGCAATCTCGGATGATCCGGAAGCTCAGCTTCAGGTGGCACTGCAGGCTATGGAATCCTCACCCCATCTCGACGTGCTCCGCACCGCGATCGGCATCGTCGGCGAGCGGCGTGATTCGGCGCACCGCGAAGCGCTGATCCGCAAGTACGAGTGGTGCGAGACGAAGCCCGGCCAGCACGACTCCGGCGGGTATGTTCGCGAGGCCATCATCAAGGCCCTGCAACCCATCGTGCAGCCGCGCGATCTCGCCTTGCTCCAGCGGGCGCTCACGACCTACCAGCTCGACGGCGCCTATGAGCTCTGCGCGGGGCTCCGGGCGGCGGCGCTCATCGCGGCGAACGAGATCGACCCCGGTTTCGCGGCGCTCTTCGCCGCCCGTTTCCTCACCGACCCGCAGAACTCGTTCTCCGGCGAACCGGCAACGACCGCGATCCGCGTCCTCATCGCGCAGCAGAACCTCGCGCCGGTGTTCGGCCTGGTCTCGTGGGGACAAGCGAACGGGGAGACGATCGGGGAAGGACTGCGGAACCTGATCGACCTGCCGCCATCACTGCTGCCGCTCCTGATCGAGCGATACCGGGAGAGTGAGGATGAGCAGGTGATCCTCGGACTCTTCGACCTGCTGCTCGGCCACCCGACGCGAGATGACTGGGTCGACGAGATCATCACCTTCTTCCGGACGACCACGCTGATGGACCTCTACGGCATCATCGCGATCCAGGTCGTCGCCAGCCGGTCAGGGGCGTTGATCGAGGCGTTGCGAGACCTGCGCGCCACCGAGTTCGACCGCCTGCGCCAGCAGATGCTCGACCAGGCACTGGAGCTGGCGTGAACCCCGTGTAACGAAAGGCTCGCTTCGGCCAGGGACTTTCAACCGATCGATCACCGCATCGACTGCCGCGTCGCTGGTCGAAATGCCCTCCCTTGACGCGGTCGCCGACGTCGATCGCTCCGAAAGCGGACCGGGAAGGAGGACATTGCGGCGCATTCGTGCAGGCCGCATTGTGTGATACCGCCGCAAGTCCTCCGCTACACCTGCAGGCCGTCCTCCCACGGGTTCACGATTGGCACGCCGGTCGGCTCAAAATCCTTCACGTTCCGAGTGACAACATGCATGCCATGCTGGATCGCCGTCGCCGCGATGAGCCCATCGACGAAAGCCAACTGTGTTCCTTGCCGACGAAGGCCACCCGAAATCTCTCCCCATAAACGGGCCGTATCGGCATCGACAGGAACAATTCGCGATTCGAACTCTCGCTCCATGTCATCGATCCATTCGAGGAGCGCCGCGCGACGTCGTCCCGCCGGCAGCATATGAGCTCCGCGAACCAACTCGCCGAACGACAACACGCTGATCCATTGATCCTGTTTGGTCCGCTCCACAAATGCTGATACTTCGGGTGCGGTTTGCGGCCGATTCAGCTCCGAAAGCACGCACGTATCGAGCAGGTACCTCACCATTCAATGTCCCGAGGCAGGTCCCTATCCCTTGGGAACTCCACATCGCCCTTCGGGATGCTCAGTAGATGCTCTCCGAAAGACTTCTTCTTACCCTCGATCTGCTCGAGCTCTTCCTGCGAGATCACGACCACGGCACCCTCATCCGTCTGGATCCGCTGACGCTTCTCGTGCAGCGCCTTCTCCACGATCTCCGAGAGCTTCTGATCGTCCTTTGTGATCGTCCAGTCCATGACAGCACCTCCTGATGTTCTGTTGGGTTGCGACTGTCTGGATCAATCGTAGCAGGAGCCGAACGGCCCGGATCCCTACTCGTCCGTCAGGTGCCGCGAGCATGAGGTCGTAGACGTCGGTCGCGTCGATCTCATCGGAACCAAGCAGGTCGTGGGCATTGGTGATCACCATCGGGCGATCGTCGATGTGCTCATTGCGCAGGCCGTGCGAGCCCCTCACGACGGAAGCGTCCAGCGGCACGATCTCCAGCAGCGACCGGAAGCCGAGTTTCTTTTTCGCCAGCGAGAGACCGGCCTTGGCCTTCACGAACTTGTCCGCCGGGTCAAAGAAGAGCTCCGCCGGGTCGTAGCCCGGCTTCTGGTGGATATCCACCGTGCGCGCGTAGTCCGGCGCCTTGGCGTCATCGGTCCACCAGTAGTAGGTGAACCACGCGTCCGGATCCGACAGCGCGACGAGCTCGCCGGCCCGCTCGTGGTCCAGCCCCATCTCGCGCTTGCCCGCCTCGTCCAGCACGCGGCCGACACCGTCAACGCCCTCGACCACGTGCTTGACCTCGTCGATCTTCGCCAAATCGTTGACGTAGATATGCGCGATCTGGTGATCCGCGACGGCGAACGCCGTGCACGTCGCGACGTCGATCATCTCGCGGCCCCATTCCTCGCGCCACGAGAGCCACCCCTTCTCGCGGAAGACGCGGTTCAGGTGCACCGGTTTCGAGACCGGCATGATGCCGTACTCGGAGAGCAGGATCACCCGGGCGCCACGCGACTCATAGAAGTCGATCAGGTCCCCCGTCACCTCGTCGATCTCCTGCAGGTCCTTGGTGATGTAGGTCCGGTCCGGTCCGTACTTCTGCAGGCAATAGTCGAGATGCGGGAGGTAGATCAGCGTCAGCGTCGGATTGAACTCGCGTTCATAGATCTTCGAGGCGTCGGCGATCCACTTCGACGACACGATCGTCGCGTTCGCCCCCCAGAAGTTGAAGAGCGGGAACTGCCCCAGCTCTTCGGTCAGCCGGTCGCGCATCCACATCGGCTTCGTGTAGCAATCGGGGATCTTGCGGCCGTCGGAGGGATACATCGGGCGCGGAGTGACGAGATAGTCGGCGGTGGTGTTCATATTGAACCACCAGCTCATGTTCGCCACGGTGAATGACGGATCCTGCTTCTTCGCGGCGTCCCAGATCTTCTCGCCCTCGACGAGCTTGTTCGACTGCCGCCAGAACTTCACCTCGTCGCGATCACGGAAGTACCACCCGTTGCCGACCACGCCATGCTCGCGCGGACGCTTGCCGGTCAGGTAGGTCGCGTGGCCGGTGGCCGTCACGGCGGGGATGACCGGGTCGATCGACGCAGCCTTCCCGCGCTCGACAAAGTCCTTGATGCGCGGCGTCGATTCGCCGATGAGCGACGGGACGAGGCCGACCACGTTGATGACAACGGTCTTGTGCATAGGTTCAGGTTCCCTTGATATAGCGCTGGAGGAACATCGTCAGGGCGAGGCAGGTCATCGCGGTCAACGCGCCCCACCACGCCTGGTGGGTGGCAAGCACCAGCGCATCGAGCATCGAGATCCCGGCAATCAGGCGGGCGATCGCCCCACCGACCTGCCGATTGGAACTGCGGTAGGCAAACGCGACGCTATGCAGCACCCACACCACATGGGCCACCGCGAGCGACCAGACCAGCACATCAACCGGCTCCATGATCACGGCAACCACGGCCGGGGCGATCACGGTCGCCAGAGGCCAGTAGCGCCCAACGCCCGGCAGCGACTCCGTCTTGGCGATATAGGTCAGGCCGGAGACGTACGCAAGCATCACCAGCGACCAGATCCAGAGCTCGCCCGTCGCCTCGCTCGCGAACGCATAAAAGGCGACGACGTAGACCATCACGCGGGCGAGCGCCATGATCACCGGGCCGATCGGGTTGCCCTTGTGCCAGGCATCGTAGATCGCGATCACCGCGACAAGCACGACACCCGCGTAGAACGACTCACGGTCGACCGTCCAGAGCAGCACCAGCCCGGAGATGAAGAGCACGAGCGTGACCGACCACGCCTCCACGAGCGTGATGCGCCCTGAAGGCAGAGGCCGGTCGGGGCGCTGCTCCCGATCGATTCTCAGGTCGAGGATGTCGTTCAGGTACATCCCTGCCGTGTAGAAGAGCGCGACGGCGATGATGATCAGCGCGATCTCCACGCTGAACACCAGCGGCGCGGCGATCACCGCCCCGGCGAGGACGTTGCTGATCGTGGTCGGCGTGTTGGAGATGCGCGCGAGCCCGAGGTGCGCCCGCAGCGCCGCGCCGGAGGGCCTCGGCTCAGACATGATCCAGCACCCACTGGAGCTCGCGGCTGATCATCGTCTCCAGCGGCGCCTTGAGGTCCGCCGGAAGCACATCCCAGGTGTATGTCTCGATCTCGAGGTGGTTCGTGACCTCGCGCTCTCGCATCAGTCGGAACGTCTCGAGGATCGTGTCCTGCGTCGACTCGAACGCCTCGTACCGCTCAACGAAGACCGGCACATGGAAGTGCAGCCGCCATTCCTCCGCGTCCGCGTCGCCGATATGCGGCAGGGCGTCGGGCAAATCCGGGTAGTTCGTGAACGAGCCATCGGCGTTGCGCTGGACGACCTGATGCAGGTAGACCGGCTCGTTGAACGCGGCGAGCTCCTTCGAGACCCGCTTGCGCCCCACCTCATCATCCGGCAGCGTCACCTTCAGCGCAGAGCTGATCTGGACCTTGCCGACCTTGATCCCAAGCGCGTCGAAGCGGTCCAGTAGCTCCCGAGGATCCTCGTAGCTGACGGCGACGTGGCAGGTGTCGAAGCAGACGCGAACATGATCGAGGATCTGCTCTCTCGCCAGCCCCGGGTCGTTCCCGGCCCGGTCGGCAAGCAAGGCCACACCCTGCTTCAGCAGCCAGTCCTCGTAGAAGCGGATCAGCTCGGTGCCATTGCTGAGCACGCCGTCCGGCTCCGGCTCGATATCGAGGTGAATGAGCTTGCCGGTTTCCTCGCGCAGGCGCACGAGGTGCTGCACGATGCGGACGATGTTCAGCGTGAACACGGTCCAGTTCGCCGGCATCCCGGTATCGACCCACGGCTTGTAGCCGAGCGGGCTCGTCGAGATGCTGCCCTCATCGATGTCGTCCGGCAGGAGCTTCGAGAGGATCGTGCTGAGCCGGAAGGTGTAACCGAGGCGCTCCTCGTCGTGCCAGTCCGGCAGGTGGACCTTGCCTTTCACCGCCTCGCCGTGGAACGGGCCATACGGGAAGCCGTTCATAGTGAAGACGTAGAGGCCGTGCTCGTCCAGCAGCGCGCGGAAGCGGTCCAGCCGGTCACCTTCGAGGATGTCCTTGCTGGCCTGACCGGCGAGCCGCAACCCGACGCCGAACGGCGCATCCGGCGAAAAGCGCGCCTTCAGCGGCGGTAGGTACGTCTGGATGTTCGCTTCGACGTCATCCAGCGTGACCCCCGGATGCACGTTCATGCAGTAGGTGAGATGGCGAGACGGATGATCCGGTAACCGCACGAGGGATGGCCTTTCGTGATGGTAAAAGATCGCGTACAGCCGCGCGTGAAACACCGTCATTCCGAGGTAAGCGAAGCGGCGAGGAATCCCCCGGCGAAGCCGATCGACCG
Source organism: uncultured Chloroflexia bacterium (assembly GCA_963741795.1). GTDB lineage: Bacteria > Chloroflexota > Chloroflexia > Thermomicrobiales > UBA6265 > UBA6265. The sequence goes on from CAVUJM010000043.1 coordinate 34,044, forward strand.
CAGGTCGATACCCATGCGCGGCATCAAGCCCAGAACGGAAACGGAAGGCGCTTCGCGCCATTGGATGTGCTTCGCACGGGGATTCTTCGCTTCGCTCAGAATGACGATGGCGTTGTCGCTTCGGGTTCGTTTACTGATCCAGGCTCACCGGCATCTGGCCGGCCGCGACGCCGCGCTTGAGCTGGAACTTCGGCGACTGGCTCAGGAAGCGCTTCGGGTTCTCGAACACGATCTCCCGGATCAACTCGTCCGTGTGCCCGCGCCGGCGCATCTCCATCATGAACTTCGGCACCGCGACCGGCTCGCTCGGTCCCCAGTCGCAGGCGGCCGCAACGACGATCCGCTCGGTGCCATAGCGCTCGAACATGTCGACCGCACGGCCCGGCGTCATCTTCGTCACCGGGTAGAGCGTGAACCCGGTCCAGAAACCCGGCATCGCGGATCAGCGGCAGGGTGTGCTCCTCGGCGTGGTCGATCATCACCCGGTTCGGGTCGATGCGGCCATCGGCGGCGAGCGTCTCCACGATCACCTTCGTGCCCTTGTACTTGTCCTCGAGGTGCGGCGTGTGGATATGGATCATCTGGTTGTGCTCGAGCGCCAGCTCGACGTGATCCTTGAACGACTCGAGCTCCTTGCGCGTCACGCGGTTGAGCCCGATCTCGCCGATGCCGAGCACGTTCGGGCGCTCGAGGTACTCGGGGATGAACGCAAGCACCTGCTTGGTCAGCTCGCGGTCCTCGGCCTCCTTCGGGTTGAGGCAGAGCCAGGCGTAGTGCTGGATGCCGTACTCCGCGGCGCGGGCCGGCTCGAACGTCGTGATGTGATTGAAGTAGTCGCGGAAGACGTCGGCCGAGTAGCGGTCGTATCCGGCCCAGAACGCCGGCTCCGTGACGGCGACGCACCCGGAGAGCGCCATCTTCTCGTAGTCGTCCGTCGTCCGCGACACCATGTGCGCGTGCATGTCGATGTATTCCATAGGACTTGTCCCCCGTGTCTCGTCCTACCGGACGGATGCGCCATAGGCGGCCTTGCGGTCCAGCTCCTCGAGCAGGTCGGTGTTCTGGTCGCTGAAGATCATCTGGATCCGCTCGATGCGCCCGGGCTCGTCGGAGTTCAGCTCCGCCATCGCCTTCCGCAGCGCGATGATCCGGAAATCGTCCTCGGCGTTCTTCTCCTCCAGCCGGTCGAGCCGGTCGAGGAATGCCGCAATCTCCAGCACCCGGTTACGCTGCTCCATGAAGTACTGGTCGATGTGCTGCTGCTGCGTCAACGGGCTCTTGGGAACGGTGATCTCGCTCATGATGTAACTCCTGTCCTCACGCGCGCCGCGCTCTCGGCCGCAAGCACGTGCATCGACTCGACAATGACCGACTCGTCCATTTCGTGGACCTCGACGCCGCGACCAATCCCTTCCAACAACATGATCGTCAGCTCCCCACCCAGATGCTCACGGAACTCGTTCAACCCCGCAAGGATCGACGACGACGTTCCACGCTGCTCCAGGGACGCGAGCAACTCTGGCGCGGAGATCGGCAGCCCGACGGCGACGAACACGTCGAGGATGCGTCGCCAGTCGTCCTCCGGCAGCATCCCCAGCTTCCATGCATACGTGGAATCCAGCGCGATGCCGATCGCGACCGCCTCACCGTGGCGCCAGGCGTAGCCGGAGATCTGCTCCAGCTTGTGCGCCGCCCAGTGGCCGAAGTCGAGCGGCCGCGACGACCCGAACTCGAACGGATCACCGCTGGTCGCGATGTGCTGCAGGTGCAGCTCCGCGCAGCGGAAGATCAGCCAGTCCATCGCCTCGGCATCGCGTTCGCGCAGCGCCGTCGCCTGCTCCTCGATCCACGCGAAGAAGGACGCATCCTTCAGCAACGCGACCTTGATCGCCTCGGCGATGCCACCGATCCATTCGCGGTCCGGCAGCCGGGAGATGAGCAGGGCATCGTTGATCACGGCATACGGCGGGGCGAAGGTGCCCAGGAAGTTCTTCTTGCCGAACTTGTTGACGCTGTTCTTCACGCCGACGCCGGAGTCGTTCTGGGAGAGGATCGTCGTGGGCATGCGAATCAGGCGAATCCCGCGGTGCGCCGTCGCCGCCGCGTAGCCAACCATATCGAGGATCGCCCCGCCGCCGATCACGACGACGTAGGAATGCCGGTCGATACCGCCGGCGTCGATCGCGGCATGGATCTCGTCGACGATCTCCGGGTCATTCTTGATCGCCTCGCCACCGGAAACCAGCATCGGTGGCTGGACAAGCTGCAGCTGCCTGCCATGCGCGGCGAACCACGCCTCGATCTCCGGCGCGAGGTCGGGATACGCGTTGGCGACACCGCCGTCGAGGACAACCAGCACCTTCCGCACGCGGGCCGCGCCATCGCGCGCGCAGACCTCGGCGAGGATCTCGTTGTCAGGATGGAAGACATCCCGGGTGAACAGGACTGGATAGGTATACGGGACCTGGATCGATTGCTCGATCACGCGGGATTGAACGTGGGACATGGATCAGGAACATCCTTCAGGCTGCGTGGTCCTCTCCAAAGGGACACGAAAGGGAAACGGTGAATCACCGACGCCGGTTGCCAATGGACTTCCGGGGACACGATGTCGGTATTATCCCGCATCCGTTCCATTGCGCCACCATCGGCACACCAACGTGACCGGCGGTCACAGGGATCATCTGGAATTGTGGATAACCCCGCCCATATGGTGGATAACCCGCCACATTTGTGGACAACATGCCGGGGATTGTGGTGAAAGCCGGGTTGGGCCGTGTGTGGGCTGTGCATGTCGCGGGGACGCCCGTGGGGATTGTCAACGCTGTCGGAAGACGTGACAGTGGAGCCGTGGATGACGCTGGCCGGTTGTCCACGACGAAATTTCGGCGCCATATCGGGCCAATCGGGACTTATCCCCACTATCCACACCCCCTATTAACGGTTACGAATTCTCTTTCATACTTTAAGAATTAACGGGCACGGACAACGCTCACGTGGACACACGTCACATGCACACACCAAACCACCTCCATTCCATAGACCCCGGACCCCGGCCGAGCGCGCAGCGCGAGAAGCGTCAGCGAGCCTTTGTGTCCGGGGTCGTGCGCGGAGACTCACGGGCATCAGGTCGCTTGTGCGACGTGACTGCGTACGAGGTGAACGTCTTCGAAGACGCTTAGTAATAGATCGTCGGTGTCAGGTGATAGGGATGGAGGGCGCCCGGAAGCGCCTGCGACTGCGTCCACAGCAACCAGTCCAGCTCATATGCCGAAAACGCGCGGCCGCGGTCCCGTAACGCCTGGCGCAGCAGCTCCACGCCCCAGATCGTGCCGGCGCGAATCTCTATCTCGACCAATGATCCGGCCGGGATGTGCTCGCGCGCCTCGATGATCGCCGCCAGCCCGGGCGCGTAGCGCAGGATGCCCAGCTCGCGGAGCATCTGCGGCACCTTGTAGTCCGCGAATGCCGTCAAGGTGTGGAGATCGTGGAAAACGCCGAGCGGCGAGCCCTGGAGCCCACCCGCGAGATCGCCGGCGAGGATCTGGGCGCGCTTGTAGAAGCGCACCTCGTTTCCGGGCAGGCCGGTTTCGCCGCGCGGCCAGGTCGCGACGTCATGAAACGATGGGAACCGCCGCACGACGTCCTCGATCAGCGCGATGGCCGAGCCCTTGGCCTGCTGGATCAGCGTTGTCGCTGGTCTCTCGCTGTCGAGGTCGAGCAGGCCGCTGCCGAGCTCGCGGAGGTTCCAGACACGATGGTGGAAGAGCGGGATGAGCGCATGGCCCTCTGCAGGCGCCAGGATCGCCTCCACGGTCCCGTCATCGATGTTCGCGAGAAACGGTGCATTGTGCAGCGGCACGCCGTTCTCGACGGCCCTGGTGAGCGCGGCAACGAGGGCGACGTAGCCGTCGACCAGCTCCCCGCGCCACTCGACGCGCCAGCGGAAGGCGGGATCGCTCCCCTGCCCCCAGAAGCAGAAGTTCAACGCGTCCAGCACAAGGATCCACATCGCCGTGCGCTCGTCGCCGTCCGGTCCGGTCGCCCGGTAGTGCAGCGCCGCATCCCACTCCGGGGCAGAGTCGTGATCGCGAAGGTCATCGGCGACCGTGGCGATGGCATCCATGTCGATCGCGACATCGTCCGCGGTGCGCATCACGGCCGCGGTCGAGCGCAGGATACCCAGCGGATCCTCCGCCTCGGTCATCGCGATGCGGGACCAATCGACTCCGGATGCGGGTCGCCACGATGCCATCTCACACCTCGCGGATCATCGTCCAGTGACGAACGGAACCCGGAACGAGGGGAACATCCCGCTCGCGGATCCGGAAGCCGAACCGCTCGTAGAAGCGGACGTTCCGCTCCGTGCCGGTTTCGAGATAGACCGGTGCAACCTCTCTCGCCAGGACATCGTCCAGCGTGGCCTGGAGGAGCGCGCGACCGGTTCCGGCGCCCTGGCCATCCGGATGAACGCCCAGGTACATGAGGTACCACGCCGGGTGTGGCGGGAAGTGCGCCACACAGGCCTCGTCATAGGCGATCAGGCCATGCAGCATCTCTTCGGGAAGTTCGTGGAGATAGGGTGGGAGTTGGGGCGCCACGCCATCTGGCATCGGCGCCGGCGGGTAGGCGCCCGGCGCGGCGAACGCGGCCACACCGAGCAGCTCCTCACCCCGGAAGGCGCCGTACGCCGCGTCATCACGGACTGCCGCATGGACGGTATCCGTGATGAGCGGCGCGAGCACCTGCCGCCGGATCTCCTCATCCGGGAGAACGGCGGCGTAACCCGGCTCGACCATCATTGCCTCGGCGAGGATGGTGCCGCCCTGGGCGGCGGACGCATGGGAAAGCTTCCTGATATCGATCGACACGTGTGTCCTCATCGTCTGGGGATCATCTGAACGGCGCGAATAGGTCCCGATCCGATGAGTATGCCCTAGACCGTGGCGGGAACGCGCGCCGGGCGGTACATCGTCCAGTGCGGCGTGGAGCCCGGCGCGAGCTGCACCTCGGCCTTGCGCACGTCGAAGCCGAAGCGCTTGTAGAAGCGGACGTTGCGCTGGGTGCCGGTCTCGAGATAGGCCGGGAGGCCGTCCTTGTCGAGCTCTTCCAGCGACTCGCGCAGCAGCGTACTGCCGATGCCCTTGCCCTGGCCTTCCGGATCGACGCCGAGCAGCTTCAGGTACCAGACCGGCTCGTCCGGGAAGTGCGTGTAGCAGTTGTCGTCGTACGCCTGGAGGCCCTCGGCGATCTCGGGATCGACGTTCTTCAGGTACGTCGGCGTCCCGTCATCGTCGGCCGGCGGGTAGGAGCCCGGAGCGCCCCAGATGGCGACGCCGAGGATCTTGCCGGTCTCCTCGTCGGTGGCGACGAAGACGGCGTCGTGCGACATCGCGGTCTCGATCGAATCGTGCATGCGGGAGACGAGTACGCGGCGGCGCACGTCCTCGTCGGGGAGGACGGCGGCGTAGCCGGGCTCAACCATCATCGCTTCGGCGATCACCGGGCTGGCGTGCGGGGTCTCATGGGCGTCGAGTTTGCGGATCTGAATACTCATAAACGGAAAACGGGTCCTTTTCGATCGTGATCGTCCGAAACATACTGTGACCTCGCGGGGTGCGGACGATCTCGCGTCCCGCGGGTCATGCCAATCGCCCTCGATCCCGCATGTGCGGGGAGGGCATGGCGACATACCGGTATACCTCCCGCCAGTCTCGTGCCGTCGGGGCAATCGATCAGGCTGATACCCCGAGGCGGCACCTGCGGTACCGGTCTCGCACACGTGGTGCGAGACTACGCGGAGACGGCTTTTTCCTGCTGCATCTGCTGATGCCGGTTGCGAAGCTGGCCGCAGGCGGCGTCGATCTCCACACCGCGCGAGTACCGCACCGTCGTCGGGATCCCGGCGTCGCGCAGGATGCTCGCGAAGCGCTCGATCACCTCCGGGTTGGGCCGCTCGAACTCCAGCACGTCGACCGGGTTGAACGGGATCACGTTCACATGGCAGAGCCGGCCCCTCAGGAGCTGGCCCAGCTCGCGGGCGATCTCGTCGCTGTTGTTGATGCCGTTCATCAGCGCGTACTCGAACGAGATGCGCCGGCCGGTCTTCTCCGCGAAGCGGTCCGTCGCCTCCAGCAGCACCTCGATCGGCCAGCGGTTGTTGACCGGCACCAGCTGCGAGCGCAGCTCGTTGTTCGGCGCGTGCAGCGAGACCGCGAGGTTCACCTGGTACGGCTCGTCGGCCAGGGCGTCGATGCGCGGCACGATGCCAGAGGTCGAGATCGTGATCCGGCGCGCGCCGAAGTTCATCCCCCGCGGGTCGTGGATGATGTTGATGAACTTCATCGTCTCCGCGTAGTTCTGGAGCGGCTCGCCCATCCCCATCATCACGAGGTTCGTCAGGTTGCGGCCGAGCTTGCGCGCCTGCCGCGCGGCGTCCACCGTCTGCTGCACGATCTCGCCGGCGGAGAGGCTGCGCGTCAGCCCGCCAAGCCCGGTCGCGCAGAACGCGCACCCCACCGCACACCCGACCTGGCAGGACACGCAGACCGTTGCGCGGTCCGGATAGAGCATCAGCACCGTCTCCACAAGCTGGCCGTCGAACGTCTCGTAGAGCAGCTTGTAGGTGTCCCCGTTGTCGGTCACCTGCTCGGAGACCGGCTTCATCGTGCGGAAGGGTGTCCCCTCACCCATCGCCTGGAGCAACGGGCCGGGCACGTTCGCCATGTCGCCGTAGTCCTCGACGAACTTGTCGTAGGCCCAGTCGAACATCTGCTTCGCGCGGTAGGCAGGGGCGCCCTGCTCGACCAGGCGTGCCTGCAGGTCGTCGAAGGTCAGGTCGTAGAACCCGCTCAGTCGCTTGCTGCGGGGCACGGCCCGGCGAACGGGCACGATGGGGCTCTCGGTTGGTGTGTGCTGGGTCGTCTCTGTCATGGATCGTTTCAGGGTGATGGGGGAAAGGGCCGAGAGTGGTGACCTCCGCGCGGGAGGCTTTCGGCATCAACGGGACCATTTTACCATTGGTGGGAAGTCCCTTCCGTTTTGGTCGTAGTGGAGGACATGCGACCAAGGCGGGTAGGGTGTGTGACGACGTGCAGATCGCACTGTCCTTCCGGCTCGCGCGTACTGTACGTACATCCAAATCGTAACGTCTCACAGGGAGGCTCTGTATGGCCCCGACACCCGGCACGATCGATATCAACAGCGACGTCGGCGAGAGCTTTGGCTCATGGACGGTCGGCGCCGACGCCGAGCTCTTCCCGCTCCTGTCCAGCGCCAATGTCGCCTGCGGCTTCCACGGCGGCGACCCGCGCGTGATGGAGCGCACCGTGCTCACCCTTGCGGACCTGGGCGTGGCGGTCGGGGCCCATCCCGGCTTCCCGGATCTGGTCGGCTTCGGGCGGCGGGAGATGTCCCTCTCCGCCGACGAGCTGCGGACCGACGTGATGTACCAGATTGGCGCGCTGAAGGCATTTTGTGATGCGGCTGGCGTGGCGCTGCATCACGTCAAGCCGCACGGCGCGATGTACAACATGGCCGCGAAGGACGAGAAGATGGCCGCAGCGATCGCCCGGGGCATCGCTCTCGCCGCGCCGGACGCCCTCGTCTACGCGCAGGATGGCTCCGCCCTGGCGCGGGCGGCAGACGCGGCGGGCCTGCGTGTCGCCTATGAGGTCTTCGCCGATCGCGCGTATCTCGCGGACGGTCGCCTGGCGCCCCGGTCGCGGCCAGACGCCATGCTGCACGATCCGCTGGAGGTGGCCGATCGGGTGATCCGCATGACGCGCGGCGAGGCGATCCCCACGGTCGACGGCGATCCGATTGTTGTGCGCGCCGACACGGTCTGCATCCATTCGGACACCCCGGCGGCGGTGGCGATGGCGAAGGCCTTGCGCGGCGCCCTCGACGCTGCCGGCATCGCGGTCCGCACGTCGGAATGACGGAGCCCCGCTTCTTCCCGGTGCTGCCGTCGGCCCTGCTGATGACGGTCGGCGACCGCATCGACGCCACCCTTACGCGGCGTATCGCCCGCTTTGCACAGTGGATCGAACAGGAGTTGGGAGACGTTGTGCGGGACGTCGTCCCCTCCTACACGACCGTGCTGGTCCTTTACTGTACGGACGTAACTGACAACGATGCGTTGTCCACGGCACTGTCATTAGGGTGGACAAGATCTGGCGGGCCGAGAAATTCGCACAGATGATCGAATTATCAGTGTTCCTGTCGTTTATGGGGATGAGTTTGGGGATGACCTGGAGGACGTCGCGCGGCAGACCGGGCTCTCGGCTGATGAGGTGATTCGACGTCATCAGGAGCCGGTCTACACCGTCGGCGCGCTCGGTTTCGCCCCGGGTTTCACCTACCTCGTCGGCCTCCCGCCCGAGCTGGCGACGCCGCGCAAGGATCGTCCACGCCTGAGGGTCCCGGCGGGGTCCGTCGGGATCGGTGGCGCGCAGGCTGGCATCTATGCCCTGCCGACCGCTGGCGGCTGGAACCTCATTGGCCGCACCGCCTATCCCCTCTTCGACCGCGCCTCCGATGACCCGGTCCGCTTGCGAATGGGTGACCGCGTGCGCTTCCGGCAGATACCGGTATCGGAGTGGGTCGAGCCGGTGATTCATGCGCCGAACGACGCGCCCGGCGATGGGCCGATCGAGGTGGTCGCGCCCGGCATGCAGACAACCGTGCAGGATCTCGGGCGGATCGGGCACGGCGACACCGGCTTCGCCCCGAACGGTGCCGCCGACAGAACGAGCCTGGTCGCCGCAAACCGGCTGTCGGGAACGACGACAACGCGCCGGCGCTGGAGATGACGCTCTCCGGGCCCCACCTGCGCTTCGGTCGGCGCATGACCATCGCCCTCGCCGGAGCCCCGTTCGAGGTGACACTAAACGGGCTCCCTTTCCCGATGGGTCGCACGCAGGATGTGATGCCCGGCGACGAGCTTCGCATCGGTCATGCGCGACGCGGGATGCGCGCCTATCTCGCGGTCGCCGGCGGGATCGACGTTCCCCATGTGATGGGCAGCGCCTCGACGGACCTGACGGCGGGCCTTGGCGGTTTCCGGGGACGCGCCCTCCGGGCCGGCGATCGCCTGCCGGTAGGACGAGCGGATCCATCGCGGAAAGCGCGCCCGGCATCCGGCATACGGATCGACGACCGGCCGTTCCGCGTCGTGCCCGGTCCGCAACGGGAGTCATTCTCCGACGAGACATGGGAACGGCTTGTACGTACCGGATTTACGGTGTCGTCGGAGGCCAATCGCGTGGGGATCCGGTTGGAGGGGCCGTCGCTGAAGCCGGAGCGCGGCGCGGACATCATCTCCGAGGGCATCGTCACCGGCTCGATCCAGGTCACCGGCGAGGGCCAGGCGATCGTCATGCTCCCCGGCCACGCCACGATCGGCGGCTACACCAAGATCGCCACCGTCATCGAGGAAGACTGGGACCGCCTGGGCCAACTGGCGCCGGGCGATACGATGCGGTTCGAGGAACCTGAGCGTAGCGTCGGAGCGTCCACGCAGCGCGAAGCGGCATAACGAGGTGCGGCGATACGATGAACCATGCGTACAGCCGCCCCTCGTGGGCGGCTCATATCAACTGCCTTCGATCATATGTTCGACGATGAGATCCAGTCACGCATCCCGGACGGCCGGGTTGGTGGCGACGATTCGCTCTGCGACCGCATGCACTTCCGGGACAAGCTCCTGCAAGAGCGCCATTCGCTGCTGCACCTCTTCCGCCGACGTGATGCCGAGCTCGGAGAGCAGTTCGGCGTAGCCATCGGCATAGGCGTCGCGAACGTCCTGATCCGCGTCGTTATAGAGTGCCTTGTAGCACCAGGTATGGATGAGGGCGATCCAGATCATTGACTCCCGATGGTCCCCGCTCTCGATGAGCTCCTCGCCGCCACCAATGGCGATCTGGCGGGCGAACGCCGAGAGATTGCTCGATCCAAAGAACGGCGTGGTCACGATCGGGACAGCGGCGTCGAATGATTCCGCAGTGCTTGCGAGCAGCGCGGTTGCTCGCTCTCGGGTGACAGATGCACTGCCGAACGCCTCCAGCAGGCGCTCGTGCATCTCCTCAAAGCCATAGCGCCTGAGGATTCGCCCGGTATTGACAAGAGCCTTCCGGAAGGTTGGATGATCCAGATCCGCAACGTGGACCATGTGTGACATTCCGAAGAAGGCGACCAGCCAGATGAAGACCTGGTCATGCAGCGGCGCAGCGAGGTCTAGACCGGCGATGCGCCCGTCATTCTGCTTCCAGGCATGGTCCACTCGTTCCTGAACCCATGGACGAAGGGCGTAGTCCCGCGCGACGATTGGCTGGATGGCCCCCAAATGACCTGTTGGATCGTAGGCGATGTTCGGGTACTGGAAATGGATGGCGGTGTAGTAGTTGGCGAGCACGGCTTCGGCCGAGCGAAACTCGTGAAAGGGAGCGGCTGAGACATCGAGCACGACACCGTCGATGACGCTCTTGCGAGGATCGAGCTCCATGTCAGCATCTTCGACGACGATCTTGATGTCGAGATCGGACGTCGGAGAGAGGATGTCATCCCCTGCCCTCGTGCTCGCTGAGCCGTATAGAAACGCTCCGGTGATACCGGGCTGGCCGGCAACCTCACGCTGGACCCATTGGCGAGCGATGTCCCTGGCCTCGGCGAAGGTCGTCATAGGTCTGTTCTCCCCTGAGCGCTTTCCGTGATGTGGCGGTGTCGTCCTAACTTTATGGCAGCAGGCAGCGGGAAGCGATCTGACGACAGGTAGTGAGATCGTACAGCAGCCCTATGTGGGCGGCTCCGATCGGCCCGCGGAAGAGCCGGCCACAAGGGCCGGCTGTACGCAGGAGTTTGCCCATTTATTTTCCGATGCAGAAGGTTGAGAAGATCTCGGCGAGGACGGCCTCGTCGACGTTCTCTCCGGTGACCTCGCCGACGGCGTGGAGGGCCGCGCGGACCGACGTCGCCAGCAGGTCCTGCGGGATGCCGGCTTCGTGCGCGGTCCTGGCGTCGCGGATGTGCGCCAGGGCCCGGTCGATCGCGGCGCGCTGGCGGGCGTTGATCAGGGCTGGTTGCGCTCCCTCGCCTGCCTCCTCTGTGATCGTCGTCTTGAGCAGCGTCTCCAGCTCGGCCAAGCCGGTGCCCTGGAACGCCGAGATCCGCAAATGTGGCGCGTCCGGCAGGACATCGAGGACCGCAGACTGGTCCTGCTGCTCCGGCACGTCGTCCTTGTTCACGACGATTACGACTGGCACCTGCTGGTCCCACGGTCGTGCCGCGAGCGTCTCGGCGATCGCGAGGTCCTCCGGCGTCGGGCCGGCTGAGCCGTCGACCACGAAGACGACTGCAGCCGACGTTCGCAGCGCCTGGCGGCTGCGCTCGACGCCGATCTTCTCGACCGGGTCGTCCGTCTCGACGATCCCGGCGGTATCGAGCAGCGTTGCGGGGATGCCCTGCAGGTTGATCGTCTCGGCAATCACGTCGCGCGTGGTACCGGCGATCGGCGTCACGATCGAACGGTCCGACCGTAACAAGGCGTTGAGCAGGCTGCTCTTGCCGACGTTCGGGCGGCCGACGAGCGCGATCCGGATCCCCTCGCGGTACAGCATCCCGGCGCGCGACCCGGCGGCGACGTCCGCAAGCGCGCTCTCGGCGGCCGCCAGGCCGTCGTCGATATCTGACGTCTCGATCTCGTCGTCCGGGAAGTCGGCCGAGGCGTCGAGATAGGCCAGCAACCGCACGAGCGCGGTGTTTGCCGGCTCCAGGCGGCGGGAGAGATCGCCGGCGAGGTCGTTGGTCGCGAGGTGCAGGCTCTCCGCCGTGCGCGCGCCAATCACGTTGAGCACCGCCTCTGCCTGGGCAAGATCGAGCCGACCGTTGAGGAAGGCGCGCAGGGTGAACTCGCCCCGCTCGGCCGGACGTGCCCCGGCGGCGAGGGCCACGCGCAGCGTCTCCCGCAACGGAATCGGTCCGCCATGGCAGGAGATCTCGACGACGTCCTCGCGCGTGTAGGTGTGCGGGCCCTTCATCCACGCCAGCAGCACGTCGTCGATGCGCTCACCGGACGCGGGGTCGTCGATGGTGCCGTAGAGCAGTCGGTGGGATTCGACGGCGTCCAGACGGACCGGCTTTCCGCCCGGACGGCGGAAAATCTGGCCGGCGATGGCGGCGGCGTCGGGCCCGCTGATGCGGATCACGCCGATCCCGCCCTCCCCGGGCGGTGTGGCGATGGCGGCAATGGTTCCGGAGTCCATGAATGCGGGTTCTCGTGTAGGGATGAAGCGGCGGGACGCTGGCGATGCGGCCAGTTCCATTAAAGAATAGCCAACGCGGCCCTCACCCGTCCGTTGCCGGGGATCAGCGTTTGGTGCGACCGTCCGGCCCTGGCATGGTCGTCGTCCTCCGGCCGGACGCTCTCGCGGCCGAGCGCATGGTCCCGAACATGGAGGCCAGGACCGCTCCCAGGATCAGGACCGGCACAAACTGGAATCGGAAGATGATCATCATGCCGACGACAAAGACCACCCCGAGCACGAGCTGCCCGATGGATGGGCCCGTTCTTGTGGCCGTGGTTTCGCGTGCAGCCGGCTGAGCGGTCGGGACGGAACGCGCCGGGCGAGTCATGGCAGGCGCCTCGACTGGCGGCTCGGGGCGTCGCGACCGCTTCGATGCGGGCGCCAACCGGCGTCGCTTTCTCTTTCGCCGGAGCGGGCTTTTGAGGTGTCTCCCATGCAGGAGGTTCCGTCCGGACCCGGGCGGGCTCCGCAACGGCCACGGCCTCGACCACCGGCTCGGCAATCACGGGTGGGGCGACGGTCTTGACAGGCGGTGACGTCAGGACCGCCGGCTCGGTGGGGATCGGCGTCGAATGCACCGGTGGCGGCGGTATGGGAGCTTCCGCGACGCTCGTGGCCCCGGCCGGCGCCTCGTAGGCCGCCAGCAGCGCGCCGCACGCCGGGCAGGTGATGTCCGCCGCGGCCACTGTCGCGCCGCAGCTCCCGCATGTCCTTGTGGTATCGCCGGTGCTCACGGCCAGGTCCTTCTTCCATCAATGGGGCGGTGTGCTATACACATGCATGCGGTTATCAACGCCGATCACGCCCGTTTCGTTGCGAATACCGACAGGATATCGTGTGTGAGCACTCCCCCGAACCAGCCCTCCGATGCCGACCAGGAGCCCGTTGAGGGCGAGGGCCGCGGTGGCCTGATCTTCTGCGGCATGTGCGGCGCCCTCAACCCGTCGACGAACTTCTATTGCGCCGCTTGCGGCACGACGCTGGTCGACGCCTTCCACGCTACCGAGGGTCTGCGCGTCCATGAGCGGCCGGACTCCGCCTCGCGCCTGATCGAGATCGTCGCGACCGGCACGGAGCTGGAGGTGGTCGAGGATCCGGACGCGCCGGAGGACTTCGTTCGCGTGCGCCTGCCCTACGGGCGGCTGGGCTACATTCGCCTGCACGACGTCGCGAACATGGCCGAGGCCGCCAAGCTGACCACGCGCACGCCGGCCGGCCGGCCGAGCCCGGACATCAACACGCATGCGACCGGATGCATCTCCTCGACCGCGGCGCTCGGGGCGCTGGCGCTGGTCGTGATGCTCGGCGCGCTGATGCTGGTGATCGCCTGGCGGGCAAACACCTACGATCAGGGCACGATGGCGCTGGTCTTCTGCGTCGGTATCGGGCCGCTGTTGCTGCTCACGGTCGCGTTCTACCTCTACGCCAAGAGCCGTGAGGATCGCCTGGCCGATGAGGATGAGGAAGCGGCGCTTGCGTTGTCGCGTACCACGGAGGAGGCGTAGGCATGGATGTACTCGGGACGCTCGAGGGCCGGCAGGACTATACGATCCACGGTGAGCTCTACGCCCAGCTCTACTTCTCGCTGCCGGAGAACCCGGAGAACATCCAGCAGTGTCGCCTGCCAAGCGACGCCTTTGACGCCGACCTCAAGCCTGGCGACCCGATCCGCATCACCTTCCTGCTCAAGACCGTCATGGAAATCCGCCACGCGTAGGGACAAACCCCGATCCTCTTGTAGCGGACGACTTGCGGCGCTGGGAAACCGCCTGGCACGCTCGGACGCGCCGCAATGTCGTCCCTGCCTGCCGGCGAACGCGTCCGGCATCTCCGTCACCGGTAGGACGACATTGGATGCGTGTTAGCGCTCGGTTCCTGTTCCTCATGGACGCATCCAAGTCGTCCGCTACGACGACACATGCCGGCCAGATGTCCCAAGACAAGATAATCCACAATCGGATCATCACAACTGTCGTTATTGTGGACGGTTGCCCCGCTCGGCGAGCCAGAGTTGCTTCTGGATTTGCGCATGGCCAAGGTGCAACGCGGTGTGATCGATCATGTGCAGCAGCCAGTGCATCCGCGTCCAGTGCGGGATCGACTCGCGAATCGTCGGGGGCATGGCCGTGAGGTCGATCTCTTCCCCGCTTTCCATCCGCTCCCGGAAGCTGGCGAGCCACCCCTCGAACACCGCGTCGATCTCGTCTCGCGTAGCGATGGCGCGGAACTCCGCCTCCCGGTCGCGCGGGAGCTCGTCTCCAAACACCTGGTGGTGCAGCATCCAGCCCCCGGCCGATGCCGTGTGCACCGCCATCGCGGCAAAGGTGTTCATCTCCCCGCCGCCGGCGGTCTCCGCGGCCGGTTTCCACGACGCGAGGTCGCTGTCCGGGATGCCGTCAAGGGCGGCCTCGTAGTCGGTGAGCAGCTTGTCCAGCGCGTCGTAGGTCGCTTCCAGGATCGAGTGCATTCGGTCTCCATTCGTTAAATACTGAGGAATCGGACCATCCGGGCTTTGCCTTATACCGGTTTGCCTGCCTCCGCCATCCAGAGTTGCCGATGGATCTGGACATGGCCGAGATGCAGCGCGTTGTGGTCGATCATCGTGAGGAGCCACCGCTTTCGCGTCCAGTCGGGGTGATCCTCTCGTGGCGTCCCGGGCAACGTGGTGAGGTCTGGCTGTACCGGTCGCTCGAGGCGTTCGCGAAATCCCGCCAGCCAGTCGTCGAACATCCGGTCGATCTCATCAGCGGTTGCCGTGGCATGGAACTCGGCGTCCCGATCGCGATGGACGTCGTCTCCAAAGACCTGCTGGAACACGCGCCACGTTCCCGCGCCCGTGATGTGCACGGCGAGCGAGGCGAACGTGTTCATCTCCCCTCCCCCGGCGGCCTCCGCTGCAGGTTTCCAGGTATTGAGATCATGGTCCGGGATGCCGGCGATCGCCTGCCGGAACTGGGCGAGCTGGGTCTCCAGCATCTGGTACACGTCGCTGAGCAGGCTGTCGGACATGGAATCACCTCGGGGCATGAGCGCTGCGTGTCGGACTGCCAGGCGATGGCGTCAATCCGTGCTGAGGGTTTCGATCCATGCGCGCTCGGCGCCGACGGTTGTCGCGTCGCCGTGCCCGGGCAGGACCCGTACCTCGTCCGGCATGTCGAGGAAGCGGCGCAGTGTCCGGTTCATCACCTGCTGGTCGGAACCCGGCAGGTCGGTGCGGCCATGCCCGCCCGGGAACAGCACGTCACCGCCCAGCACCAGGCCGTCATCCTCGCTATAAAGGACGATGTGCGCGATGTCGTGGCCCGGCATATGCAGGACAGTAAAAACGTGGCCGCCGACGGTCACTTCGTCGCCCTCGTCCAGCTCTCGGTCCAGGCCGACCGGAGAGATCGGGAGGGGGCCGGTTCCCGGAGCGGGTGCCTCGATGCGCGAGCGGAGATCCCGATGACCATGCACCGTCGCGTTGGTGGCGTTCCGCAACTCGTAAAGGCCAAGGATATGATCCCAATGGCCATGCGTGACTACGATGTCGAGTACCGTGACGCCGAGCGACTCGGCGGTCGCCAGGATCTCCTTGCTGACGTCGGCGGGGCCGTCGACCACGATGGCGTCACCAGTGGCGGAATCAGCGACGAGATAGGCGTTTGTGGCCAACGGGCCACCCTCGAAGCGTTTGATGGTCAACGGCATCATCGGTCTCCTTTTCGTGGCGGTTTCAATGCCGGCAGCATACCCCATTCATGTGAATTGTCGGATAGAATATTCGCTTTGATGCGCGAAAGGCCGCGACGTCTCGCACAGAAGTGTCGCCGGGGTATGGATCGTGCAAACGTTATGGGAACGGGGCCAGACGCGTTGTTGGGTCCTCACGAAATCTTGCCCGTAGGTCGTCTCTCGCCCGGGATGCGAGGGAAACTCCAGGTTATCTTCCATGCTTCATTTTTCGAACGAGTATCCAATCAGCAATGCCTTTATGGGTAAGTCTGACAAGGCGACCACGCCAGTCGTCCTGGTCGTGGATGACGAGCGTCCGATCGTCGACCTGCTGCAGGATCTTCTCCAGGACCAGGGCTACGAAGTCCGCCGGGCATACGATGGTATGACCGCGCTCCAGATCATCGAGCGAGATCCACCCGATCTCGTCGTCACCGACGTGATGATGCCGCGCCTTGACGGTCTCGCGCTTTTCAACGAGATCCGCACGCGCGCCGCGACCATGCCGGTGATCCTGATGAGCGCCGCGGTAACCCCGCGCAAGATCGACGCGACGTTCGTTCCCAAGCCGTTTGACATTGATACGTTGCTTAACCTTGTCGACGAGAAGCTCCGGGGGCGTTAGTCCCCCACCTTCACATCTGATGAACGCGACCCAGCGCCTGGTCGGATAGCGTGGCCAGGCGCGTTGTGTTGGCTGGAGACATCCCGAGACGCACGACAACGGCCACCCGCATGCGGGTGGCCGTTCTCTGTGGTCGCTGACGTGGCGGGACGAACCGATGTCAGTCTGCCTAGACGTAGGTCCTCATAACCTCGTCAATCTCGCGGCGGGACGGCACGCTGCCCACGCCGATCTCGCGCAGGCTCAGCGCGGCCACGATATTCGCGAAGCGGCCGGCCTCCAGCGCCGAGCTGGTCGCCTCCGCCGCCTTCATGAAGAACGCCGCCGCGAAGACATCGCCGGCACCGGTCAGGCTCTTCACCTTGACCTCGTAGCCGGGGATTTCGACCGTGCGATGGCGCTTGGCGCCAGCCGGGAGATGCTCCAGCTGCTCGGCGCGGACGGCATGGTAGACGGTCGCGCCCAGTGGCCCGCGCGTCACCACGCTCATGCGCCGCTCCGCGACCCGCTCGATCACCTCGCGCGCCTGGAAGATTTCCTCATCGCTCACGATCGCGCAGTCGATCCGGTTGACGAGGTCCACCGGCAGGCGCAGCGGCGTCACGCGCACGCGGCCGCCGCGCTCGTGTGGCCAGTCGCGCATCCAGCCCTGCGGCGTGACGCCAAGGAAGCCTGGCGTGAGACCGGTGATGTGGCGGGGGTCGATCTCGTCGGCGATCGGGCCGAGATGCAGGATCTTCGCATTGGTCCAATGCGGTGGCAGGCCGCGCAGGTCAATCGGGCCGGCCCAGTGGCGCACCACCTGCTGGCGGCGCGAGCCGAGGTAGTGGTTCTCGAACGTCGTCGGCACGTCGGCGTCCTGCACGATGATCTGTAGTTCGCCGGCATACTCGTCCAGCCCGGGGACGGTCATCCCGGCGACCTCCTTGCCGAACGCGCCACGCGTCAGCACGGCGACACGGGCTCCCAGCCGCGCGGCGGTTAGCGCCGAGTACAGCGCCGTGCCGCCCAACACGACCTCGCCGTCGTCCAGCACGTCGGCGGTGATGTGTCCGACGACCAGGTAGTCTGGCGTACGCGTGGTCTGGAGGGGCGAGCGGGTCTTCTGGTTGCGGAAGGGCGTTCGCTCGCGGTCGCGACGGCGCGCGG
The DNA here is from genome assembly GCA_963741795.1 of uncultured Chloroflexia bacterium. Taxonomy (GTDB): domain Bacteria; phylum Chloroflexota; class Chloroflexia; order Thermomicrobiales; family UBA6265; genus UBA6265. The sequence goes on from CAVUJM010000043.1 coordinate 51,834, forward strand.
CACCCCCACCCTGGCTGGGCGCGTCCGTCTTCGGGGTCTTGGGCGGGCGTGGGCCCTGCTCGGGCTGGGACATGGTGCGTTCCGTTCCTGTCGCACAAAGCCGGCGACGCGCGTCGCCGGCTTTGCGAACGAATATGACCGTGTGGGCGGTCTAGGTGGTTGCGGGCTCGACGGTGATACGCCGTTGCGGGCCTTCACCGGAGCTATGGGTCGAGACGTCAGGGTGCGAGCGCAACGTGAGATGGATGATGCGGCGCTCGTTCGGCGGCATCGGCTCCAGCACGATCGAGCGGCCACTGCGCGCGACCTGCCGGGCGACGCGCTCGGCGAGGCCGACCAGCGACTCCTCGCGCCGCGAGCGGTAGCCCTCGACATCGATGATCACACGGGTCCAATCCCCGAGCTTGCGGTTCACAAGCGTGTTGATCAGGTATTGCAGCTGCGAGAGGTGCTCGCCGCGGCGGCCAATCAGCATGCCAAGATCGCGCCCCAATACGTCGAGAAAGATCGTTGGCGGGTCCTCTGGACTGAGCGGCACGGACGAGGGATTGTCCACGGCAACGACATCGGCATCGATACCCATGCGGGTCAGCAGAGCCGCGGCGATGGCCTTCGCTTCCCGCTCTTGCTCGGCGTCGACCCGATCGATCGGCGCGCTGGCCCGGGCTGGCGGCGGTGTGCCGCGGCGAGACGGCCGGTCTTGCGGGGAGGTGCGGCCACCGAGCCAGTCCTTGTTGTCGCCCCGGTTGCCCTCGCCGCCGCGTCCACGGCGCCGGCTGCGGCTCGAACGGCCGGTGACGGTGGCGCCCGGCGCGCTCGGCTCCGGCTGCGACGCCTGGCCGCGCGCGGTCACCCGGACGAGCGCCTCGGCGTCGTCGCCCGGTCCCTCTTCCGAGAGAATCTCGATCTCGACATCATCCCGGCCCAGCTGCAGCTCCTCGAGCGCCAGCCGGACGGCCTCATCGACGGATACGGCCTGTATCTCTACACTCGTGCGCTTTGCCATGATGTCTCCCCGGGTGTGACGGCGACTTCAGTCCATGACTATGTGCGACGACGCTGCTTCTTCTTTGGTCGGGCGGACGGCTGGGCGGTGGTCTCGATGACCTCACCCTCGCCCTCGCCGGAGCCGTTCTTCCGGTAGCGCGAGGCGGCATCGACCCGCGCCTGGTAATCCGATCGCTTCTTGCTGGTCTTCTGGGCGGTTGCCCCAGCGGATGCGGTCGCGGCCGCAGTCGAGGCAGCAGGCTTGGACGCCTTGGCGGATGCCTCCTGCTGGCGCTGCTGCATATGCTGGGCCTTCTCCTGCTGCGCCGCCATCCACTTGGCGAAGCGGCCCTTCGGCTCCGGCTTCTGGCCGGAGACCACGACGACATCATCGATGTTGCGCGGCGGATGGTATCCGAGGCGACGATGCTCCGGGAGCTCCGGCAGGAATGGGAACCACTCGCCGATCGCCCCCCAGCCACCGATGAACCACTGCTGGACGACGGAGTACATGGCCTGGACCACCCAGTACAACACCGGGCCGGCCGCGAAGCCCCAGCCGAAGATGACCACCGACAGCGGCAGGAAGGTCATCATCGTGTTCATCATCTGCTGCTGCGGATCGGTGATCTTCTGGTTCGCCGGACGGAGCATGCGGCTCTGGAAGAGCTGGAAGACGCCGGCGAGGATCGGCAAGAGGTGGATCGGGTCTGGCTCGGCGAGGTGCGGTATCCAGAGGAAGCCGTTCGCCCACTCACCGGAGCCGTGTGTCGACATGTCCCGGATACCGAAGTAGACGCCGAAGAAGATCGGCATCTGGATCAGCATCGGCAGACACCCGGCCATCGGGTTGACGCCGTAGGCCTGGTAGAGCGCCATCTGCTCCTGGGAGGCCGCCTGCCGGTCGTTGCCGTGCTTCTTCTGGATCTCCTTGATCTTCGGAGCCAGCTCCTGCATGGCCTTGGCCGACTTGGTGCTCTTGATGGTGAGTGGGAGCAGGAGGGTCTTAACGACGATGGTGAAGGCGATGATCGCCAGGCCGCCGCTGTTGAAGGCGTCGGCGAGATGCCCCAACACCCACTCGACGAAGCTGGTGTACTGGTCCCAGACGGGGATGGCGGCGGGGGCGAGGGTGGTGAGGGCATGACCGAGCTGGTCGGCGGCGGGAAGATCGAGAAGCACGAAGGTTGGCCTCCTCCCGCGCTCGTTGCGGGATCCGATGGGTATGGGCGACGGCGGGGCGTCGCGGCGATCACTCGTCTCAGGTGCACGCGCGGCGGTGGACGCCCGCCTGCGTTTGCGCCGGGGAGAAGCCCGGTCGCGGTCAAGGTCGTTGAAGGCTCGCGCGGGGCGCGAGAGGTTGGCCTACGGAACCGGATCCCAGCCGCTGCCACCCCACGGGTTGCAGCGCAGGACCCGCCAGATCGCGAGCCGACCGCCCTTAAGAATACCGTACTTGTCGACGGCCTCGTAGGCGTATTCGGAGCAGGTCGGGTGGAAACGGCATGACGGCGGGGTGTTGGGAGAGATGAACTTCCGATAGAAGCGAATGGGACCGAGCAGGAGCTGTTTCATTGCGGTGTGCCTGATGCGGAGGTGGAGGACGAATCGGGATCGGCATCGGCCGGTGTGGCGTCGGTCCAGCCCGTGTGGACTGGCGAGCCGGGTTCCGGCGCGCTGGCCGGGTCGGTAAAGAGCTCGCCGCGCCGGAAGATACCGCGCAGCGCGCGCTGGGCCTCGGTTAGGGACGGCATCTCCTCGACCGTTCCCCGGCAGATCACGACGATATCGTAGCCGGTCTGGAGATACGGGTGGTAGCCGCGCAGTGCCTCGCGCACGAGCCGCTTCAGCCGGTTGCGCTGCACCGCCTTGCCGCAGCGCTTTCCCGCGATCACCGTATAGCGGTTCTGCGCCGGGTCGAGGCTGTTGTGCATGTAGCGCACGACCAACGGCCCCTGGGCGACCGCGCGCCCACGGGAGCGAACCCGCTTGACGTCATGCTCTTCGCGAAGCCGGTACTGTCGTGCTACCACCGAATGGAGATTCCTTTTCCCGCCTGTGACCATCAACAAAAAAAGCGAGGAGCGGCAAAAGACGACGATCGCGTCCGTTGCCCTCCCCGCTCCGTACTCGCCGTCTCCGGCGACTACTTGTTCTGGGTAAACTTCTTCTCTTCCGCCACCGTCAGCGCGTGACGCCCCTTGCGGCGGCGAGCGTTGAGGACGTTGCGGCCACCCTTGGTCGACATGCGGGCAAGGAAGCCGAACTTGCGGATGCGCTTGATGCGCTTGGGCTGGTAAGTGCGCTTCGTGGACACGCGAATACTCCTTCTACCTGGTCGCTGACCCTCGTGGGCCGGGCATGATTCTCGCGTAGCCGGGTCTGGACTCGGCAGGCACGCGTTTGGTGGCGAACGAAGCCCGGTGCTGTGACAGGAATGCCAACCATCTCCGGGCAGATGCACCGCGATAGGCGCGCAGGCACGCTGATACCGCGCACACGGTGCACAAGACGTTGGAGTATAGGCCCATATCCGGAGAGCCGTCAACTTCCGCCCGTGGCATGCGTGACTCGACGTCACGGGTCTGCCCGGGTGCTATCGACCGAGAGGATCACCCGCATGACCCACGATGACACCAGGTCCCTACCCCCGCTGATTCTCGTCAGCGGACCGCCAGGCGCCGGCAAAACAAGCCTCGCCCGTGAGATTGCCCGGGCCTTCGGGCTGCCGCTGCTCTCGAAGGACATGTTCAAGGAGGCGATCTTCGATCATCTTCCTGGCGTCGATACGAGCGACGCCCACCGGCTCGGGATCGCCTCGGTCGGGATGATGTACACCTTCGCCCGGCGCCAGCTCGAGAACGGTGTTGGGGTGATCCTCGAATCGACGTTCGACCGTGGCAAGGCTGAGGACGACGTCCTTCCCCTGCTCGACGATGCGCGCGGGGTGATCGTGCATTGCACGGCGCCGCCGGAGCTGATCATGGAGCGCTACGTCCAGCGCGCCGATGACCCCGACCGGCACGAGGTCCATCGCGACGAAGAACACGTCGATGCGCTTGAGCAGAATCTCGCCGCTGGCATCTACGACTCGATGGAGATCGGCCTGCCGACGATCGAGATTGATATGCGCGATCCGGAGAAGGTCCATGCGAACGACCTGATAGTCCGACTTCGGACTATTCTGGAAGGAGAAGAGGCGAAGGGCTGATGTGGCCCTCGACGACGGGAAGGAGCAGGTCCGCGAGCCGCTCCGGGTAGAAGGTGTCGCTTGATGCGCGTATTCCGGCCAGCGACCACCATTCGTTGCGCGTGTAGTGCCGCTTCTCATCCTCGAACTGGTGCTCGTTCGTCACGGTTTGCATGCCGCACCGGACCAGGTAGTACCGCTCGTCAGCGAGCATTTCGTGGCCGTTGTAGAAGTGGCGCGCGCGGCGCGTCCACAGGAGCGGGCCTATGGGGACGCCGCTGATCCCGGTCTCCTCCCACATCTCGCGCAGGGCGGCATCCTCCCATGACTCCCCGTCTTCCACGCCTCCGCCCGGCAGCACCCAGTACGAGCGGTGCTCACCGGTATGCCGGAACATGAATACTTCATCGAGGTCGTTGAGTAGGACCACCCGCGCGCATTTTCGGATCCTCACGAGCCTGTCGTCCTTCCCTGCTGCCTTCTATGGCTGGGCGGCCAGTATACCTCCTGTCAGAATGCGACGGACGAGTCGCTTGACGGCACATGTCTTGTCGTCATTAGCATGCTCGTGGGAGGCGTGCCTGCTGACGTGGCGAGATGGATAATCGGCCTTGGCGGTTGGACGAGCGACAGGTTGGCCCTGCCTTCGATGACCGCGTCGCTCGTCGAGGCCACCACGCGCATGAGCGTGGGACAGCGTGGCCTCGGGCTGGTACGCTGACGTTCGATAGCGTGCCGGCGTGTACAGGAGGGAGCGCACCATCGATGCGCATCAGGTTGCCGTTCTCATGGTTCGATATTCGCGACAGCCTCTGGTACTGGCCCTCCATCATGACGATCGCCGCGATCGTCCTCTCGTTCATCACCATCTGGTTGGACCATACCCTCTTCAAGGAGCAGCGCATTCAGGCCTGGTGGCTCTTCGAGGGCGGCGCGGAAGGGGCGCGCGGCGTGCTCAGCGCCATCGCCAGTACGACCATGGCCGTCGCGACGACCGCGTTCTCCTTCACCCTGGTCGCGCTGCAGCTCAGCTCCAGCCAGTACTCCCCCCGCATCGTTCGCAACTTCACCGGTGACCGCTCGAACCAGCTCGTGATCGGCATCTTCGTCAGCACGTTCGTGTACAGCCTGCTCGTCCTCCGCGTCGTCCGCTCGGAGTTTGGCGACCGGGATCGCTTTGTGCCCGCCATCTCGGTTACCTTCGCTGTTTTCCTGGCGATGATCAGCATCGGGGCCCTGATCTATTTCTTCCACCACGCCACGCGCACGATCCAGGCGTCGGTGATTATCTCGCGCACCACCGAGCAGGCCTCGAAGGTGATCGGGGAGGCGGCCGAACGCCTTGTCGGGAACGAGGCTTGGCGCCTCTCTCCGGTGCCGTTCCAGCGCCCGCCGCGCCTGCGGCCGGTTGGCATCGTGCGTGATCGCGATAGCGGATACGTACAGCGTATCCAGTACGAGAACCTCGCGGCCCTCTCCCGTCGGCACAACCTCCTGATCGAAGTGAATGCCCGTCCGGGCGATTTCCTGCTTTCCAACGATGCTCGCCTGACGCTCTGGGCCTATCCGGAGCAGTCGGACGTTGAGCGGGAGGAGATGAAGGAGGAGCAGCCGGACGAGGAGGACGGTGACCTGCTTTCCGCCTGCCAACATCTGGTCGAGATCGGACTGGAGCGGACGCTGGAGGCGGATGTGATCTTCGGGATGCAGCAGGTGAGCGATATCGCGCTGCGCGCCCTCTCGCCCGGCGTCAATGACCCGAACACGGCGATCGTCTCGCTGGACCGTATCGGTGAGCTGCTGCTGCTGATGGAGCCGACGAGCGGGAGTGAATCCGCCCGGATCGACGAGGATGGAGTCATGCGGTTGATCCAGCCCGAAGTGTCATGGGAAGCCATGGTGCGCGATGCGTTCATGCAGCTGCGGCACTACGCCTCCAGCGATATCGGGGCAACCGTCGCGGTCATCTGCATGGCCGGCCGGTTGCGCGCCCACGTGCGGCCGGCATCGCGTCCGGCGCTGGAGATCGTCGCGCAGAACATGGCGCAGGCGGCGCTGGGAGATCTGGAGATCGAGAGCGACCGGCAGCTCATCCGCAAGACACTTGCGGATGCCTTGGCCTAATGGGTTCCGCACAGACAGCACAACGCCGGCATGGGGAAGCGCATGCCGGCGTTGTGCTGTGTACTAGAAGTTCGCCGGGCTCGCTTCCGGCGTGACCTCGGGCGGTCCGTCCGGCTGCGGCGCGACCGGGGTGCCGTTCTCCTGGAAGACCGGCTCGCTGCCCTGCGTGGCGTTCAGGCCGTTGAGGAGCATGTTGTCCGAGGATACCGGGTCGCTGGAGTAATTGTCGGTTAGGTAGGAGATGATCCAGGCCGCGTCCTCGTCCGAGATCTCTGCGCCGTACGTGTTCCGCATTTTCTGGACCTCAGCGTCCCACACCTCCGGCGTGAAGCCCGCGTGGGTCAGGATCGGCTGTGCCTGGTGGCAGACGAGGCAGTTCGCCTCCAGCTTGTCCTTCCCAGGTGCGTCGACCAGTTTCGCCGGGTTCTGGCTGGGGACAAGTGTCAGTTCCTCGTCGGAGCCCTGTCCCGCCGCCTGCCCGATCGCGAAGGCGATCGTCAGTATCCCGATCATCGCCAGCAGCGCGACCTGCTTCCCAAACGTCGATCTCATCGATATTACCCCTCTACCCCGACCAGGATCGCGGCGAACGTCTCGGTTCCGATGGCATTACGTCCTCCACCGTCCCATGTGGCCTGCGGTTCCTCCACCGGCTGTGTCTCGCCCTCGTCGTTGGTCGCGCGGCTCATGACCTTGAACGGCCCGGCCACCGGCGCAGTGATCTCGGCATTGAAGACCCTCCAAGCGTATTGTCCGACCGACTCTTCCAGCTCCGCTTCCTGCCAGCTAGCGCCACCGTCAACGCTGATCTCGACCTTCTCGATGCCGACGCCCTTGTCATAGGCGACGCCCTTGATCGCGACCTTCTCACCGACCTTCACCTCAGTGCCGTCGGCCGGCAGGGTGATCAGCGACTTGGTCTGCATATAGCTCTTGCCGATCTCGCGCTGCGACCATTCGCGCTCGTCTTCCTTGGTGCGCAGGTCAATCTCAACAAGTTGCTTGACCCAGCGCGGGGCCTTGTTGCCCGGCGAGACGAGGCGCAACGGGTAGCCGTTCCAGAAGTTCAACGGCTCGCCGTTCTGCTTCATGGCCAGGATCGCCGGCTCGTTCAGCAGCTGCTCGGCCGTGTAGGTGCGGACGTAGTCGCCCTTTTTGGCGGAGATGGTGCTCGCGCCGGAGCGCAGCGAGATGAACTTCGTGCGGTCGTCGATGCCCACGTGCTCGAGAATGGCCTTGAGGTTGACGCCCGTCCACTTCGCGCAACTCACATCGCCCTTCGTCCACGGCAGGCCCGGGACCATCGGCCGCAGCAGGCCGCGCCCCATTCCGGCGCACTCGCCAACAGCGATGAGGCTCTCTTCCGGGAATGTGTCCCGCAGATCCTGGAGCGTGAACTCGTACTCCTTGTCGATCGCGTCGCCGATGACGCGGAGGACGAAATCGTCCTCGGTGAACTTCGGCGGCATCGGCTCGCGGTACCGCACGTAGTAGTACTCGTTGTCCGTCAGGGGATAGTTCTTCTCGCCGATGAGGCGCGGCGTTGGCGTCTCGTAGTTCGGCGGCAGGTCGTAGACCTGACCCATCAGCCCCTTGGTCGGCAAGGCGACCAACGGATAAGGCGTGCCCGGGCGCCCGGTGCCCTGGGCGCTGGCCTTCAGCAGCCAGGACTCGACCGAGATCCGGCCAAGATTGCCAACACCAAGGGCGGTGGTCGCCGCAGCGATTGCCCCGGTGACAAACCGACGTCTGTTTAACATAAAAGACCCTCCCGACGTCAAAGGTAATCGCGCTGCGCAGCCGAGAGCGGCTGGAGCCTCTCCTCTTCCGAAGACGGACCCGTCCTCGTTCCCGTTTCGGCGCACCTGAGTGTACGGGAAACTACCCTTTCGGGTAGGGAACAAGGACATTATTGACCCTGTATCGGTCCTGTTCTGTCGCCTTGTCGCGCCTGGCGCCATCTTGTGGATACGCACCAATACCTTGGCTGGATCTTTCCGCAGGGCCGTATTGCGCGGAACGGGATGCCAGATCGCCTGTACTGTGGCGAGGACAATGCTGTTCTTCGCAGCATGCGGGCCACGGTTATGACGTGAACGCGGGATACGCAAGCGTCGTTTGGAGGCAGCGAGGCGGTACCTAGTTGCCCGCCTCGTCCTCATCGACCGGGTCGAGCGTGCGCTGCTCCCGGTTCGTGGTCGGCGTGCTGTCGGAGGAGGGCGCCGAAGTCGGCTGCACGCCGGATGGCTCGTCGGCACCGGTCTCGCGCTGGTAATCCTCGAGCGACCATTGATCGCCGGCGGGGTCCGGCGCGTCGTTGCCGAGCATCACCACGATGTCATAGCCGGCGTACTGGTCGATCCCATCGTTGGCAATTGAGCTTGCGTCGCCGAGCACGATCGTATCGGCGCCGACGCCGATCAGGCTCGAGATCATCGCCGAGGTGCCGAGGTTGCTGTCATGGTCCACGATCGTCGATTGGTCGTGGTCGCCCTGGTTGTCCGCATTGTCGACGGAGACGTTCCAGAAGCCGTTCTGTTCGAGCGTGGTGCCGACGCGTCCAGCGAGGCCGGTGTTGGTGGTGCCGTTGAGGATCATGATCGAGGCGCCGTAATCCGGGTCAGCGATGGCCGCGCCGGGCGGGCTGATCGGCGCGCCGGCGAACTCGCTGAAGATATCCGTCGCGATATTCCAATCGGCGCTGAGGTAGTACGTGCCGTCGAGGCCGGGGTCGTCGTAGAGGGCCGGCAAGAGTGAGATCGACTGGATCTCGTCGCGCGGGATTTCCATGCCGACCTGTGCGAGGCGAATGGCGTCGCTGATGGAGATATCGGTGCGCACGGAGTCGCCGAACTGCCGGATCAGCGTTGGGAGCTGGCCGACGAGGTTGAGGCTGACGGCCTGGTCGCGCAGGGCGAGGAGGACCTGCTGCTGTCGCGCCGAGCGCATCGTGTCGCCGTCCTGGTGGCGCGTGCGGGCGTAGATCAGCGCCTCTTCGCCATCGAGGTGCTGCCATCCGGCCGGGAAGTAGATGCGCTGGTAGCGGTAGTTCTCCGCCGGGTAGGCATCGTCGCGGATCGGGTACGGCACGTCGACAACCACGCCGCCGACCGTATCGATCATCTGGATAAAGCCCTGGAAATCGATTTGGACGAAACCGTGGACCGGGATGCCGAGGTTCGACTCGATCGTGCGGATGGTGAGGCCGGCTCCCCCACCCTGTACCTGGTTGAACTCGCCGAGGGCGAAGGCGGCGTTGATCTTGTGGACGCCGTAGCCAGGGATGACCACCTTCAGGTCCCGCGGGATCGACATCATCGTCGCGGACTTGTCGACCGGGTCGATGTTCACGAGGATCAGCGTGTCAGTCCGCGAGGCGCCGCCGGCCTCGATATCGACGCCTAGCAGCAGGATGGTGATCGGCTCGGAGCCCGACCAGCTGCTTCCGTCTTCCTCATTGGATGCGGCGACCAGCTCGGGCGTGCCTTGCACGTTGAGCTGGGGCACGAACGCCGAGTTGAGATGCTCGACCGGGCCGACGGTGACATTTCGGTACGCCTGGAACGAGGACCAGATGACTGGGCTGAGCGCGAGCATGGCCACGATGAGCAGGATGCCAGGGATGCCGAGGACCGGCCAGAACCAGCGCTTCTGGCGTAGGGCGGCGATGCGCGAGGCGGGACGGCGGTTCGCCGCCTGGACCTCCTGGGCGATGGCGAACTCGGCCTGGAGCGGTGTGGCGGTCGCCGGTATGGCGGTCGGAATCGCGGTTGGAAAGGAACGCTGGCGCGATGCGCGTCGCGAGCGAGGTGCGCTGTACCGCTGGTAACGGTCGGCCGGGCGTTCGCGACGTCGGGCGGCGTCCACAGCGCCCGCGCGGGTGCGTGCGGCGTGTCGGCGCCGGCGAGCCAGGTAGTCCCCGGCGGAATCGTCCGGGCGGGATTGGTGCATGGGTGAGTCGTGATCTGGCATGGCACCGGGGCGAGAGCGACAAGGGCGGCACGATCGGGACCGGACGGAACAGCCGTCGCCGTGCGGCGGGTGTTCGGGTCGGGAGCGCGATCAGTCTACCATGGTCCGCTACGTGCGCTTCCCTGGAAAGATAAGATTATGTCGACTCACGTCGACCGGGAGCGACCGGTATCGGCGGGATATCCCTTCGCGATGGGATAGAATACTGATCGAGTGCTGATGCCGCGGGGGCGGTAATGCAGCCTGTCCTGATCATTGTGGAAGTGAGTAGCCCCGAATGGTGCTGTCGGACCGAGACATTATCAAGGCCCTCGAGGAGGGCCGCATCCGGATCGACCCTGCTCCGGACCTCGAGAAGCAGCTCGGGTCGGTCTCGGTCGACTTCCGGCTGGGACGCACCTTCATGGTGTTCGAGCACAGCCGCTTCAGCTACATTGATCCGCGACACCCGCAGTCGATCGGTGATGCGATGCGCACGATCGAGGTCGAGGACGACGAGTCCTTCATCATGCAGCCGGGCGACTTCGCCCTGGCCTCGACGATGGAGTCGCTCGAGCTTCCGGACGATCTGCTCGGCCGCCTGGAGGGCCGCTCCTCGATCGCGCGCCTTGGTATCACGGTGCACTCCACCGCGGCCGTGTTCGAGCCCGGATGGGTTGGGACGGCGACGATGGAGCTGAGCAATCTTGGTCGGATGCCGGTGGCGCTGTATCCGGGGATGCGTATCTGCGCGTTCTCGTTCGAAACGGTGTCGTCGCCCGTACGCACGCCGTATCGCGAGAAGATCGGGAACAAGTACGCGGGTCAGGTCACGCCGCGTGCGAGCCAATTGTCGGAGGAGAACCGGGCCGGCAATCCGTAAGCCGGAATAGAATGTTTCACGTGAAACATTCGTGCGACGTTACGACCAGACGGGTAGATGGTTACGGCGGAGTACCCCGGCGTCAACGGGGCGCCATGAATCGGCAGGGAGTAGGGGAATGCAGGCGTTGAAGGACATCCGGGACCGAATCCTCCCGATGATGGAAGTGGCGGCGGAGCAGTACAAGGGTCGGGTTCCCGCCGGGTACCCGATGGTCGTGGACGAGGTCGACCGCGGCACCGTCGGGCTGGAGCTGGACCCGAACTACGCGCTCTACATCACCGAGGACGGGGAGGGGCTTTCCGCGGAGGTGTACCGGCGCCTGCCTCGCATCGACAACCGCTCCAACGCGGGCCGGCAGAAGTACGGAGGCGCGCCGCTCTCCGACCGCCGACCGCTCTCGGCCGATGTCGACGACCAGACGTTGCGCAACCTTATCGCCGAGCTGAAGAACTACCTCAACTTCCAGCCCGGCTACCTGTACCTCAGCGACGACTAGACCGTCTGGAGCTCATGCAGAATGGTGGACAGGTAGCGCCTGTGCCCGGGCCGGCACCGCTGGTGCCGCTTTGGCGCCCTATCCCGTCGGGGCGATGTCTCGTCGATACTACAGGGCCGTCAAGACCGATATCCGCTCTAAGCGAGCGAAACGAGACGCCCCGGACATCAAGTCCGGGGCGCTTTTGTGTCCTGTAGGCGGTTGCTCCGGGGGGCAGGCCCGCGCGCATACCTGAAGATATGCGTTTGGGCGCAGGGGAGGGCACCATCCGCGTAGGACCGCGGTACGAGAAAGCGGGCGGGATGTTTCACGTGAAACGTCCCGCCCGCTTTCGTCTCTATCGGTTGAAGGAGAGGATTACTCCTCGATCACCCAGGTATCGACATCGCGACCGTAGTCGACAACGCCTCCGTCGCCGAAGAAGATCCCCACCTCGCGCTCGGCACTCTCGACGCTGTCCGACGCATGGACGACATTGCGGCCGATCGTCAGTGCGAAGTCGCCGCGGATCGTGCCCGGGGCGGCCTCAGCCGGCTTGGTCGCGCCGTTCGTCGTGCGCACGACGCCAATCGCGTCCGGGCCCTCGACCACCATCAGGACCGACGGGGCGGAGGTGATGTAGCTGACCAGGCCCTCGTAGAACGGCTTGCCCTTGTGCTCGCCGTAGTGCTTCTCGGCGGTCTCGCGGGAGACCTGCTCCAGCTTCATCGCCGCGATCTTCAGCCCGCGCTTCTCGTAGCGAGCGGTAATCTCGCCGATAAGTCCGCGCTGGACCGCGTCCGGCTTGATGATGACCAGGGAGCGTTCGTTGTTCGCCATAGTATGTTCTCCATAAGATACTGCGGACTCCATCGTCCGCCCGTTTGCAGCTTTCATGCCCGCACGACTCGCGCCTGCGGAACCGGTCCGATTCTACCCGCTGCGGCTTTCGTCCGTCACGGGCGGTGTTTCACGTGAAACATCCTCGTCAGCGAGGGCAGGGGAGACATCCACCGCGCCAGAGGCCGTTGTGGAGCCCGCTTCCTCCTGCGCCTGCCTGGCCGCTCGTTCCGCACGGCGCGCGGCCGCTTCTTCCGGTGATAGCGCCGCCTTCCGCTTCACGCCAATCTGCGCGTCCGCGCGATTCTGGCGTTTGCGCTTGTTTGCCTGGTCGATGGTCCAGAGCGTGACCACGATCGCCACGATCAGCGGCACCAGCACCACCACGACCACCAGCAGGAACCATTCGAAGTTCGTCATCGCGATCCTGACTGCTTCCCGCCCAGCCGAACATTCTCCCGAATCAGGCTGGGTCTCCATACGAGAACGGCGCCGGCAGGACCCATGCCCCGCCAGCGCCGTCTCCAACGCATTCCGCGCCGCGCGTGACCGCTAGGCGATCGCCAGCAGCATCGGGTTCTCGAGGTACTTCTTCACGGACTGCAGGAACGTCGCGACCTCCGCGCCGTCCAGCGCCCGGTGATCCGCCGAGAGGGTGAGCTTCATGGTGTTGCCGACCACGATCTCGCCATCCTTGACGACCGGCACCTGCGCCACCGAGCCAACCGCCAGGATCGCCACCTGCGGCGGGTTGATCACGGCAATGAACTCATCCACGTCGAACATCCCGAGGTTCGAGATGGTGAACGTGCCGCCCTGGTACTCCTCCGGGGTCAGGCCGCCTTCCCGGGCGCGCTTCCCGAGGTCGCGCGCCATCGTCCCGATCGAGCCCAGGCTCTTCTGGTCAGCCGCCGGAATGAAGGGGGCGATGAGTCCACCGTCGATCGCGATGGCGATGTTCACATCGATCGCGTCCTGCTGGTAGAGCTCACCGTTCACAAACGAGCGGTTCACGTTCGGATGGTCACGAAGCGCGAGGGCAGCGGCCTTTACGATCATATCGTTGACCGATACCTTGCCGCCGGACGCCTCGAGCGCCGCGTTGACCTGCTTGCGGAACTCGAGCGCCGCCGTCATCTCCACGGTGGAGGTGACGTAATAGTGCGGGATCGTGCTCTTCGACTCGGACATCCGTTTGCCGGTGACCTGCTTGATCTTCGGCATCTTGACCAGCTCGCCCGACACCTCACCGGTTGGGGCGGCCTCGCCGGCACCAGCAGACGGCGCGGCCTGCGCCTGCGGCGCCTGCTTCTTGCCGGAGATGTAGTCCTGGATGTCGCGGTTCACGACCCGGCCATTCGGGCCGGAGCCTTCGATCTGCGAGAGGTCGAGACCGTGCTCCTCGGCCAGGCGCTTCACCAGCGGGGAGGCGCGGACGCGCTCGCCCGGCTCGCGGCTGGCAACCTGGCCATCCTGCTGCCAGGGGCCCGGCTTCTCCGCCGCTTCCGACTCGGCGGGCGTCACCGCTGCCTGGGTCGTCTCCTGGGCGGCCTCTTCGGCCTTCTCCTCAGGCGCGGCAGCCTTCTTCGACGGGGCCGGCGCCTTGCCAACCTCGTCCTGCGCGCCGATGGTCGCGACCGCCTCGCCGATCGGCACCGTGGCGCCTTCATCGACGAGGATGTTGGTCAGGAAGCCGCTCTCCTGCGCCTCCATCTCGAGCGTGACCTTGTCGGTCTCGATTTCCGCGAGGGCGTCGCCCTCGGAGATCTCGTCCCCGACGGCCTTCAGCCACTTCAGAAGAACGCCTTCCTCCATGGCATCGCCCATTTTCGGCATGATGACTTCTGCCATGGGTGATTACTTCTCCAGATACAGGACCCGGCGGGCGGCCTTCACGACATCGGCCTCGCTCGGGAATGCGGCAATCTCAAGGTTGCGGGCATACGGCGCCGGCACTTCCGCGCCGCTGACGCGCTCAACCGGGGCGTCGAGGTCGTCGAACGCCTCCAGTTGAAGCACCGCCATGACCTCGGAGGCGACGCTGAAGTAGCGCCACTGCTCCTGGACGACGACCGCGCGGTGCGTCTTCTTCACCGAGTCGACAATTGTCTGCTTGTCGAACGGGCGAATCGACCGGATATCGATCACCTCGGCGCCGATGTCCTGCTCGGCCAGCGTGTCGGCCACCTTCAGCAGCAGCGGAACCTGCCGGCCATAGGAGATCAGCGTCACGTCCTTGCCCTCGCGGGCAACGCGCGCCTTGCCGAACTCGACCGTCTGGTCACCCTCGGCGACCTCACCCTTGGTGCCGTACAGCGCGCCGGCCTCCAGGAAGATCACCGGATCAGGATCGCGGATCGCCTGCAGCATCATCCCCTTGACGTCCGCCGGCGTGGCGGGGGAGACGACCTTCAGGCCCGGAAAGTGGCCGTAGAAGCCTTCCAGCGAGTGGGTGTGCTGGGCGGAAAGCTGGACGCCACCGCCATTTGGGCCACGGATGACGAGCGGCACGTTTACCTGGCCGCCGGAGAAATACCGAAGCTTCGCGGCGTTCTGGATGATCTGGTCGGCGGCGAGGAACGAGAAGTTCCAGGTCATCATCTCGACGATCGGCTTCATGCCCGCCATCGCCATACCGATCGCCGCGCCGGTGAAACCACCCTCGGAGATCGGCGTATCGATCACGCGCTTGGGGCCGAACTGGTCGATCAGACCATTGGTGACGAGGTGGGTACCACCGTAGATGCCGATATCCTCGCCCATGAGCACGACGGTCTCGTCGCGCTCCATTTCTTCTGCCATCGCGCTGCGGAGAGCGTCGCGATAGGTCATGACTGCCATGAGCCGAAACCCTTTCTCAACTACCGGGGCCGACGGAGAGGATCCGCGGCTGCGGTTGCCCGGATGGCTTAACCGGCAACCTCGACCGGGATGCCTTCTGCGTAGACGTCGGTCGTCAGCTCGGAGAGGTCCGGCTCCGGGCTCTCCACGGCGAACTTCACCGCCTCATCAGCCTTCGCCTTGGCTTCACTGCGGATCTCTTCCAGGCGCGATTCGTCAACGCCCATGTCCAGCAGCTTCGCGGCGAGGGTCGTGATCGGGTCCTTCTCCCGCCACTTGGAGATCTCTTCCTTGGTGCGGTACTTCTCGAGGAAGTCGGCCGCGCCGTGCGGAACGAGGCGATACGAGAAGGCCTCGATGCCGTAGGGCTTACCGGTCTCGCGCACGTACTCCGAGGCGCGCTCGGCGACCTTCGCCACCGCCTCGATGTCCATGCCGTCGACCTTCTCCCACTCGATGCCGTAGGCATCGAAGCGCTTGCCGAGGTCTGTCATGGCGGCCGCGCGCTCGACGCTGGTCCCCATGCCGTACTGGTTGTTCTCGAGAATCATCAGCACCGGCGCGAGGCCCTGGTGGCCCCAGAGCCCGGCGAGGTTCGCCGACTCGTGGAAGGTGCCGTTGTTCATGGCGCCGTCACCGAAGTAGAGCTGGACGATGCCCGGCTCGCCGCGGTAGCGCAGCCCGTAGGCCATGCCGACACCCAGCGGGATGTGCCCGCCGACGATGCCGTAGCCGCCGTACATGCCCCCTTCAACATTGAAGAGGTGCATCGAGCCGCCCTTGCCCTTGATGAGCCCGGTGCCCTTGCCATAGAGCTCCGCCATCACGGCCTTCGGGTCGGCACCCTGGAGGATCGCATGCGCGTGGTCACGGTAGGCCGTGATCGTGCGGTCACCTTCCTTCATCGCGTTGATGAAGCCGAGGGCGACGGCCTCCTGGCCGCTGTACACGTGGAGGTAGCCACCGATCTTGCCCTGCCGGAAGCCGCGGCTTGCAGCGTCCTCGAACAGGCGGATCTCCACCATCTTCTGGTAGAAGCCGACGAGGGCTTCTGTATCAAACTGCACCTGCGCCTGTCCTTCCCGAACATGCTCGGCAGGAGTGTTGGTCGGCTCCGCTGCCGTCTCCTGTCGATTCCCATCATCCTTGGCGGTTCGCATATCGCAGCACCTGTCACTGGCCCGGAACAGCATGCGTTGCACAACGTTCGGGCGTCGTATGGCCCCGGCAGCCCGGAGCGCATCACGCCCGCTGTCATCGCATGCCGCGCGCCGGCGGCCAAAGGACAGCAGGAGCGCCGGGAACCCGCGGGTCTCCGGCTGTGATGGCCCCCTCTTGTCGGTACGGGACCTGGTCCTGGGTAAGGCGCCGAGGTAGCGCCCACCGCGCCCCCCGTAGCTTTCCTTGATTATAGTCCAGACTCCGCGTGCGCTCGCGGACGCAACCTGACGAAACCCGTTGCCTCACACACCAGCGATCCCCGACTCGACAGGCGAATCGGGGATCGGCACGTGGCGTATGGGGGCGGCTACTGGCCGGATTGTCCCGGCTCGGCGGGCTGCTCGGCGTCGGCCTGGGCCGCAAGCGCGGCAAGTTGCTCGTTTAGTCGGGTGCCGGACACAGCCAGCGCGTATCCGGCGAGCGGCCGGAGCGGCTTGCGGAGCAACGGGTTCGCCTTGCGGCGCTCCTCATAGGCTGGAGGGGCCTGCACGAACCGCTCCGGATCGAGCGGATCCAGCCCTTCCTTCTCATAGACATGCATGATCCGCTGCGACGAGCCGTACTCGGTGAACGGGCGGCGCGGCCCCTCGACCGGGATCGGCACGGGCAGTTCGCCATGCTCCGGCACGGTCGAGCGGTCAGGAACCTGACCGGGCTCCTGCGGCGAATCGACCGCGCCCGGGGCCTCCGGGGCGTAGAAGCGGCCCGGCGTCGCGGCGGCCGAGCCGGGGTGTGCGAATTTGCGGGTGACAAAGGCCATGGTCGATTCGTCTCCTCAACGCGCGGGCGGTCCATCATCCCGCCTGATCGCGGGCATCGCACGGCGCGTACCGGGCAAAAGAGCACGTCGGTGCATTTGGGCCAATAGTAGCAGTTCGCCGCGACGACAGCGGCGGGGCGGGGGATGGCTATCCCTCCGGCCGCACCGGGCTGAAGTCGATCACCGGGTCGCTGCACGACGGCTCGCCACGCCCGGAGAGCTCCATCGCGACCGTCCGGCTCTCGTTGGCCTCCATCGGGCGCACGGTGCTGATCGCCGAGACGTACCCGTTGTCGGTGCACTGCACCATCACCTGGAACTCGTCGACGGGGAGATCGCTCGTGTTCAGGATCGCCACCTCGACCTCGACGAGCGTCACCTCGCCATCGGCCGTGCGCCCGCGCATGGTGAACCCGGACGCCTCCAGCGCATCCCGCGGGGCGGCGAATTCCGCGTCGTCATTCCCGGAGAAGCCCGGGAGCCCGATGCCGAAGGCCAGCGCCCCGAACACCAGCGCAGCGCCCAGCAGGATCACGGACAGGAACGCCAGCGGGATGACCGCTCCGGGGATGCCGCGGCCTTGCGACTCGGTTTTTGGGGGTTCGATACTCACGACGGTGCCTTCCTTTTCTCGGAAGGCACTATACGACCGTCCGGGGAGACCGCTCAACGCCGCAGCGGCTCGCGCGACGGACTGAGAGGCGGAGTGCGGTCCACCACCCGTCACGATCTCTCTGTATAGTGGACAAAGGACGACCCGGTGCGGTAACACCGGGTCGTCCTTGCAGCCGTCGATTGCGATGAGTTCCGTCAGCCTATCCGAATCGTGCTCTGACGGCCGGTGGTGTCGACTGATCGACGATTCGGATGGCGTGCATCGCGTCGGCGGCTGCTCATTCTCTTGCGTCGCCGGAAGAGGCTAGCGGCTCTGGCCACCCTTCCGTCCAATCTCTGCCATGTGCTCACGGTCCTGGCTGACCGCTTCGCCGCCCTTCTCGCCAATGTCCGACATGTGCCCGCGGTCCTGGCTGACGGTCTCGCCGCCCTTCTTGCCGGCCTGACGGGCCTCGTCGGAGTCGAATTCGTGCGCGTGGCCCGACTCGTGGGCGGCATGTCCACCCTTGCTGGCGATGTCGCGTTGCTTGTCGTCGTCCATCGAGGCAAAACCGCGATTGTCGTTGTTGTTGGCCATGTCAGTTCCTTTCCTTTACGACGTTGGTACGCCACCGGGGTGACGCGCGTATCCACCAGCCGTTGGGTCGGAGCCCGCAGAAGGCATGCCACAATTCGTTTCCCGAATTGTCACGATTGTCTTCTGTCAACTTTTCGTGGGGGCGATTTGCGAAACGAATCGCGGTAAAAATGCCGGAATACTTCTCAACGGAAGGTAGCGGCCGGACTCGGCAGTTTCCGTCCGGTTTGCCCGGACTGCGGCCCCTCCGGGCGTGTTGTGCGCCTCCTGTATGATGAGGAAAAGTCCTGGCCCGCTTGACGTTCGCACCCGGACACCTCACGTATGACGCAGCGAGACATGCGCGCCTTCTGCAAGGCGCATAACCGTACCCACGGCCCGGAGTCCCCACTGTCCTGCTAAACCGGCACATAGGGCAGTGGATGGACGGGTGCCACACCCGCCTCATCCCATCGCCATGATGGGAGATTCTCTCGGCATGTCTCGACGCATCCGCCGCTCCAGCGGTAACTGGAGCCATATCTACCGCTTCATCGCCTACCATCTCTTCTCGTCCGTTGGCTTCAGCAGCGCGATCTGGATCCTCTATCTCCAGCATCGCGGCTATTCCCTGACCCAGATCGGCATCGGCGAGGCGGCGTTTCATCTCGCCCCGGTGCTGCTGGAGGTGCCAAGTGGCTCGTTTGCCGACCTCATCGGCCGCCGCTGGTCGCTCGTCGTCAGCTCCGCGCTCGTCGCATTCAGCTCGGCGCTCTTCATCGGCGCGACGAGCTTCCCGATCGTGCTCGTGGCGATGTTCCTCAGCGGCGCCAGCATGAGCTTCCGCTCGGGGGCGGACCAGGCGTTCCTCTTCGACGCCCTGACGGAGGACCAGCAATCCCGCTACGGGCGCGTCTTCGGGCGGCTGCTCTCTGCCGGGTACGTGCTCTCCGGGATCACGATGTGGATCGGCGCCTGGGCCTCCGGCATCGACTACGCGATCCCGTACGCGCTGGCGATGGGCTTCGCCGTGATCTCGATCGTCCTCGCGCTCGGGCCTGAAGGAGCCGCCGCGAGCCCGCGCGCACCATGGCGTACACGGGATCACAGATCACCTACGGGATGTCCGTAGCCTGTTGCGCCAGCGACCGCTGATCGTCCTCATGATGGTCACCGCGGCGCTCTACTGGGTGGGGGTGACGATCGCTGAACTCTACGTGCAGGCGCTCTTCGCCGACCGCGGCCTCTCCAACGCGCAGATCGGCGCGTTCCTCGGCGTCATGTTCCTCGCTGTTGCGGCGGGGACGTCCGTCGGCGGGCAGCTCACCGGCAAGCTCGCCTGGCATTGGCCGGTGCTCACGGCGCTCACCGGGATCGGCGTCATCACCCTCGGTGTGGCGAACGCGATGGTGCTCGTGATCGGCGCGTACATCATTGCCGAGTTCGTCAGCGGCGTCGCGGAGACGCGGATGTCCGCCTGGTACAACGAGCAGCTCGGCTCTGGCCAGCGCGCGACCGTGCTTTCGATCGACTCGTGGCTCTTCTCCGTGTTGATGATCGGACTCTTCCCGCTCGCCGGGTGGTTTGCCGAGCGCGCCGGGTGGACGGCGATGTACGTCGTGGTCGGCGGCCTGATGATCCTCACCGGCGCCACCGCGCTCGCCCTCCGGCGTCACGAGTCCCCGGTCGTCGTCCCCGCCGTGGCGGATTGACCGAGCGCTGCCCGGGTAATCCGCGACGACCACTCGTAGGGGCATGTTCTTTTGTCTGTCCGATCGATGTGATGGGCACTCGAAAGTGCCCTTCCGTCGTATGTCCGCCCCTACACGGCGCTGGTAGATGTCTGCCCGATCCTACGCCGAGGCGCCGGTGTAGTGCCGCAGCGCGTACCGCCAGAACGCCCGCGCCCCGGTAAAGAACGCGACGGCCAGGCCCACCGTCAGCAGCGCGGTCGTCGCGTCCAGCCGCCCGGTCAGGCTCTCGGCGGGGATCGTGACCGCGAACGCGACCGGCACGAAGAACGTCAGCGTCGTCCGCAGCCACCCGGGGTAGATGGTGATCGGCCACGATCCCGCGTTGCCGAACATCGTCTGGAAGATGACCAGCACGTTGTCCAGTCGCACGAACCAGAAGGCGAGGGTGGAGAGGATCAGCATAAAGCTGTAGATGATTACGGTCCCGGCCAGCAACATGGTGACGAAGAGCAGCACCGATCCCACCGTAAGCTCCGTTCCGAGTCGCGCCATGCCGAAGAGCACCACGGCCAGCCCGAACAACATGTCCGTGGTGCTCTGGGGGGCAACTTTCTGCACGCTCGTGAACAGCTGCGCATCCACCGGCTTCGTCAGCACGAAGTCGAATGTTCCGAGACGGATGCCCTCCATCAACGCCTGCATCGAGGGCCGGATGACCAGGCCAAGCAGTCCCCCGACGAACATATGGATGCCGATCAGCACGATCAGGTCGTTCGCGGTCCAGCCCCGCAAATCCGTGGTCTGGCCGAAGATGACCTGCAGGCCCAGCAGCTGCGTCCCGAGCGTGATCAGCACGTTCAGCAGCGACACGAAGAAGTCGGACCGGTACTGCATGATGTTCAGCAGCCCCAGCCGGAAGAAGGTCCGGGCGACGGTCAACGGATGCATGGGCGGCCTCCCGGGTTCGTTCGGTTGTAGGGCCGAGGACCTTGTGTCGGCTCCCGTTCTGGCCGGCGCCGTGCCGGGAGTCGCCCACAAGGTCCTCGCCCGTACGGATGACCAACCCATGCTCACGCCCCCACCGCGCTGTACTTGCTTGTCGCGCGTCGCCAAACCAGCGACAGCACGGTGATCGCGAAGGCGATCCAGCCCAGTTGCGCCGCGTACCCGACGAGGATCTCACTGCCGTCCCGTCGTCCCAGCGCCACCTCGACCGGGAAGGAGATGCTCCACGGAAAGGGGGAGAGCAGCGCCAAGGTCCGGATCCAATCTGGCATCACGTCCAGCGGCGCGAACTGCCCGCCGAGGAACAGGAACATCACGTCGAAGAGGTTGTTGATCGCCGACACCTTCGTCAGCCAGAACGCCGCCAGGGCCAGCGTCCACTCGACGACGAAGCGCAGTACCATCGCCAGCAGCAGTGCCGGCACGAACGCGAGCAGGTCCAGTGGCGATGTCCCGCCGAAATCCGCGTGGAACACCACACCGAGCAGGATTGCCGCCGGGATAATGCCCACCAGGCCGAGCAGCTTGAAGCTGAGGTTCTCGCTGACATCGTTGTGGATCGGATGGATCGGTCGCAGGAGGAGGGGAGAGAACGCGCCCGTGCGGATGCGCCACTCGAACTCCCACATGTGCCAGATGAACGTCAGGTTGCTGACCAGCAGCACCATGATGAAGTAGGCGGTGTACTGGTCTGCCGTCAGTCCGCCGGCGCTGATCCTCTCCCGCGACCGTCCGCCAGACGACCATCGAGACCAGCGGCTGCATGATCGACGAAAATGTCCAGATCGCCGTCGCCCCGCGATAGGCGATGTTCAGGGAGATATCGATCGCGAGCTGGCTGCGGTAGTACTCGACCAGTCGCCGCACGGTGCTCCTTTGGTCCACCGGGGATGCGCTCATGTGGCTACGGTCTCACCAGAACGCTCCGGCCCGCTCTCGAACACCTTCTCGATAACTTCCTCGAAGGGCGGCTCCTCGATGTTCAGGTCAGCGACCGGCAGCTCGGCCAGCAACCGGCTCGCGACCCGCGCCGTCTCCGCCTTGGGCACGCTGATCGTCAGCCCCGCGGCCGACTGCGCCACGATCTCCGCGCCGTCCGGCAGCATCCCGTCCAACCGGTTCCCCGGCACGGCCGCGTCCTCCTCGAACTCGACGACGATCGTCTTCTGCGGGGCGAATCGCCGCACCAACCCTGTCAGGTCGCCATCGTAGAGCAGCGTGCCATGGTGGATCACGATCACCCGCTTGCAGAGCGCCTCGACGTCCGCCATGTAGTGGCTCGTCAGCATCACCGACGCGCCCGTGCGCTCGTTGTACCCGGCGACGAACGAGCGGATCTTGCGCTGCATCGCCACATCAAGCCCGATCGTCGGCTCGTCGAGATACAGGATCTTCGGATAGTGCAGCAGGCTCCCGGCGATCTCGCACTTCATCCGCTCGCCGAGCGAGAGGTTTCTCACGGGTTTGTTGACGAGGTCGCCCAACTCCAGCCACTCGACCAGCTCTTCGAGACGAGCGCCTGTAGTCGGCATCGCTGATGCCGAAAATCGCCTTGTTCAGCTGATACGAGTCGATGACCGGGATGTCCCACTGCAGCTGGTTGCGCTGCCCCATGATCAGGGCCATCTGCCGCAGGTAGTCGCGGTCGCGCTCCCATGGCGTGAACCCGAGCACGTCGACCGTGCCCGAGGTGGGGTGGAGGAGGCCGGAGAGCATCTTCAGCGTCGTCGTCTTGCCCGCGCCGTTCGGCCCGAGGAACCCGACGATCTCGCCCGGCGCGATATCGAAGGAGATGTCGCGCACGGCCTGCACCTCGCGCGTTTTGCGGTGGAAGAGGGAGGTGATCGCCGCCTTCAGCCCGCCCTCGCGCTCCGGCACGATATAGGTCTTGGTCAGGTCGCGCACGGTGATCGCGGGTCGGTCGGGCATGCGGAGCTCTCGTGATGATGGTGAGGGGCCGATGGTCTGCCGCCATGTTACAGCACCCGCAGGATGGCGCCGTACGATGAGGTCATGCCGGTTCCAACGCCTTCACGCATCAATCTGTAGCGGAGGACTTTCGACCACCGACCGCCCTATCAGTCAGTGCGTGGCTGGTCGACATGTCCTCCCGTTCACGGCCATCCTGTGGGTTACGGTGCATTCGAGGCCGGAGGGAGGGCATTGGATGCGCATATCGTCTCGATTGATATAGTCCTGCGAGCGCATCCAAGTCCTCCGCTTGGATGTCAGATACTGGGAGCGCCGGCACCCGTTCCTCCGCGTGGTCAGGCGACCGTCCGTAGTTCGGGTCCGGCAGGCGGAGGGGCGCGCCTCGCAACGGTCGAACGGTTACATGGATCGCCATCCGCATACCAAGCACGACGTCTGAGGCGCCCTCCCAGTGTAGCCGAGCAGTCGCGGGAGGTGGACGACGGTGGATACGCTCGTATGGGTCGGCATTGATGTTTCCAAGGCGACGCTGGACGGGGCGATGGGCAGCGACGGGTCGCGCTTTCAGGTGCCCAACACGGCCACGGGGCACCGCCAGTTCCTGCGCCGCGTGGCCCGCGTGCCCATCGCCGGGATCGTGGTGGAGTCCACCGGCGCCTATCACCTGGCCCTGGTGCGGGCGGTGCAGGCGGCCGGGCTGCCCATCGCCGTGGTCACGCCCCAGCTGATCGTCCGCTTCCGGCAGAGTTATGGCCACAAGGCCAAGAATGACCGTGCGGATGCGGCATTGTTGGCCCGCTTTGGGGAGCTGCGCCAGCCGGCCCCGGCGCGCGTCGCCACCCCGGTCGAGGACCGGCTTCGCGCCCTGGTGGGGCTGCGCGAGGATCTGGTGACCACCCGCAGTGCCTATCAGGTCCGCGCCCAGATGACGCCAGACGCGTCAGTTCAGGCCCATCTGCAGCAGGTGGTGGTGCTCCTGCAGACCGAGATCGCGGCGGTCGAGGCCGAGATCGAGACGCTGTTCGCCGCCGAGCCCGCCTTGCAGGCCCGGCGTCGGCAACTGCAAAGCGTCCCGGGCATCGGCCCGGTCACGAGCATGACGTTGGTGGCCTACTTGCCGGAGCTGGGTGCGGTCGACCGGGGGCAGATCGCCGCCTTGGCCGGGCTCGCCCCCTATGCCCGGGACAGTGGGCAGCAGCGCCAGCGTCGCCATTGTGCGGGCGGCCGTTCCCAGGTGCGACGCGTGCTGTACCTGGCCGCCCTGACCTGCGCCACCAATCCCCGGGCCCGGGACACGGTCTATCGCGACCAGTATCGCACCATGGCGCCGATCAAGGGCGCCAAGGCCACGTTGACGGCGATCGCACGACGGTTGGTGGTCCTGCTCAACGCGATGGTCCGCGACCACTTGTGCTGGGCCCAAACGGAGATCGGTCAGGGACTGCACCCCCGACCAACCACCGCCGCTTGACACGGTTACTACGACAGGCGTTGCCCCATAACCGGTAACGGGCTGGTCGACATGCTCTCCTGGTCCTGGTCGTCATACCAGAGACCCTGCTGTCGATAGAACTACGGCGTCGTCACCGCCGCGATGTCCCGCTCCAAGAGCTCCTGTACCTTCTCCCGCT
Organism: uncultured Chloroflexia bacterium; assembly: GCA_963741795.1. Lineage (GTDB taxonomy): Bacteria > Chloroflexota > Chloroflexia > Thermomicrobiales > UBA6265 > UBA6265. The sequence goes on from CAVUJM010000043.1 coordinate 76,542, forward strand.
GCGTCTCGGAGTCGAAGCGGATCGCGGCGAACTCCCGGCGCGCGGCGTCGATCACGTGTTGCACGCCCTCGGCGGTGATCATCCCGCGCGCATAGGCTTCCGCCGCCGCGCCGACGTAGGTATCGAACGGGAAGATGCCTTCCTGCCGCCAGCCCTCGCGCACCGCCTCCGTCGACGCACGCACATCATGGATGAAGATGCCCTGCACGGCGTCCGGGTCGGTCTGGAGCATGCGGCGACCGACCGCGACGTCACCCTGCCCGCTGTCGCCGATGAACACGACCCCGGCCTCCGGGAAGAGCAGGCGGTAGCGGTTGAAGTTCTCGATCTTCTTGTCCGCCATGCTGTCGTGCGTCATCAAATGCAGGAAACTGCCGGAGAGCACCGTATGCGGCGGCAAGCCGAGCTCGTGCAGCGCGTCGCGCGTGTAGTTCTCGATCAGCCCGAACACGTCCATGGGCCGCGCCGTGATGAAGGTCAGGTCGCCCGGCATGCCCGGGATCGCCGCGCTGCCACGCTCCAGCGCCTCGATGAACGACACGACGCCGGGGTAGATCGTGCGCTTCGGGTAGCGCCGGTCGTGTAGCCGCGCCTGCACGGTGTCGTCGATGTCGCAGAGGATCTTCAGGTCCGTCACCGGGAAGGCGGCCGCCTCCCGCGCGATGTGGTCGAGGATCTGCTGGCGCAGCTCGTTGTTGTCGATGTCGTCGAAGACCAGTTTCTCGAGGTCCTGATAGTCGCCGCGCGTGTTCAGCAGCGCCTTGAACGCCGCAAGCTGCTCGCCCTTTATCGAGAGCAGCACCTTGCTGATCGTCCGCTCATGCGGCAGCAGGGTCGGCCCGCTCTGCTCGGCGTGGATCAGCGCCGCCAGCGTCTCCGGCGAGAGATCGGCGGTGCGCTCGCTGATCAGGTCGACCAGCGCCTGGTGCATGTCCGGCCCGAAGACGCGGTCCTCGACGTCGGAGAGCAACCGGTCTATGTCCAGCCGCGAGAGCACCTCGTCCAGCACGTTCCCCGGCAGGGCCGCGAGCAACGCGACGATCTGCCGCTCATCGCGGAGCGACGTGAAGCCGTGTAGCAGGTGGCGGATCCGCTCGACCGTCGCGTCGACGTCGGGTGGGCCGCTCATCGCGTCACGCTCGTTATCCATTGGCGTTCTGCCAGGGCAGGCTGAAGCGGGGTTTCGGCTGGCGCGGCGGCCGCTTCGTCGAGCGCACCCGTAGCGCGCCCGGCTCGATCCGGATCGTGGCGCAGCTCACCGCGTCGACCACGTCGCCGTCGAGCTGCACCGCCAGCGGGTGCGTCGGCCGCGCGATCACCGACCGGGCCGGGCGATGGTGCAAGTCGTCGATCTGATACCGGTGCCGTAGCAGGATCTTCCCGGCGATTGGCAGCCATCCGATCGGCGTTGCCGGGGTCATGATCACCACGTCGAGCTGCCCGTCGTCCAGCACCGCGTCCGGGATGAGCCGGATGCCCGCCGGAATCAGGCCGCAGTTGCCGACCATCAGCGTGCGCAGCTCGACATGCTGCTCCGGGCCGTCGTCCAGCCTGATCGCGATCTCCTCGCCGACCTCGAACACCCGCCGGACGAGCGAATCGAAGTAGGCGACCCACCCGAGCCGGCGCTTCAGTACCTCGCTGGTCTGGCTGATCGCCGCGGCATCCATTCCGAAGCCCGCGACGACGAGGAACACGGTCTCGTACGGGGCGTGGGGATGGTCCGGCGTCTCCAGCCAGATCCGCCCGATGTCGATGGCACGATCCTGCCCTGTGAGGGCATGGCGGACGTTGTCCTCTATGTCGCCGGGCCGAAGCCCGAGGTTCCGGGCCAGCAGGTTCGCCGTCCCGATCGGCACGACGCCCATCGGGACGCCGGTGCCGGCCAGCGCACGCGCCACCTCGCGCACCGTGCCGTCGCCGCCCGCCGCCACGACGAGATCAGCCCCGGATGCCACCGCCTCGTGCGCCTGCGCGCCGCCCGGCTGGTTGATGGTCGTCTCCATCACGCAGGGGGTGGCCAGGCCCGCCGCGTCGCAGCTGGCACAAATGAGGTCCAGCGCCTCCGCCGCCCGGCGCTTCGAGGGGTTGAGGACGACGACGGTCTTGGGCGATTCGGCTGATGCGGCGGGGCCGCGCGACGATGTCTCCATGCGCTCTTTATACCGCTTCGGGCCTCGGATCACCTTCGAGTAGGCCGTCCACGACCTGTTTCATGGCTCTCCCGTCCTCTGGAGCGGCCACACTACTCAGCCTGTCACCAAATGCGTCTGGAACCAACGTGTCGCGTGCGCGGTGACCTGCTCCATCGTGCCCGGCTCCTCGAAGAGGTGCGTCGCGCCGGGCACGATCACCAGCTCCGAGATGCCCTTGAGGTGCGCCTTCGCGCGCTCGTTCATGCCGATCACGGGCTCGTCATTCCCGCCGACGATCAGCAGGGTCGGTGCGGTAACGTGGTCCAGCGCCTCGCCGGCGAGATCCGGACGTCCTCCGCGCGAGACGACGGCCTTTGTGTCCGCCCGCTTCGACGCGGCGATCAGCGCGGCGGCTGCCCCGGTGCTCGCCCCGAAGTACCCGACAGCAAGCTCGGCCGTCTCCGGTTGCTCGCGCAGCCAGTCGGTCACCGTCACCAGCCGGTTGCCGAGCAGGGGGATGTCGAAGCGATACTCCCGCGTGCGCTGGTCGATCGCATCCTCCTGCGCGGTCAGCAGGTCGAAGAGGAAGGTCGCGAGCCCGGCGTCCTGGAGCGCCGCGGCGACCTCCCGGTTGCGCGGGCTGTGGCGGCTGCTCCCGCTCCCGTGAGCGAAGACGACGATGCCCGTCGCGCCTTCGGGAATAGCGAGGGTGCCATGGATGTTCCCCGCGCTCGTGCTGATCGTGATGTCCCGTTCCGGTGCCTGGCGCATGATCCTCTCCATTCCGGGATATCGATAACATCTTCTATGGAAGGGGCTCGTCGCCGAATGGCCATGTCTCCGGCGCGTCGCCCAGATCCTCGTCCGCGATCGGGTCCAGCGGCTGCAATGCGGTCGTCGCGTCGATGTGGATCACGGCGTCGAATTGCTCCGCCATCCGCGCGTGGAAGTAGTGGCTCGCACGCTCAGTCTCCGGCCGGTAGATCACGCCGATCGCCCGCTCCAGCCGCTCGCGCGGCAGGGCATCGCCGGCTTCGCGCATCGAGAGCAGGAGAGCCTCGTGCGGGATGTCGTGAAACAGCGCCTCGTAGCTGCCCGGCAGTCCGGGCCGCACGCGCTTGCGTCGCGCCGGCATGTCCCAGTCATCCGCCGCCGTGACGGTGCCGTGGTAGGTCGTCTGCCCGATCAGGAACGCCGCGCGCTGGTGCCGCGTTCGCGCCAGTTGGCCGAGGTTCAACTCGCCGGTGTCGCCCATCTCTGTCGCGCGGGCGTCGCCGAGATGCGAGTTGTGGGCCCAGACAACGATCCGCGCCGGGTGGCCGTTGCGCTCCGTGAGATACGCCAGCAGCTCGTCGAGCGTCTCCGCCATGTGCATGTCGCGCAGGTTCCACGACGAGACTCGCCCCGGAACATGGCGCGGTAATAGGCCTCCGCGTTCTTCGCGAGGCGGGCATTCTGCTGCGCCGAGAAGAACTCGTCTTCAGAGACCTTGCCGTCGTGCATCGCCAGCTGCGCGGCGCGGGTGTGCATCTCGACGAGTTGATCAACGACGTCATCCTCACAGCTTTCGATCTGGCCGTAACTCGCCGCGAGGCCATAGGCTTGTGAATCGTCGCCGAAGTGGTCGAAGCAACTGTAGCGATGCCGCGCGCGGTTCGCCGCGGCGGGGTCGACGGTGTCCAGGTAATCGATCACCGCGCGGATCGACTCGTTCAGGCTGTAGAGATCGAGCCCGTAGAACCCCGCCTGCCGACCAGGGTGCGCCTCGTTGAACTCCCGCAGCCAGAGGATGACGTCGTGGACCATCGTGTTGCGCCACATCCACTGCGGGAAGCGCGCGAAGCTGTCCAGCGCCTCCAGCGGGGTGTCGTCGGCGCTGGTATGGCGGACGTAGCGGTTGATGCGGAAGGCGTCTGGCCAGTCGGCCTCGACCGCGATCGCGTCGAAGCCCTTCTCCTCGATCAGCCGCTTCGAGATCGCGGCGCGCTCGCGGTAGAACTCCTCGGTGCCATGGCTGCCCTCGCCAATGAGCACAAGGCGGGCGTCGCCGATTTCGTCCAGCAAGCCGTCGTAGTCGGCGGCCGTCCATTCCAACGGGTGGGCGAGGGCAGCGAGCCGCTCCAGGTTGCGGGTCGGTACGTGGTTGGATGGAAGCCATGGCTGATCCTCCTTGTGGCGCGATGCGGGCTGCGGTGGAGGGGGATGATGGCAGGGACGTCAGGCCGGCGGGCCGTGGGCGATGTGCTCACGCACGCGGTCGATCGGGACGTCCGGTCGGAAGCTGTCGATCCACCATGTCGCGCCCGCTTCCCGATACTCTCGCACCGGCGGCTGGTCGTCGCCCTGGAAGGTGATGATGGGGCCACGGGCGACGATGTCGAACGGTGCCGCCGAGGCTCGGTGCCGCATGATCTCCTCACGGATCGCGCGGATATCGTCCGGCCGCAAATTCCGGTCCCGGCCAATGGGGAAGATGCCGTCCCATCGCGCGGCCCGCCGGAAGGGCTTGCGGTTGGGCCAGCGACCCGCGACCCAGACCGGGATGCGCGGCTGTTGCACGGGAACGGGGAGGAATTGCGCGTCGCGGACGGTGTGGTGGGAGCCGTCATAGGAGAACGGCTCCCCGCGCCAGAGCCCGTCCAGGATCGCGAGTCCCTCGTCGAGCATCTTCCCGAGCACGCGCGGATCGGTCTCTTCGCCGAACGCCGTCATTTCGCCCCAGCCGTCCCCGCCACTGCCGACCCCGAGGGTCAGCCGGCCGTTCGAAACGTGATCGAGCGAAACCGTCTCACGGGCGAGCTTGGCGGGACGACGACGCGGCACCGGGGTCACCATCGGCCCGATGCGGACGCGCTCCGTCGCCACCGCGATCGCCGTCATGGCGATCCAGGGGTCCACGAAGGGTGCGCCCTCTTCGCGCAGCAGGTGGTCCCAGATGAAGACGCCGTCCCACCCGGCAGCCTCCGCCTCCGTCGCGAGCTGCACGAGCATGCCTACCTCGCCGAACGAACCGAGACACGGCAGGTTGAGCGCGAACTTCACGGCGGTTCTCCTCTCCGGCGTTCCGGATGATGGCGTCAGCCCGGCGGTCCCTGGCGGATCACCTCGCGCACGCGGTCTGCGGAGACATTGCCCCAGAAGACGTCCATCCACCAGGTCACACCGGCGTCGTCGTAATTCTGCGCGGAGACCGGCTGCTCGACGCCGTCCGGCGAGAACACCCGGCCGTTGACGGCGATATCAAACGGTGTGGTGACGGTCCGGTGCTCATCGATCACCGCCCGGATTGCGCGGATATCGTCGGGCAGCAGGTCCTGTTCCTTGCCGAGCGGAAAGACGCCATCCCATCGGGCTGCACGGTGGAACGGCTTGCGATTCGGCCACATTCCCGCGACCCAGACCGGGATACGGGGCTGTTGCATGGGGCGGGGGAGGAACTGGGCGTCGCTCACTTTGAAATGCCGGCCAGAGAAGGAGAATGGCTCGCCGGACCACAGACCGGTGAGGATCTCCAGCTCCTCGTCCAGCATCTCACCGTGCCGCTTCGCGTCCGGGTCCTCCCCGAACGCGCTGTACTCGCGCCAACCGTCGCCACCGATGCCCGCGCCGAGGATCAGCCGGCCCCGGGACAGGTGATCGAGCGAGACGGCCTCCCGCGCGACCTTCCACGGCCGACGGCGGGGGAGGGGGGTGACCATCGGGCCGAGCCTGATGCGCTCGGTTGCCGAGGCGATCGCGGCCATCCCGATCCAGGGATCGATAAAGGGGATGCCGGGGTCAGCGAGGATGTGGTCCCAAAGGAAGAAGCCGTCCCAACCGTAGACCTCGGCCTCCACGGCGAGTTCGACGAGCGTGTCGGGGTCGCTGAAGGTGCCGAAACAGGGGAGGTTGAAGCCGTACCGCATCGCGTGCCTCCTTGGTCGTCCCCGGCGCGGAGGGGTGGTCGCGACGCTGCGGTCCCACCCGCCGGTACCGTTTCCAGTGTATCGCCCGACGGAAGCGCGTCACCGAAACTACGTCATTTTGCTGATGGCATCACCCCGCTCGTTCCCTAGACTGGTGGCAAGTAATCCCGGAACAACAGCAGACGGCTTTTGAGAAGGAGCGTCCCATGCCGCATCTCCGTATCCGTCCCGAAACGAACCCATTCGCGAAACTGGTGGCGATCCTCTCCTTTCTGCTCGCCATGGTCACGATCGGGGCCGGCACGGTGGGAGCTGTTCCGGCGCTCCACGTCGGCAACAGCGCTCGCTCGCAGTCCCAGGCATGCCAACGCATCGATCCGCCCGCGCCAGACACCTCCGGATTCAGGCGGGATGTCTGGAAATTCACCGACGAGACGACGTTGGCCAACGGGACAGTGGTCGGCTATGACACTTACTGGTACCCGGAGCCGGATTCGTCCGCGGAGCTCTTCCGCGCCACGACCAGCGACGATGCCCTGTTCCAGGCGACTGACTTCGAGGCCGGGACATCACTCGGAACAGTCTGGGACGAGCTCTGCCCGGTCCTGGCCGACCTGGGTTCGATCGTGAGCCAGGGAATCGGCCCCGAGGACAGTATTGACGCGCTGATGACCATTCCCGTCGACGGTGGCGGCGAGAACTGGGGCGTGGCCCGGCTGCAATACGGGTATGGCACCGATGTCCCGGCGCTCGCCCTGCTCATCGCCCCTGCCGACACCTTCTCGATCGCTCTGGGGGACGCGTCCGGCCTCGGGTTCAACGGCATGAAGCTGCTCGAAGACATCGACGCCGATGCCGTCCTCGCCACGCTCGAGAGCGGGGCACCGCCAGCGCAGGAGACGGGGGCGCAAGAAGCGACGCTCGGCTCCGGCACGGTCGTCACCTGGACGCAGCCGTGGGGCGACGCGTATATCGAGCCGAACTCGGTCAACCTCGTCACAGCGGACACGACCGTGTTCAACGTCGAATCCTACCCGGTGACCGAGCAGACGCTGGAGAGTGCCGTGGCGCTCACGCCGGCGGGCGAGTACACCGTCTTCGACAGCGGTCCCGACGTGAACGGTGGCCTCTACCAGCTCAGCGGTGTCTCGATGCTCGATCCCATGCTGGGCGAGGTGCGGACCTGGTTCGTGTACTCGCGGGTCTGGCCGTCCGCCGATGGGCAGTGGATCATCACGACGCAACTCCAATCCATGACCCCATTCTTCACGCGTGACCTGTCCAGCATTCCGGGCGCGATCACGCTCGATGGCCAGCCGCTCTGGGCGGATATGGATGTCGCCGCGATCGTCGATACGGTCATCGCGGCCGGTGTCGACATGTCGTCCGAGGAGCCGGTTGCACCTCAGACCCAGGAAACGGGGACCACGAGCACGGAGACGCCAGAGGCCGCGAGCACGGAGGAGACAGCGACCAGGGGGTCGTCGTCTGGCGAGGTGCCCGGCACATCCCCGCGCGATGTCCTGGCCAATGTGCCTGTGGGCCGAACGGTACCGCGCGCGGTCCAGGACGGGATCTACACCAGCGACCTCTACGACTATACCGTCGAGTGGGAGGGCCAGTGGGACGTCTACGACGAGTGGACCGAGGTCGACCCGGAGACCGGATACGACACCCTGGCCCTGCGGAGGCCCGACGATAGCGCGGCGATCGTGATCTCCGGCGCGGCCTGGGATGATCAATACTCGGTCGACGACTACGTGACGTACTGGACATCGGACGAGTACCTGACGGAGTACCAGCCCGAGGGCACCGAAGTCATCCTCGCGGATGCGTCCCGCCGCTCTGGCGCGGTGGTGATGGTCGGTCCCGCGAGCGAAGACGACGATGAGCCGTGGGTGACGGTGTTCGAAGTCCAGGTGGTCGGCGGCGAGCTGGAGATCGACGTCTCGTTCTTCGCCCCCGTGGCCGGGTTCGAGACCGCGTACGAGGATGCCCTTGCGTCCGTCACGCTCAACGGCGACGAGCCTATCGGCTACTTCACGACCGATGAGATCGTCGCTGAACTCCCCTAGCTCCGCTCAGGAGGCGGTGCCCCGTGCGGGTATCGCCTCCTGCGGCGTCTCTGTCCTGCCGCCCGGGTTGAGCTGAAGGATCAGCAATGCGGCGAGGACGACCATCTCCCCGGCGATGTTGAACGCCAGGACGCATTGCCCTATCGCCGACCGCGAGGCAGGTGCTCGCTCCGGGATGCCGCGTCTGCCGGAATGGCCCCATGGGGCCATTCCGATGCCCGTATCCCTGGATGAGAATATGGTCGGATGTGATGACCGGCTCATTATTCCCCGAGGATGGTGCACTCCCGTCGCAGCCTGTGCCGGTCACCATCCCGCCCTCCCTTCGGGGCTCCTGGTCCAGGACAGCCCCGAAGTCTCTGGTTGACGCCCCCACCACCCGAGGGGGCGTCTGCATGTCCCGCGTCAGGCGCCCTGGTCGCGCAACGCCGCGATCGCCGCCGCCTGCGAGCGCACGCCCAGCTTCTCCCGGATGTTCGCCATATGCCGCTTGACCGTGTGCGGGCTCACGAAGAGGGCCGCGGCGATCTCCGACGATGTCATTCCCGTGGAGACCAGGTGCAGCACCTCCAGCTCGCGCGGAGAGAGCACCGTCTGCCCTGCCGGAGCCTCGGATGCCTCCGTCGTTGCCGCGCGGGGCGCTCGCTCGGGGTCGAAGCGCAAGAGGCGGTCGATCGTCTCGCCGAGGTCCAGGGTGCTGCCGTCCGCGATATCGCGCCCGGAGGCCACTCGCCAGCTATCGATACGCGCTCGCGTCGCCTCCGCGTCGGGAAGCTCCAGCGGGGAACGCGGCAGGCTCATCGTGCCACGCAGGTGCTCGCCCAGCGCCAACGCCTGCATCGCCAGCTCGCACGCGTCCAGCTCGACCAGCGTCGCCGACACGATATCGAGCACCAGCGCGGTCGTGGCCAGGTCCCCGATCTCCATCAGCAGCGGCAATGCCTCGCGTAGCTTCCAGTACGCCTCTGCCGGCATGCCGTTCGCGCGGTCGACATGGGCCAGGTAGACCAGCGGCATGCCGATGCTCTGGCTGTCGTTGTGGGCGCGTCCGAGGCGTAGCGTCTCGATCAGGTGCTGCCGGGCGTCATCGAGCCGGCCGGCGAAGTAGCGCAGGATGCCGATCCCGAAGTGGCCGGCGGCTTCCTCGTGCCAGGCGTTCTCCACCTCCCGCGCCAGGGCGATCACGCGCTCCAGCTCCTCGATCGCCGCCGGGGCATCCGGCCGCTCGAAGGTCAGCACATAGGAATACCCGATCATGCCGAGCAGCACGCCACGGCTCTGCGTATCGCCGAACAGCTCGCGCGCGGCCTGGAAATGCCGCTCCGTGCGCTCGATCTGGGCCATGCGGTGCGCGAACCACCCGGCGGTAACGTGGGCGCGGGCCCGCGTCTCCGGGGGTACGTCGTCGCCTGCCAGTTCCAGCAGCTCCTCGATCCGGGGCAGCGCCCACGGGTAGTGGCCCTGGCTGTACCAAAACCAGAACATGTCGCCGCAGAGCTCCAGTGCCGCCGGGCGGAGGGCCGGGTCGGTCCGGCTGCGGGTGATGACCAGGTGCACGTCCGGCGACGCTTCCCGCATGCGTCGCAGCCAGCGCGGACCTTCCGGACCGTGATAGTGGCGGTCCGCGTCCTTCGCCAGCCGCACCAAGCGCGCGGGAGAGGCGGTCCAACGTGGTCGAGCGCAGCTCGGGCGACGCCTCCAGCTCGTCCAGCAGGACGGCTCCGGATCGTCTGCAGCATGGTGAAGGTGCGGTCCCCATCGCCCGCGGATGGCGCGCGCTGGATCAGGCTGCGATCGGCGAGGGTCAGCGTCAGGTCCCACGCGTCCCGGAGCGATCCGCTCTCCAGGATCGCCGCAACCGAGGTCGGGGTGAAGCCGTTGGAGAAGACCGCGAGGCGGATCGCGTCGTCCCGCGTGCCCGGTGGCAGCAGATCCAGGCTCCAGCGGACGAGATCCCGCAGCGATTGTTGCCGCGGGGGAAGGGTCCTCGGGCCGCCGCCCAGCGCCGGCATCGCATCATCCAGCATCGCCAGCACTTCGTCAGGCGAGAGGTGCCGCAGGTAGGCGGCGGCCAGCTCGAGCGCCACCGGCAGGCCGTCAAGGCGGCGCACAATGCGCTCGATCGTCTTGCGGTTGCAGTCGGTTACGGCGAAATCGTGGCGAAGCTGCCGCGCCCGGCTGATGAAGAGCTCCATCGCGGGGGAACTCGACGCGACCGTCTTCTCGTCCGGCACCGGGAGCGGTGCAAGCCAGATCTCGTGCTCCCCCGGCAAGCGCAGCGTCTCCCGGCTCGTTGCCAGCGTCACGACGGCGGGGCAGGCGTGCAGCAGCGTGGGGAGCTCGGCCATGGCCTCGATCATCGACTCGGCGTTGTCCAGCACGAGCAGGAGTTCCTGGCCGCGCAGGGGGTCGAGAATGGCGTCCGCGCTGGTGGTGTCCTGTCCGGAGGTCAGGCCGATATGCCGGCCAATCGCCTCCCACAGAGAGGTGGCATCGAGCCGATCAAGCCGGAGGAAGAGCACGCCATGGGCGAAGTCGCCCGCCAGCCGGTGCGCGGTCGTGAGCGCGAGACGTGTCTTGCCTACGCCACCCGGCCCCAGGAGGGAGACAACCCGCGATGCACGGCTCTTCAGGAGCCGGAGCACGAGCGCAAGATCATCGTCCCGTCCAACCAGTGGATTTGTCGGTAGTGGTGGTGGCTGGCGCCTGGGAATGCCGGAGATACCCGGCAAGTGCGGCCCCGTAAGCGTATCCATCGTTGATGACGATCGACGAAGGTCATCGCGTTCCATGCGTGCGCCTCACGTTCGCTCCCGTGGGGTGACGTCCGTTTCGTCGAAACCGGCCAAACCGGTTCCGGAAATGGCCCGGAAAGGCCATGACTGTTTGTGGATACCGCAGACATCATACCTCATAGGGCTCGCATCTTGACGATAGGCACTCGGGCAGCATGCCCGGGATGCCGTGATGCTGCGGAGGAGGGGGGGAATGACTGGACGCCTTGTATGGAGGGTGTCGATGGCGTTGCGGCTGGCGGCGGTGATGAGCGCGATCCCGCTGCTGGACGATCCCGGGGCGGGCGGTGGGCCGCCCGTGATTGAAGGCGCGATGGCCGGTGAACCGGCGCGGGAGGCATCGGCCAGCCGGAGGACAGCGTTCCCGACGCTGTTCGGGTTCGGCGCACTGCGTTCGGAGGCGACGGTGGAGCAGGGACATACGGCGGATGAGGAGCAGGGTTCGGGGCAGGAACAGACGATCGAGCGCGTGAAGAGAAGTCGTAACAGATGAATAGCGTTCTGAGGCCACCAGGGTCCGGGCATGGTGACGGAGATCGGCGGGACCGTGAACTGCATGAGCGGCTGGAGCCTCGTCCCCGAGGAATCCACGCCGAAGCTCGTGATGTTCGCCGGCCCGGCGGCGTCGCTGGAGGCGATGTACACCGACGCGCAAGGGTCAGTGACGGTGAACGGTGTCCCCGCGCTCGGGCTCTTCACCGTTCCGGAGATCCTGGGGGCGATTACGCCAGGGTAAATGGCCCCATGGGGCCATGGACATAACCATGACCCTCGCGGCAGGATAGATACACAGGCGATCCGCTTAACCCATTCCGCACGTTCCCGGGCGCACCGACTCCTGTCGGGCGTAATGACAACGATCCAGTCGCCCACTGGGCATGCAGGCGATTTGGACGAACCGGCTGGGACCAGGGCACCCGGGAACATGCGGGGGACGGAAAACGGTTCGCCGACACAGGCACATACCCTCACGGTATGGACGTGCCGAAGCCGCCGGTCGGTCCCCCAACTCCCCGGCGGCTTCGGTCTGCCTTGCAGCGAAACCCTCTACCAGCGCTCGCGGTGCAGCACCGTGTCCAGCGGGCGACGACCGCGCGCCAGCGAGCCGGATTTCTTGTCCGGCGCCGGATGCCCGACCATGATCACCCCGATCGGCAGGTACTCATCCGGGATGCCCAGCAGGCGCTGGAGCTCGGACGGATCCTGCACGCCGACGAACGCCGTCCCCAATCCCTCATCCACCGCCGCGAGCAGCAGGAGCATCATCGAGGCGCCGGCGTCGGTGTGCCAGTAGGGAATCGGCCAGCCGATCTCCTCTTGCCCCTTGCCCTTCTTGTCCGCCTCGTTGTAGCGGTCGTGATAGACCTGCTCGCTCGTGCAGACGAGGATATGCACCGGCGCGCGGGAGATGAACGGCTCGTGCCCGGCCCGGACATACCATTCCTCCCCGGCAATCGTCGCGATCGCCTGCCGCGTCGCCTCCTCCGTCACCGTCACATAGACGACGCCCTGGCTGAAACCCGCGCTCGGCGCGTGCTGCCCGGCCTCCACGATCCGCTCGATCGACTCTTGCGAGACCGGCTCGTCCGTGAAGTTGCGGATCATCCGCCGCTTTCGCATCACATCCTGGAATTCCATCTGCCTTCCCACCTCGTTGCCACTCCTGTAGACCCGGCCACCTGCCTGGCGCGGGTCCGGTCTACGATCTGACGCTTGCTGCTCGTTGAACTGCACCCACAGGCCATCCGGGTCCGTCGTCCAGAAGAAGCGGCCAAATCCCATCTCCGAGATCGGGCCGCCGGTCGGGTAGCCTCGCTCGATGCAGAGCGCGTAGAGTCGGTCCAGCTCATCGCCCGGCACCTGGAGATGCAGCTCGAGGTGCTTCGACGGCTCCGGAATGGGCCGTTCGCCAACCCAGTGCAGCGCGATCACGGCGTCACCGACCGCGAACTCGTTCCACCAGTCGTCGATCGGGCCGGTACCGCTCCGGCCCAGGCCGAGCGACTCGTAGAAAGCGACGGATCGCGCCATGTCGCGGACGTAGATGACGTTCATCAGGTGCATAGGACGGCTCCAGGGCGACGTGTGCCGGGCGGTTCTGGTCAGCACTCTAGCAGATCGCCAGGCATGCCAGAACGCCCCCGCCCGGAAAGACCGGGACGGGGGCGCTGGTTCCTGCCTTGTGGCTGGCAGCCGTTACTCCGCCATGAAGAAGGCCATCGCGCCGTGCTGGGCGTGCCCGAAGGCGTGGTTCACGGCGATGTACTTGCCCGGCTTCGGGAAGGTCACCTCGAAGCAGGCGCCGTCGCCAGGCCCAACACTCCAGGCCTGCATGCCCTCCATCGCGTTGTTCGGGTTCGCGTTCGGATACACATGTGAGAAGATCGCGCCGACGATGTGGAACGACGACCAGATATTCGGGCCCATGTTGACGAGGTAGATGCGGACCAGCTCACCCGCCGGCACCTTGATCGGCTCGTCGACGTACTGGCTGCGGTGTCCGTTGAAGGCCATCATCGTTGGGGCGATGATGTTCGAGAACAGGGTTTCCGCATCCGTGGCCCAGATGCTCTCCTCACCCTCGGACACATAGAACTCGCTCTGTGCCAGGACCACTTCCGTCGCTGGCTGGAACATGTTCTCGGCCGGATCGACAATCATCGGGAAGTACATGCCGGTCGCGATATGCATCAGCACCGGCGCGGTCCCGCAGTGGACCATGAACGCGCCCGGGTAGTTGGCCGTGAACTCCCACTCGAAGGTGTCGCCCGGCACCACGTTGGCGTAGCCCTCTTCCGGAACAACCTCGGCAGCATGGAAGTCGACCGAGTGCGTCATCTGCGCCTCGTTCCGGACCGTGATCTTGACCTTGTCACCCTGCTTGGCGCGCAGCGGCTTGCCGGGCACCGTGCCACCAAAGGTCCAGGCGGCGTACTTCATGTCGTTCGCGATCGTGACGATGCGGTCCTGCGCGACGACTTCGAATTCCTTGTCACCCGCCTCGACCGGCTGCAGGAAGGGGTCGTACCGCTCGAACGGGGTTTCCTCCGAGAGACCCGGCGTCGCTTTGCCCGTTGTCTCTGTCGTCGTGTCAGAGCTGATCACGCCACCACCGGACTCCGCGGGCGGCGTTGCGGTGTCGAGGTCCTGGGCAGACGCGGCACCGATAACATTGGCCGCACCCAGGCCGAGGCCCAGCCCCGCGGCTCCGCGCAGTACGCTCCGGCGGGTCGTGCGCTCCGGCATGATCAGGTTGGCGGGCAGTCGCAAGGACATGGATCTCTCCTCCTCGTGTTCTCAACGTCGGACGTTTACCGATATCCGATCCAACGGCTCGGTGTATGAAGATCAGGATATAGCCAGAGTACTCCACAAGAACATGGCCGGAGGGATAGGTTTTGGGCAACGTGGCGGGGTGGGGCGTGCGAATGTCACCCTATCCGTGTGCGGTAGCATCGAGTTTCGCGATGCAACGCCCTGCGGCCGGTCCGCGTTCTCATCTGGTATGCATGCCGCTACGCTGGAGGCGACCGCGTTGCCGCGCGGAGGACCTCCGCCGGCGACAAAACAAGGGAGGACTGATGCCATTTGACCCGATGACCGCTGACCCGGCGGCCTTTCTCGATGAGATCCTGCTCGCGCGAGCCGAGCTGGAGGCCGAGTTCGCCGGGCTCACGGACGAGCAGCTGGAGGAACCCGGCATGACTGGCGAGTGGAGCGGCCGCATGACGCTGATCCACATCGCACGGTGGGACGAATCCGCCACCCACATGGTCATGCGCGACCGTCATGGTCTGCTGCCGGGCGTCGATGAGTTCGAGGATTACGAGGCCTGGAACGACTACTGGGCCGAGGTCGACGCCGACATCTCGCTCTGGGATGCGAAAGCGCGCTACCAGACGGCGCACGAGGCCATCGTCCGCACCCTGCGGCATCTCGCCCCGGCGGAGTGGACGGATGTCGTCCGCGGGTGGGTGCGCGAGGCGGCGATGAACCACTATCGCCACCATGCCGAGACCACCCGCCGCTGGCGGGACAGCCGGGGCGTGTAGCCGCTACGCCCGCACGACGTGCTCGGCGCGCTCGATATCCCCGCCCGGGGCGAAGAAGCTCCGGGCGAGGGAGGCTTCCTGCTCCCGCGCGGCCTCGCTGCGGCCAGGCGTCAGGAGCACGCTCTTTCCTGATCTCGCCGATGTCCTCGATGATCCGCTCATACCGGAAGTAGCGCAGGGCATCGGCATCGATACCGATATCCCCGTACCCTTCGAAGAAGAGGCGTTCTTCGTGCGCCGTCACGTCCCGCGCGATGCGCGAGCCAACGACGAAGAGGAGGTCCCGCTCGCGCGGGGCGATGGCCGGGCCGTCCCAATCGACGAGCCAGAAGCCCCCATCTTCCTCGACCAGGATGTTCGCCGCGTGGATATCGGCGTGGCACATCACCAGGGGGAAGGATCGTTGCCCCAGTCTGGTCCCCAGCTCCTCGGTGCGGTCGAGCAGGGCCTCGATGCGATCCTGATGCTCGCGCCAGAACGCCGCGAACCGCTCCGCTTCGCTGCTCAGGAAGCACCACGCCCCGGCCGCGATGCTGACCTGGCGCACGAGCGCCGCCGAAGTCAGGTCGAACGCCTCGGTGCGTACGGCGTTCCGGAACCGCTCCTCGATCCCGCTGTCGTGCACCGCGCGCAGGGTCTGCCCGAAGACGCGCCACTGGTCGTCGGTTAGGCCAGCGGTCATCGCGTCCGTGCCGTGGATGAAGGGAAAGAGCGTGATGGTGTGGCCGGTGTCGTCATCAAGCGGCGCCCACAACGCGCCGTCGTGAGTCGGGAGTGGAGCGAGGATGTGCGGGATGCCGGCGTCCGTCAGTGCTCGCGGCACCTCCAGCGAGGCGCCCTTCGGCGGGCCGAATCGCGTCTTGAGGAAATACTCGGCTCCGTCGTCCGCCATCACGCGATGGATCGCCGCCTGCAGGTCGTAGCCGAGGGGCAGGAACTCGATCGCCGTCGCCCGGATCCCGTAGTGGGCCTCCAGGCAGGCGGACAGCTGGCTCTGGTCGAGCCTCGGATCGTCGCGGATCACGGCAACAACCTCCGCGCGTCGGATGGATATCGTTCCTTTATTGTCCCACCGGATAGAGGCGGGCGCGATAGGCGCAGATACACTCCTTGGTAGCCCGCCAGTCGCCCCTCCTATTTGAACGGTTGGAACGTGAAGGAGGCGTCATCGCCCCTCGCGTCCGGCCTCATCCTCGAGAAGTGTTCTCACATCAATGAGAAGGCGAGGAATCGACACGCTAGCGGCCTGCCAGATGACCTCGTCGTCAATAGCATCAAGGTACCCATGAGACAGTCGATTCCGAAGCCCGACGATTCGGTCGGAGTTTGGCAGGCGTGAGAATGTCTCGAGATCCGTCCTTTTCAACGTGGACATGGCTTCACCAAGTGTCTGGAAGTTTCGTTCCACGCCATGACGGACGAGACGGTGATCCATGTACCCTTCAAAGTCGAGGGAATCCGTGTATTCGAGGATGTACTCGGCGAACAGGGCGATTTCCCTAAGCAGCGCTAAGGTGCGTGGATGCATCGTAGATCGCCTTTCGGCTCGCATTGACCGACTTCTGGAAGTAGGGATTCTTCTTTCGGCGGAACGCGCGATCCATGATCACGTCCACACGTCGACCAAGGATTGATTCGAGATTATCGGCGAAACGCACATAGCGTTCGCCCCAGGGCCCGAAATCGTATCCCTCCGGGTACGTCACCAGGAAGTCGACATCCGATGTCTCAGGGTCGAACTCGCCGGTCACCGCCGACCCGAAGATGTCCAGCCGGTCCACGCCGAACTCACGGCACAGCGCCTGGATCTCGGGAATGTGTTTCTGGACCTCCGGATGAATCACGGTGCTTTCCTCGAAAGAATGCGGCAACGGCGATCGTGGTTGCCTCCATTGTAGCGGGGCAATGCCCGGATCATGGCCTCTCGTCGGACGTTGTCATTCGTCCTCGTCCGTTTCGTCGCCCGGAACCGCGTGATCCGTCTGGTCGTCGAAGAGGGCGCGGTACGCCTCATCCAGCTCGTCCCAGCCATACTGCCTGGCGTTCTCGCCGACGACGGACGGTACCTCATCCCCGTTCAACAGCATCTCCAGCGCGGCAAGGCAGAGATGCCACCCGGCGGCGGTGCTCGCGGCGGTCTCGTGGTCGCTCATCGTGTGCGCCAGCGTCAGCAGCGTCCCGTCGTCCTCCTCGAAGACGCTGAAACGCAGCTCATCGTCACCCCACATGTAGGTCAGCGATTCCGGCGCCGTCACGGACCGCACCTCGCTCTCGTGGACGCTGTCGCTGCCGTCCACCGCGGTGAGCTGGACGGGCCCCGTGCTCGTCAGGGCGCGGCTCGGGCGAACCGGAGACCACCGGCTGACCGATTCCGGATCAGTAATCGCGCTGCCAGACCGTCTCGCGGTCCTGCGTGAAGGTGCGCTGCAGCCGCAAGGTCCAGTGCGGCGGGTTCGCCACCAGGTGGGCGGCGGCGGGATGCTGGGGCAGGGTGGTCGTCATCGGGCGTCATCCTTTCATGCGCGCGTCTGTCTCATGGCCCCGGCCTACGCAGGAGCCATACCCGCACCGCCGCCTAGCGGTCACTCCACTTTTGTAACCGGGCGGCGAGTGTAGTCAGCCGCGTCTCCACCTGCGCGATCGAGCCGTGCAGGTCAATCGACGTCTCGCGCAGCCGGACCGGGCTGTTCCGAATGGCCAGCTCCGTGTCGATCTCCGCGTTGTGACGCGGGTAGAGGAGCACGCCGGTCGTGACCCCGAGCGATGTGCAGTACGCAAGCATCTGGTAAAGATCGGCATGCTTGTGCTCGGTGTCGGCGAGCTTCTTGTACTTCGTGTCACCGATCAGGACATCCCGACCGCCCCTCGCCAGCACCAGATCTGGCCGGATGACGACCTGATGGCCGTGATCGAGGGTGGTGTGATACTGGCTTGCGAGCCGCCACGGCGCGGGAAGCCTGGCACGCAGCTGCCGGGCGATGAACACCTCGAACAGCTTGTTCATGTCCCACAGGAACCCGTCGAACGCCTCGTCGCCGGCATCCTCATTCAGCGACGCGCCGTTGAGGAAGAAGCGGCAATAGCGATGGATCGGCCGGTAGTCCTCCGACTGTCGGTTGTAGGAAAAGCGGTCGACGTCGCCTGCCGTCAGGCGCGACGGGCTGACCTCGTCCATCTGGTGATCGAGCGCGACGAACCGACCGGTGAGGCGCGGCGACAAGCCCCAGCCGGAGAGCAGCCGGGCGACCTGACGAATCACCTGGTTCTCGGGCAGGTCCCAGGAATAGGTCGTGTAGCGGCAATAGGTCCGGTGGCGCAGCACCGCGTTGCGGTGCACATCCGCCGCGACGAGGATGCGCCCTCGCACGGTCGGAAGGTTGTCCTCCTCTTCGACGTAGTTGCGGTAGAGCCCGAGGTCCAGCCGTCGCTCGACCATCGCGGCGAACGCCTCGGCGATAATCTCGAGGATCTGGTCGAAGGTGTCGATCTGGACCTGCTCGTCCAGGCGCCGGAAGTCGATGCCCTGCAGGTCCTCAGCAGTGGCGAGCATCCACAGGAGGTTCCGCAGCGGCACCTTCGGCTTGATCTCCAGCTGCAGCCCGGACGGCAGGCGAAGCACGCCCACCGTGGAGCCGGGGTTCAGAACATGACCCGGCCCGTCGAGTGCCCTTGAAACCGCAAACGCCTTCTGGAGTGGCCCCTGGAGCAGATCAAGGTCGTCCTCACTGAAGGTCCAGGAGAGGTTCTCGTACTCGTGGATGACGACGCGATCGGTCATCAGACCTGCTCCGGCTCCACGGCGTCGGCGATGCCGGTCTCGGCCGCCGCCGGCTCATTGGCCGCGGGGAGTAGCCGTGACGGAGTGAGATCGGCCAGGATCTCGTCGCGCTGGCGATGATGATGGAGATACTCCTCCAGCAGCGGGCGCACGGCACGCGTCCAGACGCGGTCAAAGACGAGATCCGTCTCGATGCCCTGCCTGCATGAAGTAGCTGTGTCCGACCTGCAGGTCGTCCGTGCCGAGATGGTGCCCAATCCGATGGTTCAGCGTGACAAAGAGGCCTGCCAGCCGCTCGCGGTCAGCGGGGGTATCGACGTTGTGCGCGAGCCAGTTCTCGAAGACCTCGGCGTGCCCGTTCGCGACCGGCATGAAGCGCACGAAGTAGAAGCGCCGCCGCAGTGCATAGTCGATCTGCGCCAGCGAGCGATCGGCGGTGTTCATGGTGCCGATGATATAGAGGTTCTTGGGTATCTCAAGGTACGACGCGTCGCCGCTGCCGTAGGGGAGAGGCGCACTGACATGTCCCTGTATTCGAGGAGGAGGAGCAACTCGCCGAAGATCCGTGAGAGATTCCCTCGATTGATCTCGTCAATGATCAGGACGTAGCGGCTTCTCGGGTTGTCTTCAGCTGCGCGTTGGCACATCTCGAGAAAGATGCCCTTTGCGCACCACGGTAAACCAATTGGCCGTCGCTCATTGGTCTCTAGGCCGGATGCCTTGCACGAAGTCCTCGTAGCCATACGACTGGTGAAACTGCACGATCTCGACGTGCTCGTCCAGCGGCGCGCCATCCAGCGGCTGCCCGGTGAACCAGCGCGCAAACTTCTCGGCCACGAACGTCTTCCCGGAGCCCGGCGGCCCTTCGAAGATCAGTTGGAGCTTGGTGAGGAGCAGGTCATGGATCTCCTCGACGGCTTCTGCACCGAGATGCGTCAGGTCCAGGAGTGCTGCGAGGGAGTCTGTGGTGGATTTCGCGGGGATAGTGAAGTCGGCGGCGGCATCACTCGCCGTCGAGGGAGAATCGATCGCTCCGAGGCTTCGCAACCATTCGATGCGCTTCAGATGCTTGGCAAGACCCCATTGCTGTAGAAGGTCCGGATGATAGAAGTCGAAAAGGCCTCCGTCCGATGGCTGTGGCAACGTATGTCGCAAGTAGTCCAGCGCAGCGAAGTCGTTGGGAAACTCTTTGCCAGCGAGGAGAGAGGAAAATGAGCGGAGGATGAGCTTGCGGTCCGCGTCTCCAGGAACCGCAACCAGTTGATCCGGGTACATCGTATGGAGCATCCCCCAGATCAACGAGTCCCAAACCGATTCATTCGGTTGCGTCACCACTTCTTGTCGAACGGTCGCGACCATGGTGTCCCGATCCGCTTGGGCCAGGTCGAACACGAGGAGCGTCCTGAGTCCGAAGAGCCAGCTGAGATAGTTTTGGAGCTTTCCGCCCTTGTAGTGTGTATGCGAACCAGGTACTTCAACACTGAAAATGCTCTCGAGAAGGGACCACCTATCCGATTCTGGCGTAGGCAGGTCAAGAACATCGAGGAACTCGCCGAAATTTCTCTCCTGTGTCGGTTTGGTCACTGCAGGGAAGAGGCTTCCCGCGGCCAAGACATCAACAGCAACCATTTGGATTTCTTTAGATTGGTTCCTGAGGGTGTCAATCAGGTCTGCCATCGTCTCTGCAGGAGACGCGACTGTCCATGTTTGCTGTAGGTTCTCGGCCGACCATACGCCTTCCTCGTTCCACAGAAACGAACGATGCTCTATGAGACATCGTTCCCGAAACGATTGCGCGATCTCATACACTTTGGACGCATCAGGAAACCTCTCCATCTTCAGAGCCCTCTACATTGTTAGTTTTCTTGCCCCAGATGCCAAACCATAGCACGCAGCCCGGTCGGAATGGGTCATTTTGCGTACAATATGCATAGAAGGCGCGGCCCGGCGAAACCGGCCCCCGCGATGGCCATCCGGGTTCAGGAGGACACCATGACGAGCACCACTCCCACCACGTCCGCGGTCACCTACGACCGCATCGTCGTCCCTATCGACGGCTCGGACGCCTCCGAGGCCGCGCTGGCCTACGCGTCCAACCTGCCGGCGAAGGAGCTCGTCCTCCTGCACGTCTCCGTCGACCACGAGGTCATCGTGCCGGACTGGATCCTCAGCCATGACGAGGAGCGGGAGGAAGCCTCCCTCCAGGATTCGATGGAGAAGCTCGCCGAACGCCTCCGCACCCCGGAGCGCAACGTCCGCGTCGATATCCGCATCGGTGACGTCGCCGAGGAGATCATGAGCGCCGGCCAGGAAGCCGACCTGATCGTGATGATGACCCACGGGCGCGGCGCCGCAGGGCGCATGGTCTTCGGCAGCATCGCCGACCGTGTGATCCGCCACGGCGAGACCCCGACCCTCATCGTCCGCGTCGGTGAGCTCACCCGCCATCCGCGCATGCCGCAGCGCGTGATCATCGCGCTCGACGGCTCCGAGCTGGCGGAGAAGGGCATCGCCGGGGGCGTCAAGCTCGCCCGCGCCTGCAAGCTGCCGGTCGTGCTGATCCGCTCCGTTGGGCTACAGGACGTCAAGGCCGAGCTGCGCAACCGCCGCAAGCCCGGCGACACGCCGATGACGATCTCGCCGACGATGTACGAGGACACCCTCTCCGACGTCCTGAAGCAGGCCCAAACCTACCTCGACCGTCATGCCGATGAGCTCCGCGCGCAGGGCTGCGAGGTGAGCACCCAGGTCGTCG
Organism: uncultured Chloroflexia bacterium; assembly: GCA_963741795.1. Taxonomy (GTDB): domain Bacteria; phylum Chloroflexota; class Chloroflexia; order Thermomicrobiales; family UBA6265; genus UBA6265. Next base: position 98,037 of record CAVUJM010000043.1, read on the forward strand.
AGGGCTCCGTGCCGTTCACCCTCATGTGGGCGGCGAATGTGGACGATGTGATCGCGATGACGACCCGTGGCCAGGGCGGCTACAAGCGGTGGGCGCTCGGGAGCGTCGCGGAGAAGATGGTGCGCGAGGCACCGTGCCCGATCCTGCTCCAGCGCGGGCCGGAAGACGCCCCGGATTACAGCCGGTAAGACCTATTGAGCGAGAGCAGCCCCGGCCAGGACATGCTGGCCGGGGCTGCCGTTTCGATGCGCTCCGGCCAGCTGTTCCAAATCAGGGAGGGGCGGACTCAAGAGAGCCGTCCCCGGTGCGCTCAGGCCGTCGCCGGGGTGATGTCGCCTTCCTGGCTACCTCGCGTGCGCAGGACGTGCAGCACGATCGCGCCCGCCAGCAGGGCAAACCCCACCACATCCCACGTCGGGTCGGTGTAGAAGAGCAGCGCCGAGGCCACGATCAGCAGCGCGCGCTCAACCACGTTGGCCGGCCGCAGGATCCAGCCGCCGACCCCGGCGACCAGCGCGATGATCGCGAGACAGGCGGTGATCGTCGCGAGCACGATATCCATCGAGTTCCCGAGCATCAGCAGGTTGATCCCGTTCTCCGTGTCCAGCGTGAACATGAACGGGACGACGAACGCCGGTAACGTGTATTTCCACGTCATCATCATCGTCTTGAACGGGTTGCCGCCGGTGATCGCCGAGGCGGCGAACGGCGCGAGCGCGGTCGGCGGCGACACCTCGGAGAGCACCGCGTAGTAGAAGATGAACATGTGGACCGCCACGTCCGGCACGCCCATCAGGATCAGCGCCGGGGCCGTGATCGCCGCGGCGATGATGTACGACGCCGTCACCGGTACCGCCAGGCCCAGCATCCAGACCGCCAGGGCCGTGTAGACCACGCTCAGGAAGAGGCTGTCGTTCGCGAGGTCGACGATCAGGTCCGACATCTTCAGGCCGAGGCCCGTCAGCGTCATCACGCCAACGATGATGCCGGCGGTCGCCGTCGTCGCCGCGACCGAGAGCGTGCTGACCGACCCGCCCCGGAGCGCGTTGTAGGTGCGCGTGGGCGTCATCGCCGTCTCCCGGCGCAGGAAGCTGACGAGGAACGCGAGCAGCGTTGCCAGTACGACCGCCCGGAACGGCGTGAACCCGATGGCCATCAGGACGACGATCGCGACGAGCGAGGTGAAGTGATACCAGTACCGCTTCACGAGCGTTCCCGCCGGGAGCGTCTCGATGATCACGGCTTTCGTGTTCATCTTCCGCGAGTCGAGCTCGATCATCAGGAAGATACACAGGTAGTAGAGGATGGTCGGGATCGTCGCCATCTTGAGCACTTCCAGGTACGAGATCTGGACGTACTCCGCGATCAGGAAGGCCGCCGCGCCGAGCGTCGGGGGCGAGAGGATCGCGCCGATTCCGCCAGCCGAGAGCACGCCGCCGGCCGCGTTGCGGTCGTAGCCGGCCTTGCGCAACATCGGCCAGGCGACGGAGCCAAGGGTGACCGTCGTCGCGACGCCGCTGCCGGAGACCGTGCCGAGGAGGAAGCCGGCGACGGTGGTCGTGCGGCCCGCGCCGGAGGCCTTACGGCCCGTGGCGGCAAAGGAGAAGTCGAGGAAGAACTTGCCGGCGCCGGAAAACTCCAGCACCGCGCCGTAGATCGTGAAGAGGATGATGTAGGTCGCCGCGACATCGAGCGCGGTGCCGAAGATGCCTTCGAGCGAGATGTACATCGTCCCCGCGATGCGGTCCCAGTCGTAACCGCGGTGTCCCCAGTCGCCGGGGAGCAGGTAGCCCCAGTGGGCGTAGGCGAGCAGGCCGGCGGAAAACGCCGGGAGGATCCAGCCGACGGTGCGGCGAGTGGCTTCGAGGATCAGGAAGATCGTCAGCCACCCCATATACACGTCCATGTCGGTGGGACGCGCCGCGCGGTAGATGAAGTTGTCGAAGTCGGTCATGGGATAGACCATGATCACGATCGACGCCGCGACCAGGACGAGATCAATGATGGTGATCCGGTTCGAGGCGCCCCGCCGCCACGGGTAGAGCAGGAACGTCAGGACCAGGGCGATCCCGAGGAAGGTCAGCCGGTAGATCTGCGTCGTGATGTTGACTTGCGTGGCATACAGGGCGTAGACCGAGAGGCCGACCGCGATCAGCCCGACGGCCCCGGCAACCCACCCCGTCAGGTCCCGCACGGGGCTTTCCGACTCGTAGTCCTCGATGAGGGCCTGGGTATCGTAGACGTCCTCATCGGACGACATGTCCGCTCCGTCGACCACCTGGTCGCCGGGCGTCTGCTGCATGCGCTCGTCGGTCATGGGAGTCCCTGTTCCTCGTTCGCGTCCCCACACTCATGCGGAACCGTGATCCGCGATGTGCGGTGGGCGTCCAGCGTGACCCGGGTCGAGGCCCGGAGCTGTTCGTAGAGCGGCCACTCCGCCGCGCCGATCGTCAGGTGATGATCGCCTCGCGCGTCCACCCGCACCGCCAGGCGATCGGTCACGAACGGCGGCGCGATCACCTCATACCCGGCCGGGACGGTGCGGACCGCGCCGTCGGTGGCGTAGTACTCGGCCGCGGCGGCGTTCTCCGTCACCATCCGCTGGCGTTGGAGTCGGCCATCGCGGACCAGATAGGTCTCGGTGACCGCGCCGCCGTACATCGAGTGCGTGAAGCGGAGGGTGATCGGGGTCGTGTCGTCGACGCGGGCGCAGGCGAGCCGCGCGCCGTTTTCGGCCACGGCATCGACCCACGTGACCGGCTGCAGCAGGCTCATCGCCAGCATCAGCCCGAATCCCGCGCCCGCGAGCAGGAGCCATCCGCCGATTCGCATCCCGCCCTCCCGGCACGAAGACGGCCGCCCCATCGAGCGGCCGCCTCCGGTGACGGTCGTGTTGCCTGGCCTAGCTGGCTGGTGTTGCCGCTGGCGAGGCCTCCGCGCCGCCGGTGTTGCAGGTGCCCTCGCTGACGCCCTGCTCCTCGAAGTAGCGCATCGCGCCCGGATGGTACGGCAGCGCCTGCGAGCAGTACGCCGTCTCCAGCGAGAGTTTGCGTGCCTCCGGGTGACCGGCCGCCAGCGTCTCCTGGTTGTCGAACATGGCCTTGACGATGTTGTACGCCAGGTCCTCGTCCATGTCCGCGTTCACGACCAGGACATTCGGCACGGTGACGACCTCGACATCCTCGTCCTGGCCCGGGTAGGTGCCGGCCGGGATGGTGCCGAGGGTGTAGTACTCGCCGTAGGACTCGACCAGGGCGTCATGCACGTCGGCGTTCGGCAGGAGCTTCATGGTGAAGCCCGGCGTCGCGCCGAGATCGGTGATCGCCGCGGTCGGGAGGCCGCCAGACCAGAAGAACGCGTCGATCTTGCCGTCCTTCATCGCGCCGGCCGATTCGGCCGCGCCGAGCTGCTCGCGGGAGATGTCGTCGTCCGGGTCGATGCCGACCGCCTCCAGCATGCGCAGGGCGATCACCTCGGTGCCGGAGCCCGGCGAGCCGACGGAGACCGTCTTGCCCTTGAGATCCGCCATGCTCTCGATGCCGCTGTCCGCGTTCACCACGATCTGGGTGTAGTTGTCGTACAGCGTGACGAGGGAGTTCGCGTTCACCGGCGCCTCGAACGGGGCGTTGCCCTGGGAGGCGTCATACGCGGTGTCGGAGAGCACGAACGCCAGGTCCGCGTCGCCCGAATCGATCAGGTACATGTTATCGACCGAGGCCGACGTCACCTCGGCGGTGAACTCCGCGCCGTCGATGCTGTCGGAGAGCACCGAGGCCAGCGAGCCGCCGTAGGGGTAGTACACGCCGCCGGTCCCGCCGGTGGCGATCGAGTAGCGGTCCTGCGCCGAGGCGCCAGGGGCGGCCACGAGCATCAGGGCGAACAAGGCGAAGAGCAACTTGACGGATCTGGTGCGTACCATGATTCCTCCTGACAAACGTGCGTCCACGGGATGTGGAACGCGGCCCCTATTGATCTATTGTGAGTCGCCAAAAGGTACAGGAAAGCCCCGTGCCCGCATGACGCCTCGTTGAACTGGTTGAACACGGGCAGTATATGGGACCGTCCGGATGAACACAAGAATGCATTTCGCATCATGTGCAGCTTTTCCTGACGTGGCATGCGGGGTCCCCGGGCCACATTGACCAAATCACCTTGTGGGTGGTGTGCTGGCGAACATCGGTGACCAGCGTACGAGGGGAGGGCAGACCATGGATAGGCAGGGACCGGAGGCGATCAGGGTCGCCATCGTGGGATGCGGCATTCGCGGCCAGTTGTTCGCCACGGCGCTCGCGCAGGCGCCCGATGCGACCGTGCTGGCCGTCGCCGATACGGACGTCGGGCGCGCGCAGGAACTGGCCTCCACGATCGGGGCGAGTCCGTACTCATCGGTGGAGGCGATGCTGGACCATCATCCCGATCTCGACGCGGCCATCGTCGCGACGCCGGATGTCTTCCATGTCGATGCCGCGGTCGCATGCGCGGCGCGCGGGCTGGACCTCATGATCGAGAAGCCCCTCGCGACCGACCTGTTGTCGGCGCAGCGCATTGCGGAGGCCGCGTCCGCGAACCGGGGCGAAGATCATGGTGGCGTTCGAGAACCGTTGGAACCCCCGGTACATCGAAGCCAGGCGGCTGATCGAGGACGGGCGAGCTCGGCCGCCTCACCAACCTTATCGGGCACCTGAATGACACCATCTACGTCCCCACTCGGATGCTGCCCTGGGCGGGGAAAAGCTCGCCGGCATGGTTCCTGATGCCGCATACGCTCGACCTGGCGCTGTGGTTCACGGCGACCGAGCCGGTGCAGGTCTACGCGCAGGGCACGCGCGGCGTGCTCGACGCGCGTGGGGTACCGACATGGGATGCGATCAGCGCGTTGTTCACGCTCTCAGACGGAGCGACGGTCACGCTGCACTCCTCCTGGATCCTGCCGGAAAGCCGGCCTGCCGTGTTCGACATGCGCTACGAGATCCAGGGCAGCGAGGGCGCTATGACTATCGACGGCGCGACCCACGGCATGACGCTGTACGGGCCAGGACGCGCCTCGTGGCCGCAGCTCGGGGTGCACCGCTGGCGGGATGCCATCCGGGGTTTCCCGGTGGACATGGCCGGCGATTTCATCCGGTTCGTGCGCGGGGAGGCAGATGATGTCCCGCAGGTCCGCGAGGGGCTGATCGTGACGGCCGCGATCGAGGCGGTGCACCGTTCACTGGAGACGCATGCCGCCGTCACGATTCCCTCCGCGGAGGCGCTCCTCTCCGATAAGGAAGGACGGTGATCGTCCGTCTGGTCGCTCCCCGGCGTGAATACACCATGCAGGAGGTGTTGCCGGGAGGCGGTCCGGTAGTACGTTGCCTGCAGCACGGGCGCGTCCAACGTGGGGCGGCCCGTTCATGATGCACACCCCGCGACGGGGGAAAGGGAGATCATGAGTAACGGAGCACCATCCGAGCGCCGGCCGGCAACGGCCGAGGAGCTCGCGTCCCGACCGGTTCGCTTTGCGATCGTCGGGACCGGCGGCATGGGCGGGACCCATGCCGTCAACCTCGCCGGCTCGCCGGAGGCGGAGGTCACCTGGCTGGTCGATATCGACACGGACCGCGCGCAGAAGCTTTCGGAGAAGATCGGCGGCAAGGTCACGGCCGACATGGAGGAGGCCTTTGCCTCCGACGACGTCGACGTCGTCCTCATCGCGCTGCCCACCGGCCTGCACCGCATGGGCGTCGAGAAGGCCGCCGAGTACCGCAAGCACGTCTTCTGCGAGAAGCCGATCGCCCGTACCAACGAGGATGCCCGGGCGATGGTCCAGGCGTGCGAGGACGCCGGCGTGACCCTCATGGTCGGCCACGTCGTGCGCTTCTTCTCCGAGTACATGCGGATCAAGGACGAGATCGACGCCGGCAACCTCGGCGACGTCGCGATGGTTCGCGGCTCCCGCCTGAACCCGCCGGTGATGGAGCGCTCGCCCTGGTTCGCGGACGTCGAGAAGAGCGGTGGCGTCGTGCTGGACCTGATGATCCACGAGATCGACACCTTCCGCTGGTTCTTCGGCGAGGTCGAGCGCCTCTACGCGCACGGCTTGAGCTTCACCGAGTGGCACACCAAGCGTGACCACGCGATCGCCTCCCTCCGTTTCCGCAACGGTGTGATCGCCCACTGCGAGGCGAGCTGGGCCCACTCCGCGTTCCGCACCTCGATCGAGGTCGGCGGTTCCAAGGGCCTTCTCCGCCAAAGCAGCTTCGACAGCGCGACCCTTACCTTCGAGCCGAGCACCGGCATCGACTACGAGGGCATCGGCCAACAGAGCAAGGCCTTCTCCTATATGCGGCCCACCAACGAGCCACCGCACCTGCGCGAGCTGCTCGTCTTCATCGACTGCCTCCGCACCGGCACGCCGGTCCCGGTCGATGGCGAGGAGGCGACGCGCACGCTCGTCGTCGCGAACGCGGTGCTCGATTCGATGCGTGAGAACCGCCCGGTCTTCTTTAACGAAGACGGCACGGTTGCCGCGGACGCCTGATCGCCCCCGACACGGAAAAGAGGGTTGCATTCAATGGAAACGCAGAAAACCGTGCGCGTGGCGATGCTTAGCTTCGCGCATATGCATGCCTTCGGGTATGCGTCCGTGCTCACCGCGCTCCCGAACGCCGAGATCGTCGTCATCGCCGATGAGGACGAGATGCGCGGAACGGCCATGGCCGAGCGCTTCGGTACGCAGTGGATCAGCGATTACCGGGAGGCCGTAACGCGCGACGACGTCGATGCCGTTGTCGTCTGCTCGGAGAACGTCCGCCACAAGGAGATGACGATCGCCGCCGCCGAGGCTGGCAAGCACGTCCTGTGCGAGAAGCCGCTGGCGACCACGGTCGAGGACGCCCAGGCGATGATCGACGCCTGCGAGCGGGCCGGCGTGAAGCTGATGACCGCGTTCCCGGTCCGGTTCAACGCCTCGATCGCCGCCCTGCGCGACGCGGTGCGCAACGGCGTGCTCGGCGAGACACTGACGATCGCGGCTCGAAACCCCGGGACCAACCCCGGCGGCTGGTTTGTCGACCCGGCGCTCTCCGGTGGTGGCGCGATCATCGACCACACCGTGCACGTCGTCGATGTCCTGCGCTGGATCTACGACGCCGAGATCACCGAGGTCTACGCCGAGTCGGGTAACCGCCTTGCCGGTCGCGACAGCGACGACACCGGCCTGCTCATGTTCAAGATGAGCAACGGCGTCCCCGTAAGCCTTGACACGAGCTGGACCCGGCCTTCGAACTGGCCGATCTGGGGCGGCGTCACGATCGACGTCATCGGCGAGAAGGGCGTGCTCTTCGCCAACGCCTACAACAACAACTACGAGATGGCCGAAACCGACGGCCCCAGCTTCGCCTGGAAGTCCGTCGAGGTGACCGGCGATCCGGAGATGGTCAGCGCCTTTATCGAGGCCGTCGCGAACGACACGCCGGTCCCGGTGACCGGTGTGGATGGCCTCCGCGCCGTCGAGGTCGCCCTGAAGGCGATGGAGTCGGCCGAGACGCATAAGGTCGTCCCGGTGGTGCCGGCGTAGCGTAGCGCATCAGGGGCTGAATGCCCTGGGACAACGGACGGCTCGCATGTGGGCCGTCCGTTGTCGTGTCCGGCAGGCCCGACGGCTTCGCGTTGTAGGGCGCCGGACGCTGGAGTATGCTGATGCACATCATCGACGGGCCCAATGGCGGGCCAACAAAGCTCCCGGGATGCAATGCCGGGGACCGGTGCGCGAGCCCGGAGCGGGTCGGCGAGGACCCGGTGTCATCGTACGTGTGGGGACGTTGATGCGCGTGGCAAGCGCGGCTGTCGCGTCCTGGCGATCGCGGATATCCATGCAGGAGGGCTGTCTATGCAGGCGACGATGAGCGACACGACGTTGCTCGTGGCGGAAGAGGAAGTCCAGAAGCAATCACGCTTCCGGAGCATCCTCGGGAACTACTACCTGCGCCGGATCGCGCGGGCCCTGCTGACGATCTTTATCGTCTCGACGCTGATCTTCTTCCTCGTGCGTCTCCTGCCGGGCAACCCGATCGACGTCTACGTCAACCAGCAGATCCAGATGTACGGGTACACGCAGGAAGAGGCGCAGAACCAGGCCCGCTCCCTGTTCGCGATCGACCTCGACCAACCGAAGATCTTCCAGTACTTCGACTACATGAAGGGGCTCGTCCAGGGCGATATGGGCATGTCGCTCACCGCGCCGGGCACCACCGTCGCCAGCATCATCTCCTCCCGCATCTGGTGGACGATGTTCAGCGTCGGCACGGGCCTGATCATCTCCTTCACGCTCGGCGCGCTGATCGGGATGGTGCAGGCCTACAAGCGCGGCAGCCTCTTCGACACCGTGGCATCGACCTTCGCCTCCATCACCGGCTCGATCCCGAACTACCAGCTCGCGCTGCTGTTCATCGTCCTGCTGGGGGTGCGATGGGAGATCGTTCCGTATACCCGCATGCGCGGCGCCGTCTCCAGCGGGCAGCCAATCGAGCTCTCGTTCGCGTTCCTCAAGGACGCGCTCTTCCACGCCTTCCTGCCGATCCTCGTCTACGTCATCACCTCCATCGGTGGCTGGATGCTGACGATGAAGAGCTCGACCGTTTCCGCGCTGGAGGAGGACTACGTCACTGCCGCCCGCGCCCGCGGAATCCCCGAGTGGCGCGTGCTGATCTTCTACGTGGGCCGCAACGCAATCCTCCCGCTGTTCACGTCGCTGACCCTCGCAATCGGCTTCATCTTCGGTGGCTCGCTGCTCGTCGAGCCGATCTTCCAATACCAGGGCATGGGCTCGCGGCTGTATGACGCCATCAACACCCGCGACTACACCACCATGCAGGGCATCTTGCTCGTCACCACCTCCGCCGTGGTGATCTCGCTCCTGATCTCCGACCTCATCCTGAGCCGGATCGATCCTCGTATCGGCTCCAAGGGGTAACGCATCATGGGAACGATCAATCCTGGCGTCGACGACGAGCAGGCGGCCCACGCCATCGCCACTGACCCGCCACCAACCCGGCCTCGGCCCAAGAGCTTTTGGCGCATCTACGTCGACCGCAACAAGATGGGCACGTTCGGTATCGTCTTGCTCGTCGCCATCCTGCTGCTCGCCTTCGTCGGCCCGTTCCTGGTCCATGGCGAGAACCGCACCAACATCGACAAGATCTACGCGCCGCCGTCGCGCGAGGCGCCGCTGGGCTACGATCACAGCGGGCGCGACATTTGGTTCCAGATCGTCCACGGCGGGCGCTCGCTGCTGACGGTGTCGGCCCTCGCCGCGCTGCATGGCGACCTTTATCGGCGTGACCCTCGGCGCGCTGATGGCCCTGATCGGCGGTTGGTTCGACGCCACGTTCCAGATGCTGGCGCAGGTCATCATCACCATCCCGGCGATCATCCTGCTCGGCGTGCTCGCCGCCTTCGTGCGGCTGGACAACCCGCTGCTGCTGGCGGTGCTGCTTGCCATCACCGCATGGCCGGGGCTATCCCTTGCGATTCGCTCGCAGGTGCTCTCCCTGAAGGAACGCGAGTATGTCGAGGCCGCGCGCATGCTCGATCTCGGCATGGGGCACATCATGTTCCGCGAGGTATTGCCGAACATGATGAGCTACATCCTGATCAACTTCGTCTTCGCCATGTCCGGCGCGGTCTACGGCCAGGTCGCGCTCTACTTCCTCGGCCTCGTGTCCATGTCCGGCATCAACTGGGGGATCATGATCCAGGAAGCGTTCCGGCGCGGCGCCGTCTTCAACACCGACAGCATGATGGGCCTGGTCGCGCCGATCTTCATGATCGTGATGCTGATCTGGTCGCTAACCCTGGTCGCGCGGTCGTTGGAGGACATCTTCAACCCACGCCTGCGCGAGCTCTAGAGGCGATCAGGAGTGATCAAAAACGCCCGCGTAGGGGTCGGGACGCACGTGTCGAAGGTGCCGCTTGGCGCCCATATCGACCGCAGGGCGATATCCGGGGGCGAGACGACAGGCGGTCAACGAGAATCGCTCTAGGCGCTGACGGAACAGGAGATCCTTTGTGAACGACAGACACGACCCCCCGGCGGATCAGCCAGGCATCCGGGCCGCGAACGGTGCAGCGGACAGGACGCTTCCGCCCTCGAGCGCCGATGAGGCCGCCCAGCGAAAAGTTGAGGACAAGGCCCAGCTTGGGGTCAAGCCGACCTACGATTACGCACCAATCGAACGCGCTGAGGGAATGGACACGCTCCTCTCTCTCGAGGACATCTGGGTCGAGTACAAGACCCCCTTTGGCTGGATGCAGGCCGTGCGTGGTGCCACGCTCGATATCAAACGCGGCGAGTCGGTCGCCCTGATCGGCGAGAGCGGCTCCGGGAAGTCGACTCTCGGCTTCGCGATCCTGCGCATGCTTGTGCGCAGCGCGCGGGTGACGAAGGGCCGCGCCCTCTATACCAATCGCGAGGGGAAGACGGTCGACCTCCTGACCATGCCGGACAAGGAGTTCCGCAAGTTCCGCTGGACGGAATGCGGGATGACCTTCCAGGCCGCCCAGAACTCGCTCAATCCGGTTATGCGCGTCAAGGACACCTTCTACGAGACCGCCAAGGCCCATGGCAAGAAGGACCGTAAGTGGGTCCGCGATCGCACGCTCTACCTGCTCCAGCAGGTTCAGCTCGATCCCCGGCGCGTCTATGACGCGTTTCCGCACGAGCTCTCCGGCGGCATGCGCCAGCGCGTCTCGATCGCGCTATCGCTGTTGCTGGAGCCAGACCTGATCATTCTCGACGAGCCGACGACCGCGCTCGATATCATCACCCAGCGCGCGATCATCGACGTGCTCCGCAATCTTCGCAAGGAGCACGATTTCACGATGATCTTTATCTCCCACGACCTCTCGCTGGCCGCCGAGCTGGCCGACCGGGTCGCAACGATGTACGCCGGCGAGATCGTTGAGTACGGCCCGGTGCGCGATGTCTTCTACGACCCGCAGCATCCCTATAGCGTCGGCCTGCTCAACGCGGTGCCGCCGATCCAGGGTGAGGAATTCACCGAGCTCAAGGCGATTCCGGGTTCGACGCCGAACCTGCTCCAGATTCCCAGCGGCTGCCCGTTCCACCCGCGCTGCCCGTATGCGACGGAGATCTGCACGACAAACGACCCGCCGCTGGTCGAGAAGAACAATGAGCATCTCGCCGCCTGCCACCACTCCGACCAGGTCACGCGAGACAAGGATATGTGGGCCCATATCCAGGTCGCCGAGCTTCCGGCCGGGTAACCAGTCCGCCGAACGCACAGACGAAAAGGGGAGAGCCATGGCCGAACCGATCATGTCGCTCAGGAATCTGACCAAGAAGTTCAAGACGAAGGGCGGGGAGATCACCGCCGTCGATAACGTGTCGTTCGATCTCGCGCCCGGCGATATCCTCTGCCTGGTCGGCGAGAGCGGATCCGGCAAGACCACCGTCGCCCGCATGGCGGCCGGCATGATCAAGCCGACGAGCGGCGAGGTCCTCTTCGAGGGCAACGACATCAACAAGATGAGCGGGGAGGACTCGCACAAGTACCGCCGCTCGGTCCAGATCATCCATCAGGATCCGTACGCGTCGCTGAACCCGATCCAGACGATTGGTGCGATCCTGCGTGCGCCCCTGTTGAAGCACAAGATCGTGAAGAACCGCCGCGAGGCGGACACGCGCGTGGCGGAGCTGTTGGAGCTCGTTGACTGCATGCCAGTCGAGAACTTCATCAACAAGTATCCGCACCAACTCTCCGGTGGCCAGCGTCAGCGCATCTCGATTGCGCGAGCGATGACCCTGAACCCTCGCGTCATCATCGCCGACGAATCCGTGTCGATGGTGGATGTCTCGATTCGCGTCAGCCTGCTCAACACGATGTTGAAGCTGCGCGACGAGCTTGGGGTGACGTTCCTGTTCATCACCCACGACCTCGCGGTGGTGAAGTATTTCGGCTGGGAAGGCGAGGTCGGCGTCATGTACGTTGGCAAGGTCGTCGAGGAGACCCAGACACCGAAGCTGATCTCCCGCCCCCTGCACCCGTACACGCGCGCGCTGGCGGCGGCCATCCCGGAGGCAGACCCGGATCTCACGCGTTCGAAGGAGAAGCTCCAGCTGCGGAGCCTCGATATCCCGAACCTGAATGCGCTGCCCAGCGGCTGCGTCTTCCACCCGCGTTGCCCCTACTTCATGGAGGGCATCTGTGACGTCAAGGAGCCCCGGTTGCTGGAGGTCGGCGGCAATCGGAAGGTTGCTTGCCACCTCATCGAGATGCGCGTCAAGGAAGGCGCCGACATCGACCACATGGTTCTGACGCCCCAGGGCCTGCGCGAGACCGCCGCCGACTGAGGCGTGTCGCATCGCGACGGCCGTTCAGGCCCGTGCACATGGAGAGCGATGATCGAGCAACCACGACGTGCCCGATCATCGCTCTTTTGGTGTGCCGGGTGAATCATCATTGGCGTTTCTCTCAAAAATCTTGACAAAGCGAAGCTCTTCTGACATGATGCGCCAAATATCACATTCAATCATCACGGCCTCCATGAACGCTCGACCAGTCCGTTGCAGAACCGGCCATGCGCTCCTTTCGTATGCATTGGCGCCCGTAACGCCCGGTGATCGATCGGGATGGACCGTCATGTGAACGTGATATCGACACGCGCCGGACACGATCGTCAGGCGTTGCGCTTTTTTACCGGAGGGCTCCCATGGCTCCACGATCACCATTCCGCACCCCGATGTCCCGTCGTCGCTTCCTCGGCACGAGCGGCGCCGGGTTCACCGCCGCGATGCTCTCGGGTGGCGTGCTGCCTTCCGGGTTTGGGCGCGCCGTCCTTGCCCAGGACGGCGGCACGGAGTTCCATTCCGCATGGCCCTATGTCGATCTCGGCGCAGGCGGCCACTTTAACAGCTTCGTCGCCAACGGCATCTTCAACTCCCCGAATATCTACGGCGATCTTATGCTCGTTCCCAGTGGCCTGCAGTACTGGGCGGACACGAGCTGGATGCCGCTGGTCGCCGAGAGCTGGGCGTTCATCGCCTCGGGCGGCAGTGCGTCTCCCGCCGCTTCCCCGGCGGCAGCTGATGGGGGCGACACCGTCGGGAGCCACCCCTCGGCCGTCGACAGCGCCCCGTCCGATGCCGATACCCTGCAGCTGAAGATTCGCCCGGGCGTCATGTGGAGCAACGGCGACGAGGTCACCGCGCAGGACTATCTCGACACGTTCCACATCTACAAGCTGCTCGGGAACACCATGTGGGACTATCTCGGCTCCGTCGAAGCCGTCGATGACCACACGGTGAACTTCGTGATGTCGCAGCCCTCGACGGTGGTCGAGCGCTACGTCATCCGCGCCTCGGTTCGCCCATCGTCCGTGTATGGCGAGATCGCCCAGAAGGCTCGCGACGTCTTTGATTCCGGCGCGACGAGTGAGGACAATGCGTGGGCGCAGCTCGTCGACGAGCTGAACCAGTTCCGCCCCGAGGATCTCGTGGTCAATGGCCCGTATGTGATCGACCCGGCGAGCATCACCAACGCCCAGCTCTCGATGGTGAAGAACGACACCTCGTATTGGGCCGACACCATCGCCTTCGACAAGATCGTCAACTACAACGGCGAGACGGATACGATTTCGGCCGTGGTGCTCTCCAAGGACATCGACTACGCGACGCAGGGCTTCCCGCCGGCGACCACGGAAACGTTGATCTCCGAGGGCATCCGTATCGTGCGGCCGCCGTCCTATTCCGGCGCGGCGCTGAAGTTCAATTTCAACGCCCTGAAGCACTTCAACGACAAGCGCGTCCGCCAGGCGCTCGCCCATGCCATCGACCGCGACCAGGCCGGATTCGTCTCCCTCGCCGAATCCGGCGTCGGCGTGAAGCAGATGAGCGGCATGAGCGACAACTTCAACACCATCTGGTTGGAGGATGACGTTATCTCGCAGTTGAACCCCTATGAGTTCGACGTCGACAAGGCCGCCGCGCTGCTTGAGGAGGCCGGCTGGACCAAGAATGGCGACCGCTGGATGGATCCGGATGGCAACCCGGCCGAGTACGAGCTGATCTTCCCGGCGGAATGGGCCGACTACGCCGCCACCGGCGCGAACGTGGCCGAGCAGCTGACCGCCTTCGGCATGCCGATCTCGGCCCGCCCCATCACCTTCACCCAGATCGGTACGGATGTGACCGATGGCCGCTTCCAGATGGCGATTCAGGTCTGGGGCGCGTCGAACAACCCGCATCCGCACTACTCCTATGTCAGCGGCGTTCTTCACCCAGAATACAAGGACCGACAATCCGGAAGGCCGCGGTATGGACTTCCCGCTCACCCAGGAGACGGAGGTCATGGGCGAGGTCGATATCGAGGCCCTGGTCGTCTCGACTGCGGAAGGCATGGACGTCGAGGCGCAAAAAGAACGTATCGCCGAAGCCGCGCTGGTGTTCAACGAATTGCTGAACATCATCCCGCTCTACGAGCGCTACGGGAACAACGCCGTGCTCGAGGGCGTCCGCGTCCAGCCATGGCCGGCGGACGATGATCCGGCGTACCTCAACGCCGACGCGATGGTCACGGTCCTCATGTATGAGGGCAGGATCATGCCGGTCGAGTAGGGCCATATCGAATCGACGGACACGCCACCGGCCCCGGGGAACACATCCCCCGGGGCCGGTGGCCGTTCGTCCCAAATGTTTCGTGCCGCTGCGCGCCTACCCGTGTCGGGGTGGTCGGCACGATACGGCGCGAGGCCAGGAGTCATCTCATGTAGGGGCGGTCGGCCGTAGGCTCGCCGCCCATCGGCGCGCAGGGGCACCGCAGGTGTTCCAAGCGTCGATATCGGTATAGCTCGGCGTACATATCGACATTCGGGCCCCTGAAGGGACCCTTCATATCGATGGGCGGCGAGGCTTCGCCCGACCGCCCGTACACGGGGGCACCTGAACGGGCAAACGCCGCCCCTCCTGTGTATGGGCAGTTGGCGCTCCGTCCAGCGCTTACCCGTCCAGGTGCTCCCGGATGATGCGGATCCCGTCGCGGATGCCCTCGTCCGCCGTGCCAGCCCTTCGTACTCGATGGAGACATACCCGCGATATCCGGCCTCGCGCAGCATCCTTCCGATCTTGCCGTAATCCTGCGGCGGGATTCCGTTGCGCGAGCCGCCGGTGTAGATCTTGGCGTGGACCATCGCCAGGTCGCCCAGCATCGTCGCCATCTCGGCGTACTCGTCCGGCCGCTTGAAGAAGTTCCCGGTATCCAGCACGTAGCGGAGCCAGGGCGAGGCCACCGCATCGTGGATCGCCGTCGTGCCCTCGGCGGTCGCCGTCGAGCCCCAGTGATTCTCCAGCACGAGGGTGATGCCCCTGGCCCCGGCGTAGGCCGCGGCCGCGCGAAGGCTGGCGACGATCCAGCCGAACGCCTCGTCCTCTGTGTAGCCCTCGACCGGCGGCTCGACACCCCCGGTCGCGAGAAAGCCGGCGAAATCCGGGATGGTGCCCCATCGCCCGCCCTGGACCCGCACGAACGGCGCGCCGAGCAGGTCGGCGATGTCGATCTGGTGCAGGAGCGATACGAGATCATCGGCCCGCGCCTGCGGAGAGACCTGCATCGGGTTGTTGTGCGCCGCCAGCGTCACGATCCGCACGCCGCGCATCGCCGCGTATTGCTGGAGCTCGGCCAGCTTCTCCGGGCTCGTGTACCCGGTCGCCTCCAGGTGCTGGATCAGCAGCTCGACTCCTGCCACGCCGTACTCGGCGCAGCGGTCGATCATATGCGGCAGCGAGCGGATCCATGTCCCGTCGGGTTCGCCGCCGAATCCGAGGAACGAGAACGAGGAGATCGCGATCGGTGTCCCCATGGACAGGTACCTTTCCGTGGAATCGGCCGGCCGTTACGCCTGCGCTCCATGAACACGGGATGGCCGTCCGGCGTCAAGCCGCCACGTCGCTCCGGATCGTGCGAGGATGCACAGGCTACTTGACGATTTGCGAAACCCGCTCAATCATGGTCGCAGACACTCTGGTCGAACAGTCTCGTCCCTCGCGCCGATTTGGTAGCTGGGGCCAGGACGTGCATACAGTATGCGTGCCGTGTATACTTCTGCCGTCTCGCTACGAGCACAACGCAAACCAGGGCATCGGGCCACCTTGGCCAGGGTCACTTCGGATCGCGCCGGATACGGTTCCGGGCGGTACAGACAGGTCTTCTAGGAGGACGCAATGTCGAAGAAGTTCACCGAAACGTCGCTTTCACGTCGCCGCTTCCTTGGCACCTCGGGTGCCGGGTTCGCCGCGGCCATGCTGGGCGGCGGTATCCTGCCGGCCGGCTTCGGCAAGGCGGTCATGGCGCAGGATGGCGGCACGGAGTTCCACTCCGCGTGGCCGTATGTCGATCCCGGCGCGGGTGGCCACTTCAACACCTTCGTCACCAACGGCATCATGAACCCGCCGAACATCTACGGTGACCTCATGTGGGTCCCGAGCGGCATGCTCTACTGGGCAGACAACACCTGGATGCCCCTCGTCGCCGAGAGCTGGTCGTTCATGACGACCGGATACGCTGGCGCGACGCCGATGGCCGCGCCGTCGGGCGACTCCGGCTCCTCCGCGTCGGCCTCCCCGGCCGCCAGCGCCGAAGGCCACATGCCCGCGGCCGCTGACTCCGCCCCGGCGGACGCCGATACCCTGCAGCTGAAGATCCGCCAGGGCGTCATGTGGAACAACGGCGATGAGGTCACCGCGCAGGACTTCCTCGATACCTTCCACATCTACAAGCTGCAGAGCAACACGATGTGGGACTACCTCGGCGAGATCGAGGCGGTCGATGACTACACCGTGAACTTCTACATGAAGCTGCCGTCGACCGTCGTCGAGCGCTACGTCGTTCGCGCGTCGGTTCGCCCGTCGTCCGTCTATGGCGAAATCGCCCAGAAGGCGCGTGACGTCTTCGATTCCGGCGCCACCAACGAAGACGACGCCTGGGTGCAGCTGGTCGAGGAGTTCAACAACTTCCGCCCGACCGAGCACGTCGTCAACGGCCCGTTCGTCATCAACGAGTCGAGCATCACGAACGCCCAGATGACGCTGGACAAGAACGACACCTCGTACTGGGCCGACAACGTCCAGTTCGACCGCATCATCAACTACAACGGCGAGACGGATACGATCTCGGCCGTCGTTCTTTCGCAGGACATCGACTACGCGACGCACGGCTTCGCCCCGGCGACCGAGCAAAGCATGATCGAGCAGGGCATCCGTGTTCTGCGTCCGCCGACATACTCCGGCCCGTCGCTGAAGTTCAACTTCCGCGCGCTCAAGCACTTCAACGACAAGCGCGTGCGCCAGGCCATCGCTCATGTGATCGACCGCAACGAGAACGGCTTCGTCTCGCTGGCGGACTCCGGTAAGGCCGTCATGGACATGACCGGCATGAGCGACAACCTCAGCGCGAACTGGCTCAGCGAGGACGTCATGTCCCAGCTGAACCCGTACGAGCATGACCTCGACAAGGCCGCCGCGCTCCTCGAGGACGCCGGCTGGACGAAGGACGGGGACACCTGGAAGGATCCGGACGGGAACGCCGCCGAGTACGAGCTGATCTTCCCGGCGGAGTTCGCCGACTGGTCCGCCGCCGGCACGAATGCCGCCGAGCAGCTGACCGCCTTCGGCATCAACGTGTCGCCGCGGCCGATCACCTACACCCAGATCCCGACGGACGTCACGGACAGCAAGTTCCAGATGGCGATCCAGGGCTGGGGCTCCTCGACAAACCCGCACCCGCACTACTCCTACTTCCAGGCGTTCTTCTTCCAGAACACCCGGACCGACAATCCGGAAGGCCGTGGCATGGACTTCCCGCTCACGCAGGAGACGGAGGTCATGGGCGAGGTCGACATCGACAAGCTCGTGGTCGCCACCGGCGAGGGCATGGACTCCGAGGGCCAGAAGGAACTCGTCGGACAGGCGGCGCTGGTGTTCAACGAGCTGCTGAACATCATTCCGCTCTTCGAGCGCTACGGCAACAACGCGGTGCTTGAGGGCGTTCGCGTCCAGCCGTGGCCGGCGGACGATGCGCCGATCATGAAGAACAGCTTCTACGCGGACGGTATCGTGACCATGCTCATGCTGGATGGCACGCTGAAGCCGGTCGAGTAGCCGCCCTTCACAACGGCAACGGACCAGCGGCCCCGGGGATCACTCCCCGGGGCCGCTCCGCGTTAAGCGGTGCCTACCGCTCTCACCGAAAACCCGTCATCCCGAGCCGGTCCGTCGAGTGGAGCGCGACGACCGTGTCGAGGCGATCCTTGCCCCAGCCTTGAACCGAATTTCGCCAAAACAAGGCATCCTTGGCCGAGTCCGTAGGACGAAGGCTCGCTGCCGCTTCTCGCGCTAAGCGCTCGGCCGGGAAGCGGGAGTGAGCCTTTCACGCGCGTCCCGCTACGCGGTTCGCTTGGTCGGGATGACGGCGAACGAGACGGTGGTCCTGTCGGACACGTCGACAGTCAGACACAGGCGACTCAATGACGTGCCTACGTAGGCTGGGGACGAACAGCATCTTCCTGTCTCCTACGGCACGCTCTCCGGCCGCACGACCGTCCCGCGCTCCGCTGCCTCATAGAACGCGCGGCACACCGCGAGATTGATCCAGCCGTCCTCGACCGTGCCGAGCGCCGTCTTCTCGCCCCGTAGCGCCGCCACGATCGGGTCGATCGGATTACGCGTGTCCTGCGGCAGGGCGGCCTTCGACCAGCCCTTGGCGTCCGCATCCACGCCAAACGTCGCGATCTGCCCCGTCAGGGTGTCGATCGTAACGGCGCCCTTCGTGCCGACCAGCGTCAGCTCGTTGCGCCACGAGCCCGCCGGCGCCGACCACGTGTCCTCGACGCTGAACGTCGCGCCGCCCTCGAACCGGAGGATCGCGTGGCCGTAATCCTCAACGTCCAGATGCGTATGGATGAGGTTCGCCGCGCGCCCGGAGACCTCGACGACCTCCTCGCCGAGCAGCCAGCGCAGCAAGTCGATCTGGTAGATCGCGTGATCGACCCAGCCACCGCCCGGCGCGTGCTCCGCCTTCGCCCACCAGCCGCCGTCGGCCTCGCCACCCGGCCAGCCCGTCGGCAGGCTGCTCATCATCGCCAGGTTGCCCGAGACCAGCGTGCCCAACGCCCCGCCGCGTACCAGCGTCGCCAGGTCGTCATTCTGCTGCGACTCCCGCGCGCGCGTCTCGGCGGGGATGAACACCACACCGCTCTCGCGCACGGCCTGCATGATCGCCGTCGCCTCCTCCAGCGTGTTCGCCAGCGGCTTGACGGAGAGGATGTGCTTGCCGGCGCGCGCCGCCGGGATCACGACGCCCGGGTTCTGGTCGACCGTGACCATGCTCGCGATCAGGTCGATGTCCGGATCGGTCAGAAGCTCTTGCAGGTCGGTCGTCGTGCGCTGGATGCCGGCATCCCCGGCGACCTGGCGCAGGTGGTCCTCGTTGCGGTCGGCGATGGCGACGAGCTCGACCTCCGGATGCGCGGAAAAGTTCTTCACCAGCTCGAGCGCGGTGTACCAGTGGTCGAGGCCGACGATCGCGGCGCGGATCGGGTGCGGCATGGTGTCCTCCCGGGACGTGGAATCGAAAAACAACGGATAGTCAGGGTGACCATCCCGCATCAAAGCACCTCGCCCGAAGCGCGTCAACCACCCAACGGCATGGGCCGCACTTGGCGTCCTGAACCGGACGGAGCCTCGCATCGTTGGGCGTGCCGACCAAGCCGTGGGCACCGATGTGCAAGATGCACAATTCCTCGTGAGAAATCTCACCACCCTGCACGATGCACGCGAAAACGTGCTGCCACGACACTGTGAACGTGCAGAAACAAGGCACGCGGCGGGGCGCGAGGCCCGGCCGAACGACCTTCATCCGTTCCAGGAGAGTGTGAACGTGGCGACATCCATCGACGAGACCCGGAAAAAACTGCTTGGCGACGGCCCGGCGCCCGAGGAGATCTACGCACAGATCGAGCAGGAGGGCGTCAAGTTCATCAATCTCCAGTTCACCGACGTGATGGGCATTGTCAAGAGCGTGACCATCCCGGCCGGCATCTTCCCGGACATCGTCGAGCGCGGTCAGTGGATCGACGGCTCGTCCATCGCCGGTTTCACCCGCATCGCCGAGTCCGACATGTTCCTCGTGCCGGATCTCTCCACCTTCGCGGTGATCCCGTGGGAGCGCGGCGACTTCACGACCGCCCGCGTCATTTGCTGGGTCCACAACCCGAACAACGAGCCATTCCCCGGCGACCCGCGCCACGTCCTGCTGAAGCAGCTCGAGCGCCTCTACGACCTCGGCTACACCTACAACGCCGGCCCTGAATTGGAGTTCTTCCTCTTCGAGCGCGACGAGAAGGGCGGCATCGCCCCGCTCCCGCACGACCGCGGCAGCTACTTCGACCTCTCCACCGACCTCGCCTCGACCGTCCGCAAGGACATGGTCCTGGCCCTGGCGGAGATGGGCATCGACGTCGAGGCCAGCCACCACGAGGTCGCCATCGGCCAGCACGAGATCGACTTCGAGTACGGCCCGGCGATCCCGACCGCCGACCGCGCGACGACCTTCAAGACCGTCCTGAAGGCCATCGCCCAGAAGCACGGCCTGCATGCGACCTTCATGCCGAAGCCAATGGAGGGCATCAACGGTTCGGGCATGCATGTCCACCAGAGCTTCGGCTTCGTCGACAAGAGCAAGGGCAAGAACGCCTTCGTCGACGAGAGCGACCCGTACGGCCTCTCCAAGGTCGCGAAGCACTTCATCGCCGGCCAGTTGAAGCACGCCCAGGCCCTCTCCGGCGTGATCGCGCCGCTGGTCAACAGCTACCGTCGCCTGGTTCCGGGCTACGAGGCCCCGGTCTACGTCGCCTGGGCCCGCACGAACCGCTCGGCGCTGATCCGCGTCCCGGCGATCCGCCAGGGCAACGTCAACGCCACCCGCGTCGAGCTGCGCTGCCCGGACCCGTCGACGAACCCGTACCTGGCCTTCGCGGTCATGCTTGCGGCGGGGATCGACGGCATCGTCAACGAGCTGCCGCTGGAGGATCCGGTGGAGGAGAACCTCTACCACTTCACGGACGAGGACCTCAAGCGCCGCAACATCCCGATGCTGCCGGAAACCCTCGGCGAGGCCATCAACGCGATGGAGGCCGACCCGATCATCCACGAAGCGCTCGGTGACCACACCTACAACGGCCTGATCGAGGCCCAGACGGCCGAGTGGGACGCCTTCCGCATCCACGTCACCGACTGGGAGCGCAACCGCTACCTCGAGATCTACTAACGCCGTGATCGGAAGACGTGCTCGTTTCACGTAGGGGCCGACCCCGCAGGGTCGTCGGCCCGATCGGCCCGCAGGGCACGTTCTGGTGCCCAAGGGTCGATATCAGGGCGGGCAAATCGCTTGAGTATCGCTGTAGCATCCCACACATCAGTACCCGGGCATCACCAGAGAGGGCGGCCCACCCGGGCCGCCCTCTCTCGTCTATCCCATGAACGCGATGATCGCCGCGTTGACTCGCTCCGGCTCCTCGTGATGCACCCAGTGCGTCGCATCCGGGATCATCTCCAGCCGGCCGTCGTCGCAGGCCGCCAGCGCCGCCTCCGCGACATGCGTCTCCAGCGCGACGTCCTTCTCGCCCCAGAGAATCAACGTCGGCATCCGGATGCGCCCTGGCTCGGCGGGAAGCCGGCGTCGCCGCAATGCCCGGTAGTAGTTCAGCATCGCCGTCAGCGAGCCGCGATGCGACCACGCCTCGACATACCGATCCAGCACGTCAGGCGGAAAGACGCCGTCCCGCGCGCTTCTCCGCAGCATCGCGCGCATGACGCGGAAGCGTGACGCCCCGAGGACGATCTCCGGAAGGCGAGGTAACTGGAAGAACGCCGCATAGGAACTCCTCAGCGCCTGCGTGGGACGCTGGATCATCACGCGGCGCCACAGGTCCGGGTGCGGGCCGTTGATCACGACCAGTCGCTCGACCCGCCCGGGGTAGCTCGCGGCCAGGTGCCAGGCGATGACGCCACCCCAGTCGTGCCCGACCAGGCGGAAGCGGTCCGCGCCAAAACTGTCGGCGAGCGCGAGCACATCGTTCGTCAGGGTATCGAGCCGGTACGCGTTGAGACCCCGCGGAATCTCACTCGTGTTGTAGCCGCGCATGTCCGGCACCACGACGTGATAGCCCTGCTCCGCCAATGGCGTGATCTGGTCTCGCCAGCCCCACCAGAACTCCGGGAAGCCGTGCAGGAGGATCAGCAGCGGGCCGTCTGCCGGTCCTGCTTCCACGACATGCAGCGCCACGCCGTTCACCGTGCGCGTGCTACTCGCCCATTCTGGAGCCATCAGCTCGTCTCTTTGCTCGTTCATCATGATTGTCCCCCAGACTTAATCGTCTTCCCGGGGAGGTCCGCAATACTGACACCGCCACGTCGGGATACGTCCGTGGGGAGGTGCGGGCTGCTGTCGCGGTATCCTCCGTGCAATACCGTCGGTGTATTGGTAGATGCACGAATGCGACAGACCCGAGTCACGATGAGGAACACCCCCGCATGACGAGCACGTCCCCCGAGCGATCGTTTTGACGTTTCATGAGCAGTTCAACGCCGGACGCGTCGACGACGTGCTCGCGCTGGCGACCGAGGATGTCACGGTCGGAGGCGCCCGGGGACGCGGTCAGGGGCGACCCCTGCTGGACGAGTGGGTCCGGCGCAAGACCACGACGCTGACCCCGCAGCGCTGGTTCATCAAGGACGATGTCGTCGTGGTCGAGGAACTGGTCCAGTGGCGTAGCCGCGACTCCGGCAACGTGACCGACAGCACCCTCTGGGGGATGGCGTTCACCGTGCAGGATGGCAAGATCGCCGCGATCGGGCGCTATGCCGATGTCGGCGAGGCGGTCACGTCGTCCGGGCTGGACCAGACGCACGAGATTGACGCCGGCGAGCGCTAATCGCCGCTGAGGATCACGCCGCCGTTCTTCGTCACCATCACCGCGCGCTCGTACTGGGCGACCCAGCTTCCGTCAATCGTGCGGGCCTCCCACTCATTCGCCATGTAGTAATGGTGGTCACCCTCGATCACGACCGGCTCGACCGTGATCACCATGCCCTCGCGCAGCACCGGTCCGGTACCCGGCTCCCCGGCGAACGGGACGTTCGGGTCCTCCCACATCCGGGTGCCCAGGCCGTGGCCGCAGAAGTCGCGCACCACGCTGCAGCCGTGCCGCTCCGCGCGGGACTGCATCGCCCAGCTCACGTCGCCGACCCGCGCGCCGGTCTTCGCCGCCTTGATCGCGTCCAGCATCGCTGCCTTCGTGATGCTCATCAGGTGCTCGTGGCGCGGCGTCGCGGGACCGACCGCGAAGGTCGTCGCGGCGTCCCCGGCCACCCCGTTCAGCAGCATCCCGGCGTCGAGCGTCAGGATGTCGCCTTCCTGCAGCGTCTCGTCACCCGGCACGCCATGCACCACCACGTCGTTGCGGTTGGTGTTGATCGCGCCCGGGAACCCTGCCTGCGTCTCGAAGACCGGCTCGCCGCCGAGGTCTGCAATATACGCGCGGGCGTAGTCGTCCAGCTCGCGCGTGGTCATGCCGGGTTTGGCGATCGCCTCCAGCTCGCGCAGCAGTTGCGTGGTCGCGCGGTTCGCCTCGCGCAGGGCGTCGAATTGCTCGGTGGTCGTGATGGTCATGCGGGTCTCCGGTATGCGGGCGTCGAATCGGGATTGCAGGTCACTGGTGACCATCGTACCGCCGGAGTTGGTCTCCGGCGCCGTACGCGTGTCGCGGCGGCACGATGGGTCCTCTTCCAAGTATGAACGACGCTCGAACCGGACAGGTTGCCGCAACCCGCTTAGCCCCGCACGCCCTTCCGCGCGATGAGGACTGCCGCGGCATCCTCGACGAGCGCCACCGGGAGATCCGGCAGGCCGGTCGCCTTCGTAACCCCACTGCGGTAGGCGTTGCCGCCATAGGAGCCGGCCGCGGCGGCCAGCGCTCCGCTCACCGCGCCGAGCACGCGCGCACCGGTGCCCTTGCCGAGTGTCCCGATCGCGAGGCCCGCGAGGGCGCCGAACGCCATGCGACCGCCGAGCGGACCCGCCTCGGTGCGGGAGGGGACGAATGGCATCTTGTCCATCACCATCTCGCCCACCGTCGACGCCTGCAGCACAACCCTCCCGGCCGGGCTCGAAACGACCGGCCAGTTCTTCCACGGAGCGGCGCCGAGGGAGGCGTCATTCCGCTCGGCGGCGAACGTCCCGATCGCCGTCATCGAGCGCAGCCCGGTGGCGAACCCGACAAGCAGGGCGCGGCCGGCGATCTGGCGAGCGGACAGTGGTGTGAAACGGGGCATGAGGACCTTCTTTCGGAATAGGGCTTGCAACGAGTGTGTAGGATAGAGGGAGAGATATTTTACCCCCGGGGGGTATATCGGGAAGCAAACAGATGAACGACAAACATCATCCAGACACACCATGACGCAAAGCGCCATGCCGGAGGAAGCCCACGCCCACCATGGGCATGACGACCATGTCCCGGAGCGTGTGGCCGGAGAGACGCGGCCACCGGAATCCATGGCGCACGACGACATCGAGACAAACGCCATGCACGAGGGCCACGAGGAGGCGGAGCACGAGATGCACGCCGGCCACGGTCATGAAGGGCATGGCGGTCACGGTGGTCATGGCGGCCACGCCGGGCACGAGGCGATGTTCCGGACCCGCTTCTGGATCTCGCTGATCCTCTCCATCCCGGTCGTACTCTCCAGCCACATGATCCAGGACTGGTTCGGCTACTCGATGCCGGACTTCCCGGGCAGCGACTGGGTCGCGCCGGTCCTCGGCACGGTCATCTTCTTCTACGGCGGCGCGGTGTTCCTGGGCGGCGGCTGGGATGAGCTGAAGCAACGCCAGCCCGGCATGATGCTCCTGATCAGCCTCGCGATCACCGTCGCCTTCGTCGCCAGCATCGCGACGACGTTCGGCTGGCTGGACCTCGACTACTGGTGGGAGCTTGCGCTGCTGGTGACCATCATGCTGCTCGGCCACTGGATGGAGATGCGCGCGCTCGGCGAGACGCAGAACGCTCTCCAGGCCCTCGCCGAGCTGGTGCCGGACGAGGCCGAGCGCATCACCGACGGCGGGACGGAGATTGTCCCGGCGAGCGAGCTGCGCAACGACGATCTCGTGCTGGTTCGCCCGGGCAGCAGCGTCCCGGCCGACGGCGTGATCGAAGAGGGCCGCGCCGAGTTCGACGAGTCGATGATCACCGGCGAATCGCGCCCGGTCACGCACGGCGAAGGCGACCACATCGTCGCCGGAACCGTCGTTGCCGGGTCATCCGTGCGGTTCCGGGTCGACGCGACCGGCGAAGAAAACGACGCTGGCCGGCATCCAGCGCATGGTCGAGCAGGCGCAGCAGTCCAAATCGCGCGCGCAGGCCCTGGCCGACCGCTTCGCCGCCCTGCTGTTCTACGTCGCGACCGGCGCGGGCGTGATCACCTTCCTCGTTCTGGTGGCTCGCCGCCGGCGACCTGGACGCCGCGATCACGCGGACCGTCACGGTCCTCGTCATCTCGTGCCCCCATGCCCTCGGCCTGGCGATCCCGCTCGTGATCGCCATCTCGACCGAAATGGGCGCGAAGAATGGTGTCCTCATCAAGGACCGCATCGCTCTCGAGCGGATGCGGCACGGTCACGACCGTGCTGTTCGACAAGACCGGCACGCTGACCCGGGGCGAGCATGCCGTGCGCGATCTCGCCCCCGTAAGCGGCAGTGAGGACGAGATGCTGGCGCTCGCCGCCGCGGTCGAGATGGACAGCGAGCACCCGTTGGCGAAGGCGATCGTCGCCGAGGCCCAGGAGCGGGAGCTGAAGCTGCCCGCGCGCCTCGGAGTTCGAGGCGATCGCCGGTCGCGGGGTGGCCGCGCAGGTCGACGGTGCTCGCGTCTCGGTCGGTGGCCCGGCGATGCTGCAGGAGTTTGGCGTCGAGGTTCCGGACGCGATCCGCGAGGCGGTGGACGCCTGGAGCGATCGCGGCGCGGCGGCCCTCTATCTCGTGCGTGATGGCGCTGTGCTCGGTGGCCTCGCGCTCGAGGATGAGGTGCGCGACGTCTCTCGCGAGGCGGTGTCGGAACTGCGCGATGCCGGGACACGAGATCGTGATGATACCGGCGATGCGAAGCCGGTGGCGGACGCCGTCGGGCAAGAGCTGGGGATCGACGAGGTCTTCGCGCAGGTACTGCCCGGAGAAGAAGCAGCCGTGGTCGAAGGAGATCCAGTCCCGCGGCGAGCGCGTCGCGATGGTCGGCGACGGCGTGAACGACGCCCCGGCGCTGGCCCAGGCGGACGTTGGCATCGCGATCGGCGCGGGCACCGACGTCGCCATCCAGTCGGCCGGGCGTGGTGCTCGCATCCAGCGACCCGCGCATGGTCGCCGGTGTGCGCAAGCTCTCGACCGCGTCGCTACAAGAAGATGGTGCAGAACCTCGCCTGGGCCGCCGGGTACAACGTGCTCGCGATCCCCGTCGCGGCGGGTGTGCTCCAGCCGATCGGGTGACGCTCTCGCCGGCGATGGGCGCGGTCCTGATGAGCATGTCGACGATCATCGTCGCGCTGAACGCCCAGTTGCTGCGGCGCGAGGACATCCGTCCCGCAACGCCGGAGGCCGAGGCTGCATGAGGCTGCGGTCCCGGCAGATCGCCCTTCTGATTCTTGCCGTCATGCTGGCGCACATGGCCAGCATGACGGCCGCCCCGCTCGCGATGCACGCTGCCGTGAGCCAGTCCCGTGCATCCCATGCGGGGGCGCATCACGCGGCGCCTGACTCGGCGTCCATCGATGACCTGGCCTCGGTCCATGCGGCGTCCGCCTGCATCGACACCGGGGAACGGGCGACCACTCCCCGGGCGCCATTGCCGCCCGCTCGTCTCCTCGGCTGCATTGCCGGTCGAGATGCGCTGGGATATCCATCCAGGCGAGCTGCGGCGCACCGTCCACCCCGAGCCGCCACCACCCGACGCCGCGGTACGGCGTGCCCTCCTGCAGGTCTTCCGGAACTGATCGAACGGGCGCGGCGCTGCATCACGACCCGTCGTATTTCGATCATTTCCGGAAGGACCAATCACATCATGACCACTCGTCGCACCTTCGTCGCGTCGCTCTTCGGCGCGGCCGCGTTCGCTGTCCCGGCCACCCGGCATCGCCGCCCAGGGCGGTCACGACATGCACCATGGGGCCTCGACCCCGGAATCAACGCCGGCGGCATGCGCGTCGCCGATGGCCGGGCATGGCGACATGGCCAATCCGTCTTCCTCGCCGATGGCGATGATGGATTTCGACCTCGCCTACATCGACATGATGATCCCGCACCACGAAAGCGTGATCGCGCTGGTCGAGGTCGCGAAGGACGAGATGGAGGACGACCGCCTCATCCGTATCGCGGAGGCGATCATCGCCACCCAGCCGGCAGAGATCACCCGGCTGCGGGACCTCCGCGAGCAGTGGTACGGCAGCCCGGATTCCGCCCCGATGAGCGAGGAGATCATGAATGTCTCCATGGGCATGTCGCACGGCTGTGTCGAGCAGGCGTATATGGAACAGATGAGCAGCGAGTGGCAGCTGGAGACGTTCGCCGCCGCCGAGGACAAGGACCTTGCGTTCATCGACCAGGTCATCCCGCATCACCAGATGGCGATCGACACCTCGGAGGTCGCGCTCGAAAGAGCCGAGCATGAGGAGATCAAGGAGATCGCCCGGTTGGTGATCGAGGCGCAGGAGCGGGAGATCGCCGAGCTCAAGATGATCCGTGACGATCTTCGAGCAACGCCGCCTGCGTAGAGTCGGGCGTCGACGTCCTGTGCGGGAGACAGGGCCGAAAAGTCCGCCCTGTCTCCTTGTCCGCGGCGCGCAGGCGGCTCAAAAGGAACGACCCGAAGGCCGTATCAGGCGTTCGATCCAGACCGGCCGAGCCGGACGGAGAGCCGCGGCAGAGCGATGTCGCTTGTCGTCGAGCCGGATCACTGGCGATGAGCGCGGTCTTCCATGGCGTGCGTTAGCTTGAGGGGCACTCGCGTTGTGCTGGCTCGCTAAAGTCTGGCACGGGGCGAGACGCAGCCTCCGCGACGGTCCTGGCCGGTCCGTTCTGCTCGATATCATCGATCAACCACTCCATCTCGGAGATCTCCCGCCGCTGGGCCGAGCTGATGTCCACGGCGAGCTTGCACACGCGAACATCGTCGTTCTCGAAACGCTCCGAGCGGGTGATAGCCAGCGAGTGGTGCGGGATCATCCCCCGCATGAACGCGATGTCGTCTACCGTGATTTGCCTGCGGTCCAGGAACGTCCCGCCAACGAGCATCAGGATGCTGACGGCCACGACGACGATGTTCGCCTTCGTGTTCTTGTACATGTTCAGCATCCAGGCCAGCATCACCAGCCCCATGGCGCCGCCCATGGTGAGCGCCATGAAAACGCGGCTCCGGCTGAATTGAATATGGCTCCACTCCCAGGAGCTTACGAACATCACCCAGTACATGATGACCATGCCGGTGAAGATCATCGCCGCGAATCGCAAGTACATCTTCATGTCGGGAGACTGATCCTGATGGTCACCGGCATGATCATTGTGCGTTGTCGACACGGGTAGATGTCCTTTCTGATGTTGCGCTCGTGCATGTGCTCGCGGGGCTACCGGTAGCTCTCGACGTCGGTGGCACATTCGACCGGAGACGGGTGTGTTCTGGCAAAGTGTAGCGGAGAGAAGCGATCCGTGATGATGCTGACGGCCTGGACGAGGCGCGAGTAGTCGCTCCGATGGGGCTGGTCATGATCCTTGTCATGCGCGATATGTTCCCGAAGAAGGGTCTCGACAGCGTCCTCATCGGCGGGTTCGTGATGCTCTTCTTCAGTGGCCTCTGGCTTGGTCACAAGGAGATCGGCGTCGGGAACGACCAGTTCCTGTGTGCCATGATCCCGCAGCACTCCCGGGCGATCCTCGTCTGCCAGAACGCGAACATCACCGATCCGGCGGTCGACGAACTCTACCAGGGCATCGTCAAGACGCAGGAAGAGGAGATCGCAACGATGGATTATCCAATCAGATATCGACCTGCGGTCGATCGGACCGACCCCGCAGGATCGTCGCCGCTACATTCATTACCAAGGGCCGATATTCGGAATCGGGCACATCACATAAACGAAACGGGCCGCCGGGAGACTCTCCCGACAGCCCGTTTCTATGTGTCCCTACTCGTTACCGGGAGCGGACGAGATACCCCGAGAGCTCCATCTGGCGCGCGAGCAGCGAGGGGCTGGTCAGCGCCGGGTCGTAGGCGACGTGAACGCAGTTCGTGACCGGGTTGACGGAGGCGCCCATCACTCCAACCTGGCGTGTGAGACGGCGCTCGAGACGCTCGGCGTCGAACGAGGACGAGATGCCCTCGAGCCGGAATCGCACCTGCTGGAAGCGCGAGCGAGACGGGCCGCGATCTGGCCGCGATCGTTGGAACGGTGAAGGCGATGAATGTGCCTGCACGTCGGAGGAGGTGTGATCGCTCATGGCGTGCTCCTTGTGCCGGTGCGGAGCTGTTTTTGTGAGCCGCAACGTTCTATTATCCGCAAAGACAAGACGTATGTTCAGCCTATCACGTCGCACGAAGAAACGGATCATCATATAGACATAATATGTCTAATGGGGCATGACCGTCGTTGGCCGATTGCGAGCCCTGCCCGGGATGTAACCGAAGGTGCCGGGCGCGCTCACACGGGGGAGCATCGTTGGTCCCTCTACTTCACAGGGTAGGGAGGATATCCGGGCGGATCAACAGCTTTTTCACAATCCACCCATCCGGGTGAGCCACTCACCGCCCGGATGGGTGGCACCCCTGGGCTGATGACGTGGATCGCACGTATCAGGTAGGTCGGGGTTCCTGGATCGAATCGGTCAGCCGCTGGCGCTTTTGCTCGAACTCCTCGTCAGTCAGCTCGCTGTTGGCATAACGGCGCTCGAGAATCTGGAGCGCGGTCGGTTCCTCCGCCCGTGGCGCGGGCGGGGGCTGATGATGCGTCCGCTGCGCCAACGTCCCGATCGCCCAGACGACGATGAGCCAGAACGCGATCATGAACACCGTGCCGAAGACCATCCACCAGGCCCAGCCGTCGCTCATATGCCACATCATGGCGGTTCCTTTCCGCGACAGGACCAGGGAATCTGCGTCCGCCGACTGCCTGGAAGCGACTGGTCGTTCCGGTACGCATGGCGATGCTGGTTCAGGATCCTTTGTGATCCGGGAATCCCGCTAGGCCGTCGCGCCACCGCGCGTGAGTAACTGCCCATGGCCGGCCGCGACGAGGCGCTCCTCATGGCGCTCCGCGTCGTAAATCGTCTCCCCGCGCCGGATTGTGCGGACGACGAAGCCGGTGATCTCCCGGCCATCGAGCGGGGTCCAGTGGCTGCCATCCAGCATGTCAGGATCGCGCGCCGTCCATGTGCCCTCGGGGTCGATCAGCACGATGTCCGCGTCCGCGCCGATCTGGAGGGCGCCCTTCTTCGGGTGGATGCCGAGGATCTGCGCCGCGTTCGACGACAGCATGCGGGCCGCCTGGGCGTGGCTCATCTTGCGCTTCGCCACGGCCTCGTCCCAGAACAGCGGCATTGCGGATTGCATGTCCGGCAGCGGAGCGGTCTTCGCGCTGGTGCGCCGGACCGCTATCGAGCCGATGCAGTCGACGCTCTCGTCCAACACGTACTCCCACAGCGCCTCGATCTCATCCCGCGAGCGCAGGGGCGCCGCCGGGCGGACGCTCCGGTTCGTCTCACCGGCGTCCAGCGCGAGATGGAGCGCAGAGACGGAGACGGTCACGCGCGTTCCCCTCGCGCGGGCCTCGACCGCCTGGCGCATCGCCCCGGCGGTCGTCACCCCGCTGAGGTGGACCCAGGCGCCGGTTTCCTCGGCGAACAGGAGCAGCATCGCCACGGCCAGGCGCTCCGACAGCGAATCGCGCGGGTCGAGCGTCGGGTGCACCGGCTGCACCGCCAGCGGCACGCCGAACGAGCCCAGTGTCTTCATCAGGTCGTATATCTGCCGCTCGCCAAGTGCGGCCTCGCCCCGCAGCACCGCCACGAATCCGGCGGTGCCCGTCTGGATCATGCGGGAGACCTGCACCGCGGCCGGGAGCTGTGCGCCTTCCACCGGCTGCCACAATGCGATATCGGTCGCGAGGCCGGCCGGGGTGCCAGAATCCGTCTCCGGCAGACCAGGGTCGGCGGCAAACGCCGTGATCCCGCCCGCGGCGGCGGCTTGCTGGAGACCCATCGCGGTGTCCGAGGCACCGTCGCGAACCAGCCACGGCGTCGGGACCCGGATATCGACGCCGCCAGGCAGCAGCAGCAGCCCGGTCGCGTCGATTACCTGGTCGGCGTCGACGCCGTCGGCCGTCGCAAGCATGGCGACGATCTCATGGTCGTCGATGACGAGGTCTGCGCGGACCTCACCGTTGTCGGTGACGATATGGCCACCGGAGATCACGGTTCGCAAGGACATCACGGCAGGGGTCCTCCCATCGGGCGCGGGTTGGGATAAGCCAGGGCAGGCGGTGATGAGCGTAGAGCGCGGCCCGGCATGGTGGGACCAGGGTCATAAGCATGGATAGTCGGTCCCGACATGGAGGAAAGCCTACCCCAGGCATCGCCCCGATGCGACCTCTCTCGGACCCGCTTTCCGGATGGCGCGGATTCCTCTAGAGTGATGCGGCAGGATGGTAGTGGACGGAGAGGAGTTCGTGGATGACGCACTCGGTGGATACGTGGGATGTGACGACGGTCGAGGAGCTGGTCGGGCTCATCGGCGAGACCTCGGAGAAGAGCCGCACGAAAGCGACTTCCCGGCTGACGCCGCTGATCCGTCGCTTCATCGCCGCGTCACCGTATGTCCTCATGGGGACGGCGGATGCCGAGGGGAACTGCGACGTCACGCCGCGCGGCGATCGCCCCGGCGCCATCCTCGTGCTGGACGACACCACCCTCGTGATCCCCGATCGCCTTGGCAACCGCCGGATCGACTCGATGCGGAACATCCTCGCGAACCCGCATGTCGGGCTGCTGTTCATCGTGCCGGGGACAGATGAGACGGTCCGCGTCAACGGCCGCGCCCGCCTCACCCGCGACCCGGACCTGCTCGAGCAGTTGGTGATGGACGGCAAGACGCCGAAGCTCGCAATCGTGGTTGAGGTCGACCAGGTCTTCACGCATTGCGCGCGGTCGTTCCTGCGCTCGAAGCTGTGGGAGCCGGCGTCCTGGCCGGATCCGGATACGATCCCGACCCTCGCCGCGATGGATGCTGAGCAGCGCCGCGAGCCCCGGCCCGACGAATCCACCGGCAAGCGCAACGAGGCGTACCGCAAGACGTTGTATTGACGCTGTTAGAAGCATCGGACTGAAATGTCCGATGCATCGACCTTCGGTCGATATGTGGGGTAGCCCCCTGGCTGAGGAGCGCAACGCGCTCCGGAATGCCCGGGGAGCGCTGGTACGCGCGCCAAGTCCTCGGCCACCACGGGGCCGAGGCTACCTGAACCCGAACATGGCCGGCGCGTACCGGACCAGCCTGGTAGGGGTCGACGTCATGTCGACCCGATCGACGCGCGGGCCACCTTTGGGCGGTAAAGCGTCGACACCTTGAGCGGCCTAATCGAAGTCGAAAAGGTCCTCGAAGAAGGAGCGGCGCTTCGTCTTCTTGTGCTTGCGCTGCTCCCAATCGCTGTCCGATTCGCCCTCTCGGCGCTCGTCCTGCAGCGGTACCACGCGACCCTGCATATCCCCGACGCGCGGCGTCGTGAACGAGCCCTTCGCGGACGAACCGGCGCTGGCTCCCGCCGACGAAGCGGTGTCGCCCGCCGTGGCCGCGTTCGCGCGGTCAATGATCTTGTCGAGCTCCCCGCGGTCGAGCCATACGCCGCGGCACGTTGGGCAGTAGTCGATCTCGACGCCCTGGCGCTCGGTCATCACAAGTTCGGTCTGGTCAATCGGACACAGCATCTGGGTTCCTCCCGGGTGGTTACTTCTTCTTCGGCGCGGACTTCTTGCGGTTGTCCTTCACCGATTTCGCCGTCGGCTCCGGCGGGGTGGGCGCCTGCCCATCATGAGCGGCGTTGCTGAACTGGTAGATCGTCGTCGAGGTGAACTCCTCACCCGGGCGCAGCACCGCCGAGGGGAACTCGCGGTGGTTTGGCGCGTCCGGGAAGTTCTGCGTCTCGAAGCAGACGGCGTCGGACTGCCGGTAGAGCCGCCCGCTGTACCCGACGATCGAGCCGTCGAGCGAGTTGGACGTGTAGACCTGCACGCCCGGCATCGTCGTGAGGATCGTCATCATCCGGCCCGAGGCCGGATCCTCCAGCGTACCGGCCTTGACGAGCTCGTTCGAGCCCTTCCGGCGCTTGACCACGAAGTTGTGGTCGATCCCGCGCGCGATGCGGATCTGCGGATCACGCCCGTGGCGGATCGCATCGTCCAGCGGGCGCGGCGTCGTGAAGTCCAGCGCCGTGCCTTTCACCTTCGCGATCTCGCCGGTCGGGATCTGGTCCGTGCCGGTCGGCGTGTACTCCGTCGCGTTCAGCCACATGATGTGGTGCTCGACGTCGCCGGCGGACTCCCCGGCGAGGTTGAAATAGGCGTGGTTGGTGATGTTGTGGACCGTTGGCTTCGTCGTCGTGGCGGCGTAGTCCAGCCGCAGGCCGTTGTCCGGCGTCAGCGAATAGGTGACGCTCACGGTCAGCTCGCCGGGAAACCCCTCGTCGCCGTCCGCGCTGGCATGCGTCATCTTCACGCCGGGTCCATGGTCCGTATCGACCACCTCGGCGTTCCAGATGTAGCGGTCGAACGGCCGGT
The DNA here is from genome assembly GCA_963741795.1 of uncultured Chloroflexia bacterium. Classification (GTDB taxonomy): domain Bacteria; phylum Chloroflexota; class Chloroflexia; order Thermomicrobiales; family UBA6265; genus UBA6265. The sequence continues at coordinate 131,949 of CAVUJM010000043.1, forward strand.
TGCCGCCGTGTGCGGTGAAGGAGCCCTTGTTCGGCGTGAGGTGATACTCCGTGCCGTCGAGCGAGAAGCTCGCGCCGCCGATGCGGTTCGCGTAGCGACCGATCACCGAGCCGAAATGGGGATGCTTGGCGAGGTACTGTGGCAACGTGCGGAAGCCGAGCACCACGTTCGCCGTTTGCCCGGAGACGTCAGGGACGTGTAGCTCCTGGATAATCGCGCCGAAGGTCAGCAACGCGACGGAGAGACCGGCCTCGTTCGTGAGCACGAAGCGCTCGACGGGCGTCCCGTTGTACTCGCCGTACGTTTCCTGCTCGATGATGACCCCGTGGTCCGTGGACATCGGCTCGCCTTTCTCGTGGATCTCTAACTCGACCATGTAGCTCCATTCTACGCCCGGAGCAGGCGCGGTTCCGTCGGCGAGGTCCAACAGGGCGGCAGGACTGCCGTATCAGCATGGAGATATGAAAAGCACTCCCGGTGCCACGGGTGAGACGGCGTCAGCCGATGGTGAACTGGATCCCGGCCGGGTCGGTGCCCGGCTCCTCATCGGCGATGCGCTCCAACGCGGCGTGCCAGCGGCGGTGGTCGGTGCTGTCCGTCGCGCGCCGCAGCACCGCCTCCATCGTCGAGACCACGTCGCCACCGGCGGAACCGTCGACCCGCAGCGTGCCGCTGGTCCACGACTCGCGCATGGCGGTAAAGGTCTCCGACTCCGTGAAGCGGTGCGCGTCCTCGATCGCGAAGGGCACCCCGCGCAGCGCGAGGTCGAGCTGCAGCGGCAGCGTCGCCTCCGGATCGTCCGCCCCGTAGCGGATTATCATGTCCGCCACCGGCAGGCCGTACCGCTCCTCGTCGTCGAGGATGCGTGCCGCCAGCGTGTCCACCTTCTTTGCGTCGAGTCCATCGATCGCGACCCGGCTGCGCGTCGAGATCAGGGTCAGCAGCCGTTTCGGGCGAGCGGGAGCCTTGGTCGTGGTCGTCCCGCGCGAGGTGCCACGTCCCCACCATGGCGCGGCTGAGCCGGAGTGCCCCGGTCGCGACGCTGGTTGCGACTGGCGGCTGATGCTACCCGAGCCGGACCCGTTGCCACTCGTCGGCGCTGGCCGGGCTGGCGTCTTTGACGGAGTGGCGAGCCCCGCCTCGATCACGAACGGGCTCGGCGCTTGCTTGCGGCCGGTGTCGGGACGGAAATCCGCCCACGACACGACGAGGTGCTCGGAGGCGCGCGTCATGGAGACGTAGAACAGCTTGCGCTCCGCTTCGAGATACGGGCCTTCTTCACTGCGCGCGTCCGGGAAGATACCCTCGTTGCAGAACGGCACGAACACCACCTGCCACTCCCGACCCTTCGCGCCGTGGCAGGTCGAGAGCGTCACTTTCGGCACGGCATCCCGCCGTAGCGCCTCGCGCTGGACGGAGATGAGCCGCTCGACCTCGGCCAGGAAGGGCTTCCGCCGGTCGCCGTACTCCTCCGCGAGCGAGATCATCCCGCCGAGGCGCGAGGGCTGGTTCGTCTTCCGGCCGCCGTTCATCACGCTCGACGGCACCGCCCCGAGCACGTCCTCCAGCACGGTCAGCTGGTCATCCAGGTCCTTCGCGCGCGTGAACGCCTTCAACCCGCTCTGGAACGCCGGGCGCATGCGGTCCGGCAGCATCTGCAGCAGCTCCGGACCCGGGAACTGAGTCTCATCGACGGTCGCCAGACGCTTCAGCGTGTTCACCTGGTTGTTCGGCAGGCGTCGCGCCCGCCCAAAGCACTCGGCGACCGTCGCGCGGGTCTCCGCGTCCGGCACACCGCGCTTCTTCAGCACCGGGTGGGCGACGAGCATCCGCCGCGCCAGCTCCCACATCACGCGGACGTCGTTCTCGACGCCGATGGTGTAGGGCGTTTCCGCGCGGATCAGCGACGCCTGCAGCTCCAGCAGCTGCCCGTTGGTCCGCGTCAGGATCGCAACCGTGCGCGGCTCGTCCTCGCCGTCCGTCAGCAGTGAACCGGCACGCCGGGCGACCGTCGCCGCCTCGACGTCCGCGTTTCGCGCGCGGATCGGCTCGACGATGCCCGGCAGTTCCTTCGACGCTTTCGGCTGCTTCGGGATGCGCGTGCCGTTGTGCCGTACGACCTTGCCGGCGACGTCGATCACCTTCGGGGGGCAGCGGTAGTTGATGCTCAGCTCGTAGTGCGTGAACTGGCGGTCGAACGCCGACTTCGGGTCGATCAGGTACTCCGCCGAGGCGCCTCGGAAGCCGTAGATCGCCTGGTCGTCGTCGCCGGTGACCACCAGCGTCGCCTGCGCCGAGATCGCGTCGATCAACTCGCAGTCGAGCTTGTTGATGTCCTGGAACTCGTCGACGATCACCTCGTCGAGCGTGCCCTGGATCTCCGCCATCAGCGTCGGGTTCTCGCGCAGGCGGATCAGCGGCCGCAGCTTCTGGTCGTCGAAGTCGATGCCGTTGCGCTGCTGGAGGAATTGCTCATAGGCCACATACTCCCGCGCGAGATCCCGCCCGAACTGCTTGTCCTCGACCCGGGAGACGATCTGCTCGTTCTCCAGGTCGCGTAACAGGTGCACCCGGTTCTTCGCGATCCAGCTCGACAACGTGCGCGTGTTCACGCTGCGCGGGTCGAAGACCTCGTTCTTGATCTTGGACAACATCGAGCTGAAGACCTGATGCCCGTATTCGTTGACCAGGTCGTTCAGGTATGGCGTTGCCGGCCAGAATGGCTCGGAGATGATCCGGTTGCGCTCGTCCGGGAAGCGGTTGCGCAGCAGGCCGTAACCGTAGGCGTTTAGCGTCTCGACGCGCGCCGTCGGGCCGCCGTCGCCGTTCCGCAGCTTCGCCCGGAACGACTCCGCCGCGTTGCGGTCGAACGTCAGCACGAGGATCCGGCTCGCCGGCATGCCCTGGCGGATGCGCGCCTCGACGCGCCGTGCCAGCGTCTCCGTCTTGCCCGACCCCGCCGGCGCCACGACGCGGATCGAGCGCTCCGCCGCGTCGATCACCTTCTGCTGATACTGGTCCGGCGCCGGCCGTGTGGAAGGGGAGGGGATGCGCGTCGTCATGGGCCGGTGCGCCTCCGCCTTGTAGTCTCGGACCATGTGTCCGAGACCTGCACGCGAAGCGGCAGACGTGAAGCCGGCAATTACCGTCGCACAGATATCGGCCTTGCGGCTCGATGTCCCGGACACATGGTCCGGGACGACGGGAATTGCCACACATCACTCCGCCTCGTCCGGTTCGTCGACGGACTTCGACATCGTACGCCGGGAAGCGCCAGCCCATGTCCCGGTCCAGCAGCCCGCCATGCCCCAGCGCGGCGAGGTCGTCCGAGGTCGGGCGCTGCCCGGCGAACAGGCGCGGCAGGACGAGGTCCGCCACCGTCGCGCGGGAGTACATCGAGCACGACGCGAGGCTGACGATCGGCACATCGCCCTCGTCGAGGTGTCCCAGCCAGAACATCGATCCCGGGTGCGCCGGCGCCCCGTGCCGGACGATCCGCGCGCCGATCGCGTCGATCGCCCCCTGCGTCGCGTCCAGCGGGTCCATCATGTGCCCGCCCGCGGCGAGCAGGATCGTCGCGCCGTCCGCCAGCATCCCGCGCATCGCCGCCGCGACCTCATCGACGTCGTCCGCGACATACGCGAACCGCAGGATACTGCCGCCATACCAGCCGACCTTCTGCCGAACGGATGCCTCGAACCGCTCCCGCAGGTGATCGATCTTGCCCTCCGTCACGACGACCCCGGCGACCATCGGCTGGAACGGCAGGACTTCGACGATCGGCCGCGGATGCGCCTCGATCTCGAACGCCGCGTCTTCGAGCACCTCGCGGTCGATCGCCACCGGCGCGATCTTCACCCCCGCGACGATCTTCCCGGCCACGACCGGCAGATGGTTCGGCGCGGTGAAGATGCCGAGGTCCGGTCGCGTGTTCAGCTTCAGCAGCGCGTCCGTGTCGACCCGGAGCAGGCCCTTGCGCGTCGAGACGAGGTTCACCCGGCTCTGGACCGGGCCGTCGCTGCATGATGCCGTCACCGTGCACCAGCTCCGCCAGCCGGACCGCTGCATCGTCCTCATGCACGTCGTCCTCGCCCAGCGCCACCGCGTGGATCGGCAGGTCGGACCCGGCCAGCACCGGCAAGTCCTCTACCGCGATGCGCTGGCCCTTCCGGAATCGCGCCTTCCCGATCCGCAGCTCGCGCGTGATGACCGCCCCGACGAGGTCGGCGGCGCGCATCTGGACATCGGTTGGCGGAACGGCGATCGGGTGCATGGGGTCTCCTGAACGTTATCAGGCCAATGATACGGGGTTCGGCAACCCCATGCAGAACATCCGTTCCGAAAATTGCCGGTGGCTACCTGCTTCTGGTCTCATGCTACTGTGACCCCATGCGACTGGGGTCCCTGGGTCGCTTCCTCGAAGACGTTCCCGCCGACAGTCGAGGAGGTCATGTCATGACGCGCACGATGCCTGATGCCCCGATCACCCGCTTCGCACCGCTGGGCGAACAGGATATCCGGGTGCAGACTGACGACGGCAGTTTCTCCCGCGGTCGCTCCTACGCTCGCCAGGCGCGGATACACGATACGATCCTCCGTGGCGACACGATCGAAGCGCTCTGTGACGGCTCGGATTACCTCCCCTACAAGGTGAGCGCGACGTTGGCCCGGAAGGACGCCACCGGCGAGAATCCGACGGACTTCTCCTGTACCTGCCCTCGTGGCGGCTTCTGCAAACATGTTGTCGCGCTGCTCCTGACCTGGATCGGCGACCCGGCGCGCTTCACGAAACGTCCTTCTGTCGCTGATGCCATCGCAGGCAAGAACCCCGAGGAACTGGCCGCACTCGTCCAGGAGATGATCCGCCGCTACCCCGACCTGGAACTCCTACTGGATACCCCGATGGCTGCCGGGTCCGGGGGTTCCGGCAATGTGGAATCGTTCGACGAGAGCACAATCCGGCGGCAGGTGCAAGCGGCGACGATGTACCTCGATGGATGGGAGTGGGGCTCTGCCCGCACCGCGGCCCGCGCCCTTGAGGCAATTCTTGACCTTGGGCGCCGGTATGGTGATGCAGGGCAATGGGGGAACGCCCATGTCGTCTACGCGACGGTCGCCGCGGACGTCATCGGCATGTATTTCGAGTTTGACGACAGCGACGGCGACCTCATCGGCGTCATCACTGATTGCGATGCTGGCCTCGCCCAATGCCTGGGGGTACAGGCGGATCTTCCGGATCCTGAGCGTCTCTTGCCGCAGCAGCGCGAACGCCTGATCCGAGACATCTACGACATCTGGCGGTTCGATGCGCTGGAACTCGGTGGAATCGGTGCGTCCGACCATGGCCAGGATGCGATCGCCATGCACGTGACCGATACGGAGCGCGAGATGGTCGAGGGGTGGCTTCGCGAGGAGGAAGGAGACGACGTCAATCGCAGGTCGATCGTTGGATTCCTGGTGACGCTCCGTGAAGAGGCCGGGGCGACGGACGAGGAGTTGCTGGAGATCTATCGGCAGGCGGAGCAGTGGAACGACGTCGCCGCCATGCTGGTGGAGATGGGCCGCGTGAGCGAGGCAATCTCCGTCGCCCGGCGGCACATCACCCTGCCCGTACCGCTGACAGGTTTCGCCGATATGCTGATCCAGCGCGGTGGCGACGACATCGCCAGGGCATTGACCCTGGTCGACGATCGCCTCTGGGAGCAGGAAGGCAAGAACCCGCACGTCGATACCCTCCTCCAGGACTGGCTTATCAGGCAGTACAGCGCGCATGGGCGTCCGCAGGATGCGCTGGCAATGGCCCGGAAGCGGTTTGCCAAGCAAGCGGCGTCGCACACTTATGCGAACGTCAGGGATGCCGCACGACTCCCGGGGGTGGAGCCGGGGACATGGGATGATGTGCGCGCGGAGATGCTGGAGACGTTTCGTCAGATGCAGGCATGGACGACGCTGGCCGACATCTATCTGGAAGAAGGGGATGTCGGAGCGGCGCTGGAGGCCCACCGAACGCACGTGAACATGGTTGGTCAGTTGCGCGCCTACGGATCCTGGTATGGGACGCATAGCCTCCAGCTTGCCAAGGCCGCCGAACGTGATTTTCCGGGCGACGCCATCGCAATCTACCGGGCGCAGGCAGACCAGTTGATCGGGGCACGCAACCGGGGCAGCTACCGGGAAGCGGCCGCCGCGCTGGCCCGGGTCAAGGCGACGCTGGAGCAACACGGCAGGGAGGACGAATGGCCGCCCCTCATCGCTGATCTCCGCGCGACGCACAAAACCCTGCGCGCCCTGCAGGACGAGCTGAACCAGGCTGGACTCTAGGGGCCGTTGTGGTGTGCTGGCGATCGAGATAGCGGCCTACCGACCGAGCCTCTCCCGTACCTCGTCGATATCCACCGCATACCGCACATGCCCATCGACCCCATGCGTCGTCTCGGCGGTGAACACGCTGTCCAGCAACGCCTCTTCGACGGCGTCCATCGTCGCCGCGAAGAACGGGTCGAGCCCGGCATCGGGTATCCGATCACCTTCGCCCGTTGAGAACGCGATCGCGTAGTCGCCGCTGCCGTGCGTGAACCCCGCGCCGACGCGCCCCATGGCGAACACCGCGCGCCGTGCGATACGGTCCAACTGGCGGCTGTCCAGCGGTGCGTCCGTCGCGACGATGATCATGCAGGAGTTGCCGCCCGGCGCCTCTGCCTCCGGCGCGGGGACCGGCCTGCCGAGCACGGTCAGCGTGCCGGAGAAGTTCGCCTGCACCAGCGCCCCGACGGTGAACGCTGTGCCCTCGACTACCCGCGACGACGTCCCGATCCCGCCCTTGAACCCCAGCGCGCTCGTCCCGGCCCCGGCCCCGACGCACCCCTCCGCGACCGGCCCATCCGTCGCGTCGTCCAGCGCCCGGAGCACCATCGCCTCGGTGATCGGCCGCGCGCGGATGTCCGAAAGGTACCCGTCGTTCGTCTCCCCGACGACGGGGTTCACCGAGCGCATCTCCTCGTTGCCCGGCTGCCGCAGCATCCACGTCACCAGCGCGTCCGCCGCGCGGAACGCCGACAGCGTCCCGGTCAGCACGATCGGCGTCTCGATCTCGCCCAGCTCCGACGATCTGCGTCGCCCCGACCAGCTTCCCGTACCCGTTGCCGACGAACAGCCCGGCCGGGATCGCCTTTCGCGTCGCGATCGCGTCCGGCACGATCGCCGTCACCCCGGTATGGAACCGTTCGCCCTCGTGCAGCGTGACCTGCCCGACACGCACCCCGGGCACATCCGTGATCGCGTTGTGCGGGCCGGTCGGAAGGTCGCCCGGTGTGATGCCCAACTCTCGTGCCCGTGGTCGTGTCATCAAAGACTCCTTGAGACAGGTGTAGGGGCGGTCGGCCCGTAGGGCTCGCCGCCCATCGACGCGCAGGGGCACCGCAGGTGCTCCCAGCGTCGATAACCGAGGCGGCAGTATTCAATACCCCAAGGCTAACCGGAAACCGACGTTATCATGACTCCAAATGTCGCCATGTGCAGGAGGAGGGGCAGCGTGACCGAGGGATACATTCCGTTTCGCGAGTTCAGGACCTGGTACAGGGTTGTCGGGGAGGGCGAGGATCCCGGCAAGCTTCCCTTGCTCTGCCTGCATGGCGGCCCGGGCACGCCGCACGACTACATGGAATCGCTGGCCCGGATCGCCGAAACCGGTCGCCGCGTGATCTTCTACGACCAGCTTGGCTGCGGCCGCTCCGACCGGCCGGACGACCCCTCGCTCTGGACGGTCGATCTCTTTCTGGACGAGCTGCGGACCGTCATCGCTCATCTGGAGTCTGGACAGGTACCACCTGCTTGGCTCGTCATGGGGCGGAATGCTCGCGATGGAGCACGCGCTCACGCACCCACAGGGGCTCGCCAGCCTCGTCCTTGCCAGCTCGCCGGCCAGTATCCCCCAGTGGATCGCCGAGGCGAACCGGCTCCGGCAGGATCTCCGCCCCGACATCCAGGCCACCTTGACCCGCCACGAGGAAGACGGCACGACGGATAGCCCTGCCTATGAGGCGGCCACGATGGCCTTCTACCGTCGCCATGTCTGCCGGCTCGATCCATGGCCGGAGAACGTCCAGCGCAGCTTCGACGAGATGGGCGTGCAGGTCTACCACACCATGTTCGGCCCGAGCGAGTTCCACGCCACCGGGACCCTCAAGGACTGGGACATCATCGACCGCCTGCCCGAGATCGACGTCCCGACCCTCGTCACCTCAGGTCAGTACGACGAGGCCACGCCGCTCGTCGCGCAGACCGTCCGCGACGGCATCCCGAACGCCGAGTGGGTCCTCTTCGACCACAGCGCCCACATGGCTTTCGAGGAGGAGCCCGAACGGTACATGCAGGTGCTGGACGATTTCCTGGTCCGGGTCGAACGCGGATCAGGGTGAGATCGCGGCGAAGCCGACCGGGTTTCTATTCCCACATGTGTCTTAACGGAGAAGACCGGCCCTGCACCTGGGCCGGTCTTCTCAGAAGGATGAGGAGTGGAATGGTCGGTCGCGCCAATAGGCTGGGGCGCGGGTCTTGTCGTAGGAAGAGGGGCTCGTCGCCCTAGTCGTGGACCTGCAGCACCGGCATCGATGGCGCCGGCATCAGCGGGATGCGCATCGTCGCGCGCGTCGTTGTCGCGTCCGCGATCTGCAGCGGCTGCAGCCGCTCGTTCGCGACGGATGTCGTCGGCACGCGATTGCCGGTGCCGGCCGGGGTGTAGGTGAAGACCTCGAGGTTGTCGGCCTTCGCCGGGTTCGTGTTGAAGCGCGCCACCTCGTCGCCATCGTCCAGGCCGTCGCCGTCGCTGTCCGTCGCCACCGGGCTGCTGCCCAGCTCGCGGACCTCCGTGCCGTCGACAATCCCGTCGCTGTCGGAGTCGGCCGCGAACGGATCGGCGTCCAGCGCGATCTCCGCGCCGTCGTCCAGGCCGTCGCCGTCGGTGTCGGCGTGCAGGATGTCCGTCCCGAACCGCAGCTCCTCGCCGTCGAGGAGGCCGTCGCCGTCCGTATCGGCGCCGAGCGGGTTGCTGCGATGCGCGATCACCTCGTCACCGTCGGACACGCCGTCACGGTCGGAATCGGGATGGAGCGGGTTCGTGCGGTAGGTGCGGATTTCCTCGGCGTCGGTCAGGCCATCGCTGTCAGAGTCCTGGCGGGTCGCGTCGTCCTGAAGGGCCGACGGAGCGGTATCCGGACGCAGGGAAGGGTCGTTGGCGAGCGCGGCGGTGGATGAGCCCAACGCGAGGGCAACGGCGACGGCGGTGAGCAGGAGACTGGCGAGCGTGCCGGCGCCCTTCAGGAGGCGGTTGGTGAATGAACGGTGCAGCGACATGGACAGGCGACTCCCTCGAGATGGAACAGGTCTGGATGCTGGTCTGGTTGGTCCCCGGCCCACGGTGTGTGGCCTGTCTCAACAATAGGGGCGGGTGAGGGCGAACTCCATACGACAAATGACGTATTTCATGACGTAACCCTACGTCCCGCGTCTGCAGAAATTACGTATCCCCGCCCACCACGTTCTCAGGGTCGACCGCGTGACGACCCATCAATCGGAGGTCGGTGCGCCGGGGGCAAAATGGTCAAGTTTCCCTATACCGTGAATTAAGAACATCTTGTTTACTGTCAAGTTGCATCGTGCTATTGGCGTTGGAAACGCACTTGCGCATGATCGTGATCGCCTTGCACCGCGCGCCCCGCCCGGGTACGTTCAGGAGCAGGACAATCCGCCGGTGGTGCCCCGCACACCCACTCCTGGAGCCAGCATGACCATCCACGCCGATACGCCTGCCGCAACCCTCCCGCCCGTCCCCGGCCCTCGCTACCCGCGCACCGCCCGGCAGGCGGAGATCATGGCCCTCGCGGAAGATCTCTCGGCCATCGCCGCCGCCAACGCACCCGCCCACGACCGCGACGGTACCTTCCCCCACGACACCTTCGCGGCCATCCGCCAGACCCCCTACCTCGCCCTCACCGCACCGGAGGAGTACCGGGGCGGCGGCGCGGGGCCGCTGGAGGCCATGCTCGCGCAGGAGATCCTCGCCCGGGGCGACGGCTCTGTCGCGCTCGTCGCCTCCTGGCACCTGAACCACGTCGCCAGCGTCGCCGCCAACCCGGAGTGGGACCCGGAGCTGAAGGCCATGTTCCTCGGCGCCGTCGTGGATCATGGCGCGCTCTACAACACGGTCGCCAGCGAGGCCGGCATGGGCAGCCCCTCCCGCGGCGGGCAGTACGCCACCCGCGCCGTCCACACCGAATCCGGTTGGCGCATCTCCGGCCGCAAGGCATGGAGCACCGGCTCGCCGGAGCTGACCTTCGCCGGGGTTGCCGCCTCCTACGAGGATGAGCAGGGCGAGCTCCAGCGCGGCTGGTTCCTCGTCCCGATGGACACGCCCGGCGTCAGCATCGACGAAACGTGGGACAACATGGCGATGAGCGCCAGCGGCAGTCACGACCTGGTGCTGGAGGATGTCGAGATTCCCGCCAGCCACAAGCTGCCGGATAGCGCCAAGCCGGACGGCAGCCCGTGGAGCATCCTCGTCGCCGCGACCTATCTCGGGGTCGCCGTCGCCGCCCGCAACTTCGCCATCACCTTCGCGAAGGACCGCCGCCCGACCGCGCTGAACGGCAAGGCGATCGCCGAGCTGGAGAGCATCCAGGCCCGCATCGCCCGTATCGAGATGCTGCTGCTGGAGGCCCGCTCGGCGCTCTACGGCACGGTCGCGGAATGGGAGGACCGCCCGGAGATCCGGGGCGAGCTCGGCGCGCAGATGGCCGCCGCGAAGGTCATCGTCACCAACAACGCGATCGAGGTCACCGACCAGGCGATGCGCGTCGTCGGCTCCGTCGGCCTGCAGCGCAAGAATCCGCTGGAGCGCTACTTCCGCGATGTTCGCGCCGGGCTCGGCAACCCGCCGCTGGACGACGTCGCGATCGGCATCATCGGCCGCCACGCCCTCGGGATCGGGAAGAGGTAGGCCGTCCCTACGACAGGACCTCGGCGGCTTCGTGGGTTTCCGGCGGGCGCTCGCGCAGCTGATCGCTGGAGAATGTCGTGAAGATGTCCTCGATAGGCGCGTCGGGCATATCGAGGAAGGTGGTGCCGATGTACCGCATCAGGTCATGCAGGGCGACCCGCAGCAACTCCGCCTGGCGCGCGCACGGCGGCCGAGGGGTGCAGGCCCGCCTGCTCGGCGATCACCGCGAGGCGTGGGTAGGCGACGTCCGGCGCGGCGTCCCGGTCGGTCTGCCGGAAGTAGTAGGTGATCGGCGTGTACTCGTAGTCGCTCCTCGCGGAGAGCACCTGCTCGGTCAGGCTCTGCAGGACCCCGATCAGCATCGTCCCGCTGCTGTCGTCGTTCAGCGCCGCCTTCCATCGCCCCTCGTGATGGAGCAGGGCAACCTCGCGCGCCAGGTTCCGCCGGCGCGAGAGGACCGGGTTCACCGACAGGATCCACGAGATCGCCGCGGTGATCAGCGAGAATCCGATCAGGGCCTCAAGCGGGGAGACAATGCGAAGCCAGATCGTCTGTGGCGTGATCTCACCGTAACCGAGTGTTGCAAGCGTCACGAGCGAAACGTAGATCGCGTCGAGCAAACTATCGTTCTCAGACGGAACCATCCCGGTGGAGAGCAGGAATTCCTTCGGCAGGAACGGCCAAATAATCAGCGCCCAGCCGACCGTGATCGCTGCCGTCCAGATCCCGATGATCATCAGCAGCGACAGCGGGCCCGCGAGCGAGAGGCGGTCGGGCGCTGATCGTGTCAGACGCCGGGACAGGCGCCACAGGAGCCTGATGCCTCGGCTGCTGACCGGTCCCTGCGAGCTGGGGTGGAACAGGGTGTGGAAGATGTCCCGCAGCATAAAGGCAATGAGGAAAACGCCGGCGGTCACGGGCAGGGCCGTATCGATCATGTCGTTCGTGTCCCTTTCGCGTGTGCGCCGCTACCCGGCGCTACTCTCCGCGAAGGTCGATCTCGCTGTCGGCAAAGGCCACGAGGTCGCCGGCCGTGTCGTCACCTTGGACGCGGCATCAGGTCCCAGACGCCGCCGGTGCTCGTGCCGTCCGCGTTGAACTGCGGGTCGCCGTCACCCGGCTCCGCCGCCACCATCGCCTCGGCGAAGGCGTCGGTGATCAATGTTGGCTCGGCCGACCCCGCGATTGCGTTGAGGGTGTACAGGTACGCGCCGTCCTGCACGTAGACGAGGCGGAAGTAGCCGGTGTCGCCCTGCGGCGTCTCCGCGGCGATGGTGACGCCCCAGGCGCGGTCGCCGAGCCCCTCGATCTCGATCTCCTCGTATTGCACCTTCTCGGTCGACGGCGGCATCTGCGACTCGATCGTCGTGCTGTTCACCGTCGCGTCCCAGCCGGCGTTCGCGTGATCCTCGGTGTCGAACGCGAAGACGCGCGCCGTCAGGAGGAAGAGGCCCTCGTCGGAGGCATCGATCGGCTTCGTCGGGTCCGGCGCGTATTGCCGCGAGGCGACGTACCGCAGGCCTGGGAGCGTTCCCGGGGTGCCCTCTGGCGTGGCGCCGGGGCTCGCCGTCGGCGTCTGCGCGGAGGCGGGGAGGGCGGCGAGCAGTGCGATCAGCGCGGCGAGGAGCAGGGCGGCAGCGGGGAAGAAACGACGCACGAGGCGGGATCCTTTCAAAGCAGAGGCGAACGCAGGGTCGTGCCGACCCGTCCACGCGAGTATACCGGGACCATCGTCCGGGCATGAAAGAGGCCCCGGGGCATGCGCCCCGAGGCCTCGTCACCACCGTTCACCGGGGTCGGGCGACTATTGCGCCGCGTCCGCCATGAAATCCGCGTCCATGAACGGGACCATGCCCTGCACGATGTCGGTGTTGTCCTCGTTCGGGAGCATGTCGTACACGCCGCCCGTGGAGGTGCCGTCCTCGTTGAACATGACCTCGCTGTCCGGGATGTCGGTGTCGATCAGGTACTCCGCGAGGTCGCGGGTCGCGCCGGAGACATCGCTGCCGCCAAGGATCATGGCGATGAAGATGTGCTCGCCATCCTGCACGACGATGATCGACGTCGCCGAGGTCGTCTCCGCGTCAACTTCCGTCTCGCCGAGGTACTCGACCGCCTGGTTGCCCAGGTCGTCGATCTCGGTCGGCTCGGCGTTCGTGCCGGAGCCCTCCATGAAGCCCTGCGCGAACTGCTCGCCGAAGGTGCCGAACGCGTCCTCGGCCGCGCCCTCATCCTCGAACGTGAACACCGCGGCCATGCCGGACAGCGCGAGGTCGCCGAGTGCGCCCGGCGTCGACATGCTCTCCATCGCGCCCGGGGTCGCCATCAGCGCCTCGATATCGGCGATGTACAGGCGCGCGTAGCCGGACTCCAGGCCCGCAACGTCATTCGGGTCGAGCGTCGGCGTGCTCTGGGCGCCGGCGTTCGACGCCATTCCGAGCGTGAAGATCAACGACAAGAGCAACGCAATACGTTTGAACAAGACTGTCCCTCCAGGGTGCATCTGGACGATGCCGGTTCGTCCCGGCGTCAGAAGGGTTCCTACCCTTCAGGATAGGAGAACGCCGGAGTCGCGGAGTTGGTTCCGTAAAAAACGAAGGACGATGGAGATCGCTCCACCGCCCTTCATAGGATCGTGATTTCGATGTCGGCTCAGGAGGCCGGCGTCGCCTGGTCCGGGCTTGCCATCAGGTCCATATCCATGACCGGGGCGAGCGTCGCCACCAGATCGCTCTCCTCGGCGGCGGCGAAGACGTCGAACACGCCGCCCGTCGAGCCACCGTTCGGGTCCAGCCGCACCTCGTTGTCGGGGACCTCCGCGTCGATGATCGCGGTCATCGCGTCCTGCACCCTGGAGGCCAACGTCTCGTCGCCGCCCATCGCCAGCACCATGTAGACATCGGTGCCTTCCTGCACCATCAGCGCGACGGTCGGGTCGTCCGCATCGCCGACGTGGGTCGTGCCGGAGACCTGGATCGCCTTGTCGCCGAGGTCGGCGATCTCCTCCTGCTCCGTGTCGCCCTCGAAGAACTGGTTCATGCCCTCGTCCGCGTAGTTCTCCAGCGCGGACGCGGCGTTCTCCGGCGTGTCGAACCGGTAGGCGATGAACATTACGGTGTGGGTGGTCGTGCCGTTCTCGATCACCTCGGCGACCGGCGTCGCCTCCGGATCGGGCATGTACATCCGCATGTACCCGGCCTGCACGCCTGGTAGCTCCTCCGCCAGCTTCGACGTGTCCTGCGCCATGGCGGACGTGGCGAGCAAGGCGATGATGGCGAGAAGCGAGAAAAGCGCGGTCGCGATCTTCCTGGTCATGCCGATTTCCCTCGATACATCATGATGCCGCCAGGGGCGTCCGGAGATCATATGAAACTGCATGGATGCTGCCCACAGGATAGCGGCTCCGGCGCGACATGCGGCTATCCCGTGATGTCCGGTTCGGCATTGGCGCCCGGTGTGGCAGACGGTGTCGCGGGGAGGGATCCGGCCGGGATCAGCCCGCGCAGGACGCCGTCACCCGCCTCCGGGAAGCGGGTTCCCGTCCTCCGGTGCATCGATCATCGCCGAGACGATGTTGTCCGCAACCCGCCGCGTCGTCTCATTGGGCGCGTAGACGACGGCCGCGTAGATCGTCGTGCCGACCTGCCGCACGACCACCGAGGCGTTGCCCTCCGGCATGGCGTCGTCCGTCACGACGCCTTCCTTGGCGACCAGCACCTCGGTCTCGTCGCCGCTGCCGGCGAAGCTGTTCTCGCTCTCGAGCGTAAGGATCGGCGCGCCGAGCACGTCCGCGATCGCGTAGATGACCAGCGAGGCGTCCTCGACCGACGCCGTCTCGACGATCCAGGCATCGATGCGGGACGGGCCGGAACCGGGCTGATCGCCGTCAGGGCAGGTACGTCATGCCGGTCACGTTCCCGACGCCCGGGAAGAAGGCGATATCGTCCATCGACATCGCCGCTGGCTCGTCGGCCGTTCCCTCCGGTATCGGCCAGATATCCAGATCGTTGATCAGGGTGCCGTCCGGCATCTCCGGCTGCACGGCGTTGAGCTTCCGCCAGATGCCGCCGCGCGAGGTGCCGTCCGGGCTGTACTGCTCCACCATGCGGTCCATTGGCGTTCCGACGAGCGCCTCGGCGTACGCGCGGGTGAGGCTCGCCGCGTCGTCACCGGGGAACATGCCGGTGAGGGAGTAGACGAACGGGCCGTCCTGGACTGTCGCGAAGGTGTAGGTCATCCGCCGGTCGTTGTCGCCCAGCTCGCCCATGTAGCCGCGCGCCTGGTCCCCGACGCCGTCCAGCGGCAGGTCGTCCGCCATCGGCGCGCTCCGGTCCTGGTCCCGGGTCTTCTGCAGGTCGCTGTCGATGCGCTCCCAGCCGGCCGCGGCGTGCGCGTCCGTGTCGAAGAGGAGGACGAAGATCGAGAGCAGCACCGGGCCGGACGCGGCCTCGGGTGTGGCGGAAGACGTCTCGGCGGGCGTTGCACTCCCGGCCATGTTGGGCATGAGCGCCGGCGCTCCCCACGACCTCGCCACGACCCGCTGCAGGCCGTCGAGGGACTCGAAGTACGCGGCGTCACCGACCTGTGCGGCCCCGTCCATGGCGGACGGCAGGAGGAGTGTCGCGATCAGCAGGACCCGGAGCGCGCGTCGCATGGCATTGGCCTTTCTTGAAGGTCGATTGTCACTGTTGATCGGAGCGTATCACGGTCTCCTGGCCTGCTGTGCCCCGGCATCCGCACTCCGGATTCCAAGAGACCCAGGGGGTATCCATAACGGTCCGGGAGTGCTAAAGTCGAAGGCGCTGTCGACGCGGAATGCCCTCTCCGGGCGCCGGATTCATCCCCACCTGCGTCGCTTTCACGGGTCCCAGACGTTAGAACTGCGCGTCGTCGCGTTGCCTCCGGTACATACCGGGACTGCGCCGCCGTGCCTTGCGGCAGTGTCCGGGAGTTTTCCATGCTTCGTTTCCTGTCACCCTTTGCCCTGGCGCGATCCAGCGCCCACCATCCCTGGCGGACAGTGGGCGCCTGGATCGTGATGCTCGTGTTGGCCATCATGCTAATTGGCGGACTCGGCATCAAGACAACGTCGTCCATTGATTTCGTCAATCAGCCCGAATCCCGCAAGGGTCTCGACATCCTCTCGGAGGCGGGCCTCATCGACGCCAACCCCACGGAGGAGACGGTGATCCTCCGGTCCGATTCGCTGTCCGTGGACGATCCGGCGTTCCAGGCCCGGGCCACTGAGATCATCGCCGCCGTGCTCGCCATGGATAATGTGGTCGTCCCCGAATCGGTGCTGAACTACTATGACCTGGCCGCGAACCCGCAGACCGAAGCCGTGGCCCAGGGGCTGGTCTCGGAGGACAGGTCGACGCTGCTGATCCCGCTGACGCTCGCTGGGACGCAGGACGATGCCATCGAGCATGCCGCCGCGTACCGGGAGACACTGAAGAGCTTCTCCAGCGATGGATTCGAGGTCCTGCCGGTCGGGTTCATCACCGCCGGCGAGGAATCCAACGTGATCGCGGAGGAAGACCTCGTCAAGGGTGAGGGCTTCGGCGTGGCCGCCGGCCTCCTCATCCTCGTCGTCGTCCTGGGTGCGCTGGTGGCGGCCGGTGTGCCGATCCTGCTGGCGATCGTGTCGATCACCGTCTCGTTCGGCATCACCGCGATCATCTCCCAGATCTGGGAACCGTCGTTCTTCATCACGAACATGATCACGATGATCGGGCTCGCGGTCGGCATCGACTATGCCCTGTTCGTCGTCGAGCGGTACCGCGAGGAACGCCGCCAGGGACGCGCAAAGCTCGACGCCATCGGGGTCATGGGCGGATCGGCGAGCAAGGCGGTCGCCTTTTCCGGCGGCACCGTCGTCCTCGCCCTGATCGGGATGTTCCTCATCCCGACGTCCATCTTCCGCGCCCTGGCCACCGGCGCGATCATCGTCGTCGTCGTCTCCGTCATCGCGGCCCTGACCCTCGTCCCGGCGATCCTCAGCCTGCTTGGCGATCGCATCGACTGGCCCCGGAAGCCGGATTACTCGAAGATCGCGCTGAACCGCAATCCAGATGACGTGCATGATGTGGCGCATGTTTATCAGGGGTTCTGGGGACGGCTCACCCGCGTGGTCATGGCCCGGCCGGTCATCAGCGTCGTATCCACCGTCGTCCTTCTCGTTGCGCTCTCGATCCCCTACTGGGATATCAAGGCCGGGTTCGCCGGCTCGGAAGCGCTTCCGGTGTCGAGTGACGCCCATCGCGGCTTCGAGATCCTGAACGAGGACTTCTCGGCGGGGCGCCTTTCCCCCGTGCAGTTCGTGATCGTTGGCGATCCCGAGAGCGCCACGGCGGGCATCGAGAAACTCCGCTCATCGCTGGCCGATGTGACCATCCCGACTGGTGACGGCCAGCAGCCCGCGTTCCTGCCGGTGCCGGAGGGCGAGTGGGTGCGATGGAACGAGGCGGGCACGGTCGGGTTGGCGGAGGTGCCGTTCTCAATCGCGCAGAACGACACCCGCGCCTTCGACCTGATCGACGATCTGCGGAATGACGTGGTGCCGGCTGCCTTCGACGGCACGGGCGCGACCGTCTACGTCACCGGCGAGACCGCCTTCAATCAGGACTTCTTCACCCTGGTGGCCGACTATACCCCGATCGTCGTCGGTTTCGTGCTCATCATGAGCTTCCTGCTCCTGTTGCTCGCCTTCCGCTCCGTGGTCGTCTCGGCCAAGGCGATCATCATGAACCTGCTGTCCGTCGGGGCGGCCTACGGCCTCCTGGTGCTGGTGTTCCAGAAGGGCGTCGGGACCCATCTCCTCGGCTTCCAGCACACGCCGACCATCGAGGCGTGGTTGCCGCTGTTCCTGTTCTGCGTGCTCTTTGGCCTGAGCATGGACTACCACGTCTTCCTGCTCAGCCGCATCCGGGAGCACTACGACCTGACCGGGCGGAACCGGGAATCCGTCGCGGTCGGGCTGCATTCCACCGCCAGGATTATCACCGGCGCGGCGCTGATCATGGTCGCCGTGTTCGCCGGCTTCGCCGCCGGCCGGCTGGTGATGCTGCAGCAGATGGGCTTCGGCCTCGGCGTCGCGATCCTGCTCGACGCCACCATCGTGCGCTCGATCCTCGTCCCGGCGGCGATGGTGTTGCTCGGAGACCGGAACTGGTACCTGCCGCGCTGGCTGGCCTGGCTCCCGGATCTCCGGATCGAGGGGACGCCCCGGGAGCCAGCGGAGGGGATTCTCCTGCCCGAAGCCGCCCCGGGCGACTAGGGGCGCCTCCAGCCCGCCGTGTCTCGGCTTCCATCGGCCACCGTCATCCAGCGCATGACGGTGGCCGCTTTGTGTCGTGGGGCCGCATTTGACGCGGAACTGTGACGCGCTTCTCGCGACCTGTTATGTGGTTGATACGGGCGTGCGAATACCATGGGGCGCGGCCACAGTGCGACAGCGGCATACCTTCGACTGGCCGTGAGAGAGGGAGGACGCCATGTCCCACATGTTCTCCACAACGAGTTTGACGCGCGGCAGCGCGAGGCACCCCTGGCGAACCGTTCTCGCCTGGGCCGTCGTGTTCGCGCTCGCCGCCGGCATCATGGTCCTGATCGGTATGAAAACCACCACCGACTTCGAGTTCGTCAACGAGCCGGAGTCGTACGCGGGGTTGAAGACGCTCGAGGAGGCTGGGCTGGTTCGCCAGGAGCCGAATAGCGAGACGGTGATCATCAGCTCCGGCAACCTGACCGTCGATGATCCGGCCTTCCAGGCGTTCGCCGACGAGGTCGTGGCGACCCTGCGCGGGATGGATACGGTGGTCGTCCCCGCATCTGTCGTGAGCTTCTACGAGCTCAAATCCGAGCCGTCGATGGAGGCGATGGCGAATACCCTGGTCTCCGCCGACCGCGATACGCTCCTTCTCCCCCTGACGATGGCTGGGACGCAAGACGAGGCGGCTGAAAACGCCCCCCTCTACCGCGAGACGCTGGACGGGCTGTCCGGCGGCGACTTCGAGGTGCTCTCCGTCGGCATGATCAGCAGCGGCGAGGAGCTGATGACGATGGGCGAGGAGGATATGGTGCGCGGCGAGGCCGTCGGTATCGGCGCGGCTGTTGTCATCCTCGTGATCGTGTTCGGCGCCCTGGTTGCGGCCGGGTTGCCGATCCTGCTCTCGCTGGTCTCGATCATGATCTCGTTCGGGATCACCGCGCTGCTGAGCCAGGTCTGGCCCTTCTCGTTCTTCATCACGAACATGATCACCATGATTGGCCTCGCCGTCGGCATCGACTACACGCTCTTCGTGGTCGAGCGCTACCGCGAGGAGCGTCGCCACGGGCGGGAGCGGTTGGAGGCGATCATCGCGACGGGTGGCTCGGCCAGCAAGGCCGTGGCGTTCTCCGGCGGCACCGTCGTGCTCGCCCTGATCGGGATGTTCATCCTCCCGGTGTCGATCTTCCGCGCGATGGCGACCGGCGCGATCGTCGTGGTGCTTGTCTCGATCGCGATGACGCTGACCCTCGTCCCGGCCATGCTCAGCCTGCTGGGCGACCGCATCGACTGGCCGCGCAAGCGGCACTACGCGCCGGCCGCCGCGTCCGCCGATGATCCGCACGACCTGGCGACCGTCTACCAGGGCTTCTGGGGTCGGCTGACGAAGGTCGTGATGGCGCGGCCGGTCATGAGCGTCGTGCTCTCGGCCGGGCTGCTCCTGGCGCTCGCCGTGCCGTACCTCGACATCACGATCGGCGCGTCTGGCAACGAGTCGACGCCGGAGGAGAGCGCCGCGCACAAGGGCTACGCCATCCTCGTCGAGGACTTCTCGGCCGGGCGGCTCTCCCCGGTCCAGTTCGTCGTCACGGGCGAGCCCGACGCGGTCGAGAGCGGTATCCGAAACTTGCGCGTGGCGCTGTTGCTCCAGACGCTCGACGACGGCCTTACGCCGGCCTTCGTGACGGCGAACGAGACCACCTGGTTCCGCTGGAGCGAGAACGGCGACGTCGCCCTCGCCGAGGCGACCCTTTCCGTCGCCCCGAACGACCCGCAGGTCAACGACGTGATCCGGCATCTGCGAGAGGAGGTCGTGCCGGAGGCGTTCGCGGGCACCGGCGCAACGGTCTACGTCACCGGGGAGGCCGCGTTCAACTACGACTTCACGGAGCTTGTCGATACCTACACGCCGATCGTGTTCACGTTCGTGCTGTCGATGAGCTTCCTGCTCCTGCTGATCGCGTTCCGGTCGGTCGTCGTCGCCGCGAAGGCGATCCTGATGAACCTGCTGTCCGTGGGGGCCGCTTACGGGCTGCTCGTGCTGGTGTTCCAGAAGGGGATCGGCAACGGGCTGCTGGGCCTGCAGCAGACGAAGACGGTCGAGGTCTGGCTCCCGCTGTTCCTCTTCACGGTGCTGTTCGGCCTGAGCATGGACTATCACGTCTTCCTGATCAGCCGCATCCGCGAGCACTACGACATGACGCACCACAACCGCGATTCGGTCGCGGTCGGGCTCCACTCGACGGCGAAGATCATCACCGGCGCGGCCCTGATCATGGTCGCGGTCTTCGGCGGGTTCGCCTCGGGGCAGCTCGTGATGCTGCAGCAGATGGGCTTCGGGCTCGGTGTCGCCGTGTTGCTGGACGCGACCGTTGTCCGGTCGATCCTCGTCCCGTCGGCGATGGCGCTGCTCGGTGACCTGAACTGGTACCTGCCGCGCTGGCTGCAGTGGCTGCCGGACCTGCGCGTCGAAGGTGGCGAGGTCGCTGGTGCCGTTCCGGTCGCGCCGGCTCCAGCGCCGAGGCAACCGCGCATTCACATGCCGCACCCGCACATGCCGAGACTCGGTCACTAATCCTTCCGCCAACGCTCCGGGTGATGGCCCGGGGCGTCGGCATGTCTATCGGGGAACTGCACAGGCTACGTGGCGAGCGCAGGACAAAGCTACGTCATTTTGACGGATGCCGGGGGCGTTAGCCGCCGGCACACTGGTCTCCAGAGGCATCGAATGGTCGAAGTCTCTACGGGAGGGGCGATGTCCCTCACGATCAAACGTCAGAGGGAACAGGAGATAGCCGTGAAAACGTTCGCACTCGTCCGCACCTATGGTCGTTATGTTCTCACCGCGCTCGCCGCCCTGGCGTTCGGGGTGGATGCCCAATAGCAGGAGACAGGAGATCACCATGAAAGCACTCACCATGATCCGCGCCTACGGCCGCTATGCCATGTCAGCGCTCGTGGCCATCGCGTTTGGCATCGATCCGCAGTAGGCAGGGACAGGAGGATTCCGTAACTGTCATCGCCCGATCGGTCCGTCAGCCGCTACGTGCTCGCATCACTTCCTGCCGTCGCTTTCGGCATTCTGCATCAATAGAGAGACAGAAGGGAGCGGTCCAATGCATACCCCAAAATCCTCTTCGCTCGTATGCGCGCTACCAGATCAAATCGGTCGTCACTTTCGCGTGGAGGCCAGTCGTGTATGCATTCACCGTCACCCGCGCGTTTTGCCGCTACATCCTGACATCCCTTACCGCGATCGCGTTCGGCAACCAGCCACAGTAAAGGAGGCCTTTCATGCAGGCATTCACGCTCGCGCGCACATTCGGCCGCTACGTACTCGCGTCACTGTCGTCCATCGCCTTCGGGATCCTGTCGCAGTAGATCGGCCGAGGGAAGCCGAAACGAACGCGTTCACCCTCGTGCGCGCATACGGCTGCTACCTGCTCTAGGCCCTGGTCTCCATGCGCGCTTGCCACAGGTGTCCGGCGATTCATGTAGGGAGATTCACATGAAAACACTCACGTTGGCCCGCTCATTCGGCCGCTATCGTGGCCTCGCATCGCATTGCCGTCCATCGCGTTCGGCGATTCATGTCGCAGTAGTTCACCTCCAGGAGGCAACCATGAACACGTTCACCCTCGTGCGTTCATACGGTCGTTACATACTCTCCGCGCTCGCCGCCCTGGCGTTTGGTGTCGATGGACAGTAGCTCCCGAAAGGAGACACCCATGAAGACACTCACGTTGGCTCGCTCGTTTGGCCGGTACCTGGTCTCATCGCTCTCCGCCATTGCGTTCGGGGTCCGGCGCAGTAGCACTGGCTCATGGCCGGAACGAGAACGTCGCGCGTCGAAGGGAGGACCCATGCTCGCCGCCTCAGTCGCCCAGATCCGCCTGGCGTTCTCGCTCATGACGGGCCGCCCGGTGCCGAGCTGGGCCCTCGATCGCCTCATCGCCGCCGCCCGGGAGACCGTGCGCGAGTTCGGTGAGGTTGGCGCGGACGGCGCGGAGCTCGTCAACGGGCCGACGCTGGATGCCGCCACCCGGCGCGAGATCCAGCTTCGTCGCTTTCGGCACCAGGCGCGGCGCTCGGCGGACGGCACGGCCTATCTACGCCCGCTGGTTCGGGGATGACGCCCCCACGCCCTCGAACCTGACCTGGGACGACATCGCGAGCCTGCCCCTGACACCGAAGAGGCCTGCGGGACGATCCTGACGCCTTCGTTCACCGCGATATCCGCCCGGTCTTGCGCAGCACGACGACGGGCACCACCGGGCGGCCACCCAGGTCAGCTTCTCGGCCACCGAGCTGCGGATGATGACCCGTTTCTCCGCGCTCGGCAGCCTCATGGGCAACCGGATTCGCCAGGACGACGTCGTGATCAACGCGATGAGCTCCCGCGCGTCTCTCGGGAACCTCAGCCTCTCGGCGGCCTGCGAGCACATCGGCGCCCTGCTTCAGCAGGTCGGGATCATTGATCCAAAACTGACCCTGACCCTCCTGGCGCAACCGCTCCGGCTGACCGGCCGGGCGCCGAAGGCGCAGCGTCCTCTGCACCTATCCCAGCTACCTTGGTGAGCTGGTCGAGCAGGGGGTGCTGCTGGGCTACCGGCCCGGTGACTTTGGCCTGCGCCGGATCTCGGTCGGGGGCGAGGTGGTCACGGAGGCCTACTGCGCCGGGCGCGCCACCTGTTTGGTGACCAAGTCGTGATCGAGACCGGCTACGCGATGACGGAGACGTATCCCTTCGCCGGGATGCCCTGCAGCCAGGGGCACCTGCACTTCGAGCCATCCCACGGCCTGGTGGAGGTGATCGACCCGGCGACCGGCGCGGCCTGCGAGCCAGGTCAGTCCGGCACGCTGGGGTCACCCCCTTCGCGCCGTATCGGGATACCACCCTCCTGCTGCGGTATGACACGCAGGACGTCGTGCGTGCCGTGGGCGACGAGCTTGACTGCGAGCACCGGCACCTCCCCGCGACGAGCCCGCTGCTCGGGAAGCTGCCGCTCGCCGTCCGGCATGACCGGGTTGGACCTACCCGGCCGAGGTCCTCTCCGCGCTGGAAGATGTCGACGCAGTGCCGCTTCCCGCGCGGTTCGGTTTCTGGGCGGAAGAACGGGGGCGTTGCCTCGATGTGGTCGTGCGCTCGGTGGCGAACGACACGCGACGTCATGTCGAAACGTCGCTCGAGCAGCATGGCGTGCCGGTCACCGCGATGCGTCTGGTGACGGAGAGTGGCAAGCTCCGGCACCCGTTCCCGCTCCGATGTGACCTCCGGGAGACCGGTCTTCCAGCGATCGGGCGGCACGTTCGTGACGGAGGGACGGCCATGACCGAGATCCTGTCGGTGTGGCTCGCGGATGGTCGCCATCGCGGCGGCGTGGTGGTACTTCCGCACCTGGTCCATGACCCGCCCGCCGCTCGGCACGGTGAACCTGGGCGACATCGCCATGACGCTGATGTTCGTCGTCGCGCTGCCGATTCTCTACCTCTGGCTGCCTGGCACGCTCGTCGTGACAATGCTGGCGCTCACGTCCCTCTCGATCCTCTGGTTTGTCGCCGAGCCCGTTATGCCCTCGGTTCTGGCGAGATGGGGCTTCGCGGGCGGGCTCGTGATCGGTGACCTGGTGCTGGCCCGGCGAGGGACAGGGGAAACCGCGTTCCTGCTGCTGAACGATGCCGTGATCCTCGTCATGGTGGTCGGCGTCAGCAATGTCTGGGCGAAGGCGGACTGCGAGCCCGCGACCTGGCTATCTTCGCGGCGCCATCGCCGCTACGACCTGATCGCGACCGGCGTCTTCCCGCTCACGACCGGGATGATCGAGCGGCTCGCCGGGTTCCCGTTCCTGCCGATGGTGGTGTGGCCGTCCGGGAATGGTCAGTGGGTGGGGATCGGCATGGGGGACCTGCTGATGGCCGCCGTCGGGCCGCTGGTGATCCGCAAGGCGTTCGGGCGAGCTGCCGGGATGGTCGCGGTGGTCATCGCGCTCGGTGCCCTTGCGAGCGTCCTGCTGGTCTCCCGGTGGGACGCCGTGCCGGAGACCTTCCCGACGATGATCGTGCTCGGGCCGATGATGATCGCCCACTACCTGTGGCTGTCCCGGAGGCCTGGGGGCGAGCGCACGTATGCCCGCTATCTCTCGGAGGAACCCATCGCCGCGCGGCCAGCGGTCGGGCACTCCGGCACCGCGATCCCCGATCCAGGCATGCTCGAGAGCCTGTGATCCTGCCGCATCATCCTATCCATCCTCCGCTGATTGCCGATGCCGCGCCCGGTCTCTTCCGGGTGCGGCATCGATGTGCGGAACGTATCGGAATATGCAGGTGAGACGCTATACTGGGCGCCATTCACCCACGCTTTGGACGGTTTGCCAGGATAGAGACGAGGCGCCCGCGTATGTCGACGCAGGAATCCGCCGCACCCCAGCCGAACCGCCCGGTCATTGCCCCGGTTGGCGAGCTGCGCGCCTTTCCGCGCGCGCTCCCCACGCCCTTGATGCCGTTCGTCGGTCGTGTCGAGGAGCTGCGGCACGCCACCGCCACCTTGCTCGATCCCGCGACACGCCTGCTGACGATCACCGGACCGGGTGGCGTCGGCAAGACGCGCTTCTCCCTCGCGATCGCCCGCACCGATCAACGCGCACTTCCCGCATGGGGCGGTGTTCGTCTCCGTCGCCGAAATGCGCGACCCCTCGCTCGTGCTGCCGGCCATCGCGCGGGCGCTGGAGATCCCGCCCGATGAGCACGCGACGCCGCTCGACGTGCTCGTCTCCGCGATCGGGTCCCGCCGCGTCTTGCTCGTCCTCGACAATCTCGAACAGGTTTCCGATGTCGCCGCGGAATTGGCGGAGCTCCTGCAGCGGTGCCCCGGTCTGGCGATCCTGGCGACCTCCCGCACGACGCTGAATATCCGGGGAGAGCACGAGCTGACGCTGCATCCCCTGGCGCTCCCTGGGCCGGATGCCGACCTCGCCGCCGTCGCGCATGCGGATGCGGTCGCGTTCTTCCTGCAGGTGGCGCGGCGGCATGTCCCCGATTTCGAGCTGACCGCCGACAACACCGCGCTGGTCGTGGAGATCTGTCGCCGCCTGGATGGCTTGCCCCTGGCGCTCGAGTTGGCCGCGAGCCAGGTGCGGATGTTTGCCCCCGCGACCCTGCTGCGTCTGCTGGAGCACCGGCTGGATGTACTGACGGCTGGCCCACGCGACCTCCCTGATCGCCAGCGGACACTGCGTGACACCATTCGCTGGTCTTACGATTTGCTGGACCCGGATGACCGCGCGCATTTCCACCAAATGGCCATCTTCGTCGGCGGATTCACGCTGGAGGCGGTCAGCGAGGTGCTGCACATCCCGGAGGTCACCGCGATGGAGGCGATGCGGCGCCTCGTTGACCAGCATCTGGTGCGGCCGATCCCCGGATCGGAAGGCCGCTTCCAGATGCTGGAGACCATCCGGGCGTTCGGGCTGGAGGTCTTGGATGAGGCCGGCGAGCGTCACTCCCTGCAATCCGCCCACGCGGCATGGTGTCGCGATCTCGCCGTGGCCGCCGCGACGGCCCTGACCGGAACCGACCAGGCCCTCTGGCTGGACCGGCTGGACGCCGAGCTCGACAATTTCCGCGCTGCCATGGCGTGGGGGATGTCCAACGATCCCGTCATTGGGTTGCGAATCGCGTCGTCCCTGTGGCGGTTCTGGATCGCCCGGGGCCGGGTGCGTGAAGGGCGGGAAGTGCTGGGTCGAGCCCTCTCGACCTCGACCGATGCACCACCGGCCGATCGCGCCGCGGGGCTGTATGCCGCCGGGGAGCTGGCCGAAAACCTGATGGAGCTTCCAGAGGCGACCGACCTCTATACCCGTAGCCAGGTCTTGTTCGCGGCCGCCGGGGACGATACCGGGGTTGCGCGCTGCCTCAACGGTCGCGGCATCGTTGCGCGCACGCAGGGCCAGCTCGATGAGGCCGAGCGCCTGCACCAGGAGGCGCTGGAGCGTCTCGGGCCCCGGGGTGACCGGCGCGAGACGGCGGTAACGTTCAACGCCCTGGGCGCCGTGGCCTACTATCGGGGCGATTCGGCGGGTGCTGAGCGAGCATGGGAGCGAGCCCTGGGGGTCGCGAAGGAGATCGGCGATACCCGGGCCGTCGGGATGGTGAGCGGGAATCTCGGAGCGGTGGCGCTCCAGCGCGGCGACGCGGTGCGGTCGGCTGTCATGCACGAGGGAGCCCTGCAGGTCGCGCAGGAGATGCGGGATCCGTCCGCTATTGCCCGCTCATGGATCAACCTCGGGAGCGCCCTCACCGAAGCGGGAGAGATGGACCGTGCTCGCGAGCACCTCGAGGCCGGCCTGCATCTCGCCCGGGATATCGAGGAAACCGGTGTGGAGTCGGTCGCGCTCTATACGCTCGGGCGGGTCGCGCTCCTCTCGGGGGACCACATCTCCGCCGCGAGCTGGTTCGGCGAGAGCCTGGAGCTGATGGCGAGGACGGGGCAGGCCCTCGGAACGGTGACCGCGCTGGAGAGCATCGGGTGCGTCGCGTCCGCGATCGGGCGGCATGAGGACGCAATGCGGCTTATCCTCCTGGCGGCTCACCTGCGCGAGACGACCGGAGCCGTGCAGGAGTCGGACGACCCGCTGCTGCAGGAGGCCATCAAAACATCGAGGCAGGCCATCGGGCCGGCGAGCGCCCGGGCCTTGGAGGAGCAGGTTCGCGGCCAGGACGCCGACGATGCTGTTCTGGATGCCAGGCGCATCGCCGAGCGGGTCGCCATCGAAGCCGCGAGCACCGCGCCGCCCGAGCCGGCTAGCCCGGCCCGCCAACTGATCCGCCAGTATGGCCTGACGCGGAGGGAGATCGAGATCCTTGGCTACGTTGTGGGCCGGCGTTCCGACAGGGAGATCGGCGACATGCTCTTCATCAGCCCGCGCACGGTCGGCACGCACGTGACCTCGATCCGCAACAAGATGGGCGTCACCACGCGGCGCGAGGCCGCCCGCATCGCCGACGAGATGGGGCTGGGCGAGCAGGTCCAGGGCCAGCATCCGGCCTGATGCGCCGGCCCTGGCTACGCGTCCTCCTCAAGCCCGAGCGCTTCCTCTTCCTGTTCCTTGTAGAAGCGGCGCCGGCGGCCGTCGACGAGGCGCTGGGTCTCCTCGCGGGAAAGTCCCTGGTAGCGCAAGACGTGCTGCATGAACTCCATCCCCGCCTCGAACTCCGGCTGGACCACCTCGTTGGCGCCCGCCCGCTTCAAGGGCCCGAGGTCGCCGGCACGGCCCGCGCGCACCACGATATCCACCTTCGGGTTCATGGTCTTTGCGATCCGCGACGCCCGCCCGGCCACGATCGTGTTCGGCACGGTGATCGCCAGGATCCGGGCGTTGTGGATCCCGGCCCGCTTCAGGACCGGCTCGGTCGTGCCGTCGCCATACAGCGCCGGGATCCCCTGCGCCTGCAGGTCCATCACGATCGCCGGGTTCATGTCGATCACCACGAACGGCAGGTTGCGGCGGATCAGCGTCTCGGACAGCGCCTGCCCAACCCGGCCATGACCCGAGATCACGACGTGGTTGCGAATGCCCTGGTACGACACATCCTCGGCCTCCGCCGCTGCGCGCTGGCCACGATGCAGGGGCGGGATGCGCTCGACCAGCGGGGTGATGACCGGCTGCGCCATGAGCAGGAGGGGCGTGGTGAGGATCGAGGCCAGCGCGATGGTCAGGATGAAGCTGTACTGGTCGCGGTCGATGATCGCCGCACCAAGGCCGATGCTGGCGAGCAGGAAGCTGAACTCGCCGATTTGGCTCGTCAGCAGGCCCGCTTTCGAGGCGAGGACCGGGCCGACATCGGTGAGCAGGAATCCGGCGGTGGAGATGATCGCCTTGCCGCCGACCAGGACGAGGACGACGATGCGCGATCTCGAACGGGTGCTCCATCAGGATCTGCGGCTCGAGGAGCATCCCCAGGGAGACGAAGAAGAGCGTCGAGAAGACGTCCCGCAGCGGGATGATCTCGGCCAGCACATGCGCGTCGAAGTGCGATTCGGAGACGACGAGGCCGGCGAGGAAGGCGCCCAGCGCGAACGAGAGCCCCGCCGTGTGGGCGGCGTAGGCCGTGCCCAGCGCGATGACCATGATCGTCAGCAGGAAGAGCTCCCGCGTGCCGTAGCGGGCGACGAGCGTGAAGATGCGCGGGACCAGCCGCGTGCCGATGACGATTACCGCCACCAGCGCGATCGCCGCCACGGAGAGCGATCGTCCCAATGTCATCAGCAGGCCGTCGGTGTTCGCTTCCAGCACCGGCAACAGCGCAAGCAGGGGCACCATGCTGATGTCCTGCAGGATGCCGAGTCCGAGCGCCGCGCGGGCGTGCGGGCTGGTCGCCTCGCCACGGCTCAGCGTGACCTTGATGACCACGATCGAGCTACACGCCATGAACGCCAGCCCGAGCAGGGCGGCGGCGTGGATCTCCCAGCCAAGCCCGAGGCCGACGAGGAACCCGAGCAGGATCGAGAGGGGCATCTGGAGCGCGCCGGCCGTCAGGGCGACCCTCCGCACGGCGGCGAGCTCGTTGAGCGAGAACTCCACGCCGAGGGCGAACATCAGGAACGCCACCCCGAGGTTCGCCATCAGCTCGACCCGTTCCGCGTCCGCGACGAATCCCGGCGTTTGCGGGCCGAGCGCGATCCCGGCGAGGATGTAGCCAATCAGGACCGGCATCCCGAGCCGTCGCGCGATCATTCCGCCGATCAGCGCGATCCCGAGCGTGAGCACGAGGTCGATGATGAGGCCGATGTCTTCCATGGCGTCCGGCCTCCTCTCATGGATCCGGCCAGGCCGTCGGTGGCGAAGGGGGAGGGTGGGGCGTCGTATCTTGGAGAGTTGCCGATGCGGTCGTGCGGATGTTGTAGCTGCAAGTGTACGCTGAAAACACCCGCAACGGGCGGGGTTTTCGGGCCCGGTTGAACCGCCGGAGGAGGATCCGCAAGAATTGAGAAGCGGACCCGGCACATATCGTTCATCATCGTTCCCGAACAGGAAGGAGTTCGCTCAACGATGTGCCGGAATATCAGGACGCTGTACAACATCGCGCCGCCCGCGACCGACGACGAGGTCCGCGCGGCGGCCCTGCAGTACGTCCGCAAGATCAGTGGCTATACAAAGCCCTCGCAGGCCAATGTGGCGGCGTTCGAGGACGCGGTCGAGGAGATCGCCGCGATCTCGGCGCGGCTGCTGGCGTCGCTGGAGACCGTCGCGCCGCCACGTGATCGCGAGGTCGAGGCGGCGAAGGCGAGGGAGCGGTCCGCACGGCGCTTCGGCCTTCAGGACGCTCGAATCGAAACAGGGGAGTCAGCATGAGGAAGATCGTCGTTACCGAATTCCTGTCACTGGATGGCGTGATGGAGTCGCCGCACGAGTGGCATTTCCCGTTCTTCGACGATGAGGCGGGCGCGTTCAAGGTCGAGGAGATCCGCGAGACCGGAGGACTCCTGCTCGGCCGGACCACCTACCAGGGGTTCGCCTCCGCCTGGCCAGAGCGCGGCCGCGATATGGCGGGCCAGCCGGAGCCGACGGAGAGATACACCGAGGACCTCTTCACGGACCTGTTCAACTGGCTGCCAAAGTACGTGGTCTCGGACACCCTGCAGGAGTCCGATGCGACCTGGAACAACTCGCACATCATCCGCGGCGAGAACGTCGCCGATGAGCTGCGCGCGTTGAAGAAGCAGGATGGCAAGCACCTCTACATCCACGGCAGCGGCAAGCTGATCGATTCGCTGCTCCCGACCGGGCTGATCGACGAGTACCACCTCATGGTTCACCCGATCGTCGTCGGCAGCGGGCCAACGCCTCTTCCCGGACGGCCTGCCACAGACGACCCTCGCGCTCGCCGAGACGCGGAGCTGCCCGAAGGGTATCGTGACCCTCATCTACCGGAATCCCGCGTAGCGGGAAACGGTACCCGGCGCCTATCCGGGGTTATGCGCGACGTTTTCGCGCCACCAGCGCACCCGTCACCGAGCCAATGGACGCCAGGCCCAGTGCGGTCCAGGTGATGGCGATGCTGGCGCCGATGGCCCCGGACGATCTCCCCGCCGTCCACTACTTCGACGTGCCGTCCGTACACACCGGAACAGATCGTGCGCAACCGCACCCGTGCGAGGCGCGGCCAGTATCCTCGCCGGTCGCCGAGGGGGGATGTGTGGAGTACCTGAGTCTGGTGATGTGCCTGTTCGGCGGTGCCGTGCTGATGCTCGACGCCTTCTCGCTGGGTCTCCAGCGGGTCAGTATCCCGGCGCCGCTGGCGGCCCTGCTCTTTGGACTCCTGATCGGACCCCATGTCCTGGATCTCGTCTCGCTCGAAGGCGCCGGTATCGCGCCGCACGCGGTGTTGGAGGAGGTCTCCCGGATCACGCTGGCCGTCTCCCTGACTGGTGTGGCGCTCCGCCTGCCGCATAGCTATTGGCGGCAGAACCTGCGCTGGCTCGTGGCGATCATCGGGGTTGGCATGATCGGCATGTGGGCGATTGCAAGCGGTATCATCTGGGCGTTTGTGGACGCGCCGTTCCTGGTCGCGCTGGCGGTTGGCGCCGCGATCACCCCAACCGACCCGGTAGTCTCGACGCCGATCGTGACCGGCAAGGTGGCGACAGAGCAGATTCCGCCGCGGGTGCGGTACAACATCTCCTCCGAGAGCGGCATGAACGACGGGTTGGCGTCCCTGTTTGTCCTGCTGCCGGTCATGCTGCTCACGTCCCCGACGTCGACCGCCTGGCGGTCATGGTTCCTGACCGGGCTTCTCCACGATGTGATCGGCGCCCTCATCCTGGGCGGTGTCGCAGGGTACGCCGTCGGGAAGCTGTTCCGGTTCGTGTCGGCGCGGGGACTGATGGAGGAGAGCGCCTATTCCGGGCTCGTTCTCGCCATGTCCTTCTTCCTGCTCGGGCTTTTCTCTCTGGTCGGCGTGAACGACATCCTGGGCGTCTTCATCGCCGCGGCGGTGTTCGGGCAGGTAATTGCCCAGGACGACGAGGACGCGCAGGATTGGGAAAGCGAGATCATCAGCCGGTTCTTCATCATCCCGATCTTCATCCTGCTCGGGATGGCCCTGCCCTTGGAGGCGTGGGCGGATCTCGGACCGGTTGTCGTGCTGGCGCTCGCCGCGGCGTTGATCCTTCGCCGCGTTGTCGTTGTCTGGACGCTGCGCCCGGTGTTCGCGCCGCTGCATAGCCGGGCCGAGACACTGTTCCTCAGTTGGTTTGGGGCGGTCGGCGTATCCGCCCTGTACTACGCGCTGCTGATCGAGCGCGAGATGGGGCGATCCGACGTATTCGCCTATGTGACGCTGGTGATCGTGCTCTCCCTGACCATCCACGGCCTCACCGCCATACCCTTCGGGGCCTGGCTGAAGCGGCAGGGCAAATGCGGCAAGGAAGCCGGGGGGTGAGCCATCAGGCGGGGCCGATGATGCTCGGTTGCCCCGTCGGATCTTCCGTCAGCCAGGTCGTGAGCATCGGCCCCGTCAACCCGGGGACGTGGCTCGGCCAGGCGTCTCCGGGTGTCACCGTCTCGCCCAGCATCGCGAGGGGAATCCAGGCGCCCCATGAGATCACGTAGGCGAGGGCGAAGAAGAGCGCGGTTGACGGGATCCCGCTGATGCGTAGTGCCCGGCGGCCTTGCGCGATCATCGCTTCGGCGTGCCCCTCGCCTGGTTCCGCCCGGCGAGCGCGGCGGCGCCCACCAGGAAGCCGAACGCATACCAGTTGCTGTGTCGCTTCGCGTCGAAGATCGGCCGACCCTTCAACTTCCCGAACGCGTGCGCGATCAGGACGAACCAAGCCGTCATCCCGTTCCAGAAGCCCCACATCATGTCTTTCCACCACATCGTCGTGTCCTTTCTATGGGTTCTCACCCGGGTACGTCGCCGGCAGGATGGTGTCGAGCAGGATGCGGTGCAGGTCGTCGGCGTGCTCCAGCGCCACGGCGTGCCCGCCATCCTCGAACGTGTAGACCTCGACCGCCGGGGCCTGGAGCGTTTCGAGCCACTCGAAGAGCAGGTCGCGCCGGCCGCGCAGCTCGTGCTCGCCGTCGAAGACGTAGATCGGTACGGCGAGGGCGGGAACGTCCTGCCGGAAGTCGATGCCCTGCAGCTGCGGGTAGAGCACGTCCCCCGTGTCGACCAGTCCACGGAAGAGGTTCGTCTTGTCGATGGGGCTGTATTCGCTGCCCATCACACCCCAGAAGCCGACGTCCGCTGACTCCAGTCGCTCGACCGCGGCCTGTGGCGGGTCATAGTCGCTCTCGATCCGCCCGTAGTTCGCCACCACGACGCCGTAGGCCCAGACGTCCGCGTAGGGCGGGGGACCGAACCCGCGGAGTTGCGACGCGAGGTCGGCGTCATGCTCGTCGGCCCACGCCAGCATGTCGTTGTAGATGATCCGGTCCGTCTCGAGCTGGCTGACCATCTGGCCGCTGCCGATGACGGCATAGAAGAGCTCCGGATGCTGCTGCGCGGCGAGGACGGCCAGTGTCGACCCCCACGACTCGCCGAGCACGTAGATCTTCTCCTCATCGAAGCGCTCACGCAGGTAGTTCGTGACTTCGACGGCGTCGGTCACGACCCGGTCGAGCGTGATCGATTCGCGGTCGAACGATGCGTAGGAGAGGCCGTTGCCACGCTGGTCCCAGAGCGCGATCGTGAAATCGGCCTCCAGCGGCTGGAGCAGCGCGCGGGAGAGGGCGAGGTCGCTCTGCCCCGGCCCGCCGCTGATGTAGAGCAGCACCGGGTTGTCCGGGTTCGCCCCGCGCAGCTCGATCCACTGGTCGTTGCCGCCGATCTCGACGCGCACGAGCTCGCTGACGCTGCCCGGCACCTCCCGGCCGTCCGCGCCAAGTACAGGCGGGACGCTGGGCGGGATCGCGATCCAGAACGCGAGGGCAACCATGGCGATGGTCGACATGCCGGCGAACCCGCGCCGGATGGCGAAGCCGGATCCGCGATGTCGGGTGACCGTGCCCGCGATCCGCTCGGCGATCGCCTTGCCCCAGAGCACACCGAGCAGCATCGGCCCGAGCGCGAGCGTATACGTGACCCCGCGTCCGGCGAGGAACGCGATGATGCCGAAGGTGGTGGTCAGATTGGGCATGTCGACCGTGGCCCCGACCTCGCCGACCCGTCCCAGCTCGTAGGCAACGACGAAAACGGCGGGCGCGAGGAGCATGCCCCACCGCGAGCGGAGGATGAACCCGGCCGCGACGCCGGTCAGCATGCCGAGGGTCATCAGGAGCAGCGCCTGCGCGGTTGTCACCGGGCCACGCGGCATGATCACTGCCGCGACCAGTGCCGTCGTGACCGCCGCGCCGGCTGCCGCGGCGAGCCGCGTGCTGGTATGCGTCCAGAGTCGCTGGAGGATGGCGCCGAGTGAGCGGGGCGGAAGCGCGTGCGGGGAAGGGTGTGAACGCGTGAGCATCGGGTCGCTCCTTCCGGGAGCATGGTGGCGTGGGGGCGCGGTAAGGACCCGATGCCATTCTGGCGGGAAGAGCGTGACGATGTCGCAACAGGGAGCGCGGTACCGTCACAAACCCGCGTCAGTTTTCGGCGCCAGCGCGAGGGCGCGACTACGGGATCGCAACGAATCCCGGCTTCGCGACGTTGACAGCACAGGCCGACATCGTCAGGATGATGATGTCCGACCCCGTATCACCGGGATACATGTCCCGAGGAGCATCAGATCATGTCAGTCATCACATCCCCTGTGCTCCGGATCGCGCGAGCGGGGAACCGCTAACTCCCCCGAACGCGCCCGTATCCGTTGCACACCGCACACCCTTCGCCTGACCGGGCTTGCCGGCAGGTGGTTCTTGTGCTGCGTTCCTGACGCAACGGAGATGTGATCTGTATGTTCACGATGTTCCTGCGGCGGCTGAGACGGCCCGCTGCGCCTGTCCCGGCCTACCTGCTCTTGCGCGGCGGGTCGGACGTCCTCTTCACGCTCGTCTTTACCCTCAATCTCGTCTACCAGGCGACGATCGTCGGCCTCAGCCCGATGCAGCTTGTCCTCGTCGGGACGCTGCTGGAGACGGTCTGCTTCCTGTTCGAGATCCCGACCGGGGTCGTCGCGGATCGCTACAGCCGGCGGCTGTCGATCCTTCTCGGTCTCTTTCTCATCGGTATCGGCTTCATCATCGAAGGGTCGATACCCACGTTCACGGCCGTGCTCCTCTGCCAGGTCTTCTGGGGCATTGGCGCGACGTTCCTCAGCGGGGCGGTCGAAGCCTGGATCACCGACGAGGTCGGCGATGAGCGTGTCGGGCCGGTTTTCCTGCGCGGGACGCAGGTCGGTCTCCTCGGGACGATGATCGGCATCGGCGGGGCGGTCGCGCTCGGGTGGTCGTCCGTGCAGGTCCCCGTCCTCGCCGGCGGTATCGGCTTCCTGCTGCTCGGCACCGCGCTCGCCGTGGTCATGCCGGAGCATGGCTTCACGCCGCTGGGCCGCAGCGAACAGGGCCACCTCTCCGACCTCACCACGACGTTCCGCGAGGGGCTGGGCCTGGCGCGCCGGCGACCCGTTGTGGGGCGGGTGTTCGCCGTCAGCCTCTTCATCGGGCTCTCCAGCGAGGCGTTCGACCGTCTCTGGACCGTGCATATCCTGGAAAACCTCGATCGCCCGTCATCGTTCGGGCTAGGCAATGTCGCGCTCTGGTTCGGCGCGATCAACCTCGCTGGCACGATGGTCGGTCTTGGCGCATCGGAGCTGGCGCGGAGGCTGCATCCGGAATCGCTGGAGTCCGGGACGCCGGTGCGCATGCTGATGGCAACGGCGGCGGTCAGCGTGGTTGCGACGATCGGGTTCGCGCTCGCCCCGGTCACCTGGATCGCCCTGCCGCTCCTGTGGACGCGGAGCGCCGCGGCGACGATCGCAGGCCCGGTGCAGGCCGCGTGGATGAACCGGCACCTGGAGCCCGGCGTGCGCGCGACCGTGCTCTCGATGGAGGGCCAGCTCAACGCGGTCGGCCAGATCGCCGGTGGTCCGCCACTGGGGGCGATCGGCAATCGCGTCTCGGTGCGGGCCGCGCTTGTGGCATCGGCGCTGGTCTTCGCGCCGGTGATCCCGATCCTGCGCCGGCTCGCGCCGGTACGTCACGTGGTGGTAGCGGAGCCGGAAACGCCCTGAACGATGAGAGGAGGACCGCTCGGACGGTCCTCCTCTCATACGTGCTATCCGGATCTTGCCTGCCGCGACTATAGCCATCTGCAGGGTGGTTGACAGTCATGTCGTCTCGCCCCCGGTGGGCGAGACATCGCCCGAAGGGCGATATGGACGCCAAAGCAGCACCTTCGGTGCCGGTCCCGGGCACAGGGCCCGGGACTACCTATCAACCACCCTGATACGCTCCCTAGAGCCCGACCTTTGCCCGGAGATCCTCGAAGTTCTCGAAGCGGCTGGTGTCGACGTTGCGCACCTTGTCGATCACCGGGCCGGGCACGCCCTTTTGCTCCAGCTGGCGCAGCACCTCGTCCTTGCTGGCCGGGAAATCGATGTCCTTCAGCTGGTCGGCGACACCCGAGTTCATCAGGTCGTTGGCCTTGTTCTTGAACATATCCATGGTCCGTACCTCCGTGTGGTGCGGAATGCCGCACGCCGTTCTCCGGCGCACGGGGCATGCCATGCTCCTACCCGGCGGGCGTAGCCTCGGCCGACGTCAGCGGGATGATCGCGCCGCCGGTCGGCAAGAGCAGGAGGAGCGATCCGTCGCCCGCCCACTGCAGCGTTGGCGTCAGGCCGTTCACGTTGCGCGACGTGCCGCCGGAAGGCGTGTAGGTGACGGACGAGACCGTGTTGAACGCGCCGGAGGCGTCCAGCACCGAGATGCCCATCTCGCCGCCCTTCACGCGCCACAGGAACGCGACCGCGCCGTCCGGCCCGATGACCGGTGGGGCCAGCAGGCGCGCGCCGTCAGGGAGACCTACCCCAGGCACATCCGTCCACGGCGTGAGGGCGCCCGACGCTATATCGAGCCGGAAAAAGACCGGTGTATCCGCTGCCCAGAGGCCCTCGTTGAAATCCAGCCGGGACCATACGGAGGCCACCGCACCGTCGTCTGAAATGCTCGCGAGCACCGGATCGGGGATCGCGCCGCTCGCCGAGCCATCGACCAGCGTGCTGACGTCGCCATTCGCATCGATCAGGCGGATCGCGTTGGACGGTGTCGGCCGGGTCGGGATGGCGCGTCGTGAGCAGGACGCTGCCGTCCTCGCGCCAGTGCCATCGGGCCGGCGACGGCAAGCGGCGCAACGTCGTCCAGCGCCGCGAAGGGTCTTCGGCTCGCCACCCTCGCGGGGGATCGTCATCAGCGTGACGCCCGGCGCGCCGGCATCGCCCCACATCGTCCGCGCGAACAGCAGCGACGTCCCGTCCGGCGACCAGGCGGGGAAGACGTCGATCGCGACTGGCGTCACCTGCGGGACAAGGAAGCTCACGCTGTCCGCGCCGCTGTCGTCCGTGAGGTTGCGCAGCATGCCGCTCGCGACGTCGAAGAGATAGATGTCGCTATCCACCAGGCGGTTGGACGACCCGAGCGAGAAGGCGACCGCCGAGCCGTCCGGCGCCCAGGTGACCGAGCGGGCCTCCACCGGCGCCGGGAGGTCGCCGTCGCAGGGAGCCTCGCCGGTGGCCCGGTCCCACACGCAGAACCGTGCGCCATCGGCGTCGACACCGGCGAGGCGAGTCCCGTCCGGCGAGATCGCCAGCGGGAAGCCGTCGATCTCGATCGACGTCGCCTCCATGGACGGTTGGGCGGCGGAGACGGGGAGTGCGATGAGCGCTGCGAGCAGGACGATGAGCGCGGAACGCAAGACGGGCATGGTGGGCCTCCTGCATGTGGTTGGGGCAGATCCCGATACAGGAGGCGTCGCAGAATGCGTGCGAGGGATCAGGACCCGATCGTGAACAGGGTGCCGCCATTTGGCGTGCCGACAAAGATCGTCCCGTTATCGGCCCAGTCCACGGCGACGAAGTCCATCATCGGGGAGATGGGTGAGTCGATTGTCCCGATCGTCGTGGCCTCCCCGGTTTCCAGCGAGGCGATCGTCAGGGAGAACGTGCCCTCCGAGCGGGTGACGAAGGCGATCTCCGATCCGTCCGGCGAGAAGCCCGGCGCGGTGACCACGGTGGTGCCCTCGGGGAGGTCGAGTGCCTCGGTGAGGAGCATGGGGCCGGAGCCGTCCGTATCGCTCAGCCAGAAGGCTTTGTCCATGTCACCGGAGTAAAAGTGGGCGAGCGCCACGATCGAGAGGTGTGTGCCGTCAGGGCTCGTGTCAACGATGATCGGGAAGAGGATATCGTCGGTTTCGGTGCCGGGGGTCACCGGCTCGATGCCGCCCTCGGTCGAGGTGCGCCAGACGCCATTCTGGCCGTCGGATTCGTCGGCCTTCCAGATGGAGAAGAGGATCGCGTCGTCGTCCTGCCAGGCCATGGTCGTGAAGATCTCGATCGGGTAGGGCGGGGCGAGCGTCAGGATCTCCTCCGGCACGCCACCGGCGCGCGGGATCGTCATCAGCACCGTGCCGGGATCCTCGACATCACCGCCGAAGACCGTCCGCGCGAAGACGAGACGCTGGCTATCCGGCGACCAGGCGGGCGCGAGATCGACATCCACCGGTTGAGGGTTGCCGCCGATGATGTCCAGCTCAGCGTCACCGTCGTCGGTGAGATTCACCAGCGTGCCGGTCTCCACCTCGAAGACATAGATGTCGCTGTCGACGAAGAGACGCGGGGTATCCTCCGAGAACGCCACCGCCGAGCTGTCCGGCGCCCAGGTGATGGTGTGCGGGACGATGGCGAGCCGCTCCCCGTCACAGGTCGGCGTGAATGTCTCCGTGTCCCAGACGCACAGCGATTCCCGGTCCGGTCCGATCCCGGCGATCCATGCGCCGTCCGGTGACAGCGCGATCGGGTCGCCGTCCACGGCGAACGCGTGCACCTCCGTCACGCGCGAGGCAGTGGGTGTTTGCGCGGAGACCATCGCTGGTGCTGCCAGGGCGATGAGGAGGAGAACACGCAAGAGGTGAAACGGCATGGGGCGTCCTTCCAGCAGGAGTCACGCGACAGGGGATCTATCCCTGGATAACGGCCGCCCACGATCACGGGTTCCGGTCACGAAAACAGGAGCACCGCCTGGTGCTCCTGTCTCTCTGATGCGCGGGTTGTGTGCTGGCGCGCTACTCGGGCGTGATCCGAATGCCGTCTGGCTCGTCGTCCTGTCCGGCGTGCCGCCGCACGTCGTTCGGCGGGGTCTCCTCCGGTGCGGGAGACGGTTCGGATCCCTCCGGGCTCTCGACGACCTGCGCCTCCTCTTCGGAGATCACCGGCGCCTTCGGGCGTGTGCTCTACGGGGTCCGGGGCCAGTTCCTCGGCGGCCTTCTTGCCGGCTTCCAGGTTCTTCCGGTCCATGGTGCGGTGGTCTCCTCTCAAATCGGGCCTCGGGTCTCGTGGCCATCCTCGCTGCTGGGGTACCGATTCATGAACCCGTCTCGCGCCTCGTCCATCGTGTCTTGCGGGTTGCGCTGGGGCGGGTTCGGCGTTGAGGCGCCGGTGTTGGGGAGGAACTCGCTTTCCTCTGGTGCGGGGTCTTGTGGCTCCCCGACCGGCAGGCCAGTGTCCACGGTCTGCTTGCGTTTCTTGAGGTCCTCGTCATTCGTGTGCTTCGTCATGACAACTCCTTTCATGCCCGTTCCGTTAGGAGAAACGGGTCACGATATCCCCTGCCGAGCAGGGGACGTGCCATGGAGCACGCGGTCGGGGAGCGGAGGCGTCAGTTCGCGGTTGGCCGGTTGGCACCCTCGGCGAGGACAG
>CAVUJM010000044.1:0-4846 GCA_963741795.1 uncultured Chloroflexia bacterium
CATCCCGAAGCGGCGGGCGAGCACGGGGGAGGCGAGCGAGACGCCGCCGAAGCAGATCACCGGGATGGTCGTGAGCAGGCCGGCGGTCGCGGCGGAGATGCCGGTGTCGGCGCTGATCGTTTCGAGGAGAGGGGAGACCGCGAGCAGCGGCGCGCGGAAGGTGAGCCCGACGAGGACGACGGTGATGGCGAGAAAAGCCAACGGCAGGCGAATGCCATGCGCGTGCGGCGCGGAAGTCTGCATGCGTGTCCCCGAGCGGAGCGAACGAAACCTGACGCGCCGCCAGGTGGAGGCGGCGCGGACATCCCGGTCATGATACCGGGTTTCGGCCTCTGCGGGGCATGGCGCCCATTACGGGGTCGTTCTACAATGCCGCGACACAGGGGCCCAATCGACAACAGGTCATAATGGCGATCGGAGGGTGCGATGCGCGAGCGGGGACGCACCGTGCGGATGACGGTGCGTGTCGTGATGTTCACGATGCTTGGAATGGTGCCGATCGGCAGCGTGGATGCGTCGCATGAGTCGACGCCGGTGCCGGCGAGGGAGGAGTCAGGAATGGATTTCGTAGCGACCTACGTGGACGCGCTCAGCGCGCATGACGGCGAGGCGGTTGCCGCGCTGTACGCGGAGGGTGCGGTGGTGACGCAGGCGGTCGAGGGCGGGGCGACGTTCACCGGGCGCGAGGAGATCGCCGGCTGGGTAAACGATAACGTCGGCGGCCTGCCGGACCTGACGGTTACGGCCGGGAACGTCGCCACCAGCGGCGACATCGTGATCTGGGAGTGGACCTACACCGGCACGTATTCCGGCCAGTACCCGAACGCCCCGGCGGGGAGCGGGCAGGCGGTAACGCTGCGCGGTGTCAGCGTGATGGAGGTGCGTGACGGCCTGATCGTGCGGGAGACCCTCTACTACGACAACCTGTCGTTCCTGACCCAGATCGGCGTGGAGGCGACGCCGGCCGATTAGCATCGTCCATTGAGTGAAACAGCAACAGGGAGGCCCATCGGCTGCGCGACCGATGGGCCTCCCTGTGTCATCACGGCGCGGAGCTCAGACGCCCGTTCGCGCCATAAAGGTGGATCGTGTGACCCAGCCAGCCGTCCCCGACTGTACGTACAATCTATGCGAGCCGGAACCGCATGTCAAGCAGGTCGGCTACGAGGGAGCGCGC
The DNA here is from genome assembly GCA_963741795.1 of uncultured Chloroflexia bacterium. Lineage (GTDB taxonomy): Bacteria > Chloroflexota > Chloroflexia > Thermomicrobiales > UBA6265 > UBA6265. The sequence continues at coordinate 1,178 of CAVUJM010000044.1, forward strand.
GTGCGCGTCAGCCGCGTGAGGGCTGCACTGGCGATGACCAGCACGGAGGCCAGCGCCGTGCCGATCGAGATTCCCTCCCCGAGGATCATCCACGCCCACAGCAAGCTCAGCACCGGCTGCACGAGCTGGATCTGGCCGACACGAGCAACGCCACCCAGCGCGAGCCCGGAGTACCACGGAAAGAATCCCAACAGCATCGAGACACTGCCCAGGTAGAGGAAACTCCACCAGGCGCCTGCATTCCCTGCCGGCATCCCATCGATAGTGATCACCACGGCGCTGAGGACCACGATCAGTGGCAGCGAGAGGATGAGCGCCCAGCAGATCACCCGCCAGCCGGGTATTTGCCGGGTCAGTCGGCCGCCTTCCGCATAGCCGAGCGCGGCGAGGAGGACGGCGGCCAGCAGTAGCCCATCGGCGGGTTGAAGCCGCCCGGCACCCTGCACGACCGCGAAGATCAACACCGAGACCACGCCCGCCCCACACGCCAGCCAGAACGGCAGTCCGGGGCGTTCACCGGCGCGCAGGACGGCCATGATCGCGGTCGCCGCAGGTAGGAGCCCGACCACCACGATGCCATGGACCGCCGGCACAAAGGCCATGGCGAGCGAGACGAGCGGTCCGAACCCGAAAATCGTGCCCAGCGCGACGATCGCCAGCGGGCGCCAGTGCTCCCGCGCCGGCGGGAGATCGCGTCGGATGATCACGATGGCGAGCGCGAGGATCGCCGCCAGCAGCGCTCGTCCAATGCCCGTGAAGAGACCGCCGAGCGCGGGCGAGGCGATGCGCGTGAAGGGTAGCGTGAAGCTAAAGGCCAACACGCCGGCAAATCCCAGTAACCAGCCGAGGGTTTCCCGGGAGAGGGGTGTGCGCTCGTCGGTCCGCCTCATGCGGGCTTACGGGCGACGACCTCGACGAGGGCGAGGGTTTTGCCCATATCGTCCTCGAGGAAGGGGATGTCCTTGTCACTGTGCGGGAAGTGCGGCGGATAGCCGACCTCCGCGACGGCGCGCTCCCAGTGCAGCCAGTCGGCGATGGCGTTCGGGATCAGGGCCGCGTGCCGGACATCGAAGGGGCCGGTGCGCTCGAGATGCCGTCGCCACCAGGCGGCGCTGTGGAACGCCCAGAAGTCCGGCTCCCAGTACGGTTCCAGGTGCGGCGGGATGACGTCGATCTCCTCGACCAGCCCCGGCACGACGATGCCGAATTCGCCGCCGGGTGTGAGCAGGCGACGCACGGCGGGGCCGTACTGGTCATCCGTCCCGAAGTACTGGTAGGCGTCGACGCTGACGATAGCGTCGAAGAAGCCATCCGCGAAAGGGAGGGCATGCGCCTCGGCATGGATCGGGAACACCCGGTCGTCCACGCCGGCCGCGCGGATCCGCTCGAGGTTCTCCGTCGCGCCGATCCAGAGATCCGTCGCCCAGACTTGCACGCCGAATTCCTTGGCGAGGAAGATCGAGCTCGTCGCCATCCCGCAGCCGAGATCCAGCACGCGCATACCGGGCTCCAGCGCCATCGACCGCGTCAGCGCCTCGGTTAGCCAGAGGACGTTCGGGCCCATCATGGTGTCAACCTGCCATTGGGCGTCGTAGGCGGCCGAGCGCGGGTATGTGGGGAGGGTGAGCTTTGCGGCGAGATCGGACGGGGTCGTCATGGGCGTTCTCCGGTTACTACTCGCGCGGGATGATCGAGATCGAGCCGGTGCGCTCGAGCACGGCGTACTTCACCTGCTCCATGCGCTCCAGCCCCTGCTTCTCGCGCGCCGCCTCGAGGATGTCCTCTTTGCTGATGCGCGACTTGTCGAGGTGGCGCTGCACGACGCGGCCATTATCGACCAGGATCAGCGGTACGTCTTCCAGGAGCGGCCCAAGCGCGGGAACGTAGCGCTGGAGCAGGCTGAAGCCGATGTCGATGAGCACGAACGTGGTGATGACGATCAGGGCGGTGGTGAGCGAGAAGTCGTCACCCAACATCGCCTGCTGGGTTGCCTCACTGATGATGAGCAACAACACGAAGTCGAAGGTGGTGATCTGGCTGAGCGAGCGCTTGCCCGTCACGCGGAAGATCACCATCAGGAAGCCATAGATCGCCAGGGCACGCAGGACGGCGTCCATCTCGAAGTTTCTCCTCGCGAAGCGTCGTGGTTACGGGAACGAGAGGTGGCTGATGGTGACGGATGGGCCGTCGACGATGCCGACATCGCCAGCGATACGGCCCATCGCGTCGGGGCGAAGCTGGAAGGTGACCGTCGTCTCGGCGGCGGGGTCGTCGACGAGGAAGACGTAGACCTGGCGATCACCATCGCTGCGGACCTCGTCCGGCTGCGGCGCGATCTGTTCCACCTCCATGTCGTCGAGGTACGACGCGGCGATCCAGACTTCCACCTCGCCGTCGGACGCCTGCCCGGGCGCGACGGTCAGCTCTACCGAGGTAGTGCCATCGTGGCGGACAAATCGCTCGTAGGCGGCGGCGATGCCGTTATCCGGCGCGGTGGCGGTGGTCGAGCTGAGCGGCCCGGAGCCGAACAACCCGAGGAGCGCGAGCAGCACAAGCAGCGTGAGGACGCCCCAGGCGACACGCTCGAAGCGCCAGGCGCGTTCCTGGACCGGCATATTCTGGTCGAGCTCAATGCTCGCCCCCTCGTTCGACATCGTTGAGACCCCTCCCACACGGAGAGACGGGCATGTGAACCCGTCGCGGATGCCACGGAATAGCAGCAAACATGCCCCGGCGAACGAACGCGACCGCCATCCGGCAGAGAGGTATTCGCGGTAGGATGTATACAAACGAGTCCCGGGTGGGCGGAGGTGCCGCCGCGCCCTTGAGAGAAGGTGTTGCGCCATGTCCTCTGAGACCACAAGCCATCGCTCGTCGACGGTCGTCGTCGATACCTCCGCCAGCCCCTATGCGGCCCACGGACCGGTCCCGGTCGCGAACGTGACGTTGCACGACGGCGTCCTGGCCGCACGCATGTTCACCAACGTCCGCGAATCCATCCCCACCCAGTTCGCGGCGATGGAGCAGGCCGGACACCTGCGCAACCTCGAGCGCGCCGCCGGTCGCCGGGATGACGCTTTCGAGGGGCGGTATTACAACGATTCCGACCTCTACAAGTGGCTCGAAGGGGCGTGCTGGGCGATCGTCGGGCGCAGTGACGACAGTGCCGCGCCGATCCGCGACATGATCGACCGCGTCGTGGAGTTGATCGCCGCCGCGCAGCGAGAGGATGGCTACGTCAATACGTACTTCTCGGGCGAGCGATCTGACGAGCGCTGGACGAACCTTCGCGAGAAGCACGAGCTGTATCTCGCGGGGCACCTGATCCAGGCCGCCGTCGCCCATCACCGCGCGACCGGCGAGCGCACGCTGCTCGACGTCGCGATCCGCTTCGCCGACCACATTGACGGCGTGTTCGGCCCCGGCAAGCGGGAGGAAACGGACGGTCACCCCGAGATCGAGATGGCCCTGATCGAGCTCTACCGCGTCACCGGGGAGAGCCGCTACCTCGATCTCGCCACATTCTTCATCGACATCCGTGGCCGGGGGACGATCGGGGGGAGCGACTATCACCAGGATGCCACGCCCTTGCGCAAGCAGCGCGAGATGATCGGGCATGCGGTGCGCGCCGTCTACCTCAACGCCGGAGCGGCCGATCTCATTGCTGAG